>NZ_VTUZ01000029.1 GCF_008369935.1 Paraburkholderia panacisoli | reverse complement strand
CCGGCAACGGTGGTGCCGGCAACGGCGGTCACGGCGGTCCCGGAAACGGCGGCAATGGCGGCGGTGGTTCGGGCAACGGTGGTGCCGGCAACGGCGGTCACGGTGGTCCCGGAAACGGCGGCAACGGCGGCGGCGGTTCGGGCAACGGTGGTGCCGGCAACGGCGGTCACGGTGGTCCCGGAAATGGCGGCAATGGCGGCGGCGGTTCCGGCAACGGTGGTGCCGGCAACGGCGGTCACGGCGGTCCCGGAAACGGCGGCAATGGCGGCGGTGGTTCGGGCAACGGTGGTGCCGGCAACGGCGGTCACGGTGGTCCCGGAAACGGCGGCAGCGGCGGCGGCGGCTCGGGCAACGGTGGTGCCGGCAACGGCGGTCACGGTGGTCCCGGAAACGGCGGCAATGGCGGCGGCGGTTCGGGCAACGGTGGTGCCGGCAACGGCGGTCGCGGCGGTCCCGGAAACGGCGGCAACGGCGGCGGCGGCTCGGGCAACGGTGGCCCCGGCGATGGCGGCAACGGTGGCTCCGGCAACGGCGGCCAAGGCCACGGCGGCGGCTTCGGATCAGGCCACGGCGGCGGCCACGGCGGCGGCTTCGGATCAGGCCACGGTGGCGGTTACGGCGGCGGCCATGGCGGTGGTCACGGCGGCGGCAACCACTAAACCGAAGCAGTACGTCCCGCAAGAAGAAGCGGAGGCCGGCAACCACCGGCCTCCGCCCCAAAACCAGGCCAAACGAACAGGAACGAGTGGACGGCCCCCGTCCACTCACCTCATCGCAGCACCCAACTCGATCACCCGCTCCTGCACCACCAGAAACACCCTCTCCCCAGCCACACGTCCTTCTTCGCGTGCTCCCCCCGTAAAGCTTCCAAAAGCCGGCAACACGCCACCATCCGTACCGAACCGGAAACACGGCACCCGCACAGAATCGGTCCGCGTCGAGATCCGGTAAACCGGATGCAGATGACCCGCAAGCACATACGCATCCTCAACCCGTTGCGGCTGATGACACAACGCCCACGGCCCAATAAGCCAGGGCTCCTGCACATACTCGACACCCAACGTCCCCGGCAGCGCACCCGCATGCCGGTCGTGATTGCCTTCCACGAGCACCACCCGTAGTCGCGCATGCCGCACGCGCCACGCATGCAACGCATCGAGCGTCTGCGCCGCATGCGACTCGCGCGCGTGCAACAGGTCGCCGAGAAACACCAGCATGCCTGGTTCGAATTCGGCGATCAGCATGTCGAGGCGCATCAGATTGTCGGCCGTCGAACCGACCGGCACCGGGATGCCTCGCGCGCGAAACACCGCATCCTTGCCGAAATGCGCATCGGCGACGAAGAGGCAGCGCAGCACCGGATCGAAACACGCGCGCATGTTCGACAATACAAGCGGATGCCCGGCGATCTCGACGGTCAACGAAGCAGGCTTCATTTGCGCGCCGCCTTTTCGAGTTCGGCGAGCATCCGCTCAACGCGATCCGCGAGCTTCTCGGTACTCACCTTCTCGCGCAAGCGTCCGACGATCAACGGAAACGCAAACGGCGTCGGCTTGCTGGGCCGGGTCACGACGACGCGGCTCGCGTTCATGCGTTCGAGTGCGATGCGAATGCGCTGCGCGTCGAGTTCCTGCAACAGTACTTCGTCATCGGCCTGATTGAGCAGCAGGTTGCCGCTATCGTGATTGCGGAAGATCTCATAGAACAGCCCGCTCGACGCCTGCAATTGCCGCGCGCTTTTCTGCTGTCCGGGATGTCCTTGAAACACGAGTCCCGACACGCGCGCAATCTCGCGAAAGCGCCGCATCGAGAGTTCGGAAGAATTGAGGCTCGCGAGAATGTCGTGCTCCAGTTCGTCGAGTGAAAGCAGGCTGCCTTGCAATTGCGCGGCCCAATCGAAGGGTTGCGCGCAGAGCAGTTCGAAACCGTAGTCGTTCATCGAAATCGAAAAGGTGCCGGGCTTCTCGCGCGACGCACGCCATGCGAGCAATGCCCCCAGGCCGATATGCGCGGTGCGCCCCGCAAACGGATAACAGAAGAAATGGTGTCCCTCGCGCGACTTCAGCAACTCGACCACCAGCACGCCACGCTCGGGCACAGCCGACCACTTCTGCTGCAATTCGAGCAGCGGCCGTACCGCGCGCATTTCGGGCTCATCGTAGATGCCGGCGGCGGCGCGTGCGAGCATCGTCAACGTGGCATCGGCGAGTTCCGACGACAGCGGCATGCGGCTACCCGCCCATTGCGGCATGGCTCCGCGCGATGAAGTCGCGCGACGTACCCACGCGGTCATGTCCTGCACGCGGATCAATTCGAGCGCGCGTCCGCCGAAGGTGAAAATGTCGCCGGGTTTGAGCCGCGAAATGAACGACTCCTCGATCGCGCCGATTCGCCCGCCAGACAGATAAGCGACATTCGAGGTGCCGTTCGCGACGATGGTGCCGATGTTGTTGCGATGCCTGCGCACCAGGTCCTTGCGCGGCACGCGGTACAGTCCGCCGCTTTCGCGCACCACGCGGTGATAGTCCGGATAGGCGCGCAGCGCCGCGCCGCCGCCTTCGACAAAACCGAGCGCCCAATCGAACTCCGCTTGCGTCAGTTGCCGGTAAGCGTAGGTGCCGCGAATTTCACCGTACAGTTCACGCGCGACGAAGCCGCCGCCGATCGCCACGGTGACGAGATGCTGGACCAGCACGTCGAACGGTTTCTCCGGCGTTTCGCGGCCTTCTATCCGGCGCTGTTCGACGGCCTCGCGCGCGGCGGCGGCTTCGACCAGTTCGAGCGCATGCGTCGGCACGATCGTTACGCGCGACGGACGTAGAGGCGCATGCCCCGAGCGTCCCGCGCGTTGCATCAAACGCGCGACGCCCTTGGGCGAGCCGATCTGAAACACGCGTTCGACGGGCAGGAAATCGACACCGAGATCGAGGCTCGACGTGCACACCACCACTTTCAGCAAGCCGTTCTTCAGTCCACGTTCGACCCACTCGCGCACGGCCTGATCGAGCGAGCCGTGATGCAACGCGATCAGTCCGGCCCATTCGGGCCGCGCTTCGAGCAGCGCCTGATACCAGAGCTCGCACTGCGAGCGGGTGTTGGTGAAAACGAGCGACGTTTGCGCGTCGCCGATCGCGTCGGCCACCGCGCCGACCTGGCGCATACCCATATGACCGCCCCACGGAAAGCGCTCGATGGTCTCGGGAATCACCGTGTCGACCATCAGCGTTTTGGGCAGCGCGCCATGCACGCTGACGCGCGGCGTTTTCACGGGCGCGAGCAATGCGTCGGCGGCGAAGGCGAGATTGCCCAGCGTCGCCGACAAGCCCCACACCTGCAGCTCGGGTCGCCAATGAACGAGACGCGCGAGCGCGAGTTGCGTTTGCGTGCCGCGCTTGTTGCCGAGCAGCTCATGCCATTCGTCGACGATCACGAGCCGCACGTGTGCGAGTACTTCGCGCACGTCGGGCCGCGTGAGGATCAGTGTCAGGCTCTCGGGCGTAGTGACGAGCGCCGACGGCATGCGCCGGTTCTGCCGCGAGCGTTCGGCCGATGACGTGTCGCCGGTGCGCAATCCGACGCTCCACGGCACCGCAAGCTCGGCCGCCGAACTTTGCAACGCGCGCGCCGTATCCGCGGCGAGCGCGCGCATCGGCGTGATCCACAGCACGGTGAGCGGCTCCGGTTGCGTGCCTGGCGTGCGTTTGCGCGCCGGTGATCGGGCGCTCGCGAAGGCGGCCAGCGCGCCGAACCACACGGCCCACGTCTTGCCAGCGCCGGTGCTGGCGTGCAGCAAGCCGCTCGCGCCTCGGCCGATTTCGGCCCACACTTCGCGCTGAAATGCGAACGGCTGCCAACGGCGTGCTGCGAACCACTCATTGAGTTTGTCAGCGAACGGGCGGCGCGCGGCGGCGGCGTCGAGCGTGAAAGGGATGGGCTCGAAGGCGGGTTCGCGTGCGTCGAGCCGCGCCTGTTGCTCGCGGCTGCGCGGAATCCGGCGCGGCCGGGGCGCGCGCCGCGACCCTGGCGTTACGGCGGCCGCGGGAATGACGGGCTCGTCGGAATCGGCCGGTTCGGTCATCGAAAGTACTCGCTGGTCTATGAGTTGCGTGTCGACGAATGGCTCGCAGTGGATCGCTTATGTGGACTGCGGAACCGTGCCGGTGGTTCACGTCCGCCGGCTCGCACTTACTTCGCGGGCGCTGTCCGTGATTAAATGCCGGTGGCTTTGCTCGCGCCCATTCCTGCCTCTAATCCGCGCGAGCGCATTGCAACGACTCGTTCATCACGGAGTTCACGTTGAATCATTCACAGGCATCGCTGCCGCAAACGTCATTGCGAATCGCGGCCGCGCAGGCACAACCGGTTTCCGGCGACGTCGCGGCCAACATCGCGAGAACGGTCGAACTGACCGATCTCGCCGCCGGGCTCGGCGCGAAACTGGTGGTTTTTCCCGAGAAATTCCTGAGCGGCTATGAACCGGAACTGATTGCCGGTGATCCCGCGAAGTATGCGTTCGACGCGCACGATCCGCGGCTCGAACCGATTCGCGCGATCTGCCGTGAGCGCGAGATCGCGGTAATCGTCGGCGCGGCGACGCGCGATCAGCGCAACCCAGATGCTCTCCACATTTCGTCGCTGATTTTCAACCGGTCCGGCGATCAGATCGAGCCGTATCACAAGCAGTACCTCTTTAGCAGCGAGTCGCGGATCTATCAGCCGGGCTCGCAAGGCTGCATGCTGCTGGAACTCGACGGATGGCGGCTTGCTCCCAGTGTGTGCTACGACTCGGGCTTTCCGGAGCATGCGCGTCTGGCGGCGCTCAACGGCGCGCACGCGTATCTGGCGAGCGCGCTCTTTAGCGCGAAGACCGGCTATCACCAGTCCCGCATCTGGCTCCCCGCGCGTGCTTTCGACAACACCATGTACGTGCTGCTGTCGAATCATGTCGGCACGACCGGCGGCTGGGCCGCGTGCGGCGCGAGCGCGATCTGGAATCCCTACGGCGACGTGATCGCGCAAGCGGGCCGCGATCGCGACGAAGTGATCACCGCGCTACTCCATCCAGAAGTGCTGGCCGACATCCGTGAGCGAGAAACCGTGCTCGCGGATTTCAATGCGCGGGGTGAAGCGCCGGCGGCCCGATGCATGGTGCAACGCCTCGATTAAAACGCGTATGCGAGGCTTTCGTTGCGCAGCAGCCGGATATGAGCGGCACGCGAGCCGCCGTTACGCGCCAGGTGATCCGCTACAATGGCGCGGATTACCCAACTGGAGACTTGCTTTGAAATCTATCGTTGCATTGGTTGCCGCGGCTCTTCTTTCCACGACGGCGATGGCCGCCGCGCCGACCCCCGAGAAGCTGCCTTCCGGCGTGATCGTCGAACATCTCACGGTGGGCACGGGCGCCCAACCGGCAGCGACCGATGTCGTGAAGGTCAATTACCGCGGCACGCTGTCGAACGGCACCGAGTTCGACAGTTCCGCCAAGCATGGCGGCCCGGCGACTTTCCCGCTCAATCGCGTGATTCCGTGCTGGACGCAAGGCGTTCAGAAAATGAAAGTAGGCGGCAAGGCCAAACTGACCTGCCCGGCGGCCACCGCTTACGGCGACCGTGGCGTCGGTGTGATTCCGCCGAACAGCGACCTGACGTTTGAAGTCGAACTGGTCGATATCGTCAAGTAATACGGCGCGACATGTTTTGAGAATTGAGCCCCGCACCGGATACCGCTGCGGGGCTTTTCGTTTTTTGGGTGCTGAATCGCCCACTGTTGAGTATTCGTCATGAAACGTGAAAACAACGCAGTGCTGGTTGCTACGATCGGTTTCGCCGGCAAGAGCGCGCAGAACTTTTTCGATCTTCTGAAAAGCGCCGAGGTGCGCACCGTTCTCGACATTCGCCTGAATAACACGTCGCAACTGGCGGGCTTCGCGAAGAAGCAGGATCTGCCTTATTTCCTCGAACAGTTGTGCGGCGCAGCGTATGTGGAAATGCCGGAACTGGCGCCCGAGCCGGACTTGCTGAAACGCTACCAGGCCAAACAATTGAAATGGGACGATTTCACGGCGGAGTACGTCGAACTGATTGCCAAACGCCGGGTGGAAAGCACGCTGGATGTCGATCTATTTCGCTCGGCCTGCCTGCTTTGCAGTGAACATTTACCCCATCGCTGCCACCGGCGCCTCGCAATCGAGTATCTGAATGCGCAATGGAATGGCCGGATGACGATTACTCACCTGTCTTGACGCGCACGGCGTGGCCTCCGGAGGGGTCTTTCTCTATATCACCGCGCTGAACTGCTGCGGCATTGCCCTTTGTTCTCTCAGTAGCCCGAAAGTTTAATGGTTGACGCGGTGGGCCGTGGCGTCCGGCATGGCCCATCGCACCCATTCGCCTCGTTCGCAACACTAATAAAGCGTCTTTTTTAAAGCCGCGCGGCGCTCGCTCGTCTACTATCTACTCACGCGCCGGCCCCGCATCCGCTTATGCGCGCGGTCGAGAAGACCCCCGCCGTCATTCGCCGCGCGTCAGGAGCGCCAGCCATGAATATCGACTTTCACTATGGTGTGGTGTACATCGCCGCCCGCGTCGGCGGAATGACAGCGGCCGATGCGCTGACCGTCGCGCATGCCTGCCAATACGTCGACGATGCGACGACCCGGGGAATACTGCGTTTCAAAGGCGGCGAAACCTTTGAGCGCTTCGCCACCGCGCACAAGCTATTCGACTACGCCAATACCGAGAACGACCAGAACCGCCTCGTGTGGACCCCGTTTCATTTCTTGCCGGCGGGAGAAGGCGAGACTATCGAAGAAAAAGCCATCTGTCGGCCGGATAGCGAGGTCGCGCGCGAAGTGGTGCGGCGAGCGATCCGGCAGCGCGACTCGGAGACGGGTTTGCACCGGCTGGGTGTGACACTGCATTCATACGTCGACACCTGGGCGCATCAGGGGTTCGCGGGTATCGAAAGTCCGTGGAACCGGGTGCATCTGCTGGAGGCCCAGGATTGCACGCGCAAAGGCTGGCTTGCCAGCCTTCAACTCGCCACAGCTCATCTGATTGAGCGCATCGAGGAAGACGTATTGACGGTTGCGCTGCCTGTGGGCCACGGCGCCGCGTTGCACTATCCGGACCAGCCTTGGGCGCGCTGGCATTACATCGATGGTCGAAACAACTTCATCTCCCGACACAACTTGCCGGACTTCGTGCAGGCGGCCGAGATGGCTTGCCGCGTGGTCCGCGCGTATCTGGCGGGGCGGGAAGATTTCGAAACGCAAGCCGGTCTGCCGGACGAAGTAAGAGACGCGCTGACCCATCTGCTCGATACGAACCGGAACATGGACGATAACGAGCGCTTGCGGATCGTTTGCGAATGGGTGAAAGCCGGCCGCATTCCGGGTTTGAAAGAGGCGGTCCCGACTTATATCGCCAAAGGACGCGGCTCCTGGAAATTCAAAGCGACCGGCCTGCAAGGCGACGACGACACCGGGGACAGACCGGAGTGGACCAGCGCATTCGAGGAAAGCGACTACCGGCTTTTTCACGACGCTGTCAAACAGCACCGTTTCGTCACGACTCAGGAAATTCTGCCTGCCCGCGGACTGCGGATCGCGTGACTGAGCGGGAAAAGGCGCGGGAAAAGGTGCGGGAAAAGGTGCGGGAAAAGGTGCGGGAAAAGGTGCGGAAGAAGGTGCCGAAGACGGCACAAAAGAAGAAACGCCGCCGCAAACAACGTCTTGAATCCTGCGACAAGACTTGCGCGGCGGCTCGCCGGAATATGCCGGCGTTTGCCGGGACTCGCCCGGCTTATTGCATCTTCGCCTGCTGATGCTGTGCGGCCTGCTCCTCAGCGTGCTTTTTCGCCATATGGCGTCCCACGAGGCAGCCGCCCACCGCGCCGACTACCGCATGGTGCCCGGCATAATGTCCCGCAACGCCGCCCACCACCGCTCCCTTCATGCAGCCGGCCGCGTTCGCCGTACCCGTCATCGCCGAGGTGAGTGCCACTGCTGCAAGAGCGGCCTTAATAAAACCAGCTTTCATCTGAAAGTACCGTTTGGTTGAGATGCCCGAAGGTGGTGCTATTCGACTTCTTTTCAATAGCCACCCCAGCGGTTGTGTTCACGCCATTCATGTTCGCGCCATTGTTCGCGGCGCCATTCGTGTTCCCGCCATTCACGGCGCTCGCGCCATTCCCGTTCGCGCCAGCCGTCATAGCCGCGGTGGACGACCGGCACCGGCGCCGGACCATACGCTGCCGGGTGGTCGACATAGACAGGCGGAGCGGCCTGGACCGCGACCGGCACGCCGAGCCCGACGGCCACATCGACGTGTGCCGAGGCGGCCGAAGATGCCGCCAGAACTGCCAGACCCAGTGCCGCGCCAATGATCTTCCTGTTCATTTTCCGTTCTCCTTGCGCGTCGAGGCGCGATGCTGCCGGTTGATTCCCAGTGAATCAGCTTGCCGCTGAATACGGTTCGGAGTGTAGAAGCGTGGCGCGGACACAGGTGAAACGGGTCTGCGAGATCCGTAACGCCGAGTTACGGGTGTCCTCGCACGCGCTCTTTTGCCGCTGACGAATGGCTTTTTGTCATTGCCAATAGCGCCGATTTCTAAACCCGGCCGTCGGAAAAGTCCCTTTCGAATGAAAAATGAACCACTGTCCTTTGAATATTCGAATGCTTGCCTATAGTAGAAGCGGCCATTGCTGAGAAGCACAGCTAGCGCCTTTTCGTTGATGCCGGTGACGGGGAAACACAAATGACACCATCGAATGCCGCGATCTATCAGTCGCAGACTTGCACGCCGGCCTCGCTACGCACGCTTGCCGGCTATCTCGAGTTGGCGCTCGACGAAGGGGAAAGCGTGGTTTTGATGCGGATCGGCGCTCAGGTGCGCAGTGTTTATGTCGGCAATCCGTCCGGCGCGTTGGAGGATATGACGGATTCGGGTGTGGTCGACGCGTTTCAGGCGGACGAGATGCTGACGTTGACCCGCCTCGGGCTCAACCGGATAACGGCGGACGGCCAACAATACCGTTTTGTACGTAGTGTGCGGTACATAGCCGATCGCCAGGCCGTCGTTTTTACACCAACCTGAACTGAGGCACTGGAGTTGGAAGCCAAATAGAAGAGTATGAAGGAAAGGAAAAGGAAGAGAGATTGGGTAATTGAGTAGTGAACCTGAAGATTTGTTACCCGGACGATACGTGATTGGGTCGAGTAGTGTCTTAAAGGCCACATTGATCTGCCTTTCTTCTATCATTCATGGCATAGTTTGACGATTACCACATCGGGAGGAATCAAATGCCTACGTTAGAGCAAATCCAAGCAAAGCTTAAGAAACTCCAGGCGCAAGCCGACGCCCTTATTGCCAGAAAAGCGCAAGTCGCGGTCAACCAGATTCGTGAACTGATGCTCAAGCACGGCCTGACTACTGAGGACATCGAAGCCAAGGCAAAAGCGTCGCGGGTGGCGCGAGGCCTGAATGGCCATGCCGGAGTCGGTAAGTCGAAAAGCGTCGGCACGGCTAAAGTGGCTAAATACCGCGACCATAAAACCGGCGCGACCTGGACGGGCCATGGCCGCGCGCCGGGTTGGATTGCGGGCGTAAAAGACCGCACTCAATTCCTGATCGACAGCGCGAGCGAATTGAAGTCCGAGGCTAAAGCCGTGCTGACGCGTGTAAAGCGCACTAAAGGTCAGCCGAAAGGCGCACAGCCGCCCAAGTACCTCAATCCGAAAACTGGCGCCACCTGGAGTGGCCGTGGTCCGGCACCTGCATGGCTCGCGACGGTCAAAGACCGCACCAAATTCCTGATCGACGGCGCAACCGCCACGGCAAGCGCTGCTGGTCACAAAGCCGCCAAGGCCGCGACGAAGGTCGCCTCTAAAGCTGCAACCAAAGCGGGCAAAGCGAAATCGGCGGCAACCAGCGGTGCGGTGAGCAAGAAAGCCGCGGCAAAGAAAGTCGTGGCGAAAAAGGCAGTCGCTGCTAAAAAGACGGCCGCGAAGAAGGCAACGGCGGCGACCAGAAAAGTAGCGGCAAAGAAAGGCGCAGCGAAACCCGCCGCTAAAAAGATCAGTGCGAAGAACCCGGCAGTGAAAGCGGCCAGAAAAGCGCCGGCTCGCAAAGCTGCCGCGAAAACGGTCGCGCCCAGCGCCCCGGCAGCGCCGCAAACCGCCCCGGTTGAAGCCAGCGCATGAGCGCAACGGAGTGCTGAAGTAGATGACTAGCACGATTGAATCACCCCAGCAGGAAGACCTGGTCGTCCTGCTGGACTCCGTTCCTCATCCGGCAGCCGATGCCGCCGAACCCTTCATCGTCGCGAGCGACCGCCGCGTGATTCTCGCTTACCCGATTGCGGAAGCCGACTTTGAACGGTTCGGACCATTCGATCCCGACGACGATCCCTTCTGCGCGGTGCTATTTCCCGACACCGTGTTTCACCGGCTGGGTCCGCCGGGCGACGGCGATCTCGACATTCATCCACTGGCCGGACAAGGTCTGTCTGGCTATTCGGCGCATGAAGTCGAGAATTCGTCGCTGGCCGCAGAAATTGCGGCGGTCGGATCGGCAGGGGTGGCACAGCGCCATTTCGTGATTACGTTTCAGGACTCCACGTTTGAATGCGTGGCGTCGGACTATACCGTGGTCGGCGTATTTGGCGCGGGTGAAATTGCCATGCGGGAAGCGTTCTCGCTGGTCAGATAAGTTTTAAGACCTGATAAAAGCGGAAGTAGCAAGGCGCGGTCCCGCAATGGGCATGCGCAATGCGTCCTGCGGTCGTGGTTAAAGCCGGACCCCGGTCCGGTTACTCTCCGTCAAACCGCGGGACGCACAGTGGCGTCCTGCCGATTAGCTCGAGGCCACGTATGCTCACTATTGCCATTACCGCGTTCGTCACGCTCGTGATCATATTGGTGATCGCCAATCTGTCGAGCGGCGAGAAGAAGATCGAACACAAGATCGAGCGGCTATATGCCAGCGAGGATCCGCAATTCCTGCACTCGATGGGATTGCTGCTCGGGCCGCCAGTCCTCTCCGGCAATCGCTTCGAGATGCTGCTCAACGGCGACCGCATTTTTCCGTCGATGCTCGACGGAATTCGTTCAGCGCGTAAAACCATCACGTTTGAAACGTTCATTTACTGGTCCGGAGAGATCGGTGAACAGATCGCCCAGGCGCTCGCGGGCAAGGCGCGTGAAGGCGTCGCGGTGCATGTACTGCTCGACTGGCTCGGCTCATCAAAAATGGATAAGCGCTATCTGCAGTTGCTGCGCGAAGCCGGTGCGGAAGTGATCCAGTATCACAAGCCGCACTGGACCGGACTCGGCCGCATGAACGATCGCACGCACCGCAAGCTGCTGGTGATCGACGGCCGTGTCGGCTTTACTGGCGGCGTGGGCATTGCGCCGGAGTGGACGGGTCACGCGCAGGATGAGAAGCATTGGCGCGATACGCATTTTCGCGTGGCCGGTCCGGTGGTCGGTCACATGCAAGCCGTGTTCATGGACAATTGGGTCAAGGCGACCGGCAATGTACTGCACGGCCCCGACTATTTTCCGCACGTCGAAGCGGCAGGCGACGGTCTCGCGCACATGTTCAGCAGCTCGCCGTCGGGCGGCAGCGACGACATGCAGTTGATGTACCTGATGGCGATTACGGCGGCCACGCACAGCATTCATCTCGCGAGCGCGTACTTCGTGCCTGACAAGCTGACCATCAACGCAATCGTCGAGGCTGCGAAACGCGGCGTGAAAGTGCAGATCATCACGCCGGGCAAACGCATCGACACGCACACGGTGCGCGAGGCGTCGCGCGCCTGCTGGGGCGATCTGCTCAAAGCCGGGGTCGAAATATACGAGTACCAGCCGACCATGTTCCATTGCAAATTGCTGATCGTGGACGAGTATCTGGTTTCGGTCGGGTCGACCAATTTCGATAACCGTTCATTCAAACTGAACGATGAAGCGAACCTGAATATCTACGACCGCGATTTCGCGAAGCAGCAAACCGCTACCTTCGCGGACGACATCAAGAAGTCGCAGCGCATCACACTCGACGCTTGGCTGCACCGTCCTCTCAGGGAGAAGCTGATTGAAAAGTTCGTTTGGATGCTGGACACGCAACTCTGAAAAAAGCACGGCGAGGCCATGAAGGAGCCCGCTTCAGATAGCGCGCCCGGTGCGGCTCACAAGCAGATCGCGCCGCTCAGATAGGCTTCGACGGCACAAGGCGTCGAACCAGCCGCGCTACCGGTTGCGGCGGCCAAGGGAACCGCAAGCACTGCTTTGGCACGCCGATAAGCGTCGCCGAAGCCGCGCAACTCGTGGGTGATCGGCCGGTCGTCCAGCCGGCGTCGCAATAGCGCGTGCGCGATGCAACGGTCGATCAACGCGATCTGGCTATCGATATAGTCGACACACAACTGGCGGCAGCGCGCGGAAGCCGCCACTATGGTCAGGAGCGCGGGCACGATCGAGATCGTCCGAAAGCCACCGGCAGGAATGCGCGCCAGCGCGGCGGGCGAGTCGAACAACTCTTTGCGCAGCGCTTCGAATACGGCTTGTCCCCACACCTCGCGTTCCTTTGCGAGTGCTTTGCGACGGCGCTCGAGCGCGTCCTTCGCGTTCGCGTCGACGACGCGCCCCTGCCTGACCAGCAACGCAGCGCCGTCACGTTCGCCTTCGTGAATGCAGTCGGCGCCGAGGTAGGCGGCGCTCTGATTGCGCGCGGCCAATACCAGGTGTTGCAGCGTGTCCGGCACCAGCGGATCGAGCGGGACCACTTCGCACGTGAGCGGCTTGCCATGCAGATGAATCGCGCAGCGTCCGTCGTCTTCCAGCGCGGGGCAGCGCGCGACGGAAGGGTAATCGTAGCCTTGCGCGGTGATGCTGAAGGTGTCGCCGACGCGATACAGCAACGTGTCGGCGAGCGTATCGAACGCGGCGACGTCCGCTGCGTCGAGCACGCTTTCATATGGCCCGACGCGCAGCCGCTCGCCGGTGCGCTTGCGCGGCATGCGCCCGATCGCAATGTAGCCGATGAACAGATCACGATGCCGGAATAGCTCCGCCAATGTCATCGCCGGCGGGCTGTTGCAGCATTTGCCGCACGCCGAGCACGCGAACGAAAACGCGTTCACCATGGCCGGCGCACCGAGTCCTGATAGCGCGTGAGGATGAAATGCGCAACGTCGTTGGACTGATAAGCGGCGACCAGTTGCGCGACCCACGCCTGAGTGCGGTCGCTGTCGCGTACGGTCAGCACGTTGGCATAGGGCGAGCGCGCGTCTTCCAGACCGAGGCTGTCGCGCGCGGGGTAGAGGCCCGCGCGCGCCGCGTCGCCGCTGTCGATCACTGCGAAGGCCACGCTGTTCAACGAGTCGAACAGATGCGCGCGCGGCACCTGGCGGATCTTCAGATTCAGCCGGTTACTCGTGATGTCGGCGGGCGTTGCGTGCAAGCCCGCGCTGTCCTTGAACGTCAGCAGTGTGAAGTTCTGCAGCAGGATCAGCGCGCGCGCGGCGCCTTCGCGATCGGCGGGAATCGCGATTGTCGCGCCGCGTTGCAGCTCGCCGAGATTCTTCAGCTTGCGCGAGTACAGCGCGATCGGAAACGTCACCGTCGTGGCGACGCTCGTCAACGCGTAGCCGTGCTGTTTGCGCTGTGCGTCGAAGCTCGGCTCGTCCTCGAAACTCGCGGCGTCGATCTGTTTGGCGGCGAGTGCGGCGTCGATGGCCGCGGGTTTGCCGAACACGATGACATCGAGCGCGAGTCCCCGCGTGGCCGCGACGCGGCGCACCTGGTCCATGATTTCGGCGTGCACGCCCGCGCTCACGCCGACCTTGATGACCTGGCTTGCGGCGGCGGTGGCCAGTGCGGGTTGAAGCAGCGCGGCCCCGACCAGCAGCGCCGCCGCCATGACGGCACGTGGCTTCATGAAGCGTCCCTCAACACCGTGCGAAAACCGATATGCGCGGCCGGCAAATCCGCTTGCTGCTGTTCGCGCGACGCCGCGCGATAACGCACGCAGTAGTCGCGCGAGCAGAGAAACGAGCCGCCCTTGATGACCATCGGCGTGTCGTGCCGGCGGCTGAGTGGCGCGACCGCCGCCGTATCCCCATTGGTGTGCGATTGATGCGGACCGCTGTACACATCTTTGGTCCATTCCCACGCATTGCCGATCATGTCGTACAGCCTGAAGTCGTTGGCGGCATAGCAACCGACTGGAGCGAGCCCGACGTGACCGTCCTCGTCGGTGTTCAACACGGGAAACACGCCCTGCCAATAGTTCGCACTCGGCTTGCCGTGTTCGTCGCGCGGCGCGGTGTCGAGGTCCGCGCCTTCGTGGCCGGCTTTGCCCGCGTATTCCCACTCGGCTTCGGTCGGCAGATCGCGGCCAAGCCAGCGCGCGTACGCGAGCGCGTCGGCTTGCGTGACCATCGTCACCGGTTGATTCATGCGGCCGTCGAGGTTGCTGCCCGGACCGGTCGGATGATTCCACGCGGCGCCTTTCACCCAGGTCCACCACGCCAGATCGCGCGCGTTCATCTCGTCGCGCGTCGGCGAGTGGAACACCACGGCGCCGCCCTGGCGTTCGGAATCGCTGACATAACCGGTCGCTTTGACGAAGGCCGCGAACTGCGCATTCGTCACGTCGGTCTGATCGATCCAGAAGCCGGCGACGCGCGTCCTGCCGTCGCCGGCGGGGCGCTCGTCTTCGTAGCCGAGCTTGCTGCCGAACACGAAGTCGCCGCCATGCAGATGCACCATGCCCGCTTGCGGATCGTCGCGCCAACGCGCGGGCAAACCGCTATAGCGCTCGCATTGCTGCTCGGAGCCGAGCGCCGCCAGCGGGCGCGAGCGGTTCAAATCGTCGAACGCGCCTTGTTTGCCCCCGCTGAATGCTGCCGAAGCGGCCGTCGCGGCCCCGAACGCGGCGGCGAACGCGGCCGCCGCGATCGCGGCGTAGACGCCGTACAGCGCCGCGCCGCTCTTGGGCTTGAATCGAAGCGTCATTGCGTGCTCAGTAGTAACCGCGTGGGCGCAACGGCTCGACACCGCCGACGCTGCTCATGTAGTTGTTCCACTGCTGCACGAGACCATCGATCACCGACGGATTCTGGGTCGACACGTCCTGCGTTTCGCCGCGATCCGAACTCATGTCGAACAGTTGCCAGTGGCCGTCCACGGGACCGAGCGGTGGTTCCGTCCACAACGCTTTCCAGCGGCCGTCGGCGCTGCGCAGATAGCCGCGGCCATAGGCTTCGTCGCCGAACGATGCGGTGTGCACCGTGGTCGTGGCCTGATCGTTGAGCAACGGCAGCAGCGACTTCCCGGTGATTGGATACACGTAGCGATTGTTGTAGACCACCTTGCCCTTGTTCTGATCGACGCCGGTGAGCGTATTGATCAACGCGGGCGCGGCCTGGGTAGGCGGCGAGATCTGCGCGACGGCGAGGAACGTGGCGGTGTTGTCGGTCACGTGCGTGAAGTCGCGCAACGTCGGCTTCTGCGAAGTCTGACCCGGCAGGTGCACGATCAACGGTGTGGACACGCCGCCTTCGCCCGAATAACCCTTGGTCAGACGGAACGGCGTCGCGCTCACTTCGGCCCAGCGCAAACCGTATTGCAGACGTTGCGCGTTCTGCTTGCCGTTGTCCGTGCCGAGCGTCGAGTAGACCGGGTCGGCGGCATTGGCGGTGTCGGTTGCGGTCGGGTCGGCGCCCGAGTCGATCGGCCAGCCTTCCGCGCCGTTGTCCGACTGGAACATGATGAACGTGTTGTCGTATTCGCCGATGTCCTTCAGATGCTGGATCAGCAAGCCGATGTTGTGATCGAGATTCTCGACCATGCCCGCGTAGATTTCCATGTAGCGCGCCTGCGCTTTCTTCTCCGCGGGCGACAGGCTGTCCCACGTCTTGTTTACGGTGCCCGGGCCGTAGTCGGTGTAGCCCTGCACCGCGCTATGAACGGCGCTCACGTACTTCGCGTTCGCGGTGCCGTTGTTCGCGGTGGCGGGACTCGCGACGAGCGTCTCCGATGCGCCGCCGTACGGCACGAAGTCGTTCGGAATGATGCCGAGCGCCTTTTGCCGCGCGATGCGCGCGTTGCGGATCGCGTCGTAGCCGGCGTCGTATTTGCCGGCGTAGTTGTGCAGATAGGGTTCCGGCACCTGCAGCGGCCAGTGCGGCGACGTATACGCGGCGTAGGCGAAAAACGGCTTGCCGTCGCCCTTGTTCGAATCGATGTACGAGATCAGGCGCTGCGTGTAGAAGTCGGTCGAGTAGAACACGGCGGGGCTGCCGCCGGTGCCGCCCGGTTGTCCCGGTTGGCCGGGCTGCGCGTACTTGCCGTCTTCGGTGTAGTTCTGCGAGCCCGCCAGTTCGTGCGCGAAGTGATTGGTCGCGGCGCCGCCGAGCAGCGCGTAGCTTTGCTCGAAGCCCCATTGGTCCGGCGTCTGCCCGCCGCCCGTCGTGCTGCCGACGATACCGGAGCCGATGTGCCATTTGCCGGCCATGTACGTGTGATAGCCGCCGTCCTTCAGCAATTGCGCGACCGACAACGCGCGGTCGTTCAGGTATCCCTCGTAGCCGGGCAGGCCCTTTCGTTCGTCGGTCGGCACGCCCATCGTGCCTTCGCCGACCAGGTGGTGATCGGTGCCGGAGATCAGCATCGAGCGCGTGATCGCGCAGACCGTGCCGGTGTGGTGATTCGTCAGGATGCGGCCCGATTGCACCAGCGCGTCGAGGTTGGGCGTGTTGATTTCGCCGCCAAACGCGTGGATGTCGGAATAGCCGAGGTCGTCGGCCATGATGTAGAGAATGTTGGGCCGCTTCTGCGCGACGACGGGTGCCGGCGCCGCGCTGCTGGGCAGATTGTCGTCGCCGCACGAGGCGAGCGTGACGAGGCTGGCGACGGCGGCGCCGATGAGGCCGAGGCGAAATGCGGAGCGAGGCAATCTCTGTGTTGTCATTGTTGTGCTGACCGGATATGTCGGGTGGCAGATGTTAGCAATGACGTCGCGCGGGCCTAAAGATTGATTTCTGCGTTGCTATGGACGATTGCCGATATAGCCGTGGCGGCTTGATCGCGGAGTTGTGGCGTGCTGTTTTGCGCCGCTAACTGCACGCGCTAGTTGCCAGGATCGAGCACCGGCTTGTCGGGGTCTGCAAGTGTCCGATAGGGCAGTCGCGCGGCGTGCGGATCGGTCGTCGTGTTGTCGATCACGCGTTCGACGTCCGCCGTTTTTGCCAGCTCGGTGAGGAAGGTGTGCTTGTCGAAGCCGGGCGCGACGCAGCCTTCCACATAGATGAAGCGGCGTTGCAGCGTGAGCCACAGGGTCGACTGTTCGCGCCAGTGCGTGGCGACGTTCAGATTGGCGAGACGCCGCTGTACCGCATCGGCAATTTCCGCGTCGTACAGATACGCGTTCGGCAGACGGCAGCGGCCCTCGATCCAGCAGCTATTGCCGCGTTCGATCCGGTAATGGCTGTCGTCGAGCCATTCCTTTTCCGTTTCGAGCGGACCGAGCGGGGCGGGGCATGCGGCGATTGCTTTGGAGATCTGAAAGAACGGGTCGTGGCCGCGATTGATGCGCGCTGGTTCGGCATGCACGTGGATGACGCCGATGGCGATCAGCAGACTGGCGAGCCGCAGTTTGATCAGGCGATTCATCTGTCAATCGCTCCGGTTGTTGGGCACTCAAACGGGAGAATGGAACAGCAGCCGTATTCTTGCACTTCGCGCAGAGACTGGTCGCCGGACAGGCTATGCCGGACTCCGCCGCGTCATTCCCAATCATGCCATCGAAGTCTGGGCTTTGAGACTTGAACCATAGCTCGTCCATTGCGGGTGCGATTCGACAACATCTATTATTCTTCAGTTACCGCACGGGGCTGATGCCCCCTATGAACACTGTCAAGCATTGAGGGAGATTTTATGAGCACGAGCCTTTCCGTCCGCGATGGCAGTTCCGATGAACTGTCGCAGTTGGGTCGATTGCTGGTGAAGATCTATGCCGCGCTGCCCGGTTTTCCGACCCCGGACGAGCACCCGGGCTACTACGAGATGCTCGCCAACATCGCCCGATTCGCGGAGAAACCCGGCGCACGCGTTCTGGTGGCTCTCTCCGAACACAACGAACTTGCGGGTGGCGTCGTCTACTTCGGCGATATGAGCCAATATGGATCGGGCGGCCTCGCAACTTCGGTGCAGGACGCTTCCGGGATTCGCTTGCTAGGCGTTGACCCCGCGTTTCGCGGCATGGGGGTAGGCAAGGCGCTGACGCTTGCGTGTATCGAGCTCGCCCGCGAAAGCGGGCATTCGCAAGTGATTCTCCACACGACCAAGGCAATGCAACTCGCCTGGGGCATGTATGAGAAGCTTGGTTTCGTGCGCTCCGAAGACCTCGACTTCTCCCAGCAGGGGCTGCAAGTGTATGGATTCAGACTTAAGTTGTGATGGGATCTGGCGCAACACCGGCCATGACTGGAACGCCCGTCGCCGTATGTTCAATATCGCGCGATGCGCAGCCGGTATCGCGCGTTATGCCGGTCAGCGCTTCGCGCGCCGGTTCTCCACCGCGAACTTGATCAACTCCGCCTGGCCCTCAATATCGAGCTTGCGCTTCAGATTCAGCCGATGCGTTTCCACCGTGCGGACCGACAGGTCGTTGCGTTGGGCGATCTGTTTGCTCGATAAGCCTTCGGCCAACGCATCGAGAATGTCGCGCTCCCGCGGCGTCAGACGTTCGACGGGTGATTGCGTCGCCGACGCCTGAATCAGGCGCGCGCCCAGTCCCGCGCTGAAAAACGTCTTGCCGTCGAGCACCGCGCCGATCGCCTGAATGATTTCCGTAGCGGGCGAGTCCTTCAGCACATAGCCGCTCGCGCCCGCACGAACCGCCTGGGTCACGTATTCGAGGTTGTCGTGCATCGACAGCATCAGCACGCGAATCGCGGGATAGCGTTCATGAAAGAGGCCCGCCAGCGCAATGCCGTTCATCCCGTTCATGCCGACATCCATCAGCACCAGATGAGGCGTTTCGCTCGCCGCGAGCGCGAGCGCTTCCTGCGCATTACCCGCTTCGCCAACGACTTCGAAGTGGCGCACCGCTTCGAGACGCGCGCGCAAACCGTCGCGCACGAGCGGGTGATCGTCGACGAGAAGCAGGCGCGCGATGGCGTGAGAAGTGTCGGTCATGGTCGGATGTCCTGCAAGGGCGACAGCGGTGCGTCGGATGTTTGAAGCGGCACGTGCGCGGTGACGACGGTATGGCCCGCTTGTGAAGCGAGCGACAACGTGCCGCCGAGCGCTTCAAGCCGCTCGCGCATATTGCGCAGACCCACGCCCGAGCGCCTGCCGACGAAAGCGTGCGTCACGTCGAATCCGCGGCCATTGTCCGCGATCGTCAGCGTGATCGTGTCGTGTGAGATTTCGAGCGCCAGTGCCGCGCTCGACGCTCGCGCGTGGCGCACGATATTGGTCAGCGCTTCCTGGGCGATACGAAACAGCACGGTATTGACCGCATCGGGCAGCGTCGCCGCGTGCGTGTGCGTGATCTGCGTGAAGCCGATCTCGATGCCGGACTCCTCGCTGAGTTCACGCGTCAGTTGTTCCAGCGCGGCGGCCACGCCGAGATCGTCGAGCATCGAGGGCCGCAGCGCGTGAGAAATGCGCCGCACTTCGCGCAAGGTATCGCCGAGCCGCGCGAGACTGGTGGCGAGCGCGGCTTCGGCGGCGGGCACCCGCGCTTCGCTGCGCTCGAAGCGCGCCAGCGCGGATTCGAGCAACAGCTTCACGGAGACCATCATCTGGCTGATGCCGTCGTGCAATTCACGCGACAGGCGCGCTCGTTCGTTTTCCTGCGACTCGACCACCTGCTGCGCGAGCCGCTTCAGTTTCGCGTCGGCGCTGCGGTACTCGGTGACGTTGAGCACCAGCGCGCACAGCGCGATCACCGCGAGCCCGGCCACTGCGATCGCATCGATCCACTTCATCGTGCGATCGATGTTGGCCGCCGCGCCAGCGTCGATATGCGCGAGCGTCGTGTCGACATCGTCGAGATAGATGCCGGTGCCGATCATCCAGCCCCAGCGTTCGAGCGGCACCACGTAGCCGAGTTTCGACGCGATCTTGCCGGTCGACGGACGATGCCACAAATAGCGCACATAGCCACCGCCGTGCGCGGCCGCGGCGATCAGTTGCTGGATCGTCGGGACGCCCTGACTGTCGCGCAGCGCCCACAGATCGCGGCCGACCAGATCGGGTTCGCGCGGATGCATCAGCGAGCGGCCGTGCATGTCGTAGACGAAGAAGTAGCCGTCCTTGCCGAAATCCATCTTCTCCAGCACGTCGAGCGCGCGGGTGCGCAGCAGCGCGTCGTCGCGCGCATTGTCCCGGCCGGCGTCGTAGAGCGGCGCGATCGCCGTGGTGGCAAGCTCGACGTAATGCTGGAGTTCGATTTCCTTGCTCGCCATGTACGCGGTCTGGGTGGTCGCGTGCTGCGTTTCGGCGAGCGCCGTGGCTTCCCGGCGCACGCCGGTTTCGATGCTCGCGATCGCCGCCAGAAAGGGCACGATCGCCAGCAGGACAATCTTGGCTTTGAGTTTCATCGTTGGAAAAACTGCCGACTGGCTACGTAGTATTACGTAGCCGGCTTACGTAGTTGCGCGCTTGTGAGGAGTCTCACGAAGGCGAATACTACATCCCCGCGGCATACCGCGCGCGGCGGCTCGTTGCGCGTGGTGGCTCGCGCCGTCGCATGATGCCGGGCCGCCCCGGTACTTTCAAGCAGGCGGGAGACGCCTGTACACGGTTGATTGCCTCAAATCAGTCAACCGGTTTTCCGCACGCCAGGCCACGAGCCAGGCGCGCGGTGTCGATAATAGACTTAGGAGAAGTTCGTGGAGACCTCCCCATCCGCCAGCCGTTCATGGCTCTGGCTCATTCTGCTGATCCCTTATATCGCGCTGTTGTGGCTGCCGTTCTATAACGACACGCATCCGCCGTTGTTCGGCTTTCCGTTCTTCTACTGGTATCAGTTTCTGTGGGTGCCGTTGACCTCGCTGCTGATTTACATCGTGTATCGAGGTGTCAAATGAATGATCTGAATCCCGTCAACCCGGTTGCGATGACCGTATTCATCGCGTTCTTCGTGCTCGTCACCGTGATCGGCTTTTTCGCCGCGCGCTGGAAGCGGGGCGACCTGACGCAATTGCATGAATGGGGTCTGGGCGGCCGGCAGTTCGGCACGGTCATTTCGTGGTTCCTCGTGGGCGGCGACTTCTATACCGCCTACACGGTGATCGCGGTGCCCGCGCTGGTGTATTCGGTGGGCGCGTATGGCTTCTTCGCGTTGCCATACACGATCATCGTCTATCCGTTCGTGTTCGCGGTGATGCCGAAGTTGTGGAAGGTCGCGCACGCGAAGAACCACATCACGGCGGCCGACTACGTGCAGGGCGAATACGGCGGCAAGTGGTTTCCGGCGGCGGTCGCGCTGACCGGCATCGTCGCGACGATGCCGTATATCGCGCTGCAACTGGTGGGCATGCAGGTGGTGATCAAAGGACTCGGCGTGAGCGGGGAAATGCCGTTGATCGTCGCCTTCGTGATTCTCGCGCTCTATACGTATGCAAGCGGCCTGCGCGCGCCGGCGATGATCGCGTTCGTGAAGGACATCATGATCTATATCGTCGTGATCGCGGCGGTGTGGCTGATTCCGGCGAAGCTGGGCGGCTACGCGCACGTGTTCGACGCGGCCGATGCGCACTTCAAGGCCAAGGGCGGCGCGACCGGCATCATTCTGAAGCCGACGCAGTTCACCGCGTTCGCCTCCCTCGCGCTGGGTTCGGCGTTGGCGGCGTTCATGTATCCGCATACGATGACGGCGGTATTGTCGTCCGCGTCGGCGAAGACGGTGCGCAAGAATGCGATTTTCCTGCCGGCGTACACGTTGCTGCTGGGTCTGATCGCGTTGCTGGGTTACATGGCGATTGCCGCCGACGTGAACGTCAAGTCGGCCTCGGACGTGGTGCCGGCGTTGTTCGGCACGATCTTCCCGGCGTGGTTCGTCGGTTTCGCGGCTGCGGCGATTGCGATCAGCGCGCTGGTGCCTGCCGCGATCATGTCGATTGGCGCAGCGAATCTGTTCACGCGCAATCTGTGGCGTCCGCTGGTGTCGCCGGATATCTCGCCGGAGAGCGAGGCTTCCACCGCGAAGATCGTTTCGCTGGTCGTGAAGTTCGGCGCGCTGCTGTTCATCGTGTTCCTGCCGACGCAGTATGCGATCGATCTGCAATTGCTCGGCGGCGTGTGGATCCTGCAGATTTTCCCGGCTATCGTGTTCTCGCTGTACACGCGCCGTCTGAACACGCCGGGTCTGTTCCTCGGCTGGCTGGCGGGCATTGTGATCGGCACCGGGCTCGCGATCTCGCAAGGGCTCAAGCCGGTGTACGCGCTGCATTTCGGCGATGCGGCTTATCCGCTGTATATCGGCCTGATTGCGTTGGCCGTCAATATCGTCGTGAGCTTTGGCGTTTCGGTGATGTCGCCGCGCAGAGTGGCGGTCACAGCCTGATCGTCGTGTTTGTCTAAAGAGAACGCCGCGGAGCAGTTGCTTCGCGGCGCTTTTTATTGCGCGGCCGGTACGTTCGGCTCAGGCGTCGGCCCAGCGGCGTAGCAGATTGTGATAGATGCCGGTGAGGCTGACTACCGTGGGGTCGTTCGTGCCTTTCTCGGCGGCAAGACGCTGCACGTCGTTGTCGAGTTGAAACAGCATGGTGCGCTCGCCGTCGTCGCGCACCATGCTCTGAATCCAGAAGAACGACGCGACCCGTACGCCACGCGTGACCGGGCTCACGTGATGCAGACTCGAAGCCGGGTAGAGCACCATGTCGCCGGCGGGCAGTTTCGCGCGATGCACGCCATAGGTGTCCTCCACGCAGAGTTCGCCGCCGTCGTAGGTGTCCGGCTCGGCCAGAAAGAGCGTGGCCGACAGATCGCTGCGAACGCGGAAATCCGTGCCGCGCAGCAGGCGGATTGCGTTGTCCACGTGCGTGCCGAAACCGTCGCCGCCCGAGTAGCGGTTAAACAGCGGCGGGAACACTTTCAGCGGGAGTGCCGCGGAAAAGAAGCGTGAATTGACGCCGAGCGCGTCCTGAATCGCATCGCCGACCGCGCGCGCGGCAGGTGAGCCTTCAGGCAGCTGCTGGTTGCGCTTGGCTTGCGCCGACTGCGTGCCGGAAGTCGCGTTGCCATCGATCCATTGCGCCGCGTCGAGCACTTCGCGGCATTGCGCGACCTGCTGTTTGCTGAGTACGCGTTGCAGAAGCAGCATCATGCGTGCGACTCCTGCGCGGGATGCATCGTGGCGCTGAGGTTCGAGCTTATGTTCACATTGATGTTCTCACCCAGCGCCCGAAACGCGCCGATCGGCGACACAGACAACCAGCGCTGCATCTTCGTGACGAACGCCGCGGTTGCCGTGTGCGGCACGCGCTGCAACCAGTGCAGTGCGCCGTCGATGTCCCCGCGTTCGGCCAGCAGCCGTGCGTAGTTGAATTGGCCGCGGAAATCGCCACCTTCCGCCGCGCGCTGGTAATAGTAGAGTGCGATGTTCGTGTCGGCTTCGACTTCCCAGCCGTCTTCGTAAAAGCTGCCGACGAAGTTCAGCGATTTCGCGTGCCCCAGTTCGGCGGCGCGCTGGAACCATTGCAACGCCTCCACGCGGTCGCAACTGATGCCATGGCCGAGTGCCAATGCCGACGCGTAGTTGTACATGCCCCAGTCGAGTCCGGCGCGCGCCGCGAGCCGGTACCAGTACACCGCGACCGGCGCGCACGCAGCCGTGCCCCAGCCGTGTTCATAGCAGCGGCCGAGCATGTTCATCGCCATCGGATGATCGCGCCGCGCCGCGTGCCTGAACCAGGTGAACGCTGCTTCGGCATTGCGCTCGACGCCGTGGCCGTCGAGCAGATACTGGCCGTACACGGCCTGCGCTTCGACGATGCCGTTTTGCGCGGCCGCCGCCACCCATGCGGCGGCCCGGTCGGCCGGCCCCGACAGAATCGCGGCGAACCGGTCGTGCGACACGTTCGCCAACGCCTGCAACGTCACCTGTTCCATCGGGCTAGGGTTTAGTAGTGCGCGTTGAGCGTCAGGAACGCGGAGCGTCCCGGCGCGATCGACGCATAGTGAGCCGCATAGGCCTGGTCGTAGTACGTGCGGTTGAAGATGTTCTGCACGTTCAGCTGCAGATCGACCTTCTTGTTGATCCGGTACGTCGCCACGCCGTCGAAGCGCCAGTAAGAGGGCACCGCGCGCAGATTCGCCGTGTCGCCGTAGACCTGCGACATGTAGAACGCGCCGCCGCCGATCGTGAACTTCGGCAGCACGTCGTAGGTGGTCCACAGGCTGATGCTGTTCTTTGGCGTGTTCGGGAACTGGTGGCCGTTATCCGACTTGGTCTTGCCGTTGTCGCGCAACTCGCTCTTCAGGTACGTGTAGCCGCCGAATACTTGCCACTTGTTCGTCAACTGGCCGGCCACGCCGAATTCGAAACCTTGCACGCGCTTATTGCCGACCATCGCGTAGGTGTTGTCCGGCAGCGTGACGCGCGCATTGGTCGTGTCGATCTGGAAGATCGCGCTGGTCAGCGAGAGCTTGTTGTTCAGCACGTTCCACTTGGTGCCGACTTCGACGCTGCGGTTCTTTTCCGGCGCGAGCTGAGCGGCGTTGCTGCCGATGCCACCCCGGCCCGGTGTCAGCGACTGCGTTTCGCTGCCCTGGCCGAGCAGCGCGCCCGCCGGCGTCGACGAGGTCGAGATCGACGTATAGATGCTGCCGTTCGATGCCGGCTTGAAGACGAGGCCGAACTGGTAGTTGAACAGCGTATCGTCGCGCGACACGCGGCCGGCGCCGTTGGCGACGGTGTTGCGGAAGTCGGTCGAGTAGTCGTCCACACGCAGGCCGACGTTGGCTTGCCAGCGTTTGGTCAGCTCGATCGTGTCGAACGCGTACAGCGATTTGGTGGTGGTGCGCTGCTCGCTCGGGTCGTTGGTCTGCTTGACCGAACCGGCCCACGGGTCGTTCGGATTCGGCGACCACAGGCTCGTGCAGTTATAGCCCGACGCGACGCCGATGCCGTTGGTCTTGCAGATCGCGCCGGAAGCGGCGGCTACCGTGTACGAGTCGTTCACGCTGGTTTCGCGCGACACTTCGAGGCCGGTGGTGAAGCTGTGCTTCAGTAAGCCCGTCTTGAACTCGCCGAACAGTTCGGTCTGGTTCGCGAGGCTGTAGACGTTGCTCGCACGCGTGTTCGCGCGGCGCCACACCATGCCGTTCACGACGTTGCCCTGGCTGTCGTCAGGCTGGGTCCAGATGTAGTCCTGGCTCGACTTCGTGTAGCGCGTCGTGTTGCGGATCGTCAGGTTGCTGTTGATGTCGTGCTCGACGCGCACCGTGCCGATATCCGACGAGGTCTTGCGGAAATCGCGGTCGATCAGGCCGTAGAAGTTGTGGCGGTCAACAGGAGCCGGATAGATCGTGCTGACGTTCGCCGGCTTGTTGGTGGTCGTGTAGAAGTACGGAATGCCGCTGTCGGGGAGGTCGTCGGTCGTGAGGTGGTAGTAGCTCGCCGTCACGCGGGTCGGCGTGCCGAGGCCATACGTGAACGACGGCGCCACGCCCCAGCGTTCATTGTTGACCGCGTCGCGGCCGGCCACGTCGTTGTTGTGGCTCATCATGTTCAGGCGGAACGCCGCGTGATCGGCCACTTGCCAGTTGCCGTCGGCGGTGAAGCGGCGGTAGCGGTCGGTGCCCAGACCCACGCTGCCGTCGGCGGACGTGCCCAGATGCGGGGTCTTGGTGATCAGGTTGATGCTGCCGCCCGCGCCGCCGCGGCCGCCGAACGCGCCGTCCGATCCCTTGGTCACTTCGATGCTTTGGATGTTGAACACTTCGCGGGTGGTCGCGCCGACGTCGCGCATGCCGTCGACGAAGGTGCTGCCTTGCGCGTCATAGCCGCGGATGAACGGCCGGTCGCCGAGCGGGTTGCCGCCTTCGCCCGCGCCGAAGGTGATGCCGGGCACGGTGCGCAGCGCTTCGGTCAGCGTGGAAGCGCCGGTGCTCTGGATCAGTTCCTGCGGAATCACGGTGACTGACCTCGGGGTGTCGAGCAGCGGCGCGGTGAATTTGACCGATGCCGAATGGTCCGTTTTGAAGCCGTCGTCCCTCTGGCCTTGCACGGAAATCGGCGCGAGCTGCGCTTCCTTGTCAGGCGGTGCCGTGCCCGTGGTGCCCTGTGCGAGGGCAGGACCGGCAGCCAACATGCCGCACAGCGTCGTGCTGATTTTGCCGAGCTTTGGTTCGTCGGACCGCAACTTCATTTTCATCCCCGTCATCAAATTCCTGAGACCGGAGCAGGCGTGGTGATCCTTACTCCGGGATTCCATGTTTATTACAGAGTGGTTTCGGCGTGGATTCTATGCAATCGGAGTGTAATTGAGAAGCGTTCTCAACAAAAATTTTTAGAGAACGCTTAATTCCGGTCGGAGTTGGTCTGTGTGATTCGACGAAGATGCGCGAAATTGAGCGATTTAGACGGGCTCTTTATGGCCGTGCGGGGTTTTATGAGTGATGTGGCGCGGACGCATCTGAGCGGAACGACGGAGTGTGGCGGGCGGGTAGTGCGCGTTTCGAACCGCGCGGAAACGACGAAGATCACCCGCTCGATGAGCCAGTTTGGGAGCTTGGCTCAACCAGTTTCTTTCAAGTTAATAACAAGCCGCCGGTGCTTCGCGATTCGGGAATCGATGCGCGGACGGATCTTTTTCAGCACGCGTTCGGCTGCGCCCCATCATTGCAAGCCGAACGCGTGCCGCTGGAACGCTAGAACCGCTCCACCCGAAACGGCTGCGGGTCTACGATGGTCGGCTCACCGGTCATCATCTCGGCGATCAGCCGGCCCGTCACCGGCCCTAGCGTCAGTCCGTGATGCGCGTGGCCGAATGCGAACCACAAACCCCGGTGATTTTTCGCGGGCCCGATGACCGGCATCATGTCCGGCGTGCAGGGGCGGCCACCCATCCACGGTTCGGCGTCGAGGCGCTCGCCCAAGGGGAACAGCGTGCGCGCGATCGGCTCGACCGCTTCGAGTTGTGTCGGCGTTTTCGCCGCGTCGCGCCGCGCGATTTCCGCGCCGGTGGTGAGGCGGATGCCTCGTGCCATCGGCGCGAGCAGATAGCCGTTCTCGACGTCCAGCACCGGATGATTCAGCCGCGCTGACGGTTGCGGCGCGTAGTGCATGTGGTAGCCGCGTTTGACGGCCAACGGCACGCGATAGCCGAGCCGCGAACTCACGCGATCCGACCACGGTCCCAGCGCGAGCACCACCGACTCGGCCTTGATCGTTTCGGCATCCGTATCAACTTCCCAGCCTTCGCGTAGCGTGTCCGCGTCGCCGATAAAGAACCGTCCGCCCAGTGCTTCGAAATAGTTCGCGTAGGCGGTAACGAGCGCATTCGGATCGCTCACCGAGTCGGATTCGGGGTAGCGCAGGCCGCCGAGCAAGTGCTTGTCGAGGTCGGGCTCCATCTGCTGCAGGCGTGCTGCGTCGAGTGTTTCGAACGCGACGCCATACTCGCGATGCCATAGTTCGACGAGCCGGTTCTCCGCATCCCGTGCCGCGCCGCTGCGAAACACCTTGATCCAGCCGATCGGGCGCAATAGCGCACGCGCGCCGGCGGCGTCAGCGAGCGCGCGGTGTTCGCTCACGCAATGTTCGATCAGCGTCGAGTACGACTTCGCGATTTCGGCGTGCTTTGCCGGATGGGAGTTGCGCCAGTACTGCCAGAGGAACGGCGCGGTCTTGAGCATCGCGTCGGCATGGTAGCGAACGTCCGGCGACTGGTTGCGCGCGTAGCGCAGCAAGGTGCCGAAGTCACGCGGAAAGGCGTAGGGATAAACGCCCTCGCGCTGAATCAGCCCGGCATTGCCGAACGACGTTTCGTTGCCGGGCAGTTTGCGGTCGACGAGCGCGACCTGACGGCCGCGTTTCTGCAGATGCACGGCGACGCACACGCCCACGATGCCCGCGCCGAGCACAACGGTATCGAATTTCATGCTGCCTGTTTGCCTCGCTTGAAGTGGGTGGGTTCAAAGAGCGCTGCGATCCAGTCGACGAGCGTGCGCTTTACGTGCGTCAGGTGCGTCACGAGCGCGTCGCCGCGCTCGCGTGACGGCCCTTTTCGTTTCACGAGCGGGGCGTCGGTTTGGTCCGTGCGGCGCGCAGTCGGCGGGCGGTCCCGAGCGGGGTTTCATCTTACAGTGATCCGTTCGCGGCTCCAGCGGCTTTGTGAGCGGCATCGGTGACAAGGAACGATCGTGCAGCGCGTCGAATGCGGGAAGTCTGCTGAAGGGTCAAGGTAGACACGCTGTAAGAGCGCACGAGCACGCCTGACCGGCCAACGACCAACCCGCTGAAGGGCTTGCGCAAGCGCGCGTCAGCCAAGTTCGAACCCGCTCTCCGACCACCCACGGAGCCACCGACATCGGCGCCCGGCTCGCCAGCGTGTAAACTGCTGACTTTTTGCCTCCGGTGGTATGTTGCAAGCCCCCCAGCGCACAACGCTCAGCGGCCCCGCGCTCGTTCGCTTACTGGCGCGTCTGGCGGATGTCGAAGTTCCCGAATCCAGGCAATCGCTGTCGGACCGGCTGAGTCAATGGCTCGGCTGGACCGACGCGATTGCGTTGTCGTCGGCGCTGAACGGCAGTCCGCCCGCCGTCGCCGCCGGGGCGCGCGTTTTCGGCAGCGCCGAAGAAGCCGAGTGCGTGCGCCTGCGCAGTTCGCTGACCAAGGCCGTCGTCGGCGACAGCGTGCTCGCGACCGCGCGGCGGGATGGACGCGCGCCAATGCAAATGCAAAGGCAAATGCACGCGCCAAAGCAAGGCGCGGTGGACGCGCCGGTCGATTACGCGGTGTTCCGCCAACGCTACCAGGCCATCCAGCAGTCGATGGAAACGGCTATTGCCAATCTGCGCGGCCGGCTGCGCGGCATGCTTGCGGCCAGGACGCCGGCGCTGGCCCGGCTCGCGGTGGTGGATGCCGTGATGGAACGCGCGCTCGGCGAGCGTGAGCGGAATCTGCTGGGCGCCGTGCCCGGCATGCTGGCCGGGCACTTCGAGCGGTTGCGGGAGGCCGAGCAGCAAGCGCTCGCCGCCGCCATGGCCGACTCCGCCAGGCGCGCCGACTGCGACACCACCGAAGCCCCGGAAGCCTCCGAAGACGCCGCGCCCGTCATCCCCGGCGCATGGCTCGACGTATTCCGCAAAGACATGCGGAGCGTCTTGCTGGCCGAACTGGAGGTTCGTTTTCAACCGGTCGAAGGGTTGCTCGCGGCCCTTCGCACCCGCTAACTGGGACACTATGTCCAGATATCGTATTGATCTCGTTGTGTTTCTGGCAGGTCTGGCCGCTGCGTGCTGGATCGCCGCCAGCTATGTCGGTTCGAACCTGCTGGCGCTGGCCGTCACGTTATTGATCGTCGCGTGCTACGTGACGGGCGCGCTCGAGTTGCGCCGCTACAGCCACGCGACCGCCACGTTGACGCGTGCGGTCGCGGGGCTGTCCGGGCCGCCGCCGAGTCTTGCCGCGTGGCTGGAGCCGCTGCATCCGAGCCTGCGCAACGCGGCGCGGCTGCGCGTCGAAGGCGAGCGTGTGGCCTTGCCGGGGCCGGCGCTGACCCCTTATCTCGTCGGCCTGCTGGTGTTGCTGGGCATGCTGGGCACGCTGCTCGGCATGGTGGCGACGCTGCGCGGCACCGGCATCGCGCTGGAGAGCGCCACCGACCTGCAAGCAATACGTGCGTCGCTGGCGGCGCCGGTCAAGGGGCTGGGCTTCGCGTTCGGCACCTCGATTGCGGGCGTCGCGACTTCCGCGATGCTCGGGCTGCTGTCCGCGTTGTATCGGCGCGAGCGGCTCGAAGCGGCGCAGATGCTCGATGTGAAGATCGCGACGAGCTTGCGCGTGTACTCGCAGAGTCATCAGCGCGAAGAAAGCTTCAAACTTTTGCAGCGCCAGGCCGAAGTGATGCCGACGCTGGTCGATCGTCTGCAAACGATGATGGCGGCTCTCGAGCAACAGAGCGCCGCGTCGAGCGAGCGGCAGATCGCGAGCCAGCACGCGTTTCATCGCAACACCGAGACCGCGTACCTGCGTCTGGCAGGCGCGGTCGAGCAGTCGTTGAAGGACAGCGTCGCCGACAGTGCGCGCGCCGCGGGCGCGGCGCTGCAGCCGGTCATGGAGGCGACGCTGGCCGGTCTGTCGCGCGAAACGGCCGCGTTGCACGAGACGGTTTCGCAGGCGGTGCAGCGGCAACTCGACGGGCTGTCGAGCGGTTTCGCGGCGACGGCCACGAACGTCGCGGACATCTGGAACAGCGCGCTAGCCGGACATCGGCAATCGAACGACGAACTGGCCGCACAGTTGCGCAGCTCGCTCGCGAACGTGGCCGAGACCTTCGAGCAACGCTCGGCCGCGCTGCTGGACGGCGTGTCCGCGCGGCTGGAGACGACGGCGGGCAGCGTGTCGCAAGCGTGGCAGGATGCGCTGTCGCGCCAGGAGCGTGTCGGCGAGAAGCTGGCGGCGCACAATCAGCAAGCGTTGGCTATGGCCTCGGCGAGCTTCGAGCAGCATGCGGCGTCGCTGTTGAGCACGGTGGGTCAGTCGCATGCGGACTTGCAGACGGAATTGGCGTCGCGTGACGAACAGCGGCTGACTGTCTGGACCGGGACGCTCGGGTCGATGGCAGGGAAGTTGAGCGAACAGTGGGAGCAGGCGGGCGCGCACACCGCGAGCCGTCAACAGGAAATCTGCGAGACGTTGGCGCAAACCGCGCGCGATATCGCCGCGCAGACGCGCGCGCATGCAAGCGAGACGATTGGCGAAATCGATCGGCTCGTGCAAGCCGCGGAGCAAGCGCCGAAGGCTGCTGCGAATCTGCAAGCGGAATTGGCCGCGCGAGATCAGCAACGGCTGACCGCGTGGACCGAGACGCTCGGCTCGATGGCAAGCAACTTGAGCGAGCAATGGGAGCAGGCAGGCGCACGTACCGCAAACCATCAGCAGCAAATCTGCGAAACGCTCGCGCAAACCGCGCGCGATATCGCGGCACAAACGCAGGCGCATGCCAGCGAGACGATTGGCGAAATCGATCGGCTCGTGCAAGCCGCGGAGCAAGCGCCGAAGGCTGCTGCGAATCTGCAAGCGGAATTGGCCGCGCAAGATCAGCAACGGCTGGCCGCGTGGACCGAGACGCTCGGCTCGATAGCAAGCAACTTGAGCGAGCAATGGGAGCAGGCAGGCGCACGCACCGCAAACCATCAGCAGCAAATCTGTGAAACGCTCGCGCAAACCGCGCGCGATATCGCGGCGCAAACGCAGGCGCACGCCAGCGAAACGATCGGCGAGATCGATCGGCTCGTGCAAGCGGCGGAGCAAGCGCCGAAGGCTGCTGCGAATCTGCAAGCGGAATTGGCCGCGCAAGATCAGCAACGGCTGGCCACGTGGACCGACTCGCTCGGCGCGATGGCGCGCAAGTTGAGCGAAGAGTGGGAACAAACAGGCGCGCGCACCGCAAGCCGTCAGCAGGAAATCTGCGAAACGCTCGCGCAGACCGCGCGCGATATCTCGGCGCAAACGCAGGCGCATGCCAGCGAGACGATCGGCGAAATTGGCCGGCTCGTGCAGGCGGCCTCGGAAGCACCGAAGGCCGCAGCCGAAGTCGTTGCCGAACTGCGCCAGAAACTCTCCGACAGCATGGTCCGCGATACCGCGATGCTGCAGGAGCGCAGCCGTCTGCTGGAAACGCTGGAGACGCTGCTCGATGCAGTGAACCACGCATCCACCGAGCAGCGCACGGCCGTCGACGCGCTGGTCTCCACGTCGGCGGATCTGCTGGAGCGCGTCGGCACGCGCTTCACCGATCACGTCGAACTGCAAACCGGCAAGCTCGGCGCGGTCGCCGCGCAGGTGACCGGCAGCGCCGTCGAGGTGGCGAGCCTGGGCGAAGCGTTCGGCGCGGCCGTGCAGATGTTCGGCGAATCGAACGACAAGCTGGTGACGCATCTGCAACGTATCGAAACCGCGCTCGACAAGTCGCTCGCGCGCAGCGACGAACAACTCGCCTATTACGTCGCGCAGGCGCGTGAAGTCGTCGACCTGAGCGTGATGTCGCAGAAGCAGATCGTCGAAGACCTGCAACTGCTCGCAAGCCAGCGCGCGTCCGTCGGAGCCGACGCCGTATGAGCGACGAAATCGACGGCGGCGTGGAGCCGGTCGCGCCGATCTGGCCGGTGTTCGGCGATCTGATGTCGGTGCTGCTCGGCGCGTTCGTGCTGATTCTGGTCGGCGTGATCGGCGTGCAGCTCGAACTGTCGAGCAAGCTGGAGCAGGAGGTCAAGCAGCGCCAGGCGGAAACGCAGCGCCGCAAGACGCTGGAGCAGGCGCTCGCCGGGCCGCTGGCCGCAGGGCGCGTGACGCTCGTCAACGGACGCATCGGCATTAGCGGCAACGTGCTGTTCGCGCTGAATTCCGATCAGTTGCAGCCGCAAGGCCGCGATCTGCTGAAGAGCCTGGCCGGACCGCTGGCGGCCTATTTGCAGGCCAACGAGCAGATCCTGATGGTGAGCGGCTTTACCGACGACCAGCGCTTGCGCGAAGGCAATCGCCGATTCGCGGACAACTGGGAGCTGTCGGCGCAGCGCGCGTTGACGGTGACGCGTGCGTTGATCGACGCAGGCGTGCCGGCGTCGTCGGTGTTCGCCGCCGCGTTCGGCTCCGGACAGCCGGTGAGCTCGAATACCGACGAGCAGGGGCGGGCGAAAAACCGTCGCGTGGAAATTGCGCCTGTGCCGAGGCCGTCGACTGCAACGGTGAAGCCAGGTGCGTAGCGACGGCAACGGCGATCGCAGTGATCAAGGCGTGACGAGTGAAGCGCGCGCGACGCTCGACGCGTGGCGCGAGCGCGGAGCGGATCGTCTGAACCCTGTGCGCTTTCAATTCATCGCGGCGCTGGAGCGGCGCGCGGCCAGCCACAACGGCGACGCGCGACGCATCCTCGACGAACGGCTGCGAGGCTTGCTCGATGCGTATGCGATCGATCTGGAACGCGCCGCGGCCGCAACGGCGCAAGCGGATGCCGCCGCGGCGCGAACATCGGCCTCAAGCGAGGCAGATCGAGAAACACTTGCCGGGGTGATCGACCGCATCGCCCGGCATGCGTCAGCACGGCACGACGGCACTGCTTCGTATCCCGACCTGCCCGCACTCGACTACTTCAGGGAAGTCTGGTCCAAAGTCCGCACCGAAAAGCAGTTGCGCCAGTCACTCGCGCAGGTGCCCGGCAACGCCGGCCCGCTCAATTCGAGCAGCCTCGTGCACCGGTCGCTCTCGTTGATGCGCGAGTTGTCGCCGGGGTATCTGAAGCAGTTTCTGTCTTACGTCGACACCTTGTCGTGGCTCGAGCAGATGAACGGCGGCGCGCCCACGAATAAAGACACGCCGCGCGCCGCAGCCGGCGGTAAAGGCTCGCGCGGTAAAGCACGCTAAACCCGGCGCGTTCAGTCGAAGTCGAACATATCGAAGATCGAGCGCTTCTTTTTATGCGTTCGATACTCCGTCCGATGCTCGTCGTAGCCGTGACTTCGTTCGCTGTCGTGCGCAGGTTCCCGGTCCCGGCGCTCCTCGCGACCGGCGCGCGCGGCAGAGGGCGCGTCGGCCTCTCCCACGTCCTGCGCAATCAGTTTGTCGAGTTCGCCGCGATCGAGCCATACGCCCCGGCATTGCGGGCAGTAGTCGATCTCGATCGAGCGGCGCTCGGTCATCAGCAGGTCGATCGTCTTGCAAACGGGGCACTTCATCATGTCGCTCCTTGAGTGGGACCGGTTACGTGCCGGTCACCGCGCGTTTCGATTTCGCGCGGCGCACCAGCATGTTCATTGCCTCGACAAAGGCGGAGAACGCCATCGCCGCATAGATATACGCCTTCGGCACATGCGAGCCGAAGCCCTCGGCGATCAGCGCCATGCCGATCACCAGCAGGAAGCTCAGCGCAAGCATGACGACCGTCGGATTGCGGTCGATGAAGCGCGACAGCGGACGCGCAGCGAACAGCATCGCCATGACTGCCGCGATCACCGCGGCAAACATGATCGGCAGATGCTCGGTCATCCCCACCGCGGTGATGATGCTGTCGATCGAGAACACGATGTCGAGTAAGAGGATCTGGCCGATCGCGGCCGCCACCGTCAACTGGACGGTCGTGCTGGCCTTGTCGCTGGCTTCGTCCGCATGAGTCACGTGGTGGTGGATTTCACTGGTCGCCTTCCACACGAGGAACAGGCCGCCGCCGAGCAGGATCAGATCGCGCCACGAAAATTCGTGGCCGAAAAGCGTGAACGCGGCTTCGGTCAGTTGCGCGATCCACGCGACCGTGCCGAGCAGCGCCAGCCGCATGACCAGCGCGAGCAGGATGCCGATGCGCTGCGTGCGCGCGCGTTGGGCTTCGGGCAGCTTGTTGCTGAGGATCGAAATGAAGATCAGGTTGTCGATGCCGAGCACGATTTCCATCACGACGAGCGTCAGAAGCGCTGCCCACGCGGCAGGGTCGGCTATGAGTGCGAGCAGGGAATCCATAGGGCGCCGTGAAAAATCAATGCGATGAGAATCGCGATGTCGCCATCTTCGCGCTGTTCGAGATTCGGATAAATCAGTGATAAGCTGAAGAACATATCGTTTATTTCGAACTGTCCAGCGCATGCTCAACTACCGCCATCTGTACTACTTCTGGATCGTCGTGAAGGAAGGCGGCTTTGCGCGCGCGGCCGAACGGCTCGATATGGCCGTCCAGACCATTAGCGCGCAGGTGCGCGAGCTGGAGAAGTCGATCGGGCGGCAGCTGCTGAAACCCGCGGGGCGCGGCGTCACGATGACCGAGGCCGGCGAGATGGCCTTCAATCGCGCGGAGCAGATTTTTCAGCTCGGCGAGGCACTGCTCGACGAGATGCGTGACGCAGGCGAGGAAGGTGTCGCGCGGCTCGCAGTCGGTCTGTCGGACGGCATTTCAAAGCTTGCCGCGCACGCGCTGCTTGCGCCAGTGCTGAATACGCCGTCGCTCAGGCTGCTCTGTCACGAGGGCGAACCTGCGCACCTGTTGTCGGAACTCGCGCTGCATCGGCTCGATCTCGTGCTCGCCTGCCAGCCGGCGCCGCACAACGCGGATCTGCGCGTGCTGAGCCAGCGTCTCGTGGGCTCGCCGGTGGACTGGTACGGGCCCGCGGAGAGGGTCCGCAAGTCCTCCCGCGCCGGTTTTCCGCACTGTCTCGCTGACATACCCGTGCTTCTGCCGACCCGGCACGGCGCGTTGCGCGCGCGGCTCGACCGGTGGTTCGAGGCTGAAGGCATCCGGCCGCGAATCGTCGGCGAGTTCGAGGACAGCGCGCTGATGGCGGTGTTCGCCGCGCGCGGCCTCGGCGTGTTTCCGCTCGCGGAACTGGGCGCCGAAGACTTGTCGTTGCTGCGCGGCCTGCGCTGGTTGGGGCGCGCAGAAGGCGTGGTCGAAGAGATTCACGCGATCCGGTCGCGGCGCGGGCAGCATCATGCGCTCGCGTCGCAGGTGCTGGCCGCCGCGCGCTCATAGTTGCGCGGCGGTTTGCGTCGCGGTCAGGCGGACGGTCATTCGCGGAGTTGGACGCCCCATGCGTTGAACACCGTTGCGAGCAAAGCGATCTCGCCATCCGCCAGATGCCCGTCCGCGATCGTCGCGGCCATGCACAGGCGCATGATCTTGCGACGCAACCCGGGGTCGTCGATCTCGTCGATCAGCGTGGCAAGCAGCGCCGCGTCGAGATGGCCCACCGTCAGCTCGCGCGACACCTGCGCGACTGAGCGATCCTCGCACAGCGTCTGCACGATCTGCGCGAATTGTGCCGGTGCGAGACCGAGTTCGCCGGCGATGCCCATACTTTCGAGCGCGTTCTCCTCGGAGCTGCATACGTGCCCGTCGGAAGTCAGGGCCAGCGCCACGATGCGTGCAGCGGCTTGAGGACTGTTGCGCGGATAGGTTCGCATGATAGGGTTCCTTTTCGCGGAGGCTGTCCGCAGTGGTGAGGAGCCTTAGTCTGCGTTGACAGAGGGATCGGATAAACCTGCTAATCAGGGAGCGAAGCTTCGGAAAAAACGAAGTGAGCGTGCGCGTGGATGGCAGCGTCGACTCCCAGGACACGCAGAAAGCTGAATATGGACGACGCAAGTGTGCCAGGGCAGCTTCATACGGAAGCCGGTTCGAGCGCTGTGCGCGCAATAACCCATCGGTCTCGCATGCGCACGCATGCAAGCCCGTCAGCACAGAGAAAACTCAACGTATGGCCGACCAAAGCCGGCCATACGTCTTGATCAACTACGCGTTAAAAAAGCCGCTCAGAACGCGTGACGCATGCCCACCGTGACGGCCACCTGCGTATTCGTCGACGACGGCGACAGCGTGTTGATCATCGCATGCGACAGCACGGAATCCGCAGGCGCGCCGTGCACGTTCTGGTACACGCCTTCGAGATAGAAGTCGGTCCGCTTGCTCACCGCGTAGTCGGTTTGCAGCATGGCCGTGTTCCAGCCCGGCGACGAGCCGTTATACGCGCCGTGCGTGAACGTGTATGCACCCGACACGCTCAACGCCGGCGTGAGCGCGTACTTCGCGTTCACTTCGTAATTGTCGAGGCGCAGCGAACCGGCGAGGGTGCCGGCCGAGCTGTCGGTCGCGCCGAGGTAGCTGCCCGTGCCGAACGAGAACACGCCCGCCACGTTGTCGATCTGCGTGTGGCTCCACAGCAGGCCGACGGTGGCCGCCCCGAACGTGTAGTTGCCGCCGAGCGACCAGATACGCTGGCGTTCCGCGATGAAGTTCGCGCTCGTATCGCCGGTGGTCACCGCGCCGGTGCCGTTGCCCGCGTTGTTCAGTTGCAGGTAGCCGGCGGCGAGATTCAGCGGGCCTTGTGCATAAGAAAGACCGAAGCCGTACGAGCGGTTATTCGCGAAGTCGCCGGCCTTGTTGCTGAACGAGTACATCGTTTCGAACGTGACGCCGTGGTAGAGCGGGCTCGCGTACTTGACCGAGTTGTTGATGACGACCGAATTCGCAGCCAGGTTGTCGTTCTCGAACGGATGCGCGGCAATGCTGCCGCCCCATGTGTTGAAGCTGGACGAGATCGGTCCGACGAGGTCGTTCATCACGTCGAACTGGCGGCCGAACGTCAACGTGCCGTACGGGTCGCTTTGCAGCCCCACCCAGGCCTGCGAGCCGAATGCGCTACCCGAGAAAGCCTGCGCGCCGTTGTTCAGCAGGAAGCCCTGCTCCAGTTTGAAGATCGCGTGCAAGCCCGCGCCCAGATCTTCCGAACCCTTGAGCCCGAACACCGTGTTCTGCGTCGAGCTGCTTCCGAGCTGCCAGTTGCTGTGTCCGAGCTGATTATTCGTGTACACCAGTCCCGTATCGATGAGACCGTAAAGCGTCACGCTGCTTTGCGCATGCGCGGACATGGTGAAGGCGCCGCACAACGCGGCGGCGAGCAAAGACTTTTTCATGGTTATTGGATCCGTGATTAAACAGCGAGTGAGGGAAACAATTGCTCTGTTCAACAACGCCACTATTTCCACCAACGCCGCGAGCGCGCATGCAATGCATTTGTTACCCGTTGTTGCGAGAAGTGCGGTAAGTCAGGTTATTTAATTGGTGTTGATTGCGCGTCACGCGATGCCAATGGCTTCGCAATGGCTTTGCATTGGCGTGCGGGTTTGCCGGATCTAGCGCGCTGCGCGAGTCCAGAGCGGAACGGCGAAAACTGCGCAGCAATGATATGGCGGCGAAAATAAAAGTGGTGTCAAAAAATAAATTCGCGTGACATTGAAAGAGCAGCGTGACATTGAAAGAACAAGGAGGGGGCAAAGCATACCGGTTTCCGGCGCGCGCCGGGAGTGGCGCGATGCGGTTCACAACACGAAGGTCCCGGCGCAGCGGCAATCCGTCACATGGGCATATATGACTTTTTGTTTCCTTGAAATAGAAGGGAAAGGCCGATGTAATAGCGTGTGTGAAACTGTGCGCAAATCCGCGTGTCCGCTATTCGATGGCATTCAGATCCGCGTTCGCGATCACGAGAACAGCTCACCGCCGCGCTGTGCGATCACTGGCCTGCTTGATCGCCGATACATGGCATATTGGCGGAACCCGTCATTACCGGAGCCCACCATGCGAATCCAGACATCGTTTCTATTCGATCTCGACGGCACGCTCGTCGATAGCGTGTATCAGCACGTGCTGGCCTGGAAAGAAGCGCTGGATAGCGAAGGCATTCCGCTGTCGGTGTGGCGCATTCATCGCAAGATCGGCATGAGCGGCGGCTTGTTCACCAATCAACTGCTGCGCGAGACGCATGGTGAAATCAGCGTCGAGCGCGGCGAGCGGTTGCGTCGCGCACACGCCGCCGCGTATCAGCGCTTGCGCGCGCAGGTGTGTCCGCTGCCGGGCGCGCGCGAACTGCTCGATGCGCTGACGCAGGCCGGAACGCCGTGGGCGGTGGCGACCAGCGGCCGGATGGAAACCGCCGCGCTCAATCTCGAGGCGCTCGGGGTCGATCCGGCGAAATCTGTCGTCGTGACGCGCGACGACGTCAAATATGCGAAGCCGGACCCGGACCTCTTCATGGCGGCCGCGCAGCGCCTTGGCGTCCCGATCGAGCATACGGTCGTGGTCGGGGACAGCATCTGGGACATGCTTGCGGCGCGGCGCTGCCGTTCGCTGGGCGTCGGTCTGCTGTCCGGAGGGTACGGTACGGAGGAACTCGAACGGGCGGGCGCGTTGCGGGTCTACGACGATCCGGCCGACCTGCTCGAACACCTGGATGAGGTGGCGTCGCGTCCGTGACTGCCCGGCATGAATGCGCGTGAAGCATGCGCCTGAAATGCGAGCCGCGTTCGCGCGCCTCGTCAGTGTTTAGTGCTTGTCGTATTGCGGGGGAGTCACTTTCGAGGACTCCCTGACCAGCTGATCGGTCATCGCCGCAGCGACCGGATTCGAGCCCCGGCCGCTCGGGCCGCTGCGGCTCATCGGCGGCATCGGCAGCGACGGGTCGGGCTTGGCGGATTCCCTGACGAGTTGCGCGGTCATCGCCGCCGATAGCGAATTCGCGCCGTTGCGGTGCGATTCGTCCCGCTTCTGCCCGCGAGTCTGCGCGGTCCGCAGCACTGGTTTCGGCTTTGCCTGAGCGGTTTGTTGTTGGACTTTGATTTTGCCTGACGCGAACGTGTTGTTCGCGGGGCGCGCTCCCGCTTTATTCGCGGCAGGCGCGACGGGCGCCGCTGTAGGACCCGCGACCGTCACGGCTGGCGCGGCCGGTACTGCGGGGGCGGCAGGGGCGGCAGGGGCGGCAGGGGCGACCGGCGCAGGTTGCGCAACCGGTGCAACTGGCGCAGCGGGGGCGACTGGCGCAGGTTGCGCAACCGGTGCAGCCGGCGCAGGAGGTGCGACTGGCGCAATGGTAATCGGCCGCGGCGGCGGCGCCATTGCGAGCTGCTCCGAGCCGGCAGACGGCGTGGTTGGAACCACAGTGCCGGCCACCACATGAGACTCGCCGGCTCGCGAATCAACCTTGGCCGCCGTCATGGCGTCGGCGATGCCAGTCACCGCGCCGGTGGCGGCCGGTGGCCGCTCGTCTTTCGGAAAAAGTAAATAACCGGCGATGCCCAGGTCAACCACGAGCAGGCCGATTATCAATACCTTGCCGGTATTCGTCATATTTAAACCAACGAATCGTTGAAAGCTGCAATAAATCTATGATAAACCGACAGCTCCCATGCGAGCCGCCCGCGCCGTGCGCTAACGATGTCTGATATCTGAATGCACCTTGAACGGGCCAGGTCGCGCGCACCGCCGTGTCGATCGCCGTTCGTTGCATGCGCGGCGATTCTTCTTCAATTCGCCCCAATTTAATCTGCCACGTCTGATTCGCACGCGGTGTTGCAATGCAACGCCAGTTTGTGCTGTTGTTGCTTATAGCCTGTACTATACGTTTCAGCGGGAGTTCGGCCAGGCAGCCAGCGTTCGACGAGGCGGCGCATAAAAACAGCACGCGGCGTGCCGGCGTGTCCCCATAAGAACAGGCAGTGGCCGGCAATGCCAACCACAACGCGCTGACAATGCGGCTCACGGCGAAGATTCGCTCGTGCCGTAAGCCCGGGGGCTGTCGCGCCGAGGTATGTTGCGCGGTCACGCCTTTTCGCTGGTTTGCCTGCTGCCTTGGGGGTGCCACAGCGGCGGCGTGAAGATCCACGTGAAAATATGAACAACTTTATTCGACCACCTGTTTTTTATCCGGCAACCGTTGTTTTCGTCGACGACAACGAAAGTTACCTGAATGCGCTGCGCCGCTTCTTTCCGGACACTTTTACCAATCTGTTCTTCACGCGGCCGCAAACTGCGCTCGGCTATATCCGCCAGCATGCGCGCGAGAATTCGCTGGAGTTCGCGTCGGCGTCGGTTTGCCTGAGCGAGCCGGGCGTCGAGCGGTTCGTCGAAACCTCGGCCGAGCGCGATATCGTCGCGCGGCCTTCCCGCTTCGAAGAAGTCGCCGCGGTCGTCGTGGATTACGACATGCCGGGCATGAGCGGCGTCGAATTCCTCTCTTCGATTGCGCACCTGCGCTGCGCGAAAGTGCTGTTGACCGGGGTCGCGAACGAGACCGTCGCGGTCAAGGCCTTCAATGCCGGCATCGTCGATCTGTATCTGAGGAAGACGGAAGCGGATTCGGCCAACCGGCTGGTCCACTTTCTGAAGGACGCCAAGAACCGGCATTGTTCGGAATCAGGCTGGCTGGCGCTCGGCGAAAACGGCATGACGTATTGTGATCCGCGCACGCGCAAGGTGATCGACGAGGTGGTGGCCGCAGAAGACATCGTCGAGTACTACTGGCGTCCGGAGCAGAACGCGATTCTGATGTTCGACCGCGACGGCAAGCCGAGCGTGTTCGTCGCGTGGGCCGAGAACGACTGGATTTCGCAGGGCGAGATCGTGGCCGACGAGGGCGGCCCGGCCGAATTGTTGAGGCAACTGGCCGTGCGCGAGGTGATGCCGCTGTTCTGGCCGGACCTCGCCTACCGTGGCGGGATGGAGGTCAGGAAGCTGACGCCGCGCGGCATCCCAGGCTGGGACGACGCGTTCTATGGCTGGACCCGTATCGACCCGGACGAGGTGGGTCTGGATCTCGTGGCCTTTTCGCAATGGCGGAACGAGCGCAATCGCTGAAGCTGGCTGACGCTTAGGGCCACATGTACGCCATTCCAGCTGTTTTCGTGTCGGCGCTGTTCGTGGTGTTCGGCCTGTACGTGCTCGTCACGTTTATTTTCGACGCGTTCTTTTCGACCAGGCGGCATGTAAGCTGCACGGGCGTGGGACTGACGTTCGGCCGTCGCGCGGCGGTGCTGTTGGGCGGCAGTATCAAATGCAGTTCGATGCGCGGCGCGCATACCACCTTCACGATACGGCTGCCGAAACCCGGCACCCCGGCCGACCGCGCGCACCCCAGAACGCCGACGCGTTTTGCGCGTCGGTCTTGAAGCCCGAGGCGGGGGCGGCCGTTCGATGTTGACGGGCATGCGGTTCGAAGTCCATGCGGGGAATAGGAACGCGCAAAAAAGGCGTACGCAAAAGCGTTCCTTCAGGCTCTCCAGCTTCAGACCGACCACGTGCTGACGCAGCCTAGCCCCGAGCCTGCGCGGCCAGAAAATCGCACACTTGCCGATGCATTGCCTGCACGCCGGGACTCGATTCAAGCGCGCGCCAACATCCATGCACGAGTCCGGTGCCGATCCGCAATTGCGCGTGTCCACCGGCTGCGTTGATACGCTCGACGAACACGCGCGCATCGTCCCTCAACGGATCGTGCTCCGCGCCGATCGCCAGCGTCGGCGGCAGGCCGTCGAAGCGCGCCGCGTCGAGCGGGATCGTCCATAAGGGGTACGACGCGGAGTCGCCCTTGCCCCAATACAGATCGCGGAACGTATGCACGTCGACGAGTGTCAGCATCGGTGCATGCGCTTCGGTGTCGCGTGCCGGCGGTTGAGGATCGGTGCCGAGCATCGGATACACCAGCGCCAATCCGCGCACGCGTTGAATGCCTTCGTCACGCAGCCGCATCGCGACGCTGGCCGCCAGCGTGCCGCCGGCACTGTCGCCGGCCAGTTGCAGCGCGGCGTTGTCGAGCAGGTCGAACGGCAAGCGTCCGTTCAACGCGGCGCGCGTCACTTCCAGGCAATCGTCATGCGCAGCCGGCGCGCGGTGTTCGGGCGCCAGACGGTAGTCGACCGCGACCACGTCGAGCCCGGTGTCGGCGGCAAGGCGCGCGGTCACCATCTGATGACTGTTCAGCGATCCGAGTACGAAGCCGCCGCCGTGAAAATACAGCACGGTGCCGCGCACGTCTTCGCGTGTCTTTGCACGAGACCGGTAAAGCCGCAGCGCGATCTCATGACCCGCACCGGACCGCAGCCCGGCGTCCTGCACCGTGATTTCATCCGGCAGCGGCGGAGTCAGCATCGCCGCGTAGCGGTCGTACAGTGCGCGCTGTTCAGGCGGCGTCAATGGCGTGGTATGCGCGGGATAGATCGCGGTGGCCTTTTCGACGAATGCGGCAATTTCCGCTTCAAGCATGTCCACTCCGATTGCGTTACGTTGCGGCGCGCAGACCGATCACGCGCCCCGCGAATCTTGCCGGCGGCAGCGCGGCATGCGCGTCGGCGAATTCGCGCACCCGAGCCGCGACGTCGTGGTCGAATGCGACGGCGCGCGGGCCGCTGGTATCGACATGCAGCAACATCTGCTCGCCGGCGGCCACGGGCTCGCCGTGATGCCCGCTGAACATCTCGAGATACAGATGCAGGCGCTTCGCATCGTGCCCGAGCACGCGCATGTCGACGCGAACCTGTGCGCCTTCCTTGATCTCGTGCAGATAGTTGAGATGCGCTTCGAGCGTGTAGATAGAGCGGCGGCGCGCCGTGCGCACCGCGTCGGGCAAACCGATCAGGTCGATCAGCACATCGGTCGCGAAGCTGAAAATCAGCATATAGAACGCGTCGCGCAAGTGACCGTTGTAGTCGACCCATTCAGCGCGCACGGTGTCCTGGTACGAGGGCAGAACGGCAGGCTGGGGCATGGGCGGTGGTCTCGTCGGTTGAACTGCGGGGCCGTGGCGCATTGCGCGGGCGATGCCTCGGCGTGCGCTACGAGTTTAGCCCACGACATCGGCGGCGATATCTGCATGAAATGATGCAATTAAAGCACGATCGTTCATATCGAAACGGGATTAAGCACGGATAACGCAAGAGTTAATTCGTGAATTAGGGGTTTACCCTAGATACTCGGACTCCTAGACTGTTTTCATTCGCTGCGGGACACAACAAGTCTCCAGCACCGTGCAAAGCAATCTATGGAGGTTGTAACCATGAAGTCGCTGATCGAAGCCGCCGTTATCGCCGCTCTCATTACCGCCCCGCTCGCCGCGTTTGCTCAATCCAGCCAACCGGTGACGCGCGCTCAAGTGCGATCGGAGCTGGTGCAACTGGAAAAGGCCGGCTATAACCCGGCCACCGGGGACAACTACAACTACCCGGCAGACATTCAAGCGGCCGAAGCGCGTGTCGCGGCTCAAAACAACGTTGCGCAAACCAGCGGCTATGGGTCGGCCGCCAATGGTTCGTCGCAGGCAGGAGGCCGTGCGGATTCCGCGTCGAGTTCGTACTCGGCTCCGGTCGTCAGCTACGCTCGCTAATCGGGCGCGGCGCGAGCCCTCGGCTCGCGCCGGATCAATTCGCATCGAACACGAATGGCCTGTTTTCGCCGCATGGTGAAGCAGGCCATTCGCGCATTCAGGGCGCGGCAGCGGTGGCAAGATTCGTTGCGATCTTCTCGCCACACGCGCCGGCTCACCGCTGCGCATCGCGCGCTGGCGAATCAAATCGTGAACAACGGACGCAACTGCCGAACGTTGTCCACGCTCTCCAGTGTGTTGATCCGATCGATAAGCTGATCGGTCTTTCGCGCGCCAAGCACCGGCGCCATCAAGTCGCGCGCCTTCGCATTGACCGCTTCGGTATTCAACGGGTTTTCTTTCGTACCCGGCGGGAATTTAGTGAAGTGATCGACCTTGCGGCCATCGGTCAGCGTGACTTCGACAATCGCGCCACGCGGTGCGGCCGGGTCCATCAACGCGGCGTCCGGCGTCACGGTGACCTTCGCGCGCTGCGCGACAATGCGCGGGTCGTGCATCAGCGCGACATCGTGACTGTCGGCGAACGACACCGCTCCTTTGACGAGCGCGAGCGCCACGAGATGCTGGCAATTGACGTCGGGCATCGCGCTGTCGCCGACTATGCCCTCGGCGTCGGTGGGAATTTTCACGACGATGCTGCGCACGTTGTCCGGGGTGAGTCCGTATTGCTTGCGCAGTGTCAGCAACGCGTCGAGCGGCGACTGGATCGGATAGCCGACGGAGTACGTCTTGATCGCCGTCTCGGTGACGTAGAAGCGGCTGCCGAGTCCGTCGAGCATTGCTTGCGGCTTCGGACTGGTCGATAACGCGATGAACAGATTGTTGGTGCCGTCGAGCACATCGTAGACGCCGGTGAGACCGGCCTGCACCATGTCGACCGCCGTCACGCCGTTGCGCGCGCCCATGCCCGCGAAGTCGAATGCCTTTTCGATGTGGTCCTTGTCCTTCACCCAGCTCCACAAGCCCGATACCTGCTGCGCGGAATAGGAGATCGCGTAGCGCATCCGCAGTTCATCCAGTTGCGCGAGCGACGCCGCGGCGCCGAGCGCGCCGAAAGTGGACGCGGTGCCCTCGGCGCTGCGATGCGTGCCGCGCACCAGATCCGGCCCGAGCGCCATTAGCAGACGGCAGGCCATGTCGTAGCCGAGCGTGACCGCGCGAATCAGCGCTTCGCCGCTGCTGCCTTCGCGTTCGGCCAGCGCCAGCGCGGCCGGCACGACCGAGCTGCCAGGATGGGCCTTGGTGACGGGCTCGAAGTCGTCGGTTTCGTCGGAGTGCGCGCACATCGCGTTGGCGAGCGCGGCGTTGATCGCCGTGGTGCGAAACGGCGCGCCGACCACCGAGGCTTGCGGCTCGCCGCCGAGTCCGCGAACGTAGTTCACCGCCATCGTGCCCGGTTTCATGCGGGAACCGGACACCATCGCGCCGAAGGTGTCGAGAATGCGATGCTTGCACGCGAGCACGACCGGGTCGGGGAGCGGGTTGCTGCGTGCCGATACCATGTAGCGCGCGAGCTGGCCGGTCACGTCGACACTGTCGGCGGCGAAGAGGCGGGTAGGAGACAGCGTCAGGGCGGCGATGGCGCCGACCGATTGAAGCACGCGGCGGCGCGCCAGCATGTGACACTCGGACATGCAGATTCCTTGTTGTTCTGGATAATCAGTTGGACGGGCGAGGCGGCGCGCGTATGGGTCGCGGCGCATTCCGTCGACTCATTACGCGCGCCGTCGGTTCAATCAAAAGTTCATCGACACCCAGCGCGTGCCGAGCCCGTCGGTGATCGACGCCACATCGAACCGGTAAGCCATCAAGGCCGCGAACCCCCGGCGGCCATCGATCGACGCGGGCGCGCTGGTGAAGCCATGTTTGGCGAGCAGCGTGGCTTCGATCGCATCGGCGGCGGCCTTGCCGGTTTCGATCGCGGCCAGCGCCTCACCCTGGTTGCGCGCGAGTCCCGCCGCCTGGGTCGCCGCAATGCCGAGCGCGTGACGCGTGCGCGTCTGATCGAGCTTGTGCAGACGTGCGAGCGCCAGCGCCGCGCCGAGAATGCCGACGGCGGACGCCACGTTCCAGCGCGCGCGGAACTCGTCGCTATCGACGGCGGCAAGAATCCGCGCCGCCGCTTCGATACCGACGGCGGCCGCCGCTGCGATCTCGTCATCGGAGGCCGCGAGCTCGTCGCCCATCGCGATCACCGCCGCCAGAACGGGCGTCGCCGTCGAAGCCGGCGCACGCCTGGCGAGGGTCGCGCCGAGCACCCACGCGCGCACGCGCGTGTCGTTCGGCACATGGCCTTGCGATTGCAGCAGCGCGGTGAGTTCGCGCCCGGCATCGCCGGCAGTGGCGCTGCGCTCCCGTGCTTCGCGCACAGTCTGTCTGGCAATGAACTGCGCGCGCTGATCCATCAACGGGATGGCGGCGAATCCGACAAGCGCATCGGACACGGCGGACTGAGCGGCGGGGTTATGCATGATTCAATTCCTTGTTCGAAGTACAGAGCGAGAACAGCGCGTCGAGATTGGTCGCGGCATCGAGTCCTTCGACGATGGCCGCGAGCCGCGCGGCGGCGTGATTGCCCAAGTGCGGGTCCACCAGCAGGCGGACCTTGTCCATCAGTTCATCGTCGGTGAGCGGGCGCGCGAGGCTGCCGCGCGCATGCTCGACGTGATGCGCGAAAGTCGAGCCGTCATGGAGCCGCACCTCGATGAACACTTCGTCGCGCTGCACCGACGCATCCGGTGCGAGCGTCGTTTTCGCGCGCAGCGCGCGGACGTCGTCGCGCACCACGCGCTGATCCTCGTATTGCGCGAGGCCCACCTGCCGGTCGCAGAGCGCCGCCGCGACGCCGTGAATCGCACTGAAGCGTGCCTGCAGACCGTCCTTCGGCTGCGGGTTGCCCATCAGTTCGGGCACGAGCGGATGGCAGCGCAGCGTGATGGTCTCGATCGAAGCCACGTCGTCGATTCGCGTGGCGAGCGCGAGACCGCCGTCGATGGCCGGATGCGCGACGATCCCGCACGGATATGGCTTGTAGGTATTGAAGAGCAACTCCCAACGCTCGCCGAACTCGCCGTTCATCTGCGCGAAGTCGACCCGGGTCGACAGCGAGTGCGAGTAACCGCCCGGCGCTTCGAAGATATCCGCCGCCGCGCGCGCGCCCCGCTGCGCGAGCCGCGCGGCGGCAATGCCGTTCGCGGCGGCCTTGCCCGGGTGATAAGGCTTGGTCATCGTGCCGAACGCCTCGCGTTGCCCGACGAACATCGAAGCGGCAATCGAAACGGCTTGGGCCAGAGTCGCTTGATCGAAGCCGAGCAGCAGCGCCGCGGTCACCGCGCAGCCGATCACACCGCACGTGCCGGTGATATGCCAGCCCCGGTCATAGTGTTCCGGTGAGATCGATACGCCGACCCGCAACTGCGCCTCGCAGCCGAGCGCGAACGCGCGCAGCGCCAGCGCGCCGCTCGGACGCGTGTCGGGCGCGAGCGCGGTCAGCACCGCGAACACCGACGCGGCCGGGTGGATCACGGTGACGAGATGGGTGTCGTCGAAATCGTCGAGGTGGCCCGCGAAGCCGGTCGCCAGCGCGGAGAAATGGCTGTCGACACGTTCGGCGCGTCCCGGCACCGGTGCCGTTTCGGCGACGCCCAGTTCGCGGGCGGCCGCGACAATCGCAGCGACGCCCGGATGCTTGCACGCGCCGATCGACGTTCCGATCACGTTGATGAGCGAGCGCCCGGCTTCGCGCGCGACGTGATCCGGCAACGGACGCTGCGCCAGTTGGTGAAGGCCCTGCGCGAACGCGGCGGCAATGGAACTCATTGAGACAACTCCTCGAGACGAACGCCGTTGGTGCGCGGCCCGAACAGGCCGACCATCACGACGATCACAAGCATGGCTGACGAAATCAGCACGAATACGGCAGGCACGCCCGAATGCTTGAGCAGCGCCGCCACCCAGAAACCCACGAAGATCGAACTGACCCGGCTCCAGCTGAATACGAAACCGACCGCGCGAGCCCGGATGCGGGTCGGATACAGCTCCGCCTGATAGGTGTGAAAGATGCCGATCATCCAGTTGTTCGCGATCGTCACGATGCCGCCGAACAGCACGATCAGCACCGGCTCGCGCACCATGCCGAACAGCACGCCGGCCACCGCCACTGCGATCGCGGAGCCCACCAGTTGCCATTTGCGCTGCACGCGTTCGGCGCAGAGCATCGCGCCGAACGCGCCGAGCGGCGTCGTGAACGCGATCACCATCGTATAGAGCAGCGAGTGCGTGATCGTGATCCCCTTCGAGTACAGCAGCACCGGCACCCATGCGCCGAAGCCGTACACGCCGAAGGTCTGGAAGAAGTTGAACATCGACAACATCACGGTGCGTTTGAGATAGCGGCCCTGCCACATTTCCGCCCACGAGCCTCGCTCGCCACGGGACGACGCGGGCGCGTCCAGTCCCGGCGGTGCGAGCGTGCGCCCGGTCTCCGCAATCACGCGCGCCTCGATCGCATCGACGATCGCGTGCGCCTCGGCCTCGCGGCCCTTGCTTTCGAGCCAGCGCGGCGACTCGGGCAGACCGCGCCGCATGAACCAGATCAGGATCGCGCCGGCCGAGCCGATGATCATCACCCAGCGCCAGCCGTCGAGTCCGAGCACCGTGTGCGGCACCAGCAGATACGACAGCACCGCGACGACCGGCACGGAAGTCAGAATGACGAGAATGCTGAAGGCCGAATAACGTCCGCGCGCGCGATACGGCGTGAGTTCGGATATGTAGGTATCGACGGTAATCAGTTGCACGCCGATGCCGATGCCCGCGAAAAAGCGCCACAGGTCCATGGCTTCCGGCGAGGTCTGAAACGCCGCGACGAAGGTCGCCACCGAGTAGATCAGCATCGCGCCGGTGAACACTGCGCGCCGTCCGAAGCGGTCGGTGAAGCCGCCCAGCGCGACCGTGCCGACGAACATGCCCGCGAAGAACGAGCCGAGAAAGCTCGCGAAGCCGTTCACGTCGAACAGACCCGCCGTGGTGGCACGGTAGAGGCCGCTGCCGATCAGGCCCAGCGAGATATAGGCGGCCATGAACATTTCGTAGAACTCGAACCATCCGCCGATCGCAATGCGCACCACGAGGCCGCTGAAATACCGCGTAGGCGGCAAGCGGTCGAGCCGCGCCGACACGCTGGGCGCGGCATGCGCGGTCCCGGCGACTTCCTTTTCCATGTACATGACGTCTCCTGGTCTGTATGGAATCAGCGTGTCGGCTTTTTGTCTTTAGTGTCGACACTTGACGCATGATAATGCGATGTCTTCGATAAATTCAAGAGGTGGAGAGCAGAAATGTATACACTTGATTCGGCTTGGTGCGTCGGACCAGCGGCGCTGGCGAGCACGGCGGTTTGCTAGAATCCGCTGCTGTGCCCGCCCCGGCACGCTTTCACGAGAGGACACGCGATGGACCAGGATGTCGACAAAAGCGCGCCCGCGGACGACGGCGAAGCGTCGCCGGTGGCGGAGATCGTCGACTGGGTGGCGCGCGCGATCATCGAAGGCAGGCTGGCGGCGGGCGACGATCTGAACTCGGTCGATCTCGCCAGACGTTTCGGCGTGAGCCGCACGCCGGCGCGCGAGGCGCTGTTCGTGCTGAGCCGCGAAGGACTGGTCGACTGGTCGCCGCGCCGGCGGCCTCGTGTGTCGGCGGTCAATCTGAAGGACGTGCGGGAGATCTATCAGCTTCGCGCGATTCTCTACGCGCAGGTCTCGCTCGCGATCGTCGAGCACGCCACCGACGACGACATCGCGTCGCTGTGGCGCGCGCATCAGCGTCTGGCCGAGGTCGCCGCGCAAGGGGACGTCGACGGTTATTTCTGGGCCAACGTCGCGTTCCGCGACGAAGAATTGCGCGTGTGCCGCAACGGCATCTTCAAGGAAGTGCTCGACTCGATGCGGATGCGCACCAATCGTCTGCGGCACCTCAGCACGACGCTGCCGGGCCGCCTGCAACGCTCGTGCGCGGACCATCAACGGCTGTGCGAGGCGTATGCGGAACGCGATGGCACGCTCGCCGCCGCGTTGAATCGCTCGATCGTGCTGAGCGCGCTGCATGCGATCGAGCAGGCGTGGCCGGTTCAGTCCTGATCCACACAGCGTCGTGAGCCGGCGCTATGGCCCGCGCGGCGCACGCCCTCACTTCGCCACTGAAATCAGTAAATAAGATCGATCCGATCAGATAAATTCATTTTTCAAGATGGATGATCCTGCGTAGTCTTCAGCTATGAACGAGGCTGCAACAGCGGGGCGTCGACGGATTCGGCTTGGGTTGCCCGATGTTCAGATCCCATCCATTCGGAAGCGGTCAGCGCCGTCACGGGCGCGGTCCCACCATCTTGAGCGACCCCATGAACTCTCCGGCGAATCGGCTCGACGCATCGGCGACTCGGCCCAGTCAATCCAGCTACGCGGAACGCAACACGGCGTACTGGCAACGCAATCTCGCGGTCTGCGTGTTCGGCTCGTTCACCACCCTGGTGAGCCTGAGCATGCTGCTGCCTTTTCTGCCGTTGTACGTCGAGCAGCTCGGCGCCAGCTCGCCGGCCGCGGTGGTTCAATGGTCAGGCGTCGCGTTCGGCGCGACCTTCTTCGGCACCGCCGTGACCGCGCCGCTGTGGGGGCGCCTCGCCAATCGCTATGGACGCAAGCCGATGCTCGTGCGCGCGGCGATCGGCATGGCGGTGGTGATGTCCTTGATCGGCGTCGCGCGCAACGTGACCGACCTCGTCACGCTGCGGCTGGTGGCCGGATTGATCGGCGGCTATGCATCGGCGTCGATCGTGATGATCGGCACGCAGGCGCCGCGCGAACGCGCCGGCTGGGCGCTCGGCGTGCTGTCGGTCGGCGCATTGGCGGGCAATCTGATCGGCCCGCTGGTGGGCGGCTTTCTGCCTGGCTGGGTCGGGATTCGCGGCACGTTCTTCGTCGGCGGCGCGATGATCGCGGTGGCCGCGGTGGCGACCCTGCTGCTGGTGCGCGAAGACTTCGACAAGGCCGTCGACGCGCAGCACCGGCTCGCCGCGAAAGCGTCGACCCGCGTGAGCGTCAATCGCGCGGTAATCCCGGCGCTGCTCGTCACGGCGATGATGGTGCTGCTCGCCAACATGTCGATCGAGCCAATCATCACGGTGTACATCGGCCAGTTGGGCGTGCCGCACGCACAGCTTGCGCGCGTGGCGGGCGTCGTGATGGCCGCGTCCGCGTTCGGCAGCATGCTGACCGCGCCGCGGCTGGGGGCGCTCGCGGACCGCGTCGGCGGCTGGAACGTCATCATCGGCTGCCTGATTGCGACGGCGCTGGTCATGCTGCCGCAGGCTTTCGTTACGCACTGGTGGCAGCTCGCGTTGCTGCGCGGCGTGATGGGGATGACGATCGCCGGGTTGTTGCCGTCGATCGCGAAACTGGTGCGTCAGTCGGTCGATGAAAGCCAGTCGGGAACGACCTTGGGTTATCTGCAGTCCGCGCAGTTCAGCGGGCAGGTGGTCGGGCCGTTGATCGGCGGACAGATTGGCGCGCATCTCGGGTTGCAGCCGGTGTTTTTTGTCACCGGCTTGCTGCTGGTGGGCTGCGCTGGGCTCAATTACTGGGTGCGTTCCAGGCATGCGGAAGCGGCCCGGTCACTCGCTTGAGAAAAGCCGCTTTTCATCACGCGCCTGTGCGCACCTGTAACCAGACGTCAAACTCCACTCTTCGTACCGAACCGCTAGCCGTGTATCTCCACCGTTTCGTCGAGGCGGCCGCACGGCTAGCTGCGCGCTAGCGCATCGTCGCTCATGGCGCGTTCATGCAGTCCGAACAGCAGGCCATCGGCCTGCGCCTGTCCGTTCATTCCCCCCTGAAACACCTTCTCTCCGGGTAATCACTAGCTCCCGAGCACGTTGATCGCGCGCTTTTCGGCCCGTGTGGACGGCCTTTCCAGCGACTCAGCAAATTTCTATTGCCCCCGCAGATTTTGAATAACAAAGCGTAGCCGGCGGCACTTACACTGCATTCCGAACTCCTGTTGAGAGCCGGTCGCTACCGAGGTCCAGCGGGTCATGCCGTTGATCCGATCTGAGTCGTGCACCGGCCCTCGACGAATAATTCATTTGGAGACCTTATGAAAAAATTGATGCTGGTCGGCACCGCCGCCAATCGTCCGAATGCGGCGGGCCGAACCGCCAATCTCTTCGCAGGCTTCGGCGCGCACATCGGCGACAACGACAACATGTTCTTCACCAACCGGTTCAACAACTCGGTTCGGGGTACATGTCGCCGCCTTTCACGGGCTGGGGTTTCAGCTCGCCGTTCGTGACGAGCCCGACGGGCGCGGGCACCGACCAGCAGCGCTTCTTCGGCGTGGGCGCGAACTATGACTTCGGCTTCGTCAACGTGCTCGCGAGCTATACGAACGTGCTGTTCAACTACTCGGATTCGTCGGGGCTCAGGCTGCAAAACGGCGAACTGGGCGTGTATAAGCGCTTTACGCCTGCATGGCTCGTCGGCGTGTCGTATGTGTACACGGCGGGCGATTACTCCGGCGGCCGTTCACCGCACTACAACCAGGTGACGCTGGCCACGGACTATCTGCTGTCGAAGCGCACCGATCTGTTCCTCACGGGCATTTACCAGCGCGCGAGCGGCCCTGGTGCGTTTGCGCAGATCTACACCACCACGGCGTCGAGCAGCCATTCGCAGACGCTGGTTCAGGCGGGTATCCGGCATCGTTTCTGATGGACGTTCGTGTCGCCGGTCGTCGTCGAGATCAGACTCGACGATCGTACCGGCGACACACCTATGTCGATCCGGAAAGGGGGCGCTGCGCCGTCACAAGGAGAAAATCCCTACGCGAGGCAGCGCCCAACCGCTCACGATGAAGCACCCGTTTTCAGCAACACCGGATCGTTGCGATGCAACTCGGGAAACATCCGCTTCAATCCGCTCACCTTCGGCAGATCGTTGATGGCGATATACGGGTAGTCCGGATGAAGCGCGAGGAAGTTCTGGTGGTAGCTCTCCGCCGGATAAAAGCCCTTGAACTCCTCCACGCGCGTGACGATCGGCCGGGAGAACACATGCGCGTTATCGAGCTGCGCGATATACGACTTCGCGACGCTGCGCTGCTCCGCATTGGCGGGGAAAATCGCCGACCGGTATTGCGTGCCGTGGTCGGGACCTTGGTAGTTCAACTCCGTCGGGTCGTGCGCGACCGAGAAGAAGATTTGCAGCAGACGCCCATAGGTAATCTGCGTCGGGTCGTATGTGATCTGCACCGACTCCGCGTGTCCGGTATCGCCTCCACTGACGGTTTCATATTGCGCGGTGCCGGCCGCGCCGCCGGAATAGCCCGATGCAACCTGCTTTACGCCCCGCACGTGTTCGAATACGCCTTGCACGCCCCAGAAGCAGCCGCCCGCCAGCACCGCGGTTTCGCTATGCGTGGCGCCGACCTGTTCGTCCTGAACGGGCGGTGGAATCTTCGTCGCCGCTTCGGCTGAATTGGCGATGCGTTGCGCGGCCAGCACGCTTGCCGCAATCGCGACACAACCCGCGACCCGGGCGAGGGTCGAGCGCTTGCGCAAGGAAGCCTTGATGGCAGATGTCGTGTTCATGATGTCGGTTCCTCAAATAGTCATAGATCGTGGTTGATTGATGCCGTCCGGTTCAGATCAGCCGAACGTGAATGCATACGCCTGCACGCCCGGATCGAGAAACTCGATCGAGAACGTGTGGTCCGTCACATCTCCGCTTTGCCGCACGAGCTGGTAGAGGCGCTGTTCGGTCACCGTGCCGCTGCCGTCGGCGGCGCTGTCGGCGCCGTGTGCTGCGCCGGGCGCCGCGCCATCCACGCTCACGCGGAAGCGCACCGGCTTGCCGTCCTTGCCCGGGCCGAGCACCAGATGCAGATCGCGCGCATGAAAGCGATACACGATGCGCCCGTTCGCCGCCGCGAGGCTTGCTTGCTCGGCGCCGACCTTCCATGCGCCGGCCAATCCCCAATCGTTGACGCCGGGCTGCGACGGCGCTGTGTACGTGCGCACCTTGTCCTGCGCCTGGCCGCCGGGCGACGCGAAGTTCTCCGCGCGCTGATAGCCGATGTAGGTTTCGGTCGATTGCAGATCGGCGTTATCGGCCGCTGCCTGCACGCCTTGCGCGCTCGTGCCCGCGATGCCGAGCGAGACCTTCGTCGCACTCGTATGCCCTGCTTCGGCGAGCAGTTGCTGGATCACCTTCTCCGATTCCGCGTAGTCGCCTTCACCGAAATGGTGGTAGCGGATCTGACCTTGCGCGTCGACGAAATAGTGCGCCGGCCAGTACTGGTTGTTCAGCGCGCGCCAGATCGCGTAGTTATTGTCGATCGCCACGGGGTAGTCGACGCCGAGGTCGTGCGTGGCCTTCTTCACGTTGTCGATATTGCGTTCGAACGCGAACTCCGGCGCGTGCACGCCGATCACGACGAGCCCCTGGTCCTTGTACTTCTGCGCCCACGCTTTCACATATGGCAGCGAACGCAGGCAGTTGATGCACGAGTAAGTCCAGAAGTCGACCAGCACGACCTTGCCGCGTAAGTCCCGAGTGGTCAGCGGCGGCGAATTCAGCCACTGAACCGCGCCGTCCAGCGACGGCAGCACGCCTTCGACGGGCAGCGGCGCAGCGTCGCCAGAAATGGCGTGCGTCGCGCGCATCATCGAAGCGGATGCGCCGGCGGTGGGTGTGCTCGCGTTGGCATCGGCATTGCCGTTGGCTTTGGCATCGGCAGCCGCGATGGCCGGCGTGTTGCCGGCCGTCATCGCGCCGCCGTTGTCCGCCACGGCCGGCTTCACCGGCTGCGCGGCGGGCGAGAGCCTATCGACCAGCTTCTGTTCGAGACCGCCGGTGGCGATCGTCGACACGCGCGCCAGCACGCCGGTGTCGAGACCGAGCGAGATCGCCACGACGCCGAGCAGCATCGCCGCGCCGATTCCACGGCGAATCCATTCACCCGCGCCGAGCGAGCGCTTCATCGCCGTGAACACCCGGCCGCCGATCAGCAGCGCCACCGCGAGCGAAGTCGCGGCGCCGGCCGCATAGGCCGCGAGCAACAGCGTGGTGCCGACGCTCGCGCCGCGCAGCGCCGCGCCGGTCAGCACCAGCCCGAGAATCGGGCCGGCGCACGGCGCCCACAGCAGGCCGGTCGCGATGCCCAGCAGAAACGACGAGCCCGCGCGAGCCTGCTGACCGTCGGCTTGCGCGAAGTTCGACAGCCGGTTGCCGGCGCTCACGAACGGGCGCATCAGATGATCGGCGAAACGCGGCAGCAGCAGCGTCAGGCCAAAGATGGCGAGCAACGCGATCGCGAGCCAGCGGCCATACTGGTTGGCCTGCGTGACCCAGCCGCCGCCGACGGCGGCCAGCGTCGCGACGAGAGCGAACGTCAGCGCCATGCCGGCGAGCAAGGGCAGGCCGCTGCGGACGAACGGTTGATCGGCGCGCGCGAAAACGAACGGCAGCACTGGCAGGATGCAGGGGCTGAGGATCGTGAGGGCGCCGCCGAGATAGGCGAGAACGATGAGTAGCATGGCGATTCCGGGCGTGGGAGTGCGGGTCGTTCAGCGGGAGTGGGCCGGCTCAGGCGGCAGCCGGGGTAAACATCAGTGCGACGCCGTTCATGCAGTAGCGCAGGCCGGTCGGCGGCGGGCCGTCGTCGAACACGTGACCGAGATGGCCGCCGCAGCGCCGGCAATGCACTTCCGTGCGCGATACGCCGAACGAGCGGTCCTCGCGGGTCGCCACGGCATGATCGAGCGGCGCCCAGAAACTCGGCCAGCCGGTATGGCTGTCGAATTTCGTGTGCGACGCGAACAGATCGAGCCGGCATCCCGCGCAGGCAAATACGCCCGCGCGATGCTCGTCGTTCAGCGGACTGCTGTATGGCCGCTCGGTGCCTTCGTGGCGGAGTACGGCATACTGAGCCGGCGTCAGCGACTGGCGCCATTGCGCGTCCGTGCGGGTGACTTCGAAGCTTTCGGATGGCGCGCCGGACTGTGCCGCGGCGGCGGTCACCGGCCGCCAGCGGCTTGCGGCGGCCAGCGCGGCGAGCGCCGCCGCGCCTGAAAAAAGGAAGCGCCTTCTGCATTGCATGATGAGCCCCTTGATGAGTGTTCGTGCGTAGTTGCGCGAAGTGACGAAAAGTGGCGTCATCGTAGGACACCGCCGATGTCGAAGTCCTCACGAAAAGTTAAATTAAATGTGATAACTCGCCGCCCGAAAATTTTGCACAATGACGCCACGGCCCGCGTCGGCTGAGGGGTCGTCCGCCAGCGCGCCGAATCACGTTCCCTTCACGTTCCTTCAGGCACCCGAAGCCCTCCATGGACCAACCGAAGCGCATCCTGATCGTCGAAGACGACGTCGACATCGCCAACGTGCTGAGCCTTCATCTGCGCGATGAACGTTACGAAGTCGTGCACAGCGCCGACGGCAACGAAGGGCTGCGCCTGCTGGAGCAAGGCGGCTGGGACGCGCTGATCCTCGATCTGATGCTGCCCGGCGTCGACGGGCTGGAAATCTGCCGGCGCGCGCGGGCGATGACGCGCTATACGCCGATCATCATCACCAGCGCGCGGTCGAGCGAAGTGCACCGCATTCTCGGCCTCGAACTGGGCGCCGACGACTATCTGGCCAAGCCGTTCTCGGTGCTCGAACTGGTGGCGCGCGTGAAGGCGCTGCTGCGGCGCGTCGAGGCGCTGGCGAAGGACTCGCGCATCGACGCGGGCAGCCTGCGTATCGCCGGACTGACGATCGACCCGCTGACACGCGAGGCCGCCGTCGACGGCACGCCGATCGAACTGACGCCGCGCGAATTCGACCTGCTGTATTTCTTCGCGCAGCATCCCGGCAAGGTGTTCTCGCGGATGGACCTGCTCAATGCCGTGTGGGGCTATCAGCACGAGGGCTACGAGCACACCGTCAACACCCACATCAACCGGCTGCGCGCGAAGATCGAAGCCGATCCGGCCCAGCCCGAGCGCATCCTCACCGTCTGGGGACGCGGCTACAAGCTGGCCGTGGCCAGCGGCGAGGCGCCGCCCACGGGCGGCACTCATAAGGACGCGCCGTGAATCTGACGCTCACCCAGCGGCTCTCGCTCGTTTTCTCCGCGCTATTGCTCGCGTGTTGCGGCGCGTCGGCGTGGCTGCAAATCCGTTCGAGTGATCTGCACGAAAAGGAAGTGGTGCAGAGCCTGTCGAAGAACCTCGCCGACCATATCGCGCACCGCACCACGCTGATGGACGCGAACGGCTTGCGCCCCGACGCGGTACGCCAGCTGTTCGGGCAGTTGATGATGGTGAATCCGAGCGTCGAGGTCTACCTGCTCGACAACCAGGGGCGCATCCAGGGCGACGATGCCCCGGCGGGTCACGTCAAGCGCCAACAGGTGGACCTCGCGCCGATCCGGCGCTTCATCGCGGGCGACGCGTTGCCGATCCTCGGCGACGACCCGCGCAGCGTCGCCGGCGAAAAGGTGTTCAGCGCCGCGCCGTTGCAACTGAACGGCCAGCCGCCGTCCGGCTATATCTACGTGGTGCTGCTCGGCGAAGAGCACGACGCGCTCGCCGCGCGCGTGGCGGCCAGCTCGGTGCTGCGCACCACGTTGTGGTCGATGGCGCTGGTTGCGCTGCTGGGCTTGCTTGCGGGTTTGATGGCATTCGGGCTGATCACGCGGCCGCTGCGCCGTCTCACCGACGCGATGCGCCGTTTCGACGCGGAAGGCGAACCGGACACGCAACCCAGCGTGCCGCGCTCGGCGCCCGCCGGACAGCGCGACGAAATCGCCGTACTCGAAGCGACGTTCGCGCAGATGGCCAAGCGCATCGGCGACCAGTGGCGCGCGCTGACACGGCAGGACCAGCAACGGCGCGAGTTGATCGCCAACATCTCGCACGACCTGCGCACGCCGTTGACCTCGCTGCACGGCTATCTGGAGACGCTTTCGCTGAAGGCCGACAGCATCGGCGAAGTGGAGCGCGCCCGCTATCTGGCCATCGCGCTCGCGCAAAGCGTCAAGGTGGGGCGGCTCGCGCAGTCGCTATTCGAACTGGCGCGGCTCGAACACGGCAACGTGCAGCCGATGCTCGAACCGTTCTCGCTGGTCGATCTGGTGCAGGACGTCTTTCAGAAATTCGAGTTGCCGGCCGAGGCGCGGCACATCCGCTTGCGGGCGGGCATTCCGCCGCGCCTGCCGAACGTGTGCGCCGATCTGGGGATGATCGAGCGTGTGCTGACGAATCTGCTCGACAACGCGATCCGCCACACGCCCGCGGAAGGGGCGATCGACGTGGACCTCGCGTATCAGGGCGGCAAGGTGTCGGTGACGGTGAGCGATACCGGCCCCGGCATTCCCCCTGAACAAAGAGCGGGTCTGTTCGAGCGCCCGTTCAACCCGAGTGGGCCGCATCGTGGCGGCGGACTCGGCTTGCTGATCGTGCAGCGCATGCTGCAATTGCATCACAGTCAGATACGTCTGGTCGATCGCGCGGGAGCGGGTACGACCTTCTGCTTCGAACTGCCGACGGCGGATCAGTCGAGCGCCGCCGGCGTGCGGCTGTGAGCGGCGGCTAGATCGAGCGATGCTCATCGCGCGCGGTTGAACTAGACTTGGACAACGTGGTGTGCGGGCGTTGCGCCGGGCACACGTTCATGATCGCTCGCCATATAGGCGGGACGGAAACCTCGAACTGGAGCATTAGCCATGAGTGAACCGTGCATTATCTCCGTTGCCATCACTGGCTCAGTTCCGCGCAAGAAGGACAACCCGGCTGTGCCGATCACGATCTCCGAGCAGATTGATAGCACGCACGAAGCGTACGAAGCCGGGGCATCGCTGGTTCACTTGCACGTGCGTGACGAACAGGAGAACTCCAGTTCTGACCGGTCGAGTTTCGCCGCTCTCCAGGAGGGCATCCGCAAGCACTGCCCTGACATCATCATTCAGTTCTCGACAGGCGGTCGTGGCCGTTCGTTCGAGCAACGCGGCGCGATGCTGGATTTGCGCCCCGATATGGCATCGCTCGCAACGGGTTCTGTCAATTTTCCGACTACCGTCTATGAGAACCCGCCGGACTTCGTGCGTGCGCTTGCGCAAATGATGCTCGACCACGACGTCAAACCAGAAATCGAGATCTTTGATCTGGCGATGTTGTACAGCACAGGGGATCTCGTGCAGCAAGGGCTGCTGAAATCTCCTGTGCACGTTCAGTTCGTGATGGGTGTAAAAAACGCGCTGCCGGCGCGTCGCGAGATTCTCGAGTTCGAGGTCCAACAACTCAAGGCGCTGCTGCCGGATGCGACGTGGACGGCCGCTGGTATCGGACGGCATCAGTTGGAGGTCAATCACTGGACGCTCCAACTGGGCGGGCACTGTCGCACCGGTCTGGAGGACAACGTGCGCTGGGACAAGGACACACTGGCAAAGAGCAATGCGCAACTGGTTGCGCGGGTGGCCTCATTGTGCGGCGAATATGGCCGACCGGTGGCAAGTGCCGCTAAAGCGCGCTCAATGCTGGGTCTTCCGGCCATGTAGCGCGGCGGGACCCGGCACCTGATCGACTCCTTCGGATTCCGCACCGCAACAGGAGCAGCCGAAGGAGGACTTCGCGGAAGTCGAAGCATTTGGGGCACAGAAGTGGCTCGGCGAGTTGGCGCTTGCGCTCAGGCAGGAGAGCTACCGGCTGGACCCTATCAGAAGAGCGTTTATCCCGAAGACCAGTGGCAAGCTAGCCACCAGGAGCCTGCTTCTCCCGTTCCGATTTCTCGCTTGACAAAGTAACAGACCTGTCCGTACTATTAAAATTAGTTACAGGTTAGTCACTTTATGATCGGCACGCCATGCGGTGACAGAAGCAGAGGCTTTCTCAGGTCGTCGCAAGCCATCGTCATGGTCGAAGGCGGCGCCATCGCCCGTGGCCACCCGATCGGGGCAACAGAGACCGTGCTCACCGCCCGCCTTATTCATTCGAAGCGCCGTGATGGTTTCGAACGGAGCCTCGTCACCTTGTGCATCGGCGGCGGGGAAGTCATTGGGCTCGTGCTCCAAACCATTGCATAAGGCTGGGACGGGATCATGAATCAATTGAACGAGCGCTATCTGGAAGATTTTGCAGTGGGGCAGACGTTCGGCTCACGGCGGCTGCGCATCGACAAGGAGCGGGTCCTTGCGTTCGCTGCCGAGTTCGATCCACAGCCCTTTCATCTCGATGAGGCGGCGGCGCGCCGCTCGATTTTCGGTGGACTGGCCGCCAGCGGCTGGCACACCGCTGCCGTGACGATGCGGTTGATGATCGAGACCGAACTCAAGCCGGCTGGCGGCTTCGTCGGCGCCGGGCTCGACGAGTGCCGCTGGCCCCGGCCAGTGCGGCCCGGTGATGAGTTGCGCGTCGAGTGCGAGGTGATCGAGGTGCGGCCGTCAAAGTCCCGTCCGGAGCAGGGCCTGATCAAGCTCCGAACGACGACGCTGAACCAGGACGATGAGGCCGTGCTGGTGCATGTCGTGAACATGGTCGTGCCGCGCCGGCAGCAACATTCGTGTTGACTCCGCAAAGCGGGATTGCAGGTGAAGCATGCTCATGATGGAAATTACGGACCCCGAAAGGATTTCGGGCGCGCTACGTGCCTTCGTCGCGCGGGACGCGGCGAAAGCGCGCTGGTCGCCCTGCAATGTCATCTACTCGCCGCAGCAGGCGAGCAACGGGATGTCATCCAGGGCGCGGTCCCGCAGGAAAAGCCAATCATATACATGTCTTCATGTCCGCATGCTCCGCATTCGAAACCCGCTCCTGGTATTCGCGGCAACTTATCCGAGCGTGTCGCTACAAGCGCCAACCGCCTTGGGATGGAGGTCAGTATGGACATCGGTTTCATCGGCTTAGGTGTCATGGGACAACCCATGGCGCTCAATCTGGCCCGCACGGGTACACAGCTCATTGTCTGGAATCGCTCCGCTGACAGGAGTGAGTCTTTGCGAGCGGCGGGTGCAACCGTCGCGACGAATCCTGCCGAGATATTTAAACGGACCCGCGTGGTATTCCTGATGCTGGTCGATGGCGACGCAGTCGACGCCGTTCTCGGCCGCGGCACATCGCAATTCAGCGCGAACGTTGCGCATCACACGATCGTCCACATGGGGACGACCTCGCCCGACTACTCGCGGGGACTCGAAGCCGACATCCGCAACGCCGGTGGCGGCTACGTGGAAGCGCCCGTCTCGGGCTCGCGCAAGCCCGCCGAGGCCGGCCAGCTCGTGGCGATGCTGGCGGGCGAAGACGCGGCCGTCGAAAGCGTCCGCCCTCTGCTCGCGCCAATGTGCCATCAGACGATTGTGTGCGGCCCGGTTCCGCGTGGGCTTCTCATGAAGCTCGCGGTGAACCTGTTTCTGATGACCACGGTCACGGGCCTCGCGGAAGCGGCCCATTTTGCCGAGCGGCATGGTCTGGACATGCAGCAGTTCCGCGCCATCGTGGACGCCGGTCAGATGGCAAGCGACATCTCACGCGTGAAAATTCTCAAACTGGTGATGCGTGACTTCGATGTCCAGGGGTCGATCACCAATGTGCTGAAGGTCAATCGATTGATTGCGGAAGCGGCCAGGGAAGCCGGGGTCGCGTCGCCGCTATTGGACGTCTGCTATGCGCTTTTCGATGAGGCGCAGGCGTTGGGGCATGGACAGTCCGACATCGCGGCTGTCGTCCAGGCACTCGAGGCAAGAACCGATTCCGGCAGATGATCGCGTTCGTACTCCTTGATATTTGCCATGACAGCGCCGGGCTGGGCGGCAGTGCTCCTAAGCCTGATACCCGATGAGCCAATCGACCTGCCTGGTGCGCAATCTTTCAACTCCGCGCCACCAGCGCTCGGCACTTTCACGTTGGCGCGGTGTTTCGCCGAACCACTAAGCCAACAATTTCATGGCGGCATCGACGAGCTCGTCCTTCAGATCGGCCGATTCTGCCATCAGGCCGGTGACATACGCGCCGTTGATGAGCAGCGCTATCTGAGACGCGGTACGGTTGGGATCACCGACGCCGAGCCTGGCAACGATCGTTGCGAGCCTCGCCCGCATTTCCTCCTTGTTGTCTCGGGCGATCACCCGGCCAGGATGGTTGTCGTCGGGAAACTCCGTCATCAGGTTGAGAAAGGGGCAGCCACGAAAGGCGGGGTGCGCGATCCGCTTCGCGATTCCAGATAGCAGCGCGTCCAGCAAAGCGCGCGGGTCCTCAGCATGCTTCTCTTCAATGTCATCCCACCACGCCCAGAACAACCGGTTTTTCTCGGCGACGAAAGCAGAGATCAACGCGTCCTTGGAATCGAATACGCGATAGAGACTCGTCTTCGACACCCCGGATTGCTCGACGACCGTGTCGACGCCAATGGCACGGATGCCCTCGCGGTAGAACAGGTCGCTTGCCGTCGCGAGGATACGTTCGCGCGCGCTCACTTCGCCCTTGGGCGGCGCTCCCCGTCGGGGTCGGGCTCCTGTCTTCATATGCGCAAACTCCTTTGATTCGAATTTTATGGTTGACAAAGTAACAGACCAGTACCTACTATGAAAGTGACGTACAGGTCTGTTACTTTACAGGATATACCCATGCGTGCAATCGAAGCGGAAACCTTTTCGGGCTATGACGGCTTGCGGCAGATCGAATTACCCAAGCCGCAACGGGCGAAGGACCGGGTGCTGGTTCGCGTGACGGCGGCCGGCGTCACGCCGCTCGAATACACGGTCCTGTCGGGTGGACATCCTCGAGCCAGGGCGCCGCTGGTGCCCGGCAATGAGGGTGTCGGTGTCGTCGAGGACGCAGGCGACTCCGGGCTCGCGGTGGGAAGCCGCGTGATGTTCACCGGACCCTACGGCGTTGGTGAGAACGGAACGTGGCAGGAATGGCTGCTGGTGAGGCCGGAACATCTGGTGTCGCCCGACGCGATCGGGGACGTCGTCGCGGCCAGCATTCCGGTGGCCTATCTGACGGCACAGATCAGCCTCACCGACGCCGGGTTCAAGCCGGGCATGACGGTGCTGGCGCCGGGAATCGGCGGGTCGGTCGGCAACGCGACCTATCAGCTCGCGCGGGCGCAGGGCGCCGGCAAGGTGATCTCTACCGCTGGCAGCGCGGCGAAAGCCGCGAGAGCGCGCGAACTTGGCTTCGAAGACGTGATCGACCTCACCGCGGAAGGTCTCGCCGACGGCGTTCGTCGAATCACGGATGGCAAGGGCGTCGATATCGTCATCGAGAGCATCGGCAACGCTGTCACGAGTGAGGCGTTGAGCAGCCTGGGTCACGGCGGTGTCCTGATCACGTTGGGCTACTCCGCTGGCCGCAGAACCACCATCGATGTCACCGACCTGATCTGGAAGCGCGCGCGGATGGCTGGCTTCTCCCTGTTCGCCCAGTCACCGGCCACGATCGCCACTGCGTGGCAGGACATCATTCCGTTAATCGTAAGCGGATCAGTCAAGCCGATCGTCGAGAGCATCTACCCCCTTGCCGAAGCAGGCGAAGCCCTGCGTCACCTGATAGAGGATCGGCCGTTTGGCAAAGTCATTTTGACGATGTGACCGACATGACAAGCGGATCTTCACAGCGCCCACGCGCGCCTGTTCCATCCTGTGCCCTGGCCGAAGCAGTTTAGGCGAGCGGACGAGGTTTCCTCGACGCGCTGCAACCATAAGGAGGCCGTTATGTTGAATTGGCAGGTGGGCTCGGTGAATATCACATGCGTGGTCGAGATGCTGTTTTCCTTGCCCCACGATCCGGACGGCTTCTTCCTGCGGGACGCGACGCCGGAGGCGCTGAAGACCAGCCCCTGGCTCTATCCGCACTTCGTCAACGAGGATGGTTCGCTCAACGTGTCCGTCCACGCCCTGCTAGTGGAGGCGCCGGGGCTGAGGCTGATGGTCGACACGTGCATCGGCAACGACAAGCCACGCCATCTGGTGGGCGGAAACCCGCTCGCGACGCCGTTCCTGCAACACCTGGCGGATGCCGGCTGGAGCCGCGACAGTGTCGACGCCGTGGTCTGCACTCACCTGCATGTAGACCATGTGGGCTGGAACACCATGCTGGTGGACGGCAAGTGGGTCCCGACCTTCCCCACGGCACGCTACCTGATTGGCAAGCGCGAATTCGAGCATTGGAGCAACGGGGGCGACGAGGAGCAGCAGGCGATCATGGGCGACAGCGTGCGGCCGATCTTCGACGCCGGCCTGGCCGAACTGGTGGAGATGGACCACCGCGTCTCGCCTGAGGTGCGCCTGAGGCCAACCCCTGGCCACACGCCGGGCCATGTCAGCGTGGTGATCGAATCGGAAGGGCAGAGCGCGGTGATCACCGGCGACATTGCGCACCATCCCTGCCAGATGGCGCACCCCGATTGGGCCACAAGCCTCGACAGCGACACCCGCGCCGCGACGATCACCCGCGCGAAGATGTTCGCCGAATGGGCCGACCAGCCGATCCTCGTCATCGGCACTCACTATGCCGCGCCGACAGCTGGACATGTGAGGCGCGACGGGGCGGCGTTCCGGTTCGAGGTCTAGCCGCCGGACGGCCAACGAGATGATCGACTGACCGGCCGGCGTTAGTTGGTACGCGCAATCCACCCTCGAATGCAGCCGGGCATGGGCGCTACCAGAGGCGCTGCCAATCGGGATTAGCAATCAACGGAGTCGTCGCTATGGATAAGTTGCAGGGAAAGGTGGCCGTCATCACCGGCGGCTCGTCGGGGATAGGCCTCGCCGCCGCGAAGCTCTTCGTGGCCGAGGGCGCCTACGTCTTTATCACCGGCCGTCGCCAGAAGGAGCTCGACGAAGCCGTGAGGGCCATCGGGGGCAATGTGACTGGCATTCATGGAGACGTCGCCAATCTGGATGATCTTGATCGTCTCTATGAGAACGTCGACGCGACAGGGCGAAGAATCGACATCGTCTTCGCCAACGCTGGCATCGCTGAGTTCGCCGCCTTGGGCGATATTACGGAAGCGCATTTCGACAAACTGTTCAATACCAACGTGAAGGGAGTGCTCTTCACCGTCCAGAAGGCTCTGCCGCTCTTGAATGACGGCGGATCGATCATTCTCACGGGCTCCGTCGCGAGCGCCAAAGGGACACCCGCCTTCTGGGTGTACGGCGCGACCAAGGCCGCCATCCGCAATTTCGTACGTGGATGGACTGTGGAGTTGAAGGACCGTCGCATCCGTTCAAACGTCCTCAGCCCGGGCCCAATTGATACCCCGATCATTGGTCAGCAGCCTCAGGATGCTATTGCGAGGGTTTTATCTACCATCCCGATGGGACGCATGGGGGAAGCCGACGAAGTTGCCAAAGCTGCCCTGTTTCTCGCATCGGATGATTCGAGTTTCGTCACGGGCATTGAACTCTTCGTGGACGGGGGCAGAGCGCAGATCTGACCGTCAATCGATTCGCTACGAAGCACGCTGCTGCCTTGTTCGCTGAAGATAGCGTTGTCGAGTTTCCGCATCTGGCGGGTCCCGGCATGCAGTGGCAATACACGACATTCCCCAACCCGATGCCCCATAAGGCATGCCCGGACGCCGTGTCTACTTGGGAATCCATCGAAGAGGAGTTGCATCATGAAAGGTATCGTGCTCACGGCATATGGCGACCCTGCAACGGGAGTTGAATTCCGTGAGTTGCCCGAACTCGCCGGTCCGGGCGCGGGCCAGGTGAGGGTCGCTGCCGAGTATGCCCCAATCAACTTCAGCGACATTCTCGTCGCGCGCGGCATGTACCCGCTGCATCCCGAATTGCCATCCGTTATCGGCAACGAGGGTATGGGGCGTGTGCTGGAGGTCGGTACAGGAGTCGATAACGTCAGGGTCGGCGATCGCGTCACTCTCCCGATTGGCAGCTTTATCTGGCGCGAGCGGATGGTCGCCGACGTAGACGGCATAGTCGTGCTTCCCGCCCATGCGGACCCTGATCAGTTGGCGATGCTGACTATCAATCCGCCCACCGCGCATCTGCTGCTCGAGACATACGTGCACCTTCAGCCGGATGACTGGATTGCAATCAACGCGGCCAACTCGGCCATAGCGCGCTGGATAGTCGGCTTCGCCAGGCAAAAAGGTGTCAAGACGCTCGGACTGGTGCGCCGCGCCGAGGCGATGAATGCCGCGCGAGAAGCGGGATGCGATCTGGTCTTGCTGGACGATGATGACGCGCCGACGAAGATGACAGAGGCGCTGGGCGCAAAGCGCGTGCAGCTTGCGCTGGATGCTGTCAGCGGCGAGGCTGCTGGCCGTCTGGCCAAGCTGCTGGGTCCTCGTGGCACACTCGTGTCGTACGCTGCCCCGAGCTTTGCGGCCATCGCAGTGAGCCCTTTCGAGGTCATCTTCAATGACCTGACCATTCGTGGCTTTTCTTTAGGCAATCCTGACTTTGCCGGACAGATTCCCGGCGCCATCATGCAGGCGTCAAAGATGGTGGCCGCGGGCGAAGTTGCAATTCCAGTAGCCGCGACCTATCGGCTGGAGGAAATCGGCGCCGCAATCTCCCATCAGGAGCGAGGTGGAAAAGTTCTTCTGAAAGTCGGAGACTAGCTGCAGGGGGACACGTGGTAGTCCTCGTTGTCTGGGTATGCGCGCCTGAGCCATCCTGCAGCTCTGCTGCGGTGACCACGGCAGCTGGAGCTTGCCTGCACACGATGTAGCCCGAGAGCAAAGAAATCTTCGTAAGAGCCGCTTATAAACAGATAAACCACGGCTTACGGAGACTCCCACCGATTTCTGTTCGGGTACCGTCAGTGAGCGCGCGTCACGTCCCGCTTGCGGTCCAGATAAGCACGCGCGCGAACAACGCGCACGCAATGCGCGTCGATGCGAACCTGAGGGTACTAACATGCAGAACCTGCCTTACGGCCGGCTTGTCCGGGGTGACTCTCCCGTCCTGGTCGTGACTCCGCACACCGGGATCTCGGTGCCGCAGGAGCTACTGGTCAATCAGGCCTGGCTGCCGGTCGACGGGCGCCAGGCGGACCCCTTCGGCGCGCTTGTGCTGCGCCGTCCGGCCATGTCCGCTCGCATTCACGCACCAGTTCTCTGGGATCAGGCGCGCCCCGTTGCAGTCGTGCTTCGCTCAGTTAGGCGGTCGGCTGCAATCAGGCGCAGGCCCTTTGGGAGGGCTTCCATCGCCGTTGTCGTGCGGAGGCGGCACAGGAGGGCCGTCCGAGTTTGAGGGAGGCGGCCCGGGCGGATGATCGTGGCATGGCGGAGGTGGCCGATCGTCGGTGTAGACGGAATTCGCTTGCGCGTGCGCCGTCAGAGACAGGCTGACTGCCCAGCCGGCCAGCGTGAGCGCTATGAGTCCAGATTTCATCTTCCAGTCCCTATTCGAACGCCGTCAATGCGACGACTCAACAGACAATACCTGTCAGGGCGCGAGATGTTTGGCTATGAAAGCTTTGGGAAGGTGGGTGAAGTCTCTCCGTTTCCGGCGTCCAGGTTGTCGCACGCCGTCAAGACGGTGTTCGTTCAGACGGCACCCCGCAAACCGTCTGTTTCAGCAAACATTCCGGCAATGCCAATCGAACACCGCAAGCTAACCTAAGCACGTTTTGTTGGTTTGATTGCCGCACCCTCCCGGCGATAATTTTCGCGCACCGTAACGGCAATTGTCGATTGCCGCTCCCACTTCACGCTGCTCTCCCGGGTTGATCTCATGAAGGCGTCTTTTTCGCATCCTCGGCCACCTTTCGCCGGAAAATGGCTCGTTGCGGCTTGCGCGGCTGCGGCACTCATCCTGCAGAGCGGCTGCAAACCGCAGGAAGATCGCGCGCAAACGTCCGCGGCTTCCTCGCCGGCATCGGCTGAGAAACCGGTGAAGCAGGAGATCACGTACTTCAAATATCCGGATAATCCGGCGTTCGATCTCGTCTACCTCGCCGACAAGCTCGGCTACTTCGAGAACACCAGCACGCGCCCGAAATACGTGGGCAAGATATCCGCGCCGCAAATCATTCCGCTGGTCGGAACCGGGGAAATCGACTTCGGCTCCCGCATGGTGCCGCTCGTCATCTCGGCGATCGCCAGCGGCGCGGACATCAAGGTAGTGTCGGCCGGCGGCGAGACGCTGCGCGACGCGCCGCACATGAAATACTTCACCCGCGCGGATTCGGGCATTCGCGGCCCGAAGGACTTCGAAGGCAAGACGGTCGCATTCAACAGTTTCGGCGCTTGCGCCGAATTCGTGACGAAGAAGTATCTATCGCAGCACGGCGTGGACGTGTCGAAGGTGAACTGGATCGTGGTGCCCGACAATCAGTCGCAGCAGGCGCTGGTGACGAAGAACGTCGATATCGCGATCATTCATCCGCCGTTCTCCGGCGCGGCCGAAGCCGATCCGCAACTGCACAAGCTGTGGAGCGACTGGGATGAAGACGGGGGCTTGGGCGGGATGGCGCCGTATAGCGCGAACGGCGCGTTTGCGCGCGCGCATCCGCAGGCGGTGAAGGATTTCGTCGCCGCGATTGCGAAGGCGGGCAACTGGGTCAATGCGCATCCGGACGAAGCGCGTCAGCTCACGGCCGAACGGCTCGGCATCGATGTGAAGCTGGTCGAACGATACGCCTATGTGAAGGATCTCGTCGTCACGGAGCCGCCGATCCAGTACTACATCGACATTCTCGAACAGGCCGGCAAGATTCCGAAGGGCAAGGTTTCGGTCAAGGATGTCTATACCAACGAGTACAACCCGTTCGCGACGAAGCAGTCGCAGGCGAACGCGGCCACGTCCGCAAGCAGGGAGTCGTCATGAGCGGCGGCACCCGGCCGCGCGACAAGATCGTCGCGCGCGACCTCTCGCTTAGCTATACCAACGAGGCTACCGGTTCCAGCCATACCGTGCTCGACGGATTCGATCTGAGCGTTCGCGGGGGCGAGTTCCTCGCGGTGCTGGGTCCGAGCGGCTGCGGCAAATCGACCTTCCTGAGCGTGCTGGCCGGACTGGTGCCGCAAACATCGGGCGAGATCACCGTGGACGGCGAACCTGTCAGCGCCGCGCGTCAGAAGCTCGGCCTCGTGTTTCAGGGCTATGCGTTGTTCCCGTGGCGCACGGTGCGCAAGAACGTGGAAACCGGACTGGAGATTCGCGGCGTGAAAGGCGCGCAGCGGCGCAGCGAGGCGGAGCGTTTTCTGCGGCTCGTCGGCCTGCTCGATTTCGCCGATCACTATCCGCATCAGCTTTCCGGCGGCATGCGCCAGCGCGTGGCGATTGCCCGCGTGCTGGCTTACGGCCCCGAGATCCTGCTGATGGATGAACCCTTCGGCGCGCTCGACGCGCAAACGCGCGAATCGCTGCAGCAGGAATTGCTCGGCATCTGGGAGCACAGCGCGAAGACGGTCGTGTTCGTCACGCATAGCATCGACGAGGCGATTTTTCTCGCGGATCGCGTTGCGATCATGGGGCGCGGGCCGGGGCGCGTGAAAGAGATCATGGAGATCGATTTGCCGCGCCCGCGTCATGCTTCGATTCGCCACTCCGGCGCCTTCGTCGCGTTGCGCGAGCGTGCATGGACGAGTCTGAGCCAGGAACTCGGCGAACAGCGCTCGCCCGCGGTGCGCATCACCGAACTGAACGACGCATAGGGGCATCGAGTGGCCGAGCAAAACAGTGTCCGCGATCTGCCGGTTCTGATCGCACCCAAAACGCGCAGCCCGCGTGTTGCTCGCCGCAGCGTGCGCTTTTCGGTGGCGTTCGAGCGCTCAGTCGCGCTCATCGCTTTCGTGCTGCTGTGGGAATTGTTGCCGCGCGTTGGCGTCGTCAGCCCGGCTTATCTGAGCCCGCCGTCGCAGGTGGCCGTCGCGATCGTGCGGCTCTTCGACAACGGCGAAGTGTGGAAGCATCTCGGCGCGAGCGCGTTCCGCTCGCTCAGCGGTCTGTTGCTGGCGGTCGTCGGTGGAGTGGTGTGCGGCTTTGCGCTCGGCTGGTTTCGCCGCGCCGAACGCATTGTCGATCCGCTCTATCAATTGCTTCGGCAGGTGTCCGCTTTCGCGCTGTTTCCCGTGTTCATCCTGTTCCTCGGGATCGGCGAGTCGTCGAAGATCGCCATCATCGTGTGGGCTGCTTTCTGGCCGGTGTTGCTCAATACCATTTCGGGCGTCAAGCAGGTCGAACGTGTTTTCATCGACTGCGCGCGTTCGATGGGCGCGTCGCAGGGATTCATCTTCGCGAAGGTGGTGTTGCCTGCCGCGCTGCCTGAAATACTCACAGGTCTCCGGCTCGCGGGCGCGTACAGCATCACGGCGCTGGTCGCGGCGGAGATGATCGGCGCCCGCTCGGGACTCGGCTTCTACACGCTCAATTCGCAGGAGACGTTCCAGATTCCCGACATGTACGCCGGCATCGTGCTGCTGGCGTTATTCGGCCTTTTGATCAACAAGAGTCTTTCGCTGCTTGAACGGCGCTTGCTGCGCTGGCGGGTGGGACTCGCGCAAAATGGCTAGAGCGGGGCATGCGGTTGCGCTACAAGTCGACCGACGACCGCGATGGGTGCCGTTTGCGATCGTGGCCGCGCTCGCGCTGTCAGTAGCGTTGCTTGGCGCGCCGGTAAGCGGTGCGCTGCGGGGCCTTTTCGGCGAGCAACGGCCTTTCGCCGCCGCCATCGCGCGCGGCTCTCTGATCGTCGCGGTGCCGTCGCAACCGATGCCGACGCTGAACGTCGGCAAGGTCGACCGATCGGCGCGCGCACCCGATGCTTTCTCCGCAGCGCTGGCGGCTGATCTCGGCCGGCGCGTCGGACTTCCAGTGGAACTGCTGCTCGCGCAGCCTCAGGAGGCGCGTTCGGCCGTGCAATCGGGTAAGGCGGATGTTGCAATCGCCGGACTCGCGTTTGCTCCCGATGCGTCGGTTGCCTTCTCGCCGACTGCCTACTCGTCCGGACGTGGCGCGGCGCTGGTTTTGCGCCACGGCGACGTTCGGGACTGGCGCGACCTGCAAACGCGCGCGATCTGCGCGTCGCGAGAAAGCCCATTCGCGGCGCGCGCCGCGCAACGGTTGCGGGCCGCGTTGCACAGTTTCGATCGTCCGCTCGATGCGTTGCTCGCTTTTCAGGCGGGCGAATGCGCGGCGCTCATCGATGACGAGTACGTGATCCGTGCGTTGCTGAAACAGCCGGACTGGGCCTATTACCGCGAATTGCCGGGCACGGTCGCGCCCAAGCCCGCATTCGTTGCGTTGCGCGCAGGCGACCTCGCGAGTGCGGCGTTCGTCGAACGAACCGTGAGCGACTGGCGCCGTCAGCGCTGGTTGTCGACGGTGCGTCAGGAGCAGGCGAGCAGGCTCGCGTTCGATATGTTCAACGCCGAGAACGATTTGTATTGCCACTAGAAAGATCGCTTGCCGGATCGGTCAACGCGCGACCACCAGCAAACCAGAAAAGCCGACCCGCCTTTCAAGCGGTTTTCGTTAGTTCATTGCGGAATATGGATCTGCTGATTTGTTGGTGGCGAGAATGGACCCAGGCAACGAGAATCCAATGAATCGCGCGCGTCGTTTGCCCGGCGCGAGAGCACGCCTTCAATCCCCAAACCCGGACTTCCATGAGCAGACGTAGCGGACACCTGCGCCTCGGCGCTTTTCTCTATCCTTCCGGGCATCACATCGCGGCGTGGCGTCATCCCGAGGCGCAGGCGGACGCGGGCGTGAATTTCCGCCACTACGTGCAACTTGCGCAAACAGCCGAAGCCGCGAAGTTCGACCTCGTCTTTCTCGCCGACGGTGTGGGCACGCGCGGCGACGACGTCGACTTTCTGAGCCGCACCGCGCATAGTTACGTGGCGCAGTTCGAGCCGATCACGCTGCTGTCGGCGCTGGCAGCGGTGACCGAACGCATCGGCCTCGTAGGCACAGCGTCGACGAGCTTCAACGAGCCGTATCACATTGCGCGTAAATTCGCGTCGCTCGATCACATCAGCGGCGGCCGCGCGGGCTGGAATCTGGTCACGTCGTCGAATGAGCACGAAGCGAAGAACTTTAATCGCGACAAACATTTCGACCACGCCGAGCGCTATGAGCGTGCCGCCGAATTCGCCGAAGTCACGGCGGCCCTGTGGGACAGCTGGGAGGACGACGCCTTCGTGCGCGACAAGGCGCAGGGGCGTTTCTTCGAGCCGGGCAAACGGCACGTGCTGGATCACAAGGGGCGCTTCTTTCAGGTGAAGGGGCCGCTCAATGTCGCGCGTTCGCCGCAGGGGCATCCGGTCGTCGTGCAGGCGGGGTCGTCGGAAGCGGGGCGCGAGCTGGCCGCGAAGACCGCCGAGGTGATTTTCACCGCGCAGCAGACACTGCAAGACGCGATCGACTTTTACGCAGACGTGAAGGGCCGCATGCGGGCGTATGGCCGTCATCCCGACGATCTCAAGATCATGCCCGGCGTGTTGCCGATTGTCGGCCGCAGCGAGAGCGAGGCGACGGAGAAGTTCGAACAATTGCAGTCGCTCGTCGATCCGAAGGTGGGTCTCGCGCTGGTGTCCGGGCTGACCGGCGGTTTCGATCTGTCGGAGTATCCGCTCGACGGACCGATTCCCGAGCTGCCGGAAACGAATGCGAGCAAGAGCCGGCAAGTGCTCACGATCGAACTGGCCCGCCGCGAAAATCTGACCATCCGCCAGCTCTATTTGCGGGTCGCGGGTGCGCGCGGTCACTGGCAGCTCGTGGGTACGCCGGCGCAGATCGTCGATCAACTCGAAGAACGCTTTGTGAATCATGGCGCCGACGGCTTCAACGTGATGCCGCCGGTGCTGCCGCACGGCCTGAACGATTTCGTCGATCTCGTGCTGCCGGAACTGCGGCGGCGCGGCCTGTTCCGCGAGGAATACGAAGGACGTACGCTGCGCGAGAACCTGGGGTTGCGGCGGCCGGCGCATCGCGTGAGGTGAGTGCATCCGCGGCGCTGCGAGCCTGCAAGCAGCCGCGATACAGCAGGATTAAACTGGCGCGACCCTGTTCGCAACGGAGATCGGCAGATGTCACGTCAGCTACGCCTCGGCGCCTTCATGCGGCCCGCGACGATTCATACCGGCGCATGGCGCTATCCCGGCGCCTATCCGGACGCCAACTTCAATTTCGCGCATCTCAAGCGTTTCGCGCAAACGCTCGAACGCGGCCGCTTCGACGCGTTCTTCATGGCCGACCACCTTGCGGTGCTCAACATGCCACTCGACGCGCTCAAGCACAGCCACACGGTCACGTCGTTCGAACCGCTCACGTTGCTCCCCGCGCTCGCCGCGGTCACTGAACGGCTAGGGCTCGTCGCGACCGCGTCCACCACGTTCGACGCGCCTTATCACGTGGCGAGGCGATTCGCGTCGCTCGATCACATCAGCGGCGGCCGCGCCGGATGGAATCTCGTGACGACGTCGAATCCGGATGCCGCGCTCAATTTCGGTCTGGACGAGCACGTCGTACACGACGAGCGCTATCGGCGCGCCCGCGAGTTCTTCGATGTGGTCACAGGACTGTGGGATAGCTGGGCCGACGACGCATTCATCCGCGATACGGCGACCGGCACCTTCTTCGATCCGCAAAAGCTGCATACGCTGAACTACAGGAGCGAGAATTTTTCGGTTCGTGGGCCGTTGAATATCGCGCGTCCCATTCAGGGGTGGCCGGTTATCGTGCAGGCGGGGTCGTCGGAAGCGGGGCGGCAGATCGCCGCCGAAACCGCCGAGGTGGTGTTCACCGCGCAAAGCAGCCTGGCCGACGGAAAGCGCTTCTACACCGATGTGAAAAGCCGCATGGAGCGGCTCGGCCGGCAGCACGATCACATGAAGATCCTGCCCGCCGCGTTCGTCGTGGTGGGCGATACGCTGGAGCAGGCGCAGGAAACGCGGGCGCGGCTCGACACGTTCGTTCATTACGAAAGCGGCCTTGCGTCGTTGTCGATTGCATTGGGGCACGACGTGTCCGGTCTCGATCCGGACGGGCCGCTGCCGGACATTCCCGAGACCAACGCGAGCCGCACGGCGCGGCAACGGGTGGTCGAGTGGGCGCAGCGCGACGGGTTGACGATCCGTCAACTCGCCCAGCGCATCGGCGGCTATTCGGGGCTGGAAATGATCGGCACGGCCGGGATGATCGCGGATCAGATGGAGCAATGGCTGCTGGAAGAGGGCTCGGACGGTTTCAACGTGATGTTCTCGCATCTGCCCGTGGGCCTCGACGATTTCGTCGATAAAGTGATTCCGGAATTGCAGAGGCGGGGGCTGTTCCGACGCGAGTATGAAGGTGTGACGTTACGCGAGAATCTAGGTTTGCCACGGCCCGCGAACCGGTTTTTTCCCAGCTGATGCAGACCGTTCGTTCCGTTGCTGCGAGGTGCGGAGTGAAAGCAACGCACACAGGCACGCTCGTTACCGCATGCCCGCGTGCGTGATTGCGACTCGACGTGGATGCTCAGAAATCGAGTCCCGGCGCGCCCGCGCTCGGACCGCTCGGCTGACCCGCTGCCGGCGCATCTTTCGGTGCTTCGTGCACGGTGGCATCGGTCGTCAAGAGCAGACCCGCGACCGATGCTGCGTTCTGCAGCGCCGTGCGCGTGACCTTGGTCGGATCGAGCACGCCCGATTCGACGAGGTCGCCATACTCGCCGTAGGCTCATGTTCGACTTTCCGCGATTGAAATATGGCACTCGTCGTTGGTGAGTGCTGACCGGGATCGAGTATAGAAACAGCCTCTGCATTGCTCCAATAACGGATTCGTCGATCCTTTTCGGCGATTGGCATTTCAGAATCCCGCATATCTATAGCTCGATTCGCTGGTTTTGCAGGCGAAGCCGCGTCCCTATACTGGTCCGTCATATCGACGCGCGCCACGCGGGCGCCGATTCACGCTCCAACGACACACAGTCGGATCCAGTCCGATCCGAGCGCTTTTACAAGGATTCAACGCATGCAGGTTTCTCAGGACAGCGCCGCGCGCGCGAAGCTCCAGGCTGCGCTCGCCGCTTTGCCGGGGCTGGCGCAGGCGATCGGCGAAGACGCCGCGCAACGTGAAGTGCGGCGCGAGCTGCCGTTCGATCGCTTCGCTCTGTTTCGCGAATCCGGTCTGAGCGTGCTCCGCTTTCCGGCCGAATGGGGCGGACTCGGCGGCTCGCTGGAAGATCTCTTTCACGTGATCGCCACGCTGGCCGCGCATGAATCGAATGTCGCGCACGCATTGCGGATTCACTTCGATCTGACCGAGCAATTGTTGTTGTCGCCGCGCTCCGCGTTCAACGACACGCAGATCGAACGCGTGCGGCAAGGGGCGATTTTTGGCGGCGCGTCGACGGAACTCGGCACGTCGAGACCGGGCGAAATCGTCACGAAGCTGGTGCGAGACGGCGCGCATTTTCGCGTGTCGGGCAAGAAATACTATTCGACCGGCACGGCGTTCTCCGACTACGCACGCATCAACGTGCAGGACGAGAACGACGAGAAGGTGTCGATCGTCATTCCGGTGTCCCGTGAGGGGCTACAGGTTATCGACGACTGGGACGGCATGGGTCAACGCATGACGGCGAGTGGCAGCCTCGTGCTCGACAACGTGCAGGTCTTTGCCGACGAGATCGCGACGCGCGGCTATACGAGTCTTGCCGGCCGTCATGGCAGCGCGGTGCGGCAGTTGCATCTGGTGAGCGTCGCGGCGGGCATCGTGCGCAACATCGTCGCGGATGCACGGCGCTATGTGACGCAATACGGGCGGCCGGTGCTGCATAGTCCGGCGCCCTCGGCGCGCGAAGACGGCTTCGTGCAGCAGGTGGTGGGCGATCTGGCCGCGCATAGTCTGTCGATCGATGCACTGGTCGCAAACAATGCGCGCACGCTCGACCGTTCAGCGAATGCGATTCACAGCGGCGCGCCCGATGCGGAGGAACTCGTATTGGAAGGGGCGCTGACCACGGCCAAGACCCAACTCGTGGTGAGCAAGCTCGCGCTCTTCGCCGGCGAGCGCTTGTTCGAAATCGGCGGCGCTTCGGCCACGGGGCGCGCGCACAATTTCGATCGTCACTGGCGCAATCTGCGCACCATCTTCAGCCACAACCCGCTGCTGCACAAAGCGCGCGTGATCGGCGACTACGAACTGAACGGCGTGACCACGCATCTGACTGAAGGACGCGTGTTCTGAAGCAGCGCAGTCATCCACTCACACCTTATTCGAGCATCGCTCACCATGAGCCGAGATTTGCTATTGCTGCTGGAGCCTGCTTTACCGATCTGACGCATCCCGGTGAGTGCTTCATCTGCCCGGACGGGGCGCCCATCGAAGGCTTGCTGGCGAGCGATCCCGCGCTCAACGCGCGCCTCGATGTCCGCCGGCTGCCGTTCCCGCGACCGCGCGCCGCGGAGATCGAAGCGCTCGATGCCGAGCATCAGAGTCTGCCCGTGCTGATTCTCGGCGACGAGCAGCCGGCGCCCGCCGACGCTCAGACGCTAGGCGAAAAGCGCTTCGTGACGGATACGCGCCGCATTCTGGATCTGCTCGCGCAGCGTCACGGTTTTCCGAAAGTGCATTGAGGCATTCACGACGTGCGCCTGAACTGCAGCCTGATCGGGCGCGCGTGCGTTAGAACAGAGGCTTGATACCGGCCGACCTCGTCCTCGACTGAAGTGAGCGAACGTGAACACGCCGAGCGCGGCGAAGCTTTTCGTCCCGACTGTGCTTTGCATATACATAACGATTGGTTCTTTTGCTGCCGTAGCCGCTCTATCGTGAGCGCTGCGGCAGCGGCATTGCCGACATCACCACGACGACATTCCATTCGGCCCGAACGGGCCGAACCATCGGCAAAAAGGATCTGAACCACATGGCAGGGCTGAATCGACGCGATTTTCTGATTTCATCGGGCGCAGCGCTCGCGGCCGCCGGCATGCCGGCGCTGGCGTGTGCACAAGGCGAGGCGAGCGCACCAAAGCGCGGCGGCACGCTGAACATGCTGATCAATCCGGAGCCACCGGTACTCGTGTCGATCTTCCAGACTACCGGGCCCGCGCTCGTCGCAAGTTCCAAGGTACTCGAAGGCCTGCTCGCCTACGACTTCGACTTGCGTCCGAAGCCGCAATTGGCCACCGCCTGGGCAGTCAGTCCGGACGGCTTGAGGTACACGTTCACGCTGCGCCAGAACGTCAGATGGCACGACGGTCAGCCGTTCACATCGGCCGATGTGGCGTTTTCGATCGACCTGCTGAAAGCGGTGCATCCACGCGGCCGCAGCACGTTCGCCAATGTCACTCGGGTGGCGACGCCGGACGCGCGCACCGCCGTGATCGAATTGTCGAAGCCGGCGCCCTACCTGTTGAAGGCGCTGTCGGCCGGCGAATCGCCGATCGTGCCGAAGCACCTGTACGCGTCCGGCGATCCGCTGTCGAATCCGCACAACAACGCGCCGGTCGGCACGGGCCCGTTCCGTTTCAAGTCGTGGACGCGCGGCGCGAATATCGTCTACGAACGCAACCCGGACTACTGGGACGCCGGCAAGCCGTACATCGACGGTCTGGTATTCAAGGTGATTCCCGACGCCGCAGCGCGTTCGGCCGCCTTCGAAACCGGCGCGCTCGATCTGGGCGGCGAGAATCCGGTGCCGCTCACCGATCTGCCGCGCCTCGCGCAACTGCCGCAACTGGCTGTGGAAACGCGCGGCTATCGCTTTCTGGAGCCGCTCTCCGAGATCGACTTCAATCTCGAACACCCGATCCTCAAGGATCTGCGCGTGCGCCAGGCGATCGCGCACGCGATCAATCCGCAGGTCGTGCAGCGCACGGTGGCCTACGGCTACGCCGATCTGTCGCCGACGCCGATCACGCCGGGCTCGCCATACCACGACGCCCAGCTCACCCCATACGTGTTCGATATCGCCAACGCGGAAAAGCTGCTCGACGCGGCTGGCTATCCGCGCAAGGACGGCGGCGTGCGTTTTCGTCTCACGCATGACTTCCTGCCTTACGGCGACATGTACCGCCGTCAGGCCGACTACGTCAAATCGGCGCTCGCGCGTGTCGGTATCGACGTCACGGTGCGCTCGCAGGACCTGCCGGCGTTCCTGAAACGCGTCTATGCGGACCGCCAGTTCGATTTCACGAGCATCGGCGTCAACACGCTATTCGATCCGAGCGTGGGCGTTCAGCGGCTCTACTGGTCGAAGAATATCCGCGCTGGCGTGCCGTTTTCGAACGCGCCGCACTACAGCAATCCCACGGTCGACAGCCTGCTCGAAAACGCCGCGGTCGAAACCGACGAGAGCAAACGCATCGCGCTGTATCAGCAGTTTCAGCAGATCGTCTATCGCGAGCTGCCGATTCTGAACCTGGTCGCGCCGCGCATGATCACGCTGGCGAACCGGCGCGTTCACAACCACACCGTGTCCGCGCAGGGCCTCGAAGGCAATCTCGCGGATGTTTATCTGAGCGCATGACGGGAGCGACACGATGAGCCGAGGTTCGCGTTTTGCCGCGATTGTCCGACGGACCGCATGGCAGGCATTGCCGACGATGATCGGCATCGTGATTTTGAACTTCTTCCTGCTGAAGCTGATGCCGGGCGACGCCGCCGACGTGCTGGCCGGCGAATCCGGTTCGGCAACCGTGGAAACGATGCAGGTGCTGCGCGCGAAGTTCGGGCTCGACCAGCCGGTGCTGCATCAGTTGGGGTCGTACCTCGCGCATCTGTCGCATTTCAGCCTCGGCTATTCGCCGCGCTACGACATGCCGGTGATGCAACTGATCCTGTCGCGTCTGCCCAATACGCTGCTGCTGATGGGCGTGGCGTTGTCGTTCGCACTCGTGGCGGGCGTCGTGCTCGGTGCGGTGATGGCACATTGGGCCGGCCAATGGCCGGACCGCATGCTGTCGGTTCTGGCCTTGCTGTTCTACTCGACGCCGGGCTTCTGGATCGGCCTGCTTGCCATCGTGCTGTTCTCCGTGCATCTGGGGTGGCTGCCGAGCGGCGGCAACATCACGCTCGGCGTCCAGCTGCACGGCCTGGCCTGGTTCGCCGATGCGGCGAAACACGTGGTGCTGCCGGCCGCCACGCTGGCGACTTTCTTCGTCGCGATCTATGCGCGGCTCACGCGCGCCGCGATGCTGGAAGTGCAGCGTCAGGACTTCGTGCGCACCGCGCAGGCGAAGGGTTTGCATCCATGGCGCGTGACGGTGCGGCATGTCCTGCGCAATGCGTTGATGCCGCTCACGACCATCGTCGGGATTCATTTCGGCACTTTGCTGGGCGGCGCCGCGGTCACGGAGACGGTGTTCAGCTGGCCCGGCCTCGGCCGTCTCGCGCTCGACGCCGTGATGGCGCGAGATTTCAGCGTGCTGCTCGGTGTGCTGCTGCTGTCGTCGCTGCTCGTGATTCTCGCCAATGTTCTGGTCGATCTGCTGCAGGCCTGGCTCGACCCCCGCGTCGCGTGACGGATCACGCCGACGCCACCCGTTTTTTCCCAGAGGGATGACATGGCTTCCGACTCTTCCAATCTGATTTCCACGACGCCCGAGCCCGCAGCATCGCCCTGGCGGCGTCAGCTGGCCGGTGCGCTGCTCGGTCTGCGTCGCGGCGATCCGGCCGCGTCGCCCGGCACGCGTGCAGCGGGGCGCGGAGTCTGGCGCGCGCTGCTGCGCAATCCGTCCGCGCTTGCCGGGCTCGTGCTGCTCGCCGCCTTCATCGCGCTCGCGTTGAGCGCGGGGCATCTGTTTCCGGGCGATCCGCTCGACATGGTGGCGGCGCCCTTCGAGTGGCCGGGCGCGGACCCGCAATACCGGCTCGGCACCGACTCGCTCGGACGCGACGTGGCCGCCGGCGTCGCGCACGGCACGCGCGTGTCGCTGCTGATCGGCGCGGCGTCGGCGGGAATCGGGCTCGTGATCGGCACGCTGGTCGGCGCGACGGGCGGCTTCTTCGGTGGCGCGATCGACGATCTGCTGGTGCGCGTGACCGAACTCTTTCAGACCGTGCCTTCGTTTTTGCTGGTGATCGTGATCGTCGCGATCGGCCGGCCGAGCGTGACGATCATCGCGCTCGCGATCGGCATCGCGTCATGGCCAACCGTCGCGCGGATCGTGCGGGCGGAGTTCCGCACGCTGCGCCAGTCCGACTTCGTGCTCGCGGCGCGCAGCCAGGGTTTCAGCAACGCACGCATCATCGTCGGAGAAATTCTGCCGAACGCGTTGCCGCCGGTGATCGTGACCGCGTCGGTGATGGTGGCGAGCGCTATTTTGATCGAATCGTCGCTGTCGTTTCTCGGCATGGGCGACCCCAACGTGGTCAGCTGGGGCGGCATGATCGGCGCGGGGCGCGACTCGCTGCGCACCGCCTGGTATCTGACCGCCGTTCCCGGCGCGGCGATCGTGCTCGCGGTGCTCGCACTGAATCTGCTCGGCGACGGCCTGAACGACGCGCTTAACCCGCGCCTGCGCGAACGGGCATGACCTCTGCGTAGCCGATGAATAGGCCGATAACGAGGCCCACAACGGGGCGCACAACCAGGTCGACAACCAGGCCGACAACGAATCGAAGGATGCACCGTGGCAAACCTGCTTGAAGTACGCGACCTGCGCGTGAGTTTCGGCGCGCACGAGGCCGTGCGCGGCCTCAGTTTCGATATCGCGCAAGGCGAGACGCTGGCGCTGGTCGGCGAATCGGGTTGCGGAAAATCGGCGACCGCCCTTTCGCTGATGCGCCTCGTGCCCACGCCGGGACGCGTGACGGGAAGCCTGCGTTTTGACGGCCGCGAGCTGCTCGATCTATCGGCGCGCGAGATCCGCGAGATTCGCGGGCAACAGATCTCGATGATCTTTCAGGAGCCGATGACGTCGCTCAATCCCGTGCTGTCGATCGGCGCGCAGATCGTCGAGACGTTGCGGCAGCATGAGAGTCTGTCCAAAGCGGCGGCAGGCAAACGCGCGGTCGAACTGCTCGAACTGGTGCAGATTCCCGAGCCGCAGCGGCGCGTGTTCGACTTTCCGCACGAGCTATCCGGCGGTCAGCGGCAACGGGTGATGATCGCGATGGCGGTGGCTTGCCGGCCGCGTCTGTTGATCGCGGACGAACCGACCACCGCGCTCGACGTCACGATCCAGGCGCATATTCTCGAACTGCTCGACGGCTTGCGGCGCGAGTTGTCGATGTCCTTGCTGCTGATCACGCACGACCTCGGCATCGTCGCCCAGCACGCGGATCGCGTCGCGGTGATGCTGGCGGGCGAGAAGGTGGAGGAGGCGCCGGTCGCACGGCTCTTCACGCAAGCGCAGCATCCGTACACGCGGGGGCTGCTCGGCGCGTCGCTGAATCTCCCGGACGATCTGCATTATCGCGGCTGGAAGCTGCCGGAAATCCGTCACGGTATCGGCGAAGACGGCAAGGCGAGCTTCGCCGTGGTGCCGCGTTCGGTGCGGACCGGGCAATACGTTGCGGATGCGGCTTCCTCGCCACGCGACGAGGCGGCCGGCGATGCGCCGCTGCTCGAACTGCAGGACGTGCGCATCGACTACCCGCAGCGCCACGGCAAGAGCACGCTGCGCGCCGTGGACGGCGTCTCGTTGCGCATCGCGCGCGGCGAGACGGTCGGGCTCGTGGGCGAATCCGGCTGCGGAAAATCGACGCTGTCCAAGGCGATTCTGCGGCTCGTGCCCACCGCCGGCGGCGCCATCCGTTTGCGCGGCACCGACCTCGTGCCGCTTCGCGAGCGCGAACTGCGGCCGCTGCGGCGTCACGTGCAGATGGTGTTCCAGGACCCGTACGCATCGCTCAATCCGCGCCGCACGGTGGCGGAGATTCTCGATACGGTGCTGGTGGTCAACGGCATCGGCAACGCGCAGCAGCGCCGCTCGCGGATCGCCGCCATGCTCGACCGGGTCGGCCTGCCGAGCTCGGCGCTGGGTCGCTTTCCGCACGAGTTTTCGGGTGGGCAGCGGCAACGCATCGGCATTGCGCGCGCGCTGGTGCTCGAACCGGATCTGCTGATCTGCGATGAGCCGGTGTCCGCGCTCGACGTATCGATTCAGGCGCAGATTCTCAATCTGCTCGTCGATCTGAAACGCGATCTCGGCCTTGCGTATCTGTTCATCTCGCACGATCTCTCGGTGGTGCGCTATATCGCCGACCGCGTGCACGTGATGCAGGCCGGGCGCATTGTCGAGAGCGGGCATCAACGCGACATCTGGCGCGCGCCGCAGCACCCGTACACGCGCATGCTGCTCGATGCGATTCCTGGCCGGACTTTCGACGCGCAGGCCGCGTAGCCAGCCGTTCCGTTCATGGCAGCGGGCGAGGACGCGCGGCGCCTGCGCCGATTCGAGCGGCACAATCCTGATGCCGGCCGGAATGGCGATCACGTCCCGCTCGGCGACGCGAACTCAGTAACGCAAACCGGCTTCGCGCAACAAAGGCAACACGCGCTCGCCGAAGAAATCGAGGTCGGGCTGGAAATCGAAGAAGCTCAACTGCACGCCGTCGACCCCGGCCTGATGCAGACGCACGATGTAGTCGGCGATCTGTTGCGGCGATCCCGTGATAGCGATGTTGCCGCCCACCGCGCGTGACGCGGCCTGGTTACACTGTTGCGCGTTGCCCCGCCATGCGTGCGCGTCGCTTTCGAAGCGATGGAAACTGCCTTCGTCGCCGTGCGCGACAATCGCGTCGTGATAGGCACGCGCTTCGGCGGCCGTCTCGCGGCAAATCACCATCGGGTTGATCAGCGTGCGAATCTTGCGGCCATGCTTCGCTGCCGCCGCTTTGACGCGCGCCGTGTGTGCCGGCAACGCGGCCAGCGCGCCTTCGATCTCGGAGCCGGCCGGACTGGTGATGAACACGATATCGGAGTAGCGCGCGGCGAAGTCGATACCGGCGTCGGAGCCGGTCGCATTCACGAGCAATGGGCGTCCATAGCGCGGCTTCGGCGTCACGAACGCCTTGTCGAGTTTCCACGACGACAACCCGGGCGCGAAGCTGAAGTTCTCTGTTTGCGCCCATAGCTGCTGAACGGCATCGAGAAACTCGGCGGCCAGTTCATAGCGCCGGTCATGTTCGATGCGCTGCCAGCCGAACATCTCGTGCTCGACAGCGCGATGACCGGTGACGACGTTGATACCCCAGCGGCCCTTCGAGATGTGATCGAGTGTCGCGCTGAATTTGGCGAAATGAAGCGGATGCCATGGACCATAGAGCACGTGGCTGGTCGCCACCAGGATGATGCGTTCGGTGCGCGCGGTCATCGCCGCGAGCGACATGAAGGAGTCGAGCGCCTCGCCGTTGAACACGCCGCCGTAACCGCCCTTCGGCAACCATTGCGACAGGGCGAAGACGAGATCGAAGCCTAATGCCTCGGCTTTTTGCACTAGCGCGAGGTTGTAGTCGAACGACCAGTCGGTGGTGCGTGGCAGCGTCGACGCGCTCCAGCCGCCCGCCTGGACCGGCAGGAACAGACCGAGCAGAAGAGGCTGCTCCAGCGCGCGCGATACGGGGCTGTCCGCGAACGAAGCCGGCGAGCGAACGGGGACGAAAGCGGAGGCATCACGTGGTGGTGGTGCGGAGGCCTTCGGCGCAGGTACGGCCAGAGCGGAGTGAGTCACAGTGCGGTTCCGTGCCCAAAGGCGTGCGAGAGGGTGGGTTCGAAGAAGCAGCGGCTGTCGCTCAGTTCAATGCGACCGCTGCGGCGGCGCTCACGGGCGAGCCCTCGATCGCCACGGATTGCCTGCCGTCCGGCCCGACGGGCACATCGCCCACCAGCGTGGTGCGATACAGCTGCCGGTCGAAGTCGAGATCGAAAATATCGGTGGGCGCGAGGTGAGCCGTCGCGCGGTTGTCCCAGAACGCGACACTGCCGGCCTCCCATTTGAAGCGCACCGTGAACTCAGGCCGCGTTACGTGTTCCCAGAGCAGTTCGAGCAGCACCTGGCTTTCACGCGGCGTCACACCGACGATCGACTTCAAAAAGCTCGGGCTCACGTAAAGCGCCCGCTCTCCGGTTTCCGGATGCACGCGCACGAGCGGATGCTCGGTAACGAGAATGCGCTGTTCGACGGCTTTGACGAACGCTTCGGTGCCGCTCGCGCCGGCCGGCGGCGTGAAGCGATGCAGTCCGCGCAGGCTGTCGACGAAAGCGCGCAGCGGCTCGGAGAGCTTCTGATAAGCGGCGACGAGGCTGGTCCATTGCGTATCGCCGCCGTATGGCGGAATCGTCACGCCACGCAGGATCGACGCCCACGGCGGATTGACCGCGGCCGTCACGTCGGTATGCCAGCCGGTCCACGGACGCAGCAGCGCCTGACCTTCGAAACGCGTGGCCTTGCGGTACTTGGAGATCGAATAGATCTCCGGGTGCCCGTCTACGTGACCGAACACCGGATGGCCCAGCGTGAGTTCGCCGAACTGCGCCGAGAAGGCGATGTGCTGCTCGTGCGTCAGGAACTGCTCGCGAAAGAAAACCACGCGCCACTTCAGAAGCGCTGCGCGAATCTCCGCGACCTGACGCGGGTCCAGTTTCCGGGTGAGATCGACGCCGTGAATTTCGGCGCCGATATGCGCGGAAAGCGGGGTGACCTGAATCGACTGTACTTCCTGCAATGCGGCTGCGCTCATGCGAAGCTCCTGGCGAAGAGAACGTAGGCGATCGGCTCGAAGGCCGGCGATGCTCACGTTAAATTCGCCGGCGCGTGAAACCAACCAATCATTGCCCATAAGAAAAGCAGCGGAAGTTGGAAACGGCGCGCGGATCGAACGCGCGCGCGCGCGTCGCGAGCCGCGAGTCGTTCGTTGGTTCGATCCGACAGCGGCTCGCGAGCCCGTCTCCTGCCGCCTCACTGTCCGGCTACGGCGGCCACCTGCTTCGACGCAACGGCATGGCGATTGGCCGGCCGCGGCAGCCCGAGGTTCTCGCGCAGCGTGTTGCCCTCATATTCGGTGCGAAAGAGGCCGCGCCGCTGCAGCTCCGGCACCACCAGATCGGCGAATTCCGTCAGGCCGCCCGGCAGCCACGGCGACATGATATTGAAGCCGTCCGCGCCTTCTTCCTCGAACCACTGCTGCAACTGGTCCGCGATGCTCTGCGGCGTGCCGACCACCTGCTGATGGCCGCGTGCGCCCGCAATGCGCAGATACAGATCGCGGATCGTCAGATTCTCGCGCCGCGCGAGATCGAACAGCAGGCGCTGCCGGCTCTTGCCGCCGTTGGTTTCCGGCAGCTCGGGCAGCGGTCCGTCGACAGGGTACTGGGACAGGTCCACGCCGCCCGACATGTTCGACAGCAGCGACAGTCCGACGGTCGGATGAATCAGATCCTGGAGCGCGGCGAATTTCGCTTCGGCTTCTTCCTGCGTGCGGCCGACCACCGGAAAGATGCCCGGCATGATCTTCAGATGATCCGGCGCGCGTCCGTATTTCGCGAGACGCCCTTTGACGTCGCGATAGAACGCGCGAGCTTCATCGAGCGTTTGATGCGCGACGAAGATTACCTCGGCAGTTTGCGCGGCGAGTTCCCGTCCCGCTTCGGACGCACCGGCCTGCACGACCACCGGCCAACCCTGCGGCGAGCGTGCGACGTTCAGCGGTCCGCGCACCTTGAAGTGCTTGCCGGCGTGGCCGAGCACGTGGAGCTTGTCGGGGTCGAAATAGATACCGCTCGTCTTGTCGCGGATGAACGCGTCGTCTTCCCAGCTGTCCCACAGGCCGGCCACCACGTCGTAGAACTCGCGTGCGCGCTCATAGCGCACTGCGTGATCCGGATGACTCTCGAAGCTGAAATTGAGCGCTTCGGACTCCGTGCTCGACGTGACGAGATTCCAGCCCGAGCGTCCGCCGCTCAGATGATCGAGCGACGCGAATTTGCGCGCGAGGTTGTACGGCTCGTTAAAGGTGGTGGAAACCGTCGCGATCAGACCGACGTGCTTCGTCACGACGGACAGCGCCGCGAGCAACGTCAACGGCTCGAAATGATCGGCGCGCGCGGTGCGCGACAGCGAGGGCAGATTCGTGTCGCGTACGCTCACGCTGTCGGCGAAAAACACCGCGTCGAATTTGGCGCGCTCGGCGATCTGCGCCAACTCCGCGTAGTGCGCGAAGTCGAGGCCGCCGCCCGCGTGCGCGTCCGGGTGCCGCCATGCGGCGATATGGTGGCCCGTCTCCATCAGGAAAGCGCCCAGCCTGATCTGCCGCTTGTGCCGATTTTCACCGCTCATCGTTTGCTCCATGTAAGGGTTGTGGGTATGCGTGGGGACGTCGCGCGGTTCACCACGCGAGCCGCCATTCGGTGATCGGCGGGCTGGTCACCGGAATGCGCGTGCCGCCATCGCGCGGTGCGCGCGGCTCGCCGTGCTGCTCGGCGAAATCGGCCAGCACTTCTTCGCGCAAACGGATGAAGCGGGGATGGTTGCGCTCGCGTGGACGCGGCAGCGCAACATCGACAATCCGTTTGATACGGCCCGGCCGCGGCGCCATCGTGACGACGCGGTCGCCGAGATAGAGCGCCTCGTCGACATCGTGCGTGACCAGGATCATCGTGATGCGCTCGTGTTCCCAGATGCGTTGCAGTTCGTTTTGCAAACGGCCGCGCGTCAACGCGTCGAGCGCGCCGAACGGTTCGTCGAGCAGCAGCACGCGCGGACGGTTCACGAGTCCGCGTGCAATCGCCACGCGTTGCGCCATCCCGCCTGAAAGCTGATGCGGATACGCATTTTCAAAACCGCTCAAACCGACGAGCGCAATGTGCTGCGCGACCGCATCGCGCTTTTCGCGCGCCGACAGCGGCGCGTTGCGCAGCGCGGCGAGAATGTTTTGCGCTGCCGTGAGCCACGGAAACAGGCGGTGGTCCTGAAACACGATGCCGCGTTCGAGCGAGGTATCGCGGACCTTTTCTCCCGCGACGACGATATCGCCGCTGTAGTCGTTATCCAGTCCCGCGATCAAGCGCAGCAGGGTCGACTTGCCGCAACCGCTCGCACCGAGCACGCTGACGAATTCGCCTGGACGCACGCGCAGGCTGATGTCGTCGAGCACCGCGAGCGGCGCGCCGTCTTGCTGCGCGTAGCGCTTGCTGACGTGAAGAATGTCGATGCTTTCGGAAAGCGTGGAAGAAGTCATGAACGGGCCTTGATCTGTGGTCGGTGCGAACTCAATGCGGATTCAGTGCGGGTTCGCTGCGGGGTCACTGCGGGTTCGCTGTGTAGCAAGCGAAGAATGTCTGCGGATTCATCGCGCGGCCCCCTGCGAACGGCGCGCAAAGACCGCCCGTTCCACTGCCCGCGCGAGCGCATTCAGCGCCCAGCCGGTCAAGCCGACCACGATCACGCCGAATAGCACGAGGTCCATGCGGAACTGCTCGCTGCCGTCGATCAGCGTATTGCCGATTCCGCTGCCCGCCACCAGCAGATATTCGGCGCCGAGCGTGGCGAGCCACGAATAGATCAGCGCGAGATAGATGCCCGTGAAAATTGACGGCAGCGCGGCGGGCAGAATCACGGCGCGGATCAACTGCCAGCGCGAATAGCGAAAGGCGCGCGCGACTTCGATATAGGCGCGCGGCACCGCATGGATGCCGTCGCACGTGTGGGCGGCGACCGGCAGCAACGCGGCGAGAGACAGGAACACGACTTTCGCCGCATCGCCGAGACCGAACCACACGGAGATCAGCGGAATCCACGCGAACAGCGAGATCTGCTTGAAGGTGTCGAAGCTCGGGCCGATCGTCCGCGCGGCGAGCCGCGAAAAGCCGAGCACGCTGCCGAGCAGCAGGCCGCCGAGCGTGCCGATCATGAAGCCGCTTGCTTCGCGCGCAAGCGACGCGAAAAGCGCCTTGAACAGCGCGCCGCTGACGATCTGCTGCCAGGCCGTGGCGAGCACTTGCGCGGGGCTCACCAGCAGACCGCTTTTGATCATGTGCGCTTCCGAGACCGCCCACCACAGCGCAATGGCGGCAATGGGCAGGACAGCGCCGCGCCAGTCAATGCGGGTGAGCCACGGCCGTCGCGGCCGCGCCGCGCGCTGGAAAGCGGCAGGCACGTTGCCGCAATCGCAGGACGCGTGGGCGGACTGCTTCGATCCGCTGGAACGCTTGAGAAGACCTGAACTCATCGTGGATACCTCATAGGCAATGTGCGTCAACAGCCGCTGCCATCACTCGCGGAAGGCCGACGGTTGACCGCGTCTCAAACGCGCTTCGAGCGCATCGAGCGAACGGTTCATCGCATAGCCGATGGCGCCGACGACGACCACCGAAGCCATCACCAGATCGAGCTGAAACAGCTGCCGGCCGTAGACGATCAGATAGCCGAGCCCTTCGGAGGACGCGACCAGTTCGACGACCACCAGCGCGAGCCAGGCCTTGGTGAACGCGAGCCGTACGCCGGTGGCGAGTGTCGGCACGGCAGCGGGCAGCACGAGATAACAGATCCGTTGCCAGCCGCTGTATTCGAAGACGCGCGCGACTTCATCGAGTGCGGCGGGCGTCTGACGAAATCCCTGCAAGGTGCTCAAGGTCACGGGAACGAGCGCGGCATGTGCGATCAGAATGTATTTGAGCGGCTCGCCGACGCCGACGAGCAGTAGCAGAAACGGCAGCCAGCCGAGCACCGGAATCTGCACGAGCGCATTGAAGCTCGGCAGCACATACGCTTCGAGCGTGCGCGACAGACCGAGTGCCGCGCCGAGCGCGAAGCCGAGCAGCGTGCCCGCGCCGAAGCCGAGCAGCACGCGTTGCAGGCTGATCAGCGTATTGCGCAGGAGGTCGCCGCTCTTCGCCAGTTCGACGAAGGTGTCGAACACGCGCTCGGGCGGCGGCAGGATCTGCGGTGCGATCCAGCCGCGCTCGCAGCCGGCCGCCCACAAGGCGAGCAATACGGCGGGCAACAGCCACGGCGCGAGCCGCCAGGCGAGCGCGCGCAATCGCGCATTGCGATGGAGCGGCGCGCGAGGCGCCGTGGCGATGGGACCGAGCCGATCGCTGTCGACCGTGATTGCGGTTTCGCTCATCGTGATCGCTCCCGTTTAGCTGAGCGGTTTGCCGGCCGCGTCGTAGCGCGTCCAGTAGTGGTCGAGTTGCTGTGCGCGCAGCGCGTTGTCCAGATATTTCGTTTCGAACCAGCCGTCGACCTGAACCGGCTGGCGGATCAGCTTGAGCTTTAGCGCATCCGCCGCGACGGCCTTATAGCGCGCGACGATGAACGGATCGATCAGCGGCGAGTTGCGATTTTTCAGGGTTTGATTGGCGAACTCGGCTTGCCACGAGGAATAGGGCACACCGCTCTTCGCCCATAGTTTGAAAAGCGCGTCGCGGTTCGCCTCGTCGGACGACCATTGCGCGCCCTGCACGAACACGTTGACGACGCGTTGCACGATATCCGGATGCGCCTGGTCGAAATCGTCGATCACCAGCAGATGTGATTGGCGCGTGAATTGCGGTCCGTCGTTCTGCGATTCGTACACGACTTTCGCTAACCCCTGGTCGCGCAGTTTGTACACGTGGTAGTCGTTGACCGACGCGTCGATCCCCTTGGACGCGAGCGCGGCGAGCGAGCTGGCGAAGTCGAGATTGATCACGTGCAGATCGCGCTCGTCGAGCTGATTGGCGGCGAGCGCGTTGTCGGCGACCAGTTGCAGATTGGTGCCGCGAAAGATCGAAACGCGCCGGCCCTTGAGATCTTTGAGCGAGCGTACGTCGGAATCCGCGGGCACCGCGACCTTGATGCCGACGCGTGCGCCCGAGATGAGCAACAGGTGCGTCTTCAGGCCGTTGGCGCGGGCCAGAACGGAGGGCAGATCGCCCTGAAAGGCGAAGTCGAGCGACTTGTCGGCGATCGCTTCATTGACAGCGGGGCCGGCGCCCTTGAAGAAAATCCATTCGACCTTGATGCCGTTGGCGGCGAATTCTTTTTCCAGCGACTGCTGCAATTGCACCGTCGCAGCAGGTGAGCCGCCAAAGGTGGGCGGGTCGCCGGTGCCCTGCTGCGCGACGCCGATGCGGATCACCGCGGGCTTATCGGCGTAGGCGTGAACCGCGGCGAGCGAAAGGGTCGCGACGGCAACGAAAGATTTCAGCAGACGGAAATAGCGCATGCGGCAATACCAGTCGGTAGGGAGTAACGATTGAGTAACGAGCAACGGAGCGTCAGTGCTCGAAGGCAAGGAGCCGGCACTACACGTTAGATTTGTACGCACTCGAATCCAACCAACGAATGCTGATAAGAAAATCTGCAGTAGTTCGAATCAGATTCCAGGCAAGGGATCAGACACTGAAAGCGAATAAGCAAAGCGAAATTCGTTGGTTTGGGATGACGCTGGGGCGCCTCGATACTCAAATGCAGCTGTTCGCTCACCGTCCAACTTCCTGGCGGAATCGACACTATGACGACAACCACCCTTAGAAAAAGAGGATACGTATGAGCTTGCACAACGGGTTGCGCGGAACCATGATCGGTGCGTTGTTCGCCTCCACGCTGATCTTCACCGGTACGCTTCCGGCTCGGGCGGCGCCCACCCAGGGTGGAACGCTCACATGGCTCGTCACCCCTGAGCCGGCTTCGATCGTTCCGTTGACCACAACCGCTGGCGGCAATGCGGAGATCGGGCCGAAGGTGGTCGAAGGCTTGCTGACTTACGACAAGAACCTCAATCCCGCACCGCTGCTGGCCACCGCATGGTCAGTCAGCAAGGACGGCCTGCAGTATCGCTTCACGTTGCGGCGCGGTGTGAAATGGCACGACGGCAAGCCGTTCACGTCCGCCGACGTAGCCTATTCGATTCTGACGCTCAAACAGGTGCATCCGCGTGGGCGCAGCACGTTCGCAAACGTGACCGACGTGAAGACGCCGGACCCCTATACCGCGATCATCGAACTGTCGAAGCCGGCGCCTTTTCTGCTGACGGCGCTTGCCGGTACCGAGTCGCCGATTATCCCGAAGCACCTGTACGAAGGCACGGACATCGTTTCCAATCCGTATAACAGTGCGCCGGTTGGCACGGGGCCGTTCGTTTATAAATCGTTCGTGCACGGCAGCTATATTCTGCTCGAGCGCAATCCGGACTACTGGGACAAGCCCAAGCCGTATGTCGACAAGATCATCGTGCGTTTTCTGCCCGACGGCGCGGCCCGCGCGGCGGCGCTCGAATCGGGCGCGGCCAGTCTGGGCGATCAGGCGATTCCTCTCGCGGATGTCAAACGGTTCACGACGCTGCCGGATTTCAGCGTGGATACGACCAACTGGCCGTATGTCAGCAACCACCAGCAACTGATCTTCAATCTGGACACGCCGGTCCTCAAGGACAAGGCAGTACGCAAGGCGATTTCCCAGGCTATCGACGTCAACGCCTTGAACCGGATCGTCTGGTATGGCTACGGTCAGGTCTCCGCCGCCGCCATCGGCACCGCGAACACGAAGTATCACGATGCCGGCATTCGTTACTTTCCGTACGACGTCGCGCAGGCCAATGCCGCGCTCGACGCCGCCGGTCTCAAGCGCGGCGCGGACGGAAAGCGCTTCACGCTGCGCCTGCTCTTCAATCCGTTTCAGGACGCTCGCGCCGCCGATTTCGTGCGGCAGTCGCTGGCGCGCATCGGCATCGACGGCGAGATCGAGACCTACGATTTCGCGACCTATGTGAAAAAAGCGTACACGGATCGCGCTTTCGACATCACGCTCGAAGCGCTCTCGAACGCGTTCGATCCGACGGTGGGCGTGCAGCGCGTGTTCTGGTCGAAGAACTTCAAGATCGGCCTGCCGTTCTCCAACGCGGCGCACTATTCAAATCCGGAGGTCGATCGTCTGCTCGAAGCGGCTTCGGTGGAGACCGACGAAGCGAAGCGCCGTCAGCTGTTCATCCAGTTCCAGCAGATCGTTCACGACGACGTGCCGTCGATCGAGTTCGGCGCGAACCCCAACATCACCATCGTTTCGAAGAAGGTGAAGGACTACGCACCGACCGGCGAAGGTCTGCGCGGCAATTTCGCGGATCTGTACATTCAGCAGTAAAACGTCGATGCGTGCGAAAAGCGTCGCGAATCGCGCACGGCTGCACAGGGCTAAGGTGTGATCGCGTGCGAGACAATCGACGAATGCCGCACACCATCTGTACGCAGTTGCAGTTCCGAGCGGCGAGCCCGCTGGCTTTCGAATTCTCCGCATACGCGTCGAGATATACAAAGCAACTTTGCTTCGTTGCTTCGCGCGGCAGGTGAAACATATTCTCGACGATTATCTCTTCAGGATGCCGTACCTATGACCGGGCATATTTTGACTGACGCGCAACTCGACGAGCGTTACGCGCCGATCTTCGAACGCATCGCGGACGACAGTATCGAACGCGAACAGAATCGCGAACTCGCGCACGACGCGGTGAAATGGCTCAAGGAGTCCGGCTTCACTGCGCTGCGCGTGCCGCGCGCATATGGCGGCGCGGGCATTACGCTGCCACAGTTCTTTCGTCAATTGAGCCGACTCGGCGCGGCTGATTCGAATCTGCCGCAGATCCTGCGCGCGCATTTCGGTTTCATCGAGTACCGCCTGGAAAGCACGGACGAAACCCAACGCCGCGTTTGGCTCGAGCGCGTCGCGAACGGCGAGACCGTGGGTGCGGCAACGTCCGAGCGCACGGGCTCGACACACAATTCAGTGACCTTGACGCGCGACGCCGCGAGCGGCGTTCTGCGCCTGAACGGCGAGAAGTACTACAGCACCGGCACGCTGTACGCCGACTGGATCAGCGTGGCCGCGCACGACGACGACACCGACATCAACGTGGTGATTCCCGCGACGGCGCCGGGCGTCACCCGCATCGACGACTGGGATGGCTTCGGCCAGCGTCTGACGGCGAGCGGCACGACGCGTTTGGACGCCGTCGCGGTGGCCGAGGAGTGGGTGTTGTCGCGCTACCGGGCTTCCGAGCCGCGCCGCAATTCGTTCCTCACCGCGTACTTCCAGGCTGTGCATCTCGCGACGCTCGCCGGAATCGTCGAGGCGATCGTGCACGACAGCGTGGCGTTCACGCAAGGCCGTACGCGCACCTTCGGAGTCGCCGGACAATCGAGTCCGCGCGATAACCCGTTGGTGCAGCGCGTGGTCGGCCGGCTTGCGAGTCTTCGCTACTCGACGCGCAGCATCGTCGATTCGCTCGCCCATTCGCTCGAAGCGGTGCATCGGAAGCGCGAGCTGGGAATCTCGACCGCCGACGATTACATCGCGGTCGATATCGAAGCGTATCAGGCGCAGCAGATCGTGATCGAGCAGACACTCGAAGCGGCGACGTTGCTGTTCGAAGTGTGCGGCGCCTCGGCCACGAGCGAAACGCGGCGCTTCGACCGGCATTGGCGCAACGCCCGAACCATCGCGTCGCACAATCCGGCCGCGCAAAGGGAGGCGTCGATCGGGCGTTACTACCTGAACGGGACGCCGTCAGAAGAACGCTTCAGCCTGCCGCACGCCGAAGGGCAGGGCATCGCCGCTGGCGTGCCGTCGCAACGCGCAGCCGCAAGGTCCGCCCAGGCTGTGCTCGCCGAGGTCGGCCGTTAGATGAAGGAACTCCATTTTTCCTTTGCCGGGCTCGTGGCGCTGACCTCCGTTTCGATTCTGAGCGGCGGTGACAAGATCGTTGCGGCGCAAACCGAACTGCCGGCGCGGACGTCGAAAACCACGACCGGCGGCGCACTCGCGAGGGACGTGACCACAGAGCGGGCCTGCTTCGATTCGCAGCCTCAGCCGCATCGCGCGTCGTAACCGAACGCGTTTTTTCGGCGCTCCGCGCGATGTCTCTACGCGTGAACTGATGGCGGCTTTGCTGTCGCTGTGACGCCCACCGCGTTCGCCCGGGTTCATATTGAGTTGCAGCCCGCCGTTCACACGGTCGTTTCCGTTTCCCGTGTCGTGAGATGGCGGCTCACCGGCCGTTGCAATCCGAAGTGTTCGCGCAGCGTGCGCCCTTCGTAGCCGGTGCGAAAGATGCCGCGCTTTTGCAGAAGCGGGACCACGCCATCGGCGAAGTCCTGCAAGCCGTCCGGCAAAACGTCCGGCATCAGGTTGAAGCCGTCGGCGGCGCCGCCCTTGAACCAGTGTTCGATATCGTCGGCGATCTGTTCCGGCGTGCCGACGATGACGCGGTGCCCACCGCCGCCCGCCAGCGCGCGGATCAGTTGACGGGCCGTGTATCCGTTCGTTCGCGCTTGCGCGAGCGTTGCGTTGAAGAACGTGTGATTGCCATTGCCGCCGGCGGGCAAAGAGAGATCGTCCGGAAGACGCTCGTCCAGTTTCAGGCGGTCGACGCTCACGCCCAGTGTGCCCGCTAGCCGCGTGAGGCTGTAGGTCCACGGAATCAGATCGACCAGTTCATCACGACGGCGCAACGCCTCGCTCTCGGTCGCGCCGATAATCGTGGTGAGACCGGGCAGCACACGGATCGCATCGTCGCCGCGGCCCAACGCCGCCGCGCGTGATTTGAGTTCGCGCGCGTAGGCTGCCGCCTCGTCGAACGATTGCGATGCGGAGAACACGGCTTCCGCGTGCCGCGAAGCCAGCTCGCGACCGTCGGCGGAGCCGCCGGCCTGGATCAGCACGGGATGACCCTGGGCGCTGCGCGGCAGATTGAAGGGACCGTCCACGTCGAAGTATTTGCCGCGATAGTCGATGCGATGCACCTTCGCCGGATCGACGAAACGACCGCTCGCCTTGTCGCCGATGAAAGCGTCGTCTTCCCAGCTATCCCAAAGCGCTTTGACCACTTCTGTGAATTCGGCCGCGCGCTCGTAGCGTTCGGCGTGATTCGGCACCGCGTCGCGGCCGAAATTGCGCGCCGAGCCGAGATCGGCGGTCGTCACGATGTTCCAGCCGGCGCGTCCCGCGCTGAGATGATCGAGCGTGGCGAAGCGCCGCGCGATGTTGTACGGCTCGTTGTAACTCGTCGATGCCGTGCCGATCACGCCGATATGCGTCGTAGCCGACGCAATGCCGGCTAGCAACACGGTCGGTTCCAGCGCGGTGATCGGGCGGAAGTCGATCTGATCGGCGATCGACGCGTTGTCCGCGAGAAACACGGCGTCGAACTTTGCCGCCTCGGCGATTTGCGCAACGCGAACGTAGTGGGCGATATCGACGAAAGCGCTCGGATCGGCATGCGGGGTGCGCCATGCTGACGGGACAAAACCCGAGTGAAGGATGTTGACGTTCAGATGCAGCTGGCGCGGGGGATTGGATCTCATGGTCTTTTCGAATGCGGGAGCGGCCAGCAAGGAAGGCGCGATAGCGCCTGGCCGAATCTCGCATTGTCGAATGGGCTTTCAATCGAGACCACTAACGAATTCTTCCATCGTTATTCTGGCGGAGACTAAGGATTTCAGATGCTTCGGTCGATCCTGTTGCTTTGGCATTGTGAGGCCGTCAATGATCAACTCGCGCGGCGCGCAGTGGAGCGGCTGCTATGCGCCGAAAGCTGTCAAAATGGCCGCCTCTGCTATGCAAGCAACAACAAGGCATCAGCGAGCGAGAGCACCGTTGTGCGCGAATCGAATGCCGTTGAAAAAAGATGATCGTGCACGACCTGATCCGGGTCGTAGCAGCAATCCTTGACCGTGAACAGGCGGAAGTCCGCATCGCTCGCGTACGCAACCGACGACAGCACGACACCGGTCGACGCTATGCCCACCATGAGCAGCGTATCGATACCCCGCGCGGAAAGTCGCGCCTGCAGGTCGGTACCAAAGAACACGCTGGCACGATGCGCGATGATGAGCGGTTCAGTGGCCTGCCGGCTGAGTTCCGGCGCGATCCTGTCGTCGACGAAAAGACCGAGTTGCTTGATTCCCTGTCCGTTCCTGTTCAACGGACTGACTTCCGGATAACCTGCACTGAAGTGGATCTTGGCGAAATAGACGCTGACACTTTTGGCCCGCGCAGCGTCACACAGCTTGCGGGTATTGGCGAGCAAAGTGGGCGCGACGGATGGAAATAACTCGAGGATGTCCGTCTGATAGTGCATGACCACTAGCGCGGTTTGCGCTGGAACCATCGCTGGAATCTGCATGTTCATCCTTTGCGCCGCGGCGGCGCTTCCCATGCCCTGTTGATCATTTGCCGGATCGGGCACCATCGGATGAGCCTGCGTGTGCGTCTCATGATCCGCACGACGCACCATGGGTACATCCTGACGATGGCAAACGAAGTCAATTGTAATCTGACGAAATCACGTCACGTAGAAAAATCGCTCAATTCGCGCGGCGCACCGCCGTTAGCCCGGACGACATCTCCACACCAATTCGACGTGTCACGTCGCACGCTTCGCGACGCACGGGTTCGGATCGTGAGGGCTCGGACTGCAAGTTTGCCAGGGTTGGCAGCACCGCACTATGGACGCCTGTTTTGCACGGCGTGCGATCGAAGAAACACCCCTTATGTTATTCAAAGGAATTTGTACCGCGTTCGTCGCGGTCATGCTCAGCGCAGCGGCTGCGTCCGTTTGCGAAGCCCAATACTCCACCGGCTGGGTGGCGAACACGCATGGCACGGACACGACTCGCGTGGGCAACGTGGCCCGCTCGATGTGGGTGGCATCCGAAGGCGTGATTTATACCGCGTCGATGTGGGACGAAGGCGAAGGCGGGATCGCGATCTATCAGAACGGACAGAACATGGGTTCGATCGGGGCGCACGACGAGTTTCAGGGGGGCGCTATCACGGGCAACTCGACCTCGCTGTTCGCTGCGTTACAGTTCAACGACACATATGGAAGCGGCAAGGTTGGCCGATACAACCGGACCAGCCGCACGCGCGACCTGCTCATCACGGTAAGCGCGACGACCACCGAACGCCTCGCGGATGTCGTCACCGGGCTCGCGACGTCCGGCTCGCTGCTCTACGCAAGTGATTTCCCAGGTAACCGCGTGCGCGTGTTCACGACGTCCGGTGTCTGGCTGCGCGATATCAGCGTGGCAGGGCCGGGCGCGCTCGCGGTGGACGCGGGCGGCGACATCTGGGTCGCGCAACAAAGCGTGGGCGCTGTCATCCAGTTCAGCCCGACCGGTGAGCTGCGAAACACCATCCAGTTGCCGGACAAAGCGCAACCTTCTTCGCTGTATTTTGATTCGTTCAGCGGGCAGTTATGGATCGGCGACGAGGGTCCGGACATGAACATCAAGATCTATGACGTGTCCGGCGCACCTTATGTCGCGGGTACGTTTGGTGTTCAGGGCGGCTTCCTCAATACGGTCACTGGTATCAAGGGGCAGGTGGGCGACCGGCGCTTTACGCGCGTCACCGGCATCGGCAGGGATTCCGCGCGCAACCTCTATGTCCTGAACAACCCATGGGGCGGGTCATGGGACCTCGGCCGCAACGGCGGCACCGACATCCACGCGTACGACGGGAGCGGGGTACTGCGCTGGCAACTCCAGTCGGTGAACTTCGAGGGCAATGCGGCACCGGATCCAGCCACCGACGGGGCGATCTTCTACGGCGGGACGAACATCTATTCGGGCACCGTGGGAGGCACCTTCATAGCCAACACAATCGATCCGATCACCTATCCGTCCGATCCGCGGATCAATCTCGCCGACCACGAACGCGGCGAACATTTCGCTCAGCTCGCCAGCGTGGGCGGCCACCGGATACTCGTCGCTGCGAGCCAGAACCCCGACACCTTCTACTTTTTCCACTTCAACCCGGCGAGCGGTTACATTGCGATTCCCGATAGCACGTTGCCGGGAACGTCCTTCGGTACGACGGCGAGGGTCCGCAATGGTTTCTGCCTGGATAGCAAGGGCGATATCTGGGCGGGTCTCGACAAGACCAACGTCATTTCTCACTATCCGCTGACCGGTTTCGATGCGAGCGGCAAACCGGTCTGGGGTGCCGCGATCACGATGCCGATCCCGCCCACCATCTCGCAACTGACGCGGATCATCTACCTGCCGGAAAGCGACACGATGATTCTCACGCAAGGGACAACGGGCAGCACGGACTGGACCGCGGTCGGATCGCGTGTCGAGGTGTATCACGGCTGGCTGGCGGGCAACAGGAGCACGCCGAACCCGGTGATCAATCTCACTAGCGCGAATCCCAAGTCGATCGTGGCCGCCGGCAATTACCTGTTTGTGGGCTACGTGCATACCGTGCCGAATATCGATGCCTTCAACCTCACGACCGGACGGCTCGACACCACGCTCGTCAATAGCAATCCGAACAAGGTCGACGTGGGCAACGACGTGGACTCGATGTATGGACTTCGGGCGTATCGGCGTTCGACCGGCGAATATGAGGTGACGAAAGACAACTACAACGACTCGAGCCTTGTGGTGTATCGCTGGACGCCGCCTGCGTCGACCGCGACCGCGACCGGGGCCAGTGCGACGAAGATGATGGTGCTGTCGCCATTCAGCGTGAATTGACGATACGCCTGAGTCGCCGGATGGCGCGGCGGCTCAAGACATCGGTCCATGACCCGGCAGAGTTCGGCCAATGGTTGCCGCGCTCATCTCACACATCCGTCATTCGAACGGCGGCTCCGTCCTCCGAAACCTGTCGGCTGCTTTGTGGAAGCATCCTGGCCTTTATAGACATTCGGGCATCAGGTTTGTGGGGCAACTCCTGCTGGCTTTCCCGACATTCACACCCCGGCTTCCGCGAATGTCAGATCACACCGTAGATGGCGTCGAGCAACCTGGCCCGTGCATCAGCGCGATACGGGCATTTCGCCAAGACTGTGCGCAGCAGGACTTCCATCGGCGTAGCTTCCGGCGTAAGTCCTGAATTCGGGCCTTTACAGCAAAGGCTCAGATCCCGCCGACGCACAGATACTTGATCACCACATAATCGTCGATGCCGTAGTGCGAGCCTTCGCGGCCCAGGCCCGATTGCTTGACGCCGCCGAACGGCGCGACTTCGTTCGAGATCAGTCCGGTGTTGATACCGACCATCCCGTATTCGAGCGCTTCCGCGACGCGCCACACGCGGCCGATATCGCGGCTGTAGAAGTACGACGCGAGGCCGAACTCGGTGTCGTTGGCGAGGCGGATCACTTCGTCGTCCGACGAGAAGCGCACGAGCGCCGCGAGGGGGCCGAAGGTCTCGTCGCGCGAAACCTTCATGGCCGGCGTGACACCGGTGAGCACGGTCGGCTCGAAGAAGCCGTGGCCGAGCGCATGACGCCGGCCCCCGGTGACGATGCGCGCGCCTTGCGCGAGCGCGTCTTCGATATGCGACTCGACCTTGAGCACCGCGGCTTCGTTGATCAGCGGACCTTGCGTGACGCCGTCTTCGGTGCCGAGGCCCACCTTCAACTGCTCGACCGCGACGCGCAATTTTTCAGCGAACGCGTCGTAGACCTTATCGTGCACATAGAAGCGGTTCGTGCACACGCAGGTCTGACCGCTGTTGCGATACTTCGAGGCGATCGCGCCGGCCACCGCGGCGTCCAGATCGGCGTCGTCGAACACGATGAACGGCGCGTTGCCGCCCAGTTCGAGCGAGACCTTCTTGACCGTCGGCGCGCACTGCGCCATCAGCAGACGGCCGACCGGCGTCGAGCCGGTGAACGACAGCTTGCGCACGACCGGATTGCCGGTCAGTTCCGCGCCGATCGCTTTCGGCTCGCCGGTCACGACGTTGAACACGCCGCGCGGCACGCCCGCGCGTTCGGCCAGCACGGCGAGCGCGAGTGCGGAAAGCGGCGTGGCCTCAGCCGGTTTGACGATGATCGGACAGCCCGCCGCCAGCGCCGGGCCGACCTTGCGGGTGATCATCGCGGCGGGAAAGTTCCACGGCGTGATGGCCGCGCAGACGCCGACCGGTTCCTTGGTCACGACAATGCGCTTGTCGCTGGCGGGCGTGGGAATGGTGTCGCCGTTCACGCGTTTGCCTTCTTCCGCGAACCATTCGAGGAACGATGCGGCGTACTGGATCTCGCCTTTGGCTTCGGCGAGCGGCTTGCCTTGTTCGGTGGTCAGGATCAGCGCGAGATCGTCGGCGTTGTCCAGCATCAGGTCGTGCCATTTGCGCAGGATCGTCGCGCGTTGTTTGGCGGTGAGGGCTCGCCAGGCGGGCCATGCGGCGTTGGCGGCGTCGATCGCGCGACGGGTTTCCGCCGCGCCCATCAGCGGCACCGTCGCGATGCTTGCGCCGGTGGCCGGGTTGGTGACTTGGAACGTCGCGCCGTGATCGGCGCCTTGCCATTCGCCCGCGATATACGCGCGCGTTTGCAGAAGGGTCGGGTCTTTCAGGGTCAGTGAGGTCATCAGGTTTTTGCCGTGAGGTCGTCGAATCCGGTCATGCGCTCATGCGTTCCCGCGCGCGCCGCAAGCGGTCAGGCATGCGGCGCGTGGGGCGGTGGCGAAGGCGTAGGCCTTAAACCGACACCGCGACGCTTTCCTTCAACACGTCTTCGAGAATCGCCATCGCTTCGTCGAACACGGTGTCCTGAATCGTCAGCGGGAACAGGAAGCGCACCACGTTCGAATAGACGCCGCACACCAGCAGCAGCAAGCCGCGTTCGAGGGCGCGCGCCTGCACGCGCTTCGTGAATTCCGCGTCGGCTTGCGTGCCGCCCGGCTTGCAGAACTCGACCGCCACCATCCCGCCCGGGCCGCGCACGTCCGCGATCTGCGGCACGTCGCGTCGCAGCGCGGACAGCTTCGCCTTGACGCGCTCGCCGAGCACGGTGGCGCGCTCGCAAAGCCCTTCTTCATCGATGATGTCGAGCACCGCATGGGCGGCGGCGAGCGCGAGCGGATTGCCGGCGTAGGTGCCTCCGAGGCCGCCCGGCGCGGCGGCATCCATGACGTCGGCGCGGCCGACCACCCCCGACAGCGGCATGCCGCCCGCGAGGCTCTTGGCCATCGTCATCAGGTCGGGCGCCACGTCGTAGTGATGCATCGCGAACAGTTTGCCGGTGCGCGCGAAGCCCGTCTGCACTTCATCGGCGATCAGCAGGATGCCGTGCTCGTCGCACAGCTTGCGCAACCCGCGCACGAACTCGGCCGGCGCCGGATAGAAGCCGCCTTCGCCTTGCACCGGTTCGAAAATGATCGCGGCCACGCGCTTCGGATCGATGTCGGCCTTGAACAGGAATTCGATCGCCTTCAGCGAATCGGCGGTGCTTACGCCGTGCAGCGGATTCGGGAACGGCGCATGGAACACGTCCGACGGGAACGGGCCGAAGCCGGTCTTGTACGGCGCGACCTTGCCGGTCAGCGCCATGCCCATCAGCGTGCGGCCGTGGAATGCGCCGGTGAACGCGATCACGCCCGGCCGGCCGGTGGCGGCGCGCGCAATCTTGATCGCGTTTTCGACGGCTTCGGCGCCGGTCGTGAAGAACGCGGTCTTCTTCGGATAGTCGCCCGGCGCACGCTGGTTGATCTTCTCGGCCAACTCGACGTACGACGCGTACGGCACGATCTGATACGCGGTGTGGGTGAAATGATCGAGCTGGTCGCGAATCGCGGCCACGATCTTCGGATGGCGATGCCCCGTATTGCACACCGCGATGCCCGCGGCGAAGTCGATGAAACGGCGGCCTTCGATGTCCCACAGCTCCGCGTTCTCGGCGCGCTCTGCGTAGAAATCGCACATCACCCCGACGCCGCGCGGCGTGGCGGCGTTCTTGCGGCTCTGCAGTTCGGCATTTTTCATCGACATGGCCTTCGCTCCTGATTTTTTGACGGACGCCGCGCCCACGGCGCGGCACATGCAGCGACTATAATGAGATTTGGCTCTTAATTTTAGAGCCATTTTGGTAAAAATGTAGGAGCCAATCATGCGCGCGAGCGTATTGTCCGACTGGCTGGCGCAGCGTCTCGACCGGGGCAACGGCCAGCCGATCTATCGCCAGCTGCATCGGCTGTTGCAGCAGGCGATCCTGTCGCGCGAATTGCCCGCGGGCAGCAAGGTGCCGTCGTCGCGCCTGCTCGCGCAGGAGTTGGGGATCGGGCGCAATACCGTCACGCAGGTGTACGAGCAGCTGGTGCTCGAAGGCTACGTGAGTTCGGCGACCGGGCGCGGCACGTTCGTCGCCGACAGCGCTCCCGACGAGATTGTCGGCGCGCCGGATGCCGAAGCAGCCGATGCGGCGCGCACGCGCAACGCAGGGGCGGCGCAAGCGGCGGCGTCACCGTCATCATCATCGCCATTACCGCAGCAGGCGGCGCGCGCGCTCTCCACGCGCGGCGCGCGGTTGATCGCCGGTGCGGGCGTGTCGAAGCGTCAATGGGGTGCGTTCATGCCGGGCGTGCCGGACGTCACGAAGTTTCCGGCGCGCGTGTGGAGCCGCCTGCACAACAAGTATTGGCGGCGGTTGCGCCCGGACCTGCTCACGTATGCGCCGGGCGGCGGGCTCGCCGCGTTGCGCCACGCGCTGGCCGACTACCTGCGCACCTCGCGCTCGGTGCGCTGCACGCCTGAGCAGATCATCGTCACGACCGGGATTCACCAGTCGGTCGACCTTGCCGTGCGTCTGCTATCCGATCCGGGCGATGTGATCTGGACCGAAGACCCCTGTTATTGGGGCGTGCGCAGCGTGCTGCACGTGTCCGGCCTGCAATCGCGGCCGATTGCCGTCGACGCCGAAGGCATCAACCCCTCGCCCGATGATCTCGCGCAGCCGCCCAAGCTGATGCTCGTCACGCCGTCGCATCAGTATCCGCTCGGCATGGTGATGAGCCTCGCGCGGCGCCGCATGTTGCTCGAGTACGCGCGTCAGCACCAGTGCTGGATCATCGAGGACGACTACGACAGCGAATTCCGCTACGGCAGCCGGCCGCTGGCGTCGCTGCAAGGGCTGGATACGTCGGGCCAGGTGATTTACGTGGGCAGCTTCGGCAAGACGCTGTTTCCGGGGCTGCGCATCGGCTATCTGGTCGTGCCGGAAGCACTGGCGGAGAGCTTCGCCACCGCGAGCGCCGAGTTGTATCGCGAAGGCCAACTGCTGCAACAGGCGATGCTCGCCGAGTTCATCGCCGAGGGGCACTTCACGTCGCATATCCGCAAAATGCGCACGCTTTACGGGCAGCGCCGGCAGACCTTGCTCGACGCCGCGTCGCAACGTTACGGCGATGCGCTGCCGGCGGTGGGCGGCGACGCCGGCCTGCATCTGGTGATGCAGTTGCCCGAAGGCAGCGACGACCGTCTGGTGGCGGCCGCCGCGCTGGAGCGCAATATCATCGTGCGGCCGTTGTCGGGGTATTACGCGCAGCCGTCGCTGGCGCCGTCGGGCTTGTTGATCGGCTATGCGTGCGTGCCGGACGAGGCGATCGCACCGGCGTTCAATACGCTCTCCGATGCGATCGACGCGACATTGCCGCAATTTGCGTGAGCGCGGGGCGGGGCGGCCTCCGGGGTAGCCTCTTCAGTCGACTTCGCCATGCCCCAGAATTTCCCCCTTGCCAGCACAGCGCCGCGACGCGCTATATCCGGATCAGCACAGCGCCCAGCGTCACGAGTGCGCACGCCACGATGCGTCGCGGTGTGAGTTTCTCGCGCATGAACAGCCAGCCGATCAACACGGCGAAGATCGAACTCAGCTCACGCAGCGCCGAGACCATCGCGATCGGCAGATACCGGTAGGCCTCGATGATCAGGCAATAGGCGCCGAGCGCGAGCACGCCCGACGCGATGCCCTTGCACACCACCGTGCGGCCGATGAACAGCCCCTTGGCGCCGCCGCGCCAATGCCAGGCGAGCAGAAACTGCGGGATGTTCCAGATCAGATAGACCCACATGATGTAGCTCAGTCCACTGCCCGCGACGCGCGCGCCGATCCCGTCCACCACCGAATACGCGGAGATGAACAGGCCGGTCAATAGCGCAAACGGCACGCTCTCGCCGGAAAAGCGCATGCCGCGCCGAAACGCGAGCGACACGATACCGAGCGACACCAGCGCGACGCCGAGCGCCGCCAGCGGCTTGAGCGCTTCGCCTGCGAACACCAGCGCGCCGGCGAACACGAGCATCGGCGAAAGACCGCGGGCAATCGGATAGATCTGGCCGAAGTCGCCGCTTTTATATGCGCGGATCAGCGCGACCAGGTAGCCGAACTCCAGCACCACCGACGCGAAAATGTACGGCCAGGCCGCGGGCGCGGGCATGGGCAGCACCAGCACGCCGACCGCGCTGACGGCGATATACGGAATCGCCATCATGCCGAGCAGCCAGACGCGGTCTTCGGAAAGATGCAGAAACGCGTTCCAGGTGGCGTGCAGCAGTGCGGAGAGCAGCACCAGCAGGACGACAAAGGTTTCCATCGACTACCAGCAAGAGGAGGGGGAAAGGCCGGGGGGGGCGGGCCGCAAGCCCGTGATTATTCCAGCAGAACGCCGGAATGGAGGAGTGGACGACTAAAGCGAAGGGGCTTTATGTGGAGAAAAGCGGTGATTTATGGCGATGGTGAGGTTGAGATGATGGGGCTGATGGAGGCGTTGACGTGACGCTGGCGCGCGGTTTCGATTGACGGCGGTGGCGACGCAACGCCGTGCTTCGCCACCGCCCTTGACCGAGCCGCCAACCCCAGCGCGCCTCAGGCTCAGGTCACGCGCTCGCGCAACCACGCGGACGCCAGGTCGATCACCGTCACCACGACCACCACCATGATCATGACCGCCGCGGTCTGCGCGTAGTCGAACGAGCGGATCGCCTCGTACAGCACCACGCCGATCCCGCCCGCGCCCACCATGCCGACCACCATCGCCGAGCGCACGTTGGATTCGAAGCGATACAACGCATAGGAGATCCACAGCGGCAGCACTTGCGGCAGCACCGCATAGACGATTTCGTCGAGGGGGCTTGCGCCGGTGGCGCGCACGCCTTCGGCCGGACGCGGATCGATGGCCTCGACCGCTTCGGCGAAGAGCTTGGCGAGCACGCCAGTCGTGTGCACCCACAGCGCCAGCACGCCGGCGAACGGACCGAGCCCGACCGCGACAATGAACAGCATCGCGAAGACCATTTCGTTGATCGCGCGGCAGGCGTCCATGACGCGGCGCATCGGCTGCACGATCCACATCGGCGCCATGTTGTGCGCCGACATCAGTCCGCACGGCACCGCGCACACGAGCGACAGCGCCGTGCCCCACACCGCCACCGACAGCGTCACCGCCATCTCGTGCAGATAGCTGCGCCACTCAGTGAAGTCAGGCGGGAAGAAGTCTTTCGCGAACTGACCCATGTTGCCGGAGTCGCTCAGCAGATCCATCGGACGCATGTCGGCGCCATGCCATGTGCCGCCCAGCACCGCCAGCACCGCAATCCAGCCGAGCAGCGACCACCAGCTGCGTTTGCCCGCCGCGGCCCCGGCTTGCCCTGCCGCCGGTGCTGAACGCGGGCCCGTCTGGTTGGCGGCCGCTTCGCTCGCGCGCTTGGGCGGCGCGATCAGGTCGGCGCTATTCATTGCTTCGCTTGCGTGGCGTTGAGCGCGCTCAGCTTCGCGTCGAGCGCGGCCAGCTGGGTCTTGCGGTCGTCAGCGGAAAGATGCGCGTCGCTCTCGATCTTCTGCTTCTGCTGGAACAGCGCGACCTGGCGAATCGGCAGCAACTGCGCATCCGACGATGCGGCGAAGCCGCTGTAGCCGGTGATCGCCGCCATTACCGCCTTCTCGTGCGGATCGGTCTTCGCGTAGTTCAGGAAGAATTTACGCAGCTTGTCCTTGGTCGCTTCGGGCAGATCCTTGCGCCACACCAGCGGGTCCGACGGAATCAGCGGCGAGGTCCACAGCACACGCACTTGCGCGAACTTGTCCGGATGCTGCTTTTTCAGCGTGTCGAGCATTTCGGTGTTGTTGGTCGCAATGTCGATCTTGTTGTTCACGACGGCCAGCAGATTCGCTTCGTGACTCGACGGCAGCACGGTCTTGAACGCCGTGTTCACCGGCGTGTTGTGCTTCGCGAACAGGTAGTAGCCGGGAATCAGCGTGCCCGACGTCGAATTCGGATCGCCGAAGCCGAGCGTCACGTCTTTCGTGTTCTTGAACACGTCGTCGAGCGTCTTGAAGCGGCTGTTCACGTTGGTGATCAGCACCGAGTAGTAACCCGCGTCGCCGTTCGCATACTGGATCTTCGCGAATACTTCGCCATCCGAACGATCTACCGCTTCGATTGCGGACGCATTGCCGAAATAGCCGACCTGAACCTTGTTGAAGCGCATCCCTTCGATAATGCCGGCGTAGTCGGTCGCGAAGAACGCCTTGACGTTCAGGCCGGTCTCTTTGTTCATGTCGTCGATCAGCGGTTGCCAGCGCTGTTTCAGCACCGACGACGAATCGGTCGAAATGATGCCGAGGTTGATGTCCTCGGCGTAGGCGGTGGCGGCGCAGGCGAAGGCGGCTGCACCGATGGTCAGCGTGATCAGTGAACGCAGGAATTTCATCGATTGAGATCCGGTTGATTGGCGGAGTGGGGCCGCGCGCTCAGTTCGAGTGCGCCGGCTTGAGGGCGAATGGGTAGCGGGTGGCAGCGGGCGTAGTCTCGTCTTGCGCCGGCGCGCCGGCGGTAGTGCGATGCGCTGCGTCAGCGTGTTCCATGCGCGCAGTGGCGTCGTCGAGCAGTTCGCGGGCGTCGTCGCCGTAGAGCTTTTTCAGCAGCACCGGCGTGAGCGCGGCGGACGGCCCGTCATAGACCACCTTGCCGCGACGCAGTGCAATCGTGCGCGGGCAATATTGCATCGCGATGTCCACCTGATGCAGCGACACCAGTACCGTCAGCTGATGCTCGACGTTCAGCGCGCGCAGCATGTCCATCACGCGGCGTGACGATTCGGGATCGAGCGACGCGATCGGCTCGTCGGCGAGCACGATGCGCGCGCGCTGCACCAGCGTCCGCGCCAATGCCGCGCGTTGCTGCTGGCCGCCGGAAAGGTTGGCGGCGCGCTCGTACGCATGTTCGCCGATGCCGACTTCGTTGAGCGCGGCGAGCGACGACGCGCGCTCGGCGGCCGGAAAGCGGCCGGTCAGGCGGCGCCACCACGGCAGGCGCGCGAGCGCGCCGATCAGCACGTTGGTTTCGACGGAGAGCCGGTTCACCAGATTGAATTGCTGGAACACAAAGCCGATGTCGCGGCGAATGCTGCGCACTTCCCTGACAATGCGGCCGTTCTGCTGGATCGGCCGGCCGAGAATGGCGATCTGCGACGGCTGCGGGTCGGACGCCGTGAAGCCCGCGATGTGCCGCAGCAACGTCGACTTGCCCGACCCTGACGCGCCGATCAGCGCGACCATTTCGCCGGCCTCGACGCGCAGATCGATTTCGTCGAGCGCTTTGCGGCCGTTGCCGAACGTCTTGCTCAGCCGTTCGATACGAATTGCTTCCCGAATTGCTTCCATAAGTACCCCTCGATGCATCCGGGCGTTGCCGGCATGTGTGGGCCTCATTCTAGGAAGCGTCTGTGACGGTTGAGTGAAGGCGTTGCAACGTCTAGACGACTATATCTTTACGTGTCCCTTTTACGTCGTTATGAAGGCAGATTGAAGTCACTAACTTGACCGAATCATGACGTCCGGATGACAGGCTTCGCACACCCCAGCATGCCGCTCACGCATGAGGGCGCGCGGCCAGGCTATATTGCGTCATCCATGTGCCGTCCCCAAAAACCGAGCCATTCCTTGCGACGTCGCCATGCAGCCTTTCTTGAGCTTCCTTCCCGACAGTTTCGCGGAGTACGAAGACCTCATGTCGATCCTCGACCAGGGCAGCGCCAGCTTCGAAATCCGCACGGTCTGCGACACCGCGGTGCGCGGGCGGCAGTTTGCCGTGCACACCGCGAGCATCGGTTCGACCGATCCGCTCGCGCCGGCAATCGGGTTTTTCGGCGGCATTCATGGGCTCGAACGGATCGGCTCGCAACTCGTGCTCGACTACATGCGCGCGCTGCTCGCACGGCTCGAATGGGATGAACTGCTGGTGCGGCAATTGCAGTCGATTCGTCTGATCTTCATGCCGATCGTCAACCCGGGCGGGATGTGGGCGTCCACGCGCGCGAATCCGAACGGCGTCGATCTGATGCGCAATGCGCCGCAGAACGCGGACGAACGCGTGCCGCTGCTTGCCGGCGGTCAGCGTCTGGGCGCATGGCTGCCGTGGTATCGCGGGCGCGAAGGCGCGCCGATGGAGCCGGAGGCCGCCGCGCTGTTGCAGGTGGTCGAAACGCAACTGGTCACGCGGCCGTTGAGCATCGCGCTGGATTGCCACTCGGGTTACGGCTGGAGCGACAGCATCTGGTTTCCCTACGCGCGAACCCGCAAGCTGATGCCGCATTTGCCGGAGATGTACGTGCTGAAAACGATGTTCGAGCGCGCGCATCCGCATCATGGCTACGCGTTCGAACCGCAGAGCCACCAGTATCTGCTGCATGGCGATCTGTGGGACTACGCTTACGACCGCGCGCCGGCACCGCACATCTTCTTGCCGATGACGCTCGAACTCGGCTCGTGGCTATGGATCAAGAAGAACCCGCGGCAGCTGTTTTCGCGTCAGGGGATGTTCAACCCCGTGATGGCGCATCGCACCGAGCGCGTGTTGCGGCGTCATGCGAACCTGCTCGACTTCCTCGCGCGCGCCGCGTTTTCGGCGCAGCGCTGGTTGCCGCAAGGCGGCCGTCGCGAGCAACTGCTGCAAAGCGCAATCGACCATTGGTACAAAGCGGGAACTGCATGAGCGCGTGGATACTGCTGCGCGGACTCACGCGCGAAACGCGTCACTGGGGCGGTCTGCCCGACGCGCTGCGCGCCGCGCGCGGCTTTGACCGCCTGCTGCTGATCGATCTGCCGGGCAACGGCGAGTTCACGCACCTGCGTGCGCCGAACGCAGTCGCCGGCATGGTCGATTTCATCCGGCATGCCGCTTTGCAAACCGGCGAGCCCGGGCCATATTCCGTGCTGGCGATGTCGCTCGGCGGCATGGTGGCGACGGCCTGGGCGCAACGCCATCCCGCCGAACTCGAGCGGCTCGTGCTGATCAATACCAGCATGCGGCCGTTCAGCCGCATGCACGAGCGGCTGCGGCCGCCGGCATGGCCGGGCTTGCTGGGCGTCGCCGCGCACTGGAGCGATGCGCCACGCGCCGAGCGCGGCATTCACCGGCTGACGTGCAATCGCGCCGACACGCTGGACGCGGATCTCGACGCGTGGAGCGCGATTCGCCGCAGCGCGCCGGTGAGCCGCGGCAATGCGCTGCGGCAACTGTGGGCCGCCGCGCGCTTTACCGCCGCGATTGCTGCGCCGCATTGTCCGCTGCTGATCCTGTCGTCGCGCGACGACCGGCTGGTCGACCCGCGGTGTTCGGCGAAGCTCGCGGCGGCATGGGGGGCGCCGCACCGGGAGCATCCGTGGGCCGGCCATGACCTGCCGCACGATGATCCCGCATGGACCGCCGAACAGGTCCGCGCATGGCTCGAACAGCAGCAGTCGCCCGCGCAAACACAGGCGCACCCACAGGCGGCCGCGCAGGCCGCGCCGAAGCCCGCGCTCTAGACAACCGGCTGTGCGGTTGCAGCATGACAATCGTCAGCGGGTATAACCTGGCAACGGTCGTCGATCGGATGCGGGTCCGCAGGCGCATAATTCCTCCTCAGACGATGCATGTGAATCAAGCCGTACTCGCCATTGCCGCTAGCCGGGGGAGTTGATCATGCAAGCAAAGAACGAAGAAGCCGTCACGCACTTGCTGAACGATGTCGTCGAATTCGCGCGTGGACGCCTGCCGGAGCCAACCTTCAACGTCGTCGAGCCCTTTCTGCGGCACTACTACGACTTTGTCGACGCCGACGATCTGCAAAGCCGCTCGATCGCCGATCTGTACGGCGCGGCGCTCGCGCACTGGCAAACCGCGCAGCGCTTCGTGCCTGGCGCTGAACGGCTGCGTGTCTACAACCCGATCCTCGAACAGCACGGCTGGCACTCGGATCACACCGTGGTCGAAATCGTCAACGACGACATGCCGTTCCTCGTCGATTCCGTTTCGATGGCGGTCAACCGCCAGGGGCTCGCGCTGCATTCGGTCGTGCATCCGGTGTTTCGGATCTGGCGCGGTCCGGACGGCGGCATCGCGCGGGTCAGCCAGGGCGCCGAGGAAGCCGCCGACACGCGCTCGCATTTGACCTCGTTCATCCACTTCGAAGTCGACCGTTGCGGCGATGCCGCAAAGCTCGACGCGTTGCGCGACGACATCGCGCACGTGTTGCGCGACGTGCGCGCCGCGGTCGAGGACTGGCCGAAGATCGTCGAACTCGCGCGCGCGACGATCAAAGGTATGAAGCCGGGCGAGGGCGGCCCGGAAGGTGTCGAAACGCGCGCGTTTCTCGAATGGATGGTGGCCGATCATTTCACCTTCCTCGGTCAGCGCGACTACGAACTGCTGCAGCACGAGAACGGCTACGGCCTGCGTGCGGTGCCCGGCTCGGGGCTCGGCATTCTGCGCGATGCGCTGCGGCCCGCGGGCTCGGCCGAAGTGACGGCGTTGCCGCCGGCGGCCGCCGAGATCATCGCGAGCGCGTCGCCGATCTTTCTGACCAAGGCCAACTCGCGAGCCACCGTGCACCGGCCGGGCTATCTCGACTATGTCGGCATCAAGCTGACCGGCGCGGACGGCAAGGTGACCGGCGAGCGGCGCTTCATCGGCCTCTATACGTCCACCGCGTATTTTCTGTCGGCCGCGGACATTCCGATCGTGCGGCGCAAAAGCGCGAATATCGTCAGGCGGGCTGGTTTCCTGCCAAAAGGTCATCTGGCGAAATCGCTGGTGACCGTGCTCGAGACCTATCCGCGCGACGAACTGTTCCAGGCCGACGAAGATCAGCTCTACGACATCGCGCTCGGCGTGCTGCGTTTGCAGGAGCATCAGCGTACGCGCCTGTTCGTGCGGCGCGATCGCTTCGACCGCTTCGTGTCGTGCCTCGTGTTCGTGCCGCGCGACAAGTACAACACCGATCTGCGGCAGCGCATCGCAAATCTTCTGGCCGCCGCGTTCAACGGCGAGAGCGTCGAATTCACGCCGCTGCTTTCGGAGTCCACGCTCGCGCGCATCCACTTCGTCGTGCATGCGAAGCCGGGCGGCATGCCCAACGTCGACACGCGCGAACTGGAGGCGCGGCTCGTACAGGTCGCACGCCGCTGGCAGGACGATCTTGCCGACGCCTTGCTCGACGCATTCGGCGAAGAGCACGGCAACCGCCTGCTGCAGCATTACGCGGATTCGTTTCCGGCTGGCTACCGCGACGACTATCCGGCGCGTACGGCGGTGCGCGATATCGAACTGATCGAACGCGTGCAGGGCAGCGAGCGGCTCGCGATGAATCTATACCGTCCGATCGAAGCCGGGCCGCGCAGCTTCCGCTTCAAGGTCTATCGCGCGGGTCAGCCGATCGCGCTGTCGCGCAGCTTGCCGATGCTCGAACATCTGGGCGTGCGCGTCGATGAAGAGCGGCCCTATCTGATCGAGGCGCTAGGCGCCACGCCCGCGTGGATTCACGACTTCGGGCTCGAACTCGCGGACGACGCGGAGTTCGACATCGAACGCGTGAAGGATCTTTTCGAGGAAGCGTTCGAGCAGGTGTGGACCGGCGCGATCGAAAGCGATGACTTCAACCGCCTCGTGTTGCGCGCGCAATTGAATGCACGTGAGGTGACGATTCTGCGCGCGTATGCGAAGTACTTGCGCCAGGTCGGTTCGACCTTCAGCGACGCGTATATCGAGCGCGCGGTGACCGGCAATCCGGCGATCGCGCGAATGCTGGTCGAGCTGTTCATCGCACGCTTCAATCCCGTGTTCGGCGACACGCGCGAGGCGCGCGTGGACGGCTGGCTGAGCAAGATCGACAGTGCGCTCGACCAGGTGCCGAATCTCGACGAAGACCGGATCCTGCGGCAGTTTCTCGGCGTCATCAAGGCGACCAAGCGCACCAACTACTATCGCTTCGATGCAGAGGGCCGTCCCAAGCCGTATCTGTCGTTCAAGTTCGATCCCGCGCAGGTGCCCGGCTTGCCCGAGCCCAAGCCGATGTTCGAGATCTGGGTCTATTCGCCGCGGGTGGAAGGCGTGCATCTGCGCGGCGGGCGCGTGGCGCGCGGCGGCCTGCGCTGGTCGGACCGGCGCGAGGACTTCCGCACGGAAGTGCTCGGCCTGATGAAGGCGCAGATGGTGAAGAACGTGGTGATCGTGCCGGTCGGCTCGAAGGGCGGCTTCGTCGTGAAGAATCCGCCGCCGCAGAGCGAGCGCGATGCGTGGATGCGCGAAGGCGTCGCATGCTATCAGACGTTCTTGCGCGGCCTGCTCGATCTGACCGATAACCTTTCCGGCACGGACGTGGTGCCGCCGCCCGACGTGGTGCGCCACGATCCCAACGATCCCTATCTGGTGGTCGCCGCCGACAAGGGCACGGCCACGTTCTCCGACTACGCGAACGCGATCTCGCAGGAATACGGCTTCTGGCTCGACGACGCGTTTGCGTCGGGCGGCTCGGTCGGCTACGACCACAAGAAGATGGCGATCACCGCGCGTGGCGCATGGGAGTCGGTCAAACGGCACTTCCGCGAAATGGGCGTGGATACGCAGACAATGGACTTCACCGTGGTCGGCGTCGGCGATATGTCGGGCGACGTGTTCGGCAACGGCATGCTGTTGTCGCCGCATATCAAACTGGTGGCCGCGTTCGATCACCGGCATGTCTTTCTCGACCCGAATCCCGATCCGGCTGTGAGCCTTGCCGAACGTGCACGGCTTTTCACGCTCGACCGCTCGAGCTGGGCCGATTACGATCCGTCCTTGATCTCGGCGGGCGGCGGCGTGTTTGCCCGCACCGCCAAGACGATTCCGTTGTCGCCGGCGGTGCAGTCGGTGCTCGGCATCAGCGCGACGGCGCTCGCGCCGGCTGAACTGATGCGTGCGATTCTGCAGGCGCCGGTCGATCTGCTTTATAACGGCGGCATCGGCACCTATGTGAAGGCGAGCCGCGAAACGCATCTGCAAGTGGGCGACCGCGCGAACGACGCGATCCGCGTCAACGGCGCGGACCTGCGTTGCAAGGTCGTGGCCGAAGGCGGCAATCTAGGTTTGACGCAACTCGGGCGCATCGAATTCGCGCAGCGCGGCGGCCGCCTCAATACCGATGCGATCGATAATTCCGCGGGCGTCGACTGCTCGGACCACGAGGTCAACATCAAGATTCTGCTGGGCCTCGTCGTCGCCGATGGCGAGATGACCGACAAGCAGCGCAATGCGCTGCTCGCGGAAATGACCGACGAAGTCGGGCTGCTGGTGTTGCGGGACAACTACTACCAGACCCAGGCGTTGTCGATTGCCGGCCGCTATGGCGTCGAATTGTTCGACGCCGAGGCGCGTCTGATGCGCTACCTCGAACGCGCAGGACGCCTGAATCGCGTGATCGAGTTCCTGCCGACCGACGAGGAAGTCGCCGAACGGCTCGCCGCGAAGCAAGGCCTCACCACGCCCGAGCGCGCGGTGCTGCTCGCCTATAGCAAGATGTGGCTGTACGACGCGCTGCTCGAATCGTCGATGCCGGAAGACCCGCTCGTCGCCGACATGCTGGTCGAATATTTTCCGAAGCCGCTGCGCCAGCGCTTCAGCGTGCCGATGCAGCGCCATCCGTTGCGCCGCGAAATTCTCGCGACCCATTTGACCAATGCGTTGGTGAACCGCGTCGGCTGCGAGTTCGTGCATCGGCTGATAGAAGAAACCGACGCGCAGCCCGGCGAGATCGTGCGCGCCTGCATCATGGCGCGCGACGTATTCGATCTCGACGACGTGTGGCGCAGCATCGACGCGCTCGACAACCGCGTCGCCGACGATGTGCAGGCGCGTATGTTCGTCGAAGTCGCAAGGCTCGTCGAACATTCGGCGCTATGGTTTCTGCGGCACCTGCAGGCGGGCGGCAACGCCGACGTGACCGGCCTGCTCGCGCGGTGCCGCGAAGCGGCCGGGCGTCTCGCGCCACAATGGCCCGCGCTGTTGCCGGCTGCCGATCTCGAAGCGCTGTCCGAGCGGCGGCGCGTGCTCACCGATGCGGGTGTGGATAGCGAACTGGCGGTGCGGATCGCGAGCGGCGAAATATCGGCATCGCTGCTCGACATCGCCGAAGTGGCATCGACTTGCGGACGCAGCCTCGAACTGGTGGCGGGCGTGTACTTCGCGCTCGGCACGCTGCTGAACTACGGCTGGATCAGCGAGCGCGCGGTCGCGTTGGCGGCGCCCACGCACTGGGACATGCTCGCGCGCGCCACGGCGCTCGCCGAACTGACCCGCCTCAAACGCGCGCTGACCACGAGCGCGCTGGCCGGTGCGGACGAAGCATCGACACCGGATGCGCTGGTGCAGGCATGGCGCGACAAGCGCGCCGCGCAACTCGAACGCTACGCTCGGCTGCTGGCCGATCTGCGCGCGACCGGCGGCGCGAGTCTGTCGATGCTGCTGGTGATCGTGCGTGAGATGGCGGCGCTCGAAAGGGTCTAGCGAGACGCGGCGCGAGCGCAGAGGGACGCCGTGAAGATGAACAGGAGCGCGGTGCGAACAACACCGGCGTTGGACGCACGCCGCCCGGCATGCCCATAATACGGCTTCTTGCCGCGTGCAAGCTCACTGCAATCTCACGGACGTCCTGCCGACGATGAAAGAAGAATCGCCGAAAGCCATTTTCTATGCGCTCGCCGCCAACCTGGGCATCGCCATCTGCAAGTTCGCCGCTGCGTCGTTCACTGGCTCCGGGTCGATGTTCGCTGAAGCGATTCACTCGACCGCCGACTGCGGCAATCAACTGCTGCTGCTGTTCGGGCTGCGCCAGGCGCGCAGGCCGGCGAGCCCATTGCACCCGATGGGCGGCGGACGCGAAATCAATTTCTATTCGCTGCTGGTCGCGTTGCTGCTGTTCTTTGTCGGTGGCGCGTTTTCGGTGTATGAGGGCGCGCATCGTCTGATCGCGCGCGAGCCGCTGCAGCATGCGTATGTCGCGTTGGTCGTGCTCGGTGTGTCGGTGGTGCTCGAAGCGCTGTCGTTGTGGGGCGCCGTCAAGGAGATTCGCAAGACGCATCCGGACAAAAGCATGTGGCGCTGGTTCCGTGAGACACGCGAGTCCGAACTGCTGGTCGTCGCGGGAGAGGATATCGCCGCGTTGGCGGGGCTCGCGATAGCGTTCGTCGCCGTGCTGCTCACGATGGTGACCGGCAATCCGGTGTATGACGCGCTGGGTTCCGTCGGCGTCGGCTTCCTGCTGATGGCGATCGCGTGGCTGGTGGCGCGCGAAGTGAAGTCGATGATCGTCGGCGAATCGGCGAGCCCGGAAGTGCGCCGCGCGATCGAGGCGCATCTGCGCGCGCGCGCCGAGATTCGCGGCATCGTCAACCTGATTACGCTGCAATGGGGACGCCACGTGGTGGTTGCGGTGCAGGCGGAAATGATCGACTACGCGAGCGGCCGCGCGATGGTCGATGCGATCAACGTGATCGAAGCCGATTTGCAGGCAACGTTTCCGCAAGTGCGCTGGGTGTTTTTCGAGCCGGAAGTGCCGCGCGTGTCTGGCGGCACTTGAGGCGAGGCTGGCGGACATCATTGCGGTGTCCGCCTCGACCTCGTCAATGCGCCCGGTTATTTGAACCCGGTCACGGCATGCGGCACATACAGCTCTTCGAGCTGCTGTATTTCGTCCGCGCTGAGGTTCAACGACAGCGCCGCCACTGCATCATCCAGATGATGCAGTTTGGTCGCCCCGACGATCGGCGCGGTAATCGGCTTCTTCTGCAATACCCACGCTAGCGCGACCTGCGCGCGCGGCACGCCGCGTTCGGCGGCGATCTTGCTGACCCGTTCGACGATGCGCCGGTCCGCATCTTCCGTCTGCGCATAGAGCGTGCGGCCGAATTCATCGGTCTCGGAGCGCGCGCTTTCGGTGTTCCAGTCGCGCGTCAGACGTCCGCGCGCGAGCGGGCTCCATGGAATCACGCCGATGCCTTCGTTTTCGCACAGCGGCAGCATCTCGCGCTCTTCCTCGCGATACAGCAGATTCACGTAGTTCTGCATCGTCACGAAACGCGTCCAGCCATTGCGTTCGGCGACGTGCAGCGCCTTCGCGAACTGCCACGCGTACATCGACGACGCGCCGATATAGCGGGCCTTGCCGGCCTTCACGACGTCGTGCAGCGCTTCCATGGTTTCCTCGATCGGCGTGCCGTAGTCCCAACGATGGATCTGGTACAGGTCGACGTAATCCGTGCCGAGGCGCCGCAGGCTGTGATCGATTTCCGACATGATCGCCTTGCGCGACAGACCCGCGCCATTCGGGCCCTGATGCATGCGGCTGTTCACCTTGGTAGCCAGCACGATCTCGTCGCGCTTCGCAAAGTCCTTGAGCGCGCGGCCGACGATTTCCTCGCTGGTGCCGTCCGAATAGACATTGGCGGTGTCGAAGAAATTGATGCCGTGGTCGAGCGCCTGCTTGATGAAGGGCCGCGCGGCTTCGTCGTCGAGCGACCACGGATGCGTGCCGCGCGAGGGCACGCCATAGCTCATGCAACCGAGACAAAGACGCGATACATCGAGGCCGGTGCGGCCGAGTTTCACATAATCCATCGTGGTGCTCCTGTTGTGAAGTGCACAAAGGCGGTGCGCCGGGCTTTCGATTATAGGGAAATGACGCCGATCACGTGGCGAGCCGAATCACGCTGCCGCACCGCTACTTTCACAGCCCGAGGAGAATTTACGCATCACGGAGTGGCAAATAATTTCTTCACACCTATACTTCTTTCGGCCTGAAAGCAGCACTCTCTCCCAACCTGCATCGTAAGCAAAAAGGAAAGTCATGATGCTGACTCGTTCTCTCGGCGCGTTCTGCGCCTGTGCACTCGCGGCGTGCGCGGCCATGTCGGCCGGACCGGCCAGCGCGGACGACAACGATGGCTTCTCGCAAGGCGACGGCGGATCGCATCGGCAGCCCGTCAAGGTGATGATCATCTCGATGTTCGGCCCCGAAGGCCAGGTGTGGCTCGACCGGCTCGGCCCGTGGCGCGACATCCCGGTGGACGGCTTGTCGCCCGATTACCCGAACGTTCACTGCAACCGGCAGGACGTGTGCGTGATGACGACCGGCATGGGGCACAGCAACGCCGCGGCATCGATCATGGCGCTGACTTTCTCGCCGCGCTTCAATCTGCGGCACACCTACTTCATGGTCGCCGGGATCGCCGGCATCGACCCGCAACAAGGCACGGTCGGCTCGGCCGCGTGGGCGAAGTATCTGGTCGACTTCGGCATTCAGTGGGAGATCGACGGGCGCGAAATTCCGTCTGGCTGGAATACCGGCTATCTGGGAATCAACACGAGGAGTCCCGCGGACAAGCCGCCGCTCGACTACCGCACCGAGGTGTTCCAGTTGAACACGCAACTCGCCGATACGGCATTTGCATTGTCGCGCAACGTTGCGCTGTCCGATAACGCGCAGGCTCAGGCCGCCCGCGCGAAGTATGCGTATGCGCCCGCTAATCGTCCGCCCACAGTGATTCAGTGCGATACGCTGGCTGGGGACACGTGGTGGTCAGGCACGCTGCTCGGTCAGCGGGCGCGTGACTGGACGAAGATTCTGACGGACGGCCAGGGCGTGTACTGCACGACGCAGCAGGAAGACAACGCGACGTATGAAGCGCTCAAGCGCGCGGCGTCCGTGCATAAGGTCGATCTGAATCGCGTCGCGGTACTGCGCGCGGGTTCCGATTTCGACCGGCCCTACGATGGGCAGACAAGCGCGGACAACCTGCTCAACTATGCGGCTCAAGGCGGCTTTACGATTGCTATCGAGAACCTGTTCCGCACGGGTAATCCGCTGGTGCAGGAGATCGCCACGCATTGGGGCGAGTGGCGTGAAGGCGTGCCGAAGCGGTAACGCCTGATCGTGTTCAAAGAAGTGTGCCCGCGCATTGAATGCCGCGGGCACAGGTACTACCGCCGCTGAAAACTGCCCGCGGCGCTTATCGCTGGGGCGCGCGATATGGCGTCCACACGGGGGTATCGGTGTCCCATTGGTCCAGTTCGGATGGTGTCATGATGTGCTCATTTTTGAAGAGTGCATGTGTCGCGCCGCGATGATCATTTATTTTGGAAGCCGAATCATCGTGGCGTCTTCGCCTGAGTTACTGGCCGCTTGCGACGCGTGTCGCATCGCCGTTCGCGCCTTCCTGCAACGCGATACGAGCAGCCTGCGTCTGGCCGATCAGGCCTTTGTTCGGATAGCTGGTGCGATTGAGTTCAGGCAGGGAACCGTCACGATAAGCGGCGACCAGTTCGGCCTTGACTTCCTCGCGCGTCTTCGCGCTCGTGGTCGGCGTGGGTTGCGTTTGATAAGTACCCGCGCGGCCGATGCCGCCACCGCCGTTGCCTTGCGCAAACACCGGCGCGCTTGCGAGCAGCGAAAGAGCCAGACCTGCCAACAGATTGCGTTTCATGATTCACTCCTGTCGATTCGTTTGCAGCACGAGGGGCGCTGCGACAGGGTGAAATGTAGTCTTCGAGGCCGTGCGGATAAATCGCGCTTTCGTGAAATGAATTGTCGGGAAACTAGAACAATCGCGTTGAGGGGGGCTGACTCGTGGCTAACTCATGGCTAGCGCGGGGTTGGCTCAGCCAACCGCGGCATTAGCGCCGCGGTTGGAATTCACTGTTCCAGATTTTGTACTTCAACTTCCGCATTTCACGCGCTGGATCACGCGACCCATTCGGTAATCACAGGTGTTTCGAGCGCCGGAGCCGACTCGCGTTCTTCGAGCGTGCGCTTCGTGCATGTTGCGTCGAGACTGCCGCGTCCGCTCAGCAACGGGCAGCGGTCGAACAGCTCCGCAATCCAGTCTACGAAAACACGGACTTTGGGCGACAGATGACGACTGTGCGGATAGACTGCGGAAATCGGCATCGGCAATGGTTTCAGCTCCGGTAACACTTCCACGAGTTGGCCCGAACGCAATTGCGGCAGCACCATGAAGAGCGCCGGCTGGATCAGCCCGAAGCCTTCGAGTCCGCAGGTCACGTAGGCGTCCGCGTCGTTCACCGACACGATGCTCTTCATCTTCACTTCGACTTCTTTGCCCTCCACGAGGAACGCCCAATCGAGTGTGCGGCCCGTGCGGCTGGAGAAGTAGTTGACCGCTTTGTGATTGTCGAGATCTTCGAGCGAGGCCGGCATGCCTGCCCGCTCGATGTAGTCCGGGGACGCGCAGGTCACGCCCTCGAACAGGCCGATGCGCCGCGCGACCAGCGATGAGTCCTGCAGCGCGCCGACCCGCACCACGCAGTCCACGCCTTCCTGCAGCAGATCGACAGGCCGGTCCGACAGGCCGAGTTGCAGATCGATGTCCGGATAGCGCGTGTGGAATTCACACAGCGAAGGAATCACCAGCAAGCGGCCGATCGAGCCCGGCATGTCGATGCGCAGCTTGCCGTGCGGCTTCTTGTTGCCGCTCTGGAAACTCGCCTCGGTCTCCTCGACGTCCGCGAGAATGCGCACGCAGCGTTCGTAGTACGCCGCGCCGTCCGGCGTGAGCGACAGGCGCCGCGTGGTCCGGTGCATCAGACGCGTGCCGAGGAACGCTTCGAGGTTCTGAATAATCGTGGTGACGGATGCGCGCGGCAGATCGAGCGTTTCCGCTGCGCGGGTAAAGCTGTTGGTGTCGACGACACGCGTGAACACTTGCATGGCCTGAAGCCGGTCCATTGCAAACCTCCAGAAAGGGGCGGGCGCACCAGGCGGGGATCGAATCCGCAGAGCAATCGCATTCGATTGTTCAGGGGCGCCGAATTGTGTTGCCGGATTATAGGCATTTATTTACGACTCTGCCGAACCCACAATTCGCACCATTGAAGTTCTATGCGCATTGCGCGGCTCGACATGGATGCATTTAAACCGCCGTACTCCTTTTTTGCCCTTGACAGCGGGCCGCCAGAGGCAGACAGCACGGCACTCGAAGTCACTGACGTGCAGATCGAAGGGCACGCTCAGGACATCACGTTGCGTTTGTACCGGCAATCGAAAAAGACCGCATTGCCAGTACTGCTTTATTTCCACGGCGGCGGCTTTACCAAGGGCTCGATCGAACAGGCCGAGTTCGCCGCGCGTTATTTCGCAGAACACTTACCGGCGCTCGTCGTATCGGTGGGTTATTCGCTGGCGCCCCGGTTTCCGTTTCCCGCGGCGCCCGAAGACGCACATCGCGCGGCACTTTGGGTGCGGACGCGGGCGCGTGCATTTGGCGGCAATAGCAGAAAGGTCGGCGTGGCCGGCCACGATGCGGGCGGGCAGTTGGCCAACTGCCTCGCGTTCATCGCGCGGGACCGCGGTGACGTGCAGATCGCGGCGCAGGCGCTGTTCGGGCCGATGCTCGACCCGAGCCTCACGCGTCTGGGCGACGAAAAGCGTTTGGGTTCGGACATCACGGCAAGAGAGTGCGCGGCGTGTTATCGCGCGTATCTGCCGCAAGCGTCGCAACGCATGCATCCGTATGCGGCGCCGCTCGAATCGTCGCGGCTCGCGGGCCTGCCGGCCACGCTGATCGCGACCGCACAAAACGACGTGCTGCATGTGGAAGCGGAGAAGTACGCGAGCAGTCTGATCGACGCGGGGGTGCGGACCCAGGTGGTCCGCTATCCGAGCGTCTCGCACGCCGCGCTGGCCGATCATCCGCCCGCTTTGCAGGAAGCGGTGCGATTTTTTCAGTGGCGCTTCGATGCGCGTGCTCATCGATAAACAGAAATTTAATCAACGATACCGGGAGCTTCACATGACCATCCTTCCTCTTTCCCGTCGCCGTCTGGCGATCGCCGCATCAGTCGTCATCGTGGTGGCTGGGCTCGGCACCTTCGGCGCGATTCGCGTGGATGCAAGCTCGCCCGCCGCGCCCACCATCGTGCCGGAAGTCGATGTCGCCAACGTGGTGCAAAAAACGATCACGGACTGGCAGAGCTATTCTGGCCGCCTCGAAGCGGTCGAAAAAGTCGACGTACGTTCGCAGGTGCCGGGCACCATCGTGTCGGTCAACTTCAAGGACGGCGCGCTCGTGAAGAAGGGCGACACGCTGTTCGTGATCGATCCGCGTCCGTATGCGGCGGAAGTGGATCGCGCCGAAGCGCAGCTCGCCGCCGCGCAGGCGCGCACCGGTTACACGCAAAGCGACTGGGAGCGCGCGCAGCGCCTGATCGGCGACAACGCGATCGCCAAGCGCGACTACGACGAGAAGCAGAACGCCGCGCGCGAAGCCAGCGCCAACCTGAAGGCCGCGCAAGCCGCGCTCGAAACCGCGCGCATCAATCTCGGCTACACGAAGATCGTGGCGCCGGTGGCGGGCCGCGTGTCGCGCGCGGAAATCACGGTGGGCAACGTGGTGTCGGCGGGCGCAAGCTCGGCGCCGTTGACCACGCTCGTGTCGGTGTCGCCGATCTACGCATCGTTCGACGCGGACGAACAGACCTACCTGCAATACCTGAACCGCGCGAAAGACGGCAGCAAGGTGCCGGTGGAGCTGGGTCTCGCGGACGAAAGCGGCTACTCGCGCAGCGGCACGATCGAATCGGTCGACAACCGGCTCGACACGTCGTCGGGCACGATCCGCGTGCGCGCGCGTTTCGATAACGAGGATGGTGCGTTGATTCCCGGTTTGTATGCACGCGTGAAGGTGGGCGGCGGCGCGCCGCATCCGGCGCTGCTGATCGACGACGCCGCGGTCGGCACCGACCAGGACAAGAAGTTCGTGCTGGTGGTCGATCAGAGCAATCACGTCGTCTATCGCGAAGTGTCGGTGGGCGGCATGCAAGGCAACCTGCGCGTCGTCAGGGACGGGCTGAAGCCGGGCGACCGCATCGTCGTCAACGGCATTCAGCGCGTGCGTCCCGGCGACACGGTGCGCGCCCACGTAGTGCCGATGACGACCGACCAGGACCCGAACAGCACGCCGCTCGCGCAAGCCCGCGCGAAGGCCGATAAGAATTCGTGAGCCCCATGCGCCGCGGCACATTTGCGCGGCGCTTGCTCCAACGTTAAGAGCTTCCCATGAACATATCCAAATTCTTCATCGATCGGCCGATCTTTGCCGGCGTGCTATCGGTATTGATCCTGCTGGGGGGCATCATTTCGCTCTTCAAGCTGCCGATCTCGGAGTACCCGGAAGTCGTGCCGCCGTCGGTGGTGGTGCACGCGCAATATCCGGGCGCGAATCCGAAGGTGATCGCCGAAGCGGTCGCTTCGCCGCTCGAAGAGCAGATCAACGGCGTCGAGAACATGCTGTACATGCAGTCGCAAGCCAATAGCGACGGCAACCTCACGCTCACGGTGACCTTCAAGCTCGGCACCAATCCGGACCTCGCGACACAACTGGTGCAGAACCGCGTGAACCAGGCGCTGCCGCGTTTGCCGGAAGATGTGCAACGGCTCGGCGTCACGACCATCAAGAGTTCGCCCACGCTGACGATGGTGGTCCACCTGATCTCGCCGAACAATCGCTACGACATGACGTATCTGCGCAATTACGCGCTGCTGAACGTCAAGGACCGGCTCGCGCGGATTCAGGGCGTCGGCGAAGTGCAGTTGTGGGGTTCGGGCGACTATGCGATGCGCGTGTGGCTCGATCCGCAGAAAGTCGCGCAGCGCGGTTTGACGGCGACCGAAGTGGTCAACGCGATCCGTGAGCAGAACATCCAGGTGGCAGCCGGTGTGATCGGCGCATCGCCTTCGGTGCCGGGCACGCAGTTGCAGTTGTCGGTGAATGCGCGTGGCCGTTTGAAGACCGAGGGCGAATTCGGCGACATCATCGTCAAGACCGCGCCGGATGGCGGCGTGACCTATCTGCGTGACATCGCGCGTGTCGAACTGGCGGCGTCGGAATACGGCTTGCGTTCGCTGCTCGACAACAAGCCGGCCGTCGCGCTCGCAATCAATCAGGCGCCGGGTGCGAACTCGCTGGCGATTTCCGAGCAGGTTCGGGCGGCGATGAAGGAGCTGGCCGAAGACATGCCGGCGGGCGTCGAGTACCGGATCGTCTACGACCCGACGCAGTTCGTGCGCGCGAGTATCGAAGCGGTCGTGCATACGCTGCTCGAAGCGATCGCGCTGGTGGTGCTCGTCGTGATCGTGTTCCTGCAGACGTGGCGCGCGTCGATCATTCCGTTGATCGCGGTGCCGGTGTCGATCGTCGGGACCTTCTCGCTGCTGCTTGCATTCGGCTTTTCGATCAACGCGTTGTCGTTGTTCGGCATGGTGCTCGCCATCGGGATCGTGGTCGATGATGCAATCGTGGTGGTGGAGAACGTCGAACGGAACATCGAGAACGGGCTGAGTGCGCGCGATGCGACGTATAAGGCGATGCAGGAAGTGAGCGGGCCGATCATCGCGATTGCGCTGACACTGGTCGCCGTGTTCGTGCCGCTCGCGTTCATGACCGGCCTGACGGGCCAGTTCTACAAACAGTTCGCGATGACCATCGCGATCTCGACGGTGATCTCGGCGTTCAACTCGCTGACTTTGTCGCCGGCATTGTCCGCGCTGCTGTTGCGCAGCCACGGCGCGAAGGAAGATTTTCTGACGCGTGTGATGAACCGTCTGCTGGGCGGCTTCTTCAAGCGCTTCAACAAGGTCTTTCATCGTGGCTCGACCGCTTATGGCCGCGGCGTGAAGGGCGTGCTGCGCCGTAAGGGCGCGATGCTCGCGGTGTACGCGATCCTGCTGGGCGCAACCGTACTGGTCTCGCGCGTGGTGCCGGGCGGCTTCGTGCCGGCGCAGGACAAGGAGTATCTGATTGCGTTCGCGCAATTGCCGAACGGCGCGTCGCTGGATCGCACGGAAAAAGTCATTCGCGACATGAGCGCGATTGCGTTGAAGCAGCCCGGCGTGGAAAGCGCGGTGGCGTTCCCCGGTTTGTCGGTGAACGGCTTCACGAATAGTTCGAGCGCGGGCATTGTGTTCGTGACGCTCAAGCCCTTTAAGGCGCGTGGCGACAGGAAGCTTTCGGCCGGTGCGATTGCCGGTTCGCTGAACCAGCAGTACGGCGCGATCAAGGATTCGTTCGTCGCGGTGTTTCCGCCGCCACCCGTGCTCGGCCTCGGTACGCTCGGCGGCTTCAAGATGCAACTGGAAGATCACGGCGCGCTCGGTTACGCGGAGTTGAACAAGGCGGCGCAAGCTTTCGTGAAGCGCGCGGCGCAAACGCCTGAACTCGGCCCGACCTTCTCCAGCTATCAGATCAACGTGCCGCAACTGAACGTCGACCTGGATCGCGTGAAGGCCAAGCAACTCGGCGTGCCGGTCACGGATGTGTTCAACACGATGCAGATCTATCTGGGCTCGCTGTATGTGAACGACTTCAACCGCTTCGGCCGCGTGTATCAGGTGCGGGTGCAGGCGGACGCGCCGTTCCGTCAACGCGCCGACGACATCCTGCAACTGAAGACGCGCAATGCGGCGGGCGACATGGTGCCGTTGTCGTCGCTGGTGACGGTGACGCCGACGTATGGTCCGGAAATGGTGGTGCGTTACAACGGCTACACGGCAGCCGACATAAACGGCGGACCGGCGCCGGGCTTCTCGTCGGGCCAGGCGCAGGCCGCGGCCGAACGCGTGGCCGCCGAAGTGTTGCCGCACGGCGTGAAGCTCGAATGGACCGATCTCACGTATCAGCAGATTCTGGCCGGCAATGCGGGCATGTGGGTGTTCCCGATCAGCGTGCTGCTGGTGTTCCTCGTGCTTGCCGCGCTGTATGAAAGCCTGACGCTGCCGCTCGCGGTGATCCTGATCGTGCCGATGAGCGTGCTGTCCGCGCTGACCGGCGTGTGGCTCACGGGCGGCGACAACAACATCTTCACGCAGATCGGGTTGATGGTGCTGGTGGGGTTGTCGGCGAAGAACGCGATTCTGATCGTCGAGTTCGCTCGCGAGCTGGAGCACGACGGACATTCGCCGCTGTCGGCGGCGATCGAGGCGAGCCGCCTGCGGTTGCGGCCGATTCTGATGACGTCGATTGCGTTCATCATGGGTGTGGTGCCGCTGGTGCTGTCGAGCGGTGCCGGGTCGGAAATGCGTCACGCGATGGGTATCGCAGTGTTCTTCGGGATGCTCGGCGTCACGCTGTTCGGTCTGATGCTCACGCCGGTGTTCTATGTGGTGCTGCGCACGATGGCGGGCGGAACGATTCACGTCGCGCAGAAGGATTCGCCGCACTATGGCGCGCCGGTGACGGACGCCTGAGGAGAAAACAATAATGAAACGCTTTGAATCTCGGTTTGACTCTTTGAGCGGGTGGGGCCGCGCGGCCGTCAGCGGGTTGCTGGTTGCGCTGCTCGCCGCGTGCTCGGTCGAGCCCACGTATAACCGGCCAGAAGTGGATACGCCGGCCGCGTTCAAGGAAGCACCCGTAACGTCGGCTACGTCTGCGCCTTCCGCGCAGGACACCGGCACGTGGAAGGAGGCCCAGCCCGCCGACGACGCGCATCGCGGCGAATGGTGGACGATCTTCGGCGACGCGCAACTCAACGCGCTCGAAGAGCAGGCCGCCGCCGCAAATCAGGACCTGAAGGCAGCGGCGGCGCGCGTGCAGCAAGCGCGCGCGGTGACCCGGGCGGCGAAGTCCGACTGGTTCCCGAAACTCGACGCGGGCTTCGGCCCGACACGCGAACGTGCGTCGGCGGCCTCGCAATTCCTGCCGGACAGCGCGGGCGGCACGACCGGCACGATCTGGCGCGCGCAGGTCGGGGCGTCGTATGAGGCGGATCTGTTCGGGCGGGTCAGCTCGAACGTGAACGCGTCGACCGCGGACGAGCAGCAAAGCGAAGCGCTGTTCCGTTCGGTGCAACTGTCGCTGCAGGCCGACGTCGCGCAGAACTACTTCCAGCTGCGCGAACTCGATACGGATCAGGAACTGTACCGCCGTACCGTCGAATTGCGCGAAGACACGCTGAAGCTGGTCGAGCGGCGTTTCAGGGAAGGCGATATCGGCGAGCTGGATGTTTCGCGCTCACGCAACGAACTCGCGAGCGCGCGGGCCGATGCGGTCGGCGTCGCGCGTCAGCGCGCGGCCTCAGAGCATAGTCTCGCGATTCTGCTCGGCAAGCCGCCGGCGGACTTCTCGTTCGCGCAAGCGCCGCTCGTCCCGGTGACGGTGCGCGTGCCGCCCGGTCTGCCTTCGGCGTTGCTCGAACGGCGGCCGGATGTGTCGGCGGCGGAGCGCGCGATGGCGGCCGCGAATGCCCGCGTGGGTCTCGCGAAGTCGGCGTTCTTCCCGAAGCTCGATATCACCGGTGCTTTCGGCTTTGAATCGGCGACGCTCGGCGATCTGTTCATGTGGTCGAGCCGCGCGTTCATTCTCGGTCCGCTGGCCGGCACCGCGCTGACGGTTCCTCTGTTCGACGGCGGCCGTCGCAAGGCGAACCTCGCGCAAGCGCGCTCGAAGTATGACGAGGACGTGGCGCAGTATCGTCAGCAGGTGCTGGTGGCGTTCCGCGAAGTCGAGGACAACCTGGCCGATCTGCGTCTGCTCGACGATCAGATGCGTGAGCAGAACAACGCGGTCGAGGCCTCGCAACGGGCGGCGCATCTGTCGCGCACGCAATACACGGAGGGTGCGGTCAGCTATCTGGATGTGATCGACGGCGAGCGGCAGGTGCTGACTTCGCAATTGCAGGCGAGTCATCTGTCGGGCACGCAGGCGGTCGCGACGGTGAATCTGATTCGCGCGCTGGGCGGCGGCTGGGGTGATGCGAAGACGCCGGACACGGCGGTCGGAGCGCTCGCGCCGGATGCGGCTTCGGGTGCCGCGGCGGCTTCGCCCGCGCCGCAGCAGGTGGCGAAGCGGTAACCGACTGGCTCAGCTCATCGACACCGTCATGAACGCCGGGTCGCGCGACAGCGCACCCGGCGTTTTTTCGTGTGCGCCCAGCATGGGCGCACTCTTGTGGGTGCAAGTCCCGCCGCGAGTTGATCACAGCGAGCGAAGCGAAGCGCAACTGCACGAGGGTGACCGAGTGTGGGGAGGAAGCGTGG
>NZ_VTUZ01000028.1 GCF_008369935.1 Paraburkholderia panacisoli | reverse complement strand
CCTGAGTCATGGTGGACTCCTTGCGGTTCGCCGCGCGCGTTACCGCTTCGGGCTACGCCCTCCGCGCCAACGCGCATCAGCACGAGAAACCGACCACTGTCAGATTTAGTCTAGTCCATTACATTTAACAGGTTCCGGGCATTGTTTCTGCTGCACCCTTAAGCAATTCTTCCGCCTTTATGCGGTGTTCGCGCTCTCCTATCTCTCCTATCACTCATCAATGGCAGGCTTATTCACGACTCAAAATCTTTGCGTTGCAACAACCCGGCGCGCGTCGAAGGGTTGGGCGTCACTGGCATTTGGGACCGCGATGCTCGCCGCTAGCCCGTGTGGCATTGCGCAAATCACCCAAAGTAGCGGCACATCACAGCAAGAAAACCGTACTTCCGCGATGGGGTCCACGCCCGATCCGGCCGCCTCGGCAGTCCATGAATCGCTCAAGCCGCAAACTCGCGACAGCGGCTCGGCGACCTCGCGCGGCAAGACCGGGGCCAAGGATCAGAAAACACAAGGCGCCGGCGGATTTGACAACGGTTTGTACGGAACGGGGCCGGCAGCAACAAATAACGCTTCCGGACAGGGCAATTTGCCGCAGCCTGGCGGAACATATTTCGCCCAGTCCCCTCGCGCACAGCGATGCAGGCGGGCCGGCGGGGGAAATTCTTCTACTACTTCGATATCGGACGCCAGTCCCGCCCGCGCAAAAATGCCTTCGAAGAGGTCGTGACTGAGCATCGTGTGTGACTGAGCATCGTGTTATCGGGGACGCGACCTGCCATAGAAGCCTCGAAGGCATCGACATCGCAGATCCCCTTACCCGCGTACGAGCCCTCATCAAACACGTCCTGATAGACATCCGAGACGGGCCGCCATATACGGATCGATCCCGCTGGGGCTCGTGAAACCGCGAGCCTTCAGCGCCGACCGGCAATGAAGTCGTCACGCGCGGCTGCAACACCCCATAGCCATCGACGATGCGCTGACTCATGCGATCGAACAACGGCCGATTGAGCGGATGGGCGATCTTGCCGATCAGCCTGCGCACCGTGTCGCGGGGCAGACGCGTATCGGCATCGAGCGTGATCACGTAGCGCACGCGAGGCGGGAAAACAGGCGGTCGCCCGTCGATGGCGACAAACGAGGTATTCGCCGCGCCGCGCAGCAGCCGGTTCAGTTCGTGCAGTTTGCCGCGCTTGCGTTCCCATCCCATCTATACACCTTCCTGCTCGTTCCAGGTGCGCCGCCGATGCAGCAACAGGAAGCGTTCGCTGTCTGCCGTACCTGGATATCGCTGGTTCAGCGTCGCGATGCCCGCCGCCGCAGCGGAGAACAAATCGTTATCAGCATCGGTTTGCTCCTTGTGAGAGTCCGTCCAGTCGGACAGCAGCACTTAGTACAGCTCGCCCTCCGGGCTCGCCAGGTGGTAAATCTCGAGCCGTTCGACCACTCTGCAGACCCAACGGCCGCGCGCGAAATGAAGGCCCTGCCCGTTTGGGTCTCGATTGTGGCGCGAGCTCGGACTGCGCAGTAATCGGTCATGCTCGTGCGGTACAGCTTTGCAGCAATATGAATCCGTTTGCGCCTGTCATGCCGCGCCCTGAACTGTCACCGAACTAGCAAGGTCGTCAAGAACGACTTTGACCGATACCGTACCGACAGCGCCAGTCGGATGCAGGGACAATGCCCCATCGCTGCATGCTGCAGCGCTTCAGTCACCGCGTCCATCCCCGGACGCGCGGACAGCGTTAGCACTGTCGAGATTTGTCCATGAAAGCAACGAATATGCCTCACCGTTCGCCAACATCCTCCCTATCGCTAGCGCCTCCATCACGCGCTTGCGGCATTGACGACGTCCGGGCGGCGCTGTTGCAAAGTGAGATGCGTTACAGAATCCTTCTGGATGATTTTCCGGTGGCGGTCTACTGCTGTGACGCCAACGGCAAGCTGACGCTCTTTAACGACGCCGCTGTCCAGCTTTGGGGGCGATCCCCTAAAATTGGCATGGATTCGTGGTGCGGGGCACACAGGATGTTCACGATCGATGGCCATCCGCTTCCGCTAGATCGCTGCCCCATGGCGCTTACCCTTCTTGAACAGCAGGACATCGACGTCGCCGAGGCCATTGTCGAGCGACCTGATGGCTCGCGTCGCAACGTGCTGGCTCATCCCCGCCTATTGGCTGGTCCCAACGGAGAAGCTCTTGGCGCAATCAATATCGTCATCGACATTACCGAACGCAAACGCCTTGAAGAACAGCTAAAAGATGCCGATCGACGTAAGGACGAGTTTCTGGCGATGCTCGCGCATGAACTTCGTAACCCACTTGCGCCAGTTCGCTCCGCAGTCGAAGTTCTGAAAGCGGGACGGTCGTCCGACGTTCAAATATCGCAGGCCGTGAGGGTTATCGATCGCCAGGCAACGTATCTCACCAGCATCGTAGACGACCTGCTTGATGTTGCTCGCATCAGACATCAACGTGTTACTTTGAACAAGACAAGCGTTGAACTCGCCGAGGTGCTTGCCGGTGCGATCGACGTCGTTGCGCCCGAAGTCGCCATGCGCGGATTACGTCTCACCGTCGAACAGCCGACGCATCCCGTCCTATTGCATTGTGATCGCACGCGCCTCGACCAGATGATTGGCAATCTGCTCAACAATGCGGCGAAGTACAACCGCGCGAAAGGAGCTATCTTCCTTTGCGTGACAGTTGAAGGCAAAGATCTTGTTGTCACCGTGCGGGATACAGGCATCGGAATAAAAAAAGCGATCCTCGACCAGGTATTCGATCTTTTCACGCAAGGCCAGAACGGGTCCACTCAACAAAATGGCGGACTTGGAATCGGTTTGTCTGTGGTGAAGGCGATGGCCGAAATGCATGGTGGATCTATCTCAGCGGACAGCGATGGCGAAGGCTGTGGCAGCGAGTTCTGCTTGCGCTTACCCATCGTGACGACAGATGCGCAGCTACGTTTGGTGGTGCCGGTTGTAGACGTTGACCGACCGCAAACGATCATGATCGTGGACGATAATCCCGATGCCGCCGATGCAATGAAAATGCTACTTGAAATTTATGGGCACCAGATTACGCTGGCTGGGGACGCTGATGAGGCGCTTCTCGCCGCCAGAAGTGCCATGCCCGATGTGTTTTTGATTGATATCGGGTTGCCGGGCATGGACGGCAATGCACTTGCGAGCGAACTCCGCGCGCTGCCGTCCGGTCGACGCCCACGCATGATCGCGGTGACAGGGTTCGGCCAGCCAGAAGATCGACAGCGGTCGCTTGCAGCCGGGTTTGACGATCACCTGATCAAACCGGTCTGCCTTACCCCGCTACTTAAAAGTCTGGTCCCCAGCACGGGTCCGAACGCCAGTGGATAAGCCTGCTTCCGCGTGGGCTGCTGGAGTCCTTCCATCACGCAGGCACCCGAGAGGCATCAGCGATCCACGCAAAACGTTCGATGTCCAGTGAGGTAGTCTTTGATGATGGCGATCTGCGCATCGTCCATCAGGGCCGGCGCGTGGCCGCAGTCCGGAAACTCACAGGTGGCGACCTGACCGCTCCTCGACGCCGGGCCGCGCCTAAGCATGGCATCCACGGTGCTCCGCGCCAGTAAGTCGGAGTGTTCGCCTCGCAGGATGAGTACCGGACAGTCAATCTTGTCCCAGACGTGCCATAGATCCACGTCCAGCCAGATTGGTAGCACGAACCGCAGGCCGATGCCGGGATCGAAGCGAAACCGAAAGCCGCCTGCGCCGTCAGGGACTGCGCTGTGCTCGGCAAGATGACGCCACTGGGCGTCGCTGAGCTTGCCAAATGACGCGTGGACATCGCGCAAATGCGCATCGACCTCGTCGATCGAGTTGAAACGCCAGGAGCGCTTCAGATAGCTGCCGACCCGGCGCAATGCGGCAGCCGAGACGAGCGCGCCGAAGTCATTGAGCACGAGCCGACGCACCGGCGTCCCATATTCCGACGCCATTAGCATGCCGATATGGGCACCAAACGAGGTGCCGACCCAATCCACCTGTTCAACATCGAGTCGGGCAATCAGCGTCGACATCGCCCGGGTGTAGGCCCGGTCCGTATAGTGCGCGGGCGAGTCGAGCCAATCACTGCGTCCGTGCCCGGGCAGGTCAGGTACGACGACTCGCGCGTCTGCTTCCGCAAGAGCCTTGGCCAGAATGTCGAAGTCCCGGCCCGTGCGCGAAAGTCCGTGCAGACAGACTACCGTTCGTTCCGCCCTCGGCGGTCCCCACTCGGCATAGACGAGCTTATGAAAGCCGCCGCGTCCTGGTACGGAGAGCTCCTTCAGTTGTGGCTGCATCGCGTCGTGTCCTGGGAGGTAGGGCGCATGGCCGGGCCGCCGTTGAAGGTCAGTCAAACACCACCACCTGGCGAATCGCTTTGCCTTCGTGAAGCAGATCAAAACCATGATTGATCTCTTCAAGCGTCAGATGGCCCGTAAGTAGCTTGTTCACCGGCAGCCTGCCCTGCATGTAAAGATCGATGTAATGGGGAATGTCGCGCGCCGGCACGCACGTGCCGATATAGCTGCCCTTCAATGTGCGCTCTTCGGCAACCAGACTCACTGCCGGTAGTGGCCAGAGCGCAGTAGCAGGTGGCAGCCCCGCCGTAATGGTCATTCCGCCGCGACGGGTGATCCGATAAGCGAGGTCCAGCGCGCGAATGGCACCTGCGAATTCGAACGCAAACTCGACCCCACCCAAGCTCAATGCCCGGATCTGCTCGACGGCCTCATCGCGACCCGCGTTGACAGTATGAGTAGCGCCGAGAGCGCGCGCCTGGTCCAGCTTCGCATCGGAGAGATCGACCGCGATGATCTGGCGAGCGCCGGCCGCTTGCGCGCCGATGAGTGCCGCAAGGCCCACTCCTCCCAAACCGACCACAGCAACAGACGCGCCCACACGGACTTGCGCCGTGTTCACCACTGCGCCGACGCCCGTGAGCACGGCACATCCGAACAGCGCGGCCTCGTCGAGCGGCACGCTGGCATCGATCCTGACGACCGAGCGCCGCGATACGGTCGCGTACTCCGCAAATACCGAGCATCCAAGATGATGATTCAATGCCTCCCCACTACGCGTGAGGCGACGCCCGCCGGAGAGCAGCGTGCCCGCGCCGTTCGCCGCCGCGCCCGGCTCGCACAAGGCTGGCCGGCCCTCGGCGCAAGGCGCGCAATGGCCGCAACTCGGCACGAACACCACCACGACGTGATCGCCAATCCGGAGATCGGTGACACCCGCTCCCAGTTCCATCACGACGCCCGCTGCCTCATGTCCGAGCGCCATCGGCATGGGGCGAGGCCGATCGCCGTTGATTACCGAGAGGTCGGAGTGACACAGACCCGCAGCCGCGATCTTGATCAACACTTCATCAGCGCCGGGCGGTGCGAGATCGACCTCGTCGATGCGTAAAGGACGGGAAACGGCATAGGGATACGCTGCGCCCATCGCTTCCAGCACTGCTGCCTTGATCTTCATTGCGCGACCTCCGTGACCCGATTGCCCAGTTCCCCGACAAAGACACGAACGTTCTCCGAATAATCAACCGGGACGATGACCAACTGCACTCCGCCTTCGCGAAATGCGCTTTCCAGTGCCGGAGCCAGCGCTTCGGCCGTCTCAATGCGCCTGCCTTTTGCGCCGTATGCATCCGCATATTTGACGAAATCGGGGTTCCCGAAAGTCAGACCCCAGTCCGCGAAGCTGTCGACGGCCTGCTTCCAGCGAATCATTCCGTAGGCATCGTCCTGAATGATCAACACAACAAGATTGAGCTTCAGTCTCACAGCGGTTTCGAGTTCCTGTGAGTTCATCATGAAGCCGCCGTCGCCGCAAACGGCCATGACACGGCGATCCGGATAAAGCATCGCGGCCATCATCGCCGAAGGCAGGCCTGCCCCCATGGTTGCCAGCGCATTGTCGAGCAATAGCGTATTTGCACTACGGGTTCTGTAGCAGCGCGCGAACCACAGCTTGTACATGCCGTTGTCCAGCGCGACGATACCGTCGGCCGGCATGATTTTCCGGACGTCGTGGACGATGCGTTGAGGCGTCAGGGGAAAGCGCGATTCCTCCGCGCGTTCCAGCGTACGCATCAGGATGCCTTCACGCAGCGGCGCCAACGCAGCCGCGTGCGGCAGCTTGCCTTCGACCAGATCTGCAAGCCGCGCGAGACTCAGGCCGAGGTCCCCGACCACTTCCGCATGCGGGAAGAACACCTGTTCGACATTTGCTGGTGTATATCCGACGTGGATGACCATCGGTCCGTCGGGCCCCATGATGAACGGCGGCTTTTCGATTGTGTCGTGGCCTATCGCGAGGATCAGGTCGGCACGGTCTATCGCTTCGTGCAGGTAGTCACGCTCGCTCAGCGCGGCCGTGCCCATCCAGAGTTCTGAGGCTTCGTCGTGACCGATTGCGGAGACAGTGCCCTTGCCCATCTGGGTATTGAAAAACGGCATGCCAGTGCGCCGGATGAACTCGGTCAATTGACCGGCAAGACGCGGCCGGTTGCTAGCCGCGCCGAACATGACAAGGGGACGCCTGGCGCTTCTCAGCAATGCCGCAGCCTGTTCGATTGCAGCCTGCCGCGCAACCGGCAACTCGACCGGATGCAATGGAACCAGGCGGATGTCGTCGCTCACCTCCGAGGCCGCCACGTCTTCAGGCAACTCGAGATGAACTGGGCCCGGCCGCTCTTCTGCGGCGACCCGGAATGCATCACGCACCACGGTCGGGATGCTGGTGCCGTTGACAATCTGCCGCGACGCTTTGGTGAGCGGCTTCATCGTCGCGACGATGTCGACGATCTGAAAGCGCGCCTGGCGCGCTGTCATGATGGCCTTCTGGCCCGTGATCAGTACCATCGGCATCGCACCAAGATGTGCGTACGCAGCGCCGGTCACCAGATTCAATGCTCCGGGGCCAAGCGTCGCCATACAGACGCCAGGCTTTCCGGTCAGGCGGCCATGAGTGGCCGCCATGAAGGCCGCCGATTGTTCATGGCGAGTCACGATGAGTTCGATAGCCGAGTGCCGCAACGACTCCAGGACATCGAGGTTTTCTTCGCCCGGCACGGCGAAGATACGTTCAACACCTTCATTCTCCAGTGCCATGACGAACAGGTCGGATGCTTTCACAAATAGACTCCTTGTTTCTTCAATGCGCTGCCGGCCGCTTCAGAACGGCTGGTGGTGACGCCGGGGGAACTGCAGTACACCGTCGGCGACAGCTTCGTGCTGCTCCATCGCAAACGTCATGGCGTCGGCATGTGTTTCACATACGTGGGATGTAGAAGTCGCGTCGCAGAAAGCCGCCTGCAGCTTTGCGCGCATGAACGCGCAGCTGGTGAAGCGGCTCGCCGACCTGCAGTACTGCGATTGCAGCCGCGCTGCCATTTCAAAGTACTGATCGGCCACCGCCTGGTCCAGCCTGAATCCGTCATAGTTGACGATTAGCGAAACTCTCCGGCCGATGGGACTGCAGAATGCCTCGAACACGCGCCGCACGCTTTCAATGTCGCTGGTCGAGCGAACCGCCATCCCTTCGAAATTCGCAAACATGGTGTTCCGCTCGGGTTCGTAGCTGAGCCTCTGAGCGAGTTGCGAATCGAGCAGCTCCGCTGCCAGATTCATCAGTTGCGGCAGGAAGATCCGCGGATCCATGGGTCGTGGTTTTCGCACGATCGGCACGAAGTCCATCTGCGGGAGAATGTCCCGCTCAACGTCGATCCCCGGTGCGACTTCCGTTAGTTCGAGCCCATCGGACGTTAGGCGGAACACGCATCGTTCGGTCACGTACAGCACCGGTTGGCCGCGTTCGGCAGCGAGTTGTCCGTTGAATGTGATCTGCTCGACCGACTCGACAAGTTTCTTCTGCGCACCTTCCGTAACGATACGAAGGCGCCCCGCTTCCACGACGACCTCGAGCCCGCCCGCCGTGAAAGTTCCGGCGAATATCACGCGCGAAGCATTCTGACTGATATTGATAAAGCCGCCGGCACCGGCCAGTCGTGAACCAAACCGGCTTACGTTGACATTTCCGCTCCGGTCGATCTGCGCCATACCGAGGCACGCGAGATCCAGGCCGCCGCCATCGTAAAAATCGAACTGCTGGTTCTGGTGAAGCAGCGCATCCATGTTGACGGCGGCGCCGAAGTTCAGGCCACCCTGCGGTGCGCCGCCGATGACCCCGGGCTCGGCTGTCAAAGTCAGATGGCTCAGCAGGCGTTCCTCCGCCGCGACTGCACCAACGACTTCCGGGACACCGATACCCAGGTTGATCACGCCACCAAGGGGAAGTTCGAACGCGCAGCGACGAGCCATCATCTTCCGCTCGTCGAGCAGCGGGCATTCGTGCGTTGCAGCCGACATCGTGATCTCGCTGGAAAACCCAGGGTTGTAGACCGTACCGTAAGTCTGCGGCTGCGCATCGGGCGATGCGACCACAACACGGTCAACGAAGATGCCCGGAACAACGACTGCGCGGGGGTCGAGTGTCCCGCTCGCCGCGATCCTCTCCACCTGCGCGATCACGAGTCCGTTCGAATTGTGAACCGCCATGGCGATCGCCTGGGCGTCGAGCACCAGCGCCTCACGTTCCATCGTGATATTGCCTTCCGGATCGGCGGTTGTGCCGCGAATCAGCGCTACGTTCAGCGGAAAGACCTTGTATAAAAGCCACGTCTTGCCGTCGATATCGATAGTGCTAACCAGGCTCTCGGTGGTGCGCGCGTTGATCTTCCCACCCGCCTGACGCGGATCGACAAAGGTGCCCAGTCCCACCTGAGTCAGCGTGCCCGCCCTATGCGCCGCGATGTCGCGATACAGATGCGACATCGTCCCGAGCGGCAGGTTGTAGGCCTCGATCAGATTGTCGGTCGCCATCCGGGCGAGCTTTGGCACCAGCGACCAATGTCCGCCGATGGCGCGTTTGATCAATCCCTGCAGCGCGATGCGGTTGAGTCCGCGGTCCTTGCCGTCGCCCGGCGCGGCCGCGAACACCAGCGTCAGATCGCGGGGGAAGCCGGAATCGGTGAAACGTCGGGCCAAAGCCGTAATCAACTCGTCTGGCGTGCCAATGCCGACAAAGCCCGAACAACAGACGGCGTCGCCATCACGGATCAATCCGATCGCGTCGTCAGCGATGACAATCTTGTCTTGCATATTGCCTGCCTGAAAGAGGTGAGTTTGCGACTGGCGCCGCGTTGGGCCCACAAACGAAACCTATGTGAGATGACTTGCAGAAACGGGCGGCCGTCTACCTATACGCAGGCGCGCAGCAGTTGCCAGTATTTCGGAAACCGAAAGACGCTCCGGGTCCGTGCCGCATTGGCATCTCCGTGTGCGCAACGGCTATTCCCAGACCGAACGGCAGACAGCTAAAGAGTAAAACGGACCGGTTCTAATCGCGCCGGCCGGGACAAATGAGTGACGTTTCCCGGCGGCCGTTGGTGGCTGAGCGGATCGCACCTCTTTGGGCCACGCTGGTGCGATGCGAGCCCACTCACCGTCCTACATTGATTGAGCAATGCGGCGCGCGCGACGAGCACGCATCCGCCAGCGAAGGGAACGCCGCAGTCCCGACTTTTCCTGTCTTGACAGCACTGAAGGAGCCAAGCATTTCACGAGACGCATTCGGTCCATTACCGTCGGTGTAGGTTCCGGCGCTATCACCGCCGGACCATGCGTGACCGAGGCCGTGAACCATCCATTGCTCTCCGACGATTTCGCCAGCGTCGTCGTTAAAAAGATTGCGCGGGTGCCCGTGAACGCCCTCCGCGTGTACCGTTTCGGCTGTAGCACGAGGCGCGCCCTTTGACGTGCGGGCAAAGACACAATTCGTGCGCATCAACTCGTCACTGTTTCGAGGATGAACGACCTTATCCTGATTGTCGTGAAAAACGATCAGCGGGATGTAAGGGCGTTGGCCTTCAGCTTTCAGCGTCAAAGGAAAGTGAGCCTCACTCGTCCCGTGATTCATGGCAGACAGGGCGGAACACGTGTCATCGGCGACCCCGTAAGCCAGGCCCAAATGGAGCCCGGCGGCGGCATAAAGATCGCTCCCGCCGCAGGTTGCAATGCAATGGCTCCGGATCGACGAAGAGATGACAACTGGCATTCGGTGAAGGAATCTGGCGACTGCTTACACCGGCCCATGCACGAAAAGCGCGAGCGTGAGGTCTTGGGCGAGTATAAACGGATTGAAACTGTTCGCGACGCCTTTCTGTCTGACGGCGGCCGTGCTCCAGATACAAACAAAATAAAACCTGCGTCTGCGGGTCTCGTCTACCTGGAAACCGGTTATCCACGGGGTAAAATGCGTCGCTTAACGCTTGTTGGCTGATTTCGTATGTGTCTCCACCGGGGCTTCAATCGCGGCTACGACATCGTCGCCCGCTTTTGTCCCTTGCGCAAAGGCTTCCGATGAAGAGCGCTCCTCCACTTTCACGGTGGCGTCAAACGAGTCCTGTGCGGGCTGAACGACGTTGGCCGCCAGCCTCTCAACTGCTCTGGCCGTCGCCGCTGTCGCCTTTTCTATCGCCTCCTCGAAAATCGCGTCGACCTGATTTCCACGACTTTCGTACTGGCGTCGGGTTTCCCGCATGACTTCGGCGCCGGTCGACAGCATTATTGAGCGGAAATGACGGTTATAGGAGGCTGCCTTTTCAGGGAATTGAGTCAGCATGCTGGATTGCCATTCTGGAAGATTATCGGATTTTTCCGAGATCTCATCCGTCGGAAAATTGTTGCTTTCGTCGATAATCGTTCTGACCGTTTGCATGTTCAGCTCCGCCAGTTTCTGGTACCCGTTCATGCATTTTCCGACCAGATTTACAAGCGACTGATAGTTTGCTTTATTAATGTCTGAGATCTGCTGCTGCGAGTAAAAAAACATTCTGCCTCCAATATGGAATAGGTGTCACGCGGACGGTGGAGCATGGTCACGTTTTTTTCATGCTGCGCCGCATCAACATCTCTCAGCGTACAGCATTAAAGCATTTAGTCAAGATACATTAATATATCGATAAAATACTATAAAAGTACAATTTACGTAATGCCAGCAAAGAAGGAACATATTGCTGTTTTTGAAAGAGTTGATAAAAGGGATTAATGAAATTCGGCGCTCGGCGGCTAACCAGACTGGCGCTCCGGCAGGCGCGCCGTATCGCATCAGCCGGTGATCGACACGCGGCCAATGTCGCCTGGTTTGACGTTCACACTGAGAACTATATGGGCGGCGGTCGTGCGCCGGATTATCTGGACACGATTCGCCGCGACTCTCCGGTCTCCTTGCACGGCGTCGGAAGCGCAGCCGGCCGGCCGTCTGGAACAAGCATCTTCTGCGGTAGCGGCTGATCGCCCGATGCGCGGCGTCGAAATGATTTGATAGCCGGAACACGGACGCTGGCACCGTTTCCAAGAGCCTGTGGTGTACGCGACCGAATTCGGCTGTCGGATCAAGCCACTCGCGTTTCCAGCGACGAGCCGACACGTCTGCGTCATTTCGCACGAGACATGTGAAGCAGTACGGCATGCAGCGACGGTCGGTGAGCCAGGCTGATGGCGTCTGCATGTGGCTCAACCTTGCCACCTTTCCGTGAAGGTGAAAGGAGTGCTTGCCGAGATCAATCCCAACAAGCGTGACTGTTGCATGATGGCTTTTCCGCGTGAGGAAATAATCCGCAAGGGTAAGCCGCTCGTGAGGCGGGGGTGGCCATCTCAATAAGTCAATGCTCGGCAGGGGCGGTCGGGATGCTTGCCTTCCGCTGTCGTTTCGTTATGGCCGGCAAGGCAACGTCCAACAACACCAGGAAGCCGGGGAGCCGAGGTCTTTCGATCGAATCCGTGGAGTAGTTTGCGCCTTAGCACGCAATGTCTCAGGCTGGTTTCTTGCTATTCCTCCCAAACACCATTAGCCAACGCTCATCACCGGGAACCCATATGCGCCTGTTAAATCGTCTGGCTGTTTCGATGGTTTTGCCGCTGGCCTCCTGCGCGATCGGATCATCAAGCTCAAGCGATCTGGGCTTCGGCGCGTCGCCCGCCATGCCGGATCCAGAATCGCCGTTGATTCCCATGGTCAACATTGCGCCCGTTCAGGCGCACCCTGCCGGTTTTCTGCCCACCGCTCCCCCCGGTTTTGCCGTCACCGAGTTTGCCAGTGGTCTCGCGCACCCGCGCTGGCTTTACACGTTGCCCAACGGTGACGTACTCGCGGCGGAAAGCGACGCGCCTGAAGAACACGATGAAGGAAGTGGCATATTCGGTTGGATCAGACGGCAGGTTATGAAGCGCGCAGGCGCCGGTGTGCCGAGCCCTGATTGCATCGTGCTCCTGCGCGATGCGAACGGCAGCGGGGTCGCCCAAATGCAAACTGTGTTTCTGCGTGGCCTGCACTCGCCGTTCGGAATGGCGCTCATTGGCAATCGACTCTACGTTGCCGATACAGACGCTCTGCTGCGTTTTGACTATGTGACAGGCGCTACCTCGATCGCAAGCCCCGGCGTCAAGGTTGACGACCTGCCTGCCGGCCCGATCAACCATCACTGGACAAAAAATGTTCTCGCCGACCGCTCCGGCAAGCGTCTGTACATCACGGTGGGATCGAACAGCAACGCAGCCGAAAATGGAATCGACGCCGAAGAAGGTCGAGCGCGAATCCTCGTGTTCGACATCGACACCGGCCGCTTGCGGCCCTATGCGACAGGTTTGCGCAACGCCAACGGACTTTCCTGGCAACCGGACAGCGGCGCGTTGTGGACGGCAGTGAACGAGCGGGACGATCTCGGCAACAACCTTGTTCCGGACTACATGACCGCTGTGGAAGATGGAGGCTTCTATGGCTTTCCGTACAGCTATTATGGGCGGCACATCGACACCCGCGTCAAACCTCAACGCCCTGATCTGGTTGCAAAGGCCATTGCGCCTGACTACGCCCTCGGCAATCATACCGCTTCGCTAGGTCTTGTCTTTTACGACCGGACGCTGTTCCCGGCTCATTATCGTGGAGGCGCATTTATTGGCCAGCATGGATCATGGAACCGTAAGCCGCACGCCGGCTACAAAGTGGTGTTCGTGCCATTTGTCGATGGAAAACCTGTCGGCGCACCTGAGGATTTCCTGAGCGGCTTTCTGACGGCGGACGGCCACGCCGTGGGTCGACCCGTTGGCGTCGCGCTGGACGCGCATGGGGCATTGCTCGTGGCTGACGACGTAGGTAACGCTGTCTGGCGAGTAGCGCCGCGCGACAACGTTAAATCGGCAGACAACGCGCAGACAGGCAAATGACACTGCCCCTGGCCGCTTCGCTCCAAAGCCAGGCGGACGTAAGGTTGTCGATCCATGCGAAAGCTGCTAACTATCCTCAACGTCATCGCAAAAACAGGAGAGCCATGGGAAGAATCCATCCACACGGCTTGACTGGAAAGACAGTTGCACACAAGATTCACGACCGTCTGCTCCCTTGGCAGACACGGGTCGGTCGCAAAAGCGACGCTTTGACGTCCGTTCGTCGGCCGTTGCGGAGCACACGCGCACAGCTAAGCTTATCGTCACGCGGACGCAAGCATGATTAGTCTCAACGCGAGGTTACTTCACATACAGGATGACTGATCCCGCAGATACCTCCGGTCCGGACACACCCGTGCTTCCGGCGTTCTTCGCTATCCAGTCCTTTGCCTTCTGCACGCTTTCATCAACGCCCGCCTTGTCGTTGCACACAGTCACCGAGAACCCGCCATCGCCACTGCGGGCGAGGGTGTAGCCCACGAAACCTTTGACCGTCCGCATCAGTTCTTCGACGTCCGCCGTGTGCTTCTCCAGCACATCGAACAACTCCTTGGCACCCTTTCCTGAATATCTTCTTAAAACAGTTTGCATGATGTCGTTCTCCTGTTTGATGAACTAGCGAACCGCGCATGCCGTATGAACAAAGCATAGAGCAGTGTAGCTGCGCTCCCGGGCAACGTGTAGGGCGCAGAAGTAAATGAGGGGCCGCGTATCTGGAGTATCGCGACTACTAGCAAGTGTAGTCACCACCCAGCCGTTGTAAACCTGAGTGACGCGCGGAAGGGACACTCTTAAGTGACTGAAAATGGAGCAGCGCGATGGTCTGGTGCGATCGACGAGGAAAAGGCAACCTCTATCACCGCGACGTAAACACAACCTCGCCAACCTGATAGCGGTAATCGACGATCCCGCAAGCCGAGCAAGCGCCACTGTGGCGGTTCGCCCTGCACGCTGAAATGACTATGGGCAATACCGAATTTCAGCAGACGGCAGGCATCAGCCGTGGCAGCGCGGGAGCTCATGCGAAAAATTCTTTACTGAAATGTAGCCGGGACGTCTGCTGGAGGAGACACTTTGGGAAGTCAACCGAAAAATCCGCTCGGCGTGAATCTTTCCAATTCGCCTGATCTCGTGTGCCCTTATCTCTTTCGGACGCCGAACATAAAGCTGCGTTGCATCCATCGACCTGTAAGACGCAAGGGGGTCTTTCGTGTGAATTCCCGCTTCTGCATAAGGCTGCTCTCCTGATTCGGCAGACGAGGCGCTCCCATCGATGCCGCTAGACATCGTCGAGATCCAGTGTCATCTGTTTTCTTTGTCCCGGCGCCGGAAGGTCCGTTGCCTGCCTCTCCTTGCAATGCCGGTTTTACCACATTCGAGATGAAAAGCCGCATCCGCGCCAATCCGGACAACGCTATCATCCGGCGGTTTCGGGACAAAGCCGCAATCCGGGTAGCAACGATGGCCCTTTCCTTCCTGCATTCTTCTGTTCAAACCGCGTCCGCCAGCATCGACTGACGACACTCCGCGGCAGTACACCGGCACGCGTACTGGGCCCGGACCTCTTCATCCGAAGGGTATCAATGGCCAGCGGATATTCAATGAACAGTTCTTTACCCAGCTCGATTGCGCGCGGTGTGTGAATGTAAATGCGATCGCCGTCTTCGATGGTCTCGCAATTAGGCGCGCACGCGTGATTCTGCCACCCTGCGCTGTTGCCGCCGCGGCTGCCATCAATGACGCGTGGTCCGACAGGCCGAAGAGGAACGTATGTCCTACGACACTTTCTCGCCGATGCCCGCGAACGGCGTCGCGCCAGCCGTGATCTCACCCTTGTCCTCGAGCACACGCTCGCGGGCCGCGAGCGCACGCATGGCGAACACGCTCTCGCGTCGACCGACAGCGGCGGGTCCCGAGATGGGGCCCCGGCCTGTCGGCGACCGGCGGCGTTCGGTTCTCAGGCGCCGTTCACCGCGTGCTTGAACGCCTTGCCCGCCGTGAACTTGATGGTCGTCGCGGCCGGACGCTGGATTTCGGCGCCAGTTGCCGCGTTACGTCCGACCCGATCTATGGGGTGTCCGATGCCCGGCCGTTGATACCGGCTGAGGAAACTTGCCCGTGCCGAGACTGAAGCGCCTGCGGCGAAGGGTTGACGCGCACGTCAGATACGCCTTGCTCTGCCTGTTCCGCGTTTTCTCGTGCGCGTGCCCCGCGTGCCGCGTACGGTCCGGTCACATCCCGTCACCGGTCGCGTGTCCGCAGGCTGCGCGCCCGGATTGCGCACCATTGCCATGTGAATTCAGCGTCCATTCCTGGCATGGTCCGGTCCGTGGCAAGCAGACCGGGTAACTCCCGCAGGGCCAAGCTGAGACCACGGATTCGCCGCTTTCGGCCAGAGCCAGTGGTGGCCAGTGCTTTCAAGAGCCGATTGATAGGCAATCTCGCGATGTAACCGTTCTATCTCGTTGGTGAAGGGGTAATCGTCCTTTTCGTGCAATTTCTGGCGGTTAGTGTCTAAAAACGCTTATTTATCAAAGGCTTGGTGAATGCGTGTTTCGAGGAAATGTTGCAGCACAGGAGATCCTTGCCGGACGGGGCTCTGCGGGTGATGACCGTCAGAAATTGCACGAAAAGGACGATTACCCCTGGATGCGCGATGCCGGGCTGTGGGTGCCGCGCCGGCAACGGCCACCGAAGATCCACCAGCCGCGTGCCCGGCGCGCGTGCCTCGGCGAACTGGTGCAGATCGACGGCAGCGACCACCGGTGGTTCGAGGACCGGGCGCCGGCCTGCACGCTGCTGGTGTATGTCGACGACGCCACCAGCCGGCTGATGGCGCTGCATTTCACGGCCACGGAATCGACCTTCAGCTATTTTGAGGCGACGCGGGCGTACCTCGAACGCCATGGCAAACCGGTGGCGTTCTACAGCGATCGGGCCAGCGTATTCCGGCCAACGTACAGCCGCACCGGCGCGCGGGGCGTCACGCAGTTTGGCCGGGCGATGTACGAGCTCAATATCGACACCTTCTGCGCGAACTCAAGCCCCGCCAAGGGGCGCGTGGAGCGCGCCAACCTGACGCTGCAGGACCGGCTGGTAAAGGAGTTGCGGCTGCGCGGCATCCAGACCATGGAAGCGGCAAATGCCTGGGCGCCCGCCTTCATGGCTGCCTACAACGCGCACTTCTCGAAGCCGCCGCGGAGCACGTTCGACGCGCACCGGCCGCTGCGTGACGATGAGGATCTCGATGCAATCCTGACCTGGCGGGTGATGCGCAAGGTGTCGGAATCGCTGACGGTGCTGAATGACCTCATGATCTGGCTGCTGGAGGACACACCGGCTACGCGCCGGCTGATCGGCCACTACATCGACGTATGGGAGTACCCGGACGGTCGCATCGAACTGCGTGCCGGTGGCGTGGCGCTGCCCTGTGTGCCGTACGACAAGCTCGCGGAGATCGACCAGGGGGCGGTCGTTGAGCACAAGCGGCTGGGTCATGCGCTGCAGGTCGCGCAGGCGATGCAGGCGCAGCGCGATAACCGTCGTGTTTCGGGCTCGCCGTCACGCACGAATCGCGGTGCGGCGGTACGCAAACCGGCAGCCTCGCCCGGCACGAAGAAGCTGCGCGCATTCACGCAAACCGATCTGAATGAAACGATCCTGCAGCTCGCCACGCAACACCCAAAACAGCCAACGGCAGCATCAAAACCAGGCCGTCGGTCTGCAAGGGCACACTGAACGGACTGACACGCCCTGCCCATTCATAAGCAGTCCTTCAACACCGCATGAGTTGAAACCCGTGAAAGACAGACTCCACACCAACCCCTGAGATCAGACATCTCTAATTAGCCCAGCCCCCGACATTTCAAAAAAGCCTCGACATGAACGATCGTGCTTTTTCGTGCATTCATCAGACGCACATCGACGCAACACTCATCGCCAGCCAACGGTCGGCTATCGGGTCACGAAGTGGTTGACGGTCAGCCGCAGCGGCTCGTCGGGCCGCGCAAGTAACTTTCTTTGTGCGGCCGCGACAATGCGGCTGCGACCGTTTTTAAATGTCCTGAGTGTGCGCGCCGCTTCGGCGCCGCCCGGCAGCCAGAAGTGTTCTTCGAGTGCATCAAGTGCAACCGCGCCTTCGACCTCGCGCCCGCGGATTGACAGCATAAAAACCACGGCGTGTCCGTCCGGCGAGACGGCGGGCACGCGGTCAAGAACTTGCATGACGCACCTCGACGAATATCATTCGCGGCGTTTCTATTTGTACTGTGGCGCGCAGCGGTCAATCTACCAGAAGTTGAAAGCAGCGCAATCGCCAATGACGCAACGATTCAGCCGAACAAGGAGTCCGTTATCGACAATCGCCCAAGCGACGGAGCTGCTCGTGATTGTCCGAGCTGCCGTTGCGTTGCAGGCGGTTTTGTGTTTTGTGGTGAACGTAGCCGGCATAGACGGTTAGTTGCTTATTGAAAATCAACATCCCTCACGATGGTGAGCTTTTTTCGGGAGTAAGCGTGTGCCCGGCACTGCAGCGTGAAAACACCAGTAAGACTGGATTCACCAGCGAGAACGCAATAGTCGTTTCTGTAGAAGCGTGCGTAGATCGCGGCGCGTATCGGTGACGACGTGAATGTAAATCGTGTCGTCGCGCACCTCATATATCACCCGATTCTGCCCGCTCAACGCTTCCCGGAAATTCAGACCGCCGAAATCTGAAAGCTCCGCCGGAACATATCCGCTCTGCGGGATCTGCCTGATATTGCCAAACGTGACGGCCAATTCTGCCGACGTTTGCTTCCACGTCTCAGCACCGAAGGTTTTGAGGATGTATCGACGCAGATCCTTCGTATCCTCCTGTGCCTCGTCGAGCGGACTACAGACAAGCGGGCCTGTCAATCCGCATTCATTTGACTGATGTTTGCAATAACGCGAGAGTCGGCTTAAACTAAGTTCAATAAACTAAGTTTTGCGAGGCAGCTATGCAGATCTACAACATGCACGATGCCAAGACCAATCTGTCCCGGCTGATCGAGGAAACGGTGAGCGGTGGCGAGCCGTTCGTGATCGCGAAGGCCGGCAAGCCGCTGGTCAAGGTAGTGCGCATCGATGTGGAAGCAGAGAAACCACCACGGCGCATCGGCTTCATGAAAGGTCAGATCAAGATACCAGCGGACTTCGACACAATGGGAGCAGACGAGATCAGCGAAATGTTTGAGGGCAAAGCGAAGTGAAGTTGTTACTCGACACTCATCTGTTGATCTGGGCTGCAGCTGATGATCCTTCCCTACCCAGCGAAGCGCGCACGGCCATCGAAGACACTGACAACACCCTGTACTTCAGCGTCGCGAGCATTTGGGAAATTGTCATCAAGAGCGCGCTGGGACGTGACGACTTTCAGGTCGATGCACGCGTCCTTCGCAGGAACCTGCTGGATGCTGGTTATGAAGAACTGTCCATCGAAGCGCAGCATGCATTCGAAGTAGCGGCGCTTCCACAGCTTCACAAAGATCCATTCGACCGGCTTCTCGTCGGTCAGGCGATGGCAGAAGGAATCGTGTTGTTGACCCACGACGATCAGATAAAGCGGTACGACTTCGCCCCGGTACGGTACGTTTAGCACGCGCTTCAGCGACGACGCACACGATGCGCGTCCGGTAATGCAGCAGCGCACCGATTGGTGGGCACAACGCTTCCCGGCGAATCTGGGATCGTTTCCTGCCCATACGGACATCTACATAGATCCGGCCGGTGGCGGGGCCACGGCCGGATCACGTTATTTCCTCAACTCACCAGGTCGATCGGGGCGGGTCCAGACCGTCCGCTTGAACCATAGATCTGGCTGCGACCGCCAATCGCGGGCTGGGGCGGTTCTGCAAACGGAGTCCCCGGCATGTCTGCGGCCGACGACTGTCGCCCGCTGTCAGGCGCCATTCACCGCATCCTTGAATGCCTTGCCCGCCGTGAACTTCACCGTCTTTGCGGCTGGGATCTGGATTTCCACGCCGGTCGCCGGATTGCGACCGACCCGCGCGGCGCGCGCGCCAGTAGAAAACGCGCTGAAGCCGATCAGTTGCACAGTATCGCCCATCGTCACCGCGCCAGTGATCGCCGCAATCACAGCGTCAATCGTCTCGCCAGTGACGGCCTTGCCGTTCCCCGTTGCCGCAGCGACTGCATCCACCAGTTCCTGCTTGTTCATTGCCATTCCCCTTTGTGGTTGTGATGGCGCCACCCTACCCGATCGATGCACCTTCGCTCAATCACTGCCGCGCGGGCCTGTCCGCGACGATCGCATCGATTGCCATTACGCCTGACGACAACTGTTGAGCTCCGACTTTACACGCCAGACACGCCAGCGAGGGCGGACGATGGAGCCCAGGAGTGCGGCTGCATCCCTGCCCTCCTCCCGGCCGTCGGCGTTGGATGATCGCACGCCGACCCCAGTGTGGCGCGTGGTGCAAAGTCGCCTGAAAGGGTGCATAGCTCCAGCTGTCAACCCCTTCGGATTTTTGCGACAAGACCCGCCCGGGCTGTCGTTTTTCAGGTCAAAACGTGCGATATGGGTGGGCAAGTTCAGTTGAAACCCGGACATTTAAGACCGACCTCGACAGGTTGTGAGTGACAATTAGGATTGTGTAAGCATCAGGATTCCTATCTATATTTCCGCACAGAAAACGACTCACCAGAACCTCGACTAAGGCGACATCGAAATCGGAGAGTCGCTCTTCCCAGTCAGAAAACACCTCAGCTGTCGCTCGGCTTCCAGGACCTCATGCAGTCGCGCGCTTGCGAGCTGGGCGTCATAGAGCGAAAGCAGAGTTTCGAAATCACTGATGACATCAGACGCAAGTCGCCATTCACTGGTCTCATGCGCGTGCGCCAGCGTGTTCTCAACAGCATATTCGGCGATCTTGAACTGCTCGGCCGGCAGATTTCCATAACCGGCGCGCTGCAGGTACCAGCTCAGGTACACCGCATGCATGAGCTCGTTGATCAGGTGGCTATTGCCGTGACCGTCACGGCATGCAACCAGAGCCAGATGACACAATAGTGAACGTTGACTGGCAGAGGACCGGTCCATCGGCAACAGAAGCGTTTTCGTCAGAGGCTTGCGGGCATGGCTGCCGCGAGACTTGCTTTGCCTGAAGGACATTTTTGATGTTATGGCTGGGGAAGCGAGAAATTATAGCGAACCTCTGTCCGCGATTGTCCGTAGCCGCCACCCTGAGCGGACAGCCGGACTTCTCGACAATGGACATCCAAGCGAACTGGCCGATAATCCGCTGTCAACGATTTATGCCTGGATCCGAGCGATGGTCTCGGGAGCGCCCGGCGAGCCACGAAGCGACGCTCGCTGGGCAAGTGAGTACCACGAAGCCATGCAGTTCGTAGAAGTGACGAGCAGGGGTTAAAAACGCGCAATTGAAGTTGCATCGTTGATGCATTTGCGGGCTCGATAACCTGTTGAGCTCTCACGCAAAGGCACGCCGACTGCCGATCGGTGGACCTGCCACGACCTCTAGTGAATACGGGGCAAACGTACCATGAACACCGTTTCTCCCTCGTTGGACCACGCGTCGATCTCGCCTCCATGGGCCCTGGAAATCTCGCGCGCGATGTAGAGTCCGAGCCCCAGATTGCCGTCGACGTTACATGAGTCTTCAAGATTCAGCCCCCGCTGAAGCGGATCGAAGATTCGCTGCAGAGTCATTTGATCGATGGCCGGCCCCCGGTTCCTCACCTCGAAACGAACGTTCTGCTCGTCGCCGGTCATGACTACTGTCACTGGTGCGTCCGGCGCTCCGTATTTGATCGCATTCAACACCAGGTTTCCGAGCAACTGCTGCAGACGGCGGCCGTCCCAAACGCCTCGACAGTCTCCTTTTGCGTCGAGATCGACACGACGGTCCGGGTGCGCTGCGCGCAACTGATCAAGCTCGTCGGCAAACAATTTCTCGAGGTCGACATCAGTGGGCGAGATACCGATCCCCAAACCCAGCCTGGTACGATTGAAATCCAGCATATCGCTCAGAAGGGCCTGAGTAATAATGTAGGTACCAGTTTCTCCACGGCCTGCCCGGTCACGGCAGTGGTCGGGTTGCCGGAAGGTCTGGTGCCGCGAAGTGTTCCCGACGGCCTGACCCACACTCCGATCGACCTTATCTGTTGTCCTTCCCTGGACCCGTCGGCCGGCCGGGAACACCGAACGGCGAGGTTTCACCTCGCCGCTGCATGTGACCCAAGAAGGGCCTGACCCGCTGTCGCTTTACTGTCCTGTCCAGGTATCCGGTCCCGGTGAAATCGCGCTTATCCACTGTCAAGCACCGGAGAACTTCGATGAAGGAAGAAACTGCTGGTCACCCCGGCATCGTGGGTGGCGTCGATACCCACAAGGACCTGCACATGGCAGCCGTCGTTGACGAACATGACCGCGTACTGGGCAGCGAGTGCTTTGCGACCACCCGGCACGGCTACAGGCAGATGCTGATCTGGATGCGCTCATTCGGTGAACTGCTCCGCGTCGGTGTGGAGTGTACCGGAACGTATGGCGCAGGCCTGCTGCGCTACCTGCAGCACGCTGAAGTCACGGTGCTGGAAGTGACCGCGCCAGACAGGAGCGACCGGCGCAAACGCGGAAAGGACGATACGCTGGACGCCGAAAATGCCGCCCATGCTGCCTTCGCGGGCATCCGCACGGTCACACCCAGGACCCGTGATGGCATGATTGAGTCACTGCGCGTGCTGAAGGTTTGTCGCAAGACAGCGGTTGCAGCTCGCCGCGTTGCCCTGCAACTGATCCACAACACCGTTGTCTGCGCGCCCGACGAACTGCGCGAATCGCTACGCACGATGACGCGCATGCAGCTGATCCGCACGCTGGCAGCGTGGCGTCCGGATCTCTCTGATTATCGAAACCTTACCTCTGCGTATCGGATCACGCTCAAATCGCTCGGGCGTCGCTATCTGGAACTGCACGATGAGATTGCCGATCTGGACGTGATGATTGCGGCCCTGGTTGACGAACTCGCGCCCGACCTGGTCTCCCGCAATTCCATCGGATACGAGTCGGCAGCGCAGCTGCTGCTGACGGCGGGAGACAACAGCGACCGGCTACAGTCGGAGGCGGGCTTTGCCGCCCTGTGCGGAGCCAGTCCCGTACCCGCATCGTCGGGAAAGGTCACCCGGCATCGCCTGAATCGCGGCGGCGATCGTGCTGCCAACAGTGCGTTGCACATCATCGCCGTCGGCCGGCTGCGAACTGACCCGCGCACAAAGGCGTATGTTGAACGGCGGGTCAGCGAGGGCCACTCAAAGCTCGAAGCCATCCGCTGCCTCAAGCGCTATATCGCTCGCGAAGTCTACTATGTCATCCGCAAGCACAACCGTCAGATCGGTCAGGTCCAGGTTCCCTGGAAGCGGCCTGTTCCAGACGACAGACAGGCGTTTGTGATCTGAAACGTGTGTTGGGGGTCGCGGGATTGTCCACGGCTGGGCCGGCGCGGTCGCCCGTTACGACCACGGCGCCGGCTGGCGGTGGGCAACCCGCGACCGGCCCCCTGAAGCGCTCCGCTTTGCGTTCAGAAAAATGACAAACCACCTTGACATTTAGAAGGGCGTCCAAGGATGCCAATACACCTCGATCGCATTCGGGCGACGCTGCCGCGAGGCCGGTGTGCGTCCGTCCATGGGCAGCGTTGGCGACTGTTTCGACAACGCCATGTGCGAAAGTTTTTTCGCCAGCCTTGAATGCGAGCTGCTGGCGCGCTCGCACTTCGCCACGCATGAACAGGCACGGCGCGAGATCTTCCACTTCCTGGAGGCGTGGTACAACCCGCTTCGCCTTCACAGCGGGCTCGGCTATCGCTCGCCGGTTATTTACGAACAGCTGCATGCGGCGCAAAAACCGAGCTCATCCACATGCGAGTTGTCCACCGCCGGCCGGCGTCGTGGTCGTGACAGACGACCCGCCGACCGGCCGTGGACAACTCGCAGCACCGCTTCAAACGGAGGTAACCTATCCGCTCAAAATTCAACTACGTAACCGTCCACCGAAACGGGTCATCCCCAACCGCACCATCGCCTCCCGAGAAGTCACCGCGCTCGCGCGGCCACGTTTGCCACTCCGAACCGCCAGTTGGCACTTGAACGCTCATCCACCTCGTGGACCGGCTGACAGCGCTGCTCGGGCTGGTGTCCAGCGTCGTTTGCCTGTACTGGAGACGCGAACAGCTCAACCTTTTCCGCGCCACGCCGTTATACCGCTCGAACGCAGCGTTGAGTTGGACAGACGCGACACTTGCTGGAGCGGCGAGTGGACAAGGACAGTTTCCTGCGAAACGTCGCTCGCCGAACAGGCGAGCGGCGCCGGGCACGCTTCGAAGACGCCCCCCTTCCCGATCAAAGAATCTTCCAGCCCATAGCGCGCGTACCAGCACGGCAAGGAAGGCAATCACAGAAACCATCAGTCGGTCCCCCTGCAAATCCCACCAGGTAGTCAACGCTGTGAGCACGAGTCAAACCGCAATCTCCAATTCAGGTGCCACAGGAGGGCACACTTCACGATCATGAAACGCATCTGTGCCACGTTCCTCGCCGCACTGCTGATCGCTATGATTGCGCCGGAGTGCCAGGGACAGTACACCACCGACTGGGTGGCGAACACATTTGGGACCAACGCTAACCGCGTGGGTAGCGTTGCGCGCTCCATGTGGATAGCGCCCGAGGGTGTCATCTACACGGCTTCCATGTGGGACGAAAACGAGGGTGGTATCGCGATATACCAGAACGGCCAAAGCCTGGGGTCCTTAGGAGGTCACGGCGAGTTTCAGGGCAGCGCCATTACGGGTAATGCAACTTCAATCTTCGCTGCCTTGCAATTCAATGCCACATACGGCAGCGGCACGGTGGGGCGGTACGACCGAGCCAGCCATACTCGCAATCTTCTCATCTCGGTCAGCGCGACTACGACTGAGCAGCGGGCTGATGTAATCACAGGACTCGCGACGTCGGGCTCGCTCCTGTATGCCAGCGACTTTCCTGGAAATCGCGTCCGCGTCTACACCACGGACGGCGTCTGGCGGCAGGATATCGCCGTCTCAGGCCCTGGCGCACTCGCAGTAGACAGCGCAGGAATCATCTGGGTTGCGCAGAAAAGTACGGGGGCGATCCTCGAGTTCAATCCGGCCGGCGTGCTCGTGAACACGATCCAGATGTCTGTCGCCTCTCGACCGTCCTCGCTGTATTTCGATTCGTCGACCGGGTGCCTCATGATCGGCGACGAGGGCCCCGACATGAACATCAAGTCCTATAACATTTTGGGCATTCCATTTCTGGTCAGTACATTTGGCGTTCAGGGGGGATATCTCGACACCACGACCGGAATCAAAGGACAGGTTGGAGACAAGCGCTTCACCCGCGTCACTGGTATCGGCAAGGACACCGCAGGCAACCTCTATGTGCTCAACAACCCGTGGGGCGGAAGCTGGGACCTCGGCCGCGACGGCGGCACCGATATTCACTCCTACGACAGTTTTGGCCACCTGCAATGGAAGCTTCAGTCTCTCAACTTCGAGGGGGTCGCCGCTCCGGACCCGGGTACTGACGGCACGTACTTCTATGGCGGCACCAACATCTACAGCGGCACTGCGGGGGGAACCTTCTTAGCGAACACTGTCGATCCGATCGACTATCCATCCGATCCTCGCATCAACATCAACGATCACTCACGGGATGAGCACTTCGGTCAACTTGCCAACGTCGGCGCCAACCGGATCCTCGTGGCGTCGGGCCAGAATCCCGATACCTTCTACTTCTTCCACTTCAATGCGGCGAATGGCTACATCGCAATACCGGACGCCACGCTTCCAGGTACGGCGTTCAATACGACAGCACCGGTCAGGGACGGATTCTGCCTCGACAGCAAAGGGGAAGTCTGGGCCGGTTTGGACAAGACGAATGCCATCTGGCACTATCCGCTGACCGGCTTTGATGCCAACGGTCAGCCGAGTTGGGGAGCAGGAATTGCCACGCCCATTCCGGGCACGATCATGCCATTGACGCGGATCATCTACCTGCCGGAAAGCGACACGATGATCCTGGCACAGGGAATCGTCGGGAGCACGGACTGGACGTCGATCGGAACGCGGATCGAGGTGTATCACGGCTGGCTCGCAGGCAACACGACCGTTCCCAATCCGGTGATCAACCTCACCGGCGCCAATCCCAAGTCGATCACGGCGGCCGGCAACTATCTCTTTGTCGGCTATGTACACACCGTGCCCAACATCGATGCCTTCAATCTGACCACAGGCAGCCTGGACACCACGTTGATCAACAGCAATCCCAACACCGTGTACGTCGGCAATGACGTGGATTCGATGTACGGCCTTAGATCGTATCGGCGGTCGACCGGGGAGTACGTGATCACGAAGGATAACTATAATGGGACCAGCGTCATCATTTATCGCTGGACACCCTGATCAACAGTGCTCGTCGCGGCTATGCCCCGAGCACCTCACGTCATGTCGACTCATTGACGTTGTTTCTTTCCACAGGCAGCGTTCGACCGGAAAATCCGGCGCAGCCTGCCGGACCGCTAGCGGCTTATCAGCGGATGATTGTTGACGATCCAGATCATGCTCTCCAACGTCCGGTCATGGCCGATTGGGTGAGGTCGCCAATGGCCACTTAGTGGCACTCCAGTTTGCAAAATCTGGATTTGGCTGACTGACCGGTTTGGAGAAAATTGTCTGACCGGAGTGCGTGACTAGAGCCGCTCCTCACCGCTATGTTCGCTGGCCCCGCCCCAGGCGGGCGGCCAGTGTTGCCTGGGAGGCGAGGCGCGAACGTTCGCCAAGGACTCTCCAACGCAAGATTTCGGCCAGGACGCGCCGCTCGGCCTGGCGCCTGATACGACACTCGACAGAGAGCGCCGCCCTGTTGACCGGATCTTCGCCTGCCAATCGTGCCCATCGCGTTGGTGAACGTAGAGTTCGCCTGCGAAAACGCGCCGACCACCCGGCAGCCGACGCGACTTAAACAAGAGCCAACGCCGGGGCGAAGCGCCGCGGTGGTCGTTATCGCAGATCGTGGCCTTTGGATAGGCTCCACGTGCACAGAACCGCTACCAGTCTTTTATCCAGTCGTCTGCGATCCGGCTCGCGTCACTTGCGACGTTCAGCGTCGGGACCCGGCACGGGGATAGTCCACTCATCCACCGCTTCCCCCGCTTCGGGTTCGCGCTCTCGCCGAAGCTCCAGGATGCGACCGTGAGCGACAACCACTTTCAGGTCGAGTCTCACGCCTTTGCGGAAGTGGAACAAATAAGCCGTGAAGGAGGCTGTGTTGCTGGCAAAGTAACCGTCACTCAGAAACTGTCGACGCGCGACAAGTCCATCACTTGCCACCCAGTAATCGGCCATGGCGCAATCGAGCGACTTTGTCTGCCAGTTCTTTCTCGGCAGGTCTTCGGGGAACGGCTTGAAATCCTGAGAAAACTCGAATGTATCGTTCATCCTCGCGCGCGGCTTGGCTTGGCTGGTGTTAGCGTCGACCAAGGGTAACATGGCCCCCACAGTTTCCGGGCTGGCACTGCAAAACTGGTTGGGGCAGCTCACGCGCCATAGTTTGCTCGTCGCGGGAATGTGCGGGACGGGACCGCACCAGAATAGTGACGGAGATCAGGCTTTCGCTGGCGAGGGAGGAAGCCGCAATGCGTCGATGTTTCTGCGACTCTTCTCAAGCGCCTTCCCTGTTCCGTTTCAGAATCAGTCTTCGCGGCGCAGCCTGCAGGCTTCGCTCAGATTCCCGGTTGCCGGGTAGATCGCGATTGCCGCGCGGCAATCATACGGTGCCACCGTCAGGGGTTAGAACGACGAATGTCTGCACCGTGCCCGGGTCTCTGAAAGCCGGACCCTGTGCTGTCCGTGGACCTGCTGATTGGCAGGTGTCATCCCGGCGTGGTAAAAAGTCGTCCCTTGCGGGTGATCGCCGCATGCGATGCCGCATTCTCGCGATTGCAGGTTTCAACATCGACAGGAATAAAAAATGGCAAATGGCACAGTGAAATGGTTCAACGATGCGAAAGGCTTTGGCTTCATCACCCCGGATGACGGCGGCGAAGACCTGTTCGCCCACTTTTCCGAAATCAAGACTGAAGGCTTCAAGTCGCTGCAGGAAAACCAGAAAGTAAGCTTCGATGTGAAGATGGGACCGAAGGGCAAGCAGGCCGCAAATATCAAGCCAGCCTGACCGGCGCGCGTCGCATCCCGATGTGTGGCCCGTCCTGCGGGCCAGTTTTTCTTGCGCCCTACGCATCAATCTCTAATGAAGCGATGGGCATCCGGCAAATGTCCGCGCCATGCTGTTCGAGCGTCAACAGTAGCTTTGTGCGAAACACGATGTCCTGGTGCGCCCTCCTCGCGACATCGATCGATTCTCCGGATGATAGGTGACCAAGAGCAAGCGTCTCGCCTGTCCTCCAGGGAATTGATTCGATGCAGCATAAGCGTGAAGACGCAGGACGAAGCGCGCATTTGCGGTAGCGTTGATGCCGCGCTTTCGGACACGCTGCCCGGATCCATCGTCGCCCTGCAAAACGGCGGATATCCTGCGAATGAAAACGGTTGAACGCCGCGCCGGCAACAACACTGTCCTCGACGAATCGACATCCCCGACCAGAAGCACTACGATCGAAAACATGCCGGTCGTCATGGCAGGTGCTTGTCGCAAGATAATTTTCTGACGATTCGCACTCACCGTGCCAGACTGCCCACCGATGTGGTGGCCCGTAGCGCCTCGCGACGCATGCGTAGTGAACCCGCGCCGTCCCGTCCATGATCGCGGTGACCGTAACGCAGTCCGCTGCGTAGATTGTTTGAATCAGGCGAGGAGGCAAGTGCCGGAAATGCGTGGCGCTATCCTCGGTGGGGGCCCGTCGATGCCACCACCCAGTGGATCGATGCCGGGAGCCGTGCTTTCAGGGGAATCGCCATGACGACTGAGTCACTTCTGACGTTGGCCGAATATCTCGAGCTGTCCCTGAACTGTGGCGGAAGCGTGATCATGATGCAGAAATGCAATGACGTCTGTGCCATGTACGTTGGCGATGCCAGGAGAGATCAGGACCGCCTGAGATATCACGGGAACATTGCCGCAACCCAGGCCGAAGAGATCCTTGAGCAAACCCACGCTGGACGAAACCGGCTGGAGATCGGCGGACATCTATACCGATTTATCCGGAGCTTCAAACATTTTGAGGATCGCGGCGCGGACGTTTTCGCGCCGTCGTGACACCGGAAGCTCGACAATTTCGGGAAACTTACTAACCAGTGCATAAGTAAGCGAACATAAATCGACACCATGGTCTAAGCTTAAAGGGACTTGGGGAGAGGCGCGATGCGCGAGGACGACGGCCGACAGCTTTCACATGCAACGCTGGAAGAGATGCGGATCCGCGCGGTCAAGCGAGTCGAAGCTGGCGAGTCGCCAGAGGACGTGATTCGCACGCTGGGCTTCTCGAGGCCGCGTATTTACGAGTGGTTGGCGGCGTGGCGCGAAGGAGGTATTGAAGCGTTACGAGCCAAGTCTATTCCGGGCCGGCCAATGAAGCTGTCGTCCGAAGCGATCCGCTTTGTCTATCGGACGGTCACAACGAAGAATCCGATGCAAATGAAGTTCGAGTTTGCGTTGTGGACGCGAGACATGGTGCGGGAGTTGATTCGCGAACGTTTCAACGTCAGGCTCTCCGAGGTATCGGTCGGTCGGCTGCTCAGGAAGCTCGGGCTTTCACCCCAGCGGCCGCTGGCGCGCGCCTACCAACGCGACCCAGAACTGGTCGAGTCATGGATGCGGGACGAATATCCGGCGATTGTCAGGCAGGCCAAACGCTGTGGGGCTCAGATTTTCTTCGTCGACGAATCGACGGTGCGCTCGGACTACCACAGCGGCACGACCTGGGCACCGATCGGTCAGACACCGGTGGTCGAAACCACCGGCGCGCGCTTCAAAGTGAACCTGATCTCGGCGATCAGTCCGCGGGGCCAACTCCGTTTCATGTGCTTTGAAGGCAGCTTCAAGATCCCGGTGTACGTTGACTTCGTCAGGCGACTGATACTTAACGCCGATGCTCCCGTCTTCCTGATCGCCGATGGTCATCCGGTTCATCGTTGCAAAGCGATCCGCAAGCTTGCCGCAGAATCGGATGACCGCCTTTGTCTGTTCTTCCTGCCGGCTTACTCGCCGGACCTGAATCCGGACGAACTCGTATGGGGTTATCTCAAGCATCACAAGATCGGCAAGCTTGCTATCAAAGGTCCCGGACATCTTAAGCAGCGTGTTCGAGCAGTTCTGCGCTCGTTGCAGAGAATTCCGGCTTTGGTCCGATCCATGTTTCGTCATCCGTCAGTCCGTTACGCGGCGTGACGCATGTCCGGTTACTTTGTTTCGGCTTGGTAAATTTGACGTTTCCGGGTATGTTGTCTATTCCCAAATACTGAAAATCCTCATCAAGGACTTGTCAGGCGAAGTACGTTGCGCTCGAATAAGGTCGGGTGGTCGACCTGCCGGTCGACGGCGGCCAGCGTGATAGGCAGGTCAGTAGAGGCCCCGCTCCATTCGCCGAAGCGCCGATTCCTGTGATAATCAGAATGCCACGCCCTGCCTTGAAAGAGATATCGGCTTGCCGTCGGCACCGTCGACCAGGGCGCCGGGTTCATGGCGGATCCATGAATGGTTACCTGAAATTCCTGCTGGACTTCATTCGTTATCCTCTACATTTCATACCCACTCTCAGGGAACGGGTACTTCAAGGAGTCCGCTATCCTCACCCCGGAGTACATTTACGCCTCATGGCGCGAATGACACATCAAATACCAACATTGCCGCGTCTATAATAAGCATCTGCCGGATATCAACGATCGCATGGAGCCCTACTTTATGAATCAAGCCCGCGGGCGATATGCGGGATCCCGCGACAGCGGGCAACGCCAGGCTCGCCACGAAAAGAAGTCTCAGCCCAATCGGCCGAGACCACCGTATGTGAAGGCGCCTGCTCAAGACTCCGTCCAGACCGCCTCCATTTTCAAGATACGATCGTTCCAGTTTCTGGTCGATACGGTAGGCGCGGAGAATATTGCCATCGCGCTTGAATCCAGCATGACGCGCGTGGCCGAACTGCTGAAGGGCGAAAGGTTCACACCCGAGACCGCCTTTCACATGGAAACCACACTTGGTTTGCCGGATGGCTTTTTTGACCAGCCCAATCCTGGGCTCGCGGCGGAGACCATCGCTCGCCTGAAGTCACCACTCGACTTCATTCAAACAGACGACGGACAAGACGGCGAGTCCGAAGCATTCAAGCCGGCTTCTGCCCTGACAGTCGACCCGCAACCATCTCTTGAAGACAGTTTGTCCGAGGAAGCGCAAATGCCAAGGAAAGCAACCGGCGGTACACCCAGGGCCGTCAAGACCAGTCCTGGCGAAACGGCTGGACGGCCCGAAGCTCGTGCGCCGCGAAAGGCTTCGCGTTCGAAACACAGCACGCCCCCTGAAGCGGCCCAGCAGCAGTCACTGGCACTCAACGATGGCGCCGACGTAGAAAACATCCGCCGCGCGAACCTCCACGTTCTCACGAGTCGCAACGGTTCAAAAGCAAGACTGGGTGTGGTCATGGAACTCAGTGGGTCCAACATGGCCCACCGGTTGCATGGCAAGAAGCGCATGGACACTGTCGAAGCAAACCGTTTCACGGCGCGACTGGGATTGCCATCCGGCTGGCTGGACACCCCGCGCTCCGAAGACGATATTCCGGCGTCGGTGTCGCGTATGCTTGCGCCTGCGACGCGCGGACGCGTATCCGCTCAGCAGCACGAATCGCTTGCGCCCGCAACAAACGACGACATGCCGGTGAAGGCCCCCGGTACGAAGACGCGTGCGCGGCGCACGCGGGCGGGCGATCCAGAAAGCTCAACTGTTTCAGCGGATGTCACGGGAGAGAAAGAGACGATCGTTACCAGCGCGCAAGATCATGTAAATGGTTTTCCCGACGACGTTACCGGTCGCCTGCCTGAAGAAAGTGGTGACGGGGCCCCGGCAGCTACACTGGCAACCCCAGAGTCGTTCGCCACGTCCGCAGTACCGCAACGAAACCCTGAGGCGCTCCCCTTCGCTTCAGTTACGAGCCTGGACAATCTTCACGGTATTGAGCCCATAGCGGAAGCCTTGATCAAGACGCTGGCAGGCAAGGCACGCACGGGTCACCTGGACGAACTGAAAGCTCTGGAACTGCTGCAGCAGGCGATCCTGCTATGAGCCTGTGGTAGCGTGCTGGCCCCCTCGCGCCATGTCGCAGAAAGCGCGTCGGCGTGAATGGGTTCCGGTACGCACAAAAACTGCGCCCTGTCAGGTCGACTTGCCACCGACCTGCCTCGCCGGGCTAACCGGTGAGGGAGTCATCTGGAAGAGGGTGCGGCAGGCTCACGGAGGCCGGATTTTTTCTCCCGGGTTTTCTCCGGAATACTGATCAAAGTGTGGGAGCGTATCCGCGGCGTGGAGAGCGCCTGCGGCTCAATGGAGTTTGGACCCCTGGCGCCGGTGGGCAATTGCCAGAAGCGGATTCCCGTCGGCTTCGGCGTCGCGCTTTGGCGCACCGCCATCCGCAATGACAACGTGCACGTCCTGCGCAAAGGCACCTTCGAAACAGCTGCGCGCACGTGCAACACATTCAGACGTCGGCGCATCGCCCGCACTCGCGGCAGCCTGCGCGGTCGCTTTTGCGGCCAGGCCAAACGCGGCGGCGATCTCTTCCCATGTCAGTCCGGTCGTCATCGCTTCCTGCACGAGCTTGCCCGCGACAACACCAATCTTCCGCGCCTTCTGGTGCCGCCAGCTTCGCGCAAAGTCGGGGTGACGGCCGGCGCCAGGTGACCAGAATCCTTGACATGCGGATGCCAGAGCTAGAATGCGGTGTCCTCCTGAACCGCTCTGCCGATGACCCTTCCCACAACCGATTTTTTTGAAAAGACACTGCGCGCGGCCTACGAGGCGCTGTGCGCTTTGCCCACGGCCGCCCTGCACTTGAACGGGATCTTCCGGTTTCAGGGCAAGGATCTGGACGAAGCCTCTACGTTCCAGCTCGATGACGTCACGCTGACAAGCCGCCAAGCTGCGCAGCTTCTGATGGTCTTCGACTGTTCGCGTGTCGTTGAGCAGGAACAGCACAACATCGGACTGGACGATGCGCCGCCCGGCACCTACTTCACCGTCATAAACCGCGAGGTAATCGGCGAAGGACACAAGAACCGGATTGGCATCTATCTCGAAGAGGGTGACGGGACATCATTGCATTTCGGTGATGCTGACCAGGTACCGTTGGGCGAAATCGATCCTCCGGCCGCCCAGCCCGTTGAGGGGCAGGCAGACATGGCGCGCGCCGTCCACGTCGATCACTTCTTTCTCCGACGGCAGGCACCGGACTATCTCGGCACAGTCACGTTTGCGCTGTGCGCCATGATTGCCCACCGGCTTGGTTTCACCCGCATCTCGCTGATTGCAGGGGGTGGCCATGGACACAATCCGGAGATGATCGGTTACTTTTTCTGGCCAAAGCTTGGGTTCGATGCGCCGCTGGAGCCGGAAGAAACCGCGGCGCGTCTCGAGTTCGCCGCGTGCATTTCGGTCCAGGAACTGCTGGCGATCGATAGGCAGTGGTGGTATGACAACGGAACGCAGCGGTGGATGGAGTTCGACCTGGCAGCGCAAAGCCCCGCCTGGACAAAGCTGCTAGACTATCTTAGTGAAAAGGAGCTGATATGAGCGAAACCCTGAAGAAGCCCAAGCCGGATGTGGCGCCCCCACCGACCGTCGTGGTGCGTGTTTCGCGCTCCAGCAAGAAAAAGGTCGTGGTCACTTCCGAAATGAAGGCGCAACTGCGCAAGCGGGCGAAAACATCGACACGAAGTGCATTTCCCGAGCTGCCAGAATGGCGGCTTGAGCGCTGATCAGACAACGGGCCGCAAGGCCCGTTGTGCTTTCTGCGTCTTCCCCGTCAGCAAACGCACGTGTGACGCGCGCCAGGGGGCGTCCTCCGCGAGGCGTCATTCCTGACTGGCGTCGACCTCTTTTCCCGCCGGCCACTGGCCGTTGACCGATCTGCCGAATGCAAAAGGGCGCTGCCCGATCTGGCAGCGTCCGGTGCCAGCGTGTGACCCGGTCGCGCCATCCGGCGACCGATCTGTCGCCCCTCCGGACCGTCGGCAGCCTCAGGTCCGATACTCGTCGGCACTGGCCAGATTTGCCCTGATCACCCGGGGACTGATTGCACGTCCGACACCATGGCGTCGACCTCCGGAACACCGCGCACGGGGCCCCACTCGACCACCCTGTCGAAAACGCCTGCCTGCCATGGCAGAACGGCCGACTATCGTCGCATTGCTTTTCCGAGCCTGCCACAACCTACTCATCCATCGGAACCAACCGGAAGGAATCGCTTTTGCTCGCCGTTTCCTGTCAAACGGAGAATCACCATGTGCTTCGGAAAGCCCGACGAACTGCTTCGCCTCGCGGTCGGCGACCATCTTCCGCAAAACGATCTGGCCCACACTGCCCTCGACGACTTCAAGCACTTTTGTGCTTAGACGGGCTGCGACACCAGCGATAGCTGGGCCAGACTTGCCCACCTTACCGCGAGCCTGAACCCGCCGCGGGCAATCGACGTATCCGGAGGGTGAGGTAATTCGGGATCGGAAGGCCGGGCTGACGCTCCTGGCGGGCACTGCGACTCTCACATTGTGTCGGCTGGATGTTCGAATCGACCACCAGCGGAGGTTGGTCAAACTGAAAGGGACGAATTAGCGCGGCGTAACATGACCGGGTCTTTACTGACGCCCCAGCCAGGATATACTACTGTATATCTATACAGTACTTTCGGGGAGGCAGTCGTGACCGCGGTACCGCTGCCGGAAGCAATCCATCCCGATCTCTGGAGGGGAAACCAGCTCGCGCGCGCCGCCTCGCGCGTCGTCGACTGCGGTGACGCGAACCTCGCCGCGGAACTGCCGGGCGGCGGCTGGCCGCGTGGCGCACTGACGGATCTGCTCGTGCAGCAGACCGGCTGTGGCGAATTGCGGTTACTCCGGCCCGCGCTCGAACGCCTTGGGTCGAAGCCGGTTGCCCTGCTCCACCCGCCGCATGAACTGCAACCGACGGCGTTCGCCTGGTGGGGCCTCGACCCGAAAAACCTGATGACAGTAAAGGCCCCGAAAGCGGCAGACGCGCTCTGGGCGGCCGAGCAGATCCTGCGCGCAGGCACGTGCGGTGCGCTGCTGTTCTGGCAGAACCACGTGCGACCGGAATCCCTGCGACGGCTACACCTCGCAGCGCAGGCCTCCGAGTCCCTGTTTTTCATGCTGCGGCCACTGGCGACGACGCGCGAGGCATCGCCCGCCCCACTGCGGCTCGCAATCCGCGCGGCGAAAGGCGGTGTCGACATCGAGTTTCTGAAACGCCGCGGCCCTGCACGCGATGAGCCGCTGTTTGTCCCTCTGACGCCCTCTCCGATCCTGAACGTAAAACGCAATGCAACTGTGGATAGGCGTCCATCTCCCGTTGTTGTGCCTCGAAGTGTTCCGGCCGAAGTGGTCGCATGATGCCTGTGACGCTCATGACGCAGCCGAAGGCCTCGCCGTGCTCGAAAAGGAACGCGTCATCGCGGCCGACCCGCGAGCGCGGGATGCGGGCGTCTGCCTCGGTATGCGGCGCGGCGGTGTGCTGACGCTCGCGCCGTCGACGGTGATGCACGAGCGCGACAGCACGGCGGAAGTGAACGCCTTGCGTGAGATCGCGACGGGCCTGCTCAATCTGTCGCCGCAGGTGGTCATTGCCGAAGAGAGCACGGTCCTCGTCGACGTGTCGGCCAGTCTGCGGCTCTTTGGCGGCATACGGTCACTGCGTCGCATGGCGCGCCGCGTCGCGAACGCAATGGGCGTCACCGCCTGCATCGGCATTGCACCCACCGGACAGGCGGCGTGGCTGCTCGCGCGGTATCGCGGCGGCGTCGCGCTGTCTCACGATTCACTGTCCCGCCGGCTCGCGGGCTTACCCGTCAGCCTGCCGACGCCTGCGCGCCGCCATCTCGACTGGCTGACCGGAATTGGCTGCGAGACGGTGGGCCAGCTCCTGCGCCTGCCGCGCGCAGGCCTGAAAAAACGCTGCGGCACGGCATTGCTCGACCTGCTTGACCGCGCCAATGGAGAGGCACCCGAAGTGTATGAATGGTTTGAGACGCCGCCGACTTTCCAGGTCCGCGTCGAATTGCCGGATCGCATCGAGCACGCCGAAGCGTGTCTTTTTGCGGCCCGAAGGCTCGTGGTGCAACTGACGGGCTGGCTGTCACAGAAGCAGTTCGCCGTCACCCGCATTGCGCTGCTGCTCGAGCATGAGCGCGGCCGCGACGCCATTGAGCCCACGCCGATCGAGGTGTCACTGGCCGAGCCGACGTGGCGCGAGGACCACCTGGTGCGGCTGCTCAAGGAGCGGCTCACGCGCGTCGAACTGGCCGCGGCCGTCATCGCGCTGCAGCTCGTTGTGCAGGAAGTGAAGGAAGCGGAGCCCGCGTCCGACTCGCTTTTTCCCGAGCCCGGCGGCACGGCGGCCGATCACGCGCGGCTGCTCGAACTGCTGGTCGCGCGCCTGGGCGCGGAAAACGTCCTGCGGCCCGCGCCCGTCGCGGATCATCGACCGGAAGTCGCCGCGCGCTGGGTGCCGGTCACCGACAGGGCGACGAAATATGTCGCGCCGGCGACCGACACGCCCCGGCCTGCGTGGCTGCTGGAAGCGCCGATCAAACTGCTGATGCGCGGCGAGCGGCCCTTCTACGGAACGCCGCTGCGCACCCGCTCATCCGGCGAGCGCGTCGAAGCCGGATGGTTCGGCGGTCAACCGGTCACCCGTGATTACTTTGTCGCCGAAGCCGACGATCACATCTGTTACTGGATTTTCCGGGAACGCATCGGCGCCGTCGATGAAGACGAGCCGCGCTGGTATCTACACGGCCTTTTCGGATAAATCATGTCGCCCGGTTTCTTCGGCCTGCCCGGCTATGCCGAGCTGGTCTGTTTTTCGAACTTCTCGTTCCTGCACGGTGCGTCCCATGCAGAAGAACTGGCCGCGCGCGCGGCCCAGCTCGGCTATGAGGCCATCGCCATCACCGACGAGTGTTCGCTCGCCGGTATCGTGCGCGCGCACGTGGCGGCGAAAGAGGCCGGCATCAAGCTGCTTGTCGGCGCGCACTTTCGTGTCACCAGTTCGGACGGCTCGCCCGCCCTCGCCTTGACGGCGATCGCACAGAACCGCGACGGGTACGGCAACCTGGCGGAGCTCATCACCCTCGCACGGACCCGGACGGCGAAGGGCCGCTATCTGCTCTATCCGCACGATCTTGATCACCCCGATGCGCCCTTCGAGCACCTGCGGGCTTTACCCGACTGCCTGATCATCCTGACGCCAGAATTTCCGGCAAAGGAAGACCGGCTTGGCGCGCAGGCGGAATGGGCCGTGCGAACATTTGGCGAAGACCGCTGCTGGATGGGACTGACCTTGCATGCACGCGCCCTTGACGACCTGGCTCAGGCTTGCGAACGTGTACACGGCAGACGCTCTCGCGCAGACGCTGAACATCGCGTCGCGCTGCTCGTTCCAGCTGGACGAGCTTCGCTACGAATACCCCGACGAACTCGCGCCGCCCGGGATCACGCCAACGGCCTACCTGCGACGCGAGACCTATCTTGGCGCCCAGCGGCGGTATCCGAAAGGGATCCCGCACAACGTGCAGTCGCAGATCGAGCACGAACTGTCGCTCATCGCCGACCTGAAGTACGAGGCGTATTTCCTGACCGTGCATGACATCGTCCGGTTTGCGCGCAACGAGGGCATTCTCTGTCAGGGGCGCGGCTCGGCCGCCAACTCTGCGGTCTGCTATGTGCTCGGCGTCACCGAGGTCGATCCCGCACGCAGCAGCATGCTGTTCGAACGGTTCATCAGCAAGGAAAGAGGTGAGCCGCCCGACATCGACGTGGACTTCGAGCACCAGCGTCGGGAAGAGGTCATCCAGTACATCTACCGCAAGTACACGCGCACGCGGGCAGCCCTCGCCGCTGCGGTGACGACCTATCGCCCGCGCTCGGCCATTCGCGATTCCGGCAAGGCGCTGGGCGTCGATCCGGTCATCGTCGATCGGGTTGCGAAGGAGCACCACTGGTTTGATTCGGGTGCCGATTTGATCAATCGATTCGTCGCCAGCGGCCTTGATCCTGAGACACCGATGATCCAGCAGTGGGCGACGCTCGCCGCGCAGCTGCTCGGCTTTCCGCGTCATCTGTCGCAGCACACGGGCGGCTTCGTGATCGCACGCGGCAAGCTCTCACGGCTGGTTCCGATCGAGAATGCGTCCATGCCGGACCGAAGCGTGATCGAGTGGGACAAGGACGACCTGGAAGCGCTCGGCCTGCTCAAGATTGACGTGCTCGCGCTGGGCATGCTGTCGGCGATCCGTCGCGCGCTTGAACTCGTCTCACAGCAGCGCGACGAGCCGTTCGAGATGCAGGACATTCCGCCCGAGGACGAGGCGACGTATGACATGATCTGCGCGGCAGATACCATCGGCGTGTTCCAGATCGAGTCCCGTGCGCAGATGAGCATGCTGCCGCGCCTGAAGCCGCGCGAGTTCTACGACCTCGTGATTGAAGTCGCGATCGTGCGGCCTGGCCCGGTTCAGGGCGGCATGGTGCATCCGTATCTCCGCCGGCGGCAAGGCGTCGAGCCTGTGTCGTATCCGAGCCCCGACGTTGAGCAGGCACTGAAGCGGACGCTCGGCGTGCCGATCTTTCAGGAGCAGGTGATGCAGGTCGCGATGCTCGCCGCCGGTTTCAGTGCCGGTGAGGCTGACCAGCTACGCCGCGCGATGGCTGCCTGGAAGCGCAAGGGCGGTCTGCAACATTATCACGACCGCATCGTTGAAGGCATGCTCCAGCGCGGCTACGACCGCGAGTTTGCCGAGTCGATCTTTGCGCAGATCCAGGGCTTCGGCGAATACGGTTTTCCCGAAAGCCATGCGGCGAGCTTCGCGCTGCTCGTCTATGCGAGCTGCTGGCTTAAACGCCATGAGCCAGCAGCATTCCTGTGCGCGATGCTCAACAGCCAGCCGATGGGCTTCTACTCGCCGTCGCAACTGGTACAGGATGCAAAGCGTCACTACGTCGACGTGCTGCCCGTTGATGTCACCATCAGCGGCTGGGACTCGACGATGGAAGGCGAAGGCAGCATGGCGCCCGTCCGGCTGGGGCTATCGGTAGTTCGCAGCATGCGTGAAGAAGCTGCACGGCGCATCGAAGCGGCGCGCGCTGTCAGACAGTTCCGTGATGTCGCGGATCTCGCGAACCGCGCGCAACTGGATCGCCACGATCTGCAGGTACTTGCTGCCGCGAACGCGCTGAAACCACTCGCCGGCGACCGGCGGCAGGCGCTATGGGCCGCTGTGGCCGCGGTGCCGGACAAGGACCTGCTGCGAGCGACCGCACGCGAAGAAGACGCGCCCATGCTCGTTGCGCCAACCGAAGGACAGGACCTGATCGCCGACTACCGGTCAACGGGACTGACGCTCGGGCGTCATCCGCTGGCCCTGCTGCGCAAGAAGCTGCTTTCGATGCGGCTGATGCCGGCGGAAGCACTGATGCGTTATCGCAATGGGCAGCTCGCGCGCGGCTGCGGAATCGTGACCGTGCGGCAACGCCCGGGCACGGCGAAGGGCGTGATGTTCATGACGCTCGAAGACGAGACGGGATCCGTCAACGTCATCGTCTGGCAGTCGGTCCTCGAGCGACAGCGACGCGAGGCGCTAGGGTCGTCGCTGCTCGCGGTGTACGGCGTGTGGCAATGCGAGGGCGACGTCCGACACCTTGTCGCGCAGCGGCTCGTCGACGTGTCGCATCTGCTGGGCGAACTGCCGACCACAAGCCGGAATTTTCATTGAACTCAACGAGGAAAAACGTCAATGACGAACTACAACATCCTGTTTGATGCCGAGGCAGCCGTTCAGGCGGTTGTGCCGGGCATCGTTGCGCGGCATCGCGCAAAGGGTATCCTGACATGGAAGCTGATTCACCAGATCGAGGAAGAGGCCCTGTCGGAGGTCGCGTCGGGCGGACGGTTCAGCGAGCGCCTCCTACAGATGATCTGTGCGCCCGCGGCTCTCTCCTATCCCAACAACGACGAACCCGTGTCGTTTGAAGGCCACGATTTTGTTCCGCTTGTGTTTGCGGCCATTGACCGTGCATGGCGACAGGTACAGTGATCTGCCGCCCCGGCTGCACTGTGTTACCGTCGTGCATCTCCTTCCGTTGAGGCAGAGCGATGTGTACGAGCTACGAGGCCAATCCAAACGATGCTGGCGGTGAGACCTTCAGCCTTTTCCCGCACCCGGACTTCGACTACCGGCGGGAGATCTATAAGGACTACTTCGCGCCCATATTCCGCCGTGGTGCTGACGGCTATGAGACCGTCCCCGCATCGTTCGGCATCGTCCCCCGGCGACACATCCCGCCCGGCGTGAAGGCTTTTGACACGATGAACTCGCGATCTGAAACGATTGGCGAGAAGCGCAGTTTCAGCGGCGCGTGGAAGAACCTGCAACTATGCCTCGTACCATGTCGAAGCTTCTTCGAGCCCTCGTATGAAAGCGGCAAAGCAGTACGCTGGAGGATTGGAATGGCCGATGGCCAACCGCTTGCGATTGCGGGATTGTGGCGGCAATGGACCGAGCCCGATGGCGCACACTCAAATTCATTCTCGATGTTGACAGTCAATGATATAAGTCGATTCTAAGTGTTGCGTTTGAGCCCCCGGCCCTGCTTGGGGAAGAGGCCGAGCCGTTGCATTTGAACTCCTGCGTGCGTTGCGTATGCTAGTCGCCTTATGAAGCGATATGCCGGATGAATTTCGCCACCCCGTTGCTTTTCAGGGGCATCCAGACTACGCGGTTGATTTGACGTTGTGCGACGCCACAAATGGGCGGAAACCGGAACGCCAGTGGTGTGTCTCAGACCGGCCAATTCTGGCCGTTCGGCTCTTTGATCCCGCCGCCACTTGAATGACCGTCTCGTTCCAACATCGGACGTCCATTCAAGCCAAACGAGCGGTTACTTCTATCTGCAAACTAGAGCCAATTGCCCATGAGAATGAAAGGTGCCCAATAATACGGATGCTTAAACGGAACGCCATCCGCGGGCGCATTGGCCCTTTGCAATGTGCCGCCCCGATTCTCCGCAATCTTGAGCGAAGTTGCGCTCATCGTCTCTATTTGCGCGCGCTGTAACGCCGCGGCCTTGGTGATGCCGGGGGTGGCTTGCCTGATTCGATAGAATGCCTGCATGACGAACGCTGTGCTTTCGTCGTCCACGGACCATAGGGTCGCGAGTACCGCTTTCGCCCCGCTGTCCTGCGCTAGCACCGCAAAGCCTTCGATCTCCTTGCCATTGGCGTCACGACCCTCGCCGATCGCCGTCTGGCAAGCGGACAGCGTGAGGAGATCCACGTTCCCGAAGTTGTATGCGACCGAACGGAGTCGTGAAAGCGACAAGCGCGTCCCATCGCCCAGCAGTAGGAACGAGTCGTCTTCGGTCCCGGGCGTGAATACGAAATGACTTGCGATGTGGACCACGGGATATTGCCGGTCCAACGCGTCGCGCAACTTCTTATCAGTGAAGTCCTTATCGAAAGAGACGTCGCCGGGGCGAATCCCCCCGTTAACGTAACGGGCAATCCCAGTGAGCTCTTCACGTACGCCGGGCAACCGCTTAAATCCCGGCAGCGTCTCCGTAACGCCCAGCCCGGATACCCTCCATTGCTGCTGAGGTGAGTCGCCCAGTTTGTCCTTCGTCGCGCCGGCATAAATGACGGTCTTGAAGCGTTCGACCAGATACTTTTGTCCATCGTACAGAGCGGAAAAAGGCACATATCGGAGGGTTCCGTCTAGACTGAGCATTAACGTGTCGGCTTTGGCATCGCGCAGGTCTTCCGCAATCGGGCTGATCAATTCGTCGTAAAGCAACTTTGCGTAAGGGCGCGGATCGGAGCGCGGGTCCTGCACTGCCATACGAAAGCGTGCGACCTGCTGGCTAAGCTGCTTCGATGATATGCGACTCAGGCGTGCGATCTGCACATTCGGCGTAGTTAGGATGATCGACACCCTGTCCGCCGTCACGACGTAAGCAATTACCACCGCTCCGTGGCCCAATTTCTGCAAGGTAATTTCAAATGAGCGAAAGCCTCGCACATCCGGGCCTTGAGAACTTCCTGCGCCACGGCGGACGGCGAGATACTGTTGACGTTCGAGTTCGCCAATGAAGGCCTCGAATGCGCGATTCGCCACGTCGAGATCGGCTTGCACTGCGGCGCGGCGATTCATCTCGTTGTCGGTGAGCGTTCCCAGCTTCGCTTTCATGCGAAACGTACTTTCCTCCTCGCCCAGCCGCGCAAGCTGCACATTGATCTCGCGATAACGGGCCTCCCATGTTTTCTCTTGTGGCGTCGCGGCTCGCGCTTGCGAAGAAGCGTAAGGACCGGTCCGGCGCACGAAGTCGAAGTACTCTTCCTGTTTGAGCATGGACAGCACTTCCTGTGCTTCGAGCAGGCGCCCCTCGTCGATGAGCAGATCCGCCGCTTCTCTATAGACGTCTTCCTTGCTTTGCAGAAATGTGCGCTGGGTCGCCGGGTCGGTGCGACTCAGATCCGAGCGAAGGCGCTGAATGTTTCCGACTGCTTCCTTTGAGAAAAAGATCGCAAGATCGGGGCGTTTCTCATGCAGGAGCAACTGGCTCATGCTGCGTTCGGCCGCCCAAACCGATTCGGGATCGCCGGTTCTGATGGCAACCTGAAGCGCGGTTTTGATATCGGCGCGTGCCGCGGCGAAGTTGCCTTCCATCAGCTCGGTCTTGCCTAGCGAGTCAAGGCACAACGCAAAGCGCGGATTGCTGAATCCCAGTGACTCTTGCAGAATTGCGCTGCCCCGCGCGAGATTTTGATGCGCAAGCAGCAAATTTCCCAATTGCCGATAGGTTTCCCCGATCTCGCAATGGGTTTTGCCGATCAGCCAGTGCCCTGACGGAAACGAACTGCGCCGTATCGCCAGCGATTGATTGAGTAGATCGACTGCGTCGCGATACCGGCCGAGGCCCCGGTACGAGACCGCCAGGTTCGCCATCGTCGCGGCGGCGGCGAGGCGCCCTGTCGTATCGCGGGATTGCAGGGCAATTGCCTGCTTATAAATTTGGGACGCCCGTTCTTCATTGCCGAGCCAACTGAGGAGGATGCCCTGATTGTTATACGCATCGCCCAGGCGCAAGTCGCTCGCATGTTCCTTTTGCAACGCGTCGATGGCTTCTCCGATGACATTGAGCGCTTCGCTATATCGCCGGGCCTGCGTGAGATAGAGCGCCTTGGACGACATCAGCGAGCCGCTTGCGTTCGAAGGCCGCTCGACCGCCATGTGGATACCCAGTTCGGTGTCGAGCACCGCGATGGCCTTGTCCGGATCACCCATCTGGTAGAAGACATCTGCGACGCTAGCAATCAGTCCTTTGGTGTCAGACTCGCTATGATCAATTGCGACCAGTAGAAGCGAAAGCGAGGCGCGATAGGAAGTTAACGCCATCGGAAACAGCCCCACGTCCGTGTATATCTCGGCCTTTAGGTCCTCGTATTGTTCATCCGCGAAGCCAAGCGCCGACAGACGACCGAGTGTCTCGTAGGCCTTTGAATACTGCTCGGCGACCCTATAGGCCTCGATCAGATAGCGAATGAATTGTTTCTCGTCCGCCGAGCCGCGTGCCTTGGTCCCTTCGATCAGGTCAATGGCTTGCCGCAACGGCATAACCGCGTCCGCAGGACGACCACTCTTCATGTAGACGCGGGCCTTCCATTCGAGCGCGCGGTAATGCGTCTTAGTCAGATGATTGACTCGCGCGATCGATATCGCGCGGTCAAACGAAGTCAAGGCACAGTCGAACTTTTGCTGGTGCGCGCAATCCGCACCAAGCGTCATGGCCAGCGCGGCGAGTGTAATCCGGGCACTTTGATCCTTTCTCCGTGCAAGTTGCTCATCCCAACGTACCAGCGTTTGCGCCGCTTCCGAAAGGTGGTCGCTTGCGCGCTGTTGCTGAAAGACGGGACTCAGCGGATCAGGAATTTGCCTAGAGGCCGCAACCTGAATGCGTTCGGTCGTTCCGTAGCGATTCGGCCACGGATCATGATCGAAGCGACGGCTCTCGACTACCGCTTGGTTCTCGCCGAGCGTGTTTTCGATGACTACGTCTGGCACGGAAGCGTTAGGAGGGTATTGAAAGTTCCACTCCTTGTTGCGCATGCTTCGCTTCGCCAACAGACCGCGCTCATTGTAGGTGTAAGTCGCCACGTCGGCGTTTCTTACTGTCTTCACGGGGCGATTGTCGAAATCATAGTAAATCGCCGTATCGGACGTGTACGTCTCCCAGTCGGTCGTCGTTCTGACGTAAGTCAGCGTGTACATGCCGTCAGGTCTCTGGGTATGCCTGAATTCGTACTTATTCCTTCCTGCCACGTGACCGTCCGCACATGTCTTAAGTCCGAAGGACATGTAATGATTCACATCATCCGCTTCATACAAGTAGTCTTCGAGGCAGCCTTCTCGATCGCGAAAGCCGGTCACCCAATCTCCATCCCTATCATAGCGAATCTCGATATAAGTCTTGTCGGGCCAAATGGACTTAGTCAGATTGTGAAGGTCATCGTATTCAAAGTAATAAACCCTTAGCCACGCATTCTTCACGGCTGTCAGGTTGCCATCGCGATACCGGTATTCGACGGCTAAGTCGCCCGGACCCTTGATTTCTTTGACCTTGCCGTCTGGATAAAATGTGAAGATGAGCGCCCGCCCGTCCGATGACTGAACTCGCTCGATCTGGCCGTTGCTGCGTAAGAAGTGCAAGGAGATGCCTGATGTATCGCGCGCTTCCTGTAGTTGTCCATTCTTGTCGAAGCGATACTGCCTCCCGTCGGCTGGGACTAACATGTATCCGTCCTCGATGACCGAAACAGCGGCTGAACCCGGGCCGAACTGCTTTAGAATCGTGCCTGGAAGCGTCGGCGTGGCGATGTCGAGGCGCTTCGCCCATCGGGTGCGAAGCGCCTCGTCCTCGATCAGCTTCTTCTGCAACGCGTTCCAGGTGTTTGGCAAAAATCCCCCGATCAGCGATGAGACTCCTTTACTGTCCTTGTCCTGGTGCGCCTTGAGCGAGTCGACGATTTTCCTTGCCGTGGCGGATACCTCTTCCGGAGAAAAGTCCGCGCGCTGAAACGTTTCTATAATCCCGCCGCCGCACCATTCAACGATAACATTGCCTTCAGCCGTGGAACGGACCGTCGTCTCGAAGTCGGAGCACCATCCAAACCCGAAAATGCCGTCGTGCAGGCTCCGGCTGTTGTACGTGCGCGAGACGAGAAGATCGAACATCGATCCAAAGCCATCGATGTTGGAGCCGTCCTTTTGAGTTCCCGGGAGATCGATCCAGTCGTTGGAGTAGTTCGCGTTTTTCATATCGACTAGCGCGAACGCGGACACTGCAAAGAGCGAGACAACGCACAGTGCGAATACCCGTGCCGCCCTTCGGAGCTTCAGGGTCCATTGCCTGCCACGTTGGATCGATGCGTCGTTCATGTGGTCGCACCTCTGCTGCTGCCGTCCGCGCTCAGAGCCATCAGGGACGCTCCGCGACATGCATCTGGCCGGATCTCAACGATGTTCGAGTTGATAAAACGCGGCCACGTCCTGCCCGAACTCGCTGAGACTCGAGGACGAAACGCGCCCCAATTTGCCCTTCTCAATTGCGCCACCACGCGATTTTGCCGCTTCGAGCAGGACCTTTTGCGTCACGTGGACGCCTGTTGCGACGTTGGCGCTGGAGCTGACCTCAGTTGCAGCGCGTTCGAGCTTGTCGTCGCGCTGATCGAGGGCGAACACATAAATGAGCTCAGTGCCCCGATGGCGATCGAGCGTGATGAACAAATCGGCGTGCTCCGGCACCCTGATCGTGTTTTGCTTTGCTGCTTGCTTGTCGCTACTGGTCGGATAGTAGCGTTGCACGCTGTCGGTGCTGTCCCTGACAAACACATAAAACCATGCCGGACGGACCGCCCTAACGGAAACCGAATATTGCTCACCGCTGCGCAGGAAGTCTGCGGGCCCGAGTAATTTACCGTCGATGCGTTGAATTTGAACGATCACATGCTGCTTGACAAGCTTGGGATCGAAGCTGCCCGCAAGGCGTGCAAGGACATAGCGATAGACTTCGTCGTCTCGGCCTGCGGGTTTCGCTATGCCGGAGTGCGTACGGTCGAAGGCGACCGGAGTATCGTCGCAGCCCTTTTGCGAGGCCGACCTCGGCACCACCTTCCACAATCCGGTCGGCTGAGTCTCATACGCGCAGAACGACCTCGGATAAGGGGAATCCCCTTCTCTGCGGCGTAGCATCGAAGCCCAGTCGTTATCTAGCAATTGCAGAAACGAGTTGAAGTCCGCCGGACGCATGTCGCCGAACTGTGGATTGGCGCTGAACCAGTTCGCAAGCGCGGCTTTGTCCGATCCCTCTGCGGGCGTGGCGAGAAAAATGACGGCCTTGATACGGGTGGCCGATTCAGGCGCCTTGGAGCGCAGAATCAGAACGGCGCGCTTGGTGATAAGTCCGCCCATACTATGAGCCACGAAGGCGATGTTGTCATAGCGCTCGAAAAGGCGCTGATCTATCAGCATTTGACTTAAGCGGTTCGCGAGTTCTTCAATGTTGGAAGACGAGCTGAGAGGTGCGGACTTGAAACCAATTGCGAGGGTATCGACGCCAGGCATTGCGGGATCCGCAGCGAGCAACTCGGGCCAACCCGCGCTGCTTGGCGAGCGGCGCCAAGTATCACGGCTATCACCTAGTACGCCATGCACGAAGATGACAAGGGAATTCGCCTTGTCTCCGGTGCTATGGACAAAATAGCTGTCGTTGGCTTTTTCTTCAGCCAAGCCGGGCGGAGCCGCAGCTAAAGTCATGGCCAGAAATGCTGTTGCCATCAACCAAAACATCTTCATATGCATTCCCGAACGTTCTTAAGCGCGTCTGAAAAATGGCAGCCCGGGTTGCGAGAGCACCAGGCTGGCGTGACAGGGCCGCAAGGACTATCAACTCAACGTATGGTCCGCCAGTTCATGCCTAGCAAAGTATCATCTGGTCAGTTATAGGCCGTCTGTGTCGGGTACGTGGCAGGCAAATGTCGGCTAGCGCACACATGCACGGGAAAGTTTGTGCTATCAATGACGTCATTCCACGACCGACTGTCAGTACTTGCGGCAATACGTCCGGATACAATTATTGCGTCCCACAGCGCCGTGAGCGTTTGGTCGAATGAGGCGTTCGCGCTTGGATAAATTCGACTCGAAATCAGCAGCCCCGACCGATGAAGAAGGCGCATTGCAAACCGGCGGCCGGCTAGTCCGCAATGACCCATATACCTTGAAAGCAGCCATAGAAGTCGCGCTGGGTCGAACGTCCGCAGTGGGTCGATCAGCGCCATTCGAACAACGCAAAGCGCGAACGCTTAACGTGCGCAAATTTCCGGACCCTTACTCGCTGCTGGCCTGCTGTAATCGGTGTTCTTGATCTTGATCCAGTTGAGCGACCGTCCGCGCGTGTACGTCGACGATTTTCGCTTTGCGACCATACCCTCGAAGTCGTGGATTTTTACCTGTTCAAATACCAATTCCCCGATGCATTCCACGTCTGTGACATAGACGAGCCACCGCGTGTTATCGAAGGTGTCGCGCAGACGGGCCTTCCGCTCGGTAAGCTCCAGTTGACGCAAATCGAGCTTGCCCGATAGGAGCATGTCGAACACGAAAATCCGTGCAGGGTGCCGACGTGCGGCCGCCGGAATATTCCGCGGTGACGTCGTGCTGGAGCGCATCAGAAGTCGGCTGAACGACACCGGTCCTCGAGCGTCGCCGATCGCAAGCTCACTGTCCCATACGAAATCACCAGGCACGGCAGCAACTGCCTCCACAATTTCGGGAAATGAGCGGTTGAAGGGCTTGCCTTGCCGGCTGGTTAAGGCTACTTAGTCGCCGAACTTTTCGACAAGACATCGCATTCCGTCGAGCTTCCATTCGAACAGCCAGTCGTCGTGGGAAAACGGTCGCCGGCGCAGCGTCGCGTGCATCAGGTCGGATGGTTTGACTGGCCGTTCCAACTCCATGTAAGTTCTCCTCACGCCGTTGGCGAGCGGCAACGCATGACGCAAACGCAAAACACCCGTCAATTTCCACGGACAACACCCTTTTGAGGCTGCCTTGTCAGGAAAGCCCCTGAAAGGCAACGCGAGACGAGGTGCCTATACAAACGTTATTTCGTACGACCATTGAGCCCCTGTTGGAGGCTTGTCGCTCAGAGTTGCAAGCTGCGGCCTAATCCACGAAGGGACCAGTTCGATCTCTCGCGCTGGCTGTTCAGCGACTATGATGCTTTTTACGCACCACCCGAGTCTCCCACAAGCCAATTCCGGCTCCGCAACGCATTGTTTGTACCCAATCGCGCCGGCTAGCGAGGATCTTGCGAGACCACGCTAACCAACGGGCGACGCAATCGCACAAACATAGTGAGCTTGGGAGCGGGGACAGTTGAGAACCCCTTGCGGCCAGCGTAGTTGCTCGACACGCGTGGACGCGAGGGTGAAATGCGCCCTAGCAAGCAACCAAGGGAGTTGCTATGAAATCCAAAACGTTCATCGAACAAACCGAACGGAACGCAAAAGTTCTCGATGCTATTCACTACGCTCGCTACGCCCTCGTCCGGTTTCACTCTCTTCCAGTGACGATGGAAGGTGAGCAGTTTGACATGGACTTCTCATTGGAGATCCGGAAACTGACCGAGGCAATGGAAGTAATGGGCATCGACACGTCGGACGGCCTGAGCGCACCGCCCTTCCCGAGGGATAGGGATGATTGACCGGTCCGCTTGAGCACATCGCGAATAGGGGCCGCAGACAAGAAAACTCAGCGGGATGAAACCGCCGCCCATTCCCGACGTGTCAGGCGAAAAAAAGCCCGCGGTTCCGAAGAACACGCGGGCTGGTTAATGGGATACATATACTTATTCAAGAACTTAGCGCGAGCCGATATTGGTCCCCGGCCGCAGGTGATGCTTGACGTGTGGCAGTCCGCATCCATCGGTTCATCTCGCCAGCCCGATGCGCGATCGTGTTCGACATTCCAGCCTGTCGAGCCTTCACGCGTGCGCCGAAGTCGTAACTCATCGAATCAACTGACGCAACCCAGTCGTACATCTTCACGCGCCCGAGGCACGAACCCTTCACCCCGAACAGGTGCATCCGTGAACCGGGTGGAATCCGCCCTTCAAGCCCTTCGAGTATGGCAAACAGCCCATGTCGGGGATCGGTCAAATGCCGTCGGCATACGGACCCCAAGCCGATCAGGGCCGGTGCTGCGATCCACGGCATCCACCGTTCCCATACCGCGAGCATCAGATCAATGCTGCGACGATAGTCATCCAATGACCACCCCTGCGCGACAGGTACGGGGATGCGTATCGCGTTCTGTATCGCGTCGACACTCATCGTTTTGGCAAGCTGGTTCTGCCACTCGTACACGACCCGCAGCATGTGCTCCAGCAATGTAGCCGTTGCGCGGATGCGATAGTCGATCGCGTTCTGATCGCCGGCCACCTCCGGCTCACAACAGAGATCAGGTTGTGCCATCCACGCAGCACCGGAGAACGATGCAAGTTCGACGTATTGCTCCATGGTCCACGGGTAGATGCCGGCTATGCCCTTCTGTCTTCCCTTGGACTGGAAGAGCTTCGTCGCGGTAAAGCCAGCACTATCGAGAGCGAAATCAATTTCCGTTAGATCGGTTGCTTCCGGTATCCGGAAACGACCTGTCTTGGGGTTCCAGAACGCAGAAGCAGAAACCATCCCTGCATATTCTTCGTTGAAAGCATGAAAAGCCAGCTTGCCTCCGCTGTGTGGAATACCGACCCGCACCAGCAGGCCATCATTCACGTGGGCGTTGGTCTGGAAGGCGGGCATGCCAGATCCGCTTGATTCGAGAGTCATGAGCTATTCGATAAAAATGCGCGGAGCAGCCCGTTGCGGGCGTGCCCCGCAAGGGTAAGAGAAAGGCCAACCGGTTCAGGCGGCCAACGAAAAGAGGTCCATCTGCGGTGAGCAAACGGGAGTGGCTCCCGTAGTGGGTTGAAGAGTGGAGTCAGGCTTCCGCCACCGTCTGGATATGTTTCATCCATTCGGTAGCGGACTGGAGTCGTTGAACAAGCTCCATGACCTGCGCGTCAGTAGTGCGCGCTGCCTCGATATACGTGTCGTTGAGTATTGCGGCCTGGAGATAGAAGAGAAACGCCAATGCAGGCGGCCCATATTGCTCCACGACGGCGCCGAGCGATTCGACCTCATGAAGCAACTCGTTCATGAAGCGCGACGAAAGACCCGTGCGGCTCATCGAGACAATTGCTGCACAAGCGATATCGGCGCCCTGCCCCGGATCATCGGCCGGAATATCAGATGCTGAAATTGCGCCAGCGTCGACGAGTGCCCGCATGACATCGTCAAAAAAATCAGTGCATGAATAAGCCACGTCTGCTCCGGAATCAATTGGCGGGCAGACCTTCCCAGCCGGGAGGTTTGCCCGGTTGGGTGGATAGGAAAGGTGAAGCGGCGCGCCCCGGCTCTTTCGAGAAGGGGCGACTCCTTGCTCAAGAGCAGGACTTCGGATGCGTGGCCGCAAAGACCAGCACGCGGCCATCCTTGCAGAGTACGAAGTCGCCCTGCTCGCCTCGCGGCTGGTGGACGACAATCAACGGCTTCGGCTGCTCGACGTGTGCCTGCTGCTGAGTCGTGCAGGCGCACAGGGACGAGCTTCCGGCCGCTATCAGCAGCATCAGGAGATTTTCCATGGGATGTCTTTTCGAAAGATAGTGGCACCGCTCACGCGGCTTGCGATTCGAGAGGGATGCTCGCGCGCAGGGTCACCCAGCGACCATCGACCAGCACGTCACGCATAGGCGCGCCAGTCCAGACCGAAGACCAGGCGCGCATTTTTCTCGCGCGGCAGCGGATCGGTAATGTGCATGCGCGCGCTCACATCGACGGGACGACCGTGGCCGTCAGCATGATCACCTGGAAGGTCTTCGCCTTGTTCCAGAGTCCGGTGATACCAGCGATACCGCCATTCGTCGTGCTATTTGAGTTCTCTGTCATCGTGCCATAGAGCACCACTGTCTGGCCGTCCGAGAGCGCGATCGTCTGGTCATCCTTGCTGCCGATCGTGTGTGCCAGCTGGATCTGCTGCTGCGTCTGACCGGAACCGACCGAGGCGGACGTGAACGGACCGTTGAGCTTCGAACTGTCGGCCCAGTACGCGAGGACAATCTGGTTGTGATCGTTGACCGACGGCAGGATATTGACGAAGTCGCCCGTCGTCACTGTCCCGGGTGTGAGGCCGGGCACGCCACCGGATGTGGCCGTGAGGCTTCCCGCCGAAGGGGTGGTCGAGCGCAGATAGTCGTCGCTCTGGAACGACGCAATGGAAACCGGCAGTCCGTTGAGCGTCAGCTTCGTCTGGGTGTTGTCCTGAACCGTGCGGCCGTACTGGTTCAGCGCATTGATGACTGCGTTCGTACCGGAGAACGGCGCGTTTGGCTGCAGCACTGACAGGCCGACGGTGCCACCGCCGAACGACAGCGACGTGGGCGACGTGAAGCTGATCGCATACTTTGCGAGACCGCCCTGGATATAGTTGAACACCACATCAGCGTTCACGCCCGCCTGACTGCCGCTGTTCAGCGCAATCTGAAGCGTGCGGACGCGGAGCATCACCTGACGCGTCGAAACCGCGTTTTCCTGGGCGAGCAGCTTGCCCATGCGGTCTGCCGCCTCGCGCGTGTCGAAGACCATGACGAGACGGCTTTGCGGATTGACCGTCACACGGCCCATCGGCGAGCGCAGCTTGTCGAGCGCGTCCTTGATCGCCTGGATCTGGTCAAAGTCCCCTTCCCGTCCCGTCGACGTCTGGGCCGAGAAGGACCCTGTATTACCGCCTGACCCACCGGTACCGTTCGACTGATTGCCGGTCGACGTGTCCATCCCCTTCGACATCGTCGACTTGATCGACACCTTGCCGGGGATCGCGGCGATCTGGTACATGCGCGTGACGAAGCGCGTGATATTGATGGTCGTCCCATCGAAAGACCAGTCGAGGCCGAGGTCTTCCGTCATCCGGCTCAGATACTCGCCCGCCGATCCCGTAAAGACCTGGCCGTAGACCGGTATCTCCTCTCTCTTGCCATTGGCCGTCGTTGTGCCCTTTCCGTCTGACAACGCGCTCGGCACCAGTGAGGAGCGCGGGACGAACACATCCGGGCTCAGATGAACGGCATAACCGGTTGCGCCCGAGATGAGCGTCGAGATCTGCCTGATGTCGATGTTTGCGGGCATCGTCACCTTCTTCTCGCGGAACGTCGCAGGCAACGTCGCTTCATAGGCGACGGGAACCAGCCGGTCACCGAGGAATGCGGTCGGCACGTCTTCAACAAGCGCCATTGAGCCGGGCAGGTTTGCCATCGCGTCGCTGGCCGTGTGGTGAACCGAGTCATACGCCGAATTGATGTCGCCCTGGGATACGGCACAACCAGCGATGACTAGCGAGCACGCAGCGGCAAGGGCAATCTTGAGAATGGAAGCGTGGCGCATTGTCTTACTCCTGGCAATTCGCCGCGCGCGCGACAACGCGGATAACGTTGTTCGTGTGACGGCAGATGCGCGTAGGCACGCGCATGTGGTTGGTCGCTTGCATGACCTGTGTAAGGACGGACGTGAAGTCGCCCGAGAAGGTCGCGTTGAATTCGAGCGGTAGATCGTCATCAACCTTCCACGCCAGTTGCCAGCCCTGCGTCTGCAGCCACCGGTCAAGTGCATTGCGCAGGTTCAGGTCCTGCGGCGATACCGAAAGAGTCAGCACGCCAGCGGGCGTCGAGGGTGCGCCTGGAAGCACCACCGATGTGACGGCAATCGGCGTCGGGCCAGTCGTCGCAGCAGGAGCAACGGAGGCGGCGGAAGCGGCGGAAGCAACGGAGGCAGCGGACGCGGTTGCGCCGGGTGCCGTCGGTTCTACATGTGCAGTCCTGCCATTCGCACCAGCAGGGGTCGCAGCCGCGGAGAGGATCTGCCAACCGTCACCCGATGGCGGAACGACGCGAGACTGGTCCGGTTCAAGCGCCGCATGGGTCCAGCCCGATGCACCCGCCAGTGCCAGCGCGGCCAGCACACGCGCGATCACACGCATACGTTCGTTATGTTGGATGGTCAGATTCATGTTATTGGCCTTGCCGTTGCAGGCGTCGATAGATGGCGTTGGCGTAGATCAGCTGTTTCGGTGTCGAGACTGCGTTGTAGGCGCCGACGGCCTTCCATGTCGGTCCGAACCGTTTGATGTTCGAAGCGAGAATCCAGGTGCCGACATACGCGTTCACACAGGCATTGAAGAGGTGTTCGCGTCGGATGCCGTATCGGGCGAGCCTGGGCAACCACGATGAGTTGATCTGCATGAGGCCGATGTCTTCCGTCCCGTTGCTGTTCGCGTTCACGGCATTCGCGCGCATGCCCGACTCGTGCTGGGCGATGGCGCGCACCAGTTGCGTACTAACGTGCTGGTAGGCCGCCGCGTCATCGAGGCAGTCGGCAAGCGCGCTGTTTGCGCAGCAGAACGCGGCGACCGCGCCGGCGAGTGCGAAGGTCAGGTTCATCACGATTTCGCGACCGCCGTGGTTGTCGGTGCTGAGGGCGCAACGGGCGCCGGACGTTCGAAATATTTCACGTCGTGACGACGCGTCACATTCACGGTATTGCCGTCGGCCGTCACGATGAACTGTTCGGACGTTCCGTTGAACATGTAATAGCGGCCCTTCTGCTCGCCCGATCCGAGATGCCTCACATCGGCGACCGTCACCAGCACCACCGACTCGGCAAATTTGAAGTACGTATGTCCGTCGCGATCAAAAACGGCTTCGAGGTGCGTGGGACTCGCTTTGTCGAAGTCATAGACGGTGCCCGCCGATCGCCCGATCTCGACCGTCTTCGACCCATCCGACACGACGATCCGCTCAGCCCGATCCACTGTCATGACGTTCGTTGCCGCGTCCCACTTCGACTTAAGTGAGCGGCCCTCGGGGGTCTTGAAAGTCAGCTCGCTAACAGGCTTCGAAGTGAAGCGGATCTGCGTATGCGTGTCGTCGCCGTCACGAATTGCCTGCGCGCCGAAGTATTCCGCGAGCAACGAGGCCTTCAGTGGTGGCACGTCCGCCTTCGCCGCTACCTGCGCGATCGCGTCGGGTTGCGATTTTTCACCCGCCGCGTAATTGAGCGCACCAGACTTCGGCGCATCACGATGCAGACGGATATGGCGTGTGTCGAAGTCAACGTCGGCGTAAAGCCCGTTTTGCGTCATCAGGCGGTCGAGCGCCTGCATCCAGTTTTCACCTGCGCGCGTTGCGAAGGCACTGGCATCAGTCAGATCAACGTCCTTTTGTGCGGAGCCTGTCCAACCTTGCGGCGCCAGCGCTTTGACGATGCTGGCCACTGGCATGGTGGACTTCAGTACACGCACGGGTTCAAGGGCACCGTGCGTGCCAAGTAGCACCAGCCGGTTGGTAAAGCCATCGAACGTGGCGGGCTGATCGTCGCGCAGCGTCGCCAGAGGTCCGCGGCCACCAATGAACGAATTGGCTTTTGTCCAGCGTGCCGACGCCTGACGACCCGCGACGGTATAGGTGATCGTCTCGGGCGTGCCGTCGACAACGACATACGGGCCTTCAGAGTGACCGCCAGTTGCCGTGATGACCTGGCCGGCGCGCGGCTGGATATAGGTCTTCGATCCGTCGTTGAAAATCAGTTGTGGCCGTTCAGCAATACCGCCCGCGATCTCGTAGTCGAAGTCGAACGGGTCCGTATTCGCCGCATGCGAAGCCATAGTGCCGAACACAACAATACAGGCCAGAGCAATTCGGGAAACGGTGCGCTTCATAGACCTGCCTGAATCTGGTTGAGGTGTCGCGCGAAACGCGCGAGATACGCCTGGCCCGGGACGGGATTGGCGCTGTGGTAATACGCGATAGCCTTCGCGACCGAGTGCGTCTTGCTGTAGTTCTCGTTGAGAATGTCTTCAGCAACGCGAATGTTTGTCGACGGGCGAAGCGCATCCCACGCAGACGCAAAGCGCTGGGAGTGATAGCACCAGTTCACCTGCATCAAACCCACGTCGAAGTCACAACGGTGCGCGCCAATCAACGACTGGATGGCGCGAAATGCGTCATTGCGGGTTTTGAAGAACAGACCCTGCCCGGCGACATTCAGCGTCCACGGCCATGCCCGGCCGTTAAGCCCCGACTCGTTAAGGGCGATACTCGCGAGCACCTTCGGATCGACGCTCGAGTGCATGAGCTCAAAGGGTGTCACCGCGCTTGCGCATGCCCACCCGCCGCGCCCTTCTGTCATCGCGGCCTGTGCGTCGTCTCCAAGCTCGGACGGCTGAAGCCATCCCTGGCTTACCAGCAACTTTTCCAAAGGCGTATCGTGCGAATCGATTGCGACAGTAATCCCTGCGTCAGGCGTACTGCTGACCCGTTGTCCAACAAGGGGCGCGGCCCATGCCGTGAAAGCCTGCAGTCCGCAATAGAAAACCGGCTTTCCATCAAACGTCGCGACGTTGCGCGCACCGGCACTTTCGAGCACAAGGCTCGTTGGGCTGATGACGCGCTCGATGTTCGCGCTCGCGGCCACGCTGCAATGTGCGAAGACGGCAAGTGACAGGGAAAGGAAGACGCGCTTAGTCACCGCGATACGGCTCCATGTAGATATCGCGGTTGACCTTGATCATGAAGTGGCGCTCGCCCGGGCCTGTCGTAATCGTCGGCGGAATATTCTTGTAGCGGTCGAGAACGGACTGCGAGGTCTGCGCTGCGACCTGTCCGGCGGTCGTGCCAACCTGCGTGACACCGAGCGGGCCAGTGGTTGTCGACGAAGTGCCGCCTTTGTCGAAGGCACCCAGAAGGATCGCCGTGAGAAACGATGTACCGAAGATCTTCAGGAAGTGACTGTTGACGTCGCCCGAGAAGCCCGCAGCGCCATCGGCATCCGCGCCCTGCCCGCCGTAGAGCGGCACGTGCTTGCCATTGGGCAGGCGCATTTCGGTGGCGGCCACCAGGATGCTTTCCTGTCCTGGCTGGATATCGGAACTGTAGGGCGCGGTGATTGTCGTCCCTTTCGGGATCATCAGACAGTCGCCACGGATGCTGTCGTACACGTCTTTTTCAACGACGAGCGAAGCTGTGCCGGGGCGGTCTGAGTTGAGACCTTCGATCGAGAGCACCGGAATATGGTGCGGAGGCGAAAGCACGCAGCCATGCGCCTGACCTACAAAGCCCGTGCGAGCGAAATCCTGCCCGTTACCCGACTGGCTGGCGGCGCTCCTGATAAACGAAGAGTCCCGATCCTGCGTTGTCTGCCCGCCCACGCGCCCCGGCTGCTGGCCAATGCCTGCCGCGGCTAGAGCTGCCGCAGCCTGCGCGCCAGCCGACCCCATCGCAGCCTGCTGCGCAGCGCTCTGTTGCGCGGCAACCTGCTGCGGCGTGAGGATCCCTGGAATCTGCGCGACCTGCTGCGGTTGCTGATCCTTGACCTTCAAGCCGGCTCGGAAAATAGACGACGCATAGATGGCGTCATCATCTGACTTCGCCTTCAACTCGCGAACGTGATCATCGTTTTGAAAGTTGTCCGCAGTCAGCCCGGGCCTCGCGCCAGACATCGACGCCGCATGCGGCGCCGCGGCAGCGCGTGCTTCCGATGCCGCCATCTTGCGCGCGGCCGATTGCTGGTCCTCGATAAGCTTGTCAACGTCCTGCGTGCTGTTCGATTTGTCGACCACCTCCGCGGCCTTCGCCTTCTTCTGCAGCTTCGCTTCGTCTTCGATCCTGGCTGATTCTTTGACCTGGTAATAGAAACCCAGCGCCGCGATGACGACATGCGCGCATCGCCCGGCATCGTGATCGGATCAGTACCGGCGTTATACGGATTGACCGGACTCATCGGATCGCTGACGGCAGTCGCGAGATCGAACGAGGCGGCAGATACTGGAGTGCTGCCTTTCTTCGCGGCACATACGGGCTGACTGACAGCAGCCGCGCACACGATAGCGGCTGCCCACGAGACGAGCGTGCGGGAGTCGTTCATCATTGGGTTTTCTGTAGGGAGAACAGCGGGTAGAACACGCCGAACGCGTTCGCGCCGAGCGCGTCTTCAGACGTTGGGGGGACGATCTGGTATCGGAACGTCACCGCATACTTCTGAACGACGGGCTTGTCGGTCGGGGACTGAGTAGTGCTGGTGGTGAATTCAACAACGGCAGTCGAGTCTTCCAGCAGCGCGATGTTTGTTACCTTGACCTCACGCACGAGCTTGGGATTGAGCGTAATTGTCTGAAACGGCGCGTCACTCCTGATCCAGTCGCCAAACTGGTTACGCGCATTGCCAACCATCATCGCCTTGACCGCGTTGATGTTGCGGGCCATGCGCGATTTCTGGATGTCGTCGGTCAACACCGGCTCGATAGTCCACCAGCGCTCAACGGTTTCTTTAAGCGATGTGCGGATGGCCTGGTCGTCTGGCTTGTATGCAGTGAGTTGGGTCGTCACGGCGTGTCCGTTCACATCCGACGACACGCCGTACGCCTTCACTTCGGAGGGCGGAGGATTGCGCGTGTACACCGCCCCACCCGCGATAAACGCCAGGATGAAGCAGAATGTTTTCCAGTGATTGGCCTCGACACGCAGGCGCGCACCGTTATCGAAGATGATCTTTTCGGGATCGTCTTCCGAATAGCCACCAGGAGCGACGGCGAGGGCAATCTGTTTTTTGCTGCGGAAGAGACGCATGACGGTTGATCCAATTGGGCCGTATCAATTGAATCAGTCCGCATGGGATGCCAGTCATGCAAAAGGACCGCGATTTTTGCGTGCTTTCCAGGCAAGCGCATCGGCCATAAAAAAGCGTGTTGCCCCCGTCAACCGGTTGACGGGGTTAAGGCGGAATGGTGCGGCAAAACGTATAGCTTTTGAGGGAATTCGTGGCCTGAATCAGCGCTAGAATCTCGGCTGAAGCGTTTCGCAGTTTCACATTTTCATAGAGCCACGACTTCGGACTCTCTCTTATTGGTCAATAAGTTGCGACGAACGCCGCGGATTAAGACCGTCAACCGGTTGACGGTCCTATTGCAACAAGCGAAACAATAGCCCCACAAGTGGGGGGCTGAACACGTTATTTGTTGCAGATAATGTAACCTGGCTTCTTAGCTACTTGACATTGGCACCGGCCCAGGAAAATTCCAAAGTTGGAAATTTCAACTATTTCACCATTGGGTCAACAATGAGCCTTCAAACACCGCACCCTGTCGAGTGGCGCAAGCAAGCCCTTCAGCATCAAATGTTGTTGCGAGATCGGAAGGCATCTGCCCTCACCTACGGACGTTTTTATCAACGGTTGCTTGACGCGCGCGTATTTGCAACGCAGCTGGAGTTATCAATCGGGTTGTCCGTTTCGAAAGGTCATGTGTCCAAGGCGCTTAAGGCCGCTCGCCTTCCGCCCGAAGTTCTACGAGTGTTCGGACCCGAGCCCCGTGTCTCGTTTCGAGTGGTCGACGCCCTCACCGAACTCGTCGCAGTCATCGGAGTGAAAAGACTGACCACGCGCGCCGGACAACTTGGGGAACGCTCGGATTTGACTGTCACGCAGATTTTGGATTCATTGGTCCGTGGCGAGCCACCAAGCCATCTACCGCGATCGATCAAGATGTCTGTAGGGCGCGGCGGTAAGTATATTCGGATCGAGTCGCCCGATATCGTGAAAATGATTTCTCGCTTGCAAGAGCTAGAGACAGCTTTGAATCTCGCAGCGCGTATGGCCGGCCTCTAAGAATCTCGAGGGTGACGTTTTCCGCAAGGTCTAAAACCCCGCAGCCCAAGATGCCACTTGTCCGCGGGTACATCGGTTCAGGTCTGTCTGCGCAGGCGAAAGTGACCTTCCACTTTGCTACCGGTTCAGCCGCACAAGCTTGCGAGGGGCGATTTCTAACCCGTAGCGGAATTCTGCGAATGAACATTCCTCGTTTCAAGCGGCCGCAATCTTCGCCCGTAGCCACGCCGTGTACGCCGTTCTCCCCAAGGCATTTTTGAATGTTCCCGTTTCGTGCTGATACGTATTGCCCTTCCCCCTTGAGCCATATATTCGGCAGCGAACTGCTGCTTTTCGGCGAGCGCCAACGCATTGATCTTGGTCCGAGGTCCACCGCAGAACTAATGCCGAACATTGATGTTGACCAGTATCGTTTGCTGGCTCCCAAGAGAGACCACTGGCGATCGATTCAAAGGACTACGAACGAAATAAAAGGCAAAAAAGTCCCGTCTTCGCGTCGCCAACTAAACCTTTGCTGCAAGTGGGACGGAGGTCGTTACCGCCACGATGGATCCGGGGCTGCGAAGGAGTCGCGCTAGTCATTTTCGACGGTGATTCGTATGGGTGGCTGCGTGGAGGAGGTGACCGCATGTTCTAAGACCGTGAACTCCAACTACCGAAGGCTTATGCCAAAAGAGACTAATTCGACAGGACACCTGAGATCTTTTTTCTCTTCGCGAAGACATGTGTGCAAAACGAGTCCGCTACAACCCGATCCTCAGTGAGGATGTTCTGCGGACTCAGTTTGTCCCGTTTAAGCCCCTGCTTCTCGATCAATCGCTGTGGCATCAGGCTTCTCACAAAAGAGGTGAACAGTTCTCGTTGAGTGGCGGCGTCAGCAGCTTCAAAGAGCTCTCGGCCGATCTTGGCCTCGTTCGCAATTTTGGCCTTGGCGGCTTCGTTCTGGGCTTCAATGCTGGCATTGAGATTTGCTTGGGAGGCGTGACGCGAGCTAATTGTGTTCGTGCTGTCCTTCAGAAGAGTGGCCTTTACAGCTGCCATTTTCCTGTCGGCGTCACCGATTCGATAGTTCCCCATGAGCGCCTTCCATAGGTAGCCCTTGGGACTGGAGGTTATTTTTCCTTCGTTCAGTCGGTGTCGCGTGTATTCAACGGCCTGCATTAGTCGCTGGTCAGTCCACTCCGCCCGATTCTGTGCCAGGCGCTCAAATTCGGGCGGGCCGAAAGCAAACTCGTCGTGAAGGATGAGGTACATCGAATCGTCAATTCCCGCGCGCGCCGCGTCGGCTCCCTGCTTTTTCGTAAAACGAAAGCGGATCTTTAGCTTCTCCGGAGGTAGCCGATCGCCGTTAGCTTCCCAGCTAACATCGAAATCCGATACTTCGTTGAGCTGCGCGATGGCTGGCTCAAGAAATCGCTTCTTAAACTCCTTCACTTCCTTTCGAGACTCGCCGACCTTACCTGGCCACTCAAGGACGTCTTCGTATGCGAACCATTCGGTCACGCCCAAGCCTTCGCACGGAATCAACCGGTCGTAAATCGCTCTCGATAGCGAGAGCGAAAATGCAGTGGACGCCCGCAAGCTAAGCCAGTGCGCCTTGTAGGGGCTGATAAGGTACTTGATCACTCGCCCCGACAGCAAAATACAAACGAGATTGCGATCGATATAGCAGTCGCCCAGCAGGCTGATAGTTCCCCACGCATCCTTGTCCGTGAGCTCTTCGATCGAGGGCGCCGTCATGATTTCGACACGAGCCTTTGCAGCGGCTCTCATCTGGGCGATGAGGTGGCTGTGGTTTCGACTGTCGTAACGCATCAACCACTTGAAGTAGTTGATCTCGGCCGTGAAGGTATAAACCCTGTCATCTATGAGTTCGTCCGGTGCCTTTGCTGCAACCAAGAAGTAGGCAGCATCCAACACGCGGCGCGCGGCAATGCCGAGGCCGCCTACCCGAGTAAAGATGTTATTGCGCAGATAACCGATGTCTCGCGTCGCGTCGCTTATAGACGTGCCTTGGCCGGACATGTCCTCGTAGATGTCCAAGGCAAGCTGAAGCGGGGTAACGGGGAGTTTCTGGTTTTCCATTCAGGTCAATTCCTTGCCCGGCACTCTAGCAGGCACGCGAGGGGTGTCAACACAAAAACCACCCCCCTTTTGCCCGCAGGCCAACCGGCATACAAGCACTCCGCCGAAGCACGCCACACAAAAACCGCCCCATCAGCTCCCAACTTCCACCCCGCTCTGCACAATTTCCGCACCGAAGGTACCAATTTTCAACTGCTGCAACACAAAAACCGTCCTACTGATCACAAAAACCGTCCCTATTGAGAGGTTGGATCATTGATTGGAAAGGCTTTTTTGTAGCTTGTTTGTTAGTAGGTGGGTTTATTTGTTTAATAAACTTACAGACAATGTTGGACGAGCATTCGACATTGTCGCTTGTCCCAAAGAAACACGGTCCCTTAAGCTGTTGAATATTAACGATAAAAGCGGTCGGTGGAGGTGCGGCACAAAAACGCCGCCGGGGTGCTTTTTGTGTCGACATGCCGCTCCCTTGTTACGCAGCTGGAACTCAAAGCCGCTCTGATCTTCGCGGATCGCAGGGGCGCCATTCGGGTGGCAGTTGACGAATACGTCGAGAAATCTGTAGGTTAGCCGGGGTTTCTCGAGAAAAAACGAGGAGTTTTCTGCAGTTGGTAGGTTTGTTTACACGCTTTGGTGTATTCTGCGCTTCAACGTCAAAACACGGAGAAGTGCAGAATGGCACACGTAGGTACCCTACCGATGGAAGAGCGGAAAGTCACGCTTCGGGAAGTTGCAGAGTTCGCAGATAGTCTCACCCCTTTCGCTGACAACCTCCGAGAACAGATTCTCGCGCCGCGCCCACGCAAGACGGCGCCGATCTATACCATCAGCGAACTCGCCGAGATGTGCAATCTGACCCGTCAACAAATCCAGTATCTCGTAACGAAAGCCGACTCGGGCCTTCCGGCAGGCAGATTAAACGGGAGCGGACGTAGCCGGACTTTTACGCTGGCGGAAGTGCGCGTATGGATCAAGTTGGCCTCGGACATTTACCAAACGAGTCTCGAAGGGAGCGGTGATGATTTTCGCGGGAAAGTGCTGACTACCGCCCAGCTCAAGGGAGGCTCTGCAAAGACGACGACGACGGTTTGTCTTGGGCAGGCCCTTACTCTTTTCGGCCGAAAGGTTTTGCTGATCGACTTGGATCCGCAGGCATCGGCTTCGGAGCTTTGCGGTCTCTATGCCGAGAAGGAGATCACCGGTGAGGATACGGTCCTGCCTTACATCTACGACCAAAACGTTGAAGGCGGACTGGGTGCAAAAGTCCAGTCAACCTATTGGGACGGTCTCGATGTGATCCCCGGCCACACGTTTCTGTATGGGGCTGAGTTCCTGTTGCCTGCGAGGCAAAAGACGATGCAGGGCTACAGGTTCTGGTCCGTGCTACGGCAGGGGTTGGAGCCGCTTCGCGCGCGATATGACTACATTCTGATAGATACATCTCCGTCGCTGTCGTACATGAACTTGAATGCGCTCCTCGCGGCTGATGCCTTGGTAATGCCGATGATTCCAGAGAACCTGGACTTCATCAGCTCATTGGCTTTTTGGCGGCTCTTTTCGGACGTAGCCGAAGACTTTCTGCCATATGAGGAGGACAAGGTCTATGACTTCATTTCAGTGCTGCTATCCAAGGTGGATTATGGCAAGACCTCGTCGGCACCTGTTGTGCGCCAGTGGGCGCAAAGCGCGTACGGTCGGTGGCTAGACCCGTTTGAGATTCCCGCCAGTTCCGTGATGAGCGGTGGAGCGCTTTCATTTTCGACCGCGCTGGATATTGTCAGTACCCACTCGAGCGCAAAGTCATTGCAACGTGTAAAGCAGCCGATGATGCAGTACGCGAGATGGCTGGACGAGATGTTTGTCAAAAACTGGAAGGAGTCGGCAGCATGACCAATATCCGCGAGCAATTGTTGGCGAAGACTGCGAATCTTGCAACGCCCGCCGATTTCAAAGGGGAGGTCAAGAAATCTGCTCGTAACCCGCAAACAATGCCTGGGATTACGAGCGCTTTAGCTGTCGCTCAACTAAGAATTCAGGAACTTGAGAAGCAGGGCACTGCCACGGAAATTGCGATCGACGAGATATCTCCGAATCCTTGGCAACCTCGACGGCAGTTTAACGAAACGAAGCTTGCCGAACTGGCGCGCTCGATCGGGGAGGTCGGATTGCTTCAGTCTGTAACTGCCCGGCGAGTCGGCGAGACTTCATACCAACTTGTCGCGGGTGAGCGGCGGTGGCGTGCTCACAAGCTCCTTAACAGGGAGACCATCAAGACGGTCGTGATTGAATGCTCAGACCAAGATATGGCCGCGCTTGCTTTAATGGAGAATGTCACCCGGGACGACTTGTCAGACTATGAGATCGCGATTGCAATTCGCCGTGCCGAATCCGAGTTTCCAAAGCGAACCCGACTAGCCGAGGTGATGGGCGTAACACGAAGCGATCTCTACAGGTTCCTTGCGTTCGCTGACTTGCCCGACTTTGTTAAACGGGATCTCGACTTGAATCCTTCGTTGTTGGCCGGCTCAGCTGCCCAAGACATCGTTCTTGCCCTTAAGAAAACGGGAGAGGGTGGTCTGAAAGCACTCGCCGAGGTTTGGCCGCTGGTGGTGGCGGGCGATTTGGTTGAAAGCAAGGTTGCGTCGGCTATTAGTTCGCATGTCAGCCGGGGAACGTCTGCGAGCGATGCTGGGGGCCGAAGCATTTTGAAGATTTTTGCGGGCAAAGCGCAAGCCGGAAGCATCACGAAGGACAGCAAGGGGCTTACCGTGAAATTCAAGGCGGGAATGATGACAGACGAACAGGAGTCTGACATTAGGGAATACATTGGAAAGATGTTTTCCGTGCGGCCGGAGTGAAACGAGGCGAACCTGCAGATTGTGGGTTCTTAATGGCAAACGTGGAACTCGCGCGCGAGAATCCCGTTCTGCGCCTAATCCCCGATTCGGCAGAATCAGGATCATGGCCGACCGGTAATCGTGGTTGATTCGGCCTGTTGCTTGGTTGACTCTCGAAAGTGTCCGGATCCGGACACTTTTGACGACACAACAACAGAGTCGTTTGCCACCGACGGCGACCCCTTCTCGGCCAGCGCACCCACCACCTCGAAAAACTGTCCGGATCCGGACAGTTTCACCGACACAGAGACAGGTCACCGCCTGCTCCAATCTCAAGGTTCGGCCACGCGAATAACCGTCCTGATCCGGGCACTTTAGAACGCGCTCCCTGCCCATCCGGGCTCGACTGTCCCCAAGCCGCCCGACGCCCATCTCTCCGCTCGGCCCATTTTGGCCCAAGAGATCCCCGACCGACCGCAGCGAGAGGAACCGCGAAAACCTTTGACCTCCGCTGGCCATCCTTGGTGGCGCAATGCTGCAACCCAACTTTGCTGTTGGGAGACACCGACAGCGGGAGAAAAGCGCACCAAATATATTCAGCTTTCGCCCCCCGCTTTCAAGCCGCATACGCACGCGGCCCGGACTGATTGTGATCGAATCGTTGTCGGTATTGGTCGAATCGTTCACCGTTTCCCAGCTTGCATGGAGACGTCTCCGCACTGAGGCGAAACCGTCCCATACGCGGCGAGAGGGTCGATCTTTCGAAATTTGGGCACAGCGCCGATTTGCGCCTCTTCTCTTCGAAAGTCGGTGTAGCCCTCTTGAAATACGTTGAAATAGCAGTAGCCTGCACAGCCATGAGGTTTCCTGTAACTTCCCGAGCCGAAGCAGAGGGTCGCCAACACCCCGCGGCGTCTCTCCGCATGCTATCGAACGCGACCCAGTAAGCGGCGGAGGTCACTAGGGGATGCGAGGTCAAAACTGGCTTCGCGCGTGCCCCCACCGCAAAGCGGCCATATGGGCCGGCCTCGGGAAATGGCACGTTGGCCCCTGGTCGCCGCACACATAGTCAGATATAGCTCGCCGTGCGAGAACGGAGTGTTAAAAAGATGTTCGCCGTAAAGGGCGACGCGGGGGACGTCACTGGAATGCGGAGGGCTTCGCTGTAAAATCCCGATTTGGCGTCTATCGTCAGCCCTGTAAACCCAAATCCAAGGAGGTCATTAGCGTGCTGTTCAGTGTTGAAGCCGAGTGACCGACACAGTTTGCTGATCAAGTCCGCGCCGTGCGGGCCTCTTTATACCTGTGCCAATGCGTCCCGTCGGCACGCGATGATGTCAGTTGTTCCTGCCGCATCCGAGAGTTGCGCGAAGATGTGCAGGAACTCAAGTGTTCTCATTCGGGGCAAATGACCCCTGAATCCGACAACGGAAGCGTGCAACAGCGGTCCGCGCAGAGGTGGGCTTTAGCAATGCGGTGCTGGGCGGTCGTGGAGAACACGAAAATCTCGCCGTCCGGAGGCGCCAAACTGACACTTAAGTGTTAGTTATCTGACAGCTTGCCCAGCGCCCCTAACGTCTTCAAAATCTGGCGCCTATCTGTCAGTTATCTGTCACTTCACCACGGCGTCCCAAAAACTACGCCGTCACGGACGCCTGTCACTGGGTGCATCTTGTGCGAACGTTTGATTCCGACGGACGCGAAGACTGCCCTTCAGGCTGCACGGGCGTTGTCTGTTTCAACTCCCTTGGGGCGGAAGGCCATTGCGTTGAAGAGACCACGCTCGCCTCTTCGCTGTTCGCGCCGACCGCTTCTCAACCCCGGGTGGGTCCAGAGCCAACGAGCGTCCCCGGCAAGGGTTCTGAGTGTCCAGTCTCTTCCAAGCTTGGCAGCTTTGAATCTCGGCTCTTCGACAATGGCCTTTGCTCGCGGAGTCCGGTCGATATGGAAGTCGGTTAGTCGGTATAGGCACAGGCTTGCGTGCCCGGTATCTTGAGCCGGTCGCCCAATCCGGTAGCGTGGTGAGATCCGGCGGACCCGGCGTTAGACAGATTCGCATCTTCTCGAGGGCATAGTACCTAGAAAGGTACAAGCGGGCACCCGGGCGGTTGGCGCCGCGCGCGCCGGTCCAGTGCAGCTGTGGGCGGAGGCAAGCGCCCCGTCGCTCACTGACGGGCGTCGTGACGGCGGCCATACATACGCAACTTCCACGTGCTCAAACGCCTACGGCGCAGCGACATTAGCGTCTGCGCCTCGTTGGCCTCCGGCAACGACGTTCAGCCCAAGACTAGGCAGTAGACCCCCGTAAGACACGGCAGCCTCGTCGCACGACCTGTCCGCCCTGTCCGCCTTTCGGCGAAGGGCTGGCAGTAGCCGTCGGACCGGGCGCCCAGCGCGCGTGGCACGGCTTAGATGCTTGGCTTGATCTTCTCGCGCACATGTGGGCAGCGTCCCCGTTTGGCGGTTCGCGTCCTAGATTGTGCAGATACGTTAAGCGTTTTCCGTCAAGGCGCGTCTGACACGATGGTTTCTGCGTGCAGCAACCGCCTCGCGGATCAGGGCTGGCGTCCGCCGGGCCAAGAGATCGTGGCCTGAATACGAAAGGAAGTTGCGCCGCAGAGCCAGATCGCGCCGTCGTGATTTTTCAGTCTGGCGCCGGACGGACTCAAGCTGACGTGCTAAGGGAGAACCAGGCGGCCACGCCGGTCCGGCGAACCGCCACTACGTCGCCATCTTCAAGACTTCGGCGAACGCCGTGCTTTTTTCGGGCGCGGCAGAGCGCGCATGGCCGACGAGGGCACGAGCGCGTGTACAGAGTCTTGCGAGGAGACGATGTTCGTGTCGGTGATACGCAAAAGCGAGGGGGACTCGCGGCGGGTTGGCGTGACAGAGGTAGCCGAGTTTGATTTTCATCGAATAAACGCAACTAACAGACCGAGCCTAAGTGCTGCCTTTTTCTGGGCATGAAATTGGCCAACGTCTGGACGACAACGTGCGCTTTTGTCTGAGAGTACAGACGTAAACTAAACTAAAGGGGAGCGCGCGCGGCTGTGCGGCGCGTGTGGGGCCGGTTGCTGCTTGACAATCGCCACGGGAACCTGCGGCCGCCTTGGGTGCGATCGGATCACCTTAGACAAGCCGCCCGCGGTTCCTGCGGGGCCTACCACGAACCGCGTCGCGTGGTCGATCGGTCGACTGCGAACCCGTGTTCGTAGAACGAAAAACTGCGCCAACGTTAGGGAGACAATACTTCTCGCTACAACGCGCCGCCGCAATTCCGGTTTCTTGATCGCAGGCAGAGACGTCAAAATGAAGTGTAGGGCGCTGAGGGCCTAGAGGGGCATCAGCTTTGGCAAGCGGGCTGTCGTGAAACAACAGGGAATCATTCTGAATATCCTCGGATGGCAATCCTGGCGGTACCTCCGCGCCGTTTGTCTGCAAATGTTTCACAGAAACGCATTTTTCTCGCGCCTCGCATGACCTATGCGCGACCACCTGTCGGCACGTGACTGGGCATCACGAGGAGATGTAGTAGCTATTACGTAAAATGTAATTTCGGATAAGTGCCCCTGAAGTAGAACGTATTAAATGTGTCTCAACTTCGCGAATAAATCTGTCACTTCGCGTCGGCGCCGTTGAAATCGCTGCCTGGCAATTCCGTCTCATGCCGGACCATCAGTTCATTTGGCTTCAGTCCACGCGTAGCTTCGGTTCGGGCGGGCCAACTGACCCGCCGCGTGGGCTGGTGCGCCGGCCCCGCCTCGACGCCATAAGGGCTGGCACACCAACCTTCGAGTAGCCAAGATTCTTGCAAAAATTGACCTGGCTGCCCTCGATTCGACAAGTGACACGCGCGGCAAGCCGGTTTGCGGTGGCGTGTCGGCCACCCGATACTTGCACTCGGGGCATCAGAAATTCCCGCGTCTCGAGCTGCAACCTCGACGTCGGTGGTGACGTCTGCTAGCAGAAGGGAGAGCAGCTCAAATGCTCGGTGCTCAATGTCAGTGAGCGCATACTTGCTGTCGTGCACTTTAAGGCCGGGGTTCTTGTCCATCGCTTATAGACCGACGTCATCCGCGTGAGTCCGTCTTAGTCGTTGGTGGGCTGCCGTACTTTTTCGTCGGAAACTAAAACGCCGCGGTCTCGGCACGCTCCACCCCCAGACTGGGTGAGACGGACGAGCCAGCCGGTTTTGCCACTCTGCCTGCAACACTGTTTTCAGGAATCGTACATCGACGGTGGCCCTTCTCAACAGGATACTCCGCATATCCGAATCATCTGGTGGCAGGGCGTGTAGACGAGTCGTCACGAGACTGCTACGAGACTATTGCGTCGAAGGGGAAAACGACATGGATGAGCAAAAGCGCCAAAGTATGATTGCATACCTGCGTCGCAAGATGGCCACTGTTGGCATCAAGGTGGGTGACGTCGCGGCGGCGATTGCCGAAGAAAGGGCGCGCCAAAAGTCGGCACGATATCGCAGTGCTTTCGGCGACACTTGGGATGGCAAGGGCGATATGCCCCAGTGGCTGAGGCAAGCCACAAGCGCTGGGCAGTCACTGGCGCACTTTGCTGTTGAGAAGTCGTCGACGTCGATTAGCCGTAGACGCCCGGCGATTGACTGGAGTCAGGACCCGTTCGCCGGCACGCGACTGGCGACAGTTCGGCCGTCGTAAGCGCCATGTAATTGCCGCCTTAGTAATAGCGCTCGCCCACACTACGGCCAGAGTTTCCGTGGCCACACCTGCCGCCCTCATTGATTCCAAGAGTAATTGCGCACAAGCCACACGCTCCATCGCCGGCGCAATCGCGCGAAATTGGCGGCAGAAATCTGCAGGTCTCGTGCTGCCACCTCAATGTCGGTTAAGGCGTCAATCAGGAAGAATTTGAGCAAGTCGGCGGCGCAGCGGCTCGCGATGTAAGTGAGCGTAAGCTTTTGGCCAAATTGGCTGCTTGCAACGATAGATTTTTCTATTGCGAATACGGCGATACGATTTATACCGCTGTTATGACAAAGGAGTGGCCCTAGCGACCGCCCCCTATCCGGTGAATAGCTCGTAGAACGCCCTTCGTTTCGTCAAATCACATTCCGTCGGTTGCGTCCAATCTAGTTTCCATGGATGCCACGGTCCCTGTGACTTAGGCACCGGATTTTTTGGCAATCTCATAGATTCGCCCCGGCCGGCCGACACAACACAACGCGTATTGCAAGCCGGCCACACGCGGCTCTTTGCTTTCGTCGTACTATACTGCTCGAAAATGGCGGCATCGACCGGATAAGTCAATCCGCATAATCAAAAGACGCGAGAGATTGAGACCATGGGCCGGAAGGCGAAAAAATCGGGTTCCGGCACGGGCACGCTGGTTGTCGCCATTGTTGTAGCCATCATACTTGCCCCGAAGGGCGGCTGGACCGTATTCCTTGTCTTCATACTGGGCTGCCTACTTGTGGCTTTATTCACGAAGAAGAAGGAGTCGACGACTGCCGCCAGTAGCGTCCAGACTCCTCGAACTGAGCCAAACGGGTTCAAGGTGAGTGTCTCGATGACCTCCAACTCCGCGCGCAACGGTCCAGCCCAATCGGTCGACGAGTTTTTTACAGTAAGCCTGTCATCTGATTCGCCCTCTTCCTCGTACCGCATTGAACGCCCCTCGCTTGAAACGGCTCCGAACGTTCGTTGGGTGGGTTCCGACGAATCGATAGAAATCGCTGGAGTATCCATCACGCGCGGCGGGTTCTATGTAGGAATACCCAAGCGAGCCGAGGCCAACAGCCTTGATGGATGTGTCCTGAACCCGAAAGCGAACGTCGCAAAGTCTCCGAGCGACTTCTCGACAGGGACCCCGGATTACTGGATAAGCTACCAGTCATTTTCGGCAGAGCAGCGTCGCGCATACCTGCAATGGTTGGCTTCGGACCGCTCTGACCCGCGGGTCCATCGCAGCTACCTTCTGCTATACCTCTACGGCCTGGAAAGGCGTGTTCTGGTCGATGGACTGCAGGGTAAGGTCGAGAAGACCGAACTCGAATCTATCGCGACCGAGCTTAAGCGCCTGCACTCAGTTTATTCGGGCGTCTTGCAGACCAGCTACTTCGAGAACCTGATTGATTTCATATGCTTGCATCTGGCTCAACCGGCTCGTCAGTACGAACAAGCGCCCGGGACTATCTTCAATGCGTTCGAGGTGCCGCTGAGCGTTCGTGTGGCATTCGGCCAGGCGGCCATCGACAAGAAGCCAGTACCTGTAAATTGGGCACTCGCATGGGCACTGGGCGACGGTGCCGTTTACAAGCGAACCCCCGTTACACGCTGCGGGAACGAGTTCCGTCAGCTCTTCCTCCGAAAATACGCGGAGCAGTTTCGCGAGGGTATCAAGCTGACGGCGAACAAGACCAAACTGAAGATATCCCCGCACACAGCCTTTCCAGCGTTACAAGCTATTGAATATCCTGCGTACATTACCTCGCTTCCAGATATCGCCGCAGTAACGGGCCCCCGGAACAAAATTCAGCAGTTGGTCAACGAATGTTCGGACGCCCTTGATGGATACAGCAGATTCGTTGGAAGGAATCCGGATTCAATTGGCTCGTTGGAAAGCGCCCTCATGCTTCCGGTCGACCTCTGGCCGGAATCCGCACGCCAGGAACTCAATTCATTAGTGGCAACTGTGGCCAATGTGCCAACAGTGATGACGTTCAGCGACCTCTTCGGCCGCTTCAAGGCGTCTGGCAATATCACACGTGACAAACTGACCGCTTTCGCGCGCATTCTTGGGGAGTCCGGTGTCGCTGTCGAGCCTGATGCTCGAATTACAGGTCGGGCAGCGAAAGGCGGCGAGTTCGTTGCTTTATATGCAACGCCGCCGAGCAACTCCGTTAATCTGGTCGACGAGAACTATCTGTCCGTCGCCCTTATGGTTGACTTGGCAGCATCGATTGCAATGGCAGACGGCAATGCGACAGGACAGGAAATAGCACTGATTCATCGCCAGATAGACTCCTGGTCGCAACTCACACCAAGACAACAGGCGAGGCTTAAGGCGCGTGCCGCGGTACAGCTTGCCCAGCCAGCTTCTCTGGCAAGCCTGAAGAAGCGTCTTGAGCCGCTTTCGTCCGAAGCCAAGAATGCTGTTGCCGCACTGATTGTCCAGACGGCGAACGCCGACGGCGTTGTGTCGCGTGCTGAGGTGAAGATGCTGGAGAAGCTCTACCAGATGCTGGGTCTGGACCCGAAGCGACTCTATAGCGACCTTCACGGCAACGCCGTCGTCGGCACGCCAGCTACGCAGACGACGGCCGCAACATCGGGCACAGCAGCGGCGCCCCTACCGAAGCTGGCGTTTTCGCTTGATACCTCTCGCATCGAGGCATTGCAGAAAGAAACCGCAAAAGTCTCCGCGCTCCTCGCCGGCGTCTTCGCCGGAGACAAGCCGGAAGACGAGCCCGCGCGAGAAGTCGTGGAGCAACCGGCCGTGAGTGGTCTGCTTGGACTGGACGAGGCACATTCCACGTTCTTGCGCCTCCTTCTTTCGCGACCGTCATGGACTCGCTCGGAGCTGGCGGACGCAGCGTCCGACCTCGACTTAATGCTCGACGGCGCTATCGAACAGGTAAACGAAGCTTCTCTCGACCATTGGGACGAACCGCTCACTGATGGCGACGACCCGGTCGAGATTAATCAGGAATTCGCACAAAGGTTAGCCACATCATGACAACCATTCGTCCGAAGGACCGAGACGCAGTCCTCCAATCTCTTCGTGCCGGTGTTGTTCCACGCATCGGGCAGCATCTAATCCAAGTTGGTCGCGTCAAAGAACTGGAGGCACTCATTCAGGACATCACGCGAGTGGCCGATGGCGGCTCAAGTTTTCGCGTCGTCGTCGGCGAATACGGTGCCGGGAAAACGTTCTTCCTGAATCTCGTCAGAGCCATCGCACTCGAGAAGAAGCTGGTCACGGTGCATGCGGACCTGAACCCTGACCGACGCCTGCATGCTTCGGGAGGACAGGCGCGCTCACTCTACGCCGAGCTCGCGAAGAACATGTCGACGCGTACGAAGCCGGACGGTGGCGCTCTGGCTGGAATTGTCGAGAAATTCATCGGGCAGGCAAAGACCGAGGCCAAGGCGACAAGTCGAACGAGCGAGGACGTTATTCGTTCGCAGTTGAACCAGTTGACCGAGATGGTCAACGGGTACGATTTCGCGGATGTGATTGCCGCCTACTGCCGCGGCTTCGATGAAGGTAACGAGCAACTCAAGGGCGACGCCATCCGGTGGCTGCGCGGTGAGTTCTCCACCAGAACCGACGCCCGCGCAGCTCTTGGCGTTCGCACGATTATTGACGACGCCTCGGTGTATGACCAGCTCAAGCTAATGGCTCGGTTCGTAAAGCTCGCTGGATACGGCGGGATGATGGTATGTCTGGACGAGTTGGTGAACCTGTATAAGCTCGCCAATGTGCAAGCTCGTAACTCAAACTACGAGCAGATTCTCCGGATTCTCAACGACTCGCTTCAGGGTTCGGCCGAGGGGCTCGGCTTTGTCCTCGGTGGCACGCCCGAATTCCTGCTTGATACCAAGCGCGGGCTTTATAGCTACACGGCGCTCCAGTCGCGACTCGCTGAAAACACGTTTGCCGCGAATGGTCTTGTCGATTACACCGGCCCGGTAATTCGGCTTGCCAGTCTCACGCCCGAGGATTTTTACGTCCTGCTGGATAAGATTCGAATTGTCCATGCGCTCGGCGACCCAGAAAAGACGATTCTGCCGCAAGAGGCCATCCCCGCCTTCATGGCCCACTGTGCGACGCGCTTGGGAGACACCTACTTCCGCACACCGAGAACCACGATAACAGCTTTCATCAACCTATTGGCAGTCCTGGAGCAAAATCAGGCCGCTGACTGGCGGCAGTTGATTGGCGCACTCGAAGTGGAAAGAGACACGGGCGGCTCGGCTGACGTCGCAACTGAGGGTGACGATGAATTCGCCAGCTTCCGGCTCAACTGATTCACGAAGCTTTAACCTTCTCAATGAACAGATTCGTCGCTGGGTCTGGAGTGAGGGATGGACCGAGCTTCGCGACGCGCAGGAGCGCGCGGTTCCAGCGCTCATTAACGCGGACCGCGATGTAATCATCGCAGCCGCAACGGCGGCAGGGAAGACCGAAGCTGCCTTTCTGCCGATTCTATCGAACCTGCTACGTGACGAGCCGTGCACTGCGTCGGTTCTTTATATTAGTCCGCTGAAGGCTCTCATCAACGACCAATGGGCGCGACTCGATAACCTGTGCGAAGAACTCGAGATACCGGTAATCGGATGGCACGGCGACGTGTCGGCAAGTCGAAAACAGAAGTTTTTCAAGAATCCGGTGGGCGTGTTGCTCATCACACCGGAGTCGCTGGAGGCAATGTTCGTCAATCGCGGCTCGTCTTTGCGGGCAACCTTTGGGAGTCTCCGCTATATCGTTATTGACGAACTGCATGCGTTCATCGGGTCCGAGCGAGGAAAGCAGCTCCAATCGCTGATGCATCGGGTCGAGCGTGTGTGCGGACGAAGCGTTCCACGCGTCGGACTTTCGGCGACGCTTGGCGACATGCGGCTCGCTGCGCAATTTCTGCGGTCGGGCGGCGAAGCCTCCGTTGACATCATCGACTCGAAGAGTGGTGGCCAGGAGCTCAAGGTCTTAATAAAGGGCTTCATCCTTCGACCACCAAGAATTGAAATCGAACCAGATTTGGAGAATCCTGAGCTGGAGGACGCGGTTCCCGGAAGTACTGTTAACGTAGCAAATCAGTTGTACAAGGCACTACGTGGCTCGAACAACCTCATATTTCCAAACAGCAGGCGCATGGTCGAAACCTACGCGGACCTCTTGCGCCGTGCATGCGAACGGGACGGATATCCGAACGAATTTTGGCCGCATCACGGAAGTCTCTCCAAGGAACTACGTGAAGACACGGAGCACGCCCTCAAGGACGGTACCAGACCGGCGAGCGCTATTTGCACGACCACGCTGGAACTTGGCATCGACATCGGCGCGGTGAAAAGTATTGCGCAGATTGGCGCCCCACCTTCTGTTGCCAGCCTTCGACAGCGTCTCGGGCGTTCCGGGCGTCGCAAGGGCGAACCCGCCATTTTGCGTGGCTATTGCGTCGAGTCCGAGCTGACCGCTGACTCGGACTTCTCGGACCGGATACGCGAGAGCCTCGTTCAGTCAGCCGCAATGGTAAATCTGCTGATGAGAGGCTGGTTCGAGCCTCCTCGCGTTGGAGGAATGCACACCTCCACCCTCGTTCAACAAATCCTCTCCATCATTTCCGAACGTGGCGGTAGCACTGCGGGTCAGGTTTGGGAGACGCTGATTTCCAGTGGTCCGTTCGAAGTCGTAGACAAATCGACGTTCACAGACATCCTTAAGAATCTCGGCAAGCTTGACCTTATTGTTCAGTCGGTCAACGGTTTGCTCCTCCATGGTGTGGCCGGTGAAAAGCTTGTGAACCATTACGAGTTCTACTCGGCGTTCTCCAACGGCGAAGAATTTCGGGTGGTTGCCCTCGGACGCCAGCTTGGGAGCGTGCCAGTAGCCCATCCGCTTACCAAGGGTCAAGGCTTGATATTTGGGGGGCGACGTTGGCGGGTCGAAGAGGTCGAGCAGGAAGCAAAAACCATCTACGTAATACCCGACAGCGGTGGTGCGCCGCCGCAATTTGACGGCAATGGCGCGATGGTGCATGACGAAGTGCGGAGAGAAATGCGGCGTCTTCTGGCGGGCACCGAACCCGTATTGTTTCTCGATGCCACGGGCCAACAAATGCTGCGAGAGGCGCGTCGATACTATGCAGACGCGTCACTGGAACGGACCGTCATTTTCCGAGAGGGCTCTGGTACCTTTATCGCCACGTGGCGAGGTGATTATATCAACGACGCTCTGGTCCTGCTGCTACGTACTAACAGGTTTGACGCTTTTAACAACGGCGCAGTAATCGGCGTGTCGAACGGCAGCGCAGAGCGCGTGGCGGAAGCCCTACATCGGATTGGGCAGTTAGACCGTGCGAAAGCCATCGAGTCCGTAGCCGAGGTAGAAAACCTTGACCGCGAGAAATGGGACTGGGCGCTACCGATGCCCGTGAAGCGCGCCGCGTTCGCATCGACGCATCTTGATATTGACGGCGCCTTGGCATTCGCTCGAAGTACTGCGCGGTCCGCGACGAACGAACCGATGACCAAATAAGCCGAAGCCGCGCTGGCTCCAAGAGCTGGTGGTTTCATGAAGTTGCGGCGAACATTACAACGACACTGAGAGGAGCAGTAATGGCTACTGCCAAACAAGATTTTGAGCACTTCGTCCGCCGGCTCTACGAGCCGGACAGAGCAATGCCTGCCGACGTGCGCCGTCTGGCGATTCTCTGTTTGCAGAACTTCGACGAGCTAGCGGCGACCACGAGACAGCGCAGTCAGCGCTCAATTACTCTTGTGCGGCTAATACGCGAGTCTTTGCCGAAAATCGCGGACGTCGCGCCAGCACCGGCGGCTCAGGCCGCCGCTGGCGCATGGGGATGGAAGCGGCTGCGCAACTTCACTCTTGGTCCGTTCCGTGGATTCAGAAACCCTGAGACCTTCGACCTGACCAAGCAGGTCGTCCTCTTCTATGGCCCGAATGGCAGCGGTAAGACTAGCTTGTGCGAAGGATTGGAATACGCGCTGCTAGGCGAGGTCGAGGAAGCAGGCGCCAAGCGAATCGTCGCGCGCACGTACCTCGCGAATTTGCACGCCGGGCGCTTCGTTGACCCCGTCCTGACAGCAACGGACCACCAGGGCGGTGAAATCAATGTCGCTCCGAACCCTGACACGTATCGCTTCTGCTTCGTCGAGAAGAACCGAATTGACTCCTTCTCCCGGATTGCTGCTCGGCCACCAGCACAACGAGCAGAATTGATAGCCACGCTGTTCGGCATGGACCAGTTCAGCGACTTTGTCGGCAACTTCAATGAAAACATCGACGGCCAGCTCGTCCTAACTGATAACAAGCAAAAAGCGTTGGCCGCACAGCGTGCCACGCTGGCCACTGACCAACAAACCGTCAAAGGCGAAGCGGAGTCACTTCGCGGGCTTGATGCCGAGGAAGCCGAGTTGGGGCTCGAATACGCCGCGGGCACGACCTATGAAATGCTTAAGCAGCTCATTGGCTCCGAGGCAGTACCGGGCCGACTCCACGCCCTCAATGCCATTCTGGAACGCGTGCCGCCAAGCATCATCGGTGTGACGCGCCGGGGACTCGTTGCAGCATTTGACAAGTCGAACGAGTGTCAGAGCACTGTTGACGAACATACTGCCGCCCTGCGTGCCCGCAGCGAGCAAGTATCGTTCAAAGGCCTGTATGACGCGGTCGTTGCCTTGAAAGAGTCTGTGGGAGACCGCTGCCCCGCCTGCGACACACCGCTTGCCGGGCCGGTGCAAGTTGCGACCAACCCGTACGAGAAAGCATCGGCAGGGCTGAAGCAGCTCGAGGAGCTTGGCACCCTTCAGGAAAAGCAACGTGCCGCACAGCGCGAAGTGGACCACGCATCCGGGGAACTTCGAGAGATGCTCGGTCGAGTATCCGGGTTCCTCGCTTCTCTGACTGAGAAGCCGACAGCGCTCACGCAGTTTCTTGCTCTATTGCCGCCAGCCCCTGCCGGCGCGTGGTGGGCCGGCATCTTTCCCAAACAGCCTGCACAACCAGCCAACCCTGACGTGCAGCAGGAACTGTTTGCAATTGTCGAGCGTATGGAGGCACAAGATGCCGCTTCGCAGCAAGCGCAACAGAACCGGAAACCCGACGTCGACGAACGCAGGCGTCTTGAGGATTTTCGCCTCAGAGTTCAAGCCCAAGACCAAAAGCGGCAGACACTTAAGGATAACGTCGCTGCGGCCAACAAGCGTATTGAGGCTTTTGACGTTGCAAACGCCCAACTGATAGCAGAGGCCGAACAGGAGCGACTCGCTATCGCCCGCGACACGCCGCTGAAGGGTACATATGACCGATTCCTCGAGGAGCTGCGGTCGTACCGGGACCACCTCCCGGGCCAATTGATGGCGGGCCTCAACGAGACGGCGCTTAATCTATACAACGACTTCAATCGCAACGACCTGGACGCCGACAAGCTCGCGGCACTGCATTTGCCCTTGACGGACGATGGAAAAATTGAAGTCACCTTTCGCGGCGACCAAGACAGACGTGTTGATGCATTGCATGTTCTGAGTGAAGGTCATATCCGCTGTCTTGGCCTCGCGATTCTTTTGGCAAAGGCGAAGAGCATCGACTCACCGACGATTGTTTTCGACGATGCAATCAATGCGATTGACCACGACCACCGCGGCGGTATCAGGGAAGCCATATTTGAGAGCGATACGTTCGCGGACACTCAAATCGTCGTCACCTGCCACAGCAACGAATTCATCAAGGACATCCAGCAACATATGCCCCGAGAGCGCGACTCTCAGGTTTATCTCTTCCGCCACCATACTGGAGACCATCATCCGCGCGTGAGCGGCAATGTCCCAACTGCGAACTACGTTGCGAAAGCGCGAGCTGCTCGCGACGTATTGAACGACCGGGAAGCTTTGTCTGCATCACGGCAGGCGCTCGAGATGCTAACCGAGAAGGTCTGGCGGTGGCTGGGAACACATGACCTAGGTACGCTCAGTGTTCCACTCGCCGGTGTCGGCGCGGAGCCGGCGCTTAGAAACCTGTGCGAGGCACTGCGGAAGAAGCTGCACGATGCCGGCTCGTTCAATCACGCCAACAAGGAAATAACTGTTGGAGCACTGGAGCGCATCCTCGGCATCCCAGGGACCAGCCTTATCTGGACTTACCTGAACAAAGGCACACATGAAGAAGCGGACCGGGATGACTTCGATGGCGAACAGGTAGAGGCGGTTGTTCGCACGCTCGAGGAACTCCGTGATTTGGACCTCCGCAAAGGGAAATAACATCTAGCCTTCGAGCAACGACACCCTCCAGGCAGATACTCCCACATGGAAGCCCTCGCAGGCGATTCTGCGTGCAAACTCAGCGAATATTCTCGTACTATTATGAATCACGCTCCCAAGGCTGCGCGCGGCGGTAAGCATGCGCATTGGATGCTTTTATGCCGGTTCGTGGGGACAACTGTGGGGTATCGACGGGCCAAATGAGTGCCACTGTTGGCTAGTGGTAAACATTGGTGTCAATATTGGTATTTGAGCGACCACAATACGACCGAAAAATCGCCGTCATGACCAGCGCTACATGGGTGGCCGAAGGCTCCCAAATTTTTCTCAAAAAAGCATCCGGGGAGCGCCTGCTCCTGCCGGCAATCGATATCTTCCGGGCGGTGTTCGGACGGTTACGCATTTGCGGGGACGAGACTGTTCGTAGTCCAGTCGAAGACATCGCCGGATTAACATTCTCCCGCGAGCCGGCCCAGCCGGCCGTTTTTCTCTCGGGACTTGATGGGCGAAACCTCCAGCTTTCGCTTGGTCTAGCCACGGATACCGGTTTCGTTCGGGCAAACAGATTTGGCGACCAGTTGATTCATGACGGACGGTGGTATCCCATAAGAGAAGACCTCGTGCGAACAGCTCACAACTGGCTGAAGACCGCAGGCATCGAGACGCAGGGGCGTATCACCATTGGTGACCTTGTTACCTTGCGCGCTCAGAAGGACCTACCGTTTGCTGTTTTCGATGAAGTGGCGTTCAACGCCTCTGCACCGGTAGTTGGCAATACCCAAGGGCAAATTGCCGGATTTTCTGGGACGCTTTACGCATACCAGTCATCCGGGGCCGCTTTTTTGTCCGTTGTGGCGGAACAGGGCGTCGGCTGCATCCTCGGGGACGAGATGGGACTGGGCAAGACGGCGCAGGTCATTGCAATGCTCCAGATTGAAAAGAACGCCGGGCGCGGGCCGTCCCTTGTGGTTGCTCCGGCAACATTGCTAGAGAACTGGCGCAGGGAACTGGCGCTCTTTGCACCGACGCTCTCGGTCTTACTCCATGCCGGCGCAGACCGGGCTGGCTCTGCTGGCCGCCTACGAGATGCGGACGTCGTTCTTGTTTCCTATGACACGACCATTCGCGACGAGGAAATACTCAATCAGCTTCGTTGGAACGTCGTCGCACTCGACGAGGCACAGGCAATCAAGAACCCCGACGCCGAGCGGTCAGCTACGGTTAAGCGGATACCTCGCCGGGTTTCGATTGCGATAACTGGTACGCCTTTGGAGAACTGCATTGATGACCTATGGTCCTTGTCAGATTTCGTCATGCCGGGCCTACTCGGAGCACGGACCGCATTTACCTCACAGTTCGGGAACGAACTGGAGGACGCCGCACGATTGGCGCCTATCGTTGCCCCGATGCTGTTGCGCCGAAAGGTGCAGGACGTAGCGCAAGACCTGCCCGAGCGGATTGAGGTGCCTCAGGCATTAAGGATGTCCCTGCCCCTTGCTCAGACATATGAGGCTCTGCGCAAGGATACTCTAGAGCAGTTCGGCGCTGCCGGCGGTCTCGTCGCGACCACGCGCCTTCGTATGCTGTGCGCCCACCCCTCATTGGTAGGGAACTGGCACATCGACCCTTCAGTCGAGATGCCAAAATACGAACGGACGATTGAACTTGTCGATGAAATCTTTAGCTCGGGGGAAAAAGCGCTCGTTTTTTCAACCTACCAGGCTGTCGCGGACCTCTTCATGTCCGATTTTCCGAGGCGATTCCCGAAGGGCTTTTTTGACTTTATTGATGGCCGGGTCGACAGCGCCGGACGACAGGAGGTCGTCGACCGGTTTTTCGCGCACAATGGTTACGGTGTACTCTTTTTGAATCCAAAGGCTGCGGGTTCCGGCCTTAACATCACGACCGCAAACCACGTGATTCATTACAACCCGGAGTGGAATCCCGCACTTACGGCCCAAGCGTCGGCACGGGCATATCGAAGAAAGCAATTGAAGCCTGTAACCGTTCACCACTTGTTCTACGTTCAGACTGTCGAAGAAGTGATTAGAGACGCTGCAGCTTTCAAGCAAGACCTAGCCGACGAAGCTGTAACCGGTCATGACGGAAATGTTGACCCAATGACCATCGCGCGGGCGCTGCAGATATCACCGCTTGCCTGAGACTGGAGCTAAACAAGTGACAACAGAAGTTCGGAAGAGATTGAGCGCCAACGACGTCGGGACCACGGGCGGTCACCAAGCGGGTATTTTGGTTCCAAAGGAAGAGCGCATCCTTTCGTTCTTTCCGTCCCTCGACAAGACGGTTAAGAATCCGAGAATGAAACTTGTAGTTTTCGAGCGACAGAGTCGGGAGCGTTGGGAGTTCAACTTCATCTATTACAACAACAAGCTCTTCGGTGATGGAACGCGTAACGAATACCGTCTGACCGGTATGACGGGATTCATGCGTGCCATTGACGCCAAGGTTGACGACGCACTGGTCTTCTCACGCGACGAAAACGCTTCCTTCGAGGTCGACATCATTCGCTCGAACACGTCATCCAGTCTGGAAATAGACGGGGATACGCTCGTTTTGGGTGGAGGATGGACGGTCATCCACTCGAGTTAACTGAAAATTGAGCAGTCCCATGACCGAAAAACGTATCAGTGTCCCCCCCGACGTGGCTCGTATCAGCGAGGGCCTACGAGACACGGGGTATGACTTCAATGCTGCCGTTGCTGACATCCTCGACAACTCCATCGCAGCTGGGGCTGACAAGATTCATGTTCGATTGGAGGTCGATTTCGCAGACAGTGTCATCATCTCAGTCGTTGATAACGGACATGGAATGACTGAGGAAGGTCTCGTCAACGCGATGAAGTACGGCTCCAGTAAGAGGGCCAGCGCCAAGAGCCTTGGCAAGTTTGGAATGGGCCTGAAAACAGCGTCCACGGCGTTCTGCCGACGTCTTTCGGTTGCCTCTCGTGACGCTGGAGCATGCCCATTGCTGCGCGCAACGTGGGACCTCGATGAGATGGCAAAACAGAATAGTTGGGACCTCGAGATTGCCGCCGCCGATGCTGCCCACGCGCAAGTGCTTGATGAGGTTGCCGCTGGTGGGCCCGGAACGCTCGTGCTATGGGAAAACGTCGACCGAATAAACGCTCCCGACGGGCAGCCTATCCGGAAAACAGTCGACAAGCTGGCGTCAGGCCTCCGAGACCATATCGGGGTCGTCTTTCAGCGGTTCCTTGATGGCAATGACAGTCGCGAGCGCAATGTTGATATCAAGCTTAACGGTGAATCTGTTGTTGCATGGGACCCGTTTTGCATAGTCGAGACAAAGGAGCCTGTTGCCGAGAAGAAGATGGATGTCCGGCTGCAGGACGGAACACAGACTTCATTCGTCGTGCGCGCCTTCGTGCTGCCTCGAAGAGAGGAGTTTTCTTCGGACGCGAATCGTCTTGCGGCACGCATTTCCAACGAACGTCAAGGGCTCTACATCTACCGGGAAAACCGGCTTATCCATGGGCCTGACTGGATGAACATGTTTAAGCAGGAGCCGCACTATTCCTTGCTCCGCGTTGAGCTATCGTTCGACCATACTCTGGACAATGCATTTCAGGTGGACATCAAGAAGTCCCGTATCGAGCTGAATTCTGGCCTTTACGAGTGGCTGCGCGACAGGTTTCTCTCTGGGCCTCGACGAGAGGCTGAAACGCGCTATCGTAAGGGGGCGGCCGGGGTCGCCAAGGGTGCGGCCGTCCTGCTCCACTCATCGGCTAGCAATGTCATCGAGCAGAAGGGTTCCGCCCTAAAGACTGCTGCAGTCTCCAAGGTCGACGAGACGACTGGCAAGGTTACGGTCAGCAACAATTCGGGCGTGACCACGACGACAGTCCGACTTTTGAATTCGGAGGATGCCGGCAGCGCTCACGTCGTTACCAGTGGGACCCTTGAGCACGGCGTGCTATGGGAGCCGACTATTGGCAAGAACAGCAAAGCGGCGGTGGCTTTGAATACGGGCCATCCGTTCTACACCAAAGCATATTTACCCAACAAATCCAACAGTACGGTCATCCAGGCCCTGGATTACCTCCTTTGGGCACTTGCGCAAGCGGAACTCAACAACATTAATCCCGAGAATCAAGATGCATTCGAGGAGTTCCGCATTGAGGTATCTCGCAACCTGAAGAAGCTGGTGGCTGACCTGCCAGACCCGGTTGAAAATGGGGATAGCTGATGTCCGAAGGGCTCGATATCGAAGCATTGCGTCGCAAGCTCGAGAGCAGGTTTCAGGTCGCTATCTATTCGCACTTAGAGACGGTCGATGGCGGGGACTTCAACGCGTTGCGGCCTTCGGAGTTGGAGCAGGGGAACGGCTTTGCCATCTTGCTTTCCCGAACGCACCGACAGTTTGAGGCTTCGTTTAAGGCTGACAATTTCGCAGGAGCCCTTCTCCGGGTCATGTCTGAGGCTAGCGAAGCTCAAAAACAAGCGTTCCTCCGTGCCAAAGAGTCTGCCGTGGCTTCAGGTACCCAAGTTTACGTGGCCATTAACGGCAATGCCGGCGAGAATTGCATTGAACTGCCGGACCGTTGGGCTCAGGTTGAGATTGACGTCTCTCGCCGCTTCCCATCGGGGAAGACAGCAGACGACACACAAACAACGGCCTTTCACGTCGCTTCGGCATGCTTCGCCTTAGTTCTTGCCCTGACAGGCACCGGAGAGGAGTGTCAGGATGTCCCGGATAGCTCAACGAAAGGGTTGCCGGAGGGAGCCAAACTGCGAGTCGAGGTGAACCGCTATGAGCGCAGCCCGGTAAATCGGGCCGCCTGCATCGAGCACTACGGACTCCGGTGTCAGTGCTGCGGATTCGACTTCCTTGATATCTATGGCGAATTAGGGGACGGTTATATCGAAGTACACCATCGCACGCCGGTATCGAAATTGGGGCCAGCCTATATCGTTGACCCCATAAAGGACCTAATTCCTCTGTGCGGGAACTGCCACTCAATGGTCCACCGGACGGACCCTCCGATGCTCGTGGAGGAGTTGAGCTCTCTGGTAAATGCCCGCAGAACCGCCAAATTGCGTGCCCAATGAAGACCGCAAGTTCGGTCCTGGCGAACGAAGGCAGGACCTGGTAAAGTGGTGGAATTGCGCAGACTTCGCGAGCCCAAGTGTCTTTTTCTCGCGGCCGGTCGCGGTTAGGGACGACGGCCACGCTGAGTTAGGCGTTTTGCACCTTCAGGCTGTTAGACGGAACTCGGTTTGACGATTGTCTCGGCGTCTCCGATGTTGGTGCCCATAACCTTTGGTCTCTTCTTATGGGCCGGCACGACGTCCGCGTCCCTGTCAGAAGCAGGCGTTTTGGAAGCTCTGTTTGCCGCCGCGCCGAGGAGGGCCGTTATTTTTTGTCCGATGACCGCCAGGAATCCAGGGGAAGCAATCCTTTCCCCTGCCAATGACAAACAACTACTGAAAGCGACCCATGGCAGCACCAAAATTCACCTTCATTGACCTCTTCGCGGGCATTGGAGGCATCAGAAAAGGATTCGAGCACATCGGCGGCAAGTGCGTCTTCACCAGCGAGTGGGACAAATACGCCCGTACCACCTATGCAGTGAACCACGGGGAAAACGAAGAGGATATCGCTGGGGACATCTGGTCTGTTCCCTTGGATTCTATTCCTGACCATGACGTCCTCGTGGGCGGCTTCCCGTGCCAGCCGTTCTCGCTAGCTGGCGTGTCGAAAAAGAACGCGATGGGCCGGACCCATGGATTCGCTTGTGACGCCCAAGGTACCTTGTTTTTCCGCATTGCCGAAATTCTGAAAGAGAGGCGGCCGAAAGCCTTCATGCTGGAAAACGTGAAGAACCTCGTTTCCCACAATCGAGGACACACCTTTCGTGTCATCCAGCACGTACTCGAACAGGAGCTCGGATACCACATTGATTGGAAGGTCGTTGACGGTAAGCGCTGGACGCCTCAGCATCGTGAAAGAATTTACGTTGTGGGCTTTCGTGAGGACGTCGGCTTCGAGTGGCCCGACGAGTCTACATGGCCAGAGGCGGGTTCCATTAAGCTCGGCTCCATCTTGGAGCCGGCATCAACTGTCGACTCGAAATACGTCCTTACCGACAAGCTTTGGAGCTACCTGCAAGGTTACCGCGACAAGCATGAAAAGGCAGGGAATGGGTTTGGCTACTCCGTTGTGACGCCTATTGATACGACTCGAACCTTGTCGGCCCGTTACTACAAGGACGGGTCGGAAATTCTGGTGCATCGCGGCGACGGCCTGAATCCACGTCGCCTTACTCCGCGTGAGTGCGCGCGCCTTATGGGTTTCGAAGACAGCTTTGTTTTGCCCGTCTCCGACACGCAGTTGTATCGCCAGTTTGGCAATTCAGTCGTGGTCCCCGCAGTCAAGGCGGTTGCTAAGGCAATGGAACCTTATTTGAAGCAAGCTTTAAAGAAAGGCAGGGCCTCAGGTATTGCCAAGGTAACGGAGAAGCCAGAGCTAATTCTCAAGGGCTCCCCGAATCTGCCAACGCGACTCGTTAAAATTCCGGTAGTGGTTTGACTGCAGTGTTAACCTGAAGACATCGCGGTCGTGTCCGCGCCTACGGGGGGGTTAAACCAAAACTAAATCCGGGGTGGCTTCGCTGAATCACCCAGTTATTCATCAGGCACGTTGCAGGTCGTCGGAGTTACATCAATCCTGACGACCTTGCGATAGAAGACGGTCGAATTCCTCGCGCGCGTCGCGCAGTTCTTGCATTGCTGCTGCGAAGCGCGCGAGTTCAAGCGTCGAGGGTTGAGTTCCCCCGGCGTCGCCAAAATGCTTTTCCAGCGCAGCTGATGCTGCTTGCACGTCCCGTGCGGCAGCTGCTATACGCATCAGTGCGATTGCCTCGGGCGAAGCGATAATTTCCTCTCTCATAACTAAATTGCTAGTACGGCAGCTGCCGCGAATTCATGAGCGATTGGACATTAGTTCGCTCAATTTGTTTCTCCATTCGTCATTGTAGCTTGCGATAGCGCGAGCTGTTGCGCGTCCGCTTTGTCGGCACCCGCCGCCATCTTGCGAGGAGCTTTCTTAGCTATTGACTGCTTGCGCGCGGGAGCGCGCAGCCTTCGAGACGTCCGACTTGGATACAGTTCCCCTCCCGGTGGCCGCCCGTTCCTTGGTCGCAGTCAACTTTGTCGTCACGGCTCCTTTCGCCGCACCTTTCTTCGCAACCGCGCCATTCTTGGCGGCAGACTTCGGCTTGCTCGCCTTGTTAGCAGACGTAGGCTCCGACGCAGCCGCACCGTCACCTTCAATCAGGAACCTGGTTCGGTCCTTCGCTGATGCGAGCCATTCCGGCGCCCGACCGCGGCCGCTCCAAGTCGCACCGGACTTCGGGTTGCGGTATTTTGCCGGCTGCGGTCCTCGCGCGTAATTGCCAGCAACTTTCGTCGCTGCTTTTGTCTTTGGCTCAGTCGCGGGAGCAGGTGCGCTCGTAGCCTTCTTGCCGAATATGTTGCTCTTAAAGAATACACACCATGTGCCGTTAATCACTGTAGTCCCGTAAGCGGACTGCGGCACACGCTTCCTGAATCGCGAGTCACCCATTTGGAACGTTCGAGGCTTGCTCATCGTATCCGCGTTGTGAGTACAAGCCGCGCCGTGTAGGCAAGATGGCGCGAACACATCGCTCTATTGCATGAGCAACGTGATTTTCATACCTTGGATTGGCTCGAAGTACGAGGCTGAGGGTTTTCGCGGTTTGCGGGTGCTCATCGTTGCCGAATCTAACTATGGAAGCAAACGAAGCGAACGGCCAACAGCAACGCCTGAGCTCGTGAAGGCACTGGGTCAACGGCTCAAACATCCGGACGCAACTGCGCGACTGCGGAAGCACCCGCACTTTGCGCGAATTGTCGCCGCGGTGAGCGGTGCAGCGAGTGCATCGGCATTCACGACGCAGGAGCGGGCGGACTTTTGGGAGCGCGTTTGCTATTACAACTTCCTTCAGGAATTCATGCCGGCCGCGCGGGTCGCTGCACCGGCTGAATCATGGAGTGCTGGCAAAGCGGCCTTCCTTGATGTCCTCGCGACTCTGCGGCCAGATATTGTCATTGTTTTCAGTAAGCGCCTCGGCCCTATCCTGAAGCCCCGGTTCGGTTATTCGAGAAGCGTAGAACGTATTAAATCTGTCTCTTCTGCGTCATTAAATGTGTCAACTCGCGTCGGCGGTGCGAACATGCAACTAACCGTCGTTCGCTGTCAACCCTCTCCCTCGCTTCGCCATAAACCGGGCCGCAAAAGGGGAGGGCAGTCTGCTACCCGGGGACGGCCCCGAAATGCGGCGATTACCCGTTCGACCCACCCGAGGCATCACTGCCGAGTCGTAGAAGCACCCGGTCCTGGATAGCGCGGCGGTCCTGCCGTCGCATCGCCTGCGTCGTTGAACGGACCGGGAGCAGCCCATAGCAGAAATGTGAACGACACCAGATGCAGCGGAATGGCGCTTCGATCACGCTGCTGTTGATCGTGAACGGACTCTGCCGGCGGCACTGTGGACATCGGGTCCGAAGTTCTAGCCGATGGGCCGCACAGCGATCTTCCTCCGCAAGCTGATGCAGCACACTGTGGTAGCCGTGAGCGGCGCACTGCCGGCAATACCTGAAAGCCGCGTGGTACCGATCGCCCGGCGTCCTGTCGAGCAACGATGTGCGCAACACATTCACAGGTAGTCGCAGCAGCCGTCGAAGGTGAGTGAGGTCGAGCGCGCTTCGCAGTGGGATCATCCCTTCAAGTGGATCAGCGTCGGGGCACATCAGGCGCATCAGCACATCACCTGGCAGTGCGTTGGCGCAGGCGAATTTCCAGAGGATCGAGACGAGGGACTCGCCGGGCATGAGCCAGTCGATCCTGAACCCGCGGCCCGACGGCCTTCCGGGCTGCGATTCGTCAAAGGTCAGAATCGGAAAGCGCGGTGCCTTGAGCGCTTCACAGCTAGGCTGTTGCGAGCACGCGTCCGATGGCATGGCGGGACTGGATATAGCCGCAGTGATTGACAGCGTGGGTCCACAGGATTGCTTCGGGGCAGTACCCCGGTGCATCCTTGATCTCGCTTTCCTTGAGGACGATCTCGACGGCCCGTGCAAACGATTCCATCGGAACAGAAACGTACTAACAGTTAGTTAAGCGTAAGTGCGTGAATTTACGGGATAAGTTTCGGCTAACAATTTTTGCGCACCTTTCAACCCCGCTCACGACAATATTTACTCGTTCTTTCGCCCGAACGGAGCGGTCACCTTGCCCTCGACAATCCCTTTGAGTACCTGGATTTCCGCTCTGAGCGCTTCATTGACGGATGCCAGGTCAACAATCTCCTTATTTTGATTGGCGATCACCTGGTAGAGCCGGGTGGTCGCCGCCCGTTGTAACTGCAATTCCTGGTGCTTGTCGTCGCGCTGTGCTCGTGTGGATTTATTAACCAGAGCGCGGACCTGTTCGGCGAAGTCGGGATAGGTGTTATGGATCAGGGCTGGGGTCACTTTGGCTTCTTTGGCGACGGCCCCAATCGACACTTTCTTGCAGGCGCGCTGTAGACGACTCAGGGCCAGTTGCAACTCGGTCAGCGTTCGCACGCGATCACGCTGGCGGGGCGGTTTGATCGCTTCGGGCGCCGCTGCGATGCTAGGCGTTCGCTTCGCTATCACTTGGCTCTTCTCCTGGTAGTTCAACGCCCAAGTCCTTGAGCACGCGTGCCGCTTCTTCTAGATCGCGCCTCGCCCGTTTAACGTCGCCAGGACCGAATTTTCTGGCCTCTTCGAGAAGTTCCCTTTGGTGCCGATAGGTCTCCTGCCAGAAGGGCTTGAAATGGCCATCAATGACACCGTGGTGGCAGCTTCCGCAGCGCCCCTTCTCGTAGATGCCGGAGCCGCCGCAGCCCGCATCCTGGGCCAGGCACCACGCATGACTCGTGCTGCGAATGGTGATACGGTCGGATGTTTCCTCGATCATCGCGTTCCGATTTGGAAAGTCTTGCGCACGCAAGGCCATAATTTTCTTGCCAGCTCCCCCGGCCAACAATTCTTCGCCCTCCAACCATCCGGTGATGGTCTGGATTTTGTGCTGCCGCGTTTCCTCCAGAATTTCGTCATATAGGGCGGCGTCCTGGCGCGGGTTGGCCGCGTATAGCTGAGTCATGTTGATCGACGAGTGCTTGAACTGCTCCTTGAGGAACAGCAGCCCGCCCAGCCGATGCCGCGCGAAGGTATAGGCATATAGCCGCCGCATCTGGTGCGGCGCCAGAGCCCAGTCCACCCCGGCGTCCTCGGCAAACTTCCGAAGCACATCGCCCCAACCCGTGCCGGACACAGGCACGATGCCGCAACGGCTCCTCCCAAGAAACAGCTTGCTGAGATTGGCGCGGGCGACGGCGATCTGTTGCAGATGCTTGTGCGCCCTTTCCCCTCGATTCGCTTCCCACTCCCGTAACCGCTCGGCCAGCCTCATTCGATGCGGTTCGGACCAGCGTTCGAGCACACGCAGAATATCGTGGCCCATGCTCGGCATCAGAAATTCGACGTCACCTTTCTTGGTCTTGTGTTCGAACGACTTGATCCAATGAAAGGTATAGTCGTTCTTGATTTCGGTACGCCCGGCACCAACTTCGATGCCAGATAATTCAGAACTTCGCATACCGGTCAGCACCCCGAGAAGGTAGAAGCAGGCATTGCGGATCGCGGTGACCTCTACATCTCGCCACTCAGAGCGCCTGCCCGAATCCCGCTCATCCAAAATGCCGTCGGCATTCTTCAGAATGTTTTCTGCATGAATGAAGAGGGCTTGTGCCACCGCAGCCGGAATCAAGGGCGTCTTGCTGTCCTTTTCGCCATCCTTCCTTGCCTGCCCGACGCGTCCTGCCATCTCGCCAGCGGACGAATTGGGCCATGGATGGAAACCCAACACCTCGGGATGTTGGTCACGGAATGCGTAGAGCCTTTCCAGGGCGCCGAATTTATTGGCTAGAGCACCCCTTACATTGTCACTGTTCTTCTGGGCGTGAACGTAGTTGGTAATGTGGATCGGACGGACGTCAGCCAACGAGGCTACACCCACAGTTTCCAGATATCGGAAGAAGATGGCGAGATGACCCACGAAATGTTTCAGGCTCGCCACGCCGGGCGGAGTGCTGCCCTCGGTTCCCACCCGCCAGTATCGAAACACGATCGCTTTGCTCGCCTCGCGGAACGGTTCAGGGATGCGCGACCAGTTCAGGCGCTTGTTGCTTTCGTGAGCATTCGGTGTAGTCACGAAGGGCCACATTTCCCACACCAAATCGCCGTAGCGGGAAAGCACTCGCTCTTGGCCACCGTCGCTGACGGCCGAGATGACGACATCGCTGCGGGTCACCTCGTCGAGCCCGGCGACACTTAGGGGCTGCTCAACCAACAGCCCGTAGGCTTTGGTCAGTGCCTGCACGGCAGCGTCCTCGAGGTGCGGTTTGGGAACCGCGCACTTGCGGGCTTTAGCCACGCTCAAGCTCCGTCAAGGTTGGCTCGATCACATACGATTTCCAAAAGACGTGCGGATCGACGCGGGCGCGCTCTTTGGCGGCTTGCACCAACGCCAAATCAAACTTGTCCATGGTGAAGGCGTCGATCAGGTGCATCGTGTGATGAAATTGCGTGCGCCAGTCGTCGCTACGGGCGTGACTTTTCTCTCTTTCAAGAAACCAGTAGAAACTGAATAGTCGATGCAGGTCGTCTGGCGCACCGACGATGGCATAGCTGCGACAGGAAAAACAGGCAAAGAAGTCGTCGCAGGGTGTGCCGTCCCGCGGGGCTTTGTCGCCGTAATATGGGTCTTTGCACCCACCCACGCGTGTCGTTGTGATCGGTGCGATGGGGATTACCTTGCCGTTGCCATCGCTCTGCTCGGCGTTGCGGTAGATGTCCGGCAGCGCCTCCCCGACGAAGGTTGCATCCTCGCGCATCGAGTTCGTGCAGGCGAGGTAATGATTGTCCGCAACCTGTGGTGTGTGGCCCATCAACGCTGCGGTGGCGATGATGTCGCCGCCACTGAGTTGCCATAGGCGGTTTTCCATCGTCTTGCGCAGACGCGATGTATTGATCTGCAGGCGCGCGCCATCGTCCGCCTTGAGTTGATGTCGATCGATCAAGGATTGAATGCCGCGACCAAGCGTACAACTGCTCATCCGGGTAAGCTGGCGCGATTTGTCGCTATTCCCTTCACGGACAAACAGCCAAGCGAAATCTTTGAGGTCGTCTGGTGCAGAATCGGTGAGAGGTTGGGTCATCGCCAATACTTTCCGCACGAGGGCGACGCCGTCCATCGCAACCGGTAGCGGGCGGTCTTCCTCCTTGGAGAAACGCAGGCTCTTGAGCTGCGTTGCATTCCCGCGCCGCTTGAAGGTCTCCAGCAGCATCATGTTAGGCATAAACGGGTGCGGCTTTAGGCAATCCCGCTTCATTCCCAGGAGCGGCGTGGTGTTGGCGCCGGTACGGACAGCCAATGCTAGCAGGTACACAACCAACGCCGCCGAGGCCAGTCCGTCGAACTGCTGCTTGTGAATGGCGATGATGTCGTCGCGCAGTGCCATGACCAGTCGGGTGCGTTCTCCGGTCGATAGTGGTGTCGCTCCCTTGTATCGCGCATTGCTGTGCGGAAATGGATTGGCTGGAAACAGATCCCTGCCGTCTCGCACCACGCGGCGATGCTGAAGACCGATGAGTACGGGTTTGGTCCTGGCATAAAAACTTCTTTGCGAGGTGTAGGCCCAGTCCGCGTGGCCCTTAAGCCATGCGATAAATGCAGAGATATGCTTTCGCTCCAACGTCCCCGGCTGACATGGCACCCCGACGGCGATCAGGAAGTCACAGAAATGGACAAATCCATTGCTCCAGTAGCCGCGCACCGTTGCCGGGGTGGCGCCGCCGCCTGCGAGGAATGCCCGCAACTGTGTGGTACACGCCCACACCCAGGCGTCGATGCCGCGCCCAAGGTAGGGAGATAGGTCGAGTGTGCGATGTGACGTGGCATTCCCTCTGGCCGGCAGCGTGACGGTGGCACCGCCGTTCTCCACGCCGATGGAGGTGATTGATACCCGGAGAGGAGCCGCAGCGTGGCTTTTGCGGCTTGTTTTCACGGTCCCGCTCCCGCGAACAGTTGATCAATCTCGTCCTCGTGGGCCAGCACAAGGTGGCCCTCCAGCGAGTTGATGAGATGCAAGTAGATAGCCGTGGTAGTGACATCGGCATGACCCATCCGGTCGCGCACGTACAAGAGCGGTTCTCCTTCGAAGGTCTCGCTCTTGCGCAGGCTCCAAAGCAAAAACGTGGCATAGGTGTGTCGCAACATGTGTGCGGTCACATGGAATCCCACTCGCCTGGAAAGCGCCGCGAAAATGGCGATCAAGGCAGCTTTGGTGTAGGGCGCGCCGTGCTCGGTGAGAAACAGGATGGGAAATTTCCCGCCATTGCGATGATTCCTCTCGCGCATCTGGCGGTGGCGAACACTGTAGGTGTCCAATTCCTCCATCAGTTCATAGGGCATATCGATGCTGCGAGGTTTGCCGTTCTTAATTTCCATGTCGCGCGGATCAAGACTCAGCCGAATTTTTTGGTTCGAGCGGAGATCTCTCCGGCGGCTGGGATCGAATACGTACCCCGGCTTCTCCGGCCAGGTCCGACATTCAATCTGGCGCAAGCCCGTACGAAGCATCAGCGAGAACATGAGCCGGTGAGTAAGGTTCGGCAGGGCCTCATAGCAAACCTTGACCTGTTCCTTGGTCAGGATTTTGATGGACTGCACTTGCTGTTTAAGCAGGATGCTTGGCGACTCCACCTTGCCGCTCGTGGCATCCACGTGTGCCAGGAAACCCGGCTGCCGACTGGTCTGGATTGAGACCAGATCAAAGGGCGGACGGTCGATGAGTCCTTTCTTCACGGCCCATTGATAAAAGCGGACAATGACACGCAGCCGATTGTTGATGGTCGTATTCGCCAGCCCCACCGTGCCCTTCGACCAGTCCCGATACGCTTCAAGTGCACTCGGCATGCCGGGCGAGTCGTGCTGCCGCCAGTCCAGACCGTTGGCAAAAACAAAGGCAAAGAAGTCATACAGCGCCCAGCCATACGACTCCCACGACTTCGGACTGCTCACTCGGCCATTTGATGCGATCAAGTCCCAGAGAAATGACTGCGCGGGTTCCATCGGGTGGCCGCCCGTATTGAGCAGCAGCGGAAAGCCCTTCCAGACCCGCCCCGCGACGACTAACTTCTCGTTTGCCAGGAGGTATCTCATAGCACTTGCCTAAGCTTTGTGACGGCCTGCCTGAAGTCCAGTGCCAATAAGTGCATGGCAAGATCGATACCGCCGCCACCACCCAGCTTGAGTCGTGTGTCGAACCATTTCTGTCCGGTGGTTAGGAGTTCAAATTCTCTATCGCCAACACGTAGGTGCCAACGGTGCGTGTGACCGTCACGCATTGGAATGAAGCTCGCATCCGCTTTGACGTAATCGACCAGAAGGGGAAGCAACACCTCGCAGTCCACAGACCGGTATTTATCCAGTTCAACAGCATCGACTTTCCCCCGCGCCGGAACCATTCTTTCCCTCCCGCTCCCCGAAAACCCAACCCCGCTACTCGTCTGTAAAACAGACTTTGCTACTCAACAGGAACAGCCGTGCCCTTCGAAATAAGCATAGATCAAACAAGGCTTTTGTCACTAACATAATTAACTATCCTGATCATCGGAATCTCAAGGCCGCCAGGCAAGCTCGCCTTGTGATGCGCGGCTTCGAACGTCTGCCATAGTAGACCGGCATCGCTGACCAGTCGGTAGCCGGCGTCGAATGCCTCGGGTACGTAAAAGCGTGTGAAGCTCCAGGGTGTACCCTCCGGGTAAGCCGTCTGATCGTAACCGTTCAGGCACGTGGCGACATCCTGGGCATTGCGGATACCCGAGAACGCGAGTTCGTTGACCATGAGGCGCGCAACGATCTGCGTCTTGCCCGCGATCTGCAAGGCGGTCTTCTGCGCGAGCAGTTCCTCCTGTCCGACGAGAAACGTGAAGAGCTTGATCTGCTGGCGATCAAGCACGTCGTGCACGTCTCGCAGCCATTCGTACTCGTTCTCGTTGTACCTCTGGGCTTCGTCACAGAACAGGAGCACGGCATTGCTTCCTGAGCGCGCGGCTGCCTTGCGAATACGAAGCGACAGGCGGGAGCGTTTCGCGGAACTTGTACCGGCGTTCGGTGCGTGGTCGCCCACCGCCTCGAGTAGATTCGCGAAGAAGGGTCCTTCTGCATGCCGCGGCTTATGCTCGCACTGCGCATGGTAGGTGGTTATCTTCGGGTACTGACGCGCGAACAGGAGTCGAACGTACTCAATGGCCCGCGTTTTGCCAACCCGGGATGGCCCATAGATGAGCGCGCCCATGATGCGGTAGCGCAGGCAGCGCGTGACGAGCTCGTAGAACGCCTCGATCGCCGGGGTAGCAAGGCGATAGTTGCCGGTGACAAGTGGGTGTAGCGATGGATCGACCGGACGCGGAACCTTTAGCGACATGACACACCTCGCAGCCTGAACAAGGGAGTTAAAACACCTGACCCGTACCGATCAAAAGCTTTCGCGGGCGAACCGAGGTACGTGGCATAAGTTCGTTGACCGTCGCCACTTGTGGATCCATCCCTGACACCGTGCCCGGCGTGGCGAAGTCCGGCCCGGGTGGGCGAGGCGGACCGGCAGGAGTACGTACAGTCGGCGCCGATCCGAGCAGTCGCGTCGCATGAGCGAGCTCCGTCGCAGCCTTGCGGGTCTTCTTCGCCTGCCTCATCTTCTCGTCGACATAGGCTTCAATCGGGTTGAGATTGAGGTTGGCGTTGCCTTGCCGTCTGCCCGGTTGCCTGAGAATCTGCTGACGCAGCTTGAGGTTGTGTGGGACCACACGCCACGCCCCTTGTGCCTCGAGTACGCCCAGCTCCATGCCGTCAGCCAGGAAAGCGCGTACGGAGCGCAGGTCGTCGGAATTCATGTAGATCAGCAGATGCTGCCCGATGAGGTGCGCACTCGTCGCAAGGACACGGTTCGTGTAGCGCACGCCATACAGGTTTATGTGCGGTCGCACCCCCTGTCCGATGTAGGCCCGTACGCGGCACTGTCTCGCCGACTGCATCAGGCAGAGCGTCCGGCGCTGATATTCTGCCAGCCAGACGAGGATCGTTTCCCTGCCGCGTACAAAGTATTCCATCGCTTCCAGCGGAGTCGCGTTGTTAAGTCCCCGGTGCGGTGTGCCGTTGTAACCTGCGATGGCGTACTCAACGAGTTCCGCCAGTTCATCGAGGGAGACGTATAGACGCAGATCGCCCTTTGGATCCGAGAGCGCCCGGCGAAGGTCGCATATGTGAGAGCCCGTGTATCCCGGCAAACGTGAAGACAGCCGGCTGGCAATCGTGCCGAAGAAGCGTTCGATAAAAGGGCGCGCGTCCGGGCAGTGTTTCGGACCAGCATCAGCGAGGCATCCGACGAATTCGCACAACGCCTTCATTGTCTCCTCTGCGAGGTTGGCTTTCGCGTTGTCGAGCCTGATCCACTCCCAGGTCACGTAGCCGAGTTCGGGCATATGGCCTGACGGGAAGCCGTCATGCGGTCCGTACGCCAGGCCCGGTATTGTGAACGTTCGCGGGCGGTGCGGCGTCAGCGCATTCTCGATAGTCTTGATGACGTCGTAGCGGCTATATTCGGTTGCCAATGCGACGTGGTACCCGATCACGGCGCGTGTGCAAACGTCGATGATTACCAGCAGCCATACTCTTTCCATCTCGAACTCATGCGCGAAACCCAGCGGGTCGTGCACGACCACCTTAAGACGGATGTCCAGCCGGTGACCATCGAACTCGACGACCTGATATGGCCGGAGCGCTGCGGGTGGACCGGCGTCGTCAACCCGCGGCAGGCCTTTGAGATGCGTGGCGCCCGCGGAGCGTGCGGCCGAGCCGAAGCTTCGCAGCATCTCCGCCTTCACCCGCCGCGAAAGCGAACGGATCGCATGGTCCGCCGTGTTCAGCGGGTAGTCGGCCGCCGTCAACCCGACTGACCGGCATTGGCGCAGGAAATTGTCGTGTAGAGATTGCAGGCCACGCAGACGCGTGCGCAGGTGGCCGTCAGTATGGACCTGCTCAAGCCACACCTTGCGTTGCTTCACCTGAAGCAACAGCCAACCTGTCAACGTCGGGTAGCGTTCGAGCAGTTGTGTGAGCGCACCTGCGGCACCGCGGCTGCCGCGCTCGCCGCGCACCTGCACATCACGCACTCGCGCATATTCTGCGATGCGCACGTAGTGGATGAGTGCCCGGAAGCCAAAGGGGCGGCCGTCAGGATGAGTTGTCTGGGCACGCTCAAGCCAGCGGTACAACTGCCGGCGATTGAAGTTTGTCGATTTCTCAATGGCCCTGATCGGCTCGCCAGCGATATAGCGCAATATGGCCTGCCGCCGCGCCTCGAACTTCCGGCCGTCTGATTCGTTGAGTTCGGTGTGAGCGACAGTGGGCCATGCGTTGACATCGATCGTCTGCAACTCAGGCTTGCGGCGACTCATGATGTCGCCTCCGCCGCTGAGAACGAGGTGAGCAGCGACAGCGGTTGCGTCTGAAGTGCCGACGCGCTGACGCGACCGCCGTGGAGCAGGCTGAACAAGGCAGCGCGAACGATCACCGGTTCGCTGGTCAGGAACTCGCGCTCAATATCGAGCAGCCGCCGTGGCTCGTCCACGAATCGCATGATGGCCAGTGATAGCGTTGCCGGCACGAGGCCGCGGTTCGCAACAAGGTAGGGGAGGATGCGCTGCCAGTTGTCCGTCCACGAACGCGCCGCAGCGAGCTCAGCCGATGCGACAAACCGGACCTCTGCGGTGCCAGCGTCAAGCTCGGCGCTTGCCCCGTCTACATTGGATCCCCAAAGTAGTTCGCTTAGTACAACCAACTCCTCGTGATCAACGTAGCGCACCCAGAAATCGGCGAGATGACGCTCTCCGTTGATCAGCACATAGCCGGGTCGCTCGCAGAAGGTGATCACCTTCGGGTTCGCCTCGAGCAGTAACCATTGTTCAAGCAACGCACGACGGTAGAACATGATGCGGCGCGCGAGCTTGGGACTGAAGGCTTCGAATCGGTGTGCGCCGCGTGGACGGCCAAGCGCCATCGGCGTGGCTGCCTGAAAAGTATCCGCCATGAGGTGAGCCTCCGAAGGACGGGATTCGAAGTGTAGGAGGCGAAGTGACAAATTTAATACGGAGATATGCGAGTTGACACTTTTATGCCGATTCAAAGGGGAATAAAAGTGTCAACTGGCGCGCATTTTGGCCCGTGGTTACTGAGGTGGGCCGGTGACAGATTTATTACGCCCTACGCGTCGGCAACACTTCTCGTTCTTGAACCACTTCGCGCGGCAGCCGACTACGTCGCCGGTATGGCCCCGCTGGCTGTCCCGCTGCCGCGCGGGGACGGTCATCCAGTACTCGTATTTCCCGGCCTAGGTGTCAGCGGGGCCGCGACGTCGGACCTGCGCAATCGCTTGCAGCAACTGGGCTACGAAGTCCACGATTGGGAACAGGGTGTCAATTTTGGACCGGGTGCCGACCGTGACCCGATGCTCGAACGTCTGGGTGACCATCTGCGGCAGATACATGCGTTGCATCGGCGTTCGGTTTCTCTGCTCGGCTGGAGCTTTGGCGGCGTCTACGCCCGTCAGTTGGCCGCGAAATATCCGGAACTGGTGCGCCAGGTCATCACGCTGGCGACACCTGTTGCCGACAACTCGGACGCCACTCACGCCGGATGGCTGCTGAACATGTTGAGCAGCGGGGTAACTCCAATAAGCCATACTTCGACGCGACGCTCCGAAACCGTTGCCTCTGTCCCATGCGCTTCGGTCTATTCGAAAACGGACGGAATTGTTGCGTGGGAAGGATGCGTCTCGACTGATTCACGGAATCACCGCAACATCGAGGTCGCGGACGTAAGCCATCTAGGCATGGTTCATCATCCGGAAGTGTTGCGCGTGGTGGCGGACCTCCTCACCCAGCATCGGGGCCGTCCTGGGCAGGCGATAATGCGGGCCGCAGGTCGATAGTGTCTTCGGGCGCGACATCATCTTGGAACATCGGGAGTACTGCCGGTGAAATGCGCGCGTCTCAAAATCTTCTCCACACTGCGCTGACCCTTGTCAGAAACGCGTCAAACGGCTTCCTTTGCGTCGAACCCATCAGATGCAAGCGATTGCTGCCAAGATTGAGCGCGAGCTCCAGTCGTCCAAACGGACCGTCGGGCTTATCGCCGTGGACGGCTTATGGCTTGCGTCCCGCTCTCTTTTTTCGAGCGTAAATCAAAGCTCCAGTTTCAACCGGGATGAACGGCGCCCGAAAATGGTCGATTAAAAAATCGATGAACGCTCGGGCACGTGCCGTCTGGTTTCTCTGGCTTGGATAGTAAACAGCCGCCGTAGCCGCATCACCTGGGGTTGTGAGGCAGGCTTCGATGAATTTCCGTCGCGGCGATGGCCGCTTCGCCCGAGGCGACACTGATCTGATTGAGGGTATTGACGATGTCGCCAGCCGCGTAAAGATGCCGGATGCTAGTCCGCTGATGTTTGTCGGTTCGCACCATTCCGTCGTCGTCCCGCTCCACTTCCAGTCCCAACACGTCGGTCCGGGCATTGCAGCCCATGACGGGATAAACAGAGTCAAACCTATGGACGGCTCCATCGAGACTGATGATCTGAACCCCTCGATGGGCACCTTCGGGTTCGTCCAGTCGCGATAGCTCGATCAGACCGATACCACTGGCGACAGCCGAATCCACTTCAGCGCCCGATAACGCATCGAGGTCGGACGCCACCACGGAAACGTCGCGCGAGAACGTTCGCATGAAAACAGCATGCGATAGCGCACACTTCGCTGGTCCCAGCATTGCGATGCGCTGACCGTCGGTCTCGTAACCGTCGCAAATGGGGCAGAGTCGAAAGAGACCGCGACGCGTCAGTTCCGCCGCGTTGGGTATCGATGGCAGTCCATCCCGAATGCCTGCGGCCAGCAACACACGGCTAGCATGCACCGAGCGCACCGCTCCTTCTTCGATGCCGGGCAGCGGGCGATAGTCGATCCTGAATCCGTTGTCGGCAGCTTCAATGGTCTCGACCCGAGCCGGCTCGGGCGTCAACACATAGGGTTCGAGCTGCTCGCGCAGACTAGCCAGCCAGGCCTCGCCGCTTATGCCGGATGGAAAGCCCGGAACGTTTCGCGCAAGCGGGATGAGCCGCGCTCGGCTTTCGCCCGAATCAAACACTTTCACCGAGCGGCGATATCGAGCGAGATATAAGGCGGCGGTCAGGCCGGCCGGCCCCGCGCCGACGATTACACAGTCAATTGAACTGGTCATTCGAAAGCGAAGCTCCGTAAGCTGCTCACAGCAGACGACTCCCTGTTCATACAGGACAAGAAAGCGTGGGCGCGCGCAACTCCGGGTTATGCTTCCGCCGGCGTGACCGGGAACCTCTCAGCCGCCGACGTCTCGTCAATGGCGGCGTTGCTATCGCCCGTTTCCACGGAATGTCCCGCGCTCATCAGGTCGATCGCCTCGACGATTTCAGCGGGGACCGCGTAATGCACCATGTGGCCCGCCCCACGCGCGATGACGAGCGTGCTATGCGTGATTTCACGATGCAATCGCACAGAATTCGCTTGGGGATCAATGACCTTGTCATCCACTCCCGCAAAGATGCTGACCGGCATCTTGAGGTCCGGATAAAGGGCACTGAACCGTGCTGCGGCGGGAATCATGAACGCGGCATCCTCGGCCTCCGCTTTGATCTGCACGGGACGGAGGATCATTTCCCGAGAGACAAAGTTAAAGAAGTCGGCTGGCGTGGGCAACGGGGAGAACATCGCTTCGACGGTCCGCTTTAACAACAGCCGCCCGGTCAATGGCGAAACCGTGTAACGCAGGACATCACCCACGATGGGAAGCGCTGCCGGCGCGGCGAGCGCTGCATCGGCGCGTGCAGTCGGATAGTAGTAGCCGGAAACCAGCACGAGACCGCGTAAGTCCGCGGCGCCGTCGGCCGCCATACCCAGTGCGACCAGCGTGCCCCAGGAATGTCCGAGCACCACGGGTTGGTCGACGCCGATTTGCACGAGCGCCTGTCGAATCAGTGCTGCCTGAGCCGTTGCAGTCCACAGTCGGTCGCGTGGCCGGCCGCTGTACCCGTAGCCGGGGCGGTCGAACGCAATCACGCGGTACCGCTCAGCTAACCGGTCGATCAACCCGCTGGCGATGAAATCCTGCAACAGTACGGCATTTCCATGCAGGAGCACGACGGCGGGCCCGGTGCCCTTGTCGACGTAATGGAGCGGTACGCCATCCACTTCGACAAAGCGGCCGACGGGCGGGTTGTCGCGTTCGGCTTTGCGGGCGCGATGCTCGACCCATAGCGCACTGATAGCGGCGGCAGTCGCTGCAGCTGCAAATGCTCCAAGGGTCTTGGTGGGTACGGCAACTTTGTTGAACGAGCGGCGCATGATTTCTCCGGAATGCCGACGGGCGGAAGACGATCCACTTCAGGAGAAGATCGGCCGCCCTGCCGCGGCGTGAATGTTCGATAATTTCGTCTGCGCCGATTCGCGCGGCCAAACAACGGGTCTTCCGACTTTTTCCGCGCAACGATCATGCCGCGAGGTGCAATTGCACCCAGCCCACTTGAAGTGCCAGCCGTGATACCGGTCACTTCGGTGCATCGCCAGGCGCGGCGCGCCTTATACAACCGATACGTGTCATATGTTCAATCTGAGGCCCGCTCCATCAACGGTTCAGATCCATCGACTTGTCTATGGACAGAAAGACCGACGCCGCGATCATGCGGTGGCATTCGGTTCAAAACTTACCGGGGGTCCGACGATGGCGGCACGCGTTCACGTATGGAGACCTGCAGTTCGCGGCAATCGATGTGGGAACGGCAGGGAAGCGCCTTGAAGCTGCCCACTGGCGACGACAGCTGAACGTTGGCAACGGCCGATGACCCGTCAGCAAACATCGCCCGATGAACGTCCGCTGCACCGTGTGAAGAGCCATTGATGCCTCGACGTGCCGGAAGTCCGCTGAGGGTCGCCTGCTGCCGATCGCCGTTTTACGGGCAACGGAAAATGCTGCCTCACGCATGAGGCAGCACACGGCCAGGAAGGGCCATTCGTTCGCACTGTCGCTCGGACGGTCAGATGTCGGCTCCAGCCAACGAACGGTCATTCGATTGCGCAATCATCGTTGCTTCATCGTGCCACCAAACGCGCTGCGAAGCAGTGCTTCCACAAGATCGATCAGCGCTGATTGTCGGTATGCGGTCATTTATCGACGCCCGTCAGAGTCAGTTCGGACGGCGTGTGAGTTGTGATAGCGACGGCTTTCAGCGGAGATTTGCTGGCATCTTCCAGGGTAGCATCGCGTCGTAGTCGTCGACAGTCTTCGCGAGCGGAAGTTGCTGGAACAGCCAGTGAAGGTAACGATAGGGATCGATACGATTGGCCCGGCATGTTTCCACGATCGAATAGAGGTTTGCGCTCGCATTGGCGCCTGCGACGGTATCGGCAAAGAGCCACGAACGGCGTCCAACACAGAATGGCCTGATTGCATTCTCACAGGCATTGTTCGATAACGGCCAGTCCCCATTTTCGACGTAGCGAACGAGTTTCGGCCATTGCCCGCGCAGGTAGTTCAGTGCCTTGCCGAGCAGGCTGCCTGGCACGACGGCTGGCAACTGCTCAAGCATCAGCGCCTGTATGAGGTCGAGCACGGGGGCACTGTATCGTCGTCGCAGTCGGCGCCGTCTTTCAGGTCTCCACTTTGCACTTCGGACCTCGGCCGCGAACAGCTTGCCGATCAGCCTGATGAAGCGCGTCGCGAGAAGATCGGGCGTACGTGCTGCTTTTGGCACATTGTCTTCTGCCTTGACGAAGCCCCTCCTCGCGTGGGTCCAGCATCCAAGGTGCGCGAGATGGTGGCGTTGCGCGATGCCATCGTAGGGCACGTAGCCGTCGCTCATCAGCACGGCGCCTTCCCGGATGCCATCGAACAGCTTCCCGGCCAGTTTGCCACCGCGCCCCGCGATGTAGGTGAACACGCGTACCGGAGTCTTCGACTCCGTCATCTGCGCCCACAGGTAGCTTTTCGTTTGCGGCTGCCGTCCCTTTTCCTTCAGAACCTGGAATGTTGTCTCGTCGCAGTAGATCACTTCTGCATCCAGCAGCGTGTCGCGCATCAGGTTGATCACGGGCTGTGTCGCAATACCCACCCGCACCATGCTTGCGGCAATCGTGTTCGACGAGATGTCGCCGCCGAAGCGGCGCAACAGACCGGCCTGACGATAAAGGGGCATCCCGAACTGATATTTGCCGGTCGCAATCCATGCCAGTGCAGCCTCGGTCAGCAGCCCACGGGGAATAATGCGCGGCGGCGCCGGTGTAACCTTGATGCCGAGATCGCAGCAGGGACAGGCGTACTTGACACGCTGATGCTGGATGACACGAATCTGCTCCGGAATCACGTCGAGCTGCTCGCTGATTTCCACACCGAACTCAACGAGCGGGTGGCCGTCATTCGCGCAAAACCGCTCTGCCTCGGGCAGTTCGTGGCGGTATATTTCGCGGGGCAGATTAGGGTCGAGTGGTTTGCGCCCGCGCTTCTTGCGCGAGTGCGCTGCAACCTTCGTGTCAGGCGTATCCTCCTGCGCGGGCAGTGCGTTCGACGCAAGCGCTTCGGCTTCGTTGAACAGCCCCAACTGATCCGGATCGCGAACCTCGCTCTTCGCGCCGAACAGCTCCCGGCGATAAGCGCGTAAGCGCTCTTCGGCGAGGTCGCGCTCTGCTGTCACGAGTCGCAGTGTGCCACGCAACTCGTCACGTTCACGCTGAAGCGCGACATGCTCCTCGCGCATCGCCAGGAGTGCCTTGAGCTCGTCGGCAGAGAGGGTGACGTTGATCGGCATATCGCTTGGACCGGCACGTCATTATCATGTTCAACTCACGCGAGCATAATTACGTTTCGGATGTCGCCCAAGCGCGGCAATGTCAACACCCTCGAGTAGCCAGTGCAAACGCTCGACATCCAGCGCGACGACCCCGGCACTACTATCGGGCCAGACGAAACGATCCTTCTCTTCCAGCCTCTTGAGCAGCAGCCAGAAGCATGCTTCATGATGCACCATTTGGCTATGTGGTTGATAAATCTAGAGATGTCTGTAGTGGTGACGGTACCGTGGGGGATTTTCTGCCCGAACGAACGCTTTCCGCAAAGCGAACAACCGCTTCACTCTCGAGATCCTGTCTGTTCAGGATCCAGGGGCCGCACGCAATCGGCCGCTCGGCCTTGACTTCACCCCGCTCGATAGCAAGGCGCAGTGTCCGATTGGTGATACCCAGTCGAGCTGCAGCCTGAGAGAGATTCATCCATCCCTCAGACTCTCGTCGCTGTACGTTGTAGCACGCAATATCGTGGTGGTGTCTGAGTGAGGTGATCAGCGACCGCGACCAGAAATTCCCGTGCACGGTCCGCATACCCTGCCGATTGAATACGCCGGCAATCATGTTGTCATTGCAGATTCTCGCCAGAATCCGCACAGCTTCGACGGTCTCCCTGTTGTTCTGAAGCGAGTGTTGTCCTTTGCGGCGTCGAGGCAAACGTAATGACGTATGCACGCCTCCCTTCCAATGGATAACGAGAACAACCTCGCTTGTGTCAGCATCGACGTCGACGACGATTTCCTGAATCAGTGCTCGCACGATCCGCTTCTTAATTCCTTCATCGGCAGCAGGATCGTTCCATACCGCTTCCAGATCGGCTGCGAGAGATTCGAATTCCTGCGCTGATGCGACTACCGGGCCGGAGCCGTCCGCCGTTTCCTCGCCAATTCTCAGTTCGATGGCTTGCACTTCCTGCAAAGCACGATTCCATCGCCGTTCAAGTTCATCAGCAACCAGCCGGTTCGTTGGATCGGCCGCGTCATATTGCGTTTGAGCGCGCCGCGCCCGGTATTGAGCCGCCTCCAGGTCTCGTCTTAGCGCAGCAACAACCTCCTGGTTCTGCACAGTTTGTTGTTGGTAGGCTGACACGGCGGCAGCTATGCCTGCAGGCTGCACAACGTGCAGGATCTGCGCGGCAACAGGTGCGTCAACAGAAGCGCCGCTGAATGCGATGCAGCGAGCTTCACGGGTGTCCATTGTCGGCACGGTGCAGGCGTAGCGTACGAATTCACCTTTTTCTCCTTTATAGAACACACGCAGCATACGGCCGCACCGGCGACACCGCAACATTCCGGTCAGCAATGCCGCCCCTTTCCGGGCCGCACCCGAAGACCCCGTGCCGCTGCCCAGCACGTTGCTCGAGATCATGAGCTGGATTCGCTCGAAGTCCCCCCAACTGACATAACCCTCGTGTGAATCGGTAATCAGGGAAACCCACTCGGCCCGCGACCGACGACGGGTTCTCTGTCGGGAAACACCGTCCTCATAGCAGGTCACATTCGCCTTTCTGCCATAGACGTACGCGCCCGCGTACATCGGATGGGTCAGTACGCGATGAATCCATGCGTATGACGCACGTCTCCAGTGAATTTCTCCCCGCAATGTTCTGGAAGGTATGGAAAGTCCGTGCTCGATGAACCATAGCGATGTCTGACGAGCGCTTCCCAATTCCATGAACTTGCTGAACACGAGTGTGATCGCATCCTGGATACGGCGGTCTGGATCCTTCTCCAGCACTTGATCACCTCCCTTGATAAATCCGACCGGGCAGTGTGAAACCAGTTCTCCGCGTTTAGCTTTTTGCACGCGCGCCTCGCTGGCCCGATGGCGAAGTAGATCAATCTCATACTCGTTCAAGGTACCTTTGAGCCCAAGGAGCAGTCGGTCATTGCTCTGGCGAGGCGCGTACACCATCTCCTGGTCGATCAATAAAGTATCGACAATCCTGCACACCTCCACGAGTTGCTGCCAGTCGCTGCTATTGCGCGCGAACCGCGACACTTCCCGAGCACATACCGCACCGACTTTGCCCAGACAAACTTCGGAAACCATACGTTCAAACCCGCTACGCGTTACCCCGCCCGCAGCAGACCGTCCCAAGTCTTCATCGATAACCTCGATATTCTCCCAACCCATCTGACGCAGATGCGCTTCCATCGCGTATTGCAGCCTCTGGCTCTCCAGATTATTCGCCACCTGCCAGGCCGAGGACTGGCGCACGTACAGGATCGCCTTGCGAGCAAGATGCTGCGGCATGATCTTTTCACTCATTGTTCGCCTCCCCGCAAAGCGTGACTGGAGCCCGATGGCCGTTGACCACCAGAGTCAGGAGATTTGCCAGTAACCGCGTCAACTCCTCGCGCACGGGCGCCGGCAATTGCTCCCACGTCAGCCCGTTCGGTCCGGGCAGAGACAACGTCAGTTGGTTGGCATTCTTCAACGATAGGCGGTCGCTCATCAGTGTCTCCTTGAGAAGAAGACTGAGCTTGCCTGATCTTTTCAGCACACCGCGACGGCGACGCTCGAAGCAAATCCACGACAGCTCGCAGCGCCTCCAGGTCAACCTGCGCAACGTCACCCAAACGCATCGTCGCGCAGGCGGCCGCATCCAGCATCCATTTCGGCACTTCGAAGAACTGGCCCTCCACGGCCCGCTCATCGAGAGCGCACCAATATACGTATGCCGTACGCGCCCCAGTCGCCTTACGCACTACAACCTGTTTTCCGTGCCACGGATGCCATGGATACCGCACCGTTCGAGTTTCGACTACCGTACCGTGGGTTTTATGTAGGCGGCTTGCAGAATCCGTTGTGATCCCAACCGAGGATCTTGATGCGATCACATCGCCGATTCGTGAATACGTAAAGCGACGAATCCATCGGGTTCAGTTGCATCGCCTGCTCAACAAGGATCGAAAGGCTGTTCATTCCGTAGCGGAAATCGACCGGGTCGCGGTGCAGATAGACCTTCAGACCTTCGTCGAACCGGAACACGCCAGCCTCCCGAGCATCTGGATGATTGTCTCGATCTCTTCGACGTTTGCCTCGCCAAGGTCAAACTCGACCCCGTTGGCTAACCGCACGTGAAGCGTGAGCGCGATCGACAGCTCCGCAGGAAACGGCATCGACCGCGGCAGCGACTCGGAGACGACAGGCACAAAGGCCGACGCCGAACTCGCATTCTCGATGCTTCTGACAGTCGAGGCGCACGCGTCGATCGCGACACCATCGATTACCATCGGCTCTGGATGCCGGGGACCGTGCAAAATCTGCTGCTGGTAGCGCGCAATCCATCGGCGTAACTGGTTTGGATTGACGCCGTGATCCATAGCCATGCGCGCAATCGACACGCCCGGCTTCAGGCATAGTGCGACGAGTTCTTGCACAGCATCTTCATTGAATTCACGCCGGCCGTCCCGTTTCTGGCCAGCAACCAACCTGCTTCGAAGGTCTCGATTATCGTTCATTGCAGTCTGAGTTCATGTGTCCACGTGGACACTTAGCTTCAGACCTTCAAACATTCATGAGAAGGGCGTCCTTACTCGATCGCATACGATTGTCGCAGGAGGCCGCAAGCATCACAACTGGACGCAAACCCAAATCTGCCCATGTTTTAGCGCAATGCTGCGCATGGCATCCGGTGCGCACCGCTTGCGACGCCGGGCAGACGAGTCGGCCGATCAGCTCGAGACTCAGCTCGCAGCGTGTTCTCAAGGCGGCTTTACGTTCCTTTCCTGTCGTTGAACGCATCGTGCCAGCAAAGGCCGGATCTATTATCAAGGGATTCATACTCTCGGCTCGTTCCGGACAGCGACGCTACGGTATAGGGACATTGGGCTCCGAGACTCGAGAAGAAATCATCCAGCACAACATCAAGAAGCACCCACCGGCAAGATTTCCTCCTGACCCCGGCGGCACTTAAAAAGTCGCTATGACGTGCAACTCGGCTCCGCCGGGGGGAGTTTACGTGCTACTAAGTCCGGGCGAGTTCCGGCAGCGCGATGGCGACTGGACCGACCAGGGTCCAAGCGTCGGGCCTCCGCAATTGCCGGGCGTCCTGCATGCCATGTGTTGGGGCGCATCGCGATTCTTACAATATCATCGCTCGTTTAGAGCAGGCGAGTCAGATCAAGTCCGGGAAGGCTGCGCCCTTCATTCAGTGCGGCAACCAGTTCGTCCACGCGAGGCGGGGGAATATCCTGATACCGGTCATAGTCGTCGGTATGCCTGCTCGAACTCACCGATCCATCGAGATTGGGCGCGCTGCTGATCGTCCCGCCGGACAGGTGCTGCGCGAGTGCCTCCTTTGGTGAAGCCGGCAGCGAGAGTGTGCCTCCCGTCTGCTGCACCCGCATGCAACCCGCTTCCCGCGCAAGCCGTCTGGCTGTCAGATTCTGGGTCGTGAACGTGATGCTTTCCGGCGACGCGCCGGCTATCAGGCCGGCGTTGGTCAGCACGCCTATACCGGCGCGGATGCGGTTGACGTATCGACGTTGCGACTCGCACCAACCTTCAGCACGATGACCGTTGCATCGCCGCCCACGTCACGATGCTGCGTCAGTCGATGCTGACAGGCGAAGCAGGCAGCACCGACAGCTAAATCGTCTAAAATTAATCTGCTCCGATCCTGATTTGAACAAGGGGAAGATAATGATTCGACTGATTGCATGGATGCTGATTGCTGGTACCGCGGTTCTCACCGGCTGCAGCACGATGGCGGGCGCAGGCCAGGACATTTCGAAGGGCGGCCAGGCGATCAAGAATGAGGCACAAGAGCCCAAGTAAGGGAGCCAGCTGGGCAAGCGCGCCAACGAAGTCAAGAGCCGAGGTCAACAAGCCCATTCGCTGTCAATCATCGCAGCAGACGCGGCGCCGTAATGGTGCCGCGTTTTCAATTGCGCGCGGTGATCGTCTTATTGTGCCGTGAGCTCGATTGCCGACGTATCCGCATCGCTGCCTGCCTTTATCGAGAACATCGAGTATGCCGTAACCGTTGCCCATCAGTTCAAGATTACCCTCCTCGTGGAGGCAATCAACCAGCGGGATGTGCCGGGTTACCTCATAGGTTCACTATGTGACGCTTTGAAGTGGGTCGATACGATAGGCGACGCGAATTTCGGCTTGATTCTCGATCTTTACCACGCGCGGCTTGAGGGGTTGCCGGCGACCACTGCTGTGGAGATGGCATTGCAGAAAGCTCACCATGTGCAGGTGGCCGCTGTGCCCTCCCGCCATGAACCGGATCCAGGGTGCTCAGACACACGCGGGGGCATTGAAGGCGATCGCGACGACTCCCTTCTATCTGAACATCAATGGCATCCCTTCCCACCTGCGCTACCTTCTGCGACGTGTTCGGCAGTGCTTGCCGCACGCATTGATCGTCGTGGGCCTCTGGCCGACGGGCGATACGCATCAGTGGATCGAGGACCTCCAGAGCGCGCTCAGCGCCGATCGCTATGCTACGTCGGTTCGGGATATGGTTAGCGCCTGCGTTGCCTCGACTGGCAAGTCAAGCGCGATCGATCCTGAACCACAATCTGGCGGCGTTGCCGCATAGCGGGAACATGCCGGCTTCGAAGCGCTCTGGCGGAGCGCGCGACGATAACTTTAAGTGACCTTCTTCGTGAGGCGGACGGCGTGCGTCTGGATGCCCGATGGCACTACCGGGCGGGGATGGTTGCGTCCGAGCAGACAGGCGCGAACAGCGAATGCCAACAGCATGAGCGCTGTCGACGATCTCAAGTCCTACGGCCAGATCGCTGACGCCCATGCGGACGGCATCAGAAAGCTTACTCCTGCGTTTCAGGCGCTGTACGACAGCATGTCCGACGTCCAGAAGAAGAATGCCGATCTGATTTTTTGGACTGACCATCATCACTCCGCAACGAAGGGGTGATCTCGAGACACCCGCAACGGGAAGCGGACCGGCACCGCAGTAGGGTTCCGGACCGCAGACAGGAGAACATCATGAAAATCCCAGCAGTGCGAGCCGCGTGCACGGGCTCGATGAAGACCAGAATCATGACTGCAGTTGGCCTGGCATTGGCCATTGGCGGCATGTCCATCGCGCCGGCCTTTGGCGAAGGCAACGGCAACCAGGAGGGCCAACAACAGCATGACGCGAATAACAACTATCAGCATAAGCAGGGACATCCACAGCAACATGGCATGGATAACGGGTCTCGGCAAAACCAGGGGCATCAGTCGGATCACGGCAACCGGCAGGCTTATCAACATCCCAACAATGATCACCGTCGCGGCGACGACTACGGCAACCAGGACTATGTGTATGCGCCCCCACCCGTGGTCTACGCGCCGGAGTCGGCACCTGGCATCAGCCTGTTTATACCGCTCCAGTTCCGGTAGAACGCAGGACTGCCCGGAAACGTGGTCCGCTGGATCATTGCGGATTCGTTTGACGCAAGCCGGTCGCACTTCGAACATCGACTGGCGCCACTCATCGTGGACGCCGACCGTTCTGCGTTGTGAAGATGTGCCGCAACGTCGCCGATCGACGTACTCACTTTGAAGGTGAACGGCTTGATCAATCACCCGCCCAGCCATGGCTGACAGCCGTCAGAGCGCGCCGCGACGTACCATCCCATCGTGCGCAAGCGAACTATAATTTAAAGAGGGTCCAGTCAGACTCGGAGTTCAGGGAGTGCGGCTGCGCATTGCCGCGCCGCGGCGTCTTCGCCAATTTGTCTGACGCTTTCGCCCAACTGCCGTCGATCCTGACGTTGTGAAGAACAAACCGGCGAAGACGGTGCGGTTTCTGTGGGGCTGCCGGGGGAGCGACACATGCAAACTCAACCTCGTTTCAAAGAAAATCACCTGCTCGCGGTTCTGCCCGAGGCGGAATCGCTTCGCCTTACCCCCCATCTGGTGCCGGTTGAGATGCCCTTGGGGCACGTCGTGTACGAATCGGGCGATTGCCTCCATGACGTGTATTTTCCGACCACGTCCATCGTCTCGCCGCTGTACGTGATGGAAGACGGCTCGTCCGCCGAAATTGCGATTGTGGGCAACGAAGGGCTCATCGGCATTGCACTTTTCATGGGCGGGGAAACCACACCAAGCCGGGCGATCGTGCAAAGCGCAGGCGCGGCGTATCGGCTGGATGCCAGGATTCTGAAAGAGGAATTCCATCGAGCCGGCGTGGTGCAGCGGCTGTTGCTGCGCTATACGCAGGCACTGATCACGCAGATGGCCCAGACCGCCGTTTGCAACCGGCATCATTCGATCGACCAGCAACTGTGCCGCTGGCTGCTGCTCAGCATGGACCGCCTGCCCTCGAATGAGCTGACGATGACGCAGGAGCTCATCGCCAACATGCTTGGCGTGCGCAGATCCGGCGTGACGGAGGCGGCGCTGAAACTGCAGGACGCGGGGCTGATTCGCTATAGTCATGGCCACATCGAGGTGCTGGACAGACCGGGGCTAGAACAACGCGTGTGTGAATGCTATGGCGTGGTGAGACGGGAGTTCAACCGATTGCTGCCTGATCTGAAGGCGATATAAGAGGCAAATCTTCCGTTCATGACGACGGATTGTCCAATGGCTCGCGCCGAACCATTTCCCCACCGGCCAAAGCGCAATTGAACGCCCAGTCCGACAACTAGAGGGCCCTGGCCGGGCGTCGGCACTCGCTCCTCGTGAACGCGGAGCGGCCACTACAAACAAAGAGATCCTGGCGTCCACCACCGTACCGACTGCGTGGCAAATCAAGGTCACGCTGACTCTACTGTAGAGATCTTTCAGGAGTGTCGGGGATGCCCGCCAGCTTCAAATTGAACGTTGCTGAGATACCTCGCGGAAGCCATGAAGATTCCGGGCAACCAGCGGGAGCGCGGCGACCGGTCTCGTCAAAACACGGAGTCGGGAAGGAGAAGGGCCATGTTGGGAACAATATTGATAGTCTTGCTGGTACTCATATTGATCGGTGCGATACCGACCTGGCCGCACAGCCGTTCGTGGGGCTATATGCCCAGCGGCGTGCTAGGCGTGGTGTTGATCGTCGTGCTAGTGCTACTCGTTCTGGGCAGGATATAGGCGTGAAATTTTTGCCCGAAGGATTCTTCGCGACCGTCGTTGCGCAGCGTTTCATCTGAAAAACGAGTGGCCGGCTGCGTGTCGTGAGGCACAGGCATCCGTCAATTTCAAGGAGCAATGTCATGAACAGGGATCAGGTGAAAGGCCGCGTCAAGGAGGCAAAAGGACAGTTGAAGGAAATGGTCGGCAAAGTCACTGGAAGTGCAACGACCAGGGTGAAAGGCAGGATCGAACAGGTCGTCGGCAAGACACAGGCCACATACGGCGACGCGAAAGAGCAGTTCAGGAAGCGGTCGTAGGGTGTCCGCGCCCAGGGGCTCAAGCGTTACATTGCGGGGCAATGCGCTCCCGTACGGCTACTGTCCCCGGCACGCGAACACCCCGCGCTATCCTCACCAATATCCATCCCTGCCATGAAACTCATGGAGTCTCTTTTCGTAATCGCGGCTGAGCGGAACGGAGTCGTCGTACTCAGGACTATTCTTGATTGCGTCGCGACTGAGTCGGGTAGAAACGGTAGAGCCAACCCAGTCGATCAGGTCGATCCATCGTGTTGCCACCAGCACCTCCTTGCCACCGGGCCACCAGTTTCGCGTATCGACGGTCAGATAACGAATGGCCCATGCAATGTCGTCGAAAATGAAACCGGAGACGTGACCTATGCTGCCATCGGCTACCTCGATGTGATAGCCCTCTACGACATTTGTGCTGTGCAGATGGACGTCCGCGGGCACTTGATCTGCGTCCAGGTCGGGGCGCGGGAGTGCCTCCGATGCTGGTTCTGGCGAGACATCCTGTACGTCGAATGCGGGGTAAGCTCCCATTCCCCACATGTTTGGACCACCCCAGTACGTCGGATAGCCATAGTAAAGGTGGTAGTCGATTTCGTGCTGACGCGACACCGGCTTATGCGTATCGATGTTCGGACTATCCCGCACCTGTTGCCGTGTGAGATGCACGTGGACGGTGCCTGATTCGCGGTCCATGTGTTTCACCGAATACGGTGAAATCAGTACCTGCCGCTCACGCATCCAGTTTCCCGTGTCGACCACGAGGTAGCGCACGCCCCAAGCTTCGTCGTCGAAATAGACATCATCAACGCTTCCGATGTCGCCGTCACGTGCCGCGACGGTGCATCCATGAAGACTCTTTATGCTTCGCAACATGTTCGATACTCCTTCTCTGCTTCCGGCGATCGATGCCTGGACGTCCTGAACCACCTAAACAAGACCGCTGTTCGCAACGCGCCTTCTTCACGGGCCGTTTCGGTTCAGTGGAGATGTCCCCCGAACAGCCCGAGCAACCCGATAACGATCAGGTAGATCGCAACGATGTAATTCAACAGGCGAGGCACCACGAGAATCAGAATGCCAGCAATCAGTGAAACCAGCGGGCCCGCGTTCGTGAGAATGTGCATGCCTCCTCCGTAAGATTGAAAACGGCAAACAGACACAAACCTGCCCCGCCTGCGTCACCCGTTATAGTGACTCGAGCCTGGTGCCCTTCGTGCCTTCGAGCGTCACACCGGCCATTAACCCGCTGTTCGTGAGCACGAACGCTTCGACCGGAGCCGTCGCGGTAGTGGTATCAATGTTGCCGTTCGCGCCGACTTTCAGTACTGCCCCTGACGCGTCACCGCCTGCCGACCAGCCTTCGCTGTTACGGAATCGGGCGAGCGCGTCCTCGGTCATGAACAGGAAAATGATGGCTTTCGATTGCGCGCCGATCTGAAGCCCGATCGAACGAGTCGTAGTGCTGTAGTACCCGACCGTGCTGCCACCGACGCGCAGCGAGCCTTCACCATACTGGCCGCCGACCCAGAAGCCAGCGGCGATGACCGACGGGAACACGAGTACGCCACGCGCGTTGCCGACCAGTTCACGTGAACCGTTGGCGGTGGTGTAAAGGCGTGCAAGCGTCGAGTCGACACCCGCGTCGACGGTGTGACGCTTGTCAGCCTGATGGCTGCTGGCGTCGGATGTTCCGGTCGTCGTGCAGCCGGAGACCGCGAGGCCAATAGCGAGGATCGATCCCGGCGTGCCCCATATGAATGTTCGTCGCAGCATCATCGACTCCAGGTGGTTTCGGGATACTTTTGACGCTACGCCAAAGCGGCTGCGGACGTGGTACGACAGCGTACAAAAACGCGAAACAGGTCCCGATGGACAAGCCGGTTTTGACTCGCAACACGCACATCGCTTCCCAGTCGTTTGGGCGCATCGGCGCATTGGTTGGTTTTGGCAGCAGTCCAGTCAGTATGTTTGCTGCCCGGTCCGGATATTCTCGGTTAATTTCGCTTCTTTTGCACGAGACGATACGGCTCGCCGGCCAGGAAGCGTTCGAGCCGCTCTCCCGTCGTCGCAAGGGCCGAGAGCGGCGCCGCGTCAGAACCTGTACTCCGGGTTCTTTGGATCGAATACCGAGTCGTCGAAACGTTTCTGCGTCACGTCCGTGAACGAAAACTTCTCGAAGAGTTCGAGATCGTTGTCCCACGCTTCGCTCGTGCGAAAAAAAGGTTGCCGCAAGTCGAGGCCGAGCCGCTCCTTCTTTGCATAGAAGTCGGGCCGCCCGGTAGGTGTTTCCCACGTGAACGCTACTACGCGCGCACCATGATCGTTCAGCACCTCGATCTTCAAAGGCTTCTCGACGCCTGCCGCGCGATACTTCTTCAGCTCGGCCAGAAACAGATCCGTGAAAAAGTCTATGCCCAATTCACGCACGGTATGGTTCGACTGCGCCTTGACGCGAGCGCCATCGATAGGTACCCAGAAGGACGCGAGGTTGAGGATCCCACCCAGATGCGCGTAAAGCTGGTCCGGATCCTTCGTTTCGTCATAAATCATTTCCTGCCCGGCATTCCTGCCGTCAGCCAGCCACTTCACGTAGACTTGTCGCGGCTCCTGACGATAGCGGACCAGCATGTGAGCCGGCTTTGTCTGCCATCTGCCTTTCACGCGTTGTTGGCTGAACGTCTGGAACTCGTATTCCCCGTAGCGTGCGCTGCCCGTCTGCACGTAGCGAGAAAGCGTGTCGGGTGCGAGCGCTTGAAAGAGTTCGATCAGTTGCGCGTCGTCCAATCTTTCGAGCTCACCGCTTCGGGCGGCCTGGCCTAGCCAGACTACCTGGCGCTCGACAGGCAGACTCGCTACCTGCGCGAGCGCGATGGGTGACTGATCTCCCGGGGCTGGATGGCTCTTCAGTGTCGGCGCGTCCTCAGCGTGCCCCGGCGCGACAATCATTGCAGCCGATGCGAGCGCCAGAGATGCGAGCCTCACAAACCCTGCGGCGCGGGACTTTATTGACGTCTTGGCGACACGCAGCATGTGGCACCTCTGATTCGTCGATTTTTCGGTAAGACAGCGAGACAAGCACGATCCACTGCCTTCTGACATGAGCCTTGAACGCGTCGCTCGTTTCGCGATCGGCTGTTGAGCTCAGGTGCGACGTCTCGGCGATTTCGACTTGCTCATGGAAGTCATCGGCGAGCTTGCTCCCTACGTCGGTAACAACGATCGAACGATGGCGACCAGTATTTAAAGCGACGTTCGTCCTTCGCTGCCGCGTCGTGGTTGACCTCACGTCACTATAAAAGCTCTTCTGATCGTAATGCATATTCGGAAACTCTCGAACCACGCACAGCGCAAAACCAGATCAAGTCGAATCCTGCACCAGATGAGGCTGCCCGAACATCAACCGTCAGATTTTTCACGTTTCGAACGATTACCCTATCCGGACTACACCTTGTGCGGCTACTGGCGCTCAACTCCCTGAACCGCGTTTGCTTCATCTCCGGGACCACCTTGTGCAGATGGCTGGGTGTCCGGGCCTCGTGCTCGCGCAACGTCGCATTGTCCGCCGTAGCGGCTTCCGTCGCGTCGTCGCCGGCAGGAAGACCATCTCTGGAACGCGTTTCTGCGCAAGCCCGCTCCAGTAGCCGTCTCACGAAGCTCTTTCGACAACTGCTGGTGACACGAAAACGCCGGCCTTGCGACCGGCGTTTCGAACAGATGGCGAACGTGTCCTGTGGTTCGACCACTACAGACACGGCCGTCCTTTGTTTTAACGGCTCAAAGATCGAGCGTCCGGCCTTCGACTGCGCCCCGGGTGGCCAGCCAGTAGGGCCGCTGGTTGTAGTACTCGTGCAGCGACGAACCCCACTGCGGGTCCGACATCGCGGGCCAATGGTCCTTGTCGAAGCCGGGCGCGTTCTTGATGCGTTCGGCGGTGATGTCGAGCCGGAAGCACTTCTCGTTAGTGTCTAACGTCAACGCGCTCCACGGGATGGCGTAAAGGGTGTTGCCCATGCCAAGGAATCCGCCGCTCGACAGGACGGCGTACGCGATCCGGCCGCCGCGTACGTCGAGCATGATGTCGGAGATTTTTCCGATATCTTCGCCATCGGAAGTGATGACCTTGTCGCCGTCGAGCGTGGCTGCCGCCATCACATCCGGGCCGGGGCCTTCGCCAGTTCCGCCGCCGACAATCCTCGCGCCACTGCCACCAGTTGCAGGTTGGATGCTGGGGTCAAGTGTGGTCATGATGCTCCCCTCGTGAAAAGACCAGACCTTCTGTCCCGCAACCGTCATGCCATGGGCCAGTGCAGACACGGAGTGGTGCGCGACAGCTAACGTCAGCTTCGTGCGAGGCACACGGCAGGGTTGCCCCTACTAAAAACGAGTTAATGCAGCTGTTTTTTCAGATCGGAAAGTTCGGCATGGACCGAGGTGACGGCACTTTTTACTTTCGCATCTACATTGGTTGCACGTTGACACGCCTGCTCTGCGCGGTCGCCGACCTGTTCAAGGTCGTCTATCCATTGACGCATGCGATTTTCGTCTTTCGACTCCATTATTTTTTTTGCGCCTTCGGACTTCTTGTCCAGCTGATCAACGCAGTCCATCAGCTCCTTGGGCAGCGTGGCGTCGGCGTGACAGGCCTGCGAAGCTTTCTCGATGGTTTGCTCCAGATGGGTGAAACGCTTCTGGATTTCGCTAGCTTGCAGCATGATGAAACTCCCCCTCGAAGGTTGTTCCAGGGTAAGTTGGGGCGCCGTTTTTCCGGATCCCAACGTGGTACCGTCAGTCCCGTCTGCCTGAGCCAGCTGGCATGATGCTGCGCCGCGGTTCTCGGCCAATCGACGGGTGGCGGCCTGTTTACTATAGAACTCTCCACTGCAATCAGACAGGTCCTGTTCCCTGCGCGTGGCGGAAGCGTGCAGCAAGAGGCCGTCCAATCCAGACTGTTGACGAAGTCCGCCACGACGGCGTTCGTCTTGGAATCGTGCAGGTTGCGGCGGTGTGCGCTGCATCAATTGACCCGCCTCAGGACATTTGAACTGAGCGATCTGGCGAGATCGGCGCTCGGGGTCGGAGGCGTCATGGAGTGACCTCAGGACACGCATTTCCTTGTGTGCGCGCGTCAGTCTCCGCGTGTATCGAACGTGTCGCGTTGCAAAAACCGGTTGTTCCATAGCCGCTCGATGCACTCGCTGCGGAGACGGACGGCAGGATCGATCACATGATGGTACAGGAGCAGCGGCTTGACGAACGTGTGAAGGGTGTCGACCGCTACCGTACAGACATGCCGCGCCGGCGGTGAGAACGTATTAACGGTCACATCAAGCCGCCATGTGCGCTCGCTCCCTTCCACCGGACAGGCCGAAGAACTGCGCGCATGGGCGTCGCACTGGCTTATCGGATGCGCCGGGGCGGGGCTTCCTCCAGTTGCCAGATCAAGCCAATGGTGAACGGATTGAGCGTGCGCTGTGCCCGTACGACGCCGGGCTAAACCCGACTGAGGCGGCACACGGTAGGTTCGGTGCGCTGCACTGATCTCCCTTCGACGCCGTCACGTGCAGGTAGGCTGCACGGAACACACCCGGGCGGCGCCGTCGGGCTACACACCCAGGTAGCTCAATTGTCGTCTGATCTGCTCGGCAGATGCGCGTGCGGGTCCGGCTCCGCTCCTGCGGCATCAGGAACGTCGCCCGGAGTGCCCGGCGCAGGTTCAGGCGCCGGCGACCTGGTGCCTGGTGTAACGCCGTAGACGGGGTGATCCGGAAGTCCTGGCCGGTGAACCGGTCGAGTGGTCGGGTTTGAGGGCATGATTTCCTCCTGCGCTGACGTGACCAGCAACGACCACATACCTCTGTCGGAGACGCAGAACGTAGCGGCTCCAAGCCCACTATTTTCAGCGAAACCGCAGACGGCTGACATGGCCCGCCGGGCGCGCCCGGGCAATAGCGCGCGTTGTGCCCGCGACGCACACGGGCGGCACGATCAATCGAATGAAGAACAGGAAAACGGCATGGCCCGTCGAATGACTGGGGTTGAACGCTACCGTACAGACGTATCTTCTCGCAGGTGAGAACTTCAGTTCAGGCCAGACCCGGCGCAACGCAAAATATATCGCGCAGACGCCCAGCCTTCGAGACTATCGCTGGTCATTCGGGAATAGTTTGAAGCCCCAGCATCTCTTCCACGGAGACCGGCCAATGCGAATCGCACAGATTGCCCCGCTGCACGAGGCCGTTCCTCCTAAATTCTATGGCGGCACCGAGCGCGTGGTGTCTTACCTCACCGACGCGCTCGTCGACCTGGGGCACGACGTGACCCTGTTCGCGAGCGGCGACTCGCACACGAAGGCGACGCTCGAAGCTGCGTGGCCGCGTGCATTGCGCCTCGATCCGTCGACCCGCGACGTCCTCGCCCCACACATGCTGATGCTCGAAGAGGTGCGCCGTGTCGCCCACGAATTCGACGTGTTGCACTTCCATCTCGACTATCTGCCTTTCTCGCTGTTTTCGCAGTTCGACACGCCGTTCGTGACGACGCTGCACGGCCGCCTCGACCTGCCGGAACTCCAAGCCGTGTTCAATACGTTTCCGAAGGCGCCGGTCGTGTCGATCTCCGATTCACAACGTGTGCCGCTGCCGCAGGCGAACTGGCTCGACACGATCTATCACGGTCTGCCGGAAACGCTGCTCACGCCGCAAACGCAGAATGTGCCGCAATATCTCGCTTTCCTGGGACGTCTGAGTCCGGAGAAAGGAGCAGACGTCGCCATCAGGATCGCTGCACAAAGCGGTCTGCCGTTGAAGATCGCCGCGAAGATAGACAAGACCGACCAGAGATACTTCAAGATGGAAATCGAGCCGCTGCTGTCGCAGGCGCACGTCGAATTTCTCGGGGAAATCAGCGAGCAGCAGAAGCCTGGGTTCCTATCGGGTGCGAAGGCGCTGCTGTTTCCGATCGACTGGTCCGAGCCGTTCGGCCTTGTCATGATCGAAGCGATGGCGTGCGGGACCCCAGTGATTGCATTCAATCGCGGCTCGGTACCGGAGGTGATCGATCACGGTGTCACCGGCTATATCTGCGAAGACGTACAGGGTGCCGTCGGTGCACTGCAACGTCTCGATGAGCTGTCACGTACAGAAATCCGCGCCCAGTTCGAACGTCGCTTCAGTGCCAGGACGATGGCACGGAATTACCTCGACAGCTATACGTCACTCCTTCAGGCATCAAGGCGCCCGGTGTTGCGACGTGCCGCCGCGGGTTGATCGGCGCCTCGATAAGTTTTTTCCAGGACGAAGCGATGGCGCCGGAATCATGTTGCTACATGAAAAGCCGGGCCTGTTCAGAGAAGTGCAGTGGACCAAAATATTGGGTATCCGGAAAGAGCAGGCAGACATACTGAATGAATAGGTCTGCTGGGAAAAACAGGACCTTGCCCCGATGCCCGAAGACGACCGGAGAGCGATGCGCATGTTGTGGGTCAAACCCGTCTTGTTCATCGGGACCTGTTTCGCGTTTCTGTACGCTGTCGTACCGCGTCCGCAGCCGCCCTCGCGTAGCGTCAGAAGCATCCAGGAACGACCAGGAGACGATGATGCTACGACGAACATTCATATTGGGTACGCCTGGTTCCATCCTTGCCATCGGCCTCGCAGTCTCGGGCTGCACGATGACCGGGGGGGCCGACACGAGCGGGCAGCAAGCCGAAAAGCGTCACACCATTGATACTGGTGTCGACTCGACCCTTGCACGCCTATACGTTGCCGCCAACGGCTCGCATGAACTCGTCGGCAAGGCCCGTGGTGTGCTGGTGTTCCCGTCGGTCATTGCCGCCGGCTTCGGCGTCGGCGGCCAGTATGGTGAAGGCTCGCTGCGCGTTGGCGGGCGCACGGTCGGGTACTACAGCACCACGACCGGTTCGGTCGGGCTGCAGATCGGCGCGCAATCGAAAGCCATCGTTTTCCTGTTCATGACCGAGGACGCACTCGACCGGTTCCGTAATAGCGAAGGCTGGTCGGTGGGCGGCGACGCGTCTGTGGCGGTACTGAAAGTCGGCGCGAACGGCAATGTTGACACCACTACCGCGACTGCGCCAGTTGAAGCGTTCGTGCTCACGAACAACGGGTTGATGGCAGGCGTGACGCTCGAAGGCACGAAGGTCACGAGGCTGAAGTCACTGTAGCGTATAAAACAGCCGGGGCGGTGGTTCGCGTGCCTGCGTGGCGCTTGCAATCCTGCGGCGGGGAGGTCGCGCACATTCTCACGACATCGGCACTTTTTAGTGCGGTTACTACGTGTCGATGCGGGTGCCTGTCTGGAGCGCCGGCGAAAGCCGCGCGCGGCGTCCGGATTCGTCACTAACACCGAGCAGAATCCGGGCACCCGCTCTTCGAAAAAAGCGCGACGGAGCGGCGAGTCCGAAAGTCCGCGGGTCGCAGGCGATCCCGACCATGATGGTCGCCCATCGTCCAGCCATAGTGCCGGCCAGATTGCCTGCCCGCCCGCGGCGGCTACGCATCAAAAGCGGTGGCAGCCGTTACTCAGGCGCGTACCTGAACTCGGGCAATGCTTTCAGGGACTCCCTGGTCGCGTCTGGCAGCCGCATCTGCCTGTCGACGACCTGCAGGCTGCCAAACGGTACCGCGACGAGATGGGTTCCCATCCCGAGAAACCCGCCTACCGAGAGAATGACGTAGGGAACCCGATCGGTTGGGCTGACGATCAGATCGTCAATTGTTCCGATGTTGTCCTTGTTGCGGTTATAGACGGGCGATCCGTTGATCCTGGACGCCCGGTACCCCGTCGCCAGCTGGACCACATCAACGCGCTTCGCCGTGATGGATTGTGGCGTTCCCTGAGCCCGCAGCGTTCCCGTGATCAGGGCCGTTCCGAGCACAGCCACCGATACCGGCGTGATAACCCGTTTCATCGTGCACCCCGCGGTTCGAAAGCATACGTTGGGAAAGGCGTCACGCGAGTACTTTGCCCCATTACGTGACGCCTCAAGACCTGTCGGTGCGAACAGCCTAAGGCTGTTTCTTCAGTTGCTCCTTTGCATCGCCGTACGCGGCCCGTGTCTTGCCGGCGACCTGTTCGACCTTACCCTTCACCTGGGTCGTTTCGCTTCCCGTGGCTTTGCCGACCGCTTCCTTGACTTTTCCCTTTGCTTCCTCAACGCGGCCTTTCACCTGATCCTTGTTCATGACATTGCTCCTTGAAAATGACGGATGACCGAACTTCTCAACGCGTTCAGGCCACTCGTTTTCTGATGGCACGGTCCGACAACGACGGGCCGTGAGCGGATCATCCAGACGGGAATTTTTGCGCTCCTATATTCTGCCCAGAAGCAGCAAGATGAGAACGACGACCAGCAGCACACCCAACACCCCGCTGGGCATATAGCCCCCCGAACGGCTGTGCGGCCAGGTTGGCATCGCGCCCATCAAAATGAACGCCAGTACGACTATCAATAGTATGCTTAACATAAGACGACCGCTTTCCGGCTCCGTGTTGCGACGAGCCCGTCGCCGCTCTCTCGCCACGTGCCCGGAATCTTCTGGCCTTTCGCGAGGTATCTTCGCAAAATAAAAGCGATGCTGACCGGCATCCGCACAACCCGGAAAAGACTCGCCCTGTAGCGTGAGGCTGGCATTGATTTGCCACGCAGTCGGTACGGTGGTGGACATCGGGATTTCTTTTTTTCCGCCTGGAGTTCGCGACTGCCGCGTGCCGGGGTACGGCCGCCCTGGGGGCATTGCCGGGCTGTCAGTCCGGCACTGTGTCCGGCCAGGAGATCGTTCGGCGCAATCCAGATGACGCTCTGCAATACGCCAGCCAAAGCGCGGTATTCTGATCAGCAGCGGTCCGGTCGCGGACGAAAATTTCTCCCTCTCACGCCTGGGTTCAATTGCGCGCCCGCCCTGGTAAAGAGCGCCGGCCGTATTCGCCGGGAATGCTGCAGGGGGTTTTGCGGTAACCTTGGGCTGCTCGCCCTCGCAGGAATGATGCGCGGTTTATATCGCCTTCAGATCAGGCAACAGCCGGTCGAACTCCCGTTTCACCACGCGGTAGCATTCGCACACGCGCTTTTCGAGCCCCGGTCGATCCAGAACCTCGATGTGGCCATGACCGTAGCGAATCAGCCCCGCGTCCTGGAGTTTCAGCGCCGCCTCGGTCACCCCGGATCTGCGCACGCCAAGCATGTTGGCGATCAGTTCCTGTGTCATCTTCAGCTCGTTTGACGGCAGGCGGTCGATGCTGAGCAGCAGCCAGCGGCACAACTGCTGGTCGATCGAATGATGCCGGTTGCAGACGGCTGTCTGAGCCATCTGCGTGATCAATGCCTGGGTATAGCGCAGCAATAACCGCTGCACCGGGCCAGCGCGGTGGAATTCCTCTTTCAGGATGCGCGCATCCAGTCGATACGCCCGGCCTGCGCTTTGCACGACTGCCCGGTTTGGCGTCGTTTCACCGCCCATGAAGAGCGCAATACCGACGATCCCTTCATTGCCCACAATCGCGATCTCGGCGGACGCGCCGTCCTCCATCACATAGAGCAGCGATACGATGGACGTTGTCGGAAAATAGACGTGATCAAGGCGGTCGCCAGACTCGTACACGACCTGCCCCAGCGGCATCTCGACCGGTACGAGATGCGGCGCCACGCGCGCCCGCTCTGCTTCCGGCAGAACCGAAAGCAGGTGATTTTCTCCGGGATGATGTCCGTTTTCCATGTGCCGCTCCCCACTATCCTGTCCAGAAACTGCACCGTTTTCGCAGAATTGTTCTTAACAGTATCAGGCATCAACGGCAGTTGCATGAAAGCAGCAGACGGATGGGCGAGGCTGTCGACCTGACTAAACCCGTTTAAATTATAGTTCGCGCGCGCAAGGTGGCGCGTCGCGGCGCGCTGCAACGGCCACAGGCCATGGCCCAACGGGTCTTCGTTGACAGGCCTGTCAACGCGAGGAGTGTGTCGTCTGCTGGCTGGCAGGCTCAGCAGACGACTGAAACGGGTAACCGCATTGCCCGCCGTCACGCCGGCTCGCGAGCGATGCGCCGTTCCAGCACGATCGGCAGCCGTAGCGTGAATTCGCTGCCCGTACCGGGGCCGGCACTGGTCGCCGACACCGTTCCGCCATGCGATTCGGCGACCGCTTTCACCACGGCAAGACCCACCCCCAAACCGCCGGCACTCGCCGCAATCGTTCTGCTGGATTGAGCGAAGAGGTCGAAGATATGTGGCAGGAGCGCGCCCGATATGCCCAGGCCATTGTCCTTGACGGACACCACAAGGTCCTTCCCGTCTGCGAGCACGTTGACGGCGATGCAACCATTTTCCGGCGTGTATTTCACCGCGTTATGCAGGAGGTTGTTGACGGCCTGTGCGAGACGCACAGGATCGCCTTCAATGCGTAGTGCCCTGTCGGCAATCTGCACGGTGAGTATCTGGCCGCGTTGGGCTGCCGCCAGTGCGGCTGCGGTGAGAGGGGCGGCCAGAACCGCAACGACTTCGATGGGGGCCTTGCTCACACGGAGCGCGCCATGGTCGATCCGCGTTGCATCCATCAAGTCCTCAGCAAGCCGGGTAATCTGTGTGATCTGCCTGTCGAGCATGTCGATCGACCGTAACACCTCCGGGCGATCCGCCGACGCCCTGCGAATGAGATGGATGGCGAGTTGCATCGGCGTTAACGGTCCACGAAGCTCGTGCGCCACCATCGCAAGAATTTCGTCCTTGCGTCGTAGCGCGTCGAACCGATGGGCGGCCGACGGAGAATGACTGGAAAAAGCGTTGGAGGCTCGTTGCTGCGGGCGTTCCATCATTTCATCGTTCACGTCTGCGTGGTGCGCGTCGGGCGTGCCAACGGACCACCGGAAAGATACTGGATGAGCTGACGTGTCTAGCCTCATTTTTTGACGCGCGGATCGCGACCAGCGAGCGATGCACGCTGCGGCATCCGACGCCCTGCCACAGCAACGGCTTGCTGTGTTGCGCGCTTTGCCGGCTATTCGCGAAAACCTGCCTCGCGAGAGCAACCCGAAAATCGCTGGTACGCGCAGGGTGGACTTGCACGTTCTCACGGCTGACGAGGTACGTCTGTACGGTAGCGGTCAACGACCTCGCCCCCCGTAGACCGCAATAAATCTGTCAGTGCGCCCCGAGACCGGCAAGGATGGGTAATCGTCCGAATCGTGCCAAATCTGGCGGTAGTCGCGTCAAGCGCCGCTTGCAGTAAGGCCCAGCGGTTTCGACTTTCTCGCATTCGGCGATTTTGCAAGTAATTGATCCACATGGACTTTTAGGACCAAACCGCCAGATTTCGCACGGAAAGTACGATAACCCCGATGACCCCCAGGCGCGGGCGCAAGCGCATCTATGCGGAGCGGCTGAACGCCGAGGTGGGAGCGGCTTTGCCGGTCACCGAGCTGTGCTTGTCGCTCTATGGTCAGGAGCAGTTGCTCTGGCTGCGCTCGGTGGAGGCACGGGCGCGCTTCCTCAAGGGCACACCGGTTCGCGCCGTCTGGTGCCAGTTCTTCGATGCCAGCAAGCAGACCTGGACCCAACCCCGACTGTTGCTGGCCACCGAGACCGAGCTGACGGCCGAAGCCATCGTGCGTCTGTACGGACGCCGCTGGGGCATCGAGTCGCTGTTTCACAATCTGAAGCGCTGGTGTGGGATCAGCAACCTCTGGCAGCAGTCGCGCACCGCGCTGGAGCTGTGGATGCAGATTCGCTCGCCAGCCTGGACCTTGGCCCAACTGCTGAGTCTGGCGGCCCGCGATGCGTTCCCGATGGAGGCGGTGGCACCCTGGCGCATGAAGCACCCGCTCACCGCCGGACTGGTGGCGCAATGGCTGCGCATGGAATTTGCCGGACTTGCCTTTCGCGACGGCTTCGACCGCAAGTCCCAGAAATTCGTGTTCCCCGAAATAGCGCAACGACCCCCGCTTGAGGCTTTAGCCCTGCATCTGTCCGCCGCTGTTCAATTTGCATCGCCGTTTCGTCATCAGTATCGCTTGATCGCCGCCCACGTTGGGGATGGTGAGGGAGCGATGCCGATGTCTAAAGTTGAGTCAGTACGACTATACGAGTAAAAATCTATGCAGGATGTCGCGAAAGCGTGGCAATGTGAGCTGGAGGCATTGCATGAAAGGCTTTCAGGTCTCTTCAGGCGTCCAGAACCCGCGCGACAATTCCAGTTTAAACACTGCACCCACTTGCCGCGCGCTGCCTGCCCTTCCCGCGGATTACATCGCACGCGCCAGTCCAGCGCGCGACCCATGCTGGGATTCAAAACTTATCGCTGTGCGCGGATCCTTCTGGCCGGCATTGAGATTATGCACATGAACAGTCGGAGGATCGACCGAACCGCCGCGCTCAGCCATCATTTCTTCGAGGTGTCGCAGGCTCATCGGGTAGGCCACGTACCAGCGCACGCAAGTCAGGATCACGTCGAGCGGATAATGCAGGCGTTTGAGCACTCGGGCCACCGCCGGATTCAACGTCTTCATCGAGCTTTCAGTCGGTCATGTCGTTCCGCACATCATAGCGGACCGCCTTACCGCAACAGAACCGCGTGAAGCGCTTCGCCCGGCGCATGAGGCGATTAGGTGCCCGCTAATTTAGCGTGCGCAGGTAATGCTGGATCGCGTCGACTTCTGCTTTGCTTGGCGCGGTGCCATGGTCGGTTTTGAAACTGGCGCCTGCCCAGTGTGGCATGGGGGATTTGAGCGCTTTTCCCTGATCGTCGATGCCATTTAGAACCGCCCGCTCAAACAGTTTTGCCTTCCATTCACTCGCATCGCCAACCAGCTTCGGTCCCGTGTCGCCCTTGCCGTTTTGGCCATGACAACTGGCGCAATTTTCTTGGTACAGGGCTTTCCCGTTTGGTGGCGCAGCCACGGCAGATGCCCATAACCACAGCGTTGAGACTGCGATCAATGTACGCTTCATGACAAGCTCCCGAGTAAGCCTGGATCGGATTCGTCTACGCCGAGCCTATGGTCGGCAACGTCACTTCATCGAGCACTGTATTCTAAAGATACTCAAGCACTCTCTCGCCCCGCGGTCAGGCTCGGTGGCAGTGTGTGCCATACGTCTCCTCTATGCGCGAGCGATTTGTCGCCGCTCGCGGGCGGCAGGAAGCAGATTGATCTCCCGTGATGACTGCGGTGGCGCAACGAAAGCGCAATGGGAATGAGCTTGAGGTCGGTCATCGTCGGATTCGATGTAGCCTGCCAGGCTGCGGTATTGGGAAAAGGTCGGGACACGGCGCCTCAAAGACACCGCTGCGTCCGCCGTCGGTGAGTCCGTCCTAGCTCCATGATGAAGTGTCCTACCAGAAGAACGTTTCCCGCATCAGCCGGCTAATAGAACCGGCACCCGTTCGCATTATCCACTCCGGGCTCGATCCACAGTAGCCAAACGTGAGACTCTCGATGCAATCCGAATTTGCTAGCCAACGGAAAAGCCCGCAAAGGCGGCAAACGTGCCGACAATGCTTGTTCATTTGAGACTGGGCGGCAGCGTTCCGAGCTGATGGAAGACACTCAGCCAGTCCTCGAGATGCCAGGTTTTCGCTATACGTTCGTCGCGGAACTCGTGAAACGAGTGAATCGCAAACTCGATTGGCTTGGATGTCGCTGCGATGCCCATCAGAGACCCAGACTGCGTTCCACTGACTTTTGCCCGTACGCCAACCATGTTCCCGTGGATCAAGACATCCAAGATTTGAATGTCCATGTCCGGCAGCGCAGAAGCTAAGTCAACAAATACTGGAATCATCTGGTCTGGCCCCCCGGCAGGCCCGAAAGACGCCGGCGCGTATTGCCAGTCGGGCGTAACTACCGTCCGCAGAAGTGCGACGTCTTTTTGAGCGTGCGCGCGGTAAAACCGGCCAATGGTCTCCAGCGCAAGATCGCGGGTTACTTCGTTCGCTTGGACCATGGCATCACCTCTCACCGACAGAAGACGGCACGCCCATTGATAGTAAGTTAATCGAGTCCGCAAGACCAGCATTCCGGCGAACAAGGGAAGCGCATCCTTTGTCCGGGTTATGTATGGTCGCCGGCGCGCCGGATATGATAAAAGGCGGACACCCTGAGCTCAGGGCGCAACGCAACTGTTCGTTGACGGTTGCAAACGCTCCGGCAGGATTTCTCGAGACGATTCTTTGGAGACGGTTATGCAACCTTGCACTGCCTGTCGGAAACTCGTTGGACAGCCATCGTCGGTGCCACCACACGCCGACCTTGCCGCCTCTGGCGTCAGCACGTCCAGTCGGCGCCCAGCGACATCAAAAAGATCAGCAGAAACTGGATTTGCTCGGTCTGCGGCACCCGGCTGTATCGAAACACACCGGATGGGTTCCGTCACGTTGGAGAGGCGGCCGGGTAAGATCGCGAGATGAAAAGGACAAAATCTCTCTATCATGGCTACCGCTTTCCGGCGGGGATCATCAGCTGCGCGGTACGCTGGTACTATCGGTTCAACCTGAGCCTGCGTGACATCGAGGAGTGGCTGCATGAGCGCGGCGCGACGGTCACGTACGAATCAGTGCGCCGCTGGTGCGACCGGTTCGGCGCGCCATTCGCCGTCTGGCGAAAGCGGCACGGGGCAAGCCGGGCTCGACATGGCACCTGGATGAGATGTTTGTGAACCTACGCCGCGAACCGTACGTGCTATGGCGCGCCGTGGATGAACACGGTACCGAACTGGACGTGCTGCTGCAGAAACGCCGCGACAAGGCTGCAGCGAAGCGCTTTTTCATACGGGTGTTGCGTTCAGCTCCCGTGCCGCGCAAGATCGTCACCGACCCGTTGCGCAGCTACCCGGCCGCAAAGGCAGAGATCCCCGAACTCGCACGCGTGAAGCACGTGTTCGTCATAGCGGCCGCGCGGGTGAACAACCGTGCCGAGAACAGTCACCAGCCCACGCGTGGGCGCGAACGTCAGATGCGAGGCTTTCGCGATCCACGTCACACGCAGGCGTTCCTTTCCTGCTTCGGTCCGACAGTACTTCGCGTTGCCCAGGCACCGGATGACGGCCTCATGCCATCGCGCCCAACTCAAGGCGCTGTTCACCGTGTGGCAACGCTGGACGGTGGCAGAAGCGGCGGCCAACGCTAATTAATAAGTATAACGATACGTCTGCGCCAAACCCAGTCTGTCTCCGCCAATTTGACAATGCCTGGCGAAGTGCTTCAGCGTCCGCCAATCCGCACCAGACAAGCCCCCGCGTGCCGGTGCTTGCATTCCCTGCCGCCCGAAAAGTGGTGCCATATCGCGAGCGCTCAGCAGGCCCGGTACGTCACCGTACCGACTTTCGTCTCCATTCCGCGCACGGTAGTCGCAGGTGACTTGGCGCTGCGGCTCACGCAGCGCGAGACGGCTAGACACGGAGCGAGCATGTTAACTGTGGTCAAACACTCCAATGATGCGTCCTGCAGGACGCGAGCATCATGCCCCGCCTTCGCCAACGCAGCCGCGGTAACGAAGGAAGCTTCCGCGCGATACTCTGAATGTGCGATGGGTGCGATATGCAAGCGGCAGGACCTCCGGCCGCCTGAGTTCGCGTCCAGCAGTTCAGTCGTCTGCGTCACGCGCACCGTCAAGGGGGGGGCGACGCTTTACCGCGCGGGCGATACGTTTCACAGTATCTATACAATCTGCGCAGGATCTTTCAAAACCGTTGTCATGCACCGCGACGGCGTCGGGCAGATCACAGGCTTTCAGCTCGCGGGAGAAACGCTCGGGCTCGACGGTGTCTTTGCCGAACAGCACAGCTGCGACGCGATTGCGCTCGAGGACAGCCTCGTGTGCATCATCCCGTTCGACCTCCTTGAATTGCTGTGTCGTGAGGTCAAGGCGATGCAACACCACGTACACCGGATGATGAGCGGCGAGATCGTCCGCGAATCCGGCCTCATGATGCTGCTCGGCACCATGTCGGCCGAGCAACGCGTCGCTGCGTTCCTGATCAACCTGTCGCAACGCCTGAATGCGCGGGGCTATTCCGCCGCGGAATTCAACCTGCGCATGACGCGCGACGAAATCGGCAGCTATCTCGGGATAAAGCTAGAAACAGTGAGCCGCATGCTGTCGAAGTTGCAAAAGGAAGGCTTAGTCGATACACGAGGCAAGCGGATCCGTATTCTTGATCTCGATTCATTGACTCGTCTGTAAGCGGGATCGCGTAGCGCGGCCTGGTGAACGAAGGCAACGCGTTTTCATCGGCGACCGAATCTGGAATGGGCCCGCACTCTGCCATTCAGTGGTCGCGGCGGGTGAAATCGCACAGGCGATGTCCGTGCATCCTGCGAATCAGACGCTCCCGAAGATGCTCGCGCCTATGCCGCGCCGCGACGAAAATCATCGCGAGCGTGAAAACAGCAATTCCGACTCCGACGCCGACGAGTGTCTCGCCCATTTCCTGCTCCTCCTAGGGAAGGTCGTTCCGATGACGACCTGTCCTGATGAGAGGCCCACCGGCGGTGCCATCAGGATTCGCAAGTGGGCTGCCTTCATTGACGATCATTGCAACGCTTGCGGCCGGCAGAAGCCTCGAGTAAAGCGGCCGACACATTGTGATCACAACACCACTGGCGCTTCAGTCCCATCCGGAGGGTAGCTAGAACGGCGTTGTCACGTTGCTGAGCTGGTCGCGTAACATATCGTGATGAAAAAGAAGAAATCGCTTTATCACGGTCATCGCTTTCCGGCAGTCGTCATCAGTTGCGCGGTTCGATGGTACTTTCGG
>NZ_VTUZ01000027.1 GCF_008369935.1 Paraburkholderia panacisoli | reverse complement strand
GATCGGAATGTTATGACCATCTTTGACGATCTGATGGAGATTGAACTCGGGCTTTTCGTAATCCTTGCCGAGCCGGTAGAGCAGTTCGTAACCGGCTGAGAGGCGTGTGGCGCCGGGCACATAGGCCAGTGGACTGGCGGGATTCGCGAACGATTTCGACGCGGCCTGGGCCCAGGCGGTAAGGGGGCTCAACATCGCCCGCTGGAATTCGTGAAATTGATAGAGCATAGGTGCTCCGTTTTAAGCGGTTCGCATGGGGCTTCGCAAACACGCGTGAGGCGTTGCGGCAGGCCATTTTGGTTGTGGGCACATTAGTTTTCGGCCGACAGTCTGGACGATAATAACCAACTACTCGTGTTTGTGCAATGCAACAATTTGCGTGCGAGCAGCAGCAAACCGTCATCGAATCATGCTACTGGCGATGTTGCCGCGCCGCTATCCGGGCTTGCCTCAGCCTTAAGTTCCGCCGATCCACTGCCGTTATGGGCCGGATGGCCGGTTGCCTGCGCCATTTCCTGTTCGTGCTTCATCAGGTTCAGGCCGGTGTGCACCAGCGCCACATGCGAGAACGCCTGCGGGAAGTTGCCCACCAGACGCTTTTCGAGCGGATCATACTCTTCAGCGAGCAGACCCACGTCATTGCATAGCGCGAGCAGCCGTTCGTACATCTCAATGGCTTCACCGACGCGGCCTAGTAACGCCAAGTTGTCCACCATCCAGAACGAGCACGCAAGGAACGTTCCTTCGCCGGGCGGCAGGCCGTCGTCGTATTCGGTGGTGCGATAGCGCATCACGAAGCCGTCGCGCATCAGGTCCTTTTCGATCGCCGCCACGGTGCCCTTGATGCGCGGATCGTGCGGCCGCAGGAAGCCGACCAGCGGCAGCAGCAGTACGCTCGCGTCCAACTGGTCGCTGCCGTAGTACTGCGAGAACGCGTTGAGCGCGGGATTCCACGCTTTCTCGCAGACTTCCGCGTGGATCTTGTCGCGGATCGCGCGCCAGTCGTCGAGCGGGCCGTCGAGTTTGAACATCTCGGCCGATTTGATCGCGCGATCAAACGCGACCCACGCCATCACCTTCGAGAACGTGAAATGCTGGCGGCCGCCACGCGTTTCCCAGATGCCTTCGTCGGGCTCCTGCCAGATCGTTTCGAGGTGGCCCAGCAGCGCGCATTGCACGTTCCACGCGGTGTCGTCCGCCTGCAAGCCGCCCACGCGTGCCAGATGCAGCGCGTTCATCACTTCGCCATAAACGTCGAGCTGGCGCTGTCCGACCGCGTTGTTGCCGATGCGCACCGGCTTCGCGCCTTGATAGCCCGGCAGCCAGTCGATTTCGAATTCCGGCAGCCGCCGCTCGCCGGCGATCCCATACATGATCTGCAACTGGTCCGGTGCGCCCGCCATCACGCGGCCGAGCCAGCTGCGCCACGCGCGCGCTTCGTCGTAGTAGCCGCCGCGCATCATCGCGAGCAGCGTGATGGTGGCGTCGCGCAGCCAGCAGTAGCGGTAGTCCCAGTTGCGCGTGCCGCCGAGCTGTTCCGGCAGCGACGTGGTGGGCGCCGCGACGATGCCGCCGGTGGGCTCGTAGGCGAGCGCGCGCAGCGTGATCAGCGAACGGCGGATCGGTTCGGCCCAGCGGCCTTCGACGGTGCCGCGCGCCGACCATTCGAGCCAGTGGTTCTCGGTGCGCGCGAGCGCGGTGTGCGGATCGCGCGCGGGCGGAATGCGCAGATGCGACGGCGCGTAGGCGAGCGAAAACGGCACCCGTTCGCCTTCGCTGACCGTGAATTCGGCGACGGTTTTCATGTCCTCGCCGCGCAATTCGACCGGCGTGCGCAGCACCGCGTTGTCCGGCCCGACGATCGCCTTGATGCCGCTATCGTGCTTGAGCCGGTCGACCCACGGAATCGAAAAGCCATAGTCGAAGCGCAGCACCAGTTCCATCTTCATGCGCACGGTGCCGCGCTTGCCGACGACGATGCGCACCAGCTCAGACCAGCCATTGCCCGGCGGCATGAAGTCGATCAGTGTGACGGCGCCCTCGGGCGTGGCGAATTCGGTTTCGAGAATCAGGGTTTCGCCGCGATACCGGCGCGTGATGGTCGGCGCACTGTCCGAGACTGGCGAGATCAGCCACCGGCCGTTCTCGGGCGTGCCGAGCAGGGCGGCGAAGCAGGCGCCCGAATCGAAACGCGGCCAGCAGAGCCAGTCGACGGAACCTTCGCGGGAAACGAGCGCGGCCGTGTGGCCGTCGCCGATGAGCGCATAGTCTTCGATGAGTGCGGGCATGGGGAGCGTGTCAGTGAGGACGCGCGGCGCAGGCCGCCGCGCAGGAGTCGTGGTTACTACCGGACCCGCGCGATGCACTTTGGTTCATCAGGCAATGCGGCAAAACGCGGGTTGGTAATCTGTCGAACGAATGCCTACAATCAAAAATCCAGCCGATGTCCGGAGCCTTCCGGATCGCGAGTCGGCCTTGCCCATGGCGTATGCAGACGCCGTTTCCGAGGACGAAAGCCATGCTGAACCCTTCGAAATCCGATTGCATCACGATTCTCTCGGCCGCCAGCGAACTTGCCGGCGATTCAATGCTGCCGCTCGATCCTGACCGGCTGGGCCTGAGCCACAACGGCTTGCTGACCGCTGCGTCTTTCCTGGTCGAACGGGCTTGCTTCCGGCGTTATCAGGAAGGTGACGGCCATTATGCCGTCGGCGCGTTGTCGTTGCAGGGACGGCTGCGGCTCGAACAGCTGTCGCAGGGCTGAGTTGCGGCTGCGGCACCGGCAGCGGACCTAGGCCTTCGTCATCGGCGAACCTGCTGGCGGCAGCCTGCGGCCACCCTACATCGAGCTTGCGCCGCTGCGCGGTGCTTCTTCGCGTTGGGCATTGCTTTCGTGCAGTGCCGCACTGCGCGCTCATGCATGCTCGCCCGTATTTGCGAATCGGTCGCGCCTTTGCGTGCGCTTCGTCACGCCTTTATCCCGTCGATGCAAAACCCTGGCCGGGCCCGTGCTGCGCCCGGCCCTGCGTGCATTACCGCTTGCGCCGGCCGACCGCAGCCGCTCAGAAGTGCTTCGCCCCCACGTCGAAGATCCCAATGATGCCGATGATGATCAGATAGAGCGCGACGATGTAGTTCAACAGGCGCGGCATGACGAGAATCAGAATGCCGGCGATCAACGCAACCAGCGGGCCCAGGCTGAGTGTGACGTTCATGAAGACTCCGTAGTGTGAAACGCATGAGACGCGATTGAAAAAATGTCCCGCGACGCTGGACAACGGCTACCGATGCGCGCCGGATGCCGGTAGCCGGATTCGCTGCATGATCCTGCGTAACGCTTCTATACTTGCCTCGATAAGAACAACGCTCGACCCACCGCGCGGCAGACCAGAGACACCATAACAACCGCTTCGACCCAATAACCGATGTCAGGAGGTTCTATGCTTCGTCGCCGCCGGGGCGCCGTGCGTGCCGTGTCGCGTTCTGCTTCGCTTACTCTGCTGACTGCTTCATTGCTTTCTTTTCCGCCTTGCGCCGCTGATTCCACGTCGTGGCGCGCGCGGCGGTCTACTCCTCTTTGCACCGCCCGTTCGATCATAAAAGGTTTCATGCTCATGGTATCGATTGTTGCTTCGCATGCGTATGCGCAAGATTCCGGCCCGGTCCCCGCGGACGGGGTCTACAACATGCTCGTCGGCACGTACACCGCCGGCAAGAGCGAGGGCATCTACGTCTACCGCTTCGACACGAGGACTGGGGCGGCCACGCGGGTGTCGGTGGCGCAGACGGTCAATCCGTCGTTCCTCGTGGTGAGCCGCGACCGCCGCTTCGTCTACGCGGTCAACGAATTGCCCGGCGACAACGGCCCGGCCACACAGCGCGGCGGCATTAGCGCGTTTCGCTTCGACGCCGCGCAGGGGCAGCTGACATTTCTCAACAAGGTGTCGTCGGACGGCAATGATCCGTGCTATCTCAGCCTCTCGCCGGACGAGAAGTACTTGCTCACCGCGAACTACTCAGTGGCGGCCGACCCGGGCGGCAGCTTCGCGGTGTTTCCGTTGCAGGGCGACGGCCAGGTCGGCACGTCGGTGCTCACCGTGCATCACGAGGGCGGCGGTCCAGTGAAGGGACGTCAGGACAGTTCGCACGTCCACTCGACGGTGTTCTCGCGGGATGGGCAGTATCTTTTCACGCAGGACCTCGGCGCCGACAAGCTGTACTCGTACCGCTACACGCCGGGCGACAGCCACGGCCCGTTCACGCCGACCGACTGGGGCTACATGCAGCAAAAGGCGGGCACCGGTCCGCGCCATCTGATTTTCGGCGCCGACGGCAAGCACGCGTATCTGACGAGCGAGCTGGCCGCCACCGTCAGCACCTTCGACTACCATGACGGCAAGCTCACGCAGGTGCAATCGCTGTCGCTCACCGACCCGGGTTTCAAGGGCGCGGTCGGCGCCGCGGCCATTCACATGTCGCCGGACGGGCGCTTCGTGTACGCGTCCAATCGGGGCGACGCGAACGAGATCGTGATCTTCTCGGTCGATCCCGCCAATGGGCGTCTGAAGAAGATCGGGCATCAATCGAGCCTCGGCAAGTCGCCGCGTGAATTCGCGATCGACCCGAGCGGCAACTGGTTGATCGTCGGCAATCAGAACAGCGATACCGTGTACGTGTTCAAGCGCGATCAGCAAACCGGTCTGCTCGATCCGACGCCGAAGCAGCACTTCGAACTCGGCTCGCCGGTGGATTTCAAGCTGGTGTCGCCGTCTTGATGGATCGCCTGGTGCCCGTGAGCTGAACGCGCGGGCGGATGAAAAGACGGGCCGCTTCGAGCGGCCCGTCTTTCTGCTGCGGAGTGGGTGGCGCAGACGGTGGCGGACCGGTCGCCGTTATTCCGCCTGTCCAGGGGCGAGCACTTCGCGGCTGCCGTTGATGCTCATCGCCGACACCAGTCCCGCCGTCTCCATCTGTTCGACCAGACGCGCCGCGCGGTTATAGCCGATGCGCAACTGCCGCTGCACCGACGAAATCGATGCGCGCCGCGTGCGCACCACGAACGCGACGGCTTCGTCATAGAGCGGATCGGCTTCCGCATCCGGCGATTCGCCGAACAGGTCCTGCGCCGCGCCGCCATCGGTGGCCGGGCCGTCGAGAATGCCTTCCTCGTACTGCGGCTCGCCGAACTGCTTCAGGTATTCGACGATCCGATGCACTTCCTCGTCGGCGACGAACGCGCCGTGCACCCGTTGCGGGTAGCCGGTGCCCGGCGGCAGGAACAGCATGTCGCCCTGGCCGAGCAGCGACTCGGCGCCCATTTGATCGAGAATCGTGCGCGAGTCGATCTTCGACGACACCTGGAACGCGACACGCGTCGGAATGTTCGCCTTGATGAGCCCGGTGATCACGTCGACCGAGGGCCGCTGCGTCGCCAGAATCAGGTGGATGCCGGCCGCGCGCGCCTTCTGTGCCAGCCGCGCGATCAGCTCTTCGATCTTCTTGCCCGCCACCATCATCAGGTCCGCGAGTTCGTCGATCACGACCACGATCAGCGGCAGCGGCGCGAGCGGCTCGGGCGCTTCGGGTGTCAGCGAGAACGGGTTGCCGAGCTTCTTGCCTTTCGCTTCGGTGTCGCGGATTTTCTGGTTGAAGCCGGCAAGATTGCGCACGCCGACCGCCGACATCAAGCGGTAGCGCTTCTCCATTTCGCCGACACACCAGTTCAGCGCGTTGGCCGCGAGCTTCATGTCGGTGACGACCGGCGCGAGCAGATGCGGAATGCCTTCGTACACCGAAAGCTCCAGCATCTTCGGGTCGATCATGATGAGGCGCACTTCTTCGGGCGTCGCCTTGTAGAGCAGCGAGCAGATCATCGCGTTGATCGCGACGGACTTGCCCGAGCCGGTCGTGCCCGCGACCAGCATGTGCGGCGCCTTCGCCAGATCGGCGACGACCGGATGGCCGGTGATGTCCTTGCCCATCGCCAGCGTCAGTTGCGAGTGCGAGTTCTGATAGACGCTGGCTTCGAGAATTTCCGACAGACGGATCGTCTGGCGCTTCGCGTTCGGCAATTCGAGGCCCATGCAGGTCTTGCCCGGAATCGTTTCGACGACGCGGATCGACGTGAGACCGAGCCCGCGCGACAGGTCCTTCATCAGACCGACGATCTGGCTGCCGCGCACGCCGAGCGCCGGCTCGACTTCGAAACGCGTAATGACCGGACCGGCCGACGCGCCGACCACCGTGACCGGCACCTTGAATTCCTGCAGACGCTGCTCGATCAGCAGACCGGTTTCGATGAGCTTTTCTTCGGAGACCGGTTCGACGTCGGTGTCCGCGCGTGCGAGCAGATCTAGCGTCGGCAATTCGACCATCGACGCGGCGGGTGCGTGGAATTCGAAGCCGTTGACCGGCGTGTGACCGCGCAGCGGCGGGCGCTGGGCGGCGGATTCCGCGGCGGGCGGCTCGGGGGCGAATTGGGGCGCTTGTGGGGTGAGCGCCGTGATTGAGGTTGCAGGGCTTGCCGACGTTGCCGGTGTTATCGGGGCGATGGGCGAGTCGATAGCGGGGACGCCGGCGATAGCAGGCTCTTCCGCGCCGATCGCTTCTTTCGCGTGGAACGAGGGTGCCGGTTGGGCGGGATGAGCGGCAAAGCCGGGGAAACGAACCACGTTCGACGCTTGCGGCGCGATGGATGGAGCGATGCTGGCTGCGTGCGCTGCTGGCGACGAAGCGAATGCGCTCGCAGCTTCCGAGAGGTTCGGAAGGGCAGGGGTGTTCGCTGCTTGCGTGTCGGCCGATGCCGCTTGCTTGCTCGTGTTCGCGGCATGTAGCGGCGGGGTGCTGTCAGATGGCGGCAGGGCTTCGTCAGGCGTGACCGTATTGGTGTGGCTGATCGGCGATGCGCTCGGTGATGCTGCTGCGGGATGCGTTGCTTGCGGCGCGGTCCGAGTTAGCCAAGGCGCTAGCGCCTGATCGATGACGACTTCGGCCACAGGGGTGGTCGGCTGCGCTTCCGCTGCAACGGCGAAGCGCGGCGCAGCGATCGAAGCAGCTTCTTCGACGTGCGCGGGCGCCGCGTCAGTCGACGCGGTGGCGTGCGAAGGCGCTATGGGTCGACTGAGCGGTTGAGCGGGCTCGACGTGGGGACGCGGGTGGCTGTCGATCGGTGGCGGAGATTGTGTCGAGCCATCCTTGAACGGTGCGTCGTCTTCGTCTGTTTGTTCGTCGCCCGCTTGCAATTGGGTTGCGAAAGTTTGGAAGGGCGTTGGAGTCGCGGCAGGGGGCGTGCGTTGCGGTGCAGGTGTGAGAGGTGTGGACGCAGCTGGTTTAGACACAGGAGGTGCGGCCACAGCAGGTGTACCCACAGCAGGTGTATCCACTACAGGCGCAGTCACAGCGGGTGCAGCCGCAGCAGGTGCAGTCATAGCAGGAGCAGCCACAGCAGGCGCAGCCACGGCCGCGTCAGCCACACCAGCCACTGCCGCATCAGAGACAGATTCCGCACTCACGAACGCCGCGGCGCGAGTCGCACGCTCAGCCACATCCCCAGCCGCCCCACCCGCCGTCGACTCCGCCACGGCCATCAACGGCGTGTGAATGATCGGCGGCTGGATCGGCCATTGCACGACGGGTTCCGCGCCTACCTCGACCGGTGGCACATCGAACGCGGCATCCTTGCGCGTCAGTTCAACCGGCGCCGTCTCGACCGGCGCATAGGCCAATGGATGCGCCGACGCCCGCTCGGCGCCCTCGCGCGACGGCTCATACACGCTCGTCGGCGACGCTGTCTGAACCGGGTCGATACTCGGGGTATGGCCGCCGGACCTCTCAACCTCAAAAGACGGCGCGGCGTTCGCCGCAGCCACCGCCTTCGCACCTTCCGCGCCGCTGCTACGCGCGAGGCTCACGCCGGCCAGATCGGTCCAGCGCGCGGCGTTTTCCGCGATGCTGCGGAGCGTTTCCTCGACACTGGCAGGCGGCGAGGCTTTCTGCGCTGTCGGCATCGGGCGAGTGAAAGCCGGTGCCGGGCGGCGCGAATCTGGCGCTGGCGTGACTCCGTTCGCAAGGGGCGCGGCCGGAAACGGTTGACGAGGCGTCGCGGTACGGTTGAGCGGAGCTGCCGCGCCAGCCGAACTCTGCATCGTCGACGGACGGCTCACGCTGCCGGCTGCGGGATTCGCCCTCGAGTCCGAAGCCGCGCCGGTAACGCCGCCAGCAAGCGCGCCCGACGCCGTGCGCGCCGCCGCTCCAGCGTAAGCCGCCTTCGCCGCCGCACCTGATGCGCCCGACGCAGCAGCGGCCACTCCAGCCGCAGCCGCCCTGCCCGCGCCAAACGATCCCGCCGCACGCTGCTCGCCGGCCGAGCGCCGGCCGACCTGCAATGCGGAATCGCGAGGCACGGCACCCGACGTACCCGACGCCTCCATGCGTCCCGCAGCACCTGAACGCGGCGTGGTCTCACGCAACCATCCCGCCGGCGCAACCGGCTCGGTCGGCATGAACGCAGTCTTGTCCGAATTCAACGCTGACGCCTGGCGCGGCGATACCGCAGTACCAGTGCGCAAAACCGGCTCGATCTGCTTCACCTGAGCGCGCGCGGCTGGCGCGCCGGCGCGCCAGCTCGACCCGCTGCCACGTGCCGCCGCGTCCTTACCCGACGCCATGCCCGCCGCACCCGCGCCCGCACCCGCACCCGCACCCGCATTCACACCCGCGCCCGCACCACGCCCGCTCGCCGGTGGCCGCCACACTGTCGGCCGCGCATAGCGCCCGTTGCTTTTCGGCGCCATTGTGTTGGTGGCCGGCGAAACGTGCGAAGGCAAACCATCATCGACGCTGCGATGACGGCGCGCTTGCTCGTCGCGCCGCGCCAGGCCACGCGACAAACCGAGACCAAACGCGCCGTCCGCCCACGCGGCGAAATCGCGCCAGCGGAAATCGATCAGCCAGGGCAGGCTGATCATGAGCAGGGCGAGCGCCGCGAGCGGCGTGCCGATATGTCCGAGCAGATGGCCGAAGCCTGCGGCCAGCGCATGGCCCAGGCCATTGACGCCCGCGATGCCGATCAGCGATGCCTCCAACGTGCAGCTCGCCGCCATCACGCAGACGAAGCCTAGCCACAGCCGGATCGTGCCGGGGCCGCGCAAGCCTGCGCCGCCTGGCAGCACCGACTTCACAAGGCGCCACAAAAGAGGAATGAACCAGACGGCCGACCCGCCGAACCAGCCGAAAACTACCGTTTGCATACTAGACATCAACGAATGATGGACGCGCGAAAACGCAATCCGTCGAGTTTAACCGGCGCAGCCCGAGGCTTCGACGGCCGACGCAGGTATGCTTGCGTCTGATGGGAAAGCGGACCGGCGCACGGTCCGCCATCGGTGCAAAACAGCGGCTGCCGGAGCGGCCCGCGCAGCTCGCGCGGACCGTCTCGAACGCGGCCGCGCGCGCTCGATGATGCATCGGAAGGTTGGCCCGCCGCCACATTACGAACCACCCCATCCACGTCTCACGACACACTACCAGCCGGCCAACAGCCGGCCATCAGCCGGCCTTTGTCAGCGCCGTTCACTTATCGCTGCGATCGAACGTCAGCGTGTCGCCGTTATCGAGTATCAACTGCATCTGTTGCGGCGGGCGCATCTGCACGCCGGTGCGGTCGATGCGCGTCAGCGCGTCGAGAAACGCGCCTTCGATCTTGCCGCCCGGCGTCATGCACGCCATGCGCGTGCCGGCCAGCGGGCCGAAGCTCAGCTTGCCGTCCTTCAGCGCATACGAACCCATGTAGCGGTTGCAGCCGGAAAAGCCGCTGGCGTGGCGCTGGCCGGTCTTGGTGGAAAGCATCAGCGTGATCGGCTCGCCCTGATCCGCGGACGGCAGCGCGCGCGCCGTGCCGTCGGCCTGCTTCCATGCGGTCAGCACCCAGCTGGTGTCGTCGAGCAACTGCGCGGCGGCGGGGTTGAATGGATCGGGCGCCGCGGCGGCCGAGTCGGGATGTTTCGGGATCGCGCAGGCGCTCATCAGCGCGGCGACGCTCAACGCGGCGATGGCCGCGCGCGCATGAGTGGTAAAGCGCGCAACACGTCGCGCGGAGGAGCTTTGGAGCATGGCGTCGTTCCTCTTCAAACTGGCGAAGGCGTAAGGGTAACGCACTAAGCTTGCCGCACGCGAGCGCAACGGCGTGCGGATACTTTAATGAGATTGCAGCGGTGCCCGTGCGCGCCGCCGCCCTGTCCCGTCGAGCCGCGTCGGGCCTCTCACGCGCGGCTGGCGACACACGAACGCGGCCGCCGCGAGCAAGGCGCTGCGAGGGGCCCGCATGTTAACATCGCGCTCTAACCAATCCCACTCTCATTCCGACTTTTTTGGAGACACCATGCAGATCGGCCAACGGATCGGCACGCCGCTTTCTGAATCCGCCACGCGCGTCATGCTGCTCGGTGCCGGCGAGCTCGGCAAGGAAGTGATCATCGCGCTGCAACGGCTGGGCGTCGAAGTGATCGCCGTCGACCGTTACCCGAATGCGCCGGGTCATCAGGTCGCGCATCGCTCGCACGTGATCGACATGACCGACCACGCCGCATTGCGCGCTCTGGTCGAGCAGGAGCGCCCGCATCTGATCGTCCCCGAGATCGAGGCGATCGCCACCGACGCGCTCGCCGCGATCGAAACCGACGGTCTCGCCGAAGTGATCCCGACCGCGCGCGCCGCCCAGCTCACGATGAATCGCGAAGGCATCCGCCGCCTCGCCGCCGAAGAGCTCGGCTTGCCGACCTCGCCGTACGCGTTCGCCGATTCGCTCGACGAACTGCGCGCCGGCATCGCCAAGGTCGGCTATCCGTGCGTCGTGAAGCCGGTGATGTCGTCGTCGGGCAAGGGGCAGTCGGTGCTCAGGAGCGACGCCGACGTGGAACCCGCCTGGCAGTATGCGATGGCGGGCGGCCGCGTGAATTACGGCCGCGTGATCGTCGAAGGCTTTATCGACTTCGAATACGAAATCACGCAGTTGACCGTGCGCGCAATCGACCCAACGAGCGGCGAAGTCAGCACGTATTTCTGCGCTCCGATCGGCCACGTGCAGGTGGCGGGCGACTATGTCGAATCATGGCAGCCGCAGCCGATGAGCCCGCTCGCGCTCGAACGTTCGCGCGAAGTGGCGCACAAGGTGACGGCTGCGCTCGGCGGGCGGGGCCTGTTCGGCGTGGAACTTTTCGTGCGGGGCGATGACGTATGGTTCTCCGAAGTGAGCCCGCGTCCGCACGACACGGGGCTCGTCACGCTGTGTTCGCAACGCTTCTCGGAGTTCGAACTGCATGCGCGCGCGATCCTCGGCTTGCCGGTGGATACGTCGCAGCGGGCGCCCGGGGCGTCGGCGGTGATCTACGGCGGTCTGGACGAAGCCGGCATCGCCTTCGAAGGCGTCGCGGCGGCGCTGGCGGTGCCCAATGCGGATCTGCGCCTGTTCGGCAAGCCGGAGAGCTTCGTCAAGCGCCGCATGGGTGTCGCGCTCGCCACCGGCGAGAACCTCGACGAAGCGCGTTCACGCGCGAAACAGGCCGCGGCGGCGGTGCGGCCGGTGTCGTCGAAGTAAGGTCGAAGCAAGCGGCGCGGCGGGATGCGCTTGCGAGTGTTTCGATGCATGAACTGCGCGTGCGGCAGTTTGGCCGCGCGCAATCCGAATGACGGCGGCTCGCCGGGCTGGTTGGGCTCATTGAAGCTCATTGAAGCAGGGGTTCGTATGGCGCTCGAATCGCGCAAGATCACGCGGCGCGGCATGGCAGGGCGTTTCGGCGCGGCCGGCGTGTTATTCGCGCTATGTGCGGCGCTGACGGGGTGCGGTCTCGCCGCTGCGCCGTGCCGGGTCGCATCGGCCGGCTTGAAGATCGTGCCGCTGGTCGGGCACGTGGCGGCCGCGCCGACCGATGCGTGCGCCGCGGTGATCGATCCCTGACCGGCCGGTCAACGCACCGTTCGGGTTTCATTGTCCAGTTTGGTATGCAGCAACGAGCGAGGCATCCAATGAAGACATGGCTTGTGGCAAGCATCACGGCGGCGGGTCTCGCGGCGCTTGGCGCCAATGCGTGGGCCGCGCCGTTGCAGTTCGGCGAGATCCAGACCAAAAGCCGGCAGACGCATAAGTACACCTGCGCGACCGGCAAGATTCTGCACGTCACCTACTGGAACACGGCGAATGGCCAGAGCTTCGCGCTGGTGCCGGTCAAAGGCAAACCGCTGCTGTTCGTCAACACGATCTCGGCGTCCGGCGTGAAATACCAGGCCGGCAGCTATACCTGGTGGACCAAGGGCCCGCGCGCCGACCTCTACGACGCGATGGCCGGCGCGAACGCGCCGCCGATTCTGTCCGACTGCATCACCATCATTCGCTAGGCACGATGCCGCGGCTCCCGTTGCCGGTGCTACCGCCGCCGCTCGCGACGGGCGCTCCCCGTCATCCCCGCCGCACGGCATTGCCCCGCTGCGCGCATCATTTCCCCCCGAGTAGTAAGCTGTCCGGCATGGCATTCGCCGTGCCGTCATGCCATGCCGCGCGCTGTCCGCGTGGCCGTCGTCGTCTTCGATCGTCCGTTTCCGGACCCTAACGGCTGGGCTCACCGCCCATCTCCGTAACATCAAGCGAGACCCTCAATGAAAGCATCGGACCTGTTCGTCAAGTCGCTGGAAGCCGAAGGTGTCGAGTACGTGTTCGGCATCCCCGGCGAAGAAAATCTCGATCTGCTCGAATCGCTGCGCCGCTCGAAAATCCGTCTGATCCTCACGCGGCACGAACAGGCGGCCGGCTTCATGGCCGCGACCTACGGGCGGCTCACCGGCCGCACCGGCGTGTGTCTGGCCACCCTCGGCCCCGGCGCGACCAACTTCGTGACCGCCGCCGCGTATGCGCAGCTAGGCGGCATGCCGATGCTGATGGTCACCGGCCAAAAGCCGATCAAGTCGAGCAAGCAGGGCCATTTCCAGATCGTCGACGTGGTGCGGATGATGGAGCCGCTCACCAAGTACACGCGGCAGATCGTGTCGGTCGCCAACATTCCGGCGGCGGTGCGCGAGGCGGTCCGGCAGGCCGAAGAGGAGCGGCCCGGCGCCACGCACCTCGAATTGCCCGAAGACGTCGCGCATGAGGAGGGCGACGGCAAGCCGATTCCGAAGAGCTTCAGCCGCCGCCCCGTTGCCGAGGAAAAAGCGGTGGCGCGCGCGGTCGAGGCGATCACCGGCGCGAAGCATCCGTTGCTGATGATCGGCGCGGGCGGCAATCGCAAGACCACCACGAAAATGCTGCGCGAGTTCGTCGACCAGATCGGCATACCGTTCTTCACCACGCAGATGGGCAAGGGCGTGATCGACGAATCGCATCCGATGTGGCTCGGCAACGCGACGCTGTCCGACGGCGACTTCGTGCATCGCGCGATCGACCACGCGGACTGCATCATCAATGTCGGCCACGACGTGATCGAGAAGCCGCCGTTCTTCATGCGCAGCGGCGACGCGGGCGAGAAGACGGTGATTCACGTCAACTTTCTCGGCGCGGAAGTCGACACGGTGTATTTCCCGCAGATCGAAGTGGTCGGCGATATCGCGAACGCGGTGTGGCAGTTGAAGGAAAGCCTCAAGGAACGCCAGGAGCATTGGGACTTCACGCGCTTCAAGGAGATCAAGCAGCACTTCGAAGCGCATCTGGTCAAAGGCCAGCACGATGACCGCTTCCCGATGTATCCGGTGCGCATCGTCAACGACGTGTATGAGACCACGCCGGTGGACGGCATCGTGTGTCTGGACAACGGCATGTACAAGATCTGGTTCGCACGCTACTACCGCGCGCATGAACCGAATTCGCTGCTGCTCGACAACGCGCTGGCGTCGATGGGTGCGGGCTTGCCTTCGGCGATCGCCACGAAGATCGTGCACCCGGACCGCAAGGTGATGGCCGTGTGCGGCGACGGCGGCTTCATGATGAATTCGCAGGAACTGGAAACGGCGGTGCGCCTGAAGCTCGATCTGGTGATCCTGATCCTGCGCGACGACGCGTTCGGGATGATCCGCTGGAAGCAGGAAAACATGAACTTCCCGGACTACGGGATGACGCTCGCCAATCCGGATTTCGTCGCGTACGCGCAGAGCTATGGCGCCAAAGGCCATCGGATCGAATCGGCGGCGGAGTTTGCGCCCTTGCTGCGCGAGTGCTTCGTGACGCCCGGCGTGCACGTGATCGATGTGCCGATCGACTATTCGGACAACGAGCGTGTGCTCAATCGCGAGATCAAGCGGCTTTCGGCGCAACTGTGAGCTTTATCTGAACCGTCATTGGGCGGCATGGGCCTGGCCGGCCGTGCTGCTCTTGCTGCTGCTACTGTCAGGCATCGGATCAAGGAGAACGCGTCATGTTGCAGAAGACTTATCCGTACTATCTCGCGAACGAAGCGGTGGCCGCCAACACCGATCTCGAAGTCACCGATAAATTCAGCGGCGAAGTGGCGACCCGCGTGGCGATGGCGGACGCGAACGCAATCGACAAAGCGATCGGCCACGCCGTCGACGCGATGCCCGCGATGCGCGCGTTTCCCCCGTTCAAACGCCAGGCGGTGCTCGAACACTGCGTGAAGCGCTTTCGCGAGCGCTACGATGAACTGGCGCTCGCGCTGTGCATCGAAGCCGGCAAGCCGATCAACGATTCGAAAGGCGAGGTCACACGCCTGATCGATACGTTCAAGGTGGCCGCCGAGGAGAGCGTGCGGATCGACGGCGAGATCGTCAATCTGGAAATCTCGGCGCGCGCGAGGGGCTATCACGGCTATGTGAAGCGCGTGCCGATCGGCCCGTGCTCGTTCATCTCGCCGTTCAATTTTCCGCTGAACCTGACCGCGCACAAGGTCGCGCCGGCGATCGCCGCCGGCGTGCCGTTCGTGCTGAAGCCGGCGAGCCGCACGCCGGTCGGCGCGCTGATCATGGGCGAGATACTCGCGGAAACCGATCTGCCGAAAGGCGCGTTCTCGATTCTCCCCGCGCATCGCGACGGCGCCGATCTCTTCACCACCGACGAGCGCTTCAAGCTGCTGTCGTTCACCGGCTCGCCGGCGGTCGGCTGGGATCTGAAGAAGAAGGCCGGCAAGAAGAAAGTGATTCTCGAGCTGGGCGGCAACGCGGCCGCGATCGTCGACGGCGATCAGGGCGGCAAGCTCGACTACGTGGTCGAGCGGCTCGCGTTCGGCGCGTTCTATCAGTCGGGGCAGAGCTGCATCGGCGTGCAGCGGATTCTGGTGCACGCGCAGGTCTATGACGCGCTGCGTGAGAAGCTGATCGCGAAAACGAAGTCGCTCGTGATGGGCGACCCGAAAGACGAAAAGACCTTTGTCGGGCCGATGATCTCCGAGTCGGAATCGAAGCGCCTCGCCGGCTGGATGGATGGCGCGGTGCAGGCGGGCGCGAAAATCGTCGCGGGCGGCAAGGTCGACGGCGCGATGTTCGAGGCCACGCTGCTCGAAGGCGTGAAGCGCGACACCGATCTGTATCGCAAGGAAGCGTTCGGGCCGGTGGCCATACTGGAGCGCTTCGACGACTTTGAGGCCGCGCTCGACTCCGTCAACGACAGCGACTTCGGCCTGCAAGCCGGCGTGTTCACGGATTCGCTCGCGCATGCGCATCGCGCGTGGGATGCGCTCGAAGTCGGCGGCGTGGTGATCAACGACGTGCCGTCGTTCCGGGTCGACAACATGCCGTACGGCGGCGTGAAGGATTCCGGGCTGGGGCGCGAAGGCGTGCGCTACGCGATCGAGGACATGACGGAGATACGGTTGATGGTGATGCGCGAGACGTGGTGAGGGGCAGTGTCGATGCGGCTGGGGTCAACCGGGGCGGCAGGCCCGCCTGCCGGGGGAGCTTGCTTCCGCGCGTGGCGAGCTGCCTTGCGCGTGAGTCCCGCGCGGGCAGCGCCTCGCCATCCGCAACAGTCAGGCAGGGCGCTCGTCAAAGCCTATCCTGTCACGCAACTGTCGTCTGCGCGGACTACGCTGCGAGCGAAGCGGCGCGCCGCTTCGCCGCCCACGCGCGACGCTCGCGCGGCGCGCTTTGCACGGCGCAAGCAGAAAGCCCGCACATGCGCCATGAGTGTTTTTGCTGAAGTGCTACAATACCGGCCTTTCCGGCGGGTGTTTCCGCCGGCCGGAGCCGGCCGCAGTTTTCCCGTAATACTGACGGGTCCCGTGCGGAACGCCGTGGCTCCGCTTCATCCTGATGCCCTCTGCGGTTTCGACCGCTGCCGCGCGCACCGCGCCAAGCGCATTTTTAGCGAAAGCCACCATGTCCGACACAGCCGTCACGCCCAGCACTGAGACTTTTGATCAATTCGGCCTCGCGCCCGACATCCTGAAGGCCGTCAAGGAATCGGGCTACACCACGCCCACGCCGATCCAGGCGCAGGCGATTCCCGTCGTGCTGGCCGGCCGTGACGTGATGGGCGCCGCGCAGACCGGCACCGGCAAGACCGCGAGCTTCTCGCTGCCGATCATCCAGCGGCTGTTGCCGCAGGCCAGCACGAGTGCGTCGCCCGCGCGCCATCCGGTGCGCGCGCTGATCCTCACGCCGACCCGCGAACTGGCCGACCAGGTCGCCGCCAACGTGCAGTCGTACGCGAAGCACACGGCGCTGCGCAGCGCCGTGGTGTTCGGCGGCGTGGACATGAATCCGCAGTCCGAGCAACTGCGCCGCGGCGTCGAAATCCTGATCGCGACGCCGGGCCGTCTGCTCGATCACGTGCAACAGAAAACCGCCAACCTGGGCCAGGTGCAGATCCTCGTGCTCGACGAAGCCGACCGGATGCTCGACATGGGCTTCCTGCCGGACCTGCAGCGCATCCTGAACCTGTTGCCGAAAGAGCGTCAGACGCTGCTGTTCTCGGCCACGTTCTCGGGCGAAATCAAGAAGCTGGCGGCTACGTATCTGCGCAATCCGCAAACCATCGAGGTCGCGCGCAGCAACTCGACCGCGACCAACGTGACGCAGATCGTCTACGAAGTCGCCGAGGGCGACAAGACCGGCGCGGTCGTGCAATTGATCCGCGAGCGCGGCCTCAAGCAGGTGATCGTGTTCTGCAACAGCAAGATCGGCGCAAGCCGTCTCGCGCGCAGCCTCGAGCGCGACGGCGTGGTGGCGACCGCGATTCACGGCGACCGCACGCAGAACGAGCGCATGCAGGCGCTCGACGCGTTCAAGCGCGGCGAGATCGAAGCGCTGGTGGCGACCGACGTCGCCGCTCGCGGCCTGGACATCGTCGAGCTGCCCGCGGTGATCAACTTCGACCTGCCGTTCAACGCGGAAGATTACGTGCACCGGATCGGCCGTACCGGGCGCGCGGGTGCGTCGGGCGACGCGCTGTCGCTGTGCAGCCCGAACGAGCGCAAGCAGCTTGCCGATATCGAGAAGCTGATCAAGCGTCCGCTGGAAGTGCTGCGCCTGACCGTGGATGCGCCAGTTCGGCATCATCATGAAGAGCGCCCGCCGCGTCGCGAGCGCAGCGGCGACGGCCGTGAAGAGCGCGGCAGCCGCCGCCGCACGGGGGCGTCGTCGGGGTCGTTCGAGCGGCCGCATCATCATCATCATCGCGCGCAGCCTGTGGATGATTTCTTCCTGAAGCCGTACGAGCCGTCGCCTGCTTCGATGCGCAAGATCGAAGAAGCATCTGCTGCTTCGGCGGCGCCGCAGAAGTCGGGCTCGAAGCAGCCATTGGCGGCGTTGCTGGGCGGGTTCGGGATGCCGAGGAAGTCGACTTCCTCGTCGTGATTCGCGCGGCAAGGCTGTAAATGCTTGAGAGTCTCAGGCGCTTCGCGGGCTCAACGGCGAAGCGCCTTCATACGCTTTCGCTTTCAGAAGTTGATCCCCATCCGCTTTGCCCATGCCGACGTAGCGGCGGCATAGAAGCGGTCTAGCGTCGTATGGGCCTCGCCGGCCAGATCGAGTCCCAGATGCCGCGCGGCGGCGCTCAACGCTTCGAGTGGCTTGTCGCTGTCGAGCGCGGTGGCGCCGTTCTGCTTGCTCAGCTTTTCGCCGTGGTCGTTCGTCACGACGGGCACGTGCAGATACTGCGGCGTTCGCACACCAAGACAGCGCTGCAGATAAATTTGCCGCGCCGTCGAATCCATCAAATCCGCGCCGCGCACGATGTGCGTGATGCCCGCGTCCGCATCGTCGACCACCACCGCCAGTTGATACGCCCATTGGCCGTCCGCGCGCTTCAGCACGAAATCGCCGACTTCGGTGGCGAGGTCTTGCGTCTGCTTGCCTTGCCAGCGATCTTCGAAGCTAATCACGGCCGCGTCGCCGTCAGGCACGCGCAAGCGCCATGCGCGCGCGGGTTTACCGTTGAGTCCGGCGCGGCAGGTGCCGGGGTAGGCGAGCGTCGTGTTGCGCGCGTGCGCGTGCAGCAGCGAGTCGGCAATTTCCTTGCGCGTGCAGCCACACGGATAGACCAGGCCGGTGGACTTCAATTGCTCCAGCACCTGCTCGTAGCGCGCGATGCGCTGGCTTTGCCAGACGGGCTTTTCGTCCGCGAGCATGCCGAAGCGTTCGAGCGTCGCGAGAATATCCTCGGCGGCGCCGGGGACGGTGCGCGGCCCGTCGATGTCCTCGACGCGCACGAGCCACGCGCCCCGATGCGCGCGGGCGTCGAGCCAGCTTGCCAGCGCGCTGACCAGCGAACCGTAATGCAAGGGCCCGGTCGGCGACGGTGCGAAGCGTCCGCGGTAGGTCATGGTTGGATGGCCGAGGTGGGTGCGGGTACAGGCAACAACGGTACGGGCATGACGGCGGCAGAGGGCGAGGGCGCCCGTGTAGTCGCGGCGCCGGCAAATGCCGCTTCACACGCACCTGCCGATACCGGCTGCAGGCGAGGCGCTGCGGTTGTGGCCGCATACGACCCGCCAGCCCGAACCCGCTCGCGTCGCCTCATTCGCCCGCCATCCGCGGCCGTCATTACGCGGCTTGCGCGGCCTTGCTGTCCGGATGGCACGCCGGACACGTCTTGCCCGGCACGTACAGCGGCGACTGTTGCGCGCCGGGCGTGACCACGGCGCGGCAGCCGAAGCATTGCGCGGTCGCCGTCGGCTCCAGTTGCGGATTCAGCGCGGTGCGGTAGTCGAACACGAAGCAGTCGCCGTGATAATGCGCGCCGCCCACTTCCTCGAAGTACTTCAGGATGCCGCCTTCGAGCTGGTACACGTTCTCGATGCCGACTTCCTTCATGTGGATTGCGGCCTTCTCGCAGCGAATCCCGCCGGTGCAGAACGACACCACCGTCTTGCCTTCGAGATCGGCGCGATTGTTCTCGATCACTGCCGGAAACTCGCTGAATTTCGCAATGCGGTAGTCGAGCGCGTTGTCGAACGTGCCGACGTCGACTTCGAATGCATTGCGCGTGTCGAGCATGACCACCGGGCGGCCCTCGTCGTCGTGACCGCGGTCCAGCCAGTGCTTCAGCGTGGGTGCGTCGACGAACGGCGCGCGGCCGAGTTCCGGGCGGATGGCCGGCTTCTTCATCGTGATGATTTCGCGCTTGAGCTTGACCAGCATGCGCGTGAACGGCTGCTTTTCCGACAGGCTTTCCTTGAATTGCAGATTCGCGAACTTGCCCTCGAACAGCGCGTCGTGGCGGATGTAGTCGATGAACGCGTCTGTGTTCTCGCGCGTGCCGGCGACGAACAGATTGATGCCTTCCGGCGCCAGCAGAATGGTGCCGCGCAGGCCGAGCGCGGTGCAGCGTTCAGTGACGAACGGGCGCCAAGCGGCGGTGTCTTCGATGGTCGCGAATTGATACGCGGCGAGATTGACGATACTCATGTGTGTCCAGCGGTAAGAAGTGGCCGGCGTGGCGAAAAGCGGGGGGGCGTTGAGCCGCCGCGTTGGGCCCGGGCAAGCCGGGCTGAGCCAGGGTGTCGCGGCCACGTCGAAAAGGGCGAAACCTCTATTATCCCTCAACCCGGCATTTTGCCGGACTCGGCCGAATGGCCGGCCGGTTGCGCCAGCTCAAATGGTCCGGCAATTTGAGGTGCCGGTCGGCGCTGATTGTTGCAGTTAGCGCGCGTGGCCCGTCGCCGCAAGCCGTGCGCAGTGCTTCCGCGTGCGCGCCCTAAGCCGAATGGCTAACGCGCGGTTTTGGCCTGAACACGGCGGGAGGGTGGAGTTACAATGTCGCCCATGTCAGATCCCCGCTTCGTTCATCTCCGCGTTCACTCCGAATTCTCGATTGCCGATGGCATCGTGCGTCTTGACGACATCGTCAAGGCGGCGGCCAAAGACGGCCAGGGCGCGCTCGCCCTCACCGATCTCGGTAATGCGTTCGGCCTCGTCCGTTTCTATAAGGAGGCCCGTGGCAAAGGGGTCAAACCCATTGCCGGCTGCGACGTCTGGATCACCAATCCGGACGACCGCGACAAGCCTTCCCGTTTGCTGCTGCTGGTCAAGGACCGGCGCGGCTATCTGAATCTGTGCGAGCTGCTCAGCAAGGCCTCGCTCACGAACCAGTATCGCGGCCGCGCGGAAGTCGAAGCCGGCTGGCTCGAATCGGGTCTCGGCGAAGGGCTGCTCGCGGTGTCGGGCGCGCAGCAGGGCGATGTCGGTCTCGCGCTCGCGGCCGGCAATGAGGAAGCGGCGAAGCGCAACGCGCTGCATTGGGCGAAGGTGTTCCCGAGCGGTTTCTACATCGAGTTGCAGCGTTGCGGTCAGCCGGGCGGCGAGCAGTATGTGCAGCAGGCGGTTGCGCTGGCGGCGTCGCTGAAATTGCCGGTGGTCGCCACGCATCCGATGCAGTTCATGACGCCGGACGACTTCACCGCGCACGAAGCGCGCGTGTGTATTTCCGAAGGCGACATTCTCGCGAACCCGCGCCGCCAGAAGCGCTTTACGTCCGAACAGTATTTCCGCACGCAAGAGGAGATGGCCGCGCTGTTCGCGGATATTCCGTCGGCGCTCGCCAATACGGTCGAGATCGCGAAGCGCTGCAACCTCACGCTCGAACTCGGCAAGCCGAAGCTGCCGCTGTTCCCGACGCCCGACGGTATGTCGCTCGACGACTACCTCGTGCTGCTGTCGAAAGAGGGCCTCGAAAAACGTCTCGAACAGTTGTACCCGGATGAAGCCGAGCGCGCCGCGCAGCGCGCCACCTATTACGAGCGCCTCGAATTCGAGTGCGGCACGATCATCAAGATGGGCTTTCCGGGCTACTTCCTGATCGTCGCGGACTTCATCAACTGGGCCAAGAACAACGGCGTGCCGGTCGGGCCGGGGCGGGGCTCGGGCGCGGGTTCGCTGGTCGCCTACGCGCTCGGCGTGACCGATCTCGATCCGCTGCGCTACAACCTGCTGTTCGAGCGATTCCTGAATCCGGAGCGGGTGTCGATGCCCGACTTCGACATCGACTTCTGCCAGCACGGCCGCGATCGTGTGATCCAGTACGTGAAGGAGAAGTACGGCGCGGACGCGGTGTCGCAGATCGCGACCTTCGGCACGATGGCGGCGAAGGCGGCGGTGCGCGACATCGGCCGCGTGCTCGATCTCGGCTACATGTTCACCGACGGCATCGCGAAGCTGATTCCGTTCAAGCCGGGCAAGCACGTCACGATCGCCGACGCGATGAAGGAAGAGCCGCTGTTGCAGGAGCGCTTCGACAACGAAGACGAAGTGCATCAGCTGCTCGAACTCGCGCAGCGTGTGGAAGGCCTCACGCGTAACGTCGGCATGCACGCGGGCGGCGTGCTGATCGCGCCCGGCAAGCTGACTGACTTCTGCCCGCTGTACACGCAGGGCGACGAAAGCGGCGTCGTCAGCCAGTACGACAAGGACGACGTCGAGGCCGTCGGGCTCGTGAAGTTCGACTTTCTGGGTCTGACCACGCTGACGATTCTCGACTGGGCCGAGCGCTATATCCGCCGTCTCGATCCGTCGAAGCAGGACTGGTCGCTCGGCCAGGTGCCGCTCGACGACCCGGCGTCGTTCTCGATCCTGAAGAAGGCCAACACGGTCGCCGTGTTCCAGCTGGAAAGCCGCGGCATGCAGGGCATGCTGAAAGACGCGCAGCCCGACCGCTTCGAGGACATCATCGCGCTGGTCGCGTTGTACCGTCCGGGCCCGATGGACCTGATCCCGAGTTTCTGCGCGCGTAAGCACGGCCGCGAAGTGGTCGAGTATCCCGATCCGCGCGTCGAGCCTGTTCTGAAAGAGACCTACGGCATCATGGTCTACCAGGAGCAGGTGATGCAGATGGCGCAGATCATCGGCGGCTACTCGCTGGGCGGCGCCGACTTGCTGCGCCGCGCGATGGGTAAGAAGAAAGCCGAGGAAATGGCCCAGCATCGCGAACTGTTCCGGCAGGGCGCGGCGAAGAACGGGCTGACCGGCGAAAAGGCCGACGAAATTTTCGACTTGATGGAGAAGTTCGCCGGCTACGGCTTCAACAAGTCGCACGCGGCCGCGTATGCGCTGCTCGCGTACTACACCGCGTGGCTGAAGGCGCACCATCCGGCGGAATTCATGGCGGCGAATATGTCGCTCGCGATGGACGACACGGACAAGGTCAAGATCCTGTTCGAAGACTGCCTCGCGAACAAGATGGCGGTGCTGCCGCCGGACGTGAATCTGTCCGCGTATCGCTTCGAGCCGGTCGCCGAGCCGGACGGCAAGCGCTCGAAAACCATCCGTTACGGGCTCGGTGCGATCAAGGGCAGCGGCCAGAACGCGATCGAAGAAATCCTGCGCGCGCGCGAGGACGGTCCGTTCATCGACATTTTCGATTTCTGCAACCGCGTCGACCGCCGGATCGTCAATCGCCGCACGGTCGAGGCGTTGATCCGCGCGGGTGCATTCGACACCTTGCACGCCAATCGCGCGCAACTGATCGCGTCGGTCTCGCTCGCGATGGAAGCGGCCGAGCAGGCGAGCGCCAATGCGTTGCAGGCGGGTCTGTTCGACATGGGCGACGCGCCGTCGCAAGGTCACGAACTGATCGACGAACCGGAGTGGCCGGAAAAAAAGAAGCTGCAGGAAGAGAAGGCCGCGCTCGGCTTCTACCTGTCGGGCCATCTGTTCGACGCGTACAAGGACGAAGTGCGACGCTTCGTGCGCCAGAAGATCGGCGAGTTGAAGGAAGGGCGCGACAAGCTGGTCGCAGGGGTGATCGCGTCGCTGCGCACGCAGATGACCCAGCGCGGCAAGATGCTGATCGCGCTGCTCGACGACGGCACGGGCCAATGCGAAGTGACGGTCTTCAACGAGACCTTCGAGGCGCACAAGCAGTTGTTCAAGGAAGATGAACTGCTGGTCGTGCAAGGCCAGGCGCGTAACGACGCGTTCACGGGCGGCATCCGCTTTACTGTCGACACGGTCATGGACCTCGGCCGCGCACGCTGCCGTTACGCGGAAGCCGTGAAGGTGCAGATGAACGGCAATGCGGACGCGCTGGCGTTGCGCCGTGTGCTCGAAGCGCATAGCGCGGGCAAGGATGAGCCGCAGGCGGCGGCTGCGCCAGCGGCTTCATCTCGCGGCGGCAACGGCGGCGGCGGGCGCAACGGCGGCGGCTATGGCGGCGACAATGGCCGTCAGCGTCAGGCGGTGCAGATTCCGAACGGGTTGGCGGTGCAGGTGGTCTATCGCAGCGAGAATGCGCAAGGGGAAATGCGTCTGGGCGACGCCTGGCGCGTGAAGCCGACCGACGAACTGCTTGCTGCGTTGCGCGGCGAGTTTGCGGGAAGCTCGATCGAGATCGTTTATTGAGGATCGGGTTTTGGTTGCGCAGGCCGGGCGGTTCGCTCGGTTTGCGCGGGCGAGACCCTGTCGGAATTGGCGGCGGCGAATGCCGGCCGCGCGTTTAATTGGCGAAGCGGCTGACGGGATTCGAATGCGAGCGTCGCGCGACGCGGCGATGCTGAACCTGGCGCGGCGTCACTCCCTGTCGACCGACGGCAAGCAAAGTTAAATCGCCGTCGTTCCACACCGCCTTTGGCCGCCACCTACCGCCGCTTCTGTTCACCCAAACGCGCCAGCTTCAAAAACCGGTAGTACACCGTTTCCGCATTGAACACCGCGATCATCAAGCCGGCGCGGCCATCCAGAAAACCACGCCGCAGCAGGTAGGTCCGCACGAACGCCCACGCGCCGCGCCCGAGCGCCTTGCCGAAACTGCCGCGCTGACCCGCGGCGTAACGTTGCTGTGCGCCCGCCGTCGAATACGCGTCGAGCTTGCGCAACACGCCTTCGAAGTCCTCGTACGAGTAGTGCATCAGCTTGCCGGTCAGGCGCTGGGCGGGCGTGTCGAACACCAGGCGCTCGTGCACGAGGTCGTCGGAAAAGCGCGCGGCGCCGCGTTTGAACAGGCGCGGAATCCAGTCCGGATACCAGCCGCTGTGATAAATCCAGTGGCCGCAGAAACTCGACAGCCGGTCCACCGCGTAGACGTCGGCGGTGGGCGCCATCAGCGCCGCCCGGATCGCTGACGCGAGTTCCAGCGAGACGATCTCGTCGGCGTCGATCGACAGAATCCAACTCGTGCTGAGCGCGTCCACCGCGCGGTTCTTTTGCGGGCCGAAGCCCGGCCAGTCGGTTTGTTCGATCACGCGGGCGCCGTGCGCGCGGGCGATCTCGGTGGTGCCGTCGGTGCTGCCGCCATCGATCACGACGATCTGATCGGCGAAGGCCACGGCTTGCAGGCATTCGGCCAGCCGCGCCGCCGCGTTTTGAGTGATGATGGCGACGCCGAGGGTGGTTTCTTGCATACCTGAGTTGCGAAGGCGAAGTGACGGAAACGAGTTGCGCAAGCGAGCGGCGCAAGCGGGTCCCGCGAGTATACACAGCCGGGCTCATCCGGCCCTATGCCGGGCCCCGGAGCATAGGGCAAAGGCGCGACGGATACCACGCGCTTTGCCTGGCGGCCTTCGCGTCCAGCGGTACGTGACCATGCTGCACGTCGTTCGTCGCCAGGCCAGTCCCCACAAAGCCAGCACCCGACCACCACGCCCGGGCCGCTGCGCCCCAACCGATTACAATGCTCCTTTTTGATATTCCCCGCGGCGGCCATGCCGCCCGTCGCGCGGGTGCCGTCCCGCATTCCCAGAGGATTCCTTGAGCGCGAAGCCAACGTTAAGCAAACCCATCGGTTCAGGTGAGGCGTCGTCGCCGGCCGTCGTCTTCCGGCGCCTGTGGCCGTATATCAAGCCGCTGCTGTGGGTGGTGGTCGGCGCGATCGCCGCGATGGCCGTCAGCGCCGGCACCGACGCTGCCATCCCCGCCTTGCTCAAGCCGCTGCTGGACAAAGGTTTCGGCGCGCACGCCAGCGACAACGCCAAGTGGTTCGTGCCGGTCGCGGTGATCGGCCTCGCGCTGGTGCGCGGCGTGTCGCAATATGCGTCCGGCTATCTGCTCGCGTACGTGTCGAACAAGATCCTGCTCGAACTGCGTCTGAAGATGTTCAACCGCATGATCCACACGAGCGTCGCGTTCTTCCAGCGCGAGACCGCGAGCACGGTGATCAACGCGATCGTCTTCGAAGTGAACCAGATCCTCAACGTGCTGCTGAGCGTGATGGTGACGCTGGTGCGCGACTCGCTGACGGTGATCTTCCTGCTCGGCTACCTGTTCTATCTGAACTGGCGTCTGACGCTGATCGTCGCGGTGCTGCTGCCGGGGATCGGCTGGCTGGTCGGCAAGATCAACCGCCGCTTGCGGCGTCTGAACCGCGAGCATCAGCTGTTGACCAACGAGCTGTCGTACATCGTCGAAGAGACGGTGGGCGGCTACAAGGTCGTCAAGGTGCACAACGGCGAGCAGTACGAAACCGACCGCTTCACGGCGATGAGCAAGCGCCTGCGCGGCTACGCGATGCGCATGACGGTTTCCGGCGGTCTCGCGCAGCCGTTGACGCAGTTCCTCGCGTCGATCGCGCTCGCCGTCGTGATCACGATCGCGGTGGTGCAGTCGTCGTCGGATCAGACCACGGTGGGCGGCTTCGTCGCGTTCGTCACGTCGATGCTGCTGATCATCTCGCCGCTCAAGCACCTGATGGACGTGAACCAGCCGCTGCAACGCGGGATGACCGCGGCCGAGCTGATCTTCGGTCTGATCGACGAGCCGTCCGAGCCGGCAGGCGGCGGCAAGCCGCTCGAGCGCGCGCGCGGCGAAGTGCAGTTCCGCGACGTGTCGTTCACTTACGGCACGAGCGCCACGCACAACCGCCACACGCTCGAGCGGGTGTCGTTCAAGGTGGCACCGGGCGAGATGGTCGCGCTGGCGGGCCCGTCGGGCAGCGGCAAGACCACGCTGGTGAATCTGCTGCCGCGCTTTTTCGATCCGACCGGCGGCGCGATTCTGGTCGACGGCGTGGCGCTGCCGGAATACGACCTGCACGCGCTGCGCAGCCAGATCGCGATGGTGAGCCAGGACGTGGTGCTGTTCAACGACACGGTGGCGAACAACGTTGCGTACGGCCAGACGGCCGACCCGGAGAAGGTCAAGGCGGCGCTGCGCGCGGCCAATCTGTGGGACACCGTCGAAACGATGCCGAACGGCATCGACACGCTGGTCGGCGACAACGGCATGATGCTGTCGGGCGGACAGCGGCAGCGTCTGGCGATCGCGCGCGCGATCTACAAGGACGCGCCGATCCTGATCCTCGACGAAGCCACCTCGGCGCTGGATTCCGAGTCCGAACGCCACGTGCAGGCCGCGCTGGAAACCTTGATGAAGGGCCGCACGACGCTGGTCATCGCGCACCGCCTGTCGACGATCGAGCGCGCGAACCGGATTCTCGTGATGGAAGCGGGGCGCATCGTCGAGAGCGGCAGCCATCGCGAACTGTTGCAGCAGGACGGGCTGTATGCGCATCTGCATCGCATCCAGTTCCAGCAGAACGCGGCCTGATCCGGCCGGGTCGAGCGGCGCCTGGTCCAAGGTTGGGCGCCGCGCCTCATCACGCTGCTGAGCGAGGCTTATTATTCATAGTCCGGCGGCGGCGGGCCAACGGCGCCACGGCGGCGGGCATTTGCCGCTCATCACCGCGCGCACTGAGGCGCGCCTTCAGCCCCGGTCTTTGCGCACGACGCGCTTGAGCCAGATCCCCGGCGCGTAGACCGCCGGACAACTCGCATACAGAAACATGCGGATGCGCAGCCCGAGCTTCACGCCGGCGCCGTGTATCAGCAAAGCAAGGCGCTGCCCAAGACTGCCGGCCTCGAACATCGCGCGAATGAACTGCTCGCGGGCGAGCTTGGGCGCCATCGCCGCGCGCATGCGCTCGCCCACGCCGCCGATCTCGGCGTCGCGCTGCAATTGCGCGAGTTCCGCCAGCCCGTAACGATTGCTTTGGCGCATCCGCGCGATCAGTTCGTCCACCGAGCGGTAACGCCGTTTGCGCGACAGCCCGCCGCGCCGGTAGCGCACCAGCGGCTCGCGCAGGCTCACGGCGCCGCCCGACAGGATCGCGCGCAGCACCATGATCTGATCCTCGGCGGCGGCGCCCGGCAGCATCGGCCCGAAACGCTCGAACAGGCGCCGCGACCACGTATGCGCCGCGCCGATCAGCCTGGGGCGGTTGGCCAGCCAGTCGTCGAAGGTGCGGTAGGTATCCAGTTCGGTCGGGCTCAGCCGTTCGTGAACGTTGCCTGCTTCGTCCATGTCGGCGAGGTCGGTGGCGATCAGGTCGGGACGGCGTTCGCGCGCGAGCCAGAGATCGACCACCCGTTCGCAGCGCGTGGGCGCCGACATGTCGTCGCCCGCGGCGACGAACAGCAGTTCGCCCTGCGCCCTCTGCGCGATTTGTGACAGGTGCGCGCTGATCCCCTGGTTGGTCGCGTTGCGCCGCGTGATCACCCGGTGCGGGCCGCTGTAGCCGGCAAGCGCCGCTTCGATCGCGGCGAAGGTGGCGTCGCTCGACGCGTCGTCGGAGATGATGATTTCGAGCGGCTGATAGGTTTGCGCGAGTGCGCTGCGCACGGCGTCGCCGATCTGCTCGGCCTGGTTGTACGCGATCAGCAGCAGCGTGACCAGCGGGCGCTCGGCTGCCGGCGCGGCGGAAGATGAGTGGGGTGATGGGCTATCGGTCATGGAGTGGGGCAGGTGCGATTGGGCTAGATTCTAATCGGTGGCGCGTGGGCTGCGCGATGCGCGCCGCAACCGGGGCATCCTTTACAATTGCCGCTGCTTACGCCAAACCAACGCAAAAACCGGCCCGCGCGGCCTTGCGCCGCGTATTTGCCGCATCAGCACTCACCGAGATCCGATCCTTGTCCGAGCCGACCCGCCGCCCACTCACCGACATCGCGCTGACCGCCCAGGCACTGAAAAATAGCGGCGGCGCCGAACGCTACACGCGCGACGTGATCGCCGGCTTGCATCGGATGGGCTTGCGGCCGACGCTCTTCGCCCGCGAAATCGACCGCGCGCTGCCCGAGGCAGCGTGGATCGACGCGCAGCCGCTGAACGTGCGCTGGGTGCCGCGCAAGCTGCGCAATCTGGCGTTCGACTGGCGGCTGAAGCAGCGACTCAAACGGCACCGGCCCGCCTGCGTGTTTTCGATCAATCACTCCACCCAGGCCGACGTCGCGTTGTGCGGCGGCACGCATCAGGGCTCGCTCGAAGCCGCCGGGCGCAGCGCGCGGCGCAGCGACGAATGGCAGATCGACATGGAGCGGCGTGTCTACACGCACGCGCGCTCGATCGTCGCGCATTCGCAGTTGATGAGCCGCGAGTTGCAGCGTTTTTACGGCGTGCCCGCCGGGCGTATCGACGTGCTCTATCCGCCCGTCGATACCGCGCGCTTCCAGCCGCTCGCCGACGCGGCGCGCGCGGCGGTGCGCCGCCAGCTCGATCTGCCCGAAGACCGGGTGATCTTCCTGTTCTCGTCGACCAGCCACGAACGCAAAGGCTATCCGCTGCTGGAAGCATTCTTTGCACGGACCACGCTGCCGGTGTGCCTCGTCGTGGCGGGGCGTCCCGTGCCGAAAACCGGCGAGACGATTCGCTATGTGGGCTATAGCAAGGAGATGGAGAAGCTTTTCGCGGCCGCCGACTTCACGGTCGTCGCGTCCGCGTATGAGCCGTTCGGGCTGGTGGGCGTCGAGTCGGTGATGTGCGGCACGCCCGTCGTGATCGCGGACAACGTCGGCTCGGCGGAGACCGTGACCGGTCCGGCGAAGATCGAGTTTTCGCGGCAGTCGGCGGGGAGTTTCGAGCGGGCGATCGAGGAGGCGCTGAAGCGGGTGCGCGACGGCGGCGCGCGCATCGCGAAGCCGCTCGACAGTCTGGTGTACGACCCGAGCGTCGATGCGCATGTCGCCGCGCTTTATGCGCTGTTCACGCGTTGAACTGACCGATGAGCGCCGCGCGCCGCAGCGCGGCCGAAGTGGGCAAGCGAGAGCTCGCCGATGGGCGGAAGGCCGGTAGCCTTCGAAACGTCGCCGAACCCCGGCGCCGAACCTGGTCAGCGCCGGCCCTGAAGAAACCGGCGCGCCCTCACACCTTGACGCCTGCCGCGCGGCGCGTCGCGTTCGACGCGGGCGCTTGCGCCATTTCCCGCAGTTCGCGTTTTCTCGCATCGACGACCGCCAGCAGCGTCGCGACCAGCAGCGCGAGCAGCGCGGTGACCATGATCGGCACGAGCACGTCGATGGTGAGCCCGAAAATCACCGTGCTGGTGGCGACCGCGAGGCCCGAATAGGCGGCCGCGCGGATGGCCGGATCGGTCGAGCGCCGGTGCCGCCAGAAATACACCGAGATCCCGTGGTAGAAGAGCAGCAGGCAGATCACGCCGATCGCGCCCATCTCGGCGAGCGTCGAGAAGAAGTCGCTATGCGCGCGCTCGTTGACGATTTCGGCTTTCACTTCGCCGCGTTTGGCCATCACGCCCAACTCGCCGACCAGATGCCCCTTGCCGATCCCGTACGCGGGGTGCCGCATGAAGATCAGCCGCGACGCGTTCCACAATTGCAGACGCAGCCCCACTGACGTGTAGTCCTCGCCCTTGTGCATCATCGACACGTCGGTCGACACTTCGAAGATGCGCTTGTGGACGCGCTCGGTCGACAGCAGCGCGCCGGCCACGACCACGATCGCCAGCGTCGCGATCAGCAGACGCTTTTTGTGCGCAAACCACTGGTACTGCATGCCGAGCAGCACGACGAATACCGGCACGGCCAGCCAGCCGCCGCGCGTGCCCGACAGATACGACGCGTAGCCGCCCGAGACCAGCGCCAGCAGGCGCGGCAGCAGCACGCGCCAGTCGCGTGGATTGTCCCAGCCGAGCGTGAAGACCGATAGAAACGCGAGCAGCAGCGCGGTATCGCCGAACGGGATCGCATTCGTGTAGGAATTGTTCAGACGGTTCGCATCGGTCCACCCGCCGGGAGGCTGATCGACGATCGCCCAAACGCCGACCGCCAGCGCGCCGGCCGCGCAACCCCAGCCGATCATGCGCAAATTGCGCGACGGCAATTGCCGCAGCAGCAGGAACACCGGCAACGCCAGCATGAAGCGCGACAATGCGTCGAACTGTCGCGGCAGCCAGAAGCCGAGCACCAGTTGCTGGACACCGATCGCCACGACGAGGGCCAGCATGCCGACGGTGAACCAGCGATAGGTGCGCAGTGCGGAGAAATAGCCCGGCATGCGGCGGTTGACCACTGCGGCGCCGAGCGCCAGCGCGACAAGTGCGAAGAAGCAGTAGCCGGTGCCGCCGCGCCACATCAGATTGACGGCGGGCGCGAGAAACAGCAGGGCTGAGGTGAGCCAGACCAGACTGGAAGCAAAAATCATAGGGCAACGATTTGTATGAACACTACCGTTCCGGTGGTGGAGTTGCTGGGAAGCCGGACCATTTGGTGACATTTTCAAGACGGCAGAGCGACCGCGATTATAACCGTGCGCCTCCTTGCAAAATGCTTGCTGTCGGGCTCAGGCAGTGGTTTGCCCGGCAGCGGCCGGCGAGTCGAGGTGGCGGCGCGCGGTCATCCGGGCCACCAGGCGTGCGACCCCTGAGCGCATGAGCGCCGCAAGCGTGCCCCCTGTGCGACGGCGGCGGCCAGCCGCACAACCGGGGCCGCAAAGTTTGTCGCGCGAGCGGGCGCGGTACAATCCCCGCGAATCTCATGACCGGCGCGCGGCGCGTGCCGCACCCGCACGCAGCTCAACGGACCGCATCGATGTTCTCAATCATCATCCCGACCTGGAACAACCTGCCTTACCTGCGCCTCGTGATCGAGAGCCTGCGGCGCCATTCGACGCACGCGCATCAGATCATCGTGCACGTGAACGACGGCTCGGACGGCACGCTCGCCTGGGTGCGCGACGAAGGGATCGAACATACGGCGTCGCCCGGCAACATCGGTATCTGCCACGCGGTCAATCTCGCGGCGGCGCGCGCCACGCGCGATTACATCGTCTACATGAACGACGACATGTACTGCTGCCCCGGCTGGGACGACGCGCTCGTCAAACGCCTCGCGCAGATGCCCGCCGACAACCTGTTCATGCTGTCCGGCACGATGATCGAACCCGTCGACTCCGGCAATCCGTGCGTGGTCGTGCAGAATTTCGGCCGCGACGCGCAGACGTTCCGCGCCGACCAGCTGGTCGCCGCGGCGTCCGGCCTCGTGCGCGCCGACTGGCGCGGCGCGACCTGGCCGCCTACGCTCGTGCATCGCGACTGGTGGCATAAGGTGGGCGGCTATAGCAGCGAACTGAGTCCGGGTATGAGCAGCGACAACGACTTCTCGATGAAGCTGTGGGACGCCGGCTGCCGCGTGTTCCTCGGCGTCGGCGACAGCCTGGTCTATCACTTCCAGCAAAAGAGCACCGGCAAGGTCGTCAAGAACGACGGGCGTCGCCAGTTCCTCAACAAGTGGGGCATGACGCAGGCGACTTTCGATCGCTACTACCTGCGCCGGGGCACCGCTGTCGAAGGCGGCGCGGCGGTCAGCGAGCCTGAGCGGACCGGGCGTCTGCGGCGCGCGTTGCTGAAGTCGCGGATCAAGCGGGCGTTTGGCTGAGGGGTGCCGGTGTCCGAGCGGGGCGCTCACGGGAGGGCCCGTGCCGCTCACGTCCGTCACACCCCGCCCGTCACCAGCGGCAATACCGTCAAATCCGGATGCGTGCCGTCGATGATGCTGCGTCCCACATGCACGGCTTCGTAAAGTGCTTCGTCCTTGCCGGCGAAGCTCTCTTCGCCGTCCGCATGAAACGGCACCGCGTGGCCGGGAATGGCGGGATCGGCGCCCGGGTGGCAGACGTAGCCGAGATAGGTGTAGCGGTTATCCGCCGCGGCTGATGGGTTCGCTGCGTCGGGTGGATTTTTGGGAACCGGTGACACGTGAATTTCGAAGCCTTCGTATTCCACCACTTGCCAGTGTGCGGTTTCATCGGCCATGGCCGCCTCCGTCTTGGTCATATCTATCAAAAAGTCTAGGTGATTTGCGTGCAAAGCGCGCTCCAGAACGGATAGGACAAAACCATTACGGCTTGATCGCGCCGAGCAAAATCTGGCGGGCGAGGCGGGAAAGCAATGACGTCGACATGGCGTGCTCCAGAGAAGCCGAAGTGAACTCGAAGCGGACGAAACGCATCCTCTGGTTAACTACGGTGTTTGATAATCGGTCTGTCGCTTAAATGAATTTCGCTTCCTGGTTGAAAATAGCCGGCGAGTCGGGTGCTCGACGAGCGCGCCGCGGCCCGGTCGTCATATAGAATGTCGCGCTTTGCCCGGAAACGACCTCGCCCATGTGGTTCAAAAACCTTCAGTTGCACCGTCTTCCCGCTCCGTGGTCCGTCACCCCCGAACAGATGCAGAAGTGGCTCGCGCCGCACGCGTTTGCACCCGGCAATAGCGTCGAGATGCAAAGCCATGGCTGGGCGTCGCCGCGCGACAACGACTCGCTGGTGTACGCGCTCAACGGCCAGATGCTGCTGGTGTTCCGCACCGAAAAGAAACTGCTGCCCGCGTCGGTCGTCACCCAGGTGACCAAGGCGCGCGCGCTCGAACTCGAGGAGCAGCAGGGCTTCAAACCTGGCCGCAAGCAGATGCGCGAACTCAAGGAGCAGGTCACCGACGAACTGCTGCCGCGCGCGTTCAGCATTCGCCGCGACACCCGCGTGTGGATCGACTGCAAGAACGGCTGGCTGGTGATCGACGCGGCCTCGCAAGCCATCGCCGACGAAGTGCGAGGGCTGCTGGTGAAGTCGATCGATCAGTTGCCGCTCGGCACCGTGCGCGTCACGCAGTCGCCGGTCGCGGCGATGACGGAGTGGCTGCTCTCCGGCGAGGGTCCGGCGGGCTTCACGCTCGACCAGGACACCGAGTTGCGCTCGCCCACGGAAGGCAATGCCACCGTGCGCTACGTCGGACATACTTTGGATACCGAAGATATGCGCCGGCATATCGAAGCCGGCAAGCAATGCATGCGTCTCGCGATGACGTGGAACGATCGCGTGTCATTCGTGCTGACGCCTTCGTTGACGATCAAGCGCATCGCGCCGCTCGACGTGCTGAAGGAAGCGAGCGACCCGACCGCGCAGAACGACGATGAACGCTTCGATTCCGACCTCACGCTGATGACCGCCGAACTCGACCGCATGCTGACGGATCTGCTCGATGCGTTGGGCGGTGAGCAGGGTGAGGCGATGCCGCAAGCTGCGGTGGCGTGATCGGTTGTTGATATTGGTTGTCGACCGGCGCGTTGGAGGAGTGGCGCGCCGGGGTTCTGTTTATCAGGCCGGATTGGCGCCTGTTTGAATCCGGCTTGATAAAACCCGTGTGCCGTCGCACACAAAGAGCCGCACACGAATTCCGCACGATGAACCGCACGCCGCCGCGAACATGAGCGAGCGGCGGCTTGCGCGCGCATAGCCGCGCCCCGCAGCGCGATTTCTCCCGACGATTCTGTATAAGATGACGAACAGAAGCTGATGCTTGCATCGGTCAAGGAGGGCTCGCGATGGTTCGTCTCGTCATGATCTTGCTGGGCGTCGATTACCTGCGAACCCGCTGGCGGTCGTTGCAGATCGCCGGCTGGCTGAGTCTGCTGCTCGGCGTGGTGGTGTTCATCGACGCCCTCGACAACGCGCTCTATTTCCCGATCACGCCCTTCGCCTTGTTGTTGTTGCTCGAAGGGCTGTGCACGCCCGCCGTCGCGTGGACCGGCATGGGCGGGCAGCGCACGCTGCGCTATGTGAAGGGGTTCGCGTTCTGCTTCGCGGCGGCGCTGATTCTCGCCGGGCATCACCACGGCAACTTCATTCTGTCGATGATCTTCGGCACGCTCTTTCTGGCCGATGGTCTGTTGCAGATCGTCTCCGCGCGAGTGGTCCGCTATCGCACGTGGCGGCTCGCGATGATCGGTGGCGGCCTCGAAATCGCGCTGGCGATTTTTTCTTCCAGCCGTTTCCGACGCACTATGTCGGCACCGTTCCGTATTGTCTCGGTCTGGGGCTGATGTTCGGCGGCTGGAACCTGATTCTGCTGAGCACGCGTGTGCGGCGGCTGGTATCGAACCCGGCGGTTGCGTCGGACGATGCGGCGATGGACGACGCTCGTACCCCCCGCTCATGCCGCGGCGCGCGCGGCGCCGGCTAGCCGTACGGCGCGGCTCGAATGGGACGGCCCGCCCGCCGCCGATGAAGCCGCGTTGACCGTCCACGTGTGGGCGCCGGTCGGGTCGGCCAAAAGCGAGGCGCGGCGGCAGCCGATCGTCGACCGCTATATCGCGGCGGTGGATCGCCATGGCGTGATATCGACGGGGCATGCCGCGCTCGAATCGCCCGAGGGCATCGACATCAGCCTGTATCCGGGCGTCGAGATCGATCGTTCCCCGGACGATTTCACGCGGCTCCTGCGCGCCACGCGCGAGAACGACGTGCCGGGCATGTTCCAGCCGGACTATCCGACTGAATCGAAGGCGTGGTGTCCGTCGACGGTTCAGGTGCGCATCCGCAATTACGATCCGCTGCGGCTGCGCCGATTCTGGGACGTGTATCGGCAGGACACGACCTACAACCTGACGCATCGCAACTGTTCGAGCAGCGTGTCGCGTGCACTGGAGGCGGCGCTCGAAGGCGCATCGGCGCGCGTGTGGGGCAGCGTCGGCGGCTGGCGGCCGTTTCTGCGTGTGATCACGACGCCGGAATTATGGGTGGCCGCGCAACTGCACAAACGCGCCGCGACGATGGCGTGGACCCCCGGCCTCACGCTCGACTATGCGCGCGCGCTCAGCATGCTGGCCGACCCGCGGCCGTCGGGCTGGGTCCGGATGGCGCGCCTTGCGGTGCGCCGGATGATGCAGTCGCGTCGGCAATGGCGCGAAGAGGCACGCCATGTGTCGGCGGCGCAGGACGCGCAGCACGGTGTCGCGTCGGGCGCGGTGCGGGATTGAAGGGAGCGGCGTGCCCAACTTCGGCATCGCGGTGAAAATGGCAATCGCTTCAACGGCTTGCGGATTTTGGCTGGTAGTTATGCACAGATTTGTGCCCAGTTTCTGTTGATAACTTCCGTGCGCCGCACCACAGTCGAATGAATTAATTCACTCAATATGGCGCGCGTATGCTGATTCCATATTCCATCGGCCACTGTTGAAGTCCTCTGCGACGCGCCAGCCGATCCACGCGCATTGCGGCTTTAAATACGGAAGTTCGGCGGCGGCATGCCGGCATGTTCTGCATCGCCTCCCGTATCGCGAACCTGGCGGCGCTCATCGAGCCGGATGCGGCGTCATTCCCCAAGCGCCAGCGCACGCTTGCGCCGCCACAGCGCCGAGCCAATCGACACCGCCGCGCCGATGCCGCCCATCGCGACCGAAAGCGTCACGATCAGCGGGCCGGTTTGCGTGCGCGTGGAGAACAGCGTGACCAGCAAGCCGGCGAGCGGCTGCGTCATGTTGTTCAGCAGAATCACCACGCCGGTCGTCTTGCCGTAGTCCGCCGGCGGAATGATTCGCTGACGCGCGCTGCGGATGTAGACGTTGAACATCTTGTCGAAACCGACGATCAATAGAAAGCCAAGCGCATAGCCCCAAGGCGCCGCACTCGCGCCGGCGATCACGCCGCCCGCGCAGATCGCCACGAAAGCGACCCGGCCGAGCACGCGGGCAGGCCATGCAGTGCGCGCGATCGTCAAAAGAATCAGCACCGTGGCGACGGCGCCGGCCGTTTGCAGGCCGGCATAGTAGTGGTTCGACTGCGCGTGATAGCCCGTCACCATTGCGGCGGACGTGGCGAGCGTGACGCCGATCACGAGGTTTTCGGCGGCCGCCAGCAGCACGACCTTCTTCAGACCCGGCAGCACCAGCACATGGCGCAATGCGATGCGCAACGGCAAGCTCCAGTGGCCCGCGGCCTCGGGCGGCGGATTGCCGGCCTTAAATCCGCTCGTGCGCTGCCACAGCAGCAATGCGCCATCGGCGCTGAGGAACAGCGCACCGGCGACGCCCACCACCGATTCCCAGCGCCACCAGCCGAGCAGCAGCGCGGCCAGCATCGGGCCGAGCACGAAGCCTAACTGGTCGGCCAGTTGCGAGTAGGCGAGCACGCGCTGAAACTGCCGCGTGCTGAAGATTTGCGGCAGCATGACTTCGCGCGCCACCAGCCCTTGGCTCGTGAGCACGCCGCACGCCGCCGACAGCGCGATCAGCCAGCCGATCCCGCCGAACAGCGCGTACGCGAACACGCCGCCGAAACACGCCAGCGCGCGCACGGCCTGACTGACCCTCATCAGCCTGAGCGGCGAGATGCGATCGCACAATGCGCCGAAGAACGGGAAGACCAGGTAGCGCGGCAGCGTTTCGATGAAAAACGCCAGGCCTGACCACGAGACCTGGTGTGTGGTCTGGAATACGACGAGGGGGACGAGAAACAGCAGGACCTGATCGGCGAGACGCGCGATGAACAACGAACAAAAAAACGCCTGATGGTTGACTCGCACTTGTTGTGGTCCCGCCGTTTATGGGTCGAGACCGATGCTATCAAAGATGGCGCCGTCGCGGTCTCGCGGCGGGATCGCCGCGAGACCGCGAGACCATGCGGCGGCGTGATGCAGTGAGGGAGGGTCGGAGCGCGTGCTATCCGTCGCGATATGCCTGCTCCAGCTGCGCGACATCGAGCTTGACCATTTTCATCATCGCCTGCATCACGCGGCTCGCTTTCGCGCGGTCCTCATCGCGCAGCATCTCGCCGAGCGCGTCGGGCACGATCTGCCACGACACGCCGAAGCGGTCCTGCAGCCAGCCGCATTGCCACGGCGCGCCGCCGCCGTCGATGAGCATCGACCAGTAGCGGTCGATCTCCTCCTGCGAACCGCAGTGCACGAACAGCGAAATCGCCGGCGTGAAGGGAAATTGCGGGCCGCCGTTCAAGGCCATGAACTCCTGGCCTTCGATCTCGAACGTGACGGCCAGCACGCCCCCTTCTGGTCCGGGGCCAGCGTCCGTGTAATGCAGCGTGGTGGCGATGCGCGAATCCGAAAACACCGACGTATAGAAGCGGGCCGCTTCTTCCGCATTGCCGTCGAACCACAGGCACGGCGCAATCCTTTGCATGATGTCTCTGCTCCTGCAAGGCGGGCGGCCTCGCCGTTATTCTCCGTTGCTTGCTACTCGCACTTCATCGTGGCCATGGCCTGCTGGATTTCCTCCGTGCTCAGATCGCGCTTGTGCGTGGCGAGCGACCAGTGATGGCCGAACGGGTCTTTCACCTGGCCGTAGCGGTCGCCCCAGAACATGTCGGAGACGGGCAGCAGGACGGTCGCGCCGGCATCGACGGCCTGTTTGAAACTGGCGTCCACGTCCTCCACGTAGTGGTGAATCGTGACCGGCGTGCCCTTTAGCGTATTCGGACCGAACGCCTGATGGTCGGGCCATTCGTCGGTCAGCATCAGCATGGAATCGCCGATCTTCAGGCAGGCGTGCATCACCTTGCCGCCCGGCCCGGGCAGCCGGTACTGCTCGACGGCGTTGAAGGCCTTCGTGTAGAACGCGATGGCTTCCGCGGCGTTGGCGCAGATCAGATACGGAGTGAGCGAGTGCATCCCGTCGGGGATCGGTTTGACGGCGGCGCTAGTCATGTCGGTGACTCCTTGAAGTGACAGGTTCGTGACTTGAAAGACCGGCTGCGTGAGCCAGGCTTTCAACATTACGACGAGTTCGTTACCGTTGGATCGACACTCCGGAAAAAATATTTTTGGGGGGAGTTGCGGAAGTACTGGGGGCGGGAGCGCGTGGCGCGTGGATGTGCAGGGCGAGCGTGTGCGGGTGTGCGCGTGTGGAAGCGGAGTGCGAACGTGTGGGCGCGCCGGGGTGCGCAAGCGCAAAGTGCGAAGTGCAAAGTGCGAGGTGCGAGGTGCGAGGTGCGAGGTGCGAGGTGCGAGGTGCGAGGTGCGGAGGGCGGAGGGCGAAGGGCGAAGGGCGAAGGGCGAAGCGCGAAGTGCGGGTGCTGAGTGGGGATGCCGACGCGGCGACGGCCGCCGCCGCATCTGCCAGCCCCCCGGCCCGCTTCAACCCGCCGGGTTGTCCTCGTCCTGCGGCGCCGCGACCCCGCCCGGCGCGCCGAGAATGCTGATCTGGAACGTACGCGTAGCCGCCAGCGATTGCAGCGAAGCGTCCTCGGGAATGTGCTCATACAGCGGCAAGATCACCGAGCCGCCGATCACCGCGCGACGGCTGTCGTCGGCGGGCCGCAAGCCCCACACGTCCTGATAGACGACGGGGACCGTGACGCCGTCGCGGGTCGTGTTGCCGATGTACAGCATCACATGGCCGCCGATGTAGATCAGCGTGCGCAGCGGTTCGCCATGCCGCGCGAGATAGTCGAGCCGCTGCGCGGGCGTGGACGCGGACAGGTCGATCATGCGCCCGGCGCTCATCTGCGTCGACGAATGGCGCGGCAGCCACACGCCGAACACCGCGAAAATGCTTTGCAGCTCCGACGAACAATCGTTGTAGAGCCCGCTATTGCCCCAGCCATAGGGGCGGCCGATCAGCGCTTTCATCAGCATCGCCAGATGGCGCGGCGTGGCGGCGAGCGGCATCGGCGTGATTTGCGTGTCGGTCAGCGTGGCGGTGCGGATGAGCGCGCGGCCGTCGGGATCGCGGGCGGGGACGAGAACCGTGCGCAGCACGGGGGTGTCGTCCACGGTGCCCCGCTCGTTTGTGACGGTGACGGCGCCCGCTGCCGCCTGCCGCGCGCCGTTTGCCACTGCGACGGACCGTTGGGGCAACGAGGATGGCGACGCACGCAACAGCGGCAGCATCGTGCCCGCCGGCGCGTCGAAGCGGAACGCGCCACTGCTGTCGCGCACCGGCGCCGAGGCCACCGTCACCGCACCCAGCGATTTGCCGGCAGCCGCGCGCCATGCGTCGACGAAGCGGTCGTCGGCCAGTGCGACGCCATCGCTACGCACCCAGCCCTGGACGTCGGGCGTCTGCACGTACTGCCATGCGCCGTCGACGCTGCTACCGAGCACATACAACGGCGTGCCCGGGCGCACGGCCGAGATTTGCAGGTTATCGAATGGATAGCCTTCGCCCGCCAGATGATGGTCGTAGAACGATGGGTCGGTGGTTGGCAGTTCGCGCACCATCAGGTTGCCGGTGGCGATCGCGCGGCGCTCGGGCCGATAGACCGGTGTCCGCGTAAACTGCTCGACGTTCATGTTGCGCGCGATCGCGTCGATCCATGCCTTGTCATGCGGGCGGAAATTCTCGCCGTAGCCGAGCGCTGCGCCTTCCTTGCCGGTGTTGTCGAACTTGTCGATGCGGCGTTGCTGCAACGCGGCGATATCCGCGCCTTGCTCACGATAAACGCGCTGCGTCACGTAGGCGGAATTCCACGGCGACGGCGCGTTCGCGCCGGTGCCGAAGTAGCGCGCGAAGAGCGCGTCGAAGTGGGCCCGCTGGTCCTCGGGACTGAGGAACGGCAGGTCGTAGGCGGGGCTGCCGGGTTGGAGCCAGTGGTCGACGTTCTGGTCGTAATGTTCGAGCGGGAATAGCGTGACGGTGTCGATGAACGCGTGCGCTTGTGTACGCACATCGCGCGCCGGCGGAGGGGCGCTGCAGGCGGCGAGGATTGCCGCGGCGGTGCACAGCGCGGCGGCGCGGCAGGCGCCCGGCCATGAAACGGCAAGGCGGCGGAACAGGACGGCGACAGACATAGAGTTCGGCAGAGTGGGTCCAGGGCACGATGATACGGCGTCCGTGAGTCGTGCGACGCGTCCGGCCGTGTCATGCGGTGCCGGCGCCGCGTTATGCGCGCCTATACGCAGCGCTTACGTGTTCTCATATGGGTTCGGATCGTTCATCGCGCGCACTGCAAGCGCGTGCGATTGCAGCCGGTGGGCGTTTCGTTACACTGGTCCGTAACTCCAAACCTCGCTTCGCAACCTTCATGCGCGGCGTCCCAACCAGCAAGGAGCACGACATGCAAACCAGCGCACGCAATCAATTCGCCGGCGAAGTGGCGGAAGTCAAACACGGCGCAGTGAACGACGAAGTCACGCTGCGCACCCAGGACGGCCTCGAGATCGTCGCGGTCATCACGCACGGCAGCGCGACGTCGCTTGGTCTTGCTGCCGGCAAGAAAGCGTTCGCGCTGGTCAAGGCATCGTCGGTGATCGTGATGGTCGATGTCGCGCAGAGCCAGGTCTCAGCGCGCAACTGCATCGCCGGCACCGTGTCGGCGGTGACGAAGGGTGCGGTGAATTCGGAAGTGATCATCAGCGCGGGTGGCGCGCAGGTCGCGGCGGTCATCACCAATGAGAGCGTCGATCGCCTCGGCCTCGCGAGCGGCAAGGCGGCAACGGCGATCTTCAAGGCGTCGAGCGTGATCATCGGCGTCGATCAGTAACAAAGGTACTGTCCGGTCCGCTGGCTTCAGACGCGCTGACTGGTCTTAAGCGCGGCTGAAGCCAACCGGTGTGGAGGGGCGAGCATGTGCAACGGCGGCCGCGCGCCGTGAAGGAAGCGGGCGCTTGCTTTACACTGCACGACTTGCTGTTCCTCTTTTTGCTCTCATCACGGACGCCGTCATGTTCGAAGTCTCCTCTGCCTCGCATCTGCCTAAAGCCGCGCAATACGAAGAGTTGGTCGCCCAGGCGCGCTCGCTCCTCGCCGGCGAAACCGACTGGATCGCCAACGCAGCGAATTTTTCCGCTTTCGTGTTTCATTCGCTGAGCGATCTCAACTGGGCCGGCTTCTACTTTCACGACGGCCGCGAACTGGTCGTCGGACCGTTCCAGGGCAAGCCCGCGTGTGTACGCATCCCGCTCGGCAAGGGCGTATGCGGGACGGCCGCACAGACCCGGCAGACGCAGGTCGTGCGCGACGTGCACGAGTTTCCCGGTCATATTGCGTGCGATTCGGCGTCGCAATCGGAAATCGTCGTGCCGCTCGTCGCGCCGGACGGCACGCTGATCGGCGTATGGGATGTCGATAGCCCGGTCGTCGCGCGCTTCGATGCGGAAGACGCGAAGGGGATGGAGGCGTTGTGCGCGGTGTTCATCGAAGCGGCGTTGCCGCGCGGTGCGGCGCCGGCGGCTTGAACTGAATCTATCGGTCTCGGAGCGCGGCGCGTTGTTTGTTCCCGTCTGATCGACACACGCTTGAGTGGAATACAGCGCGCCATTACACGGCTGACGTTGCCGCGCGCCTGCGCGGCTTTGCCGCTTCACCGGAGTGCTTTCAATAAGCGCAACTGGCAATTGGCACTCCTTGCCGTTCGTTGCTTCGCTTGCCGCCCCGTCTATGGCTGTCGCCGGCTTCGACGGCAAGCACGTTCAATCTTGGCGGCTCCGCGCGACGACCTGCATCCACGGATATAACGGTCGCCGTTCCGGCAGTCTCACCAAAGGGCGTGCTGCTTGGCGATACCGATCAGACGCTGCAGACGCTGGATGCGTTGCGCGAACTGCCGTTGAGGTTGCGGTGGATGACTTTGCCTCCCGGCTTCAAGCAAAACGGCTTGAAGTAGAACTCGGCCCAGCGGCCATTCATTTTTTCGCGCAGTATCCGCGCTTCAATTCCTCGAATCCCTTCAATCCTTCAGACGCCGCAGCGCGTCGCCGCGATGAACGGCATGCTTGCCGCTTTTCTCGGACTCCACCTCGTAACGCGGGTCGGATTCTTACGCATCGACGCTTTTGCCGTCCACGGTCGTATGCGTAGAAATGACACGCACGACCTTACCTTGCGTGATGCCTCGCGGCGTGTTCGAACTGAGGCGGTCGTGCGGCTTGAAATGCGCAGTCATCTGGTTCTCCCTATTCGCAAACGCAAGCGGGGTGTTGCCGGTGCAAAGGAAAGCAAGCCATGTGCCTCCGCGTAAAACGTGAGGGCAGGAACGCATCCTGCTGACTCGCGCCAGGAGAACCTATCCCGCAACGAAACTGAGTCACGATGAACGATCTCATTTCCCGTCTATTGCATCTGCAACCGTCGCTGCTCGTCACGCTCACACATGACGCGCTTCAAATCGCGCTGGCCGTATTGATCCTCGTGGTCGGCTGGTGGCTGTCGAACCGTGTGGGTGCGATGTTCGCCAAAGCGCTCGCCCGCACGCATGCTGACCCGACGCTCGCGCCGATGCTCGCCGCCATGGGCACTTGGGCGGTGCGCGTGCTCGTCTTCATCGCGGCGCTCGGCGAGGTCGGCATTGCGACCGCCAGTGTGCTCGCGGTGCTTGGCGCTGCCGGCCTCGCGATCGGGCTCGCATTGCAAGGCACGTTGCAGAATATCGCGGCCGGCATGATGCTATTGTTGTTGCGGCCGTTTCGCGTCGGCGACGTGATCGAGGGCAGCGGCGCGGCGGCTGGCATTGTGCGCGAAGTGGGGCTGTTCACCACGCGTATCGAGCGTGGCGACGGCAACGCGGTGTTCGTGCCGAACAGCCAGATCTGGAGCAATCCGGTGATCAATTACAGCAGCGGCGGCACGCAGCGCATCGAGGTCGATGTCGAACTTGCCCAGCGCAAGGACGTCGATGCCGCGATCGGCGAATTGAAGAAGCTGGTCGCCGACGAACCACGCGTACTAAACGGCACGACGCTCGCACCGATTGTCTCGGTGGCCCATTACCCGGAGGACGGCGGCGCAACGCTGCGCATCGCTGCGTGGGTGCGCACGCCGGACGCGTCGCTTGCGGGCGGTGAGTTGCACGAGCATGCGCAGGCCGCGCTGGAACAGGCCGGCTGCGAGGTCGCGGCGTGAGGCTGAGTTGCCAGACGAGGCTCAAGCGCGTACCAACAAGTCCGCCAGGCGGCCTGGCGCAACAATCCTATCGGCCGTGGCTGCTGCGGCACTCCTGAACATCGGTCAAAACAACGGCCGGTTTTGAATGACGCGAACGCAGCTTTGGCGAGCGAGTGACCAGCCATATTCCGCTGCATACGAGAACGAGCGCCACAAGATTTTTCAACTCCATGATGTTTTCGTTCAGGCAGATGGCGGACAACGTCGTGCCGAACACGGGGACCAGAAAATTGAAAACGGTCACTCTGCCGACCTGGTTATATTTGAGGAGCAAACTCCACAACGTGAAGGCCAATGCGGAGAGGATCGCCAGGTAACCCAGCAACGCCGCCGATTCCGCTGTGAATGCGCGCACGGTTCCTCCGGTGGCATATCCCGCCGCCAACAGCACAGCGCCGCCAAACCCCAATTGGTACCCGGTCATGACCATGACGTCCATGCCCTGCGAGATACGTTTTCCATAAATCGATGCGGCGGACAGGACAAAGGCGGCGATGACGATGAAGCCTTCGCCGAGCAGCGCAAATGCAAAATCGAATAACCCGTCGCCGGCATTCACGACCATGACACCCACAAATCCCAGCAGGCACCCGGCAGCTTTGCGCGGTGAGATTTTGTCGTTCTTATAGATGAAATGGGCCAGCAACACGCTGAAGAAAGTCGTCGTTGCGTTCAGGATGGACCCACGAACGCCTGTGGTGTAGGCGAGGCCGATATAGAAGAAAACGTATTGGATTGCGGTTTGCGTAAAGCCCAGCAGCATCAACTGCCCGGCGTTACGGCGGTCCAAATTGAAAAGCGGCTTTTTCGACAGTGCGGCGACTATCAGCAAAAGCAGTCCTGCGAGCACGAACCTGTAGCCGGCAAAGACCAGCTTCGATGGAATGTCGCTTTGCGCGATGCCCAGCAAAGCGTAGCCGATCTTGATTGCCGGATACGAACTGCCCCACAGAAGGCAGCAGAAGGTCGCGAGCATGATCAGCACTCTGGGTTGCGAAAAGAAACGCGCGGGTTCGCGCGGTCCAGTTGTTGTGATAGACATGGTCATATTTCTAATGATGTTGTCGTCGCGCACTGTGTGGATTGACCACGAGCCGTGTCGCTTTCATTGCTTTGCTGCTGATTCGTATGGCGGCGGGGTGGGGCCTTGATAAACCGGAGTCGGTCGTTGCATCGAGGGGGATTCGTTGGTGCTTGCCGCCGGCGGGAAAGGAGAGGTTGGTCGGGCGGACGGAATATTGGACTTGGGTGCGCAGTTGGACGGTGGCGACGACGCTATGCGATTAGAAGTTATTGTATGTCGTCCTACAACTATACTTTGATAAATGACTCGCAACGCTGAGAGAGCATTGCCGCCAAAATCCATTTATTGCAACCAAAACATGAATTTACTTAAAATATAAGCCACTGTGTCGACTAGGTGATCGTTAACTGACTTCGCTGTAAAGCGCGGTAAGTTATATGAAATCATATCTCAAAGCGACCCTCCGCTCAATCCATCCGCGGATGAGCGAGAAAGAATCGCAGCATCTCCTCGGTCGCATCGGGGCCCGCCGGGTCCGTGTACGAGCCGCGCTGACTGCCGCCGGCCCACGCGTGGCCCGCACCGTGGATCAACCAGTACTCCGCTTCGACGCCATTGGCCGCGACGCGCCGTTGCAGCGTAGCGCCGCGTCCGTTCCGCGACGCGTGAGCCGCAGTGGCCGGCGCACTGACGGTCGTAGTGCCGGCATCGAAGGACGCGACGAGACCGGTCGCATTCGACGGATGGACCGTCGTGTCCGCATCGCCATGAAACACGATCAGCGGACGTTGCGGCGCGGCGCGCGCGGGCTTGCGCTGCGGCTTGCCGCCCTTCATCGCGGCGAGGGCCGAGGGCAGGTCCTTCGCGCATCCGTGGGCGAGGCCCGAATGCACGCAAGCGGCTGCGTACAGCTCGGGCGACGTGTTCAGCATCACATCCGCCATCGCGCCGCCCGCCGACAGGCCAGCCACGTAGACTCGCGCGGCATCGACGCGATAGTGCGTCATCACCTCGCGCGTGATGCCCGCAATCATCGACGGTTCGCCAAGGCCGCGCTGCTGATCGCCAGGCTTGAACCAGTTCCAGCATTTCGAATGATTCGCCGCTTGCGACTGATTCGGATACACAACGATGAAGCCATGACGCTCGGCCATCTCGTTCATGCGCGTGCCGGCCGCGAAGTCGTCGGCGTTCTGCGTGCAGCCGTGCAACATCACGATCAGCGGTAACGGCTCGTTGTTGTAAACCGCCGGCACGTATAGCTTGTATTGACGCTGCCCCGCACTGTTGCTGAAGGTGTGCGTGCTGAAGGCGCCGGGTGTCGCGGCGTCGAAGGTGTGTGGGGCAGGGGTGCGCGGCTTCGGGCGCGCGTGCGTTTGCGTTTGTGCGTATGCCTGCGCCTGTGCCTCAGCCTCCGCTTGAACCCGGGACCATGCTTGCGTCCAATTGCTCGGCGCGCGCGGAGTATGCGGCGTGCGCGCATGGACCGCTTCTGCGTTGACCCCAGCGAGCGCGCGTTGAACCGCGGCGGTCGCTTCGGTGGGACCCTTCGTGTGCAGCAGATCGAAGGCGTCTTTCATCGACCTCAGAAAATCTTCGTTCATCTTCATGATGGCTTTCGTTGAGTTGCCTCGCGGCATGGGTGAGCGAGTGACGAGCCGCAGCTTGCGTCACTCGACGAGTCGAACGAAGCGGCTAGCTGATGCGTCCGGCGAGCGCCGCCTTGACCGCGGGCGAGGCGTGAAACGCACCGAGCACTACGACCGATGCAATCGTCGCCGCCGCGAGTTCCGGCGGCACATCGGAGGCGATGCTGGCGAGGCCGAGGACGTGGATGTCGAGTTGTTCGTGCGCGGCCTGGGCGGCTTCGAGGTCTTGCCGGGAGAAGTGCTGCAAGCCGAGCACCATCGCGCGCCGTGTCACCGTTTCCGTGACCACCTGCGCGTGCACCGCAAGCTGGTTGCGGATCGCCGTGCGAATCATGTCGGTGCGGTTCGAGTAAAAGCCTTCTTCGACCAGCAGGTCTATCTGGCCGAGGTCGACCGGACCGAGGTTGATGGTGATTTTTTCGGTGTCGCCCCCTTTGGGGCGTGAACTGTCGACGAGGTTGAGTTTGGGCATTTGCACTCCGATGGGCATCCAGAGAACATCCAATTAACATCCAGTGGGATGGTTTAGGTTTTACGCGCGTTGGGCAGGCGAGTCAATTGGGAAATTGAGGGTCGGGAGAGGTGGGGGGAAGTGCCGACAGCATCGGGCGGCGATATCGCAAACGCCGCGAGCGACGGATTGGCGCGGCGGGGGGCAAACCGACTCCGCCGTTGCGGCGCAGTTGGCATATTCAGGCGGGGTTGGCTTTAATGAGATCATCCCGGCTCGCGAAGACCGTGTCCGTCTGCTCGATTTTCCAATTGCACTGAACGACGTTTCGCGGCGAGCAGCAACGGCGCAAAATCCCTGGAGTGGATGCGATCGGTCTGAGAGCGTCTCCTCGCGGTAGCCGCTAGTTGGCCGCAGAGTTCAAGGGCTCTACTTCAACGTTGTCACATTCAACAAGCAGCTCCGCCCCCAACGTTGCCTCGATCGAAACGATCGATTTGCGACGCTGGTTTCGCCCCCACGGATAGGACTGGTCGAGTGTGGCGAGCGCTGCCGCGTAATCATCGGATTCGAAGTCCGCGAGTAATGTTATTGGGATAGAGCCACGCCAACGAAAAAGCCGACCCGCGAGGGTCGGCTTTTTCGTTTTCCGATCAACTCGAAACAAAAGTCAATCAAGCTACATCAAAACAATATCGTATTGCTCCTGACTCAAATTCGACTCCACCTGCAACGACACCGGCTTGCCAATAAAATCAATCAGCATCGCCAGATGCTGCGACTCTTCCTCGAGGAACAGATCGATCACCTGCTGCGACGCCACCACACGAAACTCGCGCGGATTGAACTGCCGCGACTCGCGCAGAATTTCCCGCAGCACGTCATAGCAAACCGTACGCGGCGTCTTCACTTGCCCCTTGCCCTGGCAAACCGGGCACGGTTCGCACAGCACATGCGCCAACGACTCGCGCGTGCGTTTGCGCGTCATCTCCACCAGCCCGAGCTGCGAGAACCCATTCACGGTCACGCGCGTGCGATCGCGCGACAATGCCTTCTTCAACTCGCCGAGCACCTGGTCGCGATGCTCTGTGTTTTCCATATCGATGAAGTCGATGATGATCACGCCGCCCAGATTGCGCAGCCGCAATTGCCGGGCAATCGTATGCGCGGCTTCGAGGTTGGTCTTGAAGATCGTATCGTCGAAGTTGCGCGCGCCCACATAACCGCCGGTGTTCACGTCGATCGTGGTCATCGCTTCGGTCTGGTCGATCACCAGATAGCCGCCCGACTTCAGATCCACCCGCCGCGACAACGCACGTTGAATCTCGCTTTCGATGTTGTACAGATCGAACAACGGCCGTTCGCCGGTGTAGTGATGCAGTATCGACGACACCGCCGGCGTGAACTCCGCCGCGAAGTCGGCAAGCATCTGATAAGTCTCGCGCGAGTCGACCTGAATGCGCGACGTTTCATCGTTGACGAAATCGCGCAGCACGCGTTGCGCGAGATTCAGATCCTGGTAGAGCAGGCTGGTCGGCGGCATGCGCTGGCCCTGCGACAGAATCGTGGCCCACGTCTTGCGCAGATATGCGACGTCGCCGGCCAACTCTTCGCTGGTCGCATCTTCGGCGATCGTGCGCACGATGTAGCCGCCTTTTTCATCGGCGGGCAGCACGGCGGTCAGGCGCGCGCGCACCGCTTCGCGCTCGGCCTCGCTCTCGATCTTCTGCGAGATGCCGATGTGCGGTTCCTGCGGCAGATACACGAGCGTGCGCCCGGCAATGCTCACTTGCGTGGACAGCCGCGCGCCCTTCGTGCCGATCGGATCCTTGACGACCTGCACCATCAGCGTCTGGCCTTCGAACACGATCTTCTCGATCGGCTGATGCGGTGTCTGATGTTGCGGCTCGCCGGCAATGCGCGGATGCCAGATATCGGCTACGTGCAGGAACGCCGCGCGTTCGAGACCGATGTCGATGAAGGCGGATTGCATGCCCGGCAACACGCGCACGACCTTGCCGAGATAGACATTGCCGACGCGCCCGCGCGACAGCGTTCGTTCGACGTGAAGTTCCTGGACGGCGCCCTGCTGGACGAGCGCGACGCGCGTTTCCTGCGGCGTGACATTGATCAGGATTTCTTCATTCATGATGTTATTTTAGAAGTCGATGCGCGCTGCACGCAGGAGGGCAGCGGTTTCAAAAAGCGGCAAACCCATGATACCTGAATAGGACCCGTCGATATGTTCGATAAACTCCGCGGCGCGTCCCTGCACGCCATACGCGCCCGCCTTGCCGAGCGGCTCGCCGCTCGCCGCATAACGGCGGATCGCGTCTGCGTGCAGCGCAGCAAAACGCACCCTCGACACCGATAGCGCGGCGGGCAGCAACGCGCCGTCGGCGTCGATCACGGCGATGGCCGTCAGCACTTCGTGAGGGCGACCCGCGAGGCGCGTAAGCATCGCGACGGCGTCGTCGGCATCGACGGGCTTGCCGAGAATCGCGTCGTCGATCGTGACGGTTGTATCTGCAACGAGGATCGGCCGCACCGCATGGCCGCCGGCCACGAGCCGGGCGCGCGCGGCGTGCGCCTTGGCGATGCACACGCGCTGCACGTAATCACGCGCGTGTTCGCCGGGCAATTCGGCTTCGAGCGCTTCGGCATCTTCATCGGGGCGCGGCAGCAGCAGTTCGAACCGCACGCCGAGCTGTTGCAGCAACTCCTGGCGACGCGGGCTTTGCGAAGCGAGGTAGACGAACGGATGCAGCGAAGCGGCGGGCGTGGGCATGTACAGGTCTCGGTGAAGCGGATTGCAGGAACGCGAATGCAGGAACGTGACACGGGCGTGCCGATCGGGTGTCGATCGAACGCGTCGCACACGTACCGTATGCACGTCACGTACGTCAATCAGGCGCGTTGAAAATGGGATCGATGCAGAAAGGTCGACGTAAAAGCCGACCGGCATCGGCACCGGCGGCAAGACCAGAAACGCGTGGCAAGACGTGCAACGAAACTCGCGACCGGTCAGCCGCCTCGTCTGCTCACGCGCGGTGATAGGGGTGATTTTGCGTGATGGTCCACGCGCGGTAAAGCTGTTCGGCAAGCAGCACGCGCACCATCGCGTGCGGCAAGGTCAGGCTCGACACGCGCAACAGCATGTCGGCGCGCGCTTTCAGATCGGGATCGAGCCCGTCGGCGCCGCCGATCAGAAAGGCCACGTCGCGGCCGTCCTGCTGCCAGCCGGGCAGGGCGCCGGCCAACTGCATCGTGGTCCAGTCCTTGCCTCGTTCGTCGAGCGCGACGATGCGCGCATTCTTCGGCAAGGCGGCTTCGATCTTCTGCCGCTCGGCGGCCATCACGCTTTCCGCCGGACGGCCGGAGGAACGCTGCTCGGGTTTGATCTCGCGCAGCTCGATGCGCAGCTCGGGTGGCATGCGCTTCGCGTATTCGTCGAAGCCAGTGGCGATCCAGTCCGGCATCTTGTGGCCGACGGCGAGGATGTGCAGTTTCATGACGAAGGTGATCGCGGATGCAGTGGCGGACTTCTACGCTATGCCGGCCAAAGCCCGCTTACTTGCGGCGCGCGGCCGTCTTGCGCGCCGGCTTCTTCACAGCAGGCGCTTCTTCGTCTTCGTCCTCGTCTTCAGACTCGCTCGCGCGCGCGCCGCCGAACGGATCGGGCGTGGACAGCTTGATGCGCACCGGCTTCTCACCCCAGATTTCCTCGAGGTTGTAGTACTGGCGCAGCGCCGGTTGCAGGATGTGGACGATCGCGTCGCCGCAATCCACCAGCACCCATTCGCCGATGTCCTCGCCTTCGGTGCTGACGATCTCGCCGCCGGCTTCCTTCACGCCTTCGCGCACGCTCGACGCGAGCGCCTTGGTTTGCCGGTTCGAGGTGCCGCTCGCGACGATCACGCGATCGAACAGCGCGGTCAGGTGGCTGGTGTTGAACACCTTGATGTCTTGCGCCTTGACGTCTTCGAGAGCGTCGACGATCACGCGTTGTAGTTTGCGAATATCCATGGGGTTACCGGTGGTACAGATGATGTTGAAGAATATAGTCCCACACCGCAGTGGGGACATGGCTCGCGGCCTCGTCCTGCTGTTCGCCGCCGGTGAGGGCAAGCCGTTGACGCACGTGCTCGCGCAGATGCGCGCGAATGTCGGTGGCCGAAACGTTGAACGCAAGCGTCGTATCGATCAGCAAGTGGCCGCAGGGCGTGGCTTGCAGAACGTCGGCGCGGGCACGGCGCGCGTCGATTTCCTGTGCGACCGCCGGTGGAATCGACGCGAGGTCGAAGCCGGGCCGGGTGGCCGCGCAAATATGTGCGAAGTCGAACAGGCGCCGCCAGTCGCGCCATGTGTCGAGATGCACCAGTTGATCCGCGCCGATCAGAAGCGCGATCGATGCGTCCTCACCTTCGCGCGCACGCCAGTGTTGCAGCGTGTCGATCGTGTACGTGGGGCCATCGTGATCGATTTCGTCGGTCGCGACGCGTACCGTCACGCCTGGCAGCGTGAGCGTGCTGGCCGCCACGCGCGTCATCGCGAGCCGGTGCGCGGCCGGCGACACGTCCGCTTTCTGCCACGGCTGACCGGCCGGCAGCAGCACCAGTTCGGTCAGCCGCAGCACGTCGGCGAAACGCCGCGCGAGCGCGAGGTGGCCGTCGTGGATCGGATCGAAAGTGCCGCCTAGCAGGCCGATCCGGCGTGGCAGGGCGACAGGGTGAGCGTTCGGCTTCAGGTGAAGGTCCTCAATCGTAGCCACGTGGCGGGCGCGTGCAGTGCGGTGCAGGCGAAATGCGCGTCACACCCACTCGCGTGGCACGAGAAAATCGCTGTAGAGACGCGCTTCCGGCGTGCCCGGTTCGGGATGCCAGTCGTAGCGCCAGGTCACTACAGGCGGCATCGACATCAGGATCGATTCGGTGCGTCCGCCGCTCTGCAGTCCAAACAGTGTGCCACGGTCGAACACCAGATTGAACTCGACATAGCGGCCGCGCCGATACGCCTGGAAGTCGCGCTCGGCTTCGCCGTACGGAATGTTGCGGCGCTTTTCGATGATCGGCAGGTACGCTTCGAGGAACGCGTCGCCGACGCTCCTGAGCATCGCGAACGATTGATCGAAGCCCGGCGCGCAGAAATCGTCGAAGAAAATCCCGCCGATGCCACGGGGTTCGTTGCGATGCTTGAGGAAGAAATACTCGTCGCACCAGCGCTTGAAGCTGGGGTAGAGGTCCGCGCCATAAGGCTCCAGCGCGTCGCGGCAGGTACGGTGGAAATGCTGCGCGTCTTCTTCGTAGCCGTAGTACGGCGTCAGATCCATGCCGCCGCCGAACCAGAACACCGGCTCTTCGCCCGGCTTGGTTGCGATCAGCAGACGCACGTTCATATGCACGGTCGGGCAGTGCGGATTGTGCGGATGCAGCACGAGCGACACGCCCATCGCTTCGAAACCGCGCCCGGCCAGTTGCGGACGTGCCGCGCTCGCCGAACCGGGCAATGCGTCGCCCGCGACATCCGAGAAGCCGATGCCGGCTCGCTCGAAAAACTTGCCGCCTTCGAGAATCCGCGTGCAACCGCCGCCGCGCAGCTTCTCGCCCGGCGCGCGCTGCCACGTGTCGGTCGCGAACGGCGTGCCGTCGAACGCGCCGAGCGTGTCCGCAATATGCGTTTGCAGGCCTTGCAGCCAGCTGCGCACGGCTTGTGCGTCGTAGCTCGAATCGGTCATGAATGCGGATGCTGAGGGCGGCACGCTCGTCGTGCCGCGGGTTCTTCGTGAGGGGCGGGCCTTCGTCAGGGAGAAACCTGGCGAGGCGCGGCCGTACGGTGTTTCGCGCCGGGCCACGGGCTCTCGCCCGCGCCGGCCCACCTGCTGCCGTGGACGCCGAAACTTACAGTGTAGCGCCCGCAGTGTAGCGCCGTTGGCGCCGCACGCGGGCGAGCGGGGTGGTGACTTACTACTTGCCTTCGGTGCGGGCGTCGTGCTTGCGGTTCAACGCACGGTAGCCGATGTCGCGGCGATACTGCATGCCGTCGAACGAGATCTGGTTGATCGTCTCGTATGCGACCGATTGCGCGGTGCGCACCGAATCCGCCAGGCCGACCACGCACAGCACGCGGCCGCCCGAGGTGGTCAGCTTGCCGTCGGCAAGCGTGGTGCCGGCGTGGAACGTGACCGAATCCGCGGTTTCAGCGGGGATGCCGTTGATGCGGTCGCCCTTGCGCGGAGTATCCGGATAGTTGTGCGCGGCGATCACCACGCCCAGCGCGGTGCGGCGGTCCCATTCCAGTTCGACCGTATCCAGCGCGCCGGCAATCGCCTGCTCGACCACCTTCGAATAGTCGCCCTTCAGACGCGCCATGATCGGCTGCGTTTCGGGGTCGCCCATGCGGCAGTTGAATTCGAGCGTTTTCGGGTTGCCTTGCGCGTCGATCATCAGACCGGCGTACAGGAAGCCGGTGTAGCGGATGCCTTCCTTCTCCATGCCGCGCACGGTCGGCAGGATGATTTCGCGCATCACGCGGGCATGCAATTGCGGCGTGACGATCGGCGCGGGCGAATACGCGCCCATGCCGCCGGTGTTCGGGCCCTGGTCGGCGTCGAGCAGACGCTTGTGGTCCTGGCTCGACGCGAGCGGCAACACATGCTTGCCGTCGACCATCACGATGAAGCTCGCTTCCTCGCCGGCGAGGAATTCCTCGATCACAACGCGCGCGCCGGCGTCGCCGAGCTTGTTGTCCGACAGCATCATGTCGACCGCGGCGTGCGCTTCTTCCAGCGTTTGCGCGACTACCACACCCTTGCCGGCGGCGAGGCCGTCGGCCTTGATGACGATCGGCGCGCCCTTCGCGTCCAGATAGGCATGCGCGGCGGCGACGTCGGCGAAGGTTTCGTATTCGGCGGTCGGGATCGCGTGGCGCTTCATGAACGCCTTCGCGAAGTCCTTCGAGCTTTCGAGCTGGGCGGCTTCCTTAGTCGGCCCGAAAATCTTCAGGCCGCGCGAGCGGAACAGATTGACGATGCCGGCCGCGAGCGGCGCTTCCGGCCCGACCAGCGTGAAGGCGATCTGTTCCTGCTCGACGAAATCGGCGAGCGCGGCCGGCGCGGTGATGTCGATGTTGCGCAGACGCTCGTCCTGGGCGGTGCCGCCGTTGCCCGGCGCGACGTAGACGAGCTGAACCCGCGGCGATTGCGCGAGCTTCCATGCGAGTGCATGTTCGCGACCGCCGGAACCGACGACGAGTAACTTCATGTGAATCCCCGAGACTTAAAAACCATAAACGGCTGAAGCAGCAAGCTCAACCGTGCAATAAACAGCGAGATTCGCGCCGCACATGTTGGACGCCAGCGAAGCTGGCAAGCCGAACGCGTGCGAACCCGAGTGACGATGGCATGGCCGCGCGCAAACGCGCAGCGAGGTCCAGACGCCCGCTTCGCGAGCACACAACGACGCGATGACGCAATGACGCGAGGGCCAGCCGGCAGCGCGGCGCGGTTCGATGGGAACTCGCGCGCCGCGCGTTGCCGGAGCACGCTCATTCGTCGGCGATCGCGGCGTTTGTATAGACTTCCTGCACGTCGTCCAGATTTTCCAGCGCGTCGAGCAGCTTCTGCATTTTCACGGCGTCGTCGCCGGTGAACTCGACTTCCGTCTGAGGCTTCATCGTCACCTCGGCCACTTCGGCCTTGAAGCCCGCGGCTTCGAGCGCGGCCTTCACCTTCGGGAAATCGTTCGGCGGGCACAGCACTTCGATGCTGCCGTCGTCGTTCGTGACGACGTCGTCGGCGCCGGCTTCGAGCGCGGCTTCCATCAGCTTGTCTTCGGCCGTGCCGGGCGCGAACAGGAACTGGCCGACGTGATCGAACATGAACGACACCGAGCCGTCCGTGCCCATGTTGCCGCCGTTCTTCGAGAACGCGTGACGCACTTCCGCGACCGTGCGGGTGCGGTTGTCGGTCATCGTGTCCACGATCACCGCCGCGCCGCCGATGCCGTAGCCTTCGTAGCGGATTTCTTCGTAGCTCGCGCCGTCCACGCCGCCCACGCCGCGCTGGATCGCGCGGTTGACGTTGTCTTTCGGCATGTTGGCGTCGTACGCCTTTTCGACGGCGAGCCGCAGACGCGGGTTCGAGTCGATGTCGCCGCCGCCCATGCGGGCCGCGACCTGAATTTCCTTGATGAGCCGCGTCCAGACCTTGCCGCGCTTGGCATCGGCCGCTGCTTTCTTATGCTTGATGTTGGCCCATTTCGAATGACCCGCCATACCTTTCTCCGTCGCGCGCGCCAGCGGGGCGCACGCATAGTGCAATTGTCGTTGCGAAGTCGGGCGCTCGCGTTGCGCGCCTCGATGTCAAACCGTGGTGTGAGACCGCCGGCGGCGGCCCGTCCGAACTAGCTGCCCGTGTCACCCGGCTGCAGCCTGCTCACGCTGCGCCGGGCCCGGCGCAGCGGGGCCGAAGGTCGGCGGCGCGGTGGGGGCGGGGCGGCTGGCGTGCGGCAAACCCGGCGCCGGCTCTGCAAGCTTTGCGCACAGGCGCGATGCGCCAGATGGCGGTACAGACGGTGCAGGCGCAGACGCGGATTGGGCCGCTTCTGGAGCGGATTCGAATTTTATCACGCCGCCGGGGCGCGGCAGAGGGTGACGTGGCCGGAAACTGCGCGCAAAGCGCACGGACACGAGGGTGAGGCGGCGTTGCGCACCCGCCCCCGGCATTTTTCCGGGCCGTGCTCAGGCGGCTTCCAGCCGGCCTTCAGTTCTTCGTGCCGAACAGCCGGTCGCCGGCGTCGCCCAGACCCGGCACGATGTACGCGTGCTCGTTCAGGTGCGAATCGAGCGACGCGACGTACAGCTTCACGTCCGGATGCGCGTCCTGGAACACCTGCACGCCTTCGGGCGCGGCGACCAGCGCGAGGAACATGATGTTCTCGGCGGCGACCTTGCGGCGCTTGAGCACGTCGACCGCATGCACCGCCGAGTAGCCGGTCGCGACCATCGGATCGCACAGGATGAACACGCGGTCCTCCAGATCCGGCAGCCGCACCAGATACTCGACCGGCCGGTGATCTTCGGCGCGGTACACGCCGATGTGGCCCACCCGCGCCGACGGCACCAGCTCCAGCAGCCCGTCCGACATGCCGATCCCGGCGCGCAGCACCGGCACGATCGCGAGCTTCTTGCCGGCGATCACCGGCGCGTCGATCTCGACGAGCGGCGTGGTGATGCGGCGCGTGGTCATCGGCAGGTTGCGGGTGATCTCGTAGCCCATCAGCAGCGTGATTTCGCGCAGCAGCTCGCGGAACGTGCGTGTCGACGTGTCCCGGTCGCGCATGTGCGACAGCTTGTGCTGGATCAGCGGGTGATCGAGGATGAAAAGATTGGGAAAACGGCTGTCCTGGGTCATGGCGGGGGCGCGGAGGGCGCAAGAGGGATCGGTTCGGGAATCGTTCGGCGCGCCGCCCGGTCCGCAAAGCAGCGGGCCGGCGGACGCGCCACGGCGCAAGTTTACCGAAAGAGTGCCGCCCGAAGATACCGGAGATTGCAGCGGGTGGGCGCAGTCCGGCACCGATTCTTCTAGAATCAGGGGAATCTTTGCAACGCCATGGCGCCGACGCGCCACGACTACGCCACGAGGGCACACACATGGACATGGGAATCGCAGGACGCACCGCGCTGGTTTGCGCGGCCAGCAAGGGTTTGGGACGCGGCTGCGCGGAAGCGCTCGCCGCCGAGGGTGTCAACCTGACGATCGTCGCGCGCACCGCCGAAACGCTGGAGGCGACCGCCGCCGAAATCCGTAAGCAAAGCGGCGTGGAAGTGAAGGCGGTGGCGTGCGACATCACCACGCCGGAAGGCCGCGCCGCGGCGCTCGCCGCCTGTCCGCAGCCGGACATCCTGGTCAACAACGCGGGCGGGCCGCCGCCGGGCGACTTTCGCAACTTCACGCACGAGGACTGGATTCGCGCGCTCGAAAGCAACATGCTCACGCCGATCGAGCTGATCCGCGCGACCATCGACTCGATGAGTGCGCGCGGCTATGGCCGTATCGTCAACATCACGAGCTCGGCGGTGAAGGCGCCGATCGACGTGCTGGGCCTGTCGAACGGCGCGCGCTCGGGGCTCACCGGCTTTGTCGCAGGGCTCGCGCGCAAAGTCGCGCCGACCGGCGTGACGATCAACAACCTGCTGCCGGGGCTGTTCGACACCGACCGCATCGCGGTGACGTTCGAGGCGCAGGCCAAGGCGCAAAACATTTCCATCGACGACGCGCGCAAGCAGCGCATGAAGACGATCCCCGCCGGCCGCTTCGGCCATAGCGACGAATTTGGCCGGGCGTGCGCGTTCCTGTGCAGCGTGCATGCCGGCTACATCACCGGGCAGAACTGGCTGATCGATGGCGGCGCGTATCCCGGCACGTTCTGAGCGGACGGCTGCCGAAGCGGCCAACGCGGCACGAGCAGCCGCTTCGGCCTCGCAACGAAACGAAGCACCACGACACAACAACGACAATCATCACGGTTTCAGGAGTCTTACGTCATGACCACCCGCATCGCGCTGATCGCGCACGATCACAAGAAGGACGACATCGTCAAACTGGCCGGCGAATACGTCGATACGCTCAGGCGCTGCGAGATCGTCGCGACCGGCACGACCGGTGGACGCATCAGCGACGCGCATGGCCTCATGGTCGAGCGGATGCTGTCGGGCCCGCACGGCGGCGACCTGCAGATCGGCGCGCAACTCGCGGAAGGGCGGGTGGACATGGTGATCTTCCTGCGCGACCCGATGACGCCGCAGCCGCACGAACCGGACATCAACGCGCTGGTGCGCGCGTGCGACGTGCACAACATTCCGTGCGCGACCAACATCTCGACCGCGCGCATGGTGCTCGACGTGCTGACGTTGCGCCTCAATCAACAGTCTGACGGCGCGCTCGCGGCAACCTGAAAAAAGCTCGAACAACACCCGCCTCAAGAGGAGACATGATGGCCAAAGCAATCCGATTCGACAAAACCGGCGGCCCGGAAGTGATGAAATGGGTCGACGTCGAAGTGGGCGAGCCCGGCGCGGGCGAGATTCGCATCCGGCAGACGGCGGTCGGGCTGAACTACATCGACGTGTATTTCCGCACGGGCTTGTATCCGCAGCCGTTGCCGGGCGGCCTCGGCATGGAAGCGGCCGGCGAGGTCAGCGCGGTCGGCGCGGGCGTCACGGGGCTGAAGACCGGCGACCGTGTCGCCTATGTCGCGCGCCCGCCTGGCGCGTATGCGCAGGAGCGCGTGCTGCAGGCGGCGCAGGTCGTCAAGCTGCCCGACGCATTGAGCGACGAGCAGGCCGCGTCGGTGATGCTGCAAGGCCTCACCGCCCAGTATCTGCTGCGCCGCACGTATCCGGTGAAGGCCGGCGACACGATCCTGATCCAGGCCGCGGCGGGCGGCGTCGGTCTGCTGGTGTGCCAGTGGGCCAAGGCGCTCGGCGCGACCGTGATCGGCACGGTCAGCTCCGATGAAAAAGCCGCGATCGCGAAAGCGCACGGCTGCGATCACGCGATCGTCTACACGCGCGAGAACTTCACGAAGCGCGTACGCGAGATCACCAACGGCGCGGGCGTGCCGGTGGTGTACGACTCGATCGGTAAAGATACGTTTACGGGCTCGCTCGATTGCCTCGCGCCGCTCGGCCTGTTCGTGAGCTTCGGCAATGCATCGGGGCCGTTGCCGCCGATCGACTCGTCGGAATTCGCCGGACGCGGCTCGCTGTTCTTCACGCGCCCGACGCTGTTCACCTATATCGCGAAGCGCAGCGACTACGATGCAATGTCGGCGGAACTGTTCGACGTGCTGCTGTCGGGCAAGGTCAAGACGAGCATTAATCAGCGTTACGCGCTGGCGGATGTCGGTCAGGCCCATGCGGCGCTCGAAGGCCGCCGCACCACGGGCTCGACGGTGCTGATGCCGTAAGCGAATAGCAGCGCGCCGCCGCTTTGATGCGGCAGATGCAGCGAATGCGGCGGCAAGCGCCGCACGCGAAGCGACACGTGCACGACATGTGCGCAACAAGCGAGGCCGTTCCATCTTTCGATGGAACGGCCTTGTCCGTTTACACGATCTTTATACCCGCGCGCCCACCTTTGACCCGGCCTTTACGCCCCAAGGCTTACCGTTGCATCTATCCAAAGTCCGTGAATGGGGAAGAAAAATGGATGTGCTGTATGTCGGGGGGCTGGTGCTGTTTGCCGCGCTGACCTTTGCATTGATTAGCGGCTGCGAGAAGCTGATGCAGTTTCGCCGTGGCCAGGGAGCGCGCTCATGAACTGGATTCTCTGGTTGTCAGGCTCGGCCACCGCGCTGCTGTTTATTTACCTTGTCTATGCGCTGTTGCGCGCGGAGGACATTGAATGAACTCGAACAATGTCCTGCAGGTGGGCCTGTTCATCGTCGTGCTGCTGGCTGCCGCCGTGCCGCTGGCGCGCTATCTGGCCGCGGTGATGGACGGCAGCTCGTGCGTCGTCCGGCTGGGCGGCCCGCTCGAACGTCTGCTGTATCGGATCGCGGGCGTCGACCCGTCGACGGAAATGGGCTGGAAGCACTACGCGATCGCGACGATCGCGTTCAACGTGCTCGGTGTGGGTTTCCTTTACGTGCTGTTGCGCGTGCAAGGCTGGCTGCCGGGCAACCCGCAGCAGTTCGGCCCGATGACGGTCGACGGCGCGTTCAATACGGCGGTCAGCTTCGTGTCCAACACGAACTGGCAGGACTATACGCCTGAACAAACCGTCAGCTATCTGACGCAGATGCTCGGCCTGACCGTGCAGAACTTCCTGTCTGCGGCCACCGGCATCGTGGTGGTGATCGCGCTGATGCGCGGCTTCGCGCGCCACACCGCGCAAACCATCGGCAACTTCTGGGTCGACATCACGCGCGTGACGCTGTACGTGCTGCTGCCGATGTCGATGATCATCGCGGCGCTGCTGATGAGCCAGGGCGTGATCCAGAACTTCAAGGCCTATCAGGACGTGCCGACGCTGCAAACCACCACCTACGCCGCACCGAAGCTCGATGCGCAAGGCAGTCCGGTGAAGGACGCGAAGGGCAATCCGGTCACGGTCGATACGCCGGTGAAGACGCAAACCATCGCGATGGGTCCGGTTGCGTCGCAGGAAGCGATCAAGATGCTCGGCACCAATGGCGGCGGTTTCTTCAACGGCAACTCGGCGCATCCGTTCGAAAACCCCACGCCGTTCTCGAACTTCCTGCAGATGCTCGCGATCCTCGTCATTCCGGCGGCGCTCGCACTGTTGTTCGGGCGGATGATCGGCGACCGCAAGCAGGGCGTGGCCGTGCTCGCGGCGATGACGATCGCGTTCGGCGTGTGCGTGGTCGGCGAGATCAGCGCGGAGCAGGGCGGCAATCCGGCGCTCACCGCGTTGCACGTCGATCAGTCGGCGAACGCGTTGCAGTCGGGCGGCAATGCGGAGGGCAAGGAAACGCGCTTCGGCATCGCGCAGTCGGGCATCTTCACGGTCGCGACCACGGCGGCTTCGTGCGGCGCGGTCGCCAATACGCACGACTCGCTGACGCCGATCGGTGGCCTCTATCCGATGCTGCTGATGCAGCTCGGCGAAGTGATCTTCGGCGGCGTGGGTTCCGGCATGTACGGGATGCTCGTGTTCGCTTTGCTGGCCGTGTTCGTCGCGGGCCTGATGATCGGCCGCACGCCTGAATACGTCGGCAAGAAGATCGAGGCGTACGAGATGAAGATGGTGTCGATCGTCGTGCTGCTCACGCCGCTGCTGGTGCTGGTCGGCACGTCGATCGCGGTGCTCACCGAGGCGGGCAAGGCCGGCATCGCGAACCCCGGCGCGCACGGTTTCTCCGAAATCCTCTACGCGTTCAGCTCGGCGGCCAACAACAACGGCAGCGCGTTTGCGGGTCTGACGGTCAGCACGCCGTTCTACAACTGGCTTACCGCCATCGCGATGTGGTTCGGCCGCTTCGGCACGATCATTCCGGTGCTCGCGATTGCCGGCTCGCTCGCCGCGAAGAAGCGCATCGGCGTGACCGGCGGCACGCTGCCCACGCACGGCCCGCTGTTCGTCGTGCTGCTGCTCGGCACGGTGCTGCTGGTCGGCGCGCTCACTTATGTGCCTGCGCTCGCGCTCGGCCCTGGCGTCGAACATCTGATGATGATGGGCGCCCATTGAGGCCGCCCATGCGAACCAACGGCTCATAAGCGCAAACGGGATATTCGAGGATTCAATGACTGAACATAATGCAACCCGGTCCATGTTCGACCCGGCGCTGCTGCGCCCGGCGATCGTGGACTCCTTCAAGAAGCTCACGCCGCGCACGCAGTTCCGCAATCCGGTGATGTTCTGCGTGTACGTCGGCAGCATTCTGACGACCATTCTGTGGATCGCCGCGCTCGGCGGCCAGGCCGAGGCGCCCGCGGGCTTCATTCTCGCGGTCACGCTGTGGCTGTGGTTCACAGTGCTGTTCGCGAACTTCGCGGAAGCGCTCGCCGAAGGCCGTTCGAAGGCCCAGGCGGCGTCGCTGCGCAGCGCGAAGAAAGACGTGATGGCCAAGAAGCTCAACGAGCCGCATCCGAAGTCGCCGATTCGCATTACCACGGCGACCGATCTGCGCAAAGGTGACGTCGTGCTGGTCGAAACTGGCGACGTGATTCCGGCCGACGGCGAAGTGATCGACGGCGTCGCGTCGGTCGACGAATCGGCGATCACGGGCGAATCCGCGCCGGTGATCCGCGAGTCGGGCGGCGACTTTTCGTCGGTGACGGGCGGCACGCGCGTGCTGTCCGACTGGATCGTGGTGCGGGTCACGGCGAATCCGGGCGAAGCGTTTCTCGACCGCATGATCGCGATGGTCGAAGGCGCGAAGCGTCAGAAGACGCCGAACGAAATCGCGCTGACCATCCTGCTGGTCGCGTTGACGATCGTGATGCTGCTCGCCACCGCGACGCTGCTGCCGTTCTCGATGTTTTCGGTTGAAGCCGCGAAGGCCGGTCACGTGGTGACGATCACCGCGCTGGTCGCGCTGCTGGTGTGCCTGATTCCGACCACCATCGGCGGGCTGCTGTCGGCAATCGGCGTGGCCGGCATGAGCCGCATGATGCAGGCCAACGTGATCGCCACCTCGGGCCGCGCGGTCGAAGCCGCCGGCGATGTCGACGTGCTGCTGCTCGACAAGACCGGCACGATCACGCTCGGCAACCGTCAGGCGTCGCAATTCGTGCCCGCGCCGGGCCTGACCGAAGAAGCGCTCGCGGACGCCGCGCAACTGTCGTCGCTCGCCGACGAAACGCCGGAAGGTCGCAGCATCGTCGTGCTCGCCAAGCAGCGCTTCAACATCCGCCAACGCGATATGGCGTCGCTGCATGCGGTGTTCCTCGGCTTCACCGCGCAGACGCGGATGAGCGGCGTCGATCTGCATCCCACGGGGACTTCGTCCGGGGCGCCGGGCCGTGAAATCCGCAAGGGCGCGGCCGATGCGGTGAAGCAATACGTCGAAGCCAACGGCGGCCGTTTCCCGAGCGAAGTCAACAATGCCGTAACCGAAGTTGCGCGCCGCGGCAGCACGCCGCTGGTGGTCGCGGAGAAGGGAGAGCACGGCGCGCGCGTGCTCGGCGTGATCGAGTTGAAGGACGTGGTGAAGGGCGGCATCAAGGAACGCTTCGCCGAACTGCGCAAGATGGGCATCAAGACGGTGATGGTGACCGGCGACAACCGGCTCACCGCGGCGGCGATCGCAGCGGAGGCCGGCGTCGACGACTTCCTCGCCGAAGCGACGCCGGAAGCGAAGCTCGCGACCATCCGCGCGCACCAGGCCGAAGGGCGCCTCGTGGCGATGACCGGCGACGGCACCAACGACGCCCCGGCGCTCGCGCAGGCCGATGTCGCGGTGGCGATGAACACCGGCACGCAGGCCGCGAAAGAGGCCGGCAACATGGTCGACCTCGATTCGAATCCGACCAAGCTGATCGAGATCGTCGAGATCGGCAAGCAGATGCTGATGACGCGCGGCTCGCTCACCACGTTCTCGATCGCCAACGACGTCGCCAAGTACTTCGCGATCATTCCGGCCGCGTTCGCCACCACCTACCCGGCGCTGAACGCGCTGAACGTGATGCATCTGGCGACGCCCGCGTCGGCGATCATGTCGGCAGTGATCTTCAACGCGCTCGTGATCGTGCTGCTGATTCCGCTCGCGCTCAAGGGCGTGCGTTATCGCGCGCTGGGTGCGGCGATTCTGTTGCGCCGCAATCTGCTGATTTACGGTCTGGGCGGGATCATCGTGCCGTTCATCGGCATCAAGCTGATCGATATGGTGCTGGCCGCGTTCGGCTGGGTTTGAGCCGCATCGGCCTAAAAGGAATCAATCATCATGAAAAATCTGTTCCGTCCGTTGCTCGTGATCTTCGCGGTGCTCACCGCGCTCACGGGTCTCGCTTACCCCGCGGTGATGACCGCTTTCGGCCAGGCCGCTTTGCCCGACCAGGCCAACGGCAGCCTGCTCGAGCAGAACGGCAAGCTGGTCGGCTCGCAACTGATCGGCCAGCAGTTCGATGCGCCGGAGTACTTCTGGGGCCGACTGTCGGCGACCAGCCCGATGCCGTATAACGCACAGGGTTCGAGCGGCTCGAACCTCGGGCCGACCAATCCGGCGCTGCTCGACGAAGTCAACGGGCGCCTTGCCGCGTTGAAGGCCGCCGGCACTGACATGTCGAAGCCGGTGCCGGTCGATCTGGTGACGTCGTCGGGCAGCGGGCTCGACCCCGAAATCAGTCCGGCGGCGGCGGCCTATCAGATTGCGCGCGTCGCCAAGACGCGCGGGCTCGCGCCGAACGACGTGCAGGCGCTGGTGGACCGTTATACGACCGGCCGCCAGTTCGGCATTCTGGGTGAGCCGCGCGTGAACGTGCTGAAGCTGAACCTCGCGCTCGACGAGATGAAGCACGGCTAGGCAGCGCGGCCGCGCGCCGCAGCATGCCCAAGGCGGCGTCCGCGAGACGCCGCCTTTTGCCTTTGCTACGTCGCGTCGTGTCGCTGCCTGTTGCGCCGTCATTTGCAGGCCGGCTGCGGCCGTGCCACCATGCCGACACCGCCGCGCGTACGACGATGACAACCCCTACAAGCACTAAGCATGAACCGCCCCGATCCTGACGAACTGCTCGACAAGCTGCAACGCGACGAAGAGAAGCGTCTGCGCGGCAGGCTGAAGATTTTCTTCGGCGCATCGGCCGGCGTGGGCAAGACCTATGCGATGTTGCAGGCCGCGCGCCGCCGCCACGATGAAGGCGCCGACGTGGTGATCGGCATCGCCGAAACGCATGGCCGTAGCGAGACCGCCGCGCTGCTCGAAGGCCTCGAAGTCCTGCCGCTCGCGCATATCGAATATCGCGGCCGCAAGCTCGGCGAGTTCGATCTGGATGCCGCGCTCGCCCGCAAGCCGCAACTGATCCTCGTCGACGAACTCGCGCATTCGAACGTGCAGGGCGCGCGCCATCTGAAGCGCTGGCAGGACGTTCACGAACTGCTCGACGCGGGCATCGACGTGTACACGACGGTCAACGTCCAGCACCTCGAAAGCCTGAACGACGTGGTCGGCCAGATCACCGGGATTCGCGTGTGGGAGACGGTCCCGGATCGCGTGTTCGATCGCGCCGATGAAGTCACGCTGGTCGACCTGCCCGCCGAAGAACTGCTCGACCGGATGCGCGACGGCAAGGTGTACATGCCGCAGCAGGCCGAGCGCGCGGTGCGCAACTTTTTCCGCAAGGGCAACCTGATTGCGCTGCGCGAGCTGGCGCTGCGCCGCACGGCGGATCGCGTCGATGCGCAGATGCGGGAATATCGCGCCGACCGCTCGATTCAGCGCATCTGGCAGGCGCGCGAGCGTTTGCTGGTGTGCGTGGGCCCCGGCCCGGAAGCGCCGGCGCTGGTGCGCGCGGCCGCGCGCCTCGCCGCCAGCCTCAAGGCTGACTGGCTGGCGGTCTATGTGGAAACGCCCGCGTTGCAGCGCTTGCCCGACGCGCGCCGCGAACGCACGCTGAACGCGTTGAAGCTCGCCGCCGAACTCGGCGCCGAAACCGCGACGCTCGCGGGCGCCGATGCGCTCACCGCGCTGATCGGCTATGCGCAGGCCCGCAACGTGTCGAAGCTGGTGGCCGGCGCGCCGTCGCGTACCGGCGTCAAGCGCTGGCTGCGCCGGCCGTTCAGCGAGCGGATCGCGGAGCAGGCGGGCGAGCTCGATCTCACGCTGATTCGCGCATCGTCCGAACACGCGGGCGGCGCGGAGCAGCGCTTGCTGAGCACCACCGCGAACGCATGGCGCGACGCGCTGAGCGCGGCGCGCGAACGCCGTTCGCCGCCGCGCGCGTATGCGCTCGCACTGGCCATCTGCGCGGGCATCACGCTGCTGTCGAGCCAGCTGATCGACCGTATTGATCTGACCAACCTCGTGATGCTGTATCTGCTCGGCGTGATCTTCACGGCAGTGAGGCTGGGAAGGGGGCCGGGCGTGGTGCTGTCGTTCCTCAGCGTGGCCGCGTTCGATTTCTTCTTCGTGCCGCCGCGCATGTCACTGTCGGTGTCCGATACGCAGTATCTGCTGACCTTCTTCGGCATGCTGCTGACGTCGCTGGTGATCAGCCATCTCACGTCGAGCCTGCGCCGCGAGGCGAGCGTCGCGCGGCGCCGCGAGCAGCGCACCGGCGCGATGTACGCGATGGCGCGCGAACTCGCGGCGGCGCTGACCACCGAGCAGATCGTCGAGATCGGCAGCCGGCACGTGAGCGAGGTGTTCGGCGCGCGCGTCGCGATCCTGCTGCCGGACAGCGCCGACCAGGTCAAACAGAAGATCGAGGACCCCGACGCGGCGATCACACTCGAAGGCGAGCTGCTCGATCTCGACGTGGGCCAGTGGGTCTACGATCAGCAGAAGCCCGCTGGCCATGGCACGGATACGTTGCCGGCCGCCAGCGCGCTGTATCTGCCGCTGAAGGCGCCGATGCGCACGCGCGGCGTGCTCGCGGTGGTGCTGCGCGACGAGCGCGAGCTGGACGTGCCCGAACAGCAACGCATGCTCGACGCGTTCGCCGCGCAGATCGCGCTGGCGCTGGAACGGGTGCATTACGTCGACATCGCGCGCGATGCGCTCGTCAACATGGAATCGGAGCGTTTGCGCAACTCGTTGCTGTCGGCGATCTCGCATGATTTGCGCACGCCGTTGACGACGATCGTCGGCTTCTCGTCGATGCTGGCGCAGGGGCGCAAGGGGCACGACGAAGCGCACGCGCAAGCGCAGCCCGGCGACGACCTGGTCGACGCGATCCACGAAGAGGCGCTGCGCATGACGGACATCGTCACGAATCTGCTCGACATGGCGCGCTTGCAGGCGGGCAGCCTGCAACTGAACCGGCAGTGGACGCTGCTCGAAGAAACGGTGGGCGCCGCGTTGCGTGCGTGCCGGCGCGTGCTGGCGAATCATCCGGTGCGCGTCGCGCTGCCCGCCGACCTGCCGCTGCTGCAACTGGATGCCGTGCTGATGGAGCGGCTCTTCTCGAACCTGTTCGAGAACGCGGCCAAGTACACCGCGCCGGACACGCCGTTGACGATCGGCGCGCAGCGCATCGACGCGGACGACAAGCCGCTCGTGCGCGTCACCGTCGACGACGGCGGCCCCGGTCTGCCCGCCGGGATGGAAGCGCGCGTGTTCGAGAAGTTCACGCGCGGCGAGAAGGAATCGGCCAAGCCGGGCATCGGCCTTGGCCTGGCGATCTGCCGCGCGATCGTCGAGGCGCACGGCGGTACAATCGGCGCGCTCAACCGCTTGTCTGCGGATGGCCGTGTCGAAGGCGCGCGCTTCTGGTTCACGCTGCCAATGGACACGCCGCCCGAGGCGCCGGATGCTCTGGAACACGAGGGCGCGGATCCGCTGGCGCAGGCCGGGCTCGAAGCCGATCCGCACGCCGAGCTCCGCACCAACCCCCGAGCCGCCCCCGCCACCCTCAACCCGCTGCCCAAGCCCGCCCATGAGTGACCCGAGCATCACCGTCGTCCTGATTGAAGACGAAAAGCAGATTCGCCGCTTCGTGCGAACCGCGCTGGAAGGCGAGGGCATCGTCGTGCACGACGCCGAAACCGGCAAGCAGGGTCTCGTCGAAGCCGCGACGCGCAAGCCCGACCTGGTGATCGTCGATCTCGGCTTGCCCGACACCGACGGCCTTGACGTGATCCGGGAACTGCGCGGCTGGAGCCAGCTGCCGGTGATCGTGTTGTCGGCGCGCACCCAGGAGAGCGAGAAAGTCGCCGCGCTCGATGCCGGCGCTGACGATTACCTGACCAAGCCGTTCGGCGTGTCCGAATTGCTCGCGCGCATCCGCGCGCAGATGCGGCGGCGCAATCACGGCGGCGCGAACGAGTCGCCGCAGGTGCGCTTCGGCGAGGTCACGGTCGATCTCGCGTTGCGCCAGGTGACGCGCGACGGCGCCGCGATCCATCTGACGCCAATCGAATACCGGCTGCTCGCGACGCTCGTGCGCCATGCCGGCCGCGTGTTGACGCACCGGCAGTTGCTGCGCGACGTGTGGGGGCCGTCGCATGTGGAGAGCCATCACTATCTGCGCATCTACATGGCGCATCTGCGCGGCAAGCTGGAGCGCGATCCGGCGCAACCGGAACACATCATTACGGAAACCGGCGTCGGCTATCGCCTCGTGGGCGCGGTGTGAGGCAGCCGCGAAGCAACGAATGAGCCGCTTCGATATAATTACGCTTCGTAAGGACGACCTTACGCTTTTGCTACGAACGGGGACGGCCCCATCTCATCATGGAGCTGTCTCATGTCCTGGTTTCTTCTATTGATCGCCGGTTTGCTCGAAGTCGCGTGGGCGGCCGGCCTCAAGTCCTCCGAAGGTTTCACCCGCCTGTGGCCGTCCGTGTTCACGGCCGTGACCGCGCTCGGCAGCTTCGCGCTGCTCGCCGTCGCGATGCGCCAGTTGCCGCTCGGCACCGCCTACGCCGTGTGGACGGGGATCGGCGCGGTCGGCGCGTTCATCTTCGGGATCGTCATGATGGGCGAGGCGTTGAGCGTCGCGCGAGTCGCCAGCGCGGCGTTGATCTTGATCGGTCTGATCGGGCTGAAGCTGTCGTCCGGGCATTGAATTGCGCGCGTCGCGCGCTGGCATCGAGGCCCCATGCAGTTCGATAAGCCCCGGTTAGTCTGCGCCATCGGGCAAGCCAAAGCGGCCCCGCCCCGCGATTGATCCCCGCCGCCGTTTCTTCGCCGCTCTACGTTCTGCGAATTATCGTGGCTATAATGAAACCGAATCCAACCTGACACTGCCCGCGGCCTCTATGGCGCGGCCGGCTTGGCGCGGGTCTGACGACTTCGGTGCGGGGCCTCTCCGGGCTCCAGGCTTTATCGGCTGCCGAAGCGCCCGGCACGCACAGCGCGCCTGGAGGCGGCCATGCTCGAATCACTTTCGCTTGCTGCTGGCCTTTCGTGGGGCAGCGGTCTGCGCCTCTATCTGACGGTGCTGCTGGCCGGCGTGTTCGAGCGTCTCGGCCTGATCCATCTTCCCGATACGCTGTCTGCGCTGTCGTCGCCGTGGGTGATCGGCGCGGCGGCCGTGCTGACGGTCACCGAATTCCTCGCCGACAAAATCCCCGCGTTCGATTCGTTGTGGGACGCGATCCATACCTTCATCCGCATTCCGGCCGGCGCCGTGCTGGCAGCCGGCGCGCTCGGCCATGCCGATCCGGCGCTGCTGACCGTCGCCGCGCTCGCGGGCGGCACGCTGGCGGGCACCGCCCATCTGGCCAAGGCGGGCACGCGCGCGCTGATCAATCTGTCGCCGGAACCGGTGTCGAATGTCATCACCTCGACCGCGGAAGACGGCCTCGTGTTCGGCGGCATGCTGCTCGCGCTGTTCGTGCCGCTCGTTTTTCTGGTATTGATGGTGGGTTTCCTGATGCTGGCCGGCTGGGCGTTGCCCCGGCTCTGGCGCGGCGTGCAGGTCGGGTTTCGCGGCATGGCCATGCACATGGTGTCGCGTTTTGCCAGGAGCAGGCACGATTGAGCGATAGGGTACGGGGTTCCACGGCGCGCGCCAGGTCAACGCCGGCGCGCCGGTTCGGCGGCAGGGATCTGCTGCGTCAGGCTATCCGCATGACGGCGCGCGACTGGCGCGCGGGCGAATTGACGATGCTGCTGCTGGCGCTGGTGCTGGCCGTCGCGGCGTTGTCGAGCGTCGGCTTCCTCGCCGACCGCCTGCATCAGGGGCTGGAGCGCGACGCGCGGCGGATGATCGCCGCCGACTTCATCGTGCGCGCCGATCATCCGGTCGATCCGCAATTTGCCGCGCAGGCCAGGGCGTTCGGTTTGAACACCGCCAGCACGGCGATTTTCCCCAGCATGATCAATTCGACCAGCGCGCAGCCGGTCTCGCGCCTCGCCGCGATCAAGGCGGTGTCGCCCGGCTATCCGCTGCGCGGCGCGGTGCGGATCGCGCCGGCACCCGGCACGCCGGACCATCCCGCGCAGTCGATTCCGGCACCGGGCACCGTCTGGGTCGACCAGGCACTGCTCGACGCGTTGAAGCTGCATGTGGGCGATACCGTGAAAGTCGGCAATCGCAGCTTCACGGTCGGCGCGCTGATCACGCGTGAACTGGACCGCGGCTTTTCCTTCATCAACTTTTCGCCGCGCTTGATGCTGCGCGCCGACGAAGTCCAATCGACCGGTCTCATCACCTTCGGCAGCCGCGTGACCTACCGGCTGCTGGTGGCGGGCGCGGATGCGTCGGTGGCCCGTTTCGCGCAGTTCGCGCACGACAAGGTGGACGGCGGCAAGATGCGCGGCGTCGCGCTCGAATCGTTGCAGGAGGGCCAGCCGCAAGTGCGCCAGACGCTCGATCGCGCGGGTCATTTCCTCACGCTCGTGTCGCTGCTTACCGCGTTGCTCGCAGCCGTGGCGATTGCGATGGCCGCGCACCGGTACATGCGCCGGCATCTGGACGGCTGCGCGGCGATGCGCTGCCTCGGCGTCAGCCAGGCGGCACTGCGCGCGCTGTTCACGCTGGAGTTCGTCGGGCTCGGTCTGGTCGGCGGCGCGCTCGGTGTCGCGCTCGGTTATCTCGGGCATCTCGCGTTGCTGACGTGGCTCGGCAGTCTGATCGATGTCGCGCTGCCGTACCCGAGCGCGTGGCCCGCGCTCGAAGGCATCGCGGCCGGGCTCGTGCTGTTGCTGGGTTTCGCGCTGCCGCCGTTGCTGCCGCTCACGCGCGTGCCGCCGGTACGCGTGCTGCGCCGCGAATGGGGCGAAGCGGGGCGCACCGCCTGGGCTGCCTACGCGCTCGGCATCGTGCTGTTCGCCGCGCTGCTGATCGTCGCGGCGGGCGAGCTGAAGCTCGGCGGGATCGTCGCGGGCGGCTTCGCGGGCGGGTTGTTGGTGTTCGCGTGCATCGCGCGGCTCGCGCTGTGGGGCGCGGCGCGGGTCGTGCGCAGCGAGCGCGTGAACGCGGGCATCGGCTGGCGTTATGCGCTGGCGTCGCTCGAGCGGCGCAGCAGTGCGAGCGCGTTGCAGATCACCGCGCTCGGCATCGGCCTGATGTGTCTGTTGCTGATCGCGATGACGCGCAACGACCTCGTGGAAGGCTGGCGCAAATCGACGCCGCCCGATGCGCCGAACGAGTTCATCATCGACATCCAGCCCAATCAGCGCGACGCCGTCACGCACTATCTGGACACGCACGGCGTGCCCGGCACGGTGCTCTCGCCGATGGTGCGCGGGCGGCTCACGGCGATCAACGGCAAACCGGTCAATCCGGACTCGTTCAAGGGCGAGGACGCGAGGCGTCTGGTGGACCGCGAATTCAACCTGTCCTACACGACCGAGCTGCCCGACGACAACCGCATCGCCGCCGGCACGTGGTACGGCGACACGAAGACGCCGCAAATTTCGATCGAGCAGGGGCTCGCCAAGCTGATCAACGTGAAGCCCGGCGACGTGCTGCGCTTCGACGTGACCGGCCTGCAGATCGACGCGCCGGTGACGAGTGTGCGCAAGCTCGACTGGGGGTCGTTCAAGGTCAACTTCTTCGTGCTGATGCCGCCCGCCGCGTTGCAGGATTTCCCCGCGACGTTCATCACGAGCTTCCATTTGCCGCAGGACAGGCAGTCGACCATCGACGGCCTGATCGGCGTCTATCCGAATCTCACCGCGATCGACACCGGTCCGATTCTCGCGCAGATTCAGCGCGTGTTGCAGCAGGTGATCGGCGCGGTGCAGTTCCTGTTCGCGTTCACGCTCGCGGCGGGCGTGCTGGTGCTGTACGCGGCGCTCGCCGGCACGCGCGACGAGCGTATGCGAGAATCCGCGCTGCTGCGCGCGCTCGGCGCGTCGCATCGGCAGGTGCGCACGGTGCAGATTGCCGAGTTCGTCGCGGTGGGCGCGTTGGCCGGCTTGATGGCGGCGATCGGCGCGCAGGTGATCGGCTGGGTGCTGGCGACCCGCGTGTTCGAGTTTTATCTGAGCTTCGATCCGTGGCTGCTGCCGGCGGGCGTTGCCGCGGGCGTCGCGTGTGCCGGCGTGGGCGGCTGGCTGAGCCTGCGGCATGTGCTGGCGCGACCCGCGTTGCAATCGCTGCGGGACGCGTGATTTTTATTTCTGGTTGACGAGCGGGTTATGAGCGATTTGAACGACGAAGTGTCCACGGCGCAGCCGACGGCCTTCGAACTGGTGGGCGGCGAAGCGCGGGTGCGCGAACTGGTCGACCGGTTTTACGACCTGATGGATCTGGAAGCGGATTTCGCCGGGATTCGGGCTTTGCATCCGGAGTCGCTCGACGGCTCGCGCGACAAGTTTTTCTGGTTCCTGTGCGGCTGGATGGGCGGCCCCGATCATTACATCAGCCGGTTTGGCCATCCGCGCTTGCGCGCGAGGCACCTGCCGTTTGCGATTGCGTCGAGCGAGCGGGATCAGTGGCTCAGATGCATGGCGTGGGCGATGGAGGATATCGGACTGGCAGAGCCGCTGCGTGAACGTCTGCTCGGTTCGTTTTTCGAAACCGCCGACTGGATGCGCAACCGCAATGGCTGACGAGCCGGTCGGCGCGCCGTACTCGATGCTGGCGGACTACGCGGCGCTCGCGCCGCAGGCGCGCGAGGTGCTCGACTGCTGGTTCGGCGCGCCGGACTCGGCCGCCTTTGGCGAGGAACACAAGCGCTGGTTTTCCCGCGACGAAGCGTTCGATGCGATGCTGCGGGAGCGCTTCGGTGCGCTGATCGATGCGGCCAATGACACGACGGGCAGCGCCGCCCTCGACGACTGGCAGACCACTCCGCTTGGCGCGCTGGCGCTCATCATCGTGCTGGATCAGTTTTCGCGCAATTGCCATCGCAACACGCCGCGCGCGTTTGCCGCCGATCAGAAGGCATTGCGTGTCGCGCAACGGATGATCGCAAGCGGCGCCGAGCGGCTGCTGCCGAGCGCGCATCACCGCGCATTTGCCTATCTGCCGTTCGAACACGACGAAACGCTCGCCAGCCAGCGCGAGTCGCTGCGGCTGTCCAAGCAGCTGCAAGCGGAACCGGGTGGCGAGTCTTACTACCGGTTCGCGGTGCGGCACGCGGAGATCATCGAGCGCTTTGGGCGCTTTCCACATCGCAATGCGGTGCTTGGGCGCGCGTCGAGCGCGGAGGAAATCGCGTTTCTGCGCGAACCCGGTTCGTCGTTCTAGGCAGCCGAAGATAAGCCAACGCGCGCGGGCGCTGCCGCGCTAATTGCGTGGCGCCGCAGCCGGAGTGGTGGTAGCGGGCGTACGCACGAACACCCGCAACAGTTCATCCGTATCCCCCGGACGCGCGCCCGACCAGAACAGGCGCCATTCGCCCTGCGGTGCGCGCGCATGGTCGCGGCGGCTTTCGTCGATCAGCCACGTGCATTCGGTGTTGCGCGTGTCCGCAGCCGGCTGATGCTCGATACCGGTGTAGTAGTAGAGCATCGGCGCTTCGGATTCGCCCAGCCCGGCACTAGCCATGCAATCGCCGTCGTTCCACTCGATATTCATCTTCGCCGCCAGTTCTTCGAACACCGAGCGGTAGCTCTTCGCATAGTCGAGCCATGGCAGCAGCAACGTGCTCACCAGCCCCCACGCGAGCGTCGCGCCCGCGCACCAGCTCAGCACGCCGCGCCACTTGCCGCTGTGCTTGAAGAGCGGCAGCAGCCATAGCCAGCCGAAGGTCATCAGCAGGGCGGCGGCGACCAGCACCGGTTTGACCGGCAACACCCAATCGAGCGGCAGCCAGCGGCTGAGCAGGTGCAACTGCGCATGCGTGTGCGTCGGGCTGCTCATGATCGACCAGATGATCCACGTGAGTGCCGCCGTGCTGCCGAACAGCACGCGGCTCACCATGTCCCAGCTCACATGCAGGCGACGGGGCAGCCTTTCCACACCCTGCATCGCCAGCAATGCGAGTGGCGCGATGAACGGCAGGATGTACAGCTCGCGCACGGTCGCCGAGCTCTGCAACACGGCGAAGCCGATGCCCGCGAAGATCGCCGGCAATGCCACGCGCGGATCGCGCCAGCGCCGCCACGCGCCGCCGGCAAGCGCGGCTAGCGCCAGCGGCACCACCGGGAAGCCGACGCTCAACACCGTGCGCAGCACGAACAGGTGGCTCTCGTTTTCGGAGCCGAGTTCGGCCACCGAAAAACCGAAGTAGCGTCCGACGTTGTTGTCCCACAGCCAGACCTTGAAGAGCGTTTCCGAGCGCAGGTAGAAGCAGATCGGCCAGATCAGCGCGAACGGCGCGCACACCAGCGCGGCGACGCCGAGCGCGCCGGCAAAGCTGCGGCTGCGGCAAGCGGAATACAGCACGAGTACCGCGACGGTGGTCGCGGCGAACACGAGCGGTACGAACAGGCCCTTGGCCAGCAGCGTCACGCCGACCCCCGCGCCGAACATCGCCGCGCCGCTGAGGATCGCATCGCGCCGCGCGCGCGCGTCGACCGGTTGCTCACGCGCGTCGTCGCGCAGATGCACCAACACCAGCTCGAAGAGTCCGCAGAAGCCTAGCGCGGCGCCGGCCATCAGGGCGATGTCGGTCATCAAATCGTGCACGTGCTTGACGACGACAAGCGTGCCGGCGAACAACGCCAGCGTGCCGATCACACGCAGGTCGAACCAGCTCGACGCGTCCGCCGCGCGGCGCGCGATGCGTGCCGTGTAGTAGACCGTCAGTCCGGCGAACAGCGCGCTCGCGAGACGCGCCGCATCGTGCAGCGGCAGATAGCGGCCGAACATCCAGGCGAGGCAGGTGGCGACCCAGTCGTAGATCGGCGGCTTTTCGACGAACGGTTGGCCGGCGTTGGTGGGCACGACCAGATCGCCGGTGTCGAGCATGTGCTGGACGATGCCGAACGTGTAGGTTTCGTCCTGCTTCCACGGCTCATGGCCGAGGGTGCCAGGCAGCAGCCACGCGCACAGGATCGCCAGCGCGACGAGCCATAACAGCGGACGAACAGCGGCGAGCGCGCGCCAGCGGCGCACGCCGCGGGCGGCGCGATCGGTTGCGCCGGCGGGGGTGGCGGCGTCCGGGAAGGCTTTCGCTTCGGCTGTCTGCGCGCCGTGCCCGGCCGCGCGCGCGGCGTCGGCGGGGGTGGTGTGCAACCGGCTGTCGAGCGGGTTGTGAAGCGGGCCATGCACCGGGTGGGGCAGCGCTCCGCCGCGCGGGACCGAATGTGGAGGCTCTTGAGCGCCGCCTGCGGTAACGGCGGGCGCGGATGTCGTCGTTGCGACATGTGTCGCGCGCCACGGCGCGGCTGGTTTTTCTAGCATGAAAATCTCTGGTCGCCGCACGCGGCGGCATGGGCCGCGTACTGATGTTATGGCAGTGCGTCGCCTGCTATTGCACGCGATCGGATGCGATTGTAGTCGCGAATTATTACGGCCGATTACAGAAAAGTCCGAATGTGTTGGCGATACATGCGCAAACGCACGCACTCGTCGTCAAATCGACGGAAATTCGTAGTTCGGGGGATGGGAAGCGCGGGGGAAAGGGGCGGCCGCGGGCCGCGCCTTGAAAACGGGCGTGACTCAGCGTCCGCCGGAAACGTCGAGTAGCGCGCCCGTCACATAGGACGCTGCGTCGCTCAGCAACCAGACGATGGCTTCGGCCACTTCGCCGGCGCTGCCGGGGCGGCCGAGCGGCGTGGTCGCGCCGAGCTGCGCGGCGCGCTCGGGCTTGCCGCCGCTTGCGTGGATCTCGGTATCGATCAGGCCGGGGCGCACCGCGTTCACGCGCACGCCCTGCGGGCCGAGTTCCTTGGCGAGGCCGAGCGTCATCGTATCGACGGCGCCTTTCGAGCCGGCGTAGTCGACGTATTCGTTCGGCGAGCCGAGGCGCGCCGCCGCCGACGAAACGTTGACGATCACGCCGCCCGCGCCGCCGCGATCCGTCGACATGCGCCGCGCGGCTTCGCGCGCGCACAGATACGCGCCGAGCACGTTGACGTCGAACATCCGCTTCAGACGCGCGAGGTCCATGTCGGCGAGCTGGCTCGACGGCGCGACGATCCCGGCGTTGTTGACGAGCGCATCGAGCCGGCCGGACTTTTGCTGAAGCGCGTCGAACATCGCGATCACATCGGCTTCGTTGGCGACGTCGCCTTCGATCGCCAAAGCGTGGCCGCCGGCGCGCTCGACTTCGGCGACGGTGTCCCGGGCGGCGGCCAGATTGCGCGCGTAGTTCACGCCGACGAACCAGCCGCGAGCGCCAAGCAGACGCGCGGTCGCACGGCCGATGCCGCGGCTGCCACCAGTGATCAGAACGGCTTTCGTCATCGCAACCTCATCGTTCGCGTGAGGGCCGTGCGAAGCGCGGCCGGTGTTGCAGGCGCCTGAACGCGGCGTAGTGGAATCAGGGCGGGGCACTCAGAGCTGTGGCAAGTTCAACCGGGTCGCGTCAGACCGGGCCGCGTCAGACCGGGTCGCGTCAGACCGAGTCGCGTTTGATCGCCCACTTGTCGCTGACGGGCGGCTGATAGCGTTGCAGCTTGTCGATCAGCGCGACGGGATCGGCATCTATTTGCAGGATGTCGAAATAGGTCTTACGCATGAAGCCTTCGTCCACCGTGTGCCGTAGCATGCTGATCAACGGGTCGTAAAAGCCGTCGATATTCAGCACCGCCACCGGCTTGCCATGGTAGCCGAGCTGCGCCCACGTATAGACCTCGAACAGCTCTTCGAGCGTGCCCACGCCGCCCGGCATCGCAACGAACGCGTCGGACAGGTCGGCCATCATCTTCTTGCGCTGATGCATGTCGGGCACCACGTGCAACTCGGTCAGCCCGTTATGGCCGACTTCCTTGTTGACCAGCAGCTCGGGAATCACGCCGATCGCGCGGCCGCCTTCGGCCATCACCGTGTCGGCGATCACGCCCATCAGCCCGACCTTGCCGCCGCCATAGACCAGCGCGAGATCGGCTTGCACCAGCGCGCGGCCGAAAGCGCGCGCGGCGTCCGTATACAGCGGTTTGGCTCCGTTCGCGGAGCCGCAATACACACACACCGACTTCATGCTCAAACGTCCTTCGATTCGTTGCGAGGCGCCGCGCCTTCCTTCGGCGGCAGGTAGTCGTAGAACTCGCGCTTGGGCAGCTTGCCGGACACGAGGTCGTCGAAAATCTGCCGCGAGCGGCCGCGCAGATAAGGCGCCATCAGCGACACGATCTGCACGCTCACCTGATGCAGCTCCGCGCGGATCGCTTCCTGCTCATTGTATTTGCGCGGATTCATCACGAACTGATACGACAGCCAGTACGTGCCGATCACGCCGACGTTGGTGGCGATCACCTGCATCTCTTGCGGCGTGACCACCATTTCGCCGTCCGCGACGAGTTGCTCGCAGAACTGGCTCGCAAAACGCACCTTGTGGCTGATGATCTGCTTGAAGTGTGTTTCGAGCGTGCGGTTGCGCGCGAGCAGGTCGTTCAGGTCGCGATACAGGAAACGGTAGCGCCACGTGAAGTCGACCATGTATTGCAGATACGACCACATTTCGTCGATGGTCGCGCGATGGTCGTCGGGGAAACGCAGACGCTTTTCGATCTCCTGCTCGAACTGGCTGAAGATGCTGTTGATGATGTCGTCTTTGTTGCGGAAGTGGTAGTACAGATTGCCTGGACTGATTTCCATTTCCTCGGCAATCGTCGTCGTCGTGACGTTCGGCTCGCCGATTTCGTTGAACAGCTTCAACGACAGTTCGAGAATCCGTTCGCGCGTGCGGCGGGGAGGTTTGGCTTCCATGTCGTCCGGCCCTGGTTATGCCGGGCTGGGCGCGCGGCGGCGTGCCGCCGCTGCGTGTTCCACCCGGATGCGGTTGGTATGTTCGAGCGCCCCTGAACCTGGCGCTGCGCGCCAAGTCCCCCCGAAGGGCCAGGAAATCACGGGGCGGCCCGGCGCTTTCCAGTGAGACTATCGAACGATTATAAACTGACCGTTCTTATACCAAGCGGATCCTGAAGGTTTTCATGCTTTTGGGACGCGCCGCGCGCGACGTGGGCGTCACACCACCGCGCCGAGCCAACGCGCGACGAGCGGCCCGACGATCAACCCCCACGTCATCACGCACATGCCGAGCGCGACCATCACGGCCGCGCTGCCAAGGTCCTTTGCGCGGCGCGACAGTTCGTGGCGTTCGAGCGAAATCCGGTCGATCGCCGCTTCCACGCTCGAATTCAGCAACTCGACGATCAGCACCAGCAGCACCGAGCCGAGCAGCAACACGCGCGACACCGGCTCGACCGGCACCAGCAGCCCGCACGGAATCAGGATTGCGGCGAGCGTGAGTTCCTGACGAAACGCGCTCTCCTCGCGAATCGCGACGCGAAAACCGGCGAGCGAGTTTTTCATCGCGTGCCATGCGCGCGTGAGTCCGCGATTGCCTTTGTACGGATTGAAGGGTAGCGGCGCGAGCGGATCGTCGGGACTGAGCGGTTCGTGTGGTGCGTCGTCGGCGCGGTCCGCAGCGGCGCTGCCGTTCATACCCTGTGCATGCTCCGAATGAATCGGTGTGGCGGGTTCGCCGACGTCGTCGAACGGATCGGGGGCGGCGGCATCGCGCTCGGCCTCGATGGCGCGCAGCGCGCCGTTCGACGCGCGCCTCGCGGCAGATTGCGTGGATTGGCTGGTTCGCATGGACGGCCTTCGCGCGCCGCGTCACGCGGCGGCGCTTTCCTCGCGATACGACGCGTGCGGCAACGGCTTCAGATGCGCGGCGAACTGCGCGGACGCCGCCGCCCACGAGAAGCGTTCGGCCCACGCGCGCGCGTGATTGCGATCGATCTTCAGCGCTTCCAGGCAGGCCTCGCGCAGATCTTCATGCATCGCACCCGCGCCGCCGTCGCCCAGCACGTCGATCGGACCGGTGACGGGATACGCCGCCACCGGCGTGCCGCACGCGAGCGCTTCGAGCAGCACGAGGCCGAAGGTATCGGTGCGGCTCGGGAACACGAACACGTCGGCCGCCGCGTACACCTTCGCCAGTTCCGCTTGCGTGAGCACGCCCAGATAGTTTGCTCGCGGATAGCGCGACTTCAATTCGGCAAGCGCGGGGCCTTCGCCGGCGACCCACTTCGAGCCCGGCAGATCGAGTCGCAGGAACGCCTCGACGTTCTTCTCGACCGCCACGCGTCCGACGTACAGGAAGATCGGCCGCGCCGTGTCGAGCACCTTCGAGTCCATCTGGTGAAAGATCTCCAGATCGACGCCACGGGTCCACAGCACGACATTCGTGAAGCCGAACTTTTCGAGGTCCTGTTTGACCACCGGCGTGGGCGCCATCACGGCCAGCGACGGCTTGTGAAACCAGTGCAGGAACTTGTAGGTCGCGGCAAGCGGAATGCCGAAGCGCGCCTGCACATATTCCGGGAAGCGCGTGTGATAAGCGGTCGTGAACGGCAGCTTGTGGCGCAGCGCATAAGTGCGTGCGGCCATCCCGAGCGGGCCTTCGGTGGCGATGTGCAGCGCGTCGGGCGCGAACGTGGCGATGCGCTCGCGCAGCTTACGGCGCGGCAGCAGCGACAGGCGAATCTCCGGATAGGTCGGACAGGGGATCGTTTTGAATTCGAGCGGAGTCAGCAGATCGACTTGATGGCCGAGCGCGGTGAGTTCGCGCGTGGTGTTTTTCAGCGTGCGCACGACGCCGTTGACCTGCGGCTCCCATGCGTCGGTGACGATCATGATCTTCATCGGCTTGTTCCTCGATTCGGGTGCAATGGAAGTTAGGAAGACTACGCGGTCGCCCGGGCCTTCTGCGTGTCGACCTGCGGAGCGCGCAGCGTGGTCCAGTAGATCACCTTGAGTTCGCCTTCATAGGTCTCGACGAGTGCCGACAGACTCTCGACCCAGTCGCCGTCGTTGCAATACAGCACGCCGTCGATGTCGCGCATCTCGGCCTTGTGAATGTGCCCGCAGACCACGCCGTCGCAGCCGCGGCGGCGCGCTTCGTCGGTCATCACGCTCTCGAACGACGAGATGAAGTTCACCGCGTTCTTCACCTGGTGCTTCAGGTACTGCGATAGCGACCAGTACGGAAAGCCGAGCTTGCTGCGGATGCGATTGAACCAGCGGTTCAGGACCAGGATCATCGTGTAGAGCGTGTCGCCGAGATAGGCGAGCCACTTGGCGTGCTGGATCACGCCGTCGAACAGATCGCCGTGGACGATCCACAGACGCTTGCCGGCGAGCGTGGTGTGAAACGCTTCGCCGCGCACGTGGATGTCGCCGAACGCGAGGTCGCAGAACTGGCGCGCGGCTTCGTCGTGATTGCCGGGCACGTAGATCACCTGGGTGCCTTTGCGCGCCTTGCGCAGCACTTTCTGCACGACGTCGTTGTGCGCCTGCGGCCAGTACCAGCCTTTCTTCAACTGCCAGCCGTCGATGATGTCGCCGACGAGGTACAGGTACTCCGACTCGTTGTGGCGCAGGAAGTCCAGCAGATAGGGCGCCTGGCAGCCGCTCGAGCCGAGATGGATGTCGGACAGCCAGATGGTGCGGTAGCGGTGCGGGTCGGCGTGCTCGTCTTCGGGATGGGCGGCATGGTCGTCGCGTGGCGGCGTCACGGGCAGCGGCAGGCCGTGGTGAGCCGGGCTCGGGTCCGGGCGGAACGCGACGGGGTCGACGCTCGGGCCGGTCTGGCGGAACAGGGAAGTCGCGGACGTTTTGTGGTCCATGGCTCACGCGTCGAGTTGCGGTGCCCGTATTGGGCCGGGCGCGCGTGACGGTGCCATGACAGTCATGAGAAGTTCTTATTACTGCTGGGGGACTGCGGGGGGGGAGCAGGCGCGGACGCTAGTGACGTTGCAACGGGGAGCGGTTGAGGCGAGCCGTGCAGCGGCTGGGATGATGCGGGCGGCTAACCGAGGGTGATAGACATGCCTGGCGTGGCCGCCCGGCGCGGTCGCTCAGCGCGCCATAGCGATCACGCGCGTGCCCGCAAGCCGGTCGTGCAGAAACCGACGCTGCGCGCCAAAGAGGCCGGTCGCGGTCCACAGCACGAACCAGATGCCGGCGATCGCCAGCGTCTGCGGCAAGCGCAGTCCGAGCAGCGGATGCAGCGCGAGCGGCGGCAGGAACCACAGCCACGCGAGCACGTAACGGGCGATCGCCCGGCCGGCGGAGAGCGGCGAGCCGTCGGCGGCGACGACTCGCAAGCGCCAGGTTTTCATCGGCAGGGTCTGGCCGCCGTGGGTCCAGAACCACACGAAGTACAGGCCGACCACGAGGCCGATCCATGCGGCGAGCAGGTTGTGATGAGTCAGCCCGTCGCGTTGCTGCGTCAGCGTGCTGAACAGATAGCCAGCGAAGAACACCACGCCGAACAGAATCAGCGTTTCGTAGACCAGGGCCGCGAGCCGCCGGCGAACGGTGGGGGCGGTGCCGGGCGCGTCGGCGGGCAGGGTCGAGGTGGCGAGCGGCTGGGACACGGTGGGGCGCCGCTCAGGAGCCGTTGAAGATCGACGGCGCTTCGGCCGGCGACACCGGCAACGGCGTGGCGGGCACGAAACTGCCCGGGGCCGGAATGGCCGGCGTGGCCGCCGGACTCGGCAACGCCGGCGCGGCGCTCGCGGCCGCCAGGCCGCTTGCGCCGTGCTCGCGCGCGTTGACGATGCGGTCGATTCCCTTGATTTCCTTGTGCGCGAGCGGCGGCGCGCTGACGACGCTCGGCCGCCGCTTGCGCTCGCTGGCGGCAAGCCGCTCCTTCTGTTCCTCGGGCAGCTGCTGATAGGCCTTCCACGCGTTCTGACGTGCCTCGCGCGGCAATAATTCCTTCGACACCTGATAGTTTTCGCGGGCGACGCGCCGCTGATCGGGCGTCATGCGCACCCATTCGCTCATGCGCTCATGCAGGCGCTTTTGCGCGTCGGGCGACATTTTGGGGTAGCGCGATGCGATCTTGATCCACTTGCGCTTGCGTTCGTCGCTGAACGAATCCCACTGGGCTTCGAACGGCGCGAGCGCGACATGCTCGGCCGCGCTCAGGCGCGACCATGCCATCGGGCTGTTGCTGCCGGGCAGGCCAGGCAATTCGACGGCTAGCGTCGGGGCGGGCGCTCTCGCGGTCGCGTTGCCGCCGGGCGCGAGCGCGCCGGTGGGCGACGACGGGCTCGGGTGAAAGCGCGGATACGTCGCCGCGAACGACACCAGGGCCGCGATCGCGCATCCGAAAACAACGGCTAGGCCGCGCTTGTAACTCACCCGAAAAATCTCCCGCTCAATGGGCGCGTGAAAGGTACGCGTTGAAACCGTGGTCGAGATAGGCATTGAGCGGCAGGTCGTCGCTAAGCATGGCGGCATCGATATCGGCGAGTTCGGCGGTGCGCTGCTGGTCCTCCCAGTACGCAATGCCGACAAGGCTCACAACCAGCGCGGCGAGCGGCCACGCGAGCGCGAAGCGGCGCAGCGGCGAACGGCGGCGCCGCGGGATTTCGACTTGCGGCAGACCGGCCGCCATGCCGGCGAAAGCGGGCACGAACGCCGGCGCGCTGACGGGTTCGGGCTTCTTGCGGGCGAGCGCGGCTCGGCGCGCCGCGGCGAGTCGATCGACGGTGGCGGCCGGAATGCTGGCGGCGTTTTCGTCGAGCGCACGGCGCACCTGGCGCGCGAACTCGAGTTCTTTTGTTTCGAGGGAGCTCATAGCGTGATTCCTTTGGCCTTGAGCGCTTGCGCCAGCGTGTGCGTGGCTCGCGAGCAGTGCGTTTTCACACTGCCTTCGGAGCAGCCCATCGCGGCGGCAGTCTCGGCGACATCCATATCTTCCCAATAACGCATGAGAAACGCCTCCCGTTGACGTGCCGGTAATTTTTGGATCTCGTCGTCGATCGACTGCAAGACCTGTTCGCGCTCGAGTTTCTGCTCGTTGCTCTCGGCGCCGGCCGAGCCTTGCTGGGCCTCGAATGTTTCCAGCGGATCGAATTCGTCGTCGTCGGCATTGCCCAGCGACGAAAACAGGCTAACCCACGTATTGCGTACTTTGGCACGACGGAAATAGTCGTGCATCGCATTCTGCAGAATACGCTGAAACAGCAACGGCAATTCGGCCGCCGGACGGTCGCCGTACTTTTCGGCGAGCTTGATCATCGCGTCCTGCACGATGTCGAGCGAGGCGTCGTCGTCCCGCACGGCGTAGACCGTCTGCTTGAATGCGCGCCTTTCGACGCCCGCCAGAAAATCGGCGAGTTCCTTGTCTGATGCCATCCGTTTGGGGGTCGGCGCAGCGAGCGTGCGCGTAATCGGTCGAAAAATGTCGTAAAGCTCGCGGATCCTAACAAACTTTTGCCCGACCTGGGGGTGAAACGTGGTCTACCTTGCATCCACATAACAGGATGCGCGACGAATGCGGTCAATCCCGGGATGAGGGGACAGGGCGCCAGGGCAATATTTGCTTGACCGCATGCGCGGCAGCAGATATCTTCGCTGGTTCGCAACATAAGTGACTTGTCTCAATTGAGGTGTGGCCCAAGAAGCTCACCTGTCAACTGGACGCGCCGCTTGAACCCGAGCCACAAGCCCGGCAGAGAGCACCCGATCAATTTTTTGCCGAAAATTCGAAAGGTGAATAGATGAATATGCCCAGCGCGGAATTCTCCACGTCGGATACGACCCCCCCTCACGAAGCTGACTCTATCGGCGCCACCGTGCTCATGAAGGCACTGGCCGACGAAGACGTCGAGTTCATCTGGGGCTATCCCGGCGGCTCGGTACTCTACATTTACGACGAGCTGTACAAGCAGGACAAATTCCAGCACGTTCTCGTGCGCCACGAGCAGGCTGCGGTCCACGCCGCCGATGCGTATGCGCGTTCCACCGGCAAGGTCGGTGTGTGCCTCGTGACCTCCGGCCCCGGCGTCACCAATGCGGTGACCGGCATCGCCACCGCCTACATGGATTCGATCCCGATGGTGGTGATCAGCGGCCAGGTGCCGACTGCCGCGATCGGCCAGGATGCGTTCCAGGAGTGCGACACGGTCGGCATCACGCGTCCCTGCGTGAAGCACAACTTCCTCGTGAAGGACGTGCGCGATCTCGCCGCCACCGTCAAGAAAGCCTTCTATATCGCCCGTACCGGCCGTCCCGGCCCGGTGCTGATCGACATTCCGAAAGATGTGTCGAAGGCACCTTGCCAGTACGAACCGATCAGGAGCGTTTCGCTGCGCTCGTACAACCCGGTCACGAAGGGCCACTCCGGCCAGATCCGCAAGGCGGTCTCGCTGCTGCTGTCGGCGAAGCGCCCGTACATCTACACCGGCGGCGGCATCATTCTCGCGGATGCGTCGCGTGAGCTGAATCAGTTCGCCGACCTGCTCGGCTACCCGGTCACCAACACGTTGATGGGACTGGGCGGCTACCGCGCGAGCGACAAGAAATTCCTCGGCATGCTCGGCATGCACGGCACGTACGAAGCCAACATGGCGATGCAGCACTGCGACGTGCTGATCGCGATCGGCGCACGCTTCGACGACCGCGTGATCGGCGACCCGACGCACTTCGCGTCGCGTCCGCGCAAGATCATCCATATCGACATCGATCCTTCTTCCATTTCCAAGCGCGTCAAGGTCGACATTCCGATCGTCGGCGATGTGAAGGAAGTGCTGAAAGAACTGATCGAGCAGTTGCAGACGGCCGAGCATGGCCCGGACACCGCGGCGCTCGCCGACTGGTGGAAAGACATCGAAGCCTGGCGCGCGAAAGACTGCCTGAAGTTTGACCGCAAGAGCGACGTCATCAAGCCGCAGTACGTGGTGGAAAAGGCGTGGGAGCTGACCGACGGCAATGCCTTCGTGTGTTCCGACGTCGGCCAGCACCAGATGTGGGCGGCGCAGTTCTATCGCTTCAACAAGCCGCGCCGCTGGATCAACTCCGGCGGTCTCGGCACGATGGGCTTCGGCCTGCCGGCGGCGATGGGCGTGAAGATGGCGCACCCTGACGACGACGTGCTGTGCATCACGGGCGAAGGCTCGATCCAGATGTGCATCCAGGAGCTGTCGACCTGCAAGCAGTACGACACGCCGGTGAAGATCATTTCGCTGAACAACCGCTATTTGGGCATGGTGCGCCAGTGGCAGCAGATCGAATACAGCAAGCGCTATTCGCATTCGTACATGGATGCGCTGCCGGACTTCGTGAAGCTCGCTGAAGCGTACGGCCATGTCGGCATGCGTATCGAACGCACGGCCGATGTGGAGCCGGCGCTCAAGGAAGCGCTGCGCCTGAAAGACCGCACGGTGTTTCTCGATTTCCAGACCGATCCGACCGAAAACGTCTGGCCGATGGTTCAGGCCGGCAAGGGCATCACCGAGATGCTCATGGGTTCGGAAGATCTATAACGACGGCCCGGCAGCCGACTTCGTCATGCACGCCTTCAAAAAAGGCGCGGGCGGACGAAGCGGCGCCGCACTGCTCGCAGACATCGACAAACATCTGGAAGAAGCGAATCATGAGACACATCATTTCCGTCCTGCTGGAAAACGAACCGGGCGCGTTATCACGCGTGGTCGGTCTCTTCTCGGCACGCGGCTACAACATTGAAACCTTGACGGTGGCACCGACCGAAGACCGTTCGCTGTCGCGCATGACCATCGTCTCCATTGGCTCGGACGACGTGATCGAACAGATCACGAAGCATTTGAACCGCTTGATCGAGGTGGTGAAAGTGGTCGACCTTACCGAGGGCGCCCACATCGAGCGCGAGCTGATGTTGATCAAGGTGAGAGCGGTCGGCAAGGAACGTGAGGAGATGAAGCGGATGTCGGATATTTTCCGCGGCCGCATCATCGACGTCACCGAAAAGACCTACACGATCGAACTGACGGGGGCGGCCGACAAGCTCGACGCCTTCATCGAAGGGCTCGACTCCACGGCGATTCTCGAAACGGTCCGCACGGGCAGCTCGGGCATCGGTCGAGGCGAGCGCATTCTGAAGGTTTGACGCGCGGCGCTTCAGCCGTAATTTGACGTCTCGATCGAACCGCCGGGCGTGCCTGACGAGCCCGGCCAGCAACACACTATTCGCAGTATTTGAATTTCATTGATTCATCGAATCTAGCCAAGGAACCGACATGAAAGTTTTCTACGACAAGGACGCCGATCTCTCCCTCATCAAGGGCAAGCAGGTCACCATCATCGGCTATGGCTCGCAAGGCCATGCGCACGCGCTGAACCTGAGCGAAAGCGGCGTGAAGATCACGGTCGGTCTGCGCAAGGGCGGCGCATCGTGGAGCAAGGCTGAGAACGCCGGCCTGCAAGTCAAGGAAGTGGCGGAAGCCGTCAAGGGCGCGGACGTCGTCATGATGCTGCTGCCGGACGAGCAGATCGCCGACGTGTACGCGAAAGAAGTGCACGCAAACATCAAGCAAGGCGCGGCGCTGGCATTCGCGCACGGCTTCAACGTTCACTACGGTCAAGTGATTCCGCGTGCCGACCTCGACGTCATCATGATCGCGCCGAAGGCACCGGGCCACACGGTTCGCGGCACCTACTCGCAAGGTGGCGGCGTGCCGCACCTGATCGCGGTCGCGCAAGACAAGTCGGGCGCAGCACGTGACATCGCGCTGTCGTACGCAGCGGCGAACGGCGGCGGCCGTGCCGGCATCATCGAAACCAACTTCCGCGAAGAAACGGAAACCGACCTGTTCGGCGAGCAAGCCGTGCTGTGCGGCGGTACGGTCGACCTGATCAAGGCCGGCTTCGAAACGCTGGTGGAAGCGGGCTACGCGCCGGAAATGGCGTACTTCGAGTGCCTGCACGAACTGAAGCTGATCGTCGACCTGATCTACGAAGGCGGCATCGCGAACATGAACTACTCGATCTCGAACAACGCCGAATACGGCGAATACGTGACGGGTCCGCGCATCGTGACGGCTGAAACGAAGAAGGCGATGAAGGCCGTGCTGACCGACATCCAGACGGGCGAGTACGCAAAGAGCTTCATCATCGAAAACAAGGCCGGCGCACCGACGCTGCAATCGCGCCGCCGTCTGACGGCCGAGCACCAGATCGAACAGGTCGGTTCGAAGCTGCGCGCGATGATGCCGTGGATCGCGAAGAACAAGCTGGTCGACCAGTCGAAGAACTAAGCGATTACCGGCGATTCACCGCTGAAGTCCGATTCGTCGCGTTCGCGCGCCGGCCGGACAAATCAAAAAGCCGTCCAAGGGTGCTGAACCCTGGGCGGCTTTTGCTATCCTACGGTTTTACGTGCGACACGCGTCGCATCGACTGGACGGCGAAGGCCGTCCCATTTGGTGGCACCTTGAGGCCACCCCTGTGTAGCGAAGCGAGACTTGGTGAAGTTGCCTGGAATCGCTGCCGTAGGCGGACGTCGATACTTGTATCTTCGCCCGCATTTGCATTGACCTGATTACCGTCAGGTTCCGCCGAGTTAGCGGCTTCAATACCGCTAACAAAGCGGATTGTCGTATGTAACTCCCGAGCCTTTGGGCAACGGATCGCTGCAAGCACGAGCGCAAGCTCGGTGTGTCATTGTTCGGGCACGTCAGCAGTATGGCGTGTGAAGTGAACCTGCTGTACGACCAGCAGTAGCCTACGAAGACATGCGTCACTGGCAACGGTGGGGTGTGAAGCTCTTCTGACAATGTAGCCCCCAGAAGTAATGGGTGCGTGAATGCCGCGAGGTATTCACTCAGAGACTCCAAGCAGCAAAGGGGTTGAGGCGCTAGGCTGGCTGATACGGTTAATGCAAGTGAACTGCTGATAAACCTCGTAAGTAGGACGGTGCCAAAGCTGCTGACAGGCATCAACCAAACAGGTGTGCGGTCGGATAACCCGCTGTAAATTCGGGTTACGTCGTCATCGGACCGCCGGGGAATAGGCAGAACCTAAGTCAGTCGTGTGACATGCCGGGAACGTGGTAAGCCTGTATGGTTGCCGGTCGTAGTTTGACTGGCAGGCGAACCGTGAGGGACGCTGTTGATTGTGCAGGTATGGGATGACGGAGAAAGCGAAAGCCGGTCTGTAATGGGTCGGATAGGGGTTGGGACATTACCCCACGCGAAAGCGGGCAGACTTCCGTCTGGTCTACCGTCGCAAGATGGCTGACTAACCCTTTAGCTGGAAGATGATTGCTGTCGGGCTTCCGGACCGTCAGCATACGTTTTTAACCCCCTTGCGGGAGCAGATCGCTCCCGCAAGGGGCGATCTGTTCTCCGCTCGGGATTCACTTCTTCGAGTAGGAGAGCAGCATGAGAGTATCTGTCCGAAAGGACGGATCTGCGCTTTCCCACGCGCCGGACAACTGGTACGCCGTAGATTGGCGGCGGGTTGAACGGAACGTGAGAGGGATGCAGATTCGAATTGCGAAGGCGACGCGGGAAGGCAACTGGCGCAGGGGGAGAGCCCTGCAACGGATGTTGACCCGCACGTTGTCCGCGAAGCTGTATGCGGTACGACGTGTTACGCAGAATCAGGGTGCGCGAACGGCTGGAGTCGATCGCGAACTTTGGGACTCGCCTGAGAGCCGATGGCTTGCTGTCGGCAGGTTGAAGCGGCGTGGATACAAGCCTCTGCCTTTACGGAGAGTCTTTATCCCCAAGGCCAATGGAAAGGAGCGCCCTCTGGGCATTCCGACCATGCGGGACAGGGCGATGCAAGCCTTGTATCTGCTGGCTCTAGAGCCGGTGTCGGAATCGACGAGCGACCCGAACTCGTATGGGTTCAGGTTAAACCGCTCGACGGCTGACGCCATGTCACAGATTTTCGTCGCCATGTCCCAGAAGGGCTCTGCCCGTTGGGTGCTGGAGGCGGATATCAAGGGATGCTTCGACCATATTAGCCACAACTGGATGGAGACCCATGTCCTGATGGACAAGGAAATCCTCCGGAAATGGCTGAAAGCTGGCCTGATTTACAAGGGGCAGCTTCAGGCGACAGAGGCCGGTACGCCGCAAGGAGGAATCATTTCTCGGACGCTGGCGAATGTGACGCTGAACGGGCTGGAGCGAGAACTGCTGGCGCACCTCAGTGCGAAGTTTGGGATCGCAAAAGCCAACAAGCTTAAAGTCAATGTAGTGCGGTACGCGGACGACTTCGTGATCACCGGTGACTCGCAAGAGTTGCTGGAGCAGGAAGTCCGACCCTGGGTGGAAGCATTCCTTGCCGTTCGAGGTCTGCAACTGTCCGAGGAGAAAACGCGTATCACGCACATCGATTCGGGCTTTGATTTCCTGGGGTGGAATTTCCGTAAGTATTCGGGGACTCTGCTCATCAAGCCGAGCAAGAAAAACGTGCAAACGTTCTATCGCAAGGTGGCGGATACGATCAGCGGTCACAAGACGGTGAAGCAGGAGAATCTGATTCGACTGCTGAACCCGATGCTACGAGGCTGGGCGCAGTATCACAGTCCCGTGGTCGCCAAAGAGGCATACAGCCGCATGGAGTCTTTGATTTTCCGAAGACTCTGGCGGTGGTCGACGAGGCGGCACCTGAACAAGAATGCCGACTGGGTGAAGAAGAAATATTTTCACTCGGAGGGCAATCGGAACTGGGTGTTCGCTGTTCCTGTAGCTCGTGACGACGGCAGTAAGGGGTTGCTTAGCCTGTACCAACTTAGCGGTACGGAAATTAAGCGACACAGAAAGGTCAAAGGTGCATTCAATCCCTTTGATCCCGAGTGGGAGCAGTATGGCGAGCAGTTGCGACAGGCGCGCATGGAACACTCAATGCGCTATCGGAAGCAATGGGTCTCGCTATACATGTCGCAAGACGGGCTTTGCTCGCATTGCGGCTGTGCGCTGACGAAGGAGACCGGCTGGCATGACCATCATCTGGAGTATCGGATGCACGGTGGTACGGACGCTCTCTCGAACAGGGTTCTGCTTCACCCGCACTGCCATCAGCAGGTGCACGCAGGTAAAATTGCGGTAACTAAGCCGGCCCGGTCCTAAGACAGGGCTTTGATTGTAGATTTGAGCCGTATGCGGGGAAACTCGCACGTACGGTTCTTAGGGGGCCCCTCTTCCGCGAGGAAGGGGGGCTACCCTCCAAAAAACAGAAGCCATCCATGAATTACCCTCATCCGATCATCGCGCGAGAAGGCTGGCCGTTCATCGCCATCGCGGCCGTCGTTGCATTACTGGTTCACGCCTTCGCGGGGTTCGGCATTGCATGGCTGTTCTGGCTGATCCTGATCTTCATCGTGCAGTTCTTCCGCGATCCGGCCCGCCCGATTCCCACCCAGGCCAACGCCGTGCTGTGTCCGGCCGACGGGCGCATCGTCGCGGTCGAAACCGCGCATGATCCGTACGCGAACCGTGAAGCGCTGAAGATCAGCGTGTTCATGAACGTCTTCAACGTCCACTCGCAGCGTTCGCCGGTGGATGGCGCGATCTCCAAGGTCGAATACTTCCCGGGCGCATATCTGAATGCCGCGGTGGACAAAGCGTCGCTCGAAAACGAGCGCAATGCGGTGGTGATCGAGATGGCCGGCGGCCAGACGGTGACCTCGGTGCAGATCGCCGGTTTGATCGCGCGGCGCATTCTTTGCTATGTGCGTACTGGTGAGCCGCTTACCCGTGGCCAGCGTTATGGGTTCATCCGCTTCGGCTCGCGCGTCGACGTGTATCTGCCGGTGGGCAGCCGTCCGCGTGTGTCGATCGGCGAAAAGGTGTCCGCGTCGTCCACGATCCTCGCTGAACTCTAAAGCGGCACACAGGAGGTTTCCGAATGGCCGCATTCAAACCGCGTCGACCCCGTAACAGCGGACCGCTGCCGCGTCCGTTCCGCCGCAACAAGCCGATCGTCGCGGAGTCGCCGGTCGTCGAGAGCCGGCGCGCGCAGCGCCAGCAGTTCCTGAGAAAACGCGGCATTTATCTGCTGCCGAACGCATTTACCACGGCGGCGCTGTTCTGCGGCTTTTTCGCCGTCGTGCAGGCGATGAACGTGCGCTTCGAAATCGCGGCCATCGCGATCTTCGTGGCGATGGTGCTCGACGGCATGGACGGCCGCGTCGCGCGTATGACGCATACGCAAAGCGCGTTCGGCGAACAGTTCGACAGCCTGTCGGACATGGTGTCGTTTGGCGTCGCGCCCGCGCTCGTCATGTACGAGTGGATTCTGAAAGACCTCGGCCGCTGGGGCTGGCTCGCGGCCTTCGTCTACTGCTCAGGCGCGGCGTTGCGGCTCGCGCGCTTCAACACCAATATCGGCGTGGTCGACAAGCGCTTCTTCCAGGGCATGCCGAGCCCGGCCGCGGCGGCGCTGATCGCCGGTTTCGTATGGCTCGCCACCGACAACCGCGTGCCGCTGAAGCTGGTCTGGCTGCCGTGGGTTGCGTTCGTGCTGACCATCTACGCCGGCGTGACGATGGTGTCGAATGCGCCGTTCTATAGCGGCAAGGCGCTCGACGTGCGGCATCGCGTGCCGTTCGGCGTGATCCTACTGGTGGTGGTCGCGTTCGTGCTGGTGTCGTCCGATCCGCCGCTGATGCTGTTCGGCCTGTTCGTGCTGTACGGTTTGTCCGGCTATGTGTTCTGGGGCTATCAGGCGGTGCGGGGCAGGGCGAATCCGGCCCGTTCGGTGGTGCACGACAGGTAGCGGGCTACGTCGGCTATCGTGGTAGTGACATGCAAAAACGGCATCCTTCGGGCTGCCGTTTTTTCTTTCGGCGAGCCCGCCGGATGGTGCTTCAGAGGCAGGTCTGACGCTAATTGCGTGGCGGCGGGAATGCCGCTATAGTCATCGGATGACTGTGTTCACGTGCGCTTTTGAGCCGCCATGCGAGTCTCAACAAGCCGGCGCACCGGCCGGCGCGCTGGTGCTGGCACTGGCGCGGCTGCCGCGCTGATCGCCGCTAGTCGTTTTGCCCTGGGCCTACCTCGTCTGCGGTTGAGCGTCGCCAGCGGTGGCGCAAGCACCCGAACTCCAATATCCGATCCCCACATCCGAACGACTCCCCAGGAGACCCGACATGTCCGACAAACTGATCATATTCGACACCACGTTGCGTGACGGCGAGCAATCGCCCGGCGCGTCGATGACGAAAGAGGAAAAAATCCGTATCGCGAAGCAACTCGAACGGATGAAAGTGGACGTGATCGAAGCCGGGTTCGCGGCGAGCTCGAACGGCGACTTCGATTCGATTCACACGATCGCAGGCCTGATCAAGGACAGCACGATCTGCTCGCTGGCCCGCGCGAACGACAAGGACATCCAGCGCGCGGCCGACGCGCTCAAGCCGGCCGAGCGCTTCCGCATCCACACGTTCATCGCGACGTCGCCGCTGCACATGGAAAAGAAGCTGCGCATGACGCCGGACCAGGTGTTCGAGCAGGCGAAGCTGGCGGTGCGTTTCGCGCGCAAGTTCACCGACGACGTCGAGTTCTCGCCGGAAGACGGCAGCCGCTCGGAAATGGACTTCTTGTGCCGCGTGCTGGAAGCAGTGATCGCCGAGGGCGCGACCACCATCAACATCGCGGACACGGTTGGCTACGGCGTGCCGGAACTGTACGGCCAGCTCGTGAAGACGCTGCGCGAACGCATTCCGAACTCGCACAAGGCGGTGTTCTCGGTGCATTGCCATAACGACCTCGGCATGGCGGTGGCGAACTCGCTGGCCGGCGTGAAGCTCGGCGGCGCGCGCCAGGTCGAGTGCACGATCAACGGCCTCGGCGAGCGCGCGGGCAACACCTCGCTCGAAGAAATCGTGATGGCGGTGAAGACCCGCAAGGATTACTTCGGCCTCGAGCTGGGTCTCGATACGACGCAGATCGTGCCGGCGTCGAAGCTGGTGTCGCAGATCACCGGTTTCGTCGTGCAGCCGAACAAGGCGGTGGTCGGCGCGAACGCGTTTGCGCACGCGTCCGGCATCCACCAGGACGGCGTGCTGAAGGCGCGCGATACCTACGAAATCATGCGCGCCGAAGACGTGGGCTGGAGCGCGAACAAGATCGTGCTCGGCAAGTTGTCGGGCCGCAATGCGTTCAAGCAGCGCTTACAGGAACTCGGGATCGGGCTCGACAGCGAAGCGGAACTGAACACCGCGTTCGCGCATTTCAAGGAATTGGCCGACCGCAAGTCCGAAATCTTCGATGAGGACATCATCGCGATCGTCACCGAGGAATCGGCTGAAGCGCAGGAGCGCGAGCACTACAAGTTCGTGGCGCTGTCGCAGCATTCGGAGACCGGCGAGCAGCCGCACGCGAAGGTCGTGTTCTCGGTGGAGGGCAAGGAGATCACCGGCGAAGCGCGCGGCAACGGCCCTGTCGACGCCACGCTCAACGCGATCGAAAGCGAAGTGGGCAGCGGTTCCGAACTGCTGCTGTACTCGGTCAACGCGATCACCACCGGCACGCAGGCACAAGGTGAAGTGACCGTGCGGCTGTCGAAGAGCGGACGCATCGTCAATGGCGTGGGCACCGATCCGGATATCGTCGCGGCTTCCGCGAAGGCGTATATCTCGGCGCTCAACAAGCTGTATTCGAATGCGGACAAGCTCAATCCGCAGCGCTCGGAGTGAGGTGGACGAGGTGCGCCGCTGGCGTGACCGCGTGAGCGTTTGTCGGAAGTGAAATGGAAAAAGCCCCGTGCCGTTGCAGGTACGGGGCTTTTGTTTTGCTGTGTCGCGCGTCGCGCGCACGCGATGAGTTCATTGGCCTCGCGCGTCGCGCATCACGTTCGGGCGCCCGCTCAGAACAACGAGCGACGATCCGGATCGTGCAACGGGTCAGGGGTTTTCTGCGTGAGCCGCACGATGCCCTGTTCGTCGAAGTAGAAGCTGTACAGCATGTACCAGACGTTGTCTTCCAGGTAGCGATAGGTCCAGACCTCGCGCTTCATCAGCGGGAAGTACGAGGTTTCGACCGGGCGGCCGAAGTTCACCAGCACGTCGCTCCTGGTCCATTTGCCGATTTCGGCCCGATAGAACTCGTTGGGTTGCAGCACCTGGCGCACGTTGACGATCTTGCCGGCGGCGTCGATGTCGGCGGCGGTGGTGGTTTCGCCCATCGGCTGGGTCGGCCACATCAGCCGCTTGCCGCCGTTAGGCAGGTCGTAGCTTTCGCGCGGCGGCCCGAGGCGCGCGATGATGGTCGATTCGTCCGCGCCTTGGCTGTATTGCTGCCAGGGCTGCACGCAGCCGGCCAACGCCAGCGCGCACAGGCAGGCCAGCGCCGCGCGGCGCACACGTGCGGCGGCCGGCGTTCCGATCGAGGCCCCCGTGGAGTGATGGGAGTTCGACATGTGTTCCTCCGATGGCGTTTGAGTAGCGTTTTTTATCATCGAGACGCAACATTTTGACATGCGCTGCGGTAAAAGATCCGCGCTTCGTGCAGGCCGCTGCGCCTGGTACGGTAACGGCCAGGCTGGCTTGCTTATTCCGTCCGGTACGTCCTATGATCCGCGCTTCGACGATTCAGGCGGGGCAATCACGATGGCGATGTGGCAACGGGCGGCGGCAGTGGCGCTGGCAACGATTTCGATGGCTGCGGCGGCTTATGCGGCGGGCGCGTCGCCGGCAAACCCGGCGGCGAACCCGTCCAGCGGGCCGACTGGCAAGCCTGGCGGCGCGCCGATCCAGCTCGCGCTGATCGAAGGCATGTCCGGCCCGTTCGCGAATGCGGGCGCGGCGGTCGAGCGCAATCTGCGCTTCGGCGTCGAGCAGGTGAACGCGCACGGCGGCGTGAAGCTTGCCGACGGCGCGCATCCGTTTGAACTGGTCGTGCTGGACAGCAAGGGCAGCACCGAAGAGGCGCTCACGCAACTGCGCGCGGCCGCCGACCGCCATATCGGCTACGTCATGCAGGGCAACAGCTCGGCGGTCGCGGCCGCGCTGATCGGCGCGATCGACAAGCAGAACCGCCGCGAGCCCGACAACCGCGCGCTGTTGCTCAACTATTCCGCCGACGACCCCGCGCTGACCAACGCCGACTGCAGCTTCTGGCATTTCCGCTTCGACGCTCACGCGGGCATGCGCATGGATGCGCTGGCTGACGTGATCCAGCGCGACCGTGCGGTGAAGAAGGTGTATCTGCTGAATCAGGACTACAGCTTCGGCCACGATGTCAGCAGCCTCGCGCGTTCGGCGCTGGCGGCGAAACGCCCGGATATTGCGGTGGTCGGCGACGAGTTTCATCCGATCGGCCGCGTGAAAGACTTCGCGCCCTACATCGCGAAGATCCGCGCGAGCGGCGCGGACGCGGTAATCACGGGCAACTGGGGCAACGACCTGACGCTGCTCGTCAAGGCTGCGCGCGAGCAGGGGCTCGATACGAAGTTCTACACGTTCTACGGCAACAGCCTCGGCGCACCGGCCGCGCTGGGCGACGCCGGCGTCGGCCACGTGATCGCGGTCGCCGACTGGCATCCGAACGCGGGCGGCACCGCTTCCGACACGTGGTACACCATGTTCCGGACCCGTTTCCCGGCCGCGCAGGACGATTACCCGGTGCTGCGCATGCCGTTGATGATCGAAACCCTTGCAGCGGCGATGAACCGCGCCGGCAGCGCCGATCCGACGGCGGTCGCGCGGGCGCTTGAAGGCATCCGCTTCGACAACGGCTTCCACGCATCGTGGATGCGCGCCGACGACCATCAACTGATCCAGCCGCTGTACGTGATGGAAATGGACAAAGCCGGCAAGCCAGGCGTGCGTTTCGACAACGAAGGCTCCGGCTACGGCTTCCGCACGGTGCTGGCGCTGCCGCCCGAGCGTACCGTGCTGCCGACCGTCTGCAAGATGCAGCGGCCCTGACGCGCGGCGCGCGATGGCGCAATCCGCGCATCGCGCATGATCCAGCCCGCCGCAGCGGGGTTCGCGACCGGATTGGGCTGTGCTACAATACGCGTCCCGTTGTGAAGCAGGTTGTCATATTTGTCTGCCACACGGGGGTATTCCACGGCACGGCCTTTCTTCCGTGACCGCCTGTCTAGTTCTCAAGGAAATCGACATGTCCGCAGTTGAAACAAGCAAGAAGTCCGAAGTCGTTGCGCAATTCGCACGCGCAGCTAACGACACCGGATCCCCCGAAGTTCAGGTCGCGCTGCTCACGACCCGCATCAACGAACTGACCGTTCACTTCAAGGCACACGCGAAAGATCACCACAGCCGCCGCGGTCTGCTGCGCATGGTGAGCCGCCGTCGCAAGCTGCTCGACTACCTGAAGGGCAAGGACGCGGATCGTTACCGCAGCCTGATCGAGAAGCTGGGTCTGCGTAAGTAATCGGCCAGTCGTTCAGCAAGATGCCTGTGTCAGTTCCACTGATACAGGCATTTTGTTTTTGCACGGTGCGCTTCATGTGACGCGCATCGCCTGTGCTCCGCAGTGGCGTGCCGGTTCATGCGGCGGGTGCAGGAAAGAGCAGTACTTGCAGTAAACAAGGCAGTAACAAGGCAGTAGAGCAGGCAGCAAAAAAGAAACACGGCCGGGCCTCAGGGCAGAGCTTTGTGTCATTCCAGCGGTTCGCGCACGTACTCGACGTAGGGCGTGGTTCTCTGGAATGGCATAACACTACTCTTCCCATGCGGCGCCGGTCTGGCGTTGCCGCGCCGCTTCTGGTCCGCGCGGCACTACGATGAGGAAAAGCAATGACTATGTTCAATAAGATCGTCAAAGAGTTCAAGTGGGGACAACATAACGTTCGCCTCGAAACCGGCGAAATCGCTCGTCAAGCAAGCGGCGCGGTGATCGTCGACGTCGAAGACACCGTCGTGCTGGCGACCGTGGTCGGCGCCAAGACGGCCAAGCCGGGTCAGGACTTCTTCCCGCTGACCGTCGACTACCTCGAAAAGACCTATGCCGCCGGCAAGATCCCGGGTGGCTTCTTCCGTCGCGAAGGCCGTCCGTCGGAAGGCGAAACATTGATCTCGCGCCTGATCGACCGTCCGCTGCGTCCGCTGTTCCCGGAAGGCTTCTACAACGAAGTCCAGGTCGTGATCCACGTGCTGTCGCTGAACCCGGAAATCCCCGCTGACATCCCCGCGCTGATCGGCGCGTCGGCGGCGCTGGCGGTGTCCGGCCTGCCGTTCAACGGCCCGGTCGGCGCAGCGCGCGTAGCCTACATCAACAACGAATACGTGTTGAACCCGACGCGTCCGCAAATGAAGGAATCGGCGCTCGACCTGATCGTCGCCGGTACGGAACGCGCGGTGCTGATGGTGGAATCCGAAGCGCAGCAACTGAGCGAAGAAGTGATGCTCGGCGGCGTGGTGTTCGGCCATGAGCAGATGCAGATCGCGATCGACGCGATCCACGAACTGGTCCGCGAAGGCGGCAAGCCGGAGTGGGACTGGCAACCGGCGGCGAAGAACGAGCCGCTGATCGCGCGCGTGACGGAACTGGCGCAAGCCGATCTGCTCGCCGCTTACCAGATCCGCGACAAGCAGGCGCGTTCGACCAAGCTGAAGGAAGTCTACGCAGCGACGTCGGCGAAGCTCGAGGCAGACGCGTCGGCAGCGGGCACGGTAGCGGCCGACAAGGCCACTGTCGGCAACGTGCTGTTCGACATCGAAGCGAAGATCGTCCGCACGCAGATCCTGAACGGCGAGCCGCGTATCGACGGCCGCGACACGCGCACCGTGCGCCCGATCGAAATCCGTACCGGCGTGCTGCCGCGTACCCACGGCTCGGCGCTGTTCACGCGCGGCGAAACGCAAGCACTGGTGGTCGCCACGCTGGGCACGAAGGGCGACGAGCAGAACATCGACGCGCTCGAAGGCGAGTACCGCGAGCGCTTCATGCTCCACTACAACATGCCGCCGTTCGCAACCGGCGAAACGGGCCGCGTCGGTTCGCCGAAGCGCCGTGAGATCGGTCACGGCCGTCTCGCCAAGCGCGCGTTGGCCGCGTGCCTGCCGAGCGCCGACGAATTCGGCTACTCGATCCGCGTCGTGTCGGAAATCACCGAATCGAACGGTTCGTCGTCGATGGCTTCGGTGTGCGGCGGCTGCCTCGCGCTGATGGACGCCGGCGTGCCGATGAAGGCGCACGTCGCCGGCATCGCGATGGGCCTGATCCTCGAAGGCAATCGTTTCGCCGTGCTGACCGACATCCTGGGCGACGAAGATCACCTCGGCGACATGGACTTCAAGGTGGCGGGCACCGAGCAAGGGGTGACCGCGCTGCAGATGGACATCAAGATCCAGGGCATCACCAAGGAGATCATGCAGGTCGCCCTCGCGCAAGCGAAGGAAGGCCGTATGCACATCCTCGGCAAGATGACCTCGGCGGTGTCGGGCGCGAACACGCAATTGTCGGAATTCGCACCGCGCATGATCACCATCAAGATCAACCCGGAAAAAATCCGCGACGTGATCGGCAAGGGTGGTTCGGTGATCCGCGCGCTGACCGAAGAAACCGGCACGACGATCGACATTTCGGACGACGGCATCGTCACCATCGCGAGCACGAGCAGCGAAGGGATGGCCGAAGCGAAGAAGCGCATCGAGAACATCACGCTGGAAGTCGAAGTGGGCCAAGTGTATGAAGGCACCGTGCTCAAGCTGCTCGATTTCGGCGCGATCGTGAACATCCTGCCGGGCAAGGACGGTCTGCTGCATATCTCTGAAATCGCCAACGAGCGTATCAAGGACATCAACGACTATCTCAAAGACGGTCAGCAGGTGAAGGTCAAGGTCATCCAGACGGACGAGAAGGGCCGCGTGCGGTTGTCGGCCAAGGCGTTGCTGAACGACGCCGCGAACGGCGCGCCGCAAGGCGAACCGACGCCGCAGTAATGCGGTAGTGGGGCAACGGCCGGCAGCGTGAATGCGCGCCGGCCGTTTTTCATGCAGGGTGCAGGGTGGATTGCGTTGCGCACATATGCAAACGCAGACAAGCGGGTACTCTAGTTGCATCGGGCGCTGTGCCGCAGGTCAGACGATTCGAGTCTGTCGCGACGAGCAACGGGTACGCAAGGGTATGCAACGCAATCCAATCTTGGAGTTGACGCAGATGAAAGCGATCGAAATCACCGAATTCGGTGCGCCGGACGTCCTCAAGCTGGCTGAGCGGCCCACGCCGCAGCCCAAAGCGGGCGAGGTGCTGATCAAGGTGGCGGCGTCCGGCATCAATCGTCCGGACGTGTTCCAGCGCAAGGGCGGCTATGCGCCGCCGCCGGGCGCATCCGATCTGCCGGGGCTGGAGGTGGCGGGCGAGATCGTCGGCGGCACGATCGACGAGAAGAACAACCCGTTCGGTCTGAAGATCGGCGATCGCGTTTGCGCGTTGCTGGCCGGCGGCGGCTACGCGGAATACGCGGCCGCGCCGCTGCTGCAATGTCTGCCGGTGCCGGCGGGTTTGTCGGATGTCGAAGCGGCTTCGTTGCCCGAGACGTTCTTCACGGTATGGAGCAACGTGTTCGACCGTGCGCAACTCGGCAAGGGCGAAGGCGCGCCGAACGAAACGCTGCTGGTGCAGGGCGGCTCGAGCGGCATCGGCGTGACGGCGATCCAGATTGGGCACGCGCTCGGCTATCGCGTGTTCGCGACCGCCGGCTCCGATGAAAAGTGCCGCGCGTGCGAGGCGTTGGGCGCCGAGCGGGCGATCAACTACAAGACGGAAGATTTCGTCGAAGTGATCAAGTCGCTGACCAACGACCGTGGCGTCGACGTGGTCCTCGACATGGTCGCGGGCAGCTACGTGCCGCGCGAACTCACGGCCTTGGCCGAGGGTGGCCGCATCGTGCTGATTGCGCTGCTGGGTGGCGCGAAAGCGGAGTTGAACCTGAACGAAGTGTTGCGCCGCCGTTTGACCGTGACTGGCTCGACGCTGCGTCCGCGGCCAATCGAATTCAAGGCGAAGATCGCCGCGCAACTGAAAGAGCACGTGTGGCCGCATCTCGAAGCGGGCCGCATCAAGCCGGTGGTGCACCGCGTGTTCCCGGCCGCGCAGGCCGCCGACGCGCATGCGCTGATGGAAAGCAGCACGCACGTCGGCAAGATCGTGCTGGCTTGGGGTCAGGACGCTTGACACGGCCGGGTTGACACGGTCGGTTTGACCCGATCCACCCCACGCAGTAAAATTGCGCGTTTTGCGCACGCCGAATGAATCCGGAAGGCGGACTGTAGGCGCAAACGAAGTCCGCCGCCACGCAAGACGGAACAAGACGAGACGATGTCGAAACAACAACGAGGCAAACTGGTAGTCGGTAACTGGAAGATGCACGGGCGTCTCGCCGCGAATGTCACGCTGTTGCAGGCCGTGGCACAAGGCGCGGGCGAACTGCCGGCCGACGTGCGTGTCGGCGTGTGCGTGCCGAGCCTCTATCTCGCGCAGACTCAGTCGTTGCTCGAAGGCAGTCCGGTTGTGTGGGGCGTGCAGGACGTATCCGCGTTCACGCATGGCGCCTATACCGGCGAAGTGGCTGCGCCGATGGTGACGGATTTCGGCGCAACGTTGGCGATCGTCGGACACTCGGAGCGTCGTGCCTATCATCGCGAAAGCGCGGAACTGGTAGCGGTCAAGACGCAGCGTGCGCTCGAAGCGGGTTTGATGCCAATCGTCTGCGTGGGCGAAACGCTCGAAGAGCGCGAAGCCGGTTCGACCGAGCAGGTGGTCGGCGCGCAACTGGACGAAGTGCTGGCGAAAGTGTCGGTGCAGGAGGCGGCCCGTCTGGTCGTCGCCTACGAGCCGGTCTGGGCGATCGGCACCGGCAAGAGCGCAAGCGCGGCACAAGCGCAGGCAGTCCATGCGTTTCTGCGTTCGCGTCTGGCGGCAAAGGGCGAGGCGGTGGCGGATGTGCCGCTGTTGTACGGCGGCAGTGTGAAGCCGGAAAATGCGGAAGAATTGTTCCGTCAACCGGATATCGACGGCGGCCTGATCGGCGGCGCGTCGTTGAAGGACCAGGATTTCCTGGCGATCTGCAAGGCGGCGGCCGCAACCAGCGTCGCCGGTTAAGCAGGGCGTCTCGGCGAGGATGACCCCATCCCGTGGAACACGTTGTGTGTGACGCGGTTAAATAAAGACTCAGGTGAGTGTGATGCTGTATTTGAAAACATTGATTATCGTCGTTCAGCTGTTGTCGGCACTCGGGGTCATTGGCCTTGTCTTGCTGCAGCACGGCAAAGGCGCCGATATGGGCGCTGCTTTTGGCAGCGGCGCATCAGGCAGCCTGTTCGGCGCAACCGGCTCGGCCAACTTCCTGTCGCGGACCACGGCAGTGCTCGCGGCAGTGTTTTTTGTCACGACGCTGGCGCTCACTTATCTCGGCGCGTATCGCTCGAAGCCTTCCGCAGGCTTGCTGGGCGCGGCGGTAACCGCGCCGGTTGCCGGATCCGCGGCTTCCGCGCCGGCCGCTGGCTCGGCTCCATTGGCTGCGTCGCCGGCATCGGCTGCGTCGCTCCCCGCGACTGACGTGCCGAAATAAATTTTCGTTCAAAGTGCCTTTTGTGCGTTGAACAAACTGTTTAAACAAGTTACAATTCAAGTCTTGAAGCGATTCGCGGGTTTTACAAGTTGTTTTCCCGGATTGCATGCAGTGCCGACGTGGTGAAATTGGTAGACACGCTATCTTGAGGGGGTAGTGGCGAAAGCTGTGCGAGTTCGAGTCTCGCCGTCGGCACCAAAATGTTATCTAAATGCCAGCCGCTTGCTTCGCTTCGGCTGGCATTTTCACTTTCAGGGCACGGCTTGCGTTGGACTTGCGGCATGTGCATTTCGGAAGTGATTTCGCGTCAGGAGTGCTATGCTCTTGGCGGCACTCAGAACCAACCGATAGAGGATAGTCTTGAACCTCGCAGCCTATTTCCCCGTCTTGTTGTTCCTCGTTGTAGGCACCGGTTTAGGCGTAGCGCTGGTCAGTATCGGCAAGATTCTTGGTCCCAACAAGCCTGATACCGAGAAAAACGCACCGTACGAGTGCGGCTTCGAAGCATTCGAAGATGCGCGCATGAAGTTCGACGTGCGCTATTACCTCGTCGCCATTCTCTTCATCATTTTCGACCTTGAAACCGCGTTCCTGTTCCCGTGGGGCGTGGCCTTGCGCGATATCGGCTGGCCTGGCTTCATGGCAATGATGATTTTCCTGCTCGAATTCCTGCTGGGCTTTGCCTATATCTGGAAGAAAGGCGGCCTCGACTGGGAATGATGGATTAATCGCCGGTTTGCGTGGGTGGCCAAGGCTTGCCGCCCCGTCTGGAGTGGAAAGCAAATGAGTATCGAAGGGGTCTTGAAAGAAGGGTTTGTCACCACCACGGCAGACAAACTGATCAACTGGACGCGCACCGGCTCGTTGTGGCCGATGACGTTCGGTCTTGCGTGCTGCGCGGTCGAGATGATGCATGCGGGTGCTGCCCGTTATGACCTTGACCGCTTCGGCGTGGTGTTTCGTCCGAGTCCACGTCAGTCGGACGTGATGATCGTCGCCGGCACGCTGTGCAACAAGATGGCGCCCGCTCTGCGCAAGGTCTACGACCAGATGGCCGAGCCGCGCTGGGTGATCTCGATGGGTTCGTGCGCGAACGGCGGCGGCTATTACCACTACTCCTATTCGGTGGTGCGCGGCTGTGACCGGATCGTGCCGGTCGACGTCTATGTGCCGGGTTGCCCGCCGACCGCAGAAGCGCTGGTGTACGGCGTGATCCAGTTGCAGGCCAAGATTCGCCGCACCAACACCATCGCCCGTCAATAAGGCCAACGCCTCCTCCCCACAATATGGCAAGCAAACTCGAGACCCTGAAAGCGAACCTCGAGGCGGCCTTTGGCGGCCTCCTGTTGAGCACCACCGAGGCAATCGGTGAGTTGACGATCGTCGTGAAGGCAAGCGACTACCTCAACGTGGCAACGCGTCTGCGTGACGACCGTGCGCTCGGTTTCGAGCAATGCGTGGACCTGTGCGGCGTAGACTATCAGACCTATGCCGACGGCGCTTACGACGGTCCGCGTTTCGCGGCCGTTCTGCATTTGTTGTCGGTGCAGAACAACTGGCGTTTGCGTCTGCGCGTGTTCGCACCGGACGACGAAGTGCCGATCCTGCCGTCCGTCGTCGAAATCTGGAATTCGGTCAACTGGTACGAGCGCGAAGCATTCGACCTGTACGGTATCGTCTTCGAAGGCCACCCGGACCTGCGCCGTATCCTGACCGACTACGGTTTCATCGGTCACCCGTTCCGTAAAGATTTCCCTGTCTCCGGCTACGTCGAAATGCGTTACGACCCGGAAGAGAAGCGCGTCGTCTATCAGCCTGTGACGATCGAGCCGCGGGAGATCACGCCGCGCGTGATTCGCGAAGATCGCTATGGCGGTCTGAAACACTAAGAGAACGCCATGGCAGAGATCAAGAACTACACGCTCAACTTCGGTCCTCAGCATCCGGCAGCGCACGGTGTGCTGCGCCTCGTGCTCGAACTGGACGGCGAAGTCATCCAGCGCGCCGATCCGCACATCGGTCTGCTGCATCGCGCGACTGAAAAGCTCGCCGAAACCAAAACGTTCATCCAGTCCGTGCCGTATATGGACCGTCTCGACTACGTGTCGATGATGGTCAACGAGCACGGCTACGTGATGGCGATCGAAAAGCTGCTCGGCATCGACGTACCGGTGCGCGCGAAATACATCCGCGTGCTGTTCGACGAAGTCACGCGCGTGCTGAACCACCTGATGTGGATCGGCGCGCACGCGCTCGACGTCGGTGCAATGGCGGTATTCCTGTATGCGTTCCGCGAACGCGAAGATCTGATGGACGTGTACGAAGCGGTGTCCGGCGCACGGATGCACGCGGCCTACTATCGTCCAGGCGGTGTCTATCGCGATCTGCCGGACGCGATGCCGCAATACAAGGCTTCGAAGATCCGCAATGCGAAGGCATTGTCGCGGATGAACGAGAACCGCCAGGGTTCGCTGCTGGATTTCATCGACGACTTCTTCACGCGTTTTCCGAAGTGCGTCGACGAGTACGAAACGCTGCTCACCGACAACCGGATCTGGAAGCAGCGTCTGGTCGGTATCGGTGTGGTCAGCCCGGAACGCGCGCTGCAACTCGGTATGACCGGCGCGATGCTGCGCGGCTCGGGCATCGAGTGGGATCTGCGCAAGAAGCAACCGTACGAAGTCTACGACAAGCTCGATTTCGACATTCCGGTCGGCGTGAACGGCGACTGCTATGACCGCTATCTGGTTCGCGTCGAAGAAATGCGCCAATCGACGCGGATCGCGAAACAGTGCATTGAATGGCTGCGCAAGAATCCGGGCCCTGTGATGATCGATAATCATAAGGTTGCGCCGCCGTCGCGCGTCGGTATGAAGTCGAACATGGAAGAGCTGATTCACCACTTCAAGCTGTTCACGGAAGGCTTCCACGTTCCCGAAGGCGAGGCGTACGCCGCTGTCGAACATCCGAAGGGCGAGTTCGGCATCTACCTGATCTCGGACGGCGCGAACAAGCCATATCGCCTGAAGATCCGCGCACCGGGCTATGCGCACCTGTCCGCGCTGGACGAAATGGCGCGCGGTCACATGATCGCCGACGCCGTGACGATCATCGGCACGCAGGACATCGTGTTCGGCGAAGTGGATCGCTAGGACGTATTCATCGGCGCGCGGCTTCAGATTGCACCGAAGCGCGCGTCAAGCAAAGGAACGCCGGGTCTGTCGCAGTGTGACGTGAGCGACGGGTTTTCGTTCGGTAGGAATTGAAAGAGTCGTGTCTGAAAATGATCTCAGCTGAAGGCCTGAAAGAAATCGATCGTGCGATCGCGAAGTATCCCGCCGATCAGAAACAGTCCGCCGTGATGTCGGCGTTGGCCACTGCTCAGGAAGAGCATGGCTGGCTGTCTCCCGAACTCATGCAGTTCGTCGCGGACTATCTCGGCATGCCGGCAGTCGCCGTGCAGGAAGTAGCTACTTTCTACACGATGTACGAGACCTCGCCGGTCGGCAAACACAAGATCACACTCTGCACGAACCTGCCTTGCCAGCTCGGTCCGGACGGCGGTTCCGACAGCGCCGCTGAATACCTGAAGCAGAAGCTCGGCATCGACTTCGGCGAAACCACGCCCGACGGCAAGTTCACCCTGAAAGAAGGTGAGTGCATGGGTTCGTGCGGCGACGCGCCGGTGATGCTGGTGAACAACCATCGCATGTGCAGCTTCATGAGCCGCGCGAAGATCGACCAGCTGCTCGAGGAACTTTCGAAATGACGTCTTTACACGATCGTCACATCAAACCGCTGATTCTCGCCGGCCTGAACGGCGACAATTGGCATCTCGAAGACTATGTGGCGCGCGGCGGTTACGCCCAGCTGCGCCGCATTCTGGAAGAAAAGATTCCGCCCGAGCAGGTGATCGCCGACGTCAAGGCGTCGGGTCTGCGCGGCCGTGGCGGTGCCGGCTTTCCGACCGGTCTGAAGTGGAGCTTCATGCCGCGTCAGTTCCCGGGCCAGAAGTACCTCGTCTGCAATTCGGACGAAGGCGAACCGGGCACGTTCAAGGACCGCGATATCCTGCGCTTCAATCCGCACTCGCTGATCGAAGGTATGGCGATCGGCGCGTACGCGATGGGCATTACGGTCGGCTATAACTATATCCACGGCGAAATTTTCGAAGTCTATAAGCGCTTTGAACAAGCGTTGGACGAAGCTCGCCGCGCCGGGTTCCTCGGCGAGAACATCATGGGTTCGGGCTTCTCGTTCGAACTGCATGCGCACCACGGTTACGGCGCCTACATCTGCGGCGAAGAAACCGCGCTGCTCGAATCGCTGGAAGGCAAGAAAGGCCAGCCGCGCTTCAAGCCGCCGTTCCCGGCGAGCTTCGGCGTGTACGGCAAGCCGACCACGATCAACAACACCGAGACGTTCGCCGCAGTGCCGTTCCTGCTCGCAGTCGGCGCGCAGAATTACCTTGAAATCGGCAAGCCGAACAATGGCGGCACCAAGATTTTCTCGGTGTCCGGCGACGTGGAGCGTCCGGGCAACTATGAAATTCCGCTCGGCACGCCGTTCGCGACGCTGATGGAACTCGCGGGCGGTATCCGTGGCGGCAAGAAGATCAAGGCCGTGATTCCTGGCGGTTCGTCGGCGCCTGTGGTGCCAGGCGAGATGATGATGCAAACCGACATGGACTACGACTCGATCGCCAAGGCTGGCTCGATGCTCGGGTCTGGCGCGGTCATCGTGATGGACGAGACGCGTTGCATGGTGCGCTCGCTGTTGCGGCTGTCCTATTTCTACTACGAAGAGTCGTGTGGTCAATGCACGCCTTGCCGTGAAGGCACGGGCTGGCTGTACCGCGTCGTACATCGGATCGAGCATGGGCTCGGCCGTCCGGAAGATCTGGATCTGCTGAACTCGGTCGCGGAAAACATCATGGGGCGCACGATTTGCGCGCTCGGCGATGCAGCGGCCATGCCGGTTCGCGGCATGCTCAAGCACTACTGGGACGAATTCGAATATCACGTCGCCCACAAGCATTGCCTCGTCGGCGGTCATGCCGGCGCGGCGGCGGCGTCGGAAACAGTAGCTGCGTGAGTTGACCAGCTGAATGGCTGACTAGCTACCCACCAGACGAATACGTCAACCGCGGGATTCGTCGCCTGAAAACGGGCGATGAACTGGAACGATTGAGCGGTAACAGGTTAAGGAAGATTGACCATCATGGTTGAACTTGAAATAGACGGCAAGAAAGTAGAGGTGCCTGAAGGCAGCATGGTGATCCAGGCTGCGCATAAGGTCGACACGTACATTCCTCATTTCTGCTATCACAAGAAGCTGTCGATTGCGGCCAACTGCCGGATGTGTCTCGTCGATGTCGAGAAGATGCCGAAGGCCGTGCCTGCATGCGCGACGCCGGTATCGGCGGGCATGATCGTGCGCACCAAGTCGGACAAGGCCGTGAAGGGCCAGCAAGCCGTGATGGAATTCCTGCTGATCAACCACCCGCTGGATTGCCCGATCTGCGACCAGGGTGGCGAATGCCAGTTGCAGGATCTGGCCGTGGGTTACGGCAAGTCGGCATCGCGCTACAGCGAAGAAAAGCGCGTGGTGTTCCATAAGAACGTCGGCCCGCTGATCTCGATGGAAGAGATGTCGCGTTGCATTCACTGCACGCGCTGCGTGCGCTTCGGCCAGGAAATCGCCGGCGTGATGGAACTCGGCATGCTGGGTCGCGGCGAGCATTCGGAAATCACGTCGTTCGTCGGCAAGACAGTCGACTCGGAACTGTCGGGCAACATGATCGACTTGTGCCCGGTCGGCGCGCTGACCAGCAAGCCGTTCCGTTACAGCGCCCGCACGTGGGAGCTGTCGCGCCGCAAGTCGGTGAGCCCGCACGATTCCGTCGGCGCGAACCTCGTGGTGCAAGTCAAGAACAATCGCGTGATGCGTGTTCTGCCGTTCGAAAACGAATCCATCAACGAATGCTGGATCTCGGACAAGGACCGCTTCTCTTACGAAAGCCTGAACAGCCCCGAACGTCTGACGCATCCGATGCTCAAGCAGGGCGGCCAGTGGGTCGAAACCGACTGGCAGACCGCGCTCGAGTACGTGGTCAAGGGCCTGAAGGGCATCAAGGGCGACCACGGCGCGAACGCGCTGGCCGCGCTCGGCAGCGCTCACAGCACGGTCGAAGAACTGTTTCTGCTTAAGCAGCTCGCGCAAGCAGTCGGCACGCCGAACGTCGACTTCCGTCTGCGTCAGTCGGACTTCTCGGCACCCGTCAACGGTGCACCGTGGCTCGGCGCGTCCATCGCCGATCTGTCGAACGTCGACGCCGCATTGGTGATCGGTTCGGATCTGCGCCGCGATCATCCGCTGTTTGCAGCGCGTCTGCGCCAGGCGGCGAAGAACGGCGCGAAGCTCACGCTCGTGCAGGCCACCAGCGACGACGCACTGATTCCGCAAGCAAAACGCGTGGTTGCGGCGCCGTCGGCATGGCTCGACGCGTTGGCGGGCATTGCCGGCGCGGTGTCGGAAGCCAACGGCGTGGCGCTGCCGGACGCATTCGGCGGCACGCAGCCGACCGACGCCAACAAGCAGGTCGCGAAGTCGCTCGCCACAGGCGAACGCCGTCTCGTGCTGCTCGGCAACGGCGCGGTCCGTCACCCGGACTTCGCGGTCATTCATGCGGCCGCGCAATGGATTGCCGACGCGACCGGCGCGACGCTGGGCTTCCTCTCGGAAGCGGCCAACACGGTCGGCGCGCATCTCGTGAACGCGCTGCCGGGCGAGGGTGGCCTGAACGCTCGCGAAGTGTTCGAGCAGCCGCGCAAGGGTTATGTGTTGCTGAACGTCGAACCGGAATTCGACACGGCCAATCCGGCGCAGGCTTTGGCCGCGCTGAAGCAGGCCGAAATGGTCGTGGTGATGTCGCCGTTCCAGATCGGCGCCGAATACGCCGACGTGCTGCTGCCGATCGCGCCGTTCACGGAAACCGCCGGCACGTTCGTCAATGCCGAAGGCACGGTGCAGACGTTCAACGGCGTGGTGCGTCCGCTGGGCGACGCGCGCCCGGCGTGGAAAGTGTTGCGCGTGTTGGGCAGCCTGCTCGGCGCGCCGGGTTTCGAATTCGACACAGCGGAAGAAGTGCGCAATGCCGCGCTGGGCGACGGCGAGCTGACCTCGCGCCTGTCGAACAAGACCGGCGTCGCGGTCGCGCGCGGCAAGTCGACGAAGGCGGCGGAAGGCAAGTTCGAGCGGATCGCCAACGTGCCGATCTATCACGCCGACGCGCTGGTGCGTCGCGCGCAATCGCTGCATCTCACCGCGGCGGCACGCGCGGCGAACTCGGTCGGTTTGCCGGCCGCGCTGTTCGACAAACTGGGTTTGAAGGAAGGCGACGCCGTGCGCGTGCGCCAGGGCGAGCAATCGGTGCAGTTGCCGGCCGTGCGCGACGCGAATCTTGCGGAGACGGTCGTCCGCGTATCGGCGGCTACGCCTGCCGGTGCGGCGCTGGGCAGCCTGTTCGGTGAACTGCTGGTGGAGAAGGCGTAAATGAGCTTGTTCGATACGATCAACTCGGGCGGCACCCAGCTTCTCGGTGTGGCATGGCCCACGGTGTGGGCGCTGGTGCGCATCCTGGTGGTGGCCGTCGTGATCCTGCTGTGCGTGGCTTACCTGATTCTGTGGGAGCGTAAGCTGATCGGCTGGATGCACGTGCGTCTCGGCCCGAACCGCGTCGGTCCGGCAGGTCTGCTGCAGCCGATCGCCGACGTGCTGAAGCTCCTGCTCAAGGAAGTGATTCAGCCGGCTCAAGCGAGCCGCTGGATTTACCTGATCGCGCCGATCATGGTGGTGGTGCCGGCGTTCGCGGTATGGGCGGTGATTCCGTTCCAGGCCGGCGCGGTGCTCGGCGACATCAACGCGGGTCTGCTGTACGCGATGGCGATTTCGTCGATCGGCGTGTACGGGGTGATTCTCGCCGGTTGGGCGTCGAACTCGAAGTACGCGTTCCTCGGCGCAATGCGCGCCGCGGCGCAGATGGTCTCGTATGAAATTTCGATGGGCTTCGCGCTGGTCGTCGTGTTGATGACGGCGGGCACGCTGAACCTGTCGGGCATCGTCAGTTCGCAGGAGCACGGCTTCTTCGCGTCGCACGGCCTGAACTTCCTGTCGTGGAACTGGCTGCCGCTGTTGCCGATGTTCGTCGTGTACTTCATCTCGGGTATCGCCGAAACGAACCGTCACCCGTTCGACGTGGTGGAAGGCGAGTCGGAAATCGTCGCGGGCCACATGATCGACTACTCGGGGATGGCGTTCGCGCTGTTCTTCCTCGCCGAATACATCAACATGATCGTGATCTCGGCGTTGGCTGCAACCCTGTTCCTTGGCGGCTGGAGCGCACCGTTCGGCTTCCTGTCGTTTATCCCGGGCATCGTATGGCTCGTCGCCAAGGTTTTCTTGCTGTTGTCGGTGTTCATCTGGGCGCGCGCTACGTTCCCGCGCTACCGCTATGACCAGATCATGCGTCTGGGCTGGAAGATTTTCATTCCGGTCTGCGTGGTGTGGCTGGTGGTAGTCGGCTTCTGGATCATGTCGCCGTTGAACATCTGGAATTAAGGGCGGATGAACCCATGACCGCAATCCAAAACTTTTTCAAGACCTTCTTCCTGACGGAGCTGCTCAAGGGCCTCGCGCTGACCGGACGTTATGCGTTCCAGCGCAAGATCACGGTGCAGTTCCCGGAAGAGAAGACCCCGATCTCGCCGCGTTTTCGCGGCCTGCATGCGCTGCGCCGTTATGAGAACGGCGAGGAGCGCTGCATCGCTTGCAAGCTGTGCGAAGCGGTGTGCCCGGCGCTCGCCATCACGATCGAATCGGAAACACGCGCAGACAACACGCGCCGCACGACGCGCTATGACATCGACCTGACCAAGTGCATCTTCTGCGGGTTCTGCGAAGAAAGCTGCCCGGTCGATTCGATCGTCGAGACGCACATTCTCGAGTATCACGGCGAGAAGCGCGGCGACCTGTACTTCACGAAAGACATGCTGCTGGCCGTCGGCGATCGCTACGAAGCGGAGATCGCTGCGAATAAGGCAGCCGACGCACCGTATCGTTGAAGCGCTTCGCTGTTAATGCAGTAAACGCGGCGGTAAACGCAGCAGTAAAAGCAGTAACACGGCCTGTTGTCGGGCCGAGCGCCGCGGCCTGAACGCCGCGGCACGGCGCACCTGTGCAGCAGTTCGGGCGGTTTCGCCCGCTTTGCCAAGTACGCGTGCCAAAGAACAATGCCTGACGATGGCCTAACGATGAACCGGTAATCATGGAATTCACGACCGTACTGTTCTACATCTTCGCGCTGCTCCTGGTTGTCTCGGGGCTGAAGGTGATCACCTCGCGCAACCCGGTATCGTCCGCACTGTTTCTGGTGCTGGCGTTCTTCAACGCAGCCGCGATCTGGATGCTGCTGGAGGCCGAGTTCCTTGCGATCCTGCTGGTGCTGGTCTACGTCGGCGCGGTGATGGTGCTGTTCCTGTTCGTCGTGATGATGCTGGACATCAATCTCGACGTGCTGCGCAAAGACTTCAAACGCTTCGTGCCGATGGCCACGCTGGTGGGCGCGATCATCGTGATCGAAACCGCGCTGATCCTGTGGCACGGCTACGGCGCAACCGGCACGGCGCTGCGCGACACCTCCGCGGCCGCGAACGGTATGGGCGACTGGTCGAACACGCGCCTGATCGGCAAGGTCATCTACACCGACTACATCTTCGCGTTCGAAATCGCCGGCCTCGTGCTGCTAGTGGCGATCATCGCGGCAATCGCGCTGACCACGAGCCACAAGAAAGACAGCAAGCGACAGAACGTCAGCGCGCAGGTCAAGGTGCGTGCGCAGGACCGTGTACGCATCGTGAAGATGGCGTCGGAGAAAACCGCGGCAACCGTCGCGGCAGAAGAAGCCGCCGCAGCTGCAGCAGCGGCCGAGTCGGCTCCTGCTAAAAACAGCTGAGCGGACAGGAGATAGAAATCATGTTGACCCTTGCCCATTACCTTGTCCTCGGCGCGATCATGTTTGCGATCAGCGTCGTCGGCATTTTCCTGAACCGCCGCAACGTCATCATCATCCTGATGGCGATCGAACTGATGCTGCTCGCGGTAAACACCAATTTCGTCGCGTTCTCGCATTATCTGGGCGACGTGCATGGCCAGATCTTTGTCTTCTTCGTGCTGACGGTTGCAGCGGCGGAAGCGGCGATCGGCCTCGCAATTCTGGTGACCCTGTTCCGTAGTCTCGACACGATCAATGTCGAGGATCTCGATCAGCTCAAAGGTTAATTTCAGGAAAAGCGGTTATGTCCACGATACTCAATGAAAACCTGCTGTTGGCCATCCCGTTGGCACCGCTCGCCGGTTGCCTGGTTGCAGGACTGTTCGGGAAGGCGGTAGGGCGAGCCGGTGCGCACTCGGTCACGATCCTCGGCGTCGCGATCTCGTTCATCCTCTCGGCCATCGTGTTCTTCCAGGTGATGGACGGCGCAAGCTTCAACGCGACCGTCTATCAATGGATGGCGATCGGCAAGACGCAATTCGAAATCGGCTTCCTGGTCGACTCGCTGACGGCGATGATGATATGCGTGGTGACCTTCGTGTCGCTGATGGTGCACATCTACACGATCGGCTACATGGCCGACGACGACGGCTACCAGCGCTTCTTCTCGTACATCTCGCTGTTCACGTTCTCGATGTTGATGCTCGTGATGAGCAACAACTTCCTGCAACTGTTCTTCGGCTGGGAAGCAGTGGGTCTCGTGTCGTACCTGCTGATCGGCTTCTACTTCAAGCGTGAGAGCGCGATCTACGCGAACATGAAGGCGTTCATCGTGAACCGCGTCGGCGACTTCGGTTTCCTGCTGGGCATCGGCCTGCTGTTCGCGTTCGCCGGTTCGATGAACTACGGCGACGTCTTCGCGAAGCGCACCGAACTCGCCGCGTTGACCTTCCCGGGCACGGACTGGGGTCTGCTGACGGTGGCCTGCATTTGCCTGTTCATCGGCGCGATGGGTAAGTCGGCGCAGTTCCCGCTGCACGTCTGGCTGCCGGACTCGATGGAAGGCCCGACGCCGATTTCCGCGCTGATTCACGCGGCAACCATGGTGACGGCCGGTATCTTCATGGTCACGCGCATGTCGCCGCTGTTCGAACTGTCGGATACGGCGCTGTCGTTCGTCCTGGTCATCGGCGCGATCACCGCGCTGTTCATGGGCTTCCTCGGGGTCGTCCAGAACGACATCAAGCGCGTGGTGGCGTACTCCACGCTGTCGCAGCTCGGTTACATGACGGTCGCGCTCGGCGCGTCGGCTTACTCCGTCGCCGTGTTCCACCTGATGACGCACGCGTTCTTCAAGGCGCTGCTGTTCCTCGGCGCGGGTTCGGTGATCATCGGCATGCACCACGACCAGGACATGCGCAACATGGGCGGCCTGCGCAAGTACATGCCGATCACGTGGATCACGTCGCTGGTCGGTTCGCTGGCGCTGATCGGCACGCCGTTCTTCTCGGGCTTCTACTCGAAAGACTCGATCATCGACGCGGTAAAGCTGTCGCATCTGCCGGGTTCGGGTTTCGCGTACTTCGCGGTGGTGGCGAGCGTGTTCGTCACTGCGCTGTACTCGTTCCGCATGTACTTCATGGTGTTCCACGGCAAGGAGCGCTTCCGCGACCCGAAGCATCCGGAATCGCCGATGGGCGCGGAAGCCGCGGCGCATGGGCATCACGCTCATGGCCACGACGCTCATGGCCACGGTCACGACGACCACGCTCACGAGCCGCATGAAACGCCGTGGGTGGTGTGGCTGCCGCTGGTGCTGCTGGCGATACCGTCGGTGGTGATCGGTGCGATCGGGGTCGGTCCGATGCTGTTCGGCGACTTCTTCCAGCATGGCGTGGCGTTCGACAAGGTGATCTACATCAGCGAAAACCATCCGGCGCTGCACGAGATGGCCGAAGAGTTCCAGGGCTGGGCGTCGATGGGTCTGCACTCGGTGTCGGGTCTGCCGGTCTGGCTGGCGCTCGCGGGCGTGGTGGTCGCGTGGTTCCTGTATCTGGTTCGTCCGGACCTGCCGGCTGTGATCAAGCGCGCATTCGGCCCGATCTACACGTTGCTCGATAACAAGTACTACATGGACAAGATCAACGAAGTCGTGTTTGCACGGGGCGCCGTGGCAATTGGCCGTGGTCTCTGGAAGGAAGGCGACGTCGTCGTGATCGACGGCATCGTCAACGGCAGCGCACGCTTTATCGGGTGGTTTGCCGGCGTGATCCGTTTCCTCCAATCCGGCTACATCTACCACTACGCGTTTGCCATGATTCTCGGCATGTTGGGGCTCCTGACCCTGTTTGTAACGCTCGGCGGCAAATAAGGCGAGGGACACTAATGCACGCTTATCCGATTCTCAGCATCGCGATCTGGTTACCGATCCTCGTCGGTCTCCTGGTCCTGGCTATCGGTTCCGACCGGAACCCGGCACCTGCGCGCTGGATCGCGCTGATCGGCTCGGTCGTCAGTTTCCTCGTGACGATCCCGCTGATCACCAGTTTCGATTCGAGCACCGCCGATCTGCAGTTTGTCGAACAGGCGACCTGGATCGAACGCTTCCACATTACCTATCATCTGGGTGTCGACGGCATCTCGATGTGGTTCGTGGTGCTGACCGCATTGATCACGGTGATCGTCGTGATCTCCGCGTGGGAAGTGATCACGAAGAACGTCGCGCAGTACCTTGCGGCGTTCCTGATCCTGTCGGGCATCATGGTCGGCGTGTTCAGCGCAGCCGACGGCATGCTGTTCTACGTGTTCTTCGAAGCGACGCTGATCCCGATGTACATCATCATCGGCGTGTGGGGTGGGGCGAACCGCGTGTACGCGGCATTCAAGTTCTTCCTGTACACGCTGGCGGGCTCCCTGCTGATGCTGGTCGCGTTGCTGTACCTGTACGTGGAAACCGGCACGTTCGACCTCGCCACGTGGCAGCACGCGCAGATCGCGATGACGCCACAGGTGCTGCTGTTCATAGCGTTCTTCCTGGCCTTCGCGGTGAAGGTGCCGATGTGGCCGGTGCACACGTGGTTGCCTGACGCCCACGTGGAAGCGCCGACCGGCGGGTCGGTCGTGCTGGCCGCGATCATGCTGAAGCTGGGCGCATACGGTTTCTTGCGGTTCTCGTTGCCGATCACGCCTGACGCAAGCCACTTCCTCGCGCCCGTCGTCATCACGCTGTCGCTGATCGCGGTGATCTACATCGGTCTGGTCGCGATGGTGCAGGCCGACATGAAGAAGCTGGTCGCGTATTCGTCGATCGCACACATGGGCTTCGTCACGCTTGGCTTCTTCATCTTCAACCAGCTCGGTGCGGAAGGCGCGATCGTGCAGATGATTTCGCACGGTTTCGTGTCGGGCGCGATGTTCCTGACCATCGGCGTGCTGTACGACCGCATGCACTCGCGTCAGATCGCCGATTACGGCGGCGTCGTCAACGTGATGCCGAAGTTCGCGGCATTCGTAATGCTGTTCGCGATGGCCAATTGCGGCTTGCCGGGCACCTCCGGTTTCGTCGGCGAGTTCATGGTGATTCTGGCTTCCGTCCAGTACAACTTCTGGATCGCGGGCGGTGCGGCAGTCACGCTGATTCTCGGCGCGGCCTACACGCTGTGGATGTACAAGCGGGTGTACTTCGGCGCGGTCGCCAACGATCACGTGAAGGGCCTGCTCGACATCAACCGTCGCGAGTTTTTCATGCTGGCAGTGCTCGCCGCACTGACGCTGTTCATGGGCCTGTATCCGAAGCCCTTTACCGATGTGATGCACGTATCCGTGGAAAACCTCCTCTCCCACGTTGCGCAGTCGAAGCTGCCGTTGCCTCAGTAACGCCGAGCGGAGGAATTTAAAGACCATGCAAAACGCCCCTATGACTGCTCTGTTGCCCGACGCACTGGTGATGTTCGCCGTTGTCGTCGCGTGGCTCAACGACACGTTCGTCGGCCAGGACGGTCGCCGTACCACGTATTTCATCGCATTCTTCTCGACGCTGGTCGCCGGCATCTGGTTTGCGATGAACGCGTTCGACCCGCAAGTGCGCTACTTCTTCGGCCACATGTACGTGGTGGACCCGTTCGCCAACGTGATGAAGGCGGTGGTGTCGCTCGGCTACGCCGTGTCGATCGTTTATTCGCGCCGCTACCTCGAAGATCGCGGTTTGTTCCGCGGCGATTTCTTCCTGTTGGGCATGTTCTCGCTGCTCGGCCAGCTCGTGATGATCTCGGGCAACAACTTCCTGACGCTGTATCTCGGTCTGGAACTGATGTCGCTGTCGCTGTACGCCGTGATCGCGCTGCGTCGCGAAGTGGCGCAGTCGAACGAAGCCGCGATGAAGTACTACGTGCTCGGCGCGCTGGCTTCCGGGTTCCTGCTGTACGGCATCTCGATGCTGTACGGCGCGACCGGCTCGCTCGACCTGAACGAAGTGTTCAAGGCAATCGGCACGAGCCACTACGATCCGAGCGTGCTGCTGTTCGGTGTGATCTTCATCGTGGCCGGCGTGGCGTTCAAGATGGGCGCGGTGCCGTTCCACATGTGGGTGCCCGACGTGTACCAGGGTGCTCCGACGGCGATGACGCTGATCGTCGGCGGCGGCCCGAAGGTCGCGGCATTCGCGTGGGGTCTGCGCTTCCTCGTGATGGGTCTGCTGCCGCTCGCGGTCGAATGGCAACAAATGCTGGTGATTCTGGCGGCGCTGTCGCTGATCGTCGGCAACATCACCGGTATCGTGCAGCGTAACGTCAAGCGCATGCTCGCGTATTCGGCGATCTCGAACATGGGCTTCGTGCTGCTCGGACTGCTGGCCGGCGTGGTCGACCAGAAGACTGTGGGCGCCGCCAACGCGTACGGTTCGGCGATGTTCTACAGCATCGTCTATCTGATTACGACGCTCGGCACCTTCGGCGTCATCATGCTGCTGGCCCGTCGCGATTTCGAAGCGGACACGCTCGAGGACTTCAAGGGCCTGAATCAACGCAGCCCGGTGTTCGCGTTCGTGATGATGATCATGATGTTCTCGCTCGCCGGCATTCCGCCCGCGGTGGGCTTCTACGCGAAGCTCGCGGTGCTGCAGGCGACCATGAATGCCGGTCTGACATGGCTCACGGTGCTGGCCGTGATCACGTCGCTGTTCGGCGCGTTCTACTACCTGCGTATCGTCAAGCTGATGTATTTTGACGAGCCGCAAGACAAGTCGCCCATCATGGCCGACACCAGCACGCGCGCTTTGCTCGCGCTCAACGGTGTTGCCGTGCTGGTGCTCGGTATCGTGCCGGATCCGCTGTTGAAGGCTTGCCTGCAGGCTATCCAGCACACGCTGCTGCTCTGATGTCGGCAGCAGGCTGGTTTATCGTGTTGTTGGCGCTGGTCGGCGCCAACCTCCCTTTCCTGAATCAGCGCCTCTTTGCCGCCGTGCCGTTAAAAGCGGCGAAGAAGAGTGCGTGGATCCGCATAGCCGAATTGATCGTGCTGTATTTCGTGGTCGGCGCGCTCGGTTTTCTGCTCGAAGCGCGAGCGGGGAACCGCTTCGAACAGGGTTGGCAGTTCTACGCGATTACGTTCGCACTGTTCGTCGTGCTCGCATTTCCCGGCTTTACCTTCCAATATCTCGTCAAACGCCGCTGACGGCGTCTCGCCGTCGCGCACCAGGCTGTCCTGAGGTCCGCATATGGCTGAACTTCCCGATCTTCCCGATCACGACGCTGCGCTTACCGAGACCTGTGTCGACAGCAAGACGGTCCATCAAGGTCCGTTTCTGACGGTCAAGTGCGATACCGTGCGCTTGCCGGACGGCAAGCAGGCGACTCGCGAATACGTGCAGCATCCGGGCGCCGTGATGGTGATTCCGTTGTTCGACGACGGCCGCGTGCTGCTGGAGAGCCAGTACCGCTATCCAATGGGCAAGGTGATGGTCGAATATCCGGCCGGCAAGCTCGACCCGAACGAGAGCGCGCTGTCCTGCGCAATCCGTGAACTGCGCGAGGAAACCGGCTATACGGCGCGTGAATACGTGTATTTGACGCGCGTTCATCCGATTATTTCCTATTCCACCGAATTCATTGATATCTACATCGCGCGCGGTCTGACGGCGGGCGAGCGCAAGCTCGACGACGGCGAGTTTCTCGAACTCTTCACGGCGACTGTGGCGGAGGTGTCCGAGTGGGTGCGCACCGGCAAGATCACCGATGTGAAGACGATCATCGGCACGTTCTGGCTGGAGAAGGTGTTGTCGGGCGCGTGGCCGACCGCGGCGCCGGAATAACGCGCTGCGGCGCGCGGCCGCTTTGAATCTGCGAAAAGGAAGCCCCTGTCGGTCTATGACCGGAAGGGGCTTTGTCATTGTTGGACGCGATTTCGAGCGAGTATGCGGCGCAATGGCTGAAAAACTGTGTCTTCTTCCTATACCATCCGGCCGTCTCGCGCGGCGACCCTCATAACGCTAGTATGAATCTCTGATTGTGGCGTTTGCCATTATCTTTGTTTTGGATAACGAACGATATGAGATGGATTTGATTTCGGGTGGAGTCATGGTTGTCACTTGACAACCATGACTCCACCCGCTAAATTGGGAGGGTGTCGATGGTCAGAGGAAGCCACTCTAAAAAGGAAATCGAGGCCGCGTTGGCCTATGCGGAGAAAAACGGCTGGCGCGTTCAGAGCGGCGGGAAAGGCCACGCCTGGGGCAAGATTTACTGTCCTTACAAAGACGCGGAATGTCGTTGCGGAGAGTTCTGCATATCGAGCGTCTGGAGTACGCCGAAAAATCCGGGCAACCACGCAAGGCACTTGCGGCGCATCGTCGACAACTGCACTGCTGGCCGGTAGCAGATTGATTTAATGCCGAAAGGTTAGGTTGGATCAAGGCAGGAGTAACGTATGGAATATGTGTTCACCTTGAAGTACCGGCTGGCAGCGCACGATTGCGATGTCGACGAGATCGTCGAGCGTCTGGGCGAAGCAGGCTGCGACGACGCAACCGTGGGCGTGGGGCAGCCAGGCCGCATCGCGCTGCTCTTTTCTCGCGAAGCTGCGTCCGCGTTCGAGGCGCTGGTCAGCGCACTCAAAGACGTCAAACGAGCGGTGCCCTCCGCGCGGCTGGTCGAGGCGGGGCCGGATTTCGTCGGTCTCACCGACGTTGCCGAGGTTGCCGGCGTGTCGCGGCAGAACATGCGCAAGCTGATGCTGAGTCACGCAATCGACTTCCCTGCGCCGGTCCACGAGGGCAGTGCATCGGTTTGGCATCTGTCGGACATTCTCGACTGGCTAACCGAGCGCGGCGGGTACGACATCAAGGCAGACGTGGCGGATGTCGCGAAATCGGCGAAGCAGATCAATCTTGCCAAGGAAGTGCGTGAACTCGAGCCGCGGTTCAACCGCCAACTCGCGAGTCTGGTCGCATAGCAACCCGACGGCGGCTCATGCGCAGAGGCAGCGGGCTCGATGTGATCGGCAGCTCTCGGCGCAAAGCGGTAAAATCGCGCACCACGTTCGATTTGGCAACAATGTCCGGCGTTGGTGCGGCGTCCGTGAAATTTTGCGAACGACCGTTCACAAAATTTGATTTTGCGCTAAACTGGCACGCAAGCCCTGATTCCACATGAAGGTCCTCGATTTACAGTGTCCGCATGGCCATCGGTTCGAAGGCTGGTTCGCTTCGGCTGATGACTTTGAATCGCAGCAGTCCCGCAAGCTCGTCGAATGTCCGATCTGCGGTGCGAACGAAGTGAGCCGTTTGCCGTCGGCACCGCGCCTGAATCTATCGGGCGCGACCGAGACGAAGCAGCCGGCGGGCGCAGGTGAAATGCAGGCGCGTGTCATGCGCGCTCTGCGAGAGGTACTGGAAAAGACCGAGAACGTGGGCGACCGCTTCGCCGAGGAAGCGCGGCGCATTCACTACAACGAAGCGCCCGCACGCAATATTCGCGGTGTTACGACACCTGAAGATGCGCGTGCCTTGGTCGAAGAAGGCATCGAAGTGATGCCGCTACCGGTCCCGGCTGCTCTGAAGGAACCGCTGCAATAGCGCAGTGGCTCTCTGGCGGCGGGTGGTCGCGGCCAGGAGACACGACGCATGAATCTGGACTATTCCCCCGCTGACGACGCGTTCCGCGCCGACATCCGCGCCTGGCTCGAAGCGAATCTGACTCGCGAGCTGAGCGACAAGGTGCTCAATCACAAGCGTCTTTCCCGCGAAGACTTCGCAAGCTGGCACAAGCTGCTCGGCACGCGCGGCTGGTCGGCAATCGCGTGGCCGCGAGAATACGGCGGCCCGGGCTGGGACGCGACCCAACGGCACATCTGGGAAGAAGAGTGCGCGCGTATCGGCGCGCCGTCCGTGCTGCCATTCGGTGTTTCGATGGTGGCGCCCGTGCTAATGAAATACGGCAATGAGGCACAGAAGCGCCATTATTTGCCACGTATTCTCGACGGCACCGACTGGTGGTGCCAAGGCTATTCCGAGCCGGGCTCCGGTTCCGATCTGGCGTCGCTGCGTACCCGCGCCGAGCGCGTCGATGACCATTATCTGGTCAACGGTCAGAAAACCTGGACCACACTGGGCCAATACGCAGACATGATGTTCTGCCTCGTGCGCACCGACAGTGGCGCCAAGAAGCAGGAGGGCATCTCCTTCCTGCTGATCGACATGAAAACGCCGGGCATCACCGTGCGCCCCATCATCACGCTCGACGAGGAGCACGAAGTCAACGAGGTGTTCTTCGAAGACGTGAGGGTGCCGGTCGAAAACCTGGTTGGTGAGGAGAATCGCGGCTGGACTTATGCGAAGTATCTGCTCGGCCACGAGCGTACGGGCATTGCGCGCGTCGGGCAGTCGAAGCGCGAACTCGTATTCCTGAAGCGCGTTGCGCTGGATCAGAAGAAGAACGGCAAACCGTTGCTGCAAGATCCGGTTTTCGCCGCGAAAGTCGCGAGCCTCGAGATCGAGCTGATGGCGCTCGAAGTCACCGTGCAACGCGTGGTCGCTAATGAGGCAGGCGGGCGTGGACCGGGACCGGAAGCGTCGATGCTGAAAATCAAAGGCACGGAAGTGCAACAGGCGCTCACGGAGCTGATGTTCGAGGCAATCGGGCCGCTTGCCGCGCCATTCGACCCGCAGTTCCTCGAAGGCGAACGCGAGCATAGCGTGGCCGGCGACGACGATGCCGCGCCGCTGGCCGCGTACTACTTCAACTTCCGCAAGACGTCGATTTACGGCGGCTCGAACGAAATTCAAAAGAACATCATCGCTCAGATGATTCTCGGACTTTGAGGAGCTGCGCATGGACTTCACTTTCAACGACGAACAGCAGCAATTCGCCGACGCGCTGCGCCGCTATCTGGACAAGAGCTACGGCTTCGAAGCACGTCAGGCGATCGTGCGCTCGGAGGCCGGTGTGTCGGACACACAGTGGGCCGCCTTGACGGAACTGGGCTTGACTGCATTGCCCGTGCCCGAAGCGCAAGGCGGATTCAACGGCGGCCCCATCGATATGCTGGTGGTCATGCAGGAGCTCGGCCGCGCACTGGTCGTCGAACCCTATTGGGCGACCGCGGTCGGCATCGAGGCGCTGCGCCTGGCAGGCGCCGGCGAGGGCGAAGACGCGTCATTGCTTGAACGCGCCGCGCAGGGCGAGATCATGCTGGCCGTCGCATTTCACGAGCCGCACGCGCGCTACGACCTGTTTGAAGTCGCCACGACCGCGAGCGCGGAGGGCGAACAGCAGACATTGAGCGGCACGAAATCGGTCGTGCTGCATGGCGCGCAAGCGCACGCGTGGATCGTGCCGGCCCGGTTGAACGGCGAGATCGCGCTCTTTGTCGTCGCGCGCGACGCGGCCGGCGTCGAGATCACGGACTACCGCACGATCGACGGTCAACGCGCCGCCACGCTCGTGTTCAACAGCACTCCCGCGCGCCGGCTCGCCGGCAAACATGCGGGCGCGGCGGCGCTCGAACATATCGCGGACTACGGCACCTTGCTGCTGTGCGCAGAGGCGATCGGCGCGCTCGACGCGCTGAATATCGCGACTGTCGACTACACCAAGACGCGACAGCAATTCGGCCAGCCGATCGCACGCTTTCAGGCGTTGCAGCATCGAATGGTCGAAATGCTGATTCACGCTGAGCAGGCGCGTTCGATCACCTATCTGGCCGCCATGCGCTACAGCAGCGAAGACGCCGACGAGCGTCGCCGCGCGGTCTCGGCAGCCAAGGTCCGGGTCGGTCAGGCCGCGCGCTTCGTCGGGCAGCAGGCGGTTCAGCTGCATGGCGGTATGGGCGTCACGAACGAAGTGGCCGCGGCGCATCTGTTCAAGCGCCTCGCCATCATCGAAACCACGCTGGGCGATGTCGATCACCATCTCGCGCGGTTTGCCGCGTTGCCCGGCTTCGCGACCGCCGAAGCCTGATCGCCCGCTCAACCGGATAAAAAGGAGGTGCGACCATGAGAGTCAGTTTCGAGGACATGGTGGTCGGTACGACCATCGAAGTCGGCAAACACACGTTCACGCGTGAGGAGATCGTCGAATTCGCGCAGAAGTTCGATCCGCAGCCGTTTCATCTGGACGAAGCCGCGGCGGCCGAGTCGCCGTTTCGCGGCCTGGTGGCAAGCGGCTGGCATACCTGTTCGGTGATGATGGGCATGCTGGTGCGCAACGTGCTCGCGGACTCGACGTCGATGGGCTCGCCCGGCATCGACGAGATTCGCTGGCTGAAGCCGGTGCGCGTCGGCGACACGATTACGATGATGAACGTCGTGGTCGACAAGCGCGTTTCGGAGAGCAAACCGGATCGCGGCATCGTGTCGACGTGTTGGGAGGGAATCAATCAGCATGGCGAAACAGTGATCACGGTGCGCTCGAAGGGCATGTTCGGGCTGTCCAATCCGCGAGCCTTATCATGACGGCCAGCGCGGCGCCTGTCGCTGCCTTCCGCAATGCGGCGGCCTTGCGTGCGCTGGTCGGTGCCGAGCCGTTGCACAGTGAGTGGTTGACGGTCGATCAGACCAAGGTCGACCGTTTCGCCGAGGCCACCGGCGATCACCAATGGATTCATGTCGACCCGGAGCGGGCAAGGCGCGAGTCGCCATTCGGTGGTCCGGTCGCGCATGGTTTTCTCACGCTGTCGTTGATCCCTGCTTTGCTGGGCAAGACGCTAGCGCTCGAACAACGCATGGGCGTCAACTACGGACTGAACCGCGTGCGGTTCACATCACCGGTGCTGGTCGGTTCGCAGCTGCGTGGGAAATTCGCAGTGGAATCCGTCGGCGACATCGACAACGCGGGCGTGCAGGTGGAGTGGACCGTGACGTTGGAGAAGCAGGGCAGTGACCGTCCGGTGTGCGTCGCGGAGTTCATCACGCGGCATTACTTTTAACGCTGCGGCGCGGACATGTCGCAAGAAAAAGCGCGAACGGCATTCATGCCGTTCGCGCTTTCTTATTGCTGCCGTGGTGTAGGCGGCCAGCGGAGGCAACTGCCAACGCCGGTGCGTCGCCGCAAAAACTAATGCTTCGCGTATTGCGTCGCGCCGAACAGCACTTCTTTCGCCTTGTCGTCCATCAGCGGTACACGGGCGGACGCCAGCACTTCGACGCCGCGCACCACCGCCGGCCGCGCCGCAATCTCTTCGTGCCAGCGTTTCACGTTTGGAAACGCATCGAGTTCGACGCCCTGGTTTTGCCATGAGCGTGTCCACGGAAAGGCGGCGATGTCCGCGATCGTATAGTCGTTGCCCGCGAGGTACTGCGTCTTGCCGAGTTGCGTGTCCATTACGCCATACAGGCGCCGCGTTTCGTTCGTGTAGCGATTGATCGCATAGTCGAGCTTCTCGGGCGCATAGATGCGGAAGTGGTGCGTTTGCCCAAGCATCGGACCCAGGCCGCCCATCTGGAACATCAGCCATTGCAGCACCGTATAGCGCGCGCCCGGATCGGACGGCAGAAACTTGCCGGTTTTCTCGGCGAGATAAATCAGGATCGCGCCGGACTCGAACAGTGCGAACGATTTGCCGTCGGCGCTTTTCGGACCCTCGGAATCGACGATCGCCGGGATCTTGTTGTTCGGGCTGATCGCGAGAAATTCGGGTGTGAACTGGTCTCCTGCGCCGATGTTCACAGCGTGCACGTTGTACGGTAGGCCCGTCTCTTCTAGCATGATGTGAACCTTGTGGCCGTTCGGGGTCGCCCAGCTATAGACATCGATCATTCTGGCTCCTTGTTCGTGAAAGCGGCGCCGCAAAACAGGGCGCCGACATTGACGAAAATTAGAGCATAGATCGCACGATGCTGCTTGGGATGCGGCAGGCGGCTCGCGCCGTCTGCAACCAACCCGCGCACACAGACAGGCTCAGACCCGCGTGACCGGCATCTCCGCGCGAGCGGACGCGCCCGCATCCATATGACGCGCGAGTTCGAGCTTGGCAATGGCGTTGCGGTGTACTTCGTCGGGGCCGTCGGCGAAGCGCAACGTTCTTGCCGATGCGTACGCATACGCGAGCGGGAAGTCGTCGCTGACGCCGCCGCCGCCATGCGCCTGGATCGCCCAGTCGATCACCTGGCACGCCATGTTCGGCGCGACCACCTTGATCATCGCGATCTCGCCGCGCGCGCCCTTGTTGCCGACGGTGTCCATCATGTACGCGGTTTTCAGCGTCAGAAGGCGCGCCTGTTCGATCATGCAGCGGGCCTCGGCGAGGCGCTCCTGGGTGACGCCTTGCGCCGCAACCGGCTTGCCGAATGCGACGCGTTGCAGCGAGCGTTTCGCCATCAGTTCGAGCGCGCGCTCGGCGAGTCCGATCAAACGCATGCAGTGATGGATGCGTCCCGGCCCGAGCCGGCCCTGGGCGATTTCGAAGCCGCGGCCTTCGCCGAGCAGCAGGTTGGTGGCGGGCACGCGCACGTTGTCGAGCGTGATATCCATGTGGCCGTGCGGCGCATCGTCGTAGCCGAACACGGTGAGCGGGCGGTGCACGGTGATGCCGGCGGCGTCGGCAGGAACGAGGATCATCGACTGCTGCTGGTGGCGCGGCGCGTCGGGATCGGTCTTGCCCATCACGATGTAGACCTTGCAGCGCGGATCGCCCGCGCCGGATGACCACCACTTGTGGCCGTTGATCACGTAGTAGTCGCCATCGCGCACGATGCTGGTCTGGATATTGGTCGCATCGGACGACGCCACTTCCGGCTCGGTCATCAGAAACGCCGACCGGATCTGCCCTTGCAGCAGCGGTTCGAGCCACTCGCGCTTGTTGTCTTCGCTGCCGTAGCGCTCGATCGTCTCCATGTTGCCGGTATCGGGCGCGTTGCAGTTGAATACTTCCGGCGCCCAGGGCACGCGGCCCATGATCTCGCACAGCGGCGCGTATTCGAGATTCGTCAGCCCGGCGCCGCGCGTCGATTCGGGCAGGAACAGGTTCCACAAGCCGGCGTCGCGCGCCTTCTGTTTGAGTTGTTCGATCAGCTCGGTCGGCAGCCATGCATTGCCGTTCTGGCGATTGCGGGCAATCTCCGCATAGAACACCTGCTCGTTCGGATAAATGTGCTCGTCGAAGAAAGCGAGCAGCTTTTCGCGCAATGCCTGAACCTTCGGGGTGTAATCGAAATTCATCTGAGACCTCGCGGGTAACGGACAGCGGATGATGTTGGATCGGGGCGCGTAGCCTGGGGCGCGTAGCTCGGCTCGCAAACCCGGCTAACGCACTTTCTGCGCGTAGCGCCATGCAAGCTCGGCCATCGGCTTCGCGCGACGCCCGGCATCGAGCGCCTGCGCGCTGGCCGCGGTGCCGTCGACGACGCGCTTCATGATCCCTTGCAGGATCGCGGCGATGCGGAACATGTTGTACGCCAGGTAGAAATTCCAGTCGCCGTGAATCTCGAAGCCGGTCCGCTTGCAATAACGTTCGACGTATTGGGCTTCATCGGGAATGCCGAGCGTGGCCCAATCCAGACCCGCGATGCCGCGGAATTGCGCCGGATCGACATGCCATGCCATGCAGTGATAGGCGAAGTCGGCGAGCGGATCGCCAAGTGTGGACAACTCCCAGTCGAGCACCGCGAGCACGCGCGGTTCGTGCGGATGGAAGATCAGATTGTCGAGCCGGTAGTCGCCATGCACGACCGATGCGCGCGCGCCCGTTTCGGCCGGCATATGCTGCGGCAGCCATTCGATCAGGCGCTGCATCGCGTCGATCGGTTCGGTCTCGGACGCAAGGTACTGCTTGCTCCAGCGGCCGATCTGGCGCGCGAAGTAATTGCCAGGCTTGCCGTAGTCGGCGAGATCCGCGGCTTCTACGTCGACGCTGTGCAACGCCGCGATCACCCGGTTCATTTCATCGTAGATCGCCGCGCGTTCGGCGGGCGTCATGCCGGGCAGCGACTGGTCCCACAACACGCGGCCTTCGACGAACTCCATCACGTAGAACGCACGGCCGATCACGCTTTCGTCCTCGCACAGCGCAAGCATTTGCGCGACCGGTACTTCGGTGTCGGCCAGCGCGCGCATCACGCGGTATTCACGTTCGACGGCGTGCGCGGACGGCAGCAGTTTCGCGGCGGGGCCGGGCTTCGCGCGCATCACGTACGAGCGCGACGGCGTGACCAGTTTGAAGGTGGGATTGGACTGGCCGCCGGCGAATTGCTCCAGCGTGAGCGGTCCGGAAAACCCGTCGACATGCTGGGTCAGCCACGCGGCGAGCGCGTCACTGTCGAAGCGCTGCCGCTCGTTGACCGGGCGTGTGCCCTCGAAGGACGAATAATCCGGCTTGTGCTCGGGTTCGCCGGTCTGTGTGGCTTTCACCATGTGTCTCCTCCAGTTCGGGTTCAGCGACGCTTGTATTGAATGAATTGTGCGTAGAGCATTTCCATCGTGGTGTTGCGCACGTCGCGATGCAGCGGCGACGGTGGTGAATAGTTGAGCGTGCGCAGCACCCAGTCGCGCGGCGCGGCGCCGACGTCGAGCGCGTTGATGCAGCCGGTGGCCTGCGACAGATGGCCGAAGAACGTGCGCCCGCCCGCGGTGATCGCATGCGACAGGATGGCGCGGTTCACGCCGCCATGCAGGACCAGCAGCACGGTGTCCCATGAACTGTCCTCGCGTAGCGCCACGACCGCCGGCAGCACGCGATCGAACAATGCGCCGATGGTTTCGCCGTCGAGAAAGCGCGTGCTTTCCGGCACGATGCCGTCGAACACGCCGAGAAAAGCCGCCTCGATATCCTGCTGCGGAATGCTGCCGAGCTTGCCGCCGCGAATCTCCTGCCACGCGGGCTCGATCTCGAGTTCGATGTGCTGGCCGGTTTCGGCCAGCACCCGCTGCGCGGTTTCAACCGTACGCGGCAAACCGCTGACGATCACGCGGTCGAACCGCACCTGCTGTTCGGCGAACACGCGGCCCGCCGCACTCGCCTGTTCGCGGCCGTTCGCGTTCAGGGGCACGGTCTCGGGGTCGATCGTGCGGCCGGAGTCGTCGAAGTAGGTGACGTCGCCGTGACGCATCAGGAAAATGCGGCGGCGTTTGGGCAGTTGGTAGTCGGGCATGGTGGCTGGGTTCACTCCTGGTTTACGCGCGGTTTATTTGTAGACCGGAGCGCGTTTTTCGAGGAACGCGGAAATCCCCTCGAGACCGTCGCGGTGATGCAGCGACGCGACGAAGCTGTCGCGCTCGGCGATCAGATGGTCAGCCAGCGGTTGCGTGCCGGCAGCACCGATCAACCCTTTGATGCGGGCGACCGAATTGGGCGAGATCTTGCCGAGTTCGTCGGCCCAGGCAACAGCGGTGTCGCGTGCGGTGCCGGCCTTGGTCAGTTTGTTGACGACGCCCAGTTCGTGCAGACGCGCGGCGCCGATCGGCTTGCCTTCGATCAGCACTTCGGTGGCCAGCTGGCGCGGCAGCGCCTGAGCGAGGAACCACGAGCCGCCGCCGTCGGGCGTCAGGCCCACGCGTGCATACGACATCACGAATTTGGCGTCGTCCGCGGCCACGATCAGGTCGCACGCGAGCGCGAGCGAGAATCCCGCGCCCGCGGCGGCGCCATCGACCGCGGCGATCACCGGCTTCGACGACAGGCGCAGCGCCGAAATCCATTGGCCGAGCAGATCGATGCTTTCCGCTTGCACGGCTGGATCTTTCGCGCGGTTTTCGAGCAGGCGGTTCAGATTGCCGCCCGCGCAAAAAAAGTTGTCGGCGCCGGTGATCACGACGGCGCGGATCGACGGATCGCGCTCCACCGAGTCGAGCGCTTCGATCCCGGCCGCATACATGTCCGGATGCAGCGCGTTGCGTGCGCCGGGGTTCGACAGCGTGAGGATCAGTGTCGATTCGCTTTCGGTCGGTCGCGAGGTCAGCAGTTCGGCGCTCATGCGTGGGTCTCCGTGTGTGTGTCCGATTGAAGGTCCGCGGCGTCGCGCTGGGTCAGCGGCAGGCCGAGTTGCGCGCGCCGCGCGAGCCAGGGCGACGGACGGTAGCGCGGGTCGCCGAGCACGCTGAACATGTTGCGCAGAATCGCGAGGATGGTTTTTGCGCCGAGCGCGTCGCCGAGGGCGAGCGGGCCGCGCGGATAACCGAGGCCGAGCGTCACGGCGAGATCGATGTCGTCCGGCGTGGCGATCTGCTTTTGCGCGATGTCGCAGCCGATGTTGACGATCGTCGCCACCACGCGTTGCGCGACGAAGCCGGTCGAGTCGCGGATCACGGTGACGGGCACGCCGTCGGCGGCGAACAGTGCATGCGCGGCGTCGCGTGCGGCGCGCGTGGTGGCCGGCGTGGTCATCAGCGTGCGGCGTTGCGCGCCGACGAGCGGGAAGAGCGCGTCGATGGCGACGACGCGGCTCGCATCGAGCGCTTCGTCGACCGCCGCTGTGGTCGCGTCATGGCCGAACGGCGTCACGACGATCAGCGAGTCCGCTGCGGGCGCGGCGCCGTCATCGAGCTTCACGCCGGCTTTGTTGATGAGTTCCACGACAGCGTCATGGGCTTGCGGATAACGCGCGCTGACCCAGACGCTTTTCGGCAGTTCGGTGGGCGCGGGCGCTTCGGCCGCCACCTGCTGCTTGCCGTCGACGTAGCGGTAAAAGCCTTCGCCTGTCTTGCGGCCGATCAGTCCGCCCGCGAGCCGCGTGCCGGTGATCGGCGACGGCGTGAAGCGCGGCTCTTCGTAGAACTGATGATAGATCGACTCCATCACCGGATGCGAGACGTCCAGCGCCGTCAGGTCCAGCAGCTCGAACGGCCCGAGGCGAAAGCCCGCCTGCTCGCGCATGATGCGATCGATGTCCGCAAAGCTCGCCACGCCTTCGCCCGCCACGCGCAGGCCCTCGGTGTTCATGCCGCGTCCCGCGTGATTCACGATGAAGCCGGGCATATCCTTCGCGCGCACTGGCGTATGGCCCATGCGGCGCGCGAGGTCCATCAGCGCGTCGCCCGCGGCCGGGTCGCTGCGCAGTCCGTCGATTACCTCGACGACTTTCATCAACGGTACGGGATTGAAGAAGTGATAGCCGACCACGCGTGACGGATCGGTGCAGCCGGCGGCGATCGCGGTGATCGACAGTGACGACGTGTTGGACGCCAGCACGCAACGGCCACTCACCACGGTTTCGAGTTCGCGAAAGAGCGCCTGCTTCACGTCGAGCTTTTCGACGATCGCCTCGATGACCAGATCGCAGCCGGCCAGTTCGCCGAGCGCTTGCGCGCCGCTGACGTTGGCGAGCGCCGCAAGGGAGCGGGCCTCGTCGAGCTTGCCTTTGGACGTCAGTTTGGCGAAAGTCTCGGCGAGGTAATCGCGCGCAGCGCCGACGGCAGCGGCGTTGGTGTCGTACAGACGCACCTTCAGGCCCGCCAGCGCGGCGATCTGCGCAATGCCGCGACCCATTGCACCGGTTCCGACAATGCCGATGGTCTCGATATTGAAATTGCGAGAGTTCATTGTGATGCTCGACTCCATGGTTATTTTAGAATAGCACGATCGTGCAATTTACTGGATGATTGTTCGACGGCCGCTGCTGCGACTGTGTTGCGCGGTCTCATACCACTCGAAGGAAGGAGACACCGGATGATCAGGCTGTGCGGTTTCGCGCTCTCTAACTACTACAACAAAGTGAAGTTCGTGCTTCTCGAACACGGCATTGCATTCGAAGAGGTGTCCGTGCTGCCCAGCCAGGACGAGGCCATGCTCGAGCATTCCCCGCTCGGCAAGGTGCCTTATCTGCAGACCGAGGAGGGCGATCTGTGCGAATCGCAATGCATCGTCGAGTATCTGGCCGCGCGCTTTCCCGACAAGCAGATTTTCTCCGCTGACCCATGGGAGGCGGCCAAAGAGCGCGAGATGATCATGTTCGTCGACGTGCATCTCGAACTGACCGCGCGCAATCTCTACAAGGAAGCGTTTTTCGGCGGGACTGTGAGCGATGCGACTAAAGGACGTGTCGAGAAACTGCTCGCGCATCACATCGCCGGTTTCAGGCGGATCGCGAAGCTCGGGCCGCATCTGTGCGGCGAGCGTTTCAGCGTGGCGGATACCGCTGGGTATGTGAGCCTGCCGCTGGTGGGCATGGCGACGCAGACCATCTACGGCCGCGATTTTCTGCTCGACGCGGGCCTCGACTGGAAGCGCTATGTGAAGACGATCAATGCGCGGCCGGCCGCGCAGCGTGTGACCGAGGACCGCAAGGCGTATATCGCGGCGACGCGCCCGGCTTGATGGGGGGCGCTGCCGCTGAGACAGGCCAACGTGTGCCACGCACCCATCGGCCGCTGCGCGCGCTAGCGAGGAACATGGGTTCGTTCGCAGCATCGCGCAGGGCATCCTAGAGCCGCGTCAGCCGTTCGAGCGCGGTGGCGAGGGTGTTCTCCTGCTTGGCAAAGCAGAAGCGCACCACGCCCGATTCGTGCGCCTCGCGATAGAACGCGGAGACCGGGATGGCAGCGACGCCGATTTCGCCGGTCAGCCATTGGGCAAACTCGGCTTCGGGCAAATCGCTGATCGCCGAATAGTCGACGCACTGAAAATACGTGCCTGTGCACGGCAGCAACTTGAAGCGCGACTTCGCGAGGCCCGCGCGGAAGAAGTCACGCTTCTTCTGATAGAACGCCGGCAGGTCGAGATACGGCGCCGGATCTCTCATGTATTCGGCCAGACCGATCTGCATCGGCGTATTGACCGTGAACACGTTGAACTGGTGCACCTTGCGGAACTCGGCGGTGAGCGCGGCGGGAGCCGCCACGTAGCCGACCTTCCACCCCGTCACGTGATAGGTCTTGCCGAAGCTCGACACCACGAAGCTGCGCTGTGCCAGTTCCGGGTAGCGGGCGACGCTCTCGTGCGGCGCGCCGTCGTAGACCATGTGTTCGTAGACCTCGTCGGAGAGGATCAGCACGTTGGTGCCGCGCACGATCTCTTCGAGCTTGCGCATGTCTTCCGCGCGCCAGACCGTGCCGGTCGGATTGTGCGGCGTGTTGATCAGCAGGAGCCGCGTTTTCGGCGTGATCGCGGCGGCGAGTTTGTCGAACGGGATCGCATAGTCGGGCGCGTCGAGCGTGACGAAGACCGGCGTGCCGCCGGCCAGTTCGATCGACGGCAGATAGCTGTCGTAGGTCGGCTCGACCACGACTACTTCGTCACCCGGATGAACGGTGCAGAGAATCGCGGTCAGCAAGGCCTGCGTGGCGCCCGCCGTCACGGTGATCTCGGTGGTCGCGTCGTAGCGGCGGCCGTACAGGTTCGCAATCTTGTCCGAGATCGCCTCGCGCAGCGGCGCGGCGCCGGCCATCGGCGGGTACTGGTTGTGGCCGTCGCGCATCGCGTTCGCGACCGCGTCGACAATGCGCGGATCACAGCCGAAGTCGGGAAAGCCCTGGCCCAGATTCACCGCGCCTTTTTCGGCGGCAAGTGCGCTCATTACGGTGAAAATCGTCGTGCCGACATTCGGCAGGCGAGAAGGAAACGAGGGACTCGTGGGCGTGTCGTGCGGTGCATTCATGGCGCTGTCCGGAGCGTGGGCGAGTGAGTTGGCGAAATAGGCGAGTGGCGTCGTGAGCCAGGGACGAAGCCTGATTGTAGGGAATCGCGGCGCCGCGTGCGCGCCATGGTTCCCACGTTGGCCGTTCGGTCTGGGTTGCGCATGCCGCCGCGCTCACGCTGGCGCGGGTTCGCCGGCGGCGCTCAACGAAGCGCTGAGCGCGGCGACGAACGGCGCCGGCTGTGCGATCTGGAACCCGAAGTCGCGCGCGATCCGCCTCGCGAGCTTCAACACCGCGCGATCTTTCGAAACCAGCCAGTCGGCCTGCGCGGCATGCGCAAGTTCGAGAAACTTCTGGTCGTCGCGGTCTTTGCATTTGGGCAAGGGCCGCGCGTCTTCCGTGGGCGCGGCAGGATCGACCACTTGCGCGAGCCGCGCGACGACCGCGAGCGCGGCGGCCTTGTCCACGTTTCGATGCACGAATTGCGGATAGTCGAGCACATAGGCGAGTTCGGCGAGGCAGCGCGCGTCGATCAGCGCGGCCAGCGCGCCGCTTTCGAGCGCGGCTGCGATCGGCCGCGTGTGCGTGTCGTCGAACACGAGAATATCGATCCAGACATTGGAATCGAGGACGACGCGCAATGCGCCGTGTGAGGCATGGGAACCGGGCATTCGTTACAATCTGGCTTTCGTCTTTGACCGCCAGGCACGGCGTGCCTGCAAGCCTCTATGATAATCGTTCTGTCGCCGGCGAAATCGCTCGACTACGAAACCCCGCCGCACGTCGACAAGCACACGATCCCCGATTTCGTCGACGACGCTGCCGAACTGATCGGCGGATTGCGCCGTTTGTCGCCGCAGCAGATCGCGTCGCTGATGGATATTTCCGATCAGCTCGCGCACCTCAATTTTCAACGTTACGCCGAATGGTCGCCGCAATTCGGCACGCACAACGCCAAGCAGGCGGTGCTCGCCTTCAATGGCGACGTGTATGAGGGCCTCAACGCGAAGACGTTGTCGCCGGCCGATCTCGACTATGCGCAGAATCACGTGCGGGTACTGTCCGGCCTCTACGGCCTGCTGCGTCCGCTCGATCTGCTGCAACCGTACCGCCTCGAAATGGGCACGCGTCTGGCCAATCCGCGCGGCAAGGATCTGTACGCGTTCTGGGGCGAGCGCATCACCCAGGCGTTGAACGCGCAACTGAACCGGAACGCCGCGGCGTCGCGCGTGCTGGTGAATTGCGCGTCGGGGGAGTACTTCAAGTCGGTCAAGCCGAAGCTGCTCGACGCAGCCGTCGTTACACCCGTGTTCGAGGACTGGAAGGGCGGCCGCTACAAGATCATCAGCTTTCATGCAAAGCGCGCGCGCGGTCTGATGGCGCGCTACGCAGTGGAAAACCGCGTCGAGCGCCCCGAGCAGTTGAAGGACTTCGACGCCGAAGGCTATGCGTTCGTCGCCGAGGCTTCGAACGATTCCACTTACGTATTCCGCCGCCGCGTCGCTGAATAAGCGTTTCGCCGCGCACCGAAGCAGGGAAGAACATCATGACGTTATCGATTACAAGCAATTTCGACGCGGGCGCGATTGAAGTGCTGTCCTGTGAGGACGCCGGCAATATCCGTCTGCGCGTGCGGCCGGACAGCCACGCCGAGTTCGCGCAGTGGTTTTATTTCCGCGTGTCGGGCGCGGCGGGCACGCGCTGTGTGATGACTTTCGAAAATGCCGCCGCGTGCGCGTTCGCCGAAGGCTGGCGCGACTATCAGGCGGTGGCGAGCTATGACCGGGTGAACTGGTTCCGCGTGCCGACTTCGTATGATGGCCGTGTGCTCACCATCGACCACACGCCGGATTTCGACCGCATTTACTACGCGTATTTCGAGCCATATAGCGAGGAGCGTCATTCGGAGTTTCTCGGCGCCGTGCAGCAGATGCCGCAGGCCACGCTTACCGAACTGGGCAGGAGCGTCGAAGGCCGGCCCATGTCGCTGCTCACGCTTGGCACGCCGCAAACCGCAGACACGCCCAAAAAGAAGATCTGGCTGATCGCGCGCCAGCATCCGGGTGAGACGATGGCCGAGTGGTTTATCGAGGGGCTCGTGAAGCGCCTCGCGGGTTGGGGCGATTGGGCGGGCGACCCGGTCGCGCGCAAGCTCTACGATCATGCGGTGTTTTACATCGTGCCGAACATGAATCCGGACGGCAGCGTGCATGGCAATCTCCGCACCAACGCGGTTGGCGCGAACCTGAATCGCGAATGGATGGAGCCGGACGCCGCACGCAGTCCAGAAGTGCAGGTGGTGCGCGATGCGATTCACGCGACGGGTTGCGACCTGTTCTTCGATATCCACGGCGACGAGGTGCTGCCCTACGTGTTCGTGGCCGGCTCCGAAATGCTGCCGGGTTTCACCGAGCGGCAGGCACAGGAGCAGAAAGCGTTCATCGAAGCATTCAAGCAGGCGAGTCCCGACTTTCAGGACAAGTACGGCTATGCCGCGAGCAAGTATCGTGAGGATGCGTTGAAGCTCGCGTCGAAGTACATCGGCAACGAATTCGGTTGCCTGTCGCTGACGTTGGAGATGCCGTTCAAGGACAACGCCAATCTGCCCGACGAACGGGTGGGCTGGAACGGCGAGCGCAGCGCGTCGCTCGGCGCTGCGATGCTGCAGGCGATCCTGCACCACGTCGAGACATTTGCCTGAAGCGGGCCAGGAGCGTGGGACAAAAAACGAGGCGCACACGGTGACGTGTGCGCCTCGTTTTCATGGTGGCGGGCGGCATCGCTGGCGTGTGTGGCAGCGATGCGGCCTGGGCTGTGCCCGTCAGTGCGCTTTCTTCTTCACCGAAGTTTTCTTCGTGGCCGTTTTGGTCGATGTCGCCTTCGACGATTTGCCCGAGTTCGACTTGGACGGCTTCGAGATTGCTTTCTTTGTGGTTTTGTCGCTCGTGGAGTGCTTGCCTTTTGTGCTCTTGTGCTTTCCCGGCGCGGCTCCCGATCCCGCGGATCCGCTACTACTCGCGCGAGACGGCGGCACCGGATCGTTCCAACTGAACGCCAGCATCTGAGCGCCCACATAGCCGCAGCGGAATTTCAGCGCAGCAGGATCGCCTTCTCCGCTCTGACGGATGCCAAGCCCTTCGACCGTGACGATGTTGTCTACCTTGACGCGCTGTTTGCCCTCGTCGAACGAATCGTTCCAGGGTGTGACCGACGCGTGCGCGCTGTCGAAAGAGCTGGGTGGAAATTCGACGTGATCGAAGACAGTCGAAGTGCTTGCGACAAAGTCGCCATGAGCCGCGCAGTCCGCGACTAGCGGATCTGCATGCAGGTCATTGACGAATTTGTTGACGAGATCGTTGTGCTGTTCAAGTTGAGCGGCGAATGCGGGAGCGGCGCAGATGAGCGAGAGTCCCGCTGCAACGGTTGCTAACCGGCCGACTAACCGCAGCAATCGGCGCGGCATGTTGGTGCGATCCATCTAGTTCTTTAGACGCTGATAAGACGAGAGGCAAGTAAGATGCCCGCCGGGAGGGGGTAGTTCAATCCTCGCATAAATATTTTTCCTGTTCCGGGGCGCGGGCTTGAAAGGGCGTGCACGCTTATGCGGCTAGCCGGTGAGCAGACGCGTCGGAAGCTCGCGGGAGTCAGGTGCGGGGGCCGCCCAGACGATATCTGCGCACATCATACGTGGTGACCCATGCCGGACGGTAGACCGCGATCAAGGCCGTCGACATGCCTGTAAACCAGGCTTCGCCGGTGGCGAGTAGAAGCACGCTGAAAGCGTAGCCGACGGGCACCACGGTCATCGAGCCATCGGCAAGCGCGACGTGGATGCCGAGCGCGCCGGCGGCGGTGAGCGATACCGCGATGGCGGGCGAGACAAAACCCTGGCCGAAGATGAACATGAAAAGGTTGCGCGGCAGCCACGCAATGCTGATGCGCTGAAGCAGCGTCGAGATGCCGACAGGCAACGCGCCGTATACGAGGAAAGTCAGCGCGATGCCCTGCCACGGGGCGTCGAAGACGACCGCGGCAAGCCCCGTGATCACGGCCATTGCGACCAGTGCCAGCGCCCAGTCGAATAGCGTCACGATGAGCGTGGCGCCGAGCAGGTGCATCACGGTGCCGTCGTCGAGCCACGCATTGCTCGCCCACAGCACCGACACTGCGACGATGATCGCAAGCCAGACATGCTGCAGGGTGCCGTCTTGAAGACGTTTGAAAGGGTTTTTCCACAGCGCGAGCGCGACCACCATCGCGGTGACGATCCAGCCACCGACAGCGATCCAGAACGGAAGCGGTGTGTAGAGGAAACCCATGTATCTCATATTACTCGTTGGACGAGAAAAGGTGTGAGCGGATTCCATGCCAGCCGACGCAAACGCCGCCTGAGAGTGCGTGTCGAGGCGTTCGCTCGCGCGGCGATGGATACCCTGTTTAACCTTGTGTACCCGGCTTCGTCGTCGGCTTGGCGGGCGGCGCGTCGCCATAGGGCGTGCTGGGCTCGGCTGCCATCGGCAGCGGGGCGCTCGTGTCGTCGGCGGGCAACGGATACTGGAAGCGCCGCAGCTTGTGGCGTCGCAAAGGCACGACACCGGCTTGCCCCATCACGGGACGCGCCGTGCCCTCGCCGTTTCGCAGCACCTGCAAATGATTGGTCCCAGCCGTTGTAGAGCGCGACCGCGGCGGCGCGATTGGGTGCACCTAGCTGCTGAAATATGCTGGTCAGGTGGATCTTGACCGTGCCCTCGCTAATGCCGAGCGTGCGCGCGATCATCTTGTTGGTGCTGCCCATGTGAACGCAGCGCATGATCTGCTCCTGACGAGGCGACAATCCGCTGGAAAGCCTGGTGCGGCGGGGCGGTGGGCTCTTCGCGTCGAATATGCGGATGGCGGTGTCCGGCGGCAGCGGGGGATCGAGCGCCAGTGCTCCGGGTGGCACGTAGTGACCGCCCAGCAGCACCATTTCCAACGCACGTATGATCAGGCTCGGATCGGTTTCGCGCGGTATGACGCCGAGCACGCCTTCGTCCATCAGCGCTCGCACGGTGGCCGGCGACATGTTGTCGGTCAGTACCGCGACGCGCAGATCGGGGAAGTAGCTGAGTAGCTCGCGCGCATCCGCGACAGTCATCCAGTCCTGCCAGTCGACCACGAGCAGGTCGGGCCGGTGACGCTTGAACGTGCGTTCGATTTGCCGCCAGTCCTGCGCTTCGGTGAAGCGTGCCAACCGGTCGATTTGTCTCAGCAGTTGCCTTGAGTCCGTCACGTCGTTCCGCGTTTGAGTTGAGTATCGAGAATCGCATGCATGTCTCCAGATGATTCGGGCGAAGTGGCGCGACGCATCTATCCGGCATATGAGCAGGATGTCTTGCGATTCGTCGCCGTCCTATGATGACAAATTCCCTTCGATTTGACGGCCTGTCCAAAAGGCATAGGAAGGATGAGCCAACAAGCAAAAGCCCCGCTTAGCGGGTAATGCCGTTCAGTTAAGAACTGAACGGCATTTTCATTTGCGGAGCAGGAAGAAGTTGTAAACGGCGCGCCGGGATGTTAACTTTTCGGCGCGATGCTCTCAGCCCACCTTACCTACCTGA
>NZ_VTUZ01000026.1 GCF_008369935.1 Paraburkholderia panacisoli | reverse complement strand
CCTGAGTCATGGTGGACTCCTTGCGGTTCGCCGCGCGCGTTACCGCTTCGGGCTACGCCCTCCGCGCCAACGCGCATCAGCACGAGAAACCGACCACTGTCAGATTTAGTCTAGTCCATTACAGTTTATCTCAAAATCAGATTTTCCCGATAACCGTGGCTAGCCGTGGTCCGTACACTAAAAGCTCCTCTTACTGGGTTGTGTAGCGCGAAAGAGTAACCCTCTGTCTATTGGGTTTCCGGTCCGTCTGGTTTCTGTCCGATGCCGTGCGTTTCAAGCAATGTCATTCAAGCCCGCAGCCCTTTATTCCGTCTGTGAGGTTTTGAAATGATGCTGTTGCCCTATCTACGTCGTGCCTGCGCCAGCGCTCAGGCGATTGCCCCAAAAGTCGCTCATTCAGTGCATTCCCGATTTAAATCTCCAGCGCGTGCCGTATTGCTGTGCGGTGTTGTTGCGATGCTGGGCGCGTCGGCTTGGCATACGGTATCGGTAATAGCCAGTCGCGTGAACACATCCAGTGCAACCCAACCGACCCTGCAGGTGACTGTGCCGGCTGCGCAACGCATTGAATGGGTCGGACAGGTTTGCGCAGGCTGGGCCAGCTTTGCCAGCAGGTTTAACGGGTTCGTCAGCAAATCAAGGAATAGCCAGCTAACTGACGCTGCGCCGCTTGTTAGGTCGGAGGCCGACAGTGGTTCATACGCAGGGCGGATCGAAGGCACGTTGCGCGACACCTTGGTGCGTGCCAGCGTGCCGGTCGATATACGAGAGCAGATCGCACGTATTTTTGCCGCGCGGCTCGACCTCGCTGCGCCCGCGCAGGAGGGCGACACTTATCATGTTCTCTACCAGCGCGACGACGCAACCACGCAGCGCAAGCGTGTAACGGCCGTCGAACTTCGGTCAGGCGGTGAGGTCCACCAGGCCGTGTGGTTTATCGCGCCGGGACACACCGACGGAGACTACTTTTCATTCGACGGACAGCGGCTTGCCGCTGAGCCATTTTCAATGCCCCTCGACTACGTTCGGATCAGCTCGCCATTCGGTTACCGAATCCATCCGGTCAAGGCCAGGCCTCTGATGCACACAGGCGTGGACTTTGCTGCGCCGAAGGGGACGCCTGTTGTCGCGGCCGCGTCAGGCACTGCACAGTTCGTTGGCACCAGACACGGATACGGCAAAACCGTCGTGCTGAGTCATCCGCAAGGCTATACGACGCACTACGCGCACCTGTCGGCCTTTGCCCGCGATTTGCGCGTCGGAGCGCCGGTGACTGAAGGACAACCGCTTGGCGCGGTAGGCAGCACCGGCACAGCCACGGGAGCCCATCTGCATTTCGAGGTGCGTCTGAATAATCGACCGGTCGATCCGCTCACGTTGACAAGCCGAGCCGGCGCTCCGCCGCTTACGACCAGTCAGCGTGTCGCGTTCGACAGCGTGACAGGCGCCATGCGCGAACAACTCGCGGCGTTGCCCGTCGATACTCAGACGATCAGGATGGCGTCGAATGCTGATGGCACACTGAGTCGTCCTGCAAGGCCTGAGGGCTCGTTGGGTTGAGGCACAAGGCCATGCGTGCCTTGGAGAACCGGTCGTTTCGCGTCAGGTGAGTTTCGGCGTGCCCGCCTTTTTCACGGCGATCGTCAAATCAATCAAATGCAGCCTCTCGTCATAGGCTCAGGCAAGCTCGCAACTGAACTTCTCAGTTAGCACAATCTGGACAATACCTATCAAGTGAAATCGTGGTCCTTACTGGAAAGCGCGCGTGACCCCATGCGCATGCGCGCCACCACGCATCGACAGATGAATGCAAAGCACGCCGAGCATCGAGATGGCCGCCGGCACAGCTGCGGCACCGAACAGCGATGCCGGAGACCACTGCAGATGCATCAATGCGCCACCCAGCACCGGACCCACCACCGAGCCGATCCGGCCGACGCCAAGACTCCAGCCAATGCCCGTCGACCGCAACGCCGTCGGGTAGTAGGTCGCGGCGAGCGCATTGAGCGCAGGCTGTCCGCCGATAACCGAAAAGCCGGTGAGAAAGATCGCGACGAATAGCGCGCCGATGGAGACGACCACAAGCGGATTGCCGATGGCAGCGGTCGAGAAGATCGCCAGCAGAAAAGTCGTCGCCAGCACGCGGGTAAAGCCCACGCGATCGATGATGCGTCCAAGCGCAAGCGTGCCGATCACGCCGCCGCCCCACAGGGCAGTTCCCGCGTAGACCGCGATCGACGTCGAATAGCCGGCTTCGCGAATCACAGTGGGCAACCAGTTCGACAGGAAGTACATCGCGAGCAGGTTCGAAAAGTTGACGACCCATAACAAAAGGGTGACACGTGTCCTGCCGTCCTTGAAGAGTTCGACGAACGGCACGCCCTTCGGTTTCTGTTCGCTGACCTCGAACACCGCATCGGCGGGCACATCGGCAGCGGGCGCGATTTTCGCAAGACCGCGACGGATACGGGCAGCATCGCCTGTGCGGAAAATCAGGAACTGGAGAGACTCGGGCAGCGCCGTCCACATCAGCACGCCGAGTGCGAATGGAATCGCGCCGCCGACGAAAAACACCGATCGCCAGCCGAAATTCGGAATCAACGCCGCGGTGATCAATCCGCCGACCACGCCACCGATGGTAAAGCCGCACGAAACGATCATCATCAGCGTGACCCGGATCCGCCGCGGACTGTATTCACCGGCCAGCGCCATTGCATTCGGCATGATGCAGCCGAGACCGAGTCCGGCCGCAAAGCGCCAGACGACCAGTTCGTTGATCGAGTGCGAAAAGCCGGTCGCAAACATGCATATCGAGAAAAAGAACGTCGCCGCGATCAATACGGGGCGGCGGCCGACCCGGTCGGCAAGGGTGCTGAACGCAAGCGAGCCGACCAGCATGCCGAACAGCCCCGCGCCGAAGACGGGCGCCAGCGCCTCTTTCGCAATGCCCCATTCGCGGATCACGACGGGGGCGACGTAGCCCATCGCCTGCACGTCGAATCCGTCCATGACAAGGCACACCGCGCAAAGCACGACGACCATCAACTGATACAGGCCGAACCGGCCATCATCGACCAGTGCGTTGACATCCACCTTCGTACTCATTACCCGTCTCCTGAAGAGCCAGCCGCTCTCGTCTGCAGTCCGTGCTGGGTGGCGGCCTGCCGTTTAAAAGGTGTAAAGCGTCACAGCTCCAGCACGAGCTTCGTGCCTCTCGCGCGCGAGCAGCAGGTCATCATCCTTGTATTCGATTGCCGCTCGCCTTTGGTCAGCACGACATCGCGATGATCGATTTCACCGGCCAGCACGCGCACCTCGCACGAACCGCACAGACCCTCCTCGCAATCGCTCGGGACGTCGACGTTCGCCTTGCGCAGTGCGGCAAGCAGTGTTTGATCGGCGGGCACCGTCACGACGAGTCCCGAATCCTTCAGCTCGACTTCGAAGGCCTGTTCCTTATCCGGATCGAGCGTGCCGATAGTCGATGCGAAATGCTCGACTTTCAGCACGTCCTCGGGCCAATGCGTGGATGCGCGTTGCAGCGCTTCGAGCATGCGCGCCGGACCGCATGCATACACCTGGGTTTCTTCGTCGATCTGCAGGGCGCTGAAGTCGTTGCGCGTGCCTTCATCCGAGACGTACACCCGCATACGGCCGCCGTGAAGCGCGGTGAGTTCGCCCAGCAATGCCATCGACGCACGCGTGCGCCCACTGAAATGAACTTCATAGTCGATACCCAGCACTGCCGCACGTCGAGCCATTGCGCTGATCGGCGTGATACCGATGCCACCCGCGATCAGGATGATCTTCTGCGCTGTTTCATCGAGCCGGAAGTGATTGCGCGGGCCTCGTATTCGCAGCAGGCTGCCAGCCTTGACGTTGTTGTGGATCCACTCGGAGCCACCGCGGGTTTGATGTTCCCTTAGCACCGCAATCTCGAACGTCCCTGCCTCGTCCGGGTCGCCGCACAGCGAGTACTGGCGAGAGATGCCCGTCATGCCGCATTCGACATCGATATGCGAGCCCGGCGTCCATCGCGGAAGCGACCGGCCGTCAGGCGACGCGAGCTTGACGCGAACGATGTCGCCGCCCGCGTACGTCGCCGACGTGACGACCAGTGGGCGGCTGATCGCATGCGCAGACGGTTCGCCGATATGGACAGCCGCCCGAGGTTGCAGCGCCGATGGATCAGCGCGCTCAGGATTGAGCGCGGGGTCCCATTCGACGAACACATGCTCAGGGCCGCGAAACGACGTGTTGGGCACGTACGTGAAGCGCTGGTTAGCGAGGCGCATGTGCGGCAGGCGACGCGTGAACTCTTCCAGGAAAATCTGCATCTCCATGCGTGCGAGATTCTTGCCCATGCACTGGTGCGAACCATAACCGAACGTCAGTTGGTCGCTCGCGTTCTCGCGGCGGATGTCGAACAGGTCGGCGTCGGCGAACTGCTGTTCGTCGTGATTCGCGGACGAGGTCACGATCAGCAGCTTCGATCCCGCCGGAATGTCGATGCCGCCGACCGTGACGTCTCGCGTCGCCAGACGCCGCCACGCGGCGACCGAACCGTTGTGCCGCAGGCACTCCTCGACTGCGTTCGGTATCAGGCCCGGGTCGTCGCAGATATCACGCCACGCCTGGGGATGCAGAAGCAGCAGCTTCATCGCGTTGGCGGTCGCGTTCGCGGTGGTTTCGTGCGCGGCGACGATGCCCGCCATCATCATCGAATGCAGATACGAATCGGTGACGACCTCGGGCAGTTCTTTCTGTTTGCGAATGCCGTATTGCATCCAGCCTGGACCATCTGGATCCTGACGCATCTTGTCCAGCACCTTGCCCGCAAACTGCCAGAACTTGCCGACCGCGTGCGCGACTTCAACCTGTTCTTCAGGCTTCGGCCGTCCCCACGTATTGACCGTGTGCGCGATCGAGTACTTGCGCAACGTGTCCATGTCTTCTTCCGGTACGCCCAGGAAATGCAGCGCGACCGTGAGCGGAACCTCCCACAGCATCTGATCGACCAGGTCGGCCTTGCCGTCGTCGATGAACCGGTCGACATATTCGCGCGCGAGACGGCGCACCATCGGTTCGTGATGCTTGAGCGCCTCAGGCGTGAACGGGTCCATCAGAGCACGCCGCCGCGGCATATGTGCCGGCTCATCTTCGTTCACGAGCGTGCGGTTCATTGCGTAGCCGTAGGACGCCAGCACTTCGTTCGCGTCGGGTCCGGTCGGCGTGATTTTCTCGAGGGCGATCGACGGGCTGAACGTCAGGTTGTCCCGAAAGATCGCCTTGATGTCCTCGTAGCGCGTCACAACCCAGTAGCCGAGTTTCGGACTGTAGAAAACCGGCTCCTGTTCGCGCGCCCAGCGCACGTATTCCGGCGGGTCCTGCTGGTAGCCGTCTTCGAACGGATCGAATTCCGCGGCGCGGCGGCTGACCGGACAACCCGTGGGGGTCACCGGCATGCCGTCGTCCGCGCTGGTGTGGAAGGGGCACGCCGAAGCGCGACCCGGGTTGATGACATCGCTCATTCAAGTCTCCTTGCTGCACATCAATTTGCGTAACTATAGTACGCTATGCGTAATTTACTCATCAGGGTAAACGCGCGAGCGCTGACGGACGTCGCCGGCGGCCCGCTAGAATGGACGCATGAAAAAAGCTCAAGTACTGGAATCAAACGGGGAGGGCTTCGCCGCACCGGAGCGCGAGCGCCGTCAGCGCGTGCAGTCGGCGTCGACCGCCATGGTCGTACTCAAGGGGCTCGCGGCGATTGGCGGACGCGCGTCGCTTACCGCGCTGGCGTCGCATATCGGCGAAAGTCCGGCGAAGGTTCACCGCTATCTGGTGAGCCTGATGGAAGAATCACTGGTGGCGCAGGAACCGGGCACGCAGCAATACGTGCTGGGAACGGAGTGTCTTGCCATCGGCCTCGCCGCCATGCGGCTCTCCGACCCGATCCGGTTTGCCGAGCCGTCATTGGTGCGTCTGCGAGAAAGCCTTGAAGTCACCTGCTTCATTGCGGTGATGGGCAATCGGGGGCCAACGATCGTACGCTTCGAGGAGCCAGGGCTGCCCGTGACGGTGAACGTGCGCGCCGGGTCGGTCATGTCGCTGTTGTGGTCAGCGACCGGGCGTCTTTTCCTGGGACTGCTCGACGAAACCCGCGTTCGGGCTCTGGCAGAAGAAGAGTTGCGGCATTCGCCCGCGGAGCTGCTTGCGCAACTTGACCCCGATGATCCCATTGGGCGGTTAAGGCGTGATGTTCGGGCCGTCCAGTGTGCAACGGTCAAGGACACCAACCTGAAAGGAATCAGTGCAGTGGCCGCACCGCTCTTCGATTTCAACGGCCGCCTGTGTGCGACGCTCACGGCGCTTGGCGCGACGGGAGGATTCGACTCGTCTATCGATGGGTTGATCGCGACAGCAGTTCGACAGGAGGCCCAGGTAATCAGCGCCCGGCTCGGGTATATAGCGGGAACGCGGGTTGTCTGAGTGACCGTGAGACGCAAACGCGCGATATCCGCTGGACATCGAACGCGACTGTTCATCATCGCGCACGCGTGAGGAAGCGGAGCGGGGCATCTCCCGCCGATCCGTTTTTGCTTGCGGGGTTGTTTGAGCGCGTCACGATCACACACTTGCTCAAGGCGTCTGTCGCTGGTGAGTGTTACCTGTAGGCTGGGGTCCTGCGATACCCGAGTACGCCGCATAATCCGTGTCCAGGGTCCGTCTGGACGCCGTCCCCGCGGGCTTTCGCCAGAGGCGTCATCAGTACTGCTCGCGATCCTTGCCGACGACCGGAGCCTCGCGTTCCTGCGCCAGAGTTATCCCGACTGCAGGCATCCGCCCGCCATTGCAAGCAAACCAATGCGCCGCAGAAGTAAGGAATGCTTCATGGTGCTTGCTCCAAGCGAGTCAAACTCTGACCAGTCGAATACTATGCCGGAAACAACGTCTAAGGCTCGCGTCGGGGTGACGCTTCCCCCAAAATTTCGCCTTTCAGCAGGTAGAGGTGGCGCCGAGAATTCGGACGGTTCGTTGAGTGGAAAAGCAGGGGCGTTCGGATTCTCAGATTTGAGGCAGTCTAGACAAATCTTGTTCTGGGAAGCAAAGCGATAAGATTTTCGGCAGTCCTGGTTTTTGACATCAGCGGCCGAGGCAGGCGCATTCATGTGCGACCAAAGGTGCAATGCCTGGTAGCGTAAATGTCGCAACCTCTCAGGCGAATCCCCCGCGAGAGGCGTGGTCGGCGCGCCGACCCGGTTGGCACTGCTACTTACGGAAAACGGAGCGCACAGGCAGGGCCGTGCTGATCGAATGTGCCTACACGGAATTCGAAAAGCAAAAAGCCCAGTCGCAATGACTGGGCTAAGTGCTTGAATCTTGTTGGTGCCGGAAAGAGGAATCGAACCCCCGACCTTCGCATTACGAATGCGCTGCTCTACCGTCTGAGCTATTCCGGCATCAGGAGAAACAAGATTATAGGGACTTGTTTAGCAGCTTGGCAAGCCCCCTAACTCATTTTTTTGCTTCGAGATGGTAGCGGGTGACTCGATCGACTTCATTCTTCGAGCCGAGGAACACGGCCACACGCTCGTGCAGACTCTTCGGCTGGATATCCAGGATGCGCTTTTCGCCGTTGGTCGCAGCGCCGCCAGCCTGCTCGACGATGAATGCCATCGGGTTCGCCTCGTACATCAGGCGCAGCTTGCCCGGCTTGTCCGGCGTGCGCTTGTCGGCCGGATACATGAAGACGCCGCCGCGATTCAGGATGCGGTGCACGTCCGCAACCATCGATGCGATCCAGCGCATGTTGAAGTCGCTCTGGCGCGGCCCTTCCTTGCCAGCCTTCAATTCGCCGATGTACTTCTCGACCGGCGCATACCAATGGCGCTCGTTCGACGCGTTGATCGCATACTCGCGCGTTTCGACCGGAATGCGCATTTCGCTTTGCGTGAGCACCCACGACCCGAGTTCGCGGTCGAGCGTGAAGCAGTTCACGCCGTTTCCGGTGGTCAGCACGAGCACGGTTTGCGGGCCATACACCGCATAACCCGCGGCGACCTGCTGCGTGCCCGGCTGCAGGAACGACTGTTCGGTGGGTTGCTGGCCGTCCGGGCAGCGCAGCACCGAGAAGATCGTGCCGATCGACACGTTGACGTCGATGTTCGACGAGCCGTCGAGCGGATCGAACACCAGCAGGTATTCGCCCTTCGGATAGTTGGCCGGGATCGGGAAGAACTGTTCCATTTCCTCGGATGCCATGCCGGCGAGGTTGCCGCCCCATTCATTCGCTTCGAGCAGGATTTCGTTCGACAGGATGTCGAGCTTCTTCTGCACTTCGCCCTGCACATTCTCGCTGCCGGCCGTGCCGAGCGCGTCGCCTAGCGCGCCCTTGCTGACGTGGTAGCTGATCGCCTTGCACGCACGCGCGACGACTTCGATCAAAAGGCGCAGGTCGGCCGGGAGGTTGTTGGTCTCGCGCTGCTGCTCGATCAGGTATTTCGTGAGGGTGGTACGACGTTGCAAAGACATTGCTGTACTCCGGGAAGGCTAGTGGAATATCCCGATTTTAACCGCTGGATGTGTCCGCTCCGTGCTTTTGCGCGCGCAGGGCGCGCGGTGCTGTGGCGGCGCCGCTGTGCGCAGCGTGATTCAGGCTTTGCGGCGTGCCCTGGCGGCGGTGAAATGGCCGCTCACGCTGGCCGCAAGTGCTGCCGCGCGGGCGTGCTCGGCCGACACCTTGGGCAGCTTCGGGCGATCCGGCTTGGGCATGGGCTCGATTTCGCGTTCGATCTGCTCGCCGGCGGCCGCGTTGGCGACGCGCAGGTCGTAGGCGATTTGCAGATTGAGCCAGAACTGCGCGCTCGCGCCAAAGTAGCGCTCGAGCCGCAGCGCGGTATCGGCCGAGATGGCGCGCTTCGCGCGCACCACGTCGTTGATGCGGGGCGCCGGTACGCGCAGCGCAAGCGCGAGCGCATTGACGGACATGCCGAGCGGTTCCAGGAACTCGCTGCGCAGAATCTCGCCCGGATGGATTTCCGGGATGCTGTGGCCGGTATCGATGTCGGAGAAATCGATACTGTTCAGCTCTGAGCGTTTGATGACCATGCCGGTCTCCCAATAGTCAGTGATAGTCGACAATCTCGACAATCTTGACATTCAGCGACTCCTCGCCGACGAAGTGAAAACAGATGCGCCATTGCGCATTGACCCGGATGCTCCACTGCCCGCTGCGCTGCCCTTGCAGGGCTTCGAGCCGGTTGCCCGGCGGCGCGTGCAGATTGACGATGGAGTTGGCGGCGTCGATCATCAGCAGCTTGCGGCGTGCGAGCGCCTGCATGTGAAGCGGCAGTGAATGCACGAACTCGCCCTGAAAGATTCTCGCCGTAGCCTTGTCGCCGAATGTCGTAATCCGGGATGATATAACGCGTTGCGTTAAACGTAAACCGTTAACTGAATGCGTTTGCTTTCACCCCGGCGAGCCGGCATGAACAGTCGTCCAGATGGCTAACGTGGGGCGCGCCAATCGCGGCCCATGAACCGGATTCAGGACGAAAAAAAAGCCGGCAACGCTGCCGGCTTTTCGAGACGGGTGCCGCAATCACGCGGCTATCAGGCAGGCATCACGCCAACGCCTTCTCCACGATTTCACGCACGTCGCGCGACTTCACCTGCGAAGCCACCTTCTCCAATGCCGCGCGCATGCGCTCGCGCAGTGCCGGCGTGAAGCGGCGCCACAATTCGAGCGAGCGGGCAAGGCGGGCGGCCACTTGCGGATTGAGCGCGTCGAGCGCGATCACCTGATCGGCCCAGAACGCGTAGCCCGAGCCGTCTTCGGCATGGAACTGTGCAGGATTCGCCGCGCAGAAGCTGAAGATCAGCGCGCGCGCGCGGTTTGGGTTCTTCAGGTTGAAGGCTGGATGCGTCATCAGCTTGCGCACGATGTCGATCACCGGACGCTGCGCGCTGCCACGCTGAGCGGCTTGCAATGCAAACCACTTGTCGATCACGAGCGGCTCCTTTTCGAAGCGCTGGTAGAAGTCGTCCAGCGCCTGTTGCGCGTCGCCGCTGCCCTTGGCCGCCGCCGCGTTGAGCAGTGCGGAGAGCGCCGCCGCGCGGTCGGTCATGTTGTTTGCGGCGTCATATTGCGCGGACGCGAGACGCACGGCTTCAGCCGGATCGTCAAGTTCTGCAAGATAAGACAGCGCGAGATTCTTCAGCGCGCGATGGCCGGCTGCCTCGGGTGTCGTTTCGTACTCACCGGGTGTGCGATGCCGCTCGTACACCTTGAGCCACTCGTCCTTCAGCGCCGTGGCTAGGCGTTTGCGCACGAACTGCCGGGCGGCATGCACGGCCGCCGGATTCGATTCGGCCATCTGCTCGGCCAGGTACGCTTCGGACGGCAGCATCAGCGCGAGTTCGCGGAACGACGGCGACAGCGTTTCGTCGGCGAGCACGCGCGCGAAGGCGGCGACCACCGAGTCGTCGAGTTGCAGCGGAACGTTTGTGGCGGCACCTTCGGCCAGCGTCATCAGTTCGCGCGTGGCGAGCCGCTGGCCGGCTTCCCAGCGGTTGAAGGGATCGCTGTCATGCGCGAGCAGGAATGCCAGCTGGTCCGCCGAGTAGTCGTACTCGACGATCACCGGCGCGGAGAAATTGCGCAGCAGCGACGGCAGCGGCTCCTGTGCGACGTTCACGAACGTGAAGGTCTGTTCGGTCTGCGTGAATTCGAGCACGCGCGTGGTGGAGGCCGAAGCTCTGGCTTCGCCTTCCAGCTGAAGCGGCAGATCCTTGCCGTCGTTGCCGATCAGGCCGATCGCGAACGGAATCAGCAGCGCTCCCTTCTGTGTGTCGCGCGCGGCCGGCACGGCGTCGCCGTAACCTTGCCTGAGCGTCACGCTGTAGCGCTGCTGCGCGGCGTCGTAACGGGTGCGCACGGATACCCTTGGGGTACCGGCCTGGCTGTACCAGCGCTCGAACTGCGCGAGATCGCGGCCGTTCGCGTCGGCGAGCGCGTAACGGAAATCGTCGCAGGTCACGGCCTGGCCGTCATGGCGCTTGAAGTACAGGTCCATGCCCTTGCGGAATCCGTCGCGGCCGAACAGCGTCTGATACATCCGCACGACTTCCGAGCCTTTTTCGTAGACCGTCATCGTGTAGAAGTTGTTGATCTCGACGTAGCTCTCCGGACGTACTGGATGCGCCATCGGACCCGCGTCTTCGGCGAACTGCATCTGACGCAGCACGCGCACGTCCTCGATGCGCTTGGTCGCGCGCGCGGCTTCGTCGCTGCTGCTGGTCTGGCCGGCCGCCATGTCCGCGGAGAACTCCTGGTCGCGGAACACCGTCAGGCCTTCCTTCAGGCTCAACTGGAACCAGTCGCGGCAGGTCACGCGGTTGCCGGTCCAGTTATGGAAGTACTCGTGGCCGACCACCGCCTCGATGTTCGCGAAGTCGGTGTCGGTCGCCGTTTCCGGGTTCGCCAGCACGTACTTCGTGTTGAAAATGTTCAGCCCCTTGTTCTCCATCGCGCCCATGTTGAAGTCGCTCACCGCGACGATCATGAAACGGTCCAGATCGAGTTCGAGCCCAAAGCGTTGTTCGTCCCAGCGGATCGAATGGATCAGCGAGTCCATCGCGTGACGGGTCTTGTCGAGATCGTGCGGTTCGACCCACACCTGCAGCAGCTTTTCCTTGCCCGAGCCGGTCTTCACGCGCTCTTCGAGCGCCACCAGCTTGCCCGCGACCAGCGCGAACAGATAGCTCGGCTTCCTGAACGGATCTTCCCAGCGCGCGAAATGGCGGCCGTCCGGCAAATCGCCTTCTTCGAGCAGATTGCCGTTCGACAGCAGCACCGGATAGTCGGCCTTGCTCGCGCGCAACGTGACCGTGTAGGTCGCCATCACGTCCGGGCGGTCGAGGAAGTAGGTGATGCCGCGAAAGCCCTCGGCCTCGCACTGCGTAAAGAAGTTGCCGCCCGATACGTAGAGGCCCGACAGCGTGGTGTTCGCGGCCGGATTGCAAAGGCTCGTGAGCGTCAGCTCGAAGTTGTCCGGCACGTTGTCGAGCAGCAGGCCGTGTTCATGCGCATGCGCGTTGGCGAACGGCTGGCCGTCGATCTCCGCACCGACGAACTCCAGCTGTTCGCCCATCAGTTCCAGATGCGCGGCGCGCGACGCGTCCGGGTTGCGGCGCACACGCATCGTATTCCTGACGACCGTGCGTTCGGGGACCAGATCGAACTCCAGCGCGACGGTGTCGATCAGGAAGGCGGGCGGCGCGTAATCGGCGCGGCGGATCACATTGGGCGTTGCGGTATCGGCCATGGCGTTCTGTGGTGATGGTACTCGAGCGGTCAGGCGCGCAAGGGCACGCGAGCCGGGCTTGACGAGCCATTGTACAAAGCCTCGGGCAATCGTGCGGAGCGAACTTTTTACCGGCGCGCCAGGTCAGCGTATTATCGGGCGCCCGCGCAGCAACAGGCGACAACAGGCCGCGCGGCAGACGAACCCGGTCATGACTGACGATAACGGGCAACCCTGAGGCATCACGAGGCAGACCATGAACATCCACCCATGGACCCGTCGCGCCGCGCTGTTGCTGGCGGCGCTGACGGTGCTCCTGTCCGGCTGCACCACCTACGTGACCACGCAGGTCACGGCGTTCTCCGACTGGACCAGCAACGACGCCGCCCGCACCTTTGCGTTCACGCGGCCGCCGGGTCAGCAGAACAATCTCGAACTCTCCACGTACGAGCGCATCGTCGCTGTCGAACTCGCGGTGCATGCGTTCCGCGAGGTCGACAGCGCGCAGGCGCACTATCTGGTCGGGCTCTCGTATGGGATTCGCTCCGACATGGTGACCGTCGCGCAACCGGTGTACTACAACCCGTGGCCCGGGCCTTACTGGGGCCGGCCGTTCGATCCATGGGGACCGTGGGGGCCTTGGGGGCCGTATCAGAGCGCGTATGTGAACCAGACCTATCCGATTTTCACGCATCTGCTGGGCGTGCGGATCACCGAGCGCGCGACGGGCAAGGAGGTCTATAACGTGACGGCGCGCAACTCGGGCGAAGAGTCGTCGCTGGTCCGGGCGATGCCGTATCTGGCGCGCAGCGCGCTGGCCGATTTCCCGCTCGGCAACGGCGTCGTGCACACGGTGAAGCTTCCGCTCGACAAGAATGGCAGCGCGGCCAACGAGATGGCCGCGGCCGGGGCTGTGCCGGCCGCGGCTCCGGCTGCGGCGTCGGGGGCGAAAGTCGCGGAGTAGGGCGATGCGCCGAACGGTGCGCGCGTCAAGCGTTACAGCTTGGTAAAAACCGGCCCGGCAGGAATGACCTGCCGGGCCGTTTTCACTTTTTGACTTGCGCGAAACGCGGCGACGGGCAGCACGCAACCGGGACGTCGCTTAAACCCCAATCCCAAACAACGCCATCGTCCCCAGCACCACGAACATCACCGCGGCGATGCCGTGCACGAGTTTGGTCGGCAGCCGGTGGGCGAAGCGGTCGCCGAGCAGGATCGCCGGCACGTTCGCGATCATCATGCCGAGCGTGGTGCCCGCCACCACGCCGAAGAAATCGTGAAAGCGCGCGGCGAGCGCCACCGTCGCGATCTGCGTCTTGTCGCCCATTTCCGCAAGGAAGAACGTCACCACGGTCGCGCCGAACACGCCGAAATGCGTGCGGCTGGTGTTGGCTTCCTCGTCGTCGAGCTTGTCCGGCACGAGAATCCACAAACCCATCGCGATGAACGACGCCGCCAGCGCCCAGCGCATGATGGTCGGCGTGAGCAGCGAGCCGAGCCACGCGCCGAGTGCGCCCGCGCAGGCATGATTGACGAGCGTGGCGGTCAGTACGCCGAGGATGATCGGCACAGGCTTGCGATAGCGGGCGGCGAGGACGAGCGAGAGGAGTTGCGTCTTGTCGCCGATTTCGGCGAGCGCGACCGCTCCGGTCGAAATGAGAAAAGCTTGATTCACGATTGAGTGGGTTTATCCGGGCCTGCCACGAACGAGCGACGACCCACGATACGCCGGGCCCTGTTGCGGCGCGTGGATCATCGGTCTCGCCAGGCCGGAGGCTGCGGCTGCCATGGCCGTGACGACCAAGTCTGTTGACAGGCGCCCCCGCGAATCGCACGTGCGACGCACCAGGCTCAATGGTGCGGACATGCCGCGGGGCGGCTACTCCCCAATGAGGGACGGAGTATAGCAGGCTGGGCGGGCCGCACGGCGCAATTGGCCGTGAAGTGCCGCCGCCTCGCATGCGGGCGGCCCCGCAGTTAGCGGCCCTGCGCGGCGGTCCATGCGCAGCGCACGAGTCGCGCGCCGTTGCGCAGCTTGCAAAATGTTCCGATCTGAAACACGCGTGCAGAAGGCTGGTTGAAAGCAATGGTCTGGCCCGCGCCCATGGGGCTCGCCGTCGACGCCGCCAAAAGCGCGCCGCCACTGGCTTTCGGTCCGATCGGGCGCGCCGTGCCGATGCTGCGATCGACGGGGGGTCGTGTTTCGACCCCCTATAGCATCGGCGCGACGGATACAGATGGATACGTCTTTTGTCGCTGAATTAATCCAGAATACGCACCATGATTCCGGCGACCAGGGGAGCCCGCGACGATCCATCAGACTCATTGCCAGACGCCCTGAAACCGTGGGCAGGCTCTGCTCAATCGCCGAAATCCCTATAAGAAGACTGGATGGCCCCCGGCTGGAGATGCCGGTCCGCGCGGCGCATGGACGCTGCGACGGCGGTATGCTCCGTCCGGCGCGCGAGCCTCCCCTATCTACACGCGAACACCGATATGCCCGATCTGCACTGGACCATTCCGGTCGGTCGCTGGTCTAGCTGGCCGGCTACCGCATCCGCCGCCCCCGAGATTGGCTTCATCGAGCCGATGGTGCGGCGGCGTCTGAGCACGCTGTCCAAAGTCGCGCTGAAAGTCGCGCACGACTGCGTCGCGCAAGGCGCGGTCCGGGTCGTGTTCGCGTCGCGCCACGGGGAATTGCGCCGCACCACCGACATCCTGCGCAGCATCAGCGCGGCCGAGCCGGTTTCGCCGACCGCCTTCAGCCTGTCGGTGCTGAACGCGATGACCGGTGTGTTCGGGATCGCGCGCGGCGACCGCTCGGCGGCTAGCGCGATCTCGGCCGGCGCGGAAACGCTTGGCTACGCGCTGCTGGAAGCCCACGCGCAATTCGCGACGCAGCCTGACTCGCCGGTCCTGCTGGTGTACGCCGACGAACCGGCCGACACGGCCTACGGCACGATCGAGGACGAAGTGCAGGGCGGCGCGATCGCGATTCTGCTGGACCGGGAGGCGGCGGCCGGGCATATAACGTGCTCTCTGTGCCGCGCCGGAGGCGAGCCGCCCACGCAATCCGGCGGTGCAAACGCGGCCGGCGGCAACCGTGACAACGGCGCGGCCACCGAAACCGCAGCGGCCACCGAAACCACCGCCGCCAGCGGCCTCGGCCCGGCCACCAGCTTCGCGACCCAGAGCCAGGCGCTGCTGCACTGTCTGGAAACCGGCCAGCCGGCGTGCTGGCAGCGCGCCGGCGCCCTCTGGCATTGGAGTTGGCATGACCGCGCGGCTTGATTACCTCTGGCGTTTTTGCGCGACCGGCATGGCCTTCGTGGTGTTCGGCGTCTGCGGCGTGCTGTTTTCCGTGCTGGTGTTTCCGCTCGCGTGGCTGTGGCCGCATCGCGCGTCGCGGCAGCGGGCCGTGACGGGTGTGATCCACTGGTTTTTCCGCGCGCTGGTCGCACTGTTGCGCAGCGCCGGTGTAATGAAGCTCGAGGTGTCGGGTTCGGACGCGCTGCGCGCGGGCGGGCCCTCGGTCGTGGTGGCGAATCACCCGACCTACCTCGACGTGATGGTGCTGTTGTCGCTCACGCCGCGCGCCTGTTGCGTCGTGAAAAACGCGCACTGGAGCAACCCGTGCTTCTGGGGGATCGTGCGAGCCGCGCAATACGTCAGCAATGCGGACCCCGCGGCGCTGATCGAGGCGGGCGCGAGGCAACTGGCGGCGGGCTACACGGTGATCATTTTTCCCGAGGGCACGCGCAGTCCCGCGCGCAATCGGCTGCATGCGTTTTCGCGCGGTTTCGCGCACATGGCGTTAAAGGCCGGCGCGCCGATCGTGCCGGTGCTGATGGATTGCGACCCGCCCGCGTTCATGACGCAGATGCGCTGGTATCACGTGCCGGCGCGCGCGTTCCGGATGCGCGTGAACGTGCTCGCGCCGTTAGGCGTCGAGCAGCTTGCGGCCCATCAAACAATACCGGCTCTCGCGGCGCGCAGCGTGACGAGCGCCGTCGAAGCACACATTACCCAGCATTTGTTCGCTTATGGATTCTTTAAAACTGGAAATTAAGCAGCTTCTGATCGAAGCGCTCGACCTCGAAGACCTGACCCCCGCCGATATCGACGACGATGCCCCGTTGTTCGATACGGACGGCATCGGTCTCGACTCGATCGACGCGCTCGAAATCGGCATCGTGCTGCGCAAGCAATACCAACTGACCATCGCGGCGAACGACGAACGCACGCGCGAACACTTCCGCTCGATCAACACGCTGGCCGCATTGGTCGCGAGTCAGCGCGAAGCGGCGGCTGCTACGAACGAAACCTCAAAGAAGGGGGAATGAACCGTGTCCGACGCAGAGATTCTTGAACGCATTCGCGCGATCTTCAAAGAGAACTTCGCCATCGAGCCCGAACGCGTGACGCCCGACGCGCATCTGTTCGAAGATCTCGATCTCGACAGCATCGACGCCGTCGACCTCGCGATCAAACTGCAGGAGATGACCGGCCGCCGCATCAAGCCCGAGGCCTTCAAATCGGTGCGCACCGTGGGTGACGTGATCGGCGCGGTCGAATCCCTGCTGGCGACCCAAGGCTGATGCCGGCCACGCGCTCGCGCATGCCGGCGGCGGCGCGTCCGGTCGTCGCGGCGGAGCCCGACGCCGCGCGGCGCTGGGGCAAGCTCGTCGTGCAGGCGCTGCTCAAGCTCGCCTATCCCGCGCTGATCCTGTGCGCGTGGCGCTGGGACGCGCCGCGTGTGGTCGGCTGCATGCTGTTCGCGATTCTGTGGTTGCAGCGTTGGGCCGGCGGCGGCACGCTCGCGGCGTCGCTGCGGCGTCTGACCACCATCGACTGGGCAGTGGTCGGCATGCTGAGCTGCGCGTCGGCGGCGATCGTCGTCACCGATAGCGAGCTGCTGTTGCGGCTCTATCCGTCGCTCGTCAATCTCGGTTTGCTGATCGCGTTCGGTGCGACGCTCGTGCGCGGACCGTCGATGATCGAAAAATTCGCGCGCCTCGGCAATCCCGATCTGCCGCCCGGCGCGGTGCGCCATACGCGGCGCGTGACTCAGGTGTGGTGTGCGTTCTTCGTACTGAATGGCGCGTTTTCCGCATACACGGCGTTGTACTGGAGTCGCGCGAGCTGGTCGCTCTATAACGGTGCGATTGCTTACGGGCTGATCGGCGTGCTGCTGGTGGCCGAGGTGATCTGGCGTTATCTGGTCGTGCTGCCGCGCGCCGCGCGTTCGGGGGCGGCATGATCGCGTTGCACGATCTGTTGTCGGCTGCGGATGAAGCCGCCGCGCCGGTATGCCGGGATGGCAACGCGGTGCTGGATCGTGCGGCGTTCCGTGCGCGCGTCGCCGCGCTGATCGCGCTGCTGCAAACACGCACCGAGCCGCGCTACGCGCTGTGCATCGACGATCCGTTCGATTTTGCGTGCGCACTGTTCGCGCTATTCGCGTGCGGCAAGGAGCCGGTGTTGCCGGCCAACGCGACGCCGGGCTATCTAGCCGATCTCGCCGGCGCTTACGACGTCGTGCTGACCGATGCGGACCTGCCGCCCTTCACCCCGGACACGAGCGCGGCGAACGCGGACCCGCTCGCAGCGCACGCCGCGCGCCGCGCCTACCCGATCGATCCGCAAGCCCCGCTCACGCTCTACACGTCCGGCAGCAGCGGCCGCCCGAAACCCATCCGCAAGACGCTCGCGCAATTCGACGCCGAAGTGCACACGCTGGAACAGCAGTGGGGCGCGCTGCTCGGCGACGCGACGATGCTCGCGAGCGTGCCGCATCACCACATCTACGGTTTGCTGTTTCGCGTGTTATGGCCGCTAGCCGCCGGTCGCGCGTTCGATCGCGCGATCAGCTTCGATCCGCTGCATTTGCAAAGCCGGATCGCGCAATGCGGCGCGACTGTGGTCGTCTCGACGCCCGCACAATTGTCACGTTGGCCCGCGTTGCCCGGCTTCGCTTCGTTGACGCCGGTGCCGCGTGCGTTCTTTTCGTCGGGCGGCCCGCTCGCGCTCGAAGCCGCGCGGCACTACGCCGTCGCGTATGGCGCCGCGCCGCTGGAAATCTACGGCAGCACGGAAACCGGCGGCATCGCGTGGCGGCAGCAGGACCGGACCGATGCATGGGAGCCGGTGACCGGCGTCGAAGTGCGCCGCGACGAGGACGGTGCGCTGAACGTGCGCTCACCGCATCTGGGCCACCCAGGCTGGCACCGCACCGACGACAGGATCACTTGCGACGCGCATGGACGTTTCCGTTTGCAAGGCCGGCTCGACCGCGTGCTGAAGCTGGATGGCAAGCGCGTGTCGCTCGCCGAGCTGGAAGCGCGTCTCGCGCTGCACCCGTATGTGGCGCAAGCGGCGATCGTGCCGTTGGAAGGCGCGTCGCGCGAACGCGCCGGCGCGGTGGTCGCGTTGACCGAAGCGGGCGGCGCGGCGTTGCGCGACGAAGGCCGCGTGCTGCTTGCGCGAACCCTGCGCCGCCATCTCGCGAACTATTTCGACGTGGTCGTACTGCCGCGTCATTGGCGTTTCCGGCTGACCTTGCCATTCGACGCGCGTGGCAAGCTGCCGGTGAGCGCCGTGGCGGCCGCCTTCGACGCACGCGCGGAAGGCATGGACGTGCTGGCCGAAACGCGCAGCGGCGACACGCTGCACTACGAACTGCGCGTGCCGCGCACGCTCGCGCATTTTGCCGGCCACTTTCCCGGTCTGCCGATTTTGCCGGGCGTGGTGCAGCTCGACTGGGCGATCCGTCTGGCCGCCGATCATTTGCCGGCCGTGCGCGCGGTCGCGTCGATCGACAGGCTGAAGTTCATGGCGCCGGTTTTGCCGGGCGCGGTGCTCAAGCTCACGCTGGCCCATGACGCCGCGCGCCGCCGGGTGCAGTTCGCGTACCGGATGGACGGCCGCGAATGTGCAGCGGGGGTGATCGTCTATCGGGAGCCCGCGTGATGAGCCGCTTCACTGCCTGCATCGTCATTCCGATCTACAACCACAAGGACGCGATCGGCGCGACCGTCGCCCGTCTCGCGGTGCATCGCTTGCCGATCTTCGTGGTCGACGACGGCAGCGACGAGCCGACCCAGCAGGTGCTCGCCGCGCTCGCGCAGCAGTACGCGGGGCAGCTCACGCTGCTGCGTCTGCCGGTCAACGGCGGCAAAGGCGCGGCGGTGATGGCGGGGCTGCGCGCAGCGCGCGACGCCGGCTACACGCACGCGTTGCAGATCGACGCCGACGGCCAGCACGACGCGGCCGACGTGCCGCGTTTCATCGACGCGGCGCGCGCCGAACCAGGCGCGGTGATTCTCGGCCGGCCGGTCTACGACGAGAGCGTGCCGAAGGCGCGCCTCTACGGCCGCTATCTGACGCACGTGTGGGTGTGGATCGAAACGCTGTCGCTGACGATCCGCGATTCGATGTGCGGGTTCCGTCTGTATCCGTTGGCGCTGGTTTGTGAGTTGATCGACAGCGTGCGGCTGCCCACGCGCATGGACTTCGACATCGAAATCCTCGTGCGCCTGCATTGGCGGCGCGCGGCGTTCCGTTCGATTCCGACGCGCGTCACTTATGCCGCCGACGGCGTATCGCATTTCGACGTGCTGTGGGACAACGTGCGCATCAGCCGCAGTCATACGCGGCTCGTGTGCGGCATGCTGTTGCGTCTGCCGATGCTGCTCGCGCATAAGGTCATGCCGCGTCGCGCCGCGCGTGCCGATGAGCCGCGCGAACCGAATGAAGCCCCGGAGCCGAATGGCCAGCACTGGTGGCGCGTCGCCGAACGTGGCAGCCATCTCGGCATGGCTTTGCTCGCGCTCAGTTGCAAGCTGTTCGGCCGCCGCTTCACCGCGCTCTGGCTGCATCCGGTCGTGGCCTATTTTCTGCTGACGGGCCGCGCCGCGCGCGAGGCGTCAGCCGACTACTTCAGGCATCTCGGCGCGGCCGCGCCGCAAGGCGAGACCCCACGTCCTGGCTGGCTGTCCGCGTATCGCCATATGCTGGCGTTTGCGCAGTCGGGCTTCGACAAACTCGCCGCCTGGTCCGGGCGCGTCGACGAGGCCGACGTTAAATTCGACGATCGTTCGGCGTTCGAAGCATTGGTTTCGAGCGGCAAGGGCGCGCTCGTGATCGGCGCGCATCTCGGCAATCTGGAGATGACGCGCGCGCTCGCCACACACGGCGCTCACGCAAAAGTGACCGCGGTCGTCTACACGGAGCACGCGCGCCGCTTCAACAGCGTGCTGGCGTCGGCCAATAGCGAGTTCGCGCGGCATCTGCTCGAAGTCGGCGACTTCGGGCCGGAGACAGCGGTGCTGATGCAGCAGCGCGTCGATGCCGGCGAGTTGCTGGTGATCGTCGGCGACCGCGTGCCCGCGCGTGAAGCGGGCCGCACGACCGAAGCGCAATTTCTCGGCGCGAGCGCGCCGTTCGCGCAAGGGCCGTATGTGCTCGCGCATGCGCTGGGCTGCCCGGTGTATCTGTTCTTCTGCCTGAAAGAGCGCGACGGCTACCACCTGTATTTCGAGCCGTTCGCCGAGCGCATCGAGTTGCCGCGCCGCGAACGGGCGCAGCATCTCGCGACGTGGGCGCAGCGTTACGCGGCACGTCTCGAACATTATTGCCGCAAGGCACCTTACCAATGGTTCAACTTCTTCGATTTCTGGGCCAGCTCCAAGCGAGGCGCGAATGGCCGAACATGATCTGAGCGACGCGCGCGATGCCGGCGCGAGCGTGAATGCGCACGCCGACGCAAACGCAAACATGGCGGCGATTATGATCGGCGCGCGCAAACTGACGATCGAAGAGGTCGTCGCGATTGCGCAGCACCGCGCGCCGGTCGCGCTGAGCACCGACCCCGCATGGCGCGCGCGCATCCAGCGCGGCGCGGATTTTCTGCGCCGCCATCTGGCCGCGGGCGCGACTGTATACGGCGTCAACACCGGTTACGGCGACGCCTGCGTGGTCGACGTGCCGACGGAACTGATCGAAGCGCTGCCGCTGCAACTGACGCGCTATCACGGCTGCGGGATGGGCCAGCATCTCGACGACGCGCAAACGCTCGCGGTGATCGCCGCACGGCTCAACTCGCTGGCCTATGGTTTTTCCGGCGTGCGCCCGGTGCTGCTCGAACGCCTTGCCGATCTGATCAATCATCGCGTGTTGCCGCGCATTCCGGCCGAGGGCTCGGTCGGCGCGAGCGGCGATCTGACGCCGTTGTCGTATGTGGCGGCGGCGCTCGCCGGCGAGCGCGACGTGAAGTTCGAAGGCGCGCTGCGCGACGTGCATGACGTGTGGGCCGAACTCGGTCTCGCGCCGCTCACGCTCGCGCCGAAAGAAGGCCTCGCGCTGATGAACGGCACGGCGGTGATGACGGGCCTCGCCTGTCTCGCGTTTGCCCGCGCGGATCATCTGACGCGGCTCGCCGCGCGTTTGACCGCGCTCTCGACCGTGGCGCTCGACGGCCGCGCCGCGCACTTCGACGCGACGCTATTCGAGGTGAAGCCGCACGCCGGCCAGGCCGAAGCGGCCGGCTGGATTCGCGACGATCTCGCCGGCCGCGACGATACGCCGGGACATCGTCTGCAGGACCGCTATTCGATTCGCTGCGCGCCGCACGTGATCGGCGTGGCGCGCGATGCGCTGACGTGGGTGCGCCGCGACGTCGAGAACGAGTTGAACAGCGCCAACGACAACCCGCTGATCGATCCCGACAACGAGCGCGTGCTGCACGGCGGCAACTTCTACGGCGGCCATATCGCGTTCGCGATGGATGCGCTGAAGGTCGCGGTCGCCAATCTCGCCGATCTGATGGACCGGCAGTTCGCGCTGCTGGTCGACGTGAATTTCAACAACGGCTTGCCGCGCAACCTGTCGGGCGCCGCGCCCGCGCGTGCCGCGATCAATCATGGTTTCAAGGCCGTGCAGATTTCGTCGTCGGCATGGACTGCGGAAGCGCTGAAGAACACGATGCCCGCCAGCGTCTTTTCGCGCTCGACCGAATCGCACAACCAGGACAAGGTCAGCATGGGGACGATCGCCGCGCGCGACTGTTTGCGCGTGCTGGAGTTGACCGAGCAGGTGGCCGCCGCGCATACGCTCGCGACGGTGCAGGCCGCGCGTCTGCGTTTGCGGATCGACAGCGCGACGCCGGTGCCGGCGCCGCTGCAACGGTTTATCGACAACGTGAGCACGGGCTCGCCGTTCGTCGATGAAGACCGCGCGCTGGAAAGCGAACTGCGCGCGTTGACCGCGCGCATTGCCGCGTGCGATCTGCTCGACGACTATCGCGGAGGGTCGAACGCATGAGCGCGACGCCGAAAGTGCTGAGCGCGAGCGCGACGGTCGAAGTGCCGTTCCACGACGTCGACGCGATGAACGTGTGCTGGCACGGCCACTATCTGAAGTACTTCGAGATCGGCCGCGCGGCGCTGCTGCGCGCATTCGATTACGACTATCGGGAGATGCAGGCGTCGGGTTATCTGTGGCCGATCGTCGAGGCGCATCTGAAGTATGTGCGCCCGGCCGTGTATGGTCAGCGGCTCGACGTGCGCACGCAACTGCTCGAACACGAAAACCGCCTGAAAATAGGCTATGAAATTATCGATTGCGCGTCCGGTACGCGGTTGACGAAGGGCTACACGATCCAGGTCGCGGTCGATGCCGCCACCCAGGAGTTGCAGTTCGTGTCGCCGCCGGTCGTATTCGAAAAGCTGGAGCGCGTATGGGGACGATGACATTGCGCGCGCTGCTGTTGAGTGCGTTGAGCACATTGAGCGTGACCGGTGCGATCGGCATGGCGGCATGGCCGGCCTCGGCAAACGGCGCGGCTGCGGCGACCACGGCACCCGCATCGACCGCCGGCAACCCGGCACTCGTCTCGCAGATCGCCGCCCATCTCGCTCAGGCCAAGGGCGTTCGAGCGCAATTCACGCAGACGCAGACACTCGCTGCGATGAAACAGCCGCTCGTCAGCAGCGGTGCGTTGCTGTTCTTTCGCGAGCGCGGCGTGATCTGGCGGATCGATACGCCCTACAAAGCCACTTATGTGATCACCGACGCGGGCGTCACCCAGGTCGACGCCGCTGGCCGGCGCGTGAGCGCCCACAGCGCGCAAGGCACACGCGGTGTGGCGCAGGTCTCGAAGATGATGCGCGCGATGCTCGGCGGCGACCTGTCGGCGCTGTACTCGCAGTTCGACGTGCAGGCCGAAGGCAGCGCCGCGCAATGGCGCATGCAACTGACGCCGAATCAGCCGCAGCTCGCGCAGTCGATCAAGAATCTGGAGATGGGCGGCGGCGACTACCTGCAAAGCTTGCGCATCACGCTGGCGAACGGCGACGTGACCAAGCTCGACTTCACGAAGAGCGAGGCGCTGACCGAACCGACTGCGGCTGAACGCAGCCTGCTCGGAGCGCCGTAATGAACATGCGGGACGTGCGCGATACCCGCAAGGCGCCGCCACAGCGGTCCGCGAAACAGACGTGGGGCGTGCGCGCCGCGTGGCTGCTGCTCGCGCTGGCCGCGTCGCTGTACTGCGCATGGCGCTTCGCGGGGCCGTCGCCGTTGCAGACCGATCTGCTCGCGCTCTTGCCCGCCACCGAAGCGGACCCGGTCGCCGAAAATGCGGTCGACACGCTGGCGAGCGCGCTCGGCGACCGCACGGTGTTGCTCGTCACCAGCAACGACGACACGCATGCGAAAGCGGCGGCGAAGCAGCTAGGCGCGTCGCTACAAAAGAGCGGGGCGTTCGGCTCGGTGACGGCGGAGTTGCCGCCGTTCGATCTCGCGCAGATCGCCGCGTTATACCTGCCGTATCGCTTCGGCCTGCTCGCGCCGGTTGACCGCGCGGCGCTCGCCGGCGGCGCAGCGGGCACATCCAGCACGACCTTGCGCGACACGCTCGCGCAGCGCATCTACAGCCCGTTGCACGGCGGCCTGAGCACCCCGCTCGCCGACGATCCGTTCGGCTGGCTCGAACGCTGGCTCGGTGGCCTGCCGCTCGCAACCTCCAATCTCGAAGTCGAAGACAACCTGCTGGTCGCGCATCGCGGCGCCGCGACCAGCGTGCTGCTCGTCGCGACGTTGCCGGGCTCGGCCTACGAAACGAAAACGCAGCGCGCGGTGCACGCGGCGCTCGCCCAAAGCGAAAGTGCGTTGCGACAGGCGTTTCCCGATGTGTCGGTGGCGCGCACCGGCGCGGTGTTCTACGCGGAATCGGCGCGCAGCGCCGCCGAACGCGAAGTGCACCTGATCGGCGTCGCGTCGCTGTGCGGGATCGCGCTGCTGATGTTGTGGGTGTTCCGCTCGCCGCGCCTGCTGCTGCTCGGCTTCGTGTCAACGGCGCTCGGCATCGTCTGCGCGCTCGCCGTGACGCTGCTGGTGTTCGGCAAGCTGCATCTGTTGACGCTGGTGTTCGGCGCGAGCCTGATCGGCGAGGCCGTCGATTATTCGATCCAGTACTTCGTCGTGTATCTCGGCGCGCAGCGCGACTGGGACGCGCGGCGCGGCGCGCGCACCGTGCGGCCCGCGCTGACGGTCGCGCTGCTGACGAGCCTGCTCGGCTACGCAATCCTGATGTGGGTGCCGTTTCCCGCGCTCAAGCAGATCGCGTGCTTCGCGATGGTCGGCATTACGACGGCGTTCGCGTCCGTGCTGTGGCTGTTGCCTGCGTTGCTGACGCGCGCGCCGAAGCGCAGCCCGCAACGCGTGTTCGCGGGGGCGGCGCGTTTGCTGTCGCTCTGGCAGCGCGCGATCGGCGGGCGGCGCGCATGGTATGTCGCGGCGCTGTTGCTGATCGTCGCGCTTCCCGGCTGGCTGCGCCTGACCAGTGACGACGATATCCATCTGCTGATCCAGCGTGATGCGTCGCTCGTCGCGCAGGAGGACAAGGTGCGCGACGCGGTGGGCGTCGATAACAGCGCGCAGTTTTTCGTGGTGCGCGGCGACACGCCGGAAGCGGTGCTGCAACGTACCGAAGCGCTGGGCGCGAAGCTGGACGCGTTGGACGGCACGGCGAACCAGGTCGGCGGTTATCAGTCGGTGACGCAATTCGTGCCGTCCGCGAAGCAGCAGGGCGAAGACCGCGCGCTGCTCGCGCAGCATGTGTTCGACGACCGCGCCGCGTTGCGTGCCACATTGCTGCGAGCGGGCTTCAAGGATGAAGTCGCCGATGCGTGGCTCGCCGCGTTCGCGCAGGCGCAGCCGCCGCTCACCGTCGCGCGCTGGCTGGCCGCGTCATGGTCGCAACCGTACCGGCATCTGTGGCTCGGCGAAGTGGATGCCGCCACGCACGAGTATGCGGCAGTCGTGATTCCGCAAGGCGTGACGCCACGCAATGAGCCCGCGTTGCTCGCACTCGCGCAGCGCTTGCCGGGCGTCGCGTTCGTCGACAAGGCCGCCAGCGTGTCGAAGCTGTTCGGCGCCTATCGGGTGGACAGCGGCTGGTGGCTCGGCGGCGCACTCGCACTGGTGCTCGTTCTACTGACCCTGCGCTACGCGTCGAAGGAAGTCAGCTCAAGGGACCGCCTGCGCGGCGGCATCGCCACCACTTTGCCGGTGCTGCTCGCAATCGGCGTCACGCTCGCGGTGTTCGGCTATGCGCGTGTACCGCTCAATCTGTTCAACTGGCTCGCGCTGATGCTGGTGCTCGGCGTGGGCGCAAACTATGCGGTGTTCCTGCGCGAAGGCTGTCTGCGCGCGGACGCGGATCTCGGCGCGGTGTGGACCGGCGTGCTGCTGTCGGCGGCCACCACGCTGTTGTCGTTCGGCATGCTCGCCATGAGTGCGATGCCTGCGCTGAAGAGCTTCGGCGCGACGCTGGCACTCGGCATCGCGGTCGCGGTGCTGCTTGCACCGATCGGCATGCCACTGGAATCGAGGAGGGCGGCATGAGTGCGCCATCAGTTTATTTGCACGCGCTCGGCATGATCAACGCGCTCGGCGGCAACGTCGACGAGATCGTGCCGGCGCTCGCCGCCACGCGTGCGCCCGGCATGGCGAACGTGCACACGGGCATCGGCGACGCGTTTGCCGGCAGCGTGCTCGCGCCGCTGGAACTGGCGCCGCGCGCCGACCTCGCGCGTTACGACTGCCGCAACAACCGCTTGCTGCTGGCCGCGCTCGCGCAGATCGCGCCTGCCATCGATGCCGCGCGCGAACGCTACGGCGCGGCGCGGATCGGCGTGGTGCTCGGCACCAGCACGTCGGGCATCGAGGCGGCTGAAGCGGCGTTCGTCTATCACGCGAAAGCGGGCGAACTGCCCGACAACTTCAACTACCGTCAGATGGAAATCGGCACGGCCGCACCGTTCGCCGCCGCCGCGCTCGGCGTGCAAGGGCCGGCCTTCACGATCTCGACCGCGTGCACGTCGAGCGCGAAAGCCTTCGCGTCGGCGCGCCGGCTGCTGCAATTGCAACTGTGCGATGCCGTGGTGGTGGGCGGCGTCGATTCGCTTTGCGAATTGACGATGCAGGGCTTCGCGTCGCTCGAATCGACCAGCGCCGTGCGCACCAATCCGATGAGCGTCAACCGCTGCGGCATCAATGTCGGCGAGGGCGCGGCCGTCTTTCTGATGAGCCGCGACGAAGCGGCGGTGCGGCTCGCGGGCGTCGGCGAATCGAGCGACGCGCATCACATTTCGTCGCCGGACCCACAAGGCACGGGCGGCGAACTCGCGTTGCGCGCAGCGCTCGCCGACGCGGGCATCGCACCGGCCGCGCTCGGCTATGTGAACCTGCACGCGACCGCCACGCCGAAGAACGACGAGATGGAAGCGAAGCTGATGGCGCGGGTGTTCGCGAACGGCGTGGCGACGAGCGGCACCAAGCCCTTGACCGGCCATCAACTCGGCGCGGCGGGCGCGACCGAACTCGGCTTCGCGTGGCTCACGCTCGCGCGCGACGACGTGCCGCTGCCGCGTCATCTGTGGGACGGCGAAGCCGATCCCGCGTTGCCCACGCTCGACCTGGTGGAAAGCGAACGCTTCCTGCCGCGCGGCGGGGGCACGCAATACGTGATGAGCAATTCGTTCGCGTTTGGCGGCAGCAATGTCAGCCTGATCCTCGCCCGGTGACGCACATGACGACTCCGCCACCGGGCGACGAGCAACTCGTGCAGCAACCGATCGAAGCGATCATCCCGCATCGCGGCACCATGCTGCTGATCGACGGCGTAGACAGCTTCAGCGACACCACGCTGAACGCGCGCGCCACCGTCGACCCGCACGCGTGGTACGCCGGCGCCGACGGCGCGATGCCCGCGTGGATCGGCATCGAACTGATGGCGCAGGCGATCGCCGCGCACGTCGCGCTGCTGGCGATGCGCGGCGGCGGCCGCGCGCGGCCGGGCGTGCTGCTCGGCTCGCGCAGCTACCACGCGCTGCGGCCGGCGTTCGCCCGCGGCGCGCATCTGCTGATCCACGTGAGCGAGCTGCTGCGTGCCGAAGCGGGCCACGGCGCGTACGAATGCACGATCCACGAAGACGGCGTGTGTTGCGCCGAAGCCGTCATCAAGATTTTTCAACCGCCCGATTTTCAGTCATTCATCGAAGGGAGTGTCAGTTCATGAGCCGGCGTGTTCTCGTTACCGGCGCAAGCCGCGGCATTGGCCGCGCAATTGCGTACAAGTTGGCCGCCGATGGCTTCGCGGTCGGCGTGCATTGCCGCACGGGACGCAGCGAAGCCGACGCGGTTGCGACGGGCATCGCCGCGCAAGGCGGCACGGCGCGCGTGCTGCAATTCGACGTGCGCGAACGCGCCACATGCCGCGCCGTGCTCGAAGCGGATGTCGCCGCGCACGGTCCGTACTACGGCATCGTGTGCAGCGCGGGTGTGACGCGCGATGCCGCGTTTCCCGCGCTCACCGAAGAAGATTGGGACATCGTGATCGAGACGGGTCTCGACGCGTTCTACAACGTCGTCCATCCGCTCACCATGCCGATGGTGCGCGCCCGCAACGGCGGGCGCATCGTCACGATCGCATCGGTGTCGGGGGTGATGGGCAATCGCGGCCAGGTCAACTACAGCGCAGCGAAGGCCGGGCTGATCGGCGCGACCAAGGCGCTCGCGGTGGAGCTGGCGTCGCGCAACATCACCGTCAATTGCGTCGCGCCGGGTCTGATCGAAACCGGCATGCTCGAGCAGATGCCGCTCGAACAGGCATTGAAGACGGTGCCGATGAACCGCGTCGGTCAGCCAGCAGAAGTTGCGTCGGTGGTCAGCTTCCTGATGTCGGATGCGGCCTCGTATGTGACGCGCCAGGTGATCGGCGTGAACGGCGGGATGGTGTGATGAAGCGCGTCGTCATTACCGGCATGGGCGGCGTCACCGCATTCGGCGATAGCTGGGACGCGATCGAAGCGCGCCTGAAAAGCGGCGCAAATGCGGTGCGGCGCATGCCCGAGTGGGATTACTTCGAGTCGCTGCATACGCGGCTCGCGTGTCCGCTGCCGGACTTCAGCGTGCCCGCCCACTATCCGCGAAAGAAGACGCGCGCGATGGGGCCGGTGTCGATGTATGCGGTGCGCGCGAGCGAGCTGGCGCTCGCCGACGCGGGCCTCGCCGACGACCCGAGCATCGCCGATGGCCGCATGGGCGTCGCGTATGGCTCGTCGTCGGGCTCGGTGCAGCCGATCCGCGCGTTCGGCACGATGCTCGAAACCGGCTCGATGAACAACGTGACGTCGAACAGCTACGTGCAGATGATGCCGCACACCACGGCGGTCAACGTCAGCCTGTTCTGGGATCTGAAAGGGCGCATCATTCCGACCTCGTGCGCGTGCGCGTCGGGCAGCCAGGCGATCGGCTACGCGTTCGAGGCGATCCAGTCCGGCAAGCAGACGCTGATGCTGGCGGGCGGCGCGGAGGAACTGTCGGGCCCGGCGGTCGCGGTGTTCGACACGCTGTACGCGACCAGCACGCGCAACGATGCGCCGCATCTGACGCCGCGTCCTTTCGATGCCGCGCGCGACGGCCTCGTGGTCGGCGAAGGCGCGGCGACGCTGGTGCTCGAAGAATACGAGCACGCGGTGGCGCGCGGCGCGCGGATTCACGCGGAGATCGTCGGCTTCGGCTGCAACTCGGACGGCGCGCACATGACCCAGCCGACCGCCGACACCATGGCGCTCGCGATGCAGCTTGCGCTGCGCGACGCGCAACTGCCGGCGGACGCGATCGCGTACGTGAACGCGCACGGTACCGCGACGGATCGCGGCGACATCGCCGAAAGCCACGCGACCGCGCAGACCTTCGGCGCGCGCATGCCGATCAGTTCGCTCAAGAGCTACGTCGGCCATACGCTCGGCGCGTGCGGCGCGCTCGAAGCGTGGTGGACCATCGAGATGATGAAGCGCAACTGGTTCGCGCCGACGCTCAATCTCGACAACCTCGATCCGGCGTGTGCGACGCTCGACTACATCGTCGGCACGGGGCGCGAGATCGACGCCGAACATGTGATGAGCAACAACTTCGCGTTCGGCGGCATCAACACGTCGCTGATTTTCAGGCGCGTCCGATGAGCGTCGCGCTGCAACGCGTGGTCGTCACCGGCATGGGGATCGTGTCGTGCTTCGGCAATACGCTCGACGATGTGGCCGCCGCGTTGCGCGCGGGCCGCTCGCGCATCGAGCGGATCGACGCGTGGCGCGAGCGCGGGTTCGCGTCGCAGGTGGCGGGCGTCGCGTCGGTCGCGCAAGAGCCGCCGTTCGAGCGCAAACTCGAACGCTTCATGGGCGACACCGCGCGCTTCGCGTGCCATGCCGCCCGCCACGCGATCGACGATGCCGGGCTCGCGGCGGCCGTGATGCGCTCGCCGCGCGCGGGCGCGGTGATCGGCTCGGGCGTCGGCTCGCTGTCGAGTTACGACGCGGCGCTGGCGATCGCGCACGCGCGCGGCGTCGACAAGGTGCCGCCGTACACCGTGCCGCAGACGATGAGCAGCACCGCGTCGGCCAATGTCGCGCAGCTGTTCGGGCTCGAAGGGGTGAGCTATTCGCCGTCATCGGCGTGCACGACCTCGGCGCTCGCGATCGGCCAGGCGATGCAGTTGATCCAGACCGGCCGGCAGCAGATCGTGCTGGCCGGCGGCAGCGACGCGCTGCACGACAACACGACGCTGCTGTTCGACGCGATGGGCGCGCTGTCGCGCCACTTCAACGACGAGCCGCAGCATGCATCGCGTCCGTACGACACGCAGCGCGACGGTTTCGTGATCGCGTCGGGCGGCGGCGTGCTGGTGCTCGAAGCGCTCGATCACGCGGTGGCGCGCGGCGCGCGCATCTATGCGGAGCTCACCGGATTCGGCGCTTGCACGGACAGCGCCGGCATGGTCGCGCCGCGCGCGGCAGGCATTGCGCGGGCGATGCGCGGCGCGCTGGACGAAGCCGGCAAGCGCCCCGACTACGTCAACACGCACGCGCCGTCGACGCCGCTCGGCGATCTCGAGGAACTGCGCGCGTTGAATGAGGTATTCGGCGCAGTGGTCGGGCAGCCGGTGCCGGCGTTTTCGTCGACCAAAGGCATGACCGGGCATTCGCTTGGCGCGTGCGGCGCGCACGAGGCGATCTACACGCTGCTGATGATGCGCGACGGGTTCATCGCGGGCACGGCGGATACAGGGACACCGGAGCCGGAAGTGCGCGGCATGCCGCTCGTGCGCGCGACGCGCGCCGCGCGCATCGACACGGCGTTGTCGGTGTCATTCGGGTTCGGCGGCAGTTGCGCGAGCCTGATGTTCGAAGCATGGCAGGGCGCTTGAGATGGCCGCGCCGCGCAGGCAAACCCACGCATTTGCAAGCACGCATTTGCACGCACTGAGGTACACGTGAATCAACATTCGTCAAAGCGGACCACCGTCGACGTCGCGATCATCGGCGCCGGTCCGTCCGGCGCGGTCGCAGCCGCGCTGTTACGCAAAGCGGGCCGTTCGGTCCTCGTGCTGGAGCGTCAGCATTTTCCGCGCTTCTCGATCGGCGAGAGCCTGCTGCCGCAAAGCATGGCCTACCTCGAAGAGGCCGGCATGCTGCAAGCCGTGGTCGAAGCGGGCTTCCAGTACAAGAACGGCGCGCACTTCGTGTATCGCGACCAGTCGTCGTCGTTCGACTTCCGCGACAAGCATTCGCCCGGGTGGGGCACCACCTATCAGGTCGAGCGCGCGGTGTTCGACGACATCCTGATTCGCTGCGCCGCCGGGCAGGGCGCCGACGTGCGCTTCGGCCACACGGTGCGCGCGGTCCATACGGGTCTCATGCCGCTCGTCGACGTGGTCGACGAAGCCGACAACGCATACCAGATCGAAGCGCGCTTCCTGCTGGACGCGAGCGGTTTCGGGCGCGTGCTGCCACGTCTGCTGAATCTCGAATCGCCGACGCGCATGCCCACGCGCGCCGCGCTCTTCACGCACGTGCGCGACGGCATTCCGGTCGACGCGAGCGATCGCAACAAGATCTGCATCGCGACGCATCCCGAGCGCCGCGACGTGTGGTTCTGGATGATTCCGCTGGCGGGCGGGCGCTCGTCGGTGGGCTGTGTCGCCGAGGCCAGCTTTCTCGACGTGCCCGAAGCGGAGCGCGACGCGACGCTGCGCGCGCTGATCCAGCAGGAGTCGACGCTGAACCGGCTGATCGGCGGCGCGCCGTTCTTGATGCCGGTGCGTCATATCGGCGGGTACGCGGCGAACGTCGAGCGTCTGCATGGGCCCGGCTACGCGCTGCTCGGCAATGCGGGCGAATTTCTCGATCCGGTGTTCTCGTCCGGCGTGACGATCGCGCTGCGTTCCGCGCATCTCGCGGCGCACACGCTGAACCGGCAACTGGACGGCGCGGCGGTCGACTGGTCCGCGGACTACGACGTGCCGTTGCGCAAGGGCATCGACACGTTCCGCGCGTTCGTCGAGCGCTGGTACACCGGCGAGTTGCAGGACATCATCTATCATCCGGATCAGGCGCCGTCGATCCGGCGCATGATCACCGCGGTGCTAGCGGGATACGCGTGGGATGAATCGAATCCGTATGTCGCCGATCCGGTGCGACGGCTCACGGCGTTGCATGCGGTGTGTGTGCAGCGATGAGTGGCGCCACAAATTGATCTGGAATCCAGAGCAAATAAAAACGGCGCTTCGGGAACGAAGCGCCGTTTCTTATCCAGCCGCGTGAATCGATCCACGCACCATCAAGCCGCGATTCTCGCCGCCCCCTGCGCATGCTGCCGCGCGTCGTCACGACGATGCACCCGCTTGCCGGCCGCATACGTTTCATAAACCGCGCGATCATCGCCGAGCAGCGCGAACGCAAACAGCAACTCCTCCAGCGATTCCTTGCGTGCGGTGCGGCGCGCGAGCAGCGGCGTCGCCTGCGGATCGAGCACGACGAAGTCCGCTTCCGAGTTCGGCTTCAACGTGCCGACCTTGTCCGCGAGGTCGAGCGCTTCGGCCGCGCCCGCGGTCGCCAGATAGAACATCCGCGTGGCGCTCAGATGATGGCCGCCCAGACGCGCGACCTTGTGCGCCTCGTTCATCGTTTGCAGCATCGAGAACGAGGTGCCGCCGCCGACGTCGGTTGCCAGCGCGATCGGCATGCCCGCCGCGTCGGCCTTGTCGAAGTCGAACAGGCCGCTGCCGAGAAACAGGTTCGAGGTCGGGCAATGTGAGGCGACCGTGCCGGTTTGGGCCATGCGCTTGCGGTCCTCCTCGTCGAGGTAGATGCAATGACCGTACACCGCGCGGCGGCGCAGCAGGCCGTAGTGATCGTAGATGTCCAGATAGCTGCGGTGGCCGGGGAACAGATCGGCGACCCATTTCACTTCGTCGGTGTTTTCCGCGACGTGACTCTGGATGAACACATCCGGATGCTTGCGCGCCAGCACGCCGCACGCTTCGAGCTGCGCTTCGGTCGAAGTCGGTGCGAAACGCGGCGTGAGCGCGTACATCTGGCGCCTGCGATTGTGCCAGCGGCCGATCAGCTCGGCGCTGTCGTCGTAGCCCGATTGCGCAGTGTCGCGCAGGAACTCGGGGCAGTTGCGATCCATCAGCACCTTGCCCGCCACCATCCGCAGATTGCGCGCGTCGCTCTCGGTGAAGAGCGCGTCGGCGGATTCCTTGTGGACCGTGCAGTACACGAGCGCGGTGGTCGTGCCGCACGCGAGCAGTTCGTCGACGAAGAAGCTCGCGGTGTCACGCGCATACGCGGGGTCGGCGAAGCGGCGCTCGGTCGGGAACGTGTAGGTGTCGAGCCATGGCAGCAAACCCGGCGCCGGCGACGCGATCATGTCCGTTTGCGGGAAATGAATGTGCGTGTCGATGAAACCCGGCACGATCAGCTTGTCGCGCAGGTCCTCTACCTGGGTGCCCGGCGCGAGCCGCGACGCGAGCGCCGCATACGCGCCCGCCGCCGCCACATGACCGTCTTCGACGATCAGCAGACCGTCCTCGTGGAAGACCGCCGCATCGGGCGATTGCGCGGGGTCGCCGTTGAAGGTCAGCAGTTGCGCGCGAAATGCCGACTGCGCTGCTTTGGCCGGGCTGGCCGGGTTAGTCGATTGAGTCATGGAAAAACCGTCTCCGAATGTGAAAAGCCGAGCAGCGCGGACAGTGGTTTATCGCGGGCTCCCCAGAGAACCCGCGCCGCCGCCGGCTGCCTTATATCGGCCCGTCAGTGCGGGCCGCTTTGATGCCAGTGCGCGTCGAGTTTCGCGATCAGCGCGCTGCGTTCCTCGGGGGTCACGAACGACGCTTCGAAGCCGTTGCGGATGATGGTGTAGACCTCGGCATCGTCGAGCTTCAGCGCGTCGATGGTGGCGAAGTAGTTGGCGTTGACGTAGCCGCCGAAGTAGGCCGGGTCGTCGGAATTCACCGTCACCGCGACGCCGCGATCGAGCAGGTCCTTCAGCGTGTGTTTGGTGAGGTCGTCGAACACGCACAGCTTCAGGTTCGACAGCGGACACACAGTCAACGCGACGCGCGAGTCGGCCAGCCGCGTGACGAGCGCCGGGTCCTCGATGCTGCGCACGCCGTGATCGACGCGGTCCACCTTCAGCAGATCGAGCGCTTCGTAGATGTACGCGGGCGGACCTTCCTCGCCCGCATGCGCGACGAGCTTCAGACCGAGCGCGCGCGCCTTCGCGAACACGCGCTCGAACTTCGAAGGCGGATGGCCGCGCTCCGACGAATCCAGCCCGACCCCGATCAGCCGATGCTTGTACTGCTCGAACAGCGGCCGCGCTTCTTCGAAGGTGGCGAGCGCGTCCTCTTCCGACAGATGGCGCAGGAAGCACAGAATCAGCTTGCTCGACATGCCGCGCTCTTCCGCCTCGGCGAGCGCGCGTTCGATGCCGGCCACCACGGTCGCGATCGGCACGCCGCGTTCTGTATGCGTCTGCGGGTCGAAGAAGATTTCGCTGTGAACCACGTTGTCGGCAAGACAGCGTTCGACGTACGCCATCGTCATGTCGTAGAAGTCCTGCTCGTGCAGCAGCACGCTCGCGCCCGCGTAGTAGATGTCGAGGAACGATTGCAGATCGGTGAACGCATACGCCGCGCGCAACGCGTCGATCGAGTCATACGCGAGCTTCACGCCGTTGCGCTCGGCGAGCGCGAAGATCAGCTCGGGTTCGAGCGAGCCTTCGATATGGATATGCAGCTCGGCCTTCGGAGCCCGCGCGGTTTTATCGGTGAGCGTTGGGGTGGTAGCGGTCGTTGTAGTCATGGTCGGTTATGAGTTTGTTGGAGTCGGTTCGCGCCGGATCTGATCGACAGCGGATGCGCGGCGATGTGGCGATAGCCGCGACGCCGCGCTTCACACCGCCTGGGTCGTGTGATGATGCGCGCCCGCGTTCGCCTCGACGGCTTGCAGCACCTGCGCGGCCGCCGAGATCGCGATCACTTCCGGCGACTTGTCGACGATGCCGTCGACGCCGAGCGGGCACTTCATCCGCGCGATCCGCGACGGGTCGATGCCGCGCGCCGCCAGCCGGTGTTCGAACTGCTTGCGCTTGCTGTGCGAGCCGATCATGCCGAAGAACGCGAAGTCGCCGCGCCGCAGAATGCGCTCGGCCAACTCGAGATCACGCGCATGGTTGTGCGTCATCACGATGAAGTACGTGTGCGGCGCAGCCTCATCGATGGCTTCGTCGGGCGCGTCGTTCGGATCGAGCTTGACGTTCGGCGCGTGCAGCGATTCGACGGGCGGGAACTGCGCATCGCGCTCGTCGACCCAGCGGACCGTGCAGGGCAGCGTGGCCAGCACGCGCACCAGCGCGGCGCCCACGTGGCCGGCGCCGAACAGCACGACGGCGAAGTCGCCCGGCGCGATGGTTTCGGTGAGCAGCGCGCTGCTGTCGTCGAAACCGGCGCCGTCCCATAGCAAGCAGTCGGCGGCATCGACACCCGGCTCGGGGTCGGACAGCATCACCGCATCCGGTGCGGGGCCGAATGATACGCTACGCACCGTCGAAAGGCCGGCGGCCACGCGCTTTGCCAGCGACGTGATCCAGCCGAGGTCGCCGATGTCGAGCCGCTCGAACGCGAGAATCACCGCGCCGCCGCAGCATTGGCCGAGGCTCGGGCCGAGCGCGAAGCGCTCAAGCCTCCGCATGTGCGGCGAGCGCATGCCGTCGCGCAGCACCTGGCGCGCGGTCTCGATTGCTTTCCATTCGAGGTGGCCGCCGCCGATCGTATGCCTGGCCGAGTCGCGCGTGACGATCATCTTGGTGCCGGCTTCGCGGGGCGCCGAACCTTCGACGCGCGCGACCGTCACCAGCACGGCGGCGTCGCCGTGCGCGAGCAGTTGTTGCAGGTCAGGTAGCCAGGCTTGCATCCGGCGGTTCTCCAGAGGGGGCCGCGCGGGGTGTCCGTGCGGCCGGTTGCGTTTGTGCGCTTTTGAGTCTGCGTGCGGCCCGGCGCGTTCGTGTCGCGTCAGGCCGTGGAGTCATTTCGTTTCGATCATTCGCATCAGTTTATGGCGCCCGGTTTCAGGCCGTCGTGTCGGTGATGGCCGGCTCCGCGGCGGGGTCTGTTGCGCACCCGGCCTGCAACGCGTCCAGCGCATCGAGTATCGCTTCGGGCGTGGCCGGCGCCCGCAACGGCGGCGCATGTTGCGCGCCCGGCACCGCTGCCGCGATCGCGTCGCGAATCGCGAGGAACACCGAGAACGGCAGTAACAACGGCGGCTCGCCGACGGCCTTCGAGTGGAACACGGTCGGCTCCGCGTTCTGGTTCCGGTAGAGCTGCACGTTGAACGCGGCGGGCGTATCGCTCACCGCGGGAATCTTGTACGTGGACGGCGCGTGCGTCATCAGACGGCCATCGCGGTTCCACCAGAGCTCCTCGGTGGTGAGCCAGCCCATGCCCTGAATGAAGCCGCCTTCCACCTGGCCAATGTCGATCGCCGGATTGATCGACTGGCCGGCGTCGTGCAGCACGTCCGCGCGCATCAGCTTCCATTCGCCGGTCAGCGTGTCGATCACCACTTCCGACACCGCCGCGCCATACGCGAAGTAGTAGAACGGATGACCCGTCAGCGTTTTCGCATCCCAATGCACTTTCGGCGTCGTGTAGAAACCGTCCGACCACAACTGCACGCGCGCGAGATACGCCGCGCCGACCAGTTGCTCGAACGGCATCGCGCCGCCGTTCACCGACACCGCGCCGTGGGCGAATTGCACGTCTTGCGCGTTGCCGCCGAGCTGTTTGGCCGCGAGTTCCGCAAGCCGCGCGCGGATCGTCTGCGCGGCGGCCTCGGCGGCCTTGCCGTTCAGATCGCTGCCGGTCGAGGCCGCGGTCGCCGATGTATTCGCGACCTTGGACGTATCGGTTGCGGTGACGCGCACGCGCGACAGCGGCAAGCCGAACTGATTGGCGACGACCTGCGCGACCTTCGTGTTGAGCCCCTGGCCCATCTCGGTGCCGCCATGGTTGACGAGCACCGAGCCGTCCTTGTACACATGCACCAGCGCGCCGGCCTGGTTCAGAAACGGCACGTTGAACGAGATGCCGAACTTGACCGGCGAAAACGCGATTCCACGCTTGAGCACCGGGCTGTCCGCGTTGAAGGCCGCGAGCGCCGCGCGGCGCGCGCGATAGTCGCTGCTGTCGAGCAGCGCGTCGGTGAGCGGCGCGATGATGTTGTCCTCGACGCGCTGACCGTATGGCGTGGTATCGCGCTCGCCGATGCCGTAGTAGTTGGCGAGGCGCACGTCGAGCGGATCGCAGTTCAACTGACGCGCGATGCTGTCGAGCATCACTTCCATCACGAGCGCGCCTTGCGGACCACCGAAGCCGCGGAACGCGGTGTTCGATTGCGTGTTGGTCTTGCAGCACAGCGCGACGATATCGACATCGGACAGGTAGTACGCGTTGTCGAAGTGGCATACCGCGCGCGTCGCGACGGCGCCTGAAAGATCGGCCGAATAGCCCGCGCGTAAAGCGATTTCGACGCGCGCGCCGAGAATGCGGCCGTCGCCGTCGAAGCCGGCTTCATACTCGTAGACCGCGTCGTGGCGCTTGCCGGTGATCATGAAATCGTCGTCGCGGTCGGCGCGCAGCTTGACCGGACGGCGCAGCCGTTGCGCCGCCAGCGCCGCCACGCACGCGAACACCGCCGACTGCGATTCCTTGCCGCCGAAGCCGCCGCCCATGCGCCGGCATTCGCACACCACGTTGTGCGCGGGCCAGTCGAGCATGTGCGCGACCACCTGCTGCATTTCGCTTGGATGCTGCGTCGAGCTGTAGACGAGCATGCCGTCCATTTCCTTAGGAACCGCGTACGCGACCTGGCCTTCCAGGTAGAACTGCTCCTGGCCGCCCACGTCGAACGTTCCCGTGATCCGGTGCGGCGCGGCGGCGATTTTCGCGTCGGGATCGCCGCGTCTGAGATGCAGCGGCGGCAGCACGAACTGCCTGGCGGCCTTCGCTTCGGCCGGAGTGAGGATGGCTTCGAGCGGTTCGTAGCGGATCACGTCGTCGCTTTTCGCGAGCGCCGCAGCGCGGCGTGCCAGTTCGTGGTTCTCGGCAATCACCGCGAACACCGGCTGGCCGAGATACAGCACTTCGCCGTCGGCGAGAATCGGGTCGTCGTGCAGCACCGGGCCGCAATTGTTTTCGCCGGGAATGTCCTCGGCGCTCAGCACCGCGATCACGCCGGGCGCACGTCTGACCGCGTCCAGATCCATCGATACGATCCGCGCGTGCGCATGGCGCGACAGGCCGAGCGCCGCGTGCAGCGTGCCTTGCAGTTCGACGATGTCGTCCGTGTAGGTGGCCTCGCCGCTCACGTGCAGCGCGGCCGATTCATGCGGCAGCGACACGCCGATCGCCGCGTCGTGTTCGTGGTCATGCGCGGCGGCGGGCTTCGCGGCAAGCGTCCCGCCGGCGTGTTCGACGAAAGCATCAGTGCGGTTCATCACGGCGACTCCTTCGCAACGGTCGCGTCCGATGTGCCCGACAGTCCCGGCATACCGGCTGCGAATGCGAACACATTCACGTCGAGAAGGGCGAGCGGCGCGTCATTGCGCGTTTCGAGGTGGAAGCGCCACAGCAGGTTGCGCGCCACCTTCAGCCGATATGCGCTCGACGCGCGCATGTCGGTGAGCGGCTGGTAATCGGCGGCGAGTGCGTTCATGGCTTGCCGCGCGGTGCCTTCGTTCCATGGTGCGCCGTTCAGCACGGCTTCGGTCTGCGCGGCACGCTTGGGCGTGGCCGCCATGCCGCCGAACGCGATGCGGGCGTCCTGGATCGTGCCGTCGTCACCGAGATGCAGCGCGAACGCCGCGCATACCGCCGAGATGTCCTGATCGTAACGCTTCGACACCTTGTACGTGCGAAAGCGCAAATGGGCCGCCGGACGCGGCACGCGCAGCGCCGCGACGAATTCGCCGGCCGCGAGCGCGGTTTTCTGATAACCGACGTAGAACGCGTCGAGCGGCAGCGTGCGGGTTTTCGCGCCGTGGCGCAGCACGACTTCGGCGTCGAGCGCGAGCAGCGCCGGCATCGAATCGCCGATCGGCGAGCCGTTCGCGATATTGCCGCCGAGCGTGCCGGCGTTGCGGATCGGCAGCGACGCGAAGCGGGTCCAGAGTTCGGCGACCTCGGGATAGTCGGCGGCGAGCGCCGCGTACGCGTCTTCGAGCGTGACGGCCGCGCCGATCGTTAGCGTTTGCGCATCGCGCTCGATGGTCTTCAGTTCGGCGACGTTGCCGATGTACAGAATGTCGCCGAGATCGCGAAACTGCTTGGTGACCCACAGGCCGACGTCGGTGCTTCCGGCCAGCAGCCGCGCCTGCGGGTGGGCTGCGCGCAGTGCGGCGAATGCGTCGAGCGTGAGCGGCGCGCGGAAGGTGGATGAGCCGAACGCCGCGCCGCGCGTGTCGGGCGCGCCGTATTCGAAGGTGTCGTCGCGTTGCAGGCCGCGCAGCGTGTCCGCGACGGCCTGGCGGTCGAGCGTCACGCGCGGGTACTGCGAATAGTCGAACATCTTCTGCGACGCCTCGACGATCGGCCGGTAGCCGGTGCAGCGGCACAGGTTGCCGGACAGCGCGGCGTTGATTTCGTCGCGGGTGGGCAGGCCGGCGTCGGCCGGCTGGTTTTCGTACAGCGCCCACATCGACATCACGAAGCCGGGCGTGCAGAAGCCGCATTGCGAACCGTGGCAGTCGACCAGCGCCTGTTGCACGGGGTGCAGCGCGCCGTCGGCGGCGCGCAGGTCTTCGACGGTGAAGAGCGCCTTGCCGTCCAGCGTGGGCAGGAACTGGATGCATGCGTTGACCGCCTTCAGCGCGAGCGCGCCGCGCGCGTCCAGTTCGCCGACGACCACCGTGCAGGCGCCGCAGTCGCCTTCCGCGCAGCCTTCCTTGGTGCCGGTGCAATGGACATCCTCGCGCAGGTGCTGAAGCACGGTGCGCGTAGCCGGGACGCCCGCGACCTCGCGGATGGCCCCCTGGTGATAAAAGCGGATGGTTTGCGTTGTCATGGCGAATCCGAAAGACAGTGCGGACCGGGCGCGCGTTACGCAGGGGGTCGCCAAAGCCGGCCTCGCGCACGTAGATCGCCATCCAGTTCCGAAGATAGCATTACCGCGTGCCGAAAATATTTCCCGTATCGCATGAAGCATATGCGGCAACGGTCATGACCGCTTGTCACGTCAGTACGATTCGCGCGAAGCCGGGAAGTTGCTGCGGGCGCGGGCGGGATGGCGCGAGGCCCGGCGGGGCGGGGTCTGGCGGGCACGGCTGGGGCGGCGGGGTAAGCGCGGGGACCGCGCAGGCGCAAAAAAGCCGGCCTTCGGCCGCCGTGGAGGGCGACGCGAAGTCCGGCCTGGTGTCAGCGCGGGAAGGAGCTAAGCGTGCAGCGAAATCAGACGAACCGGCGGCGATTGCGCACGAGGCTCAGCGCCAGCGGGATGAACGCCACCACGAACGCGACCAGCGACCACATCGGCAGCGTCAGGCCGAGAATCGGCGGATAAGCCGTTTCGCACAGGCCGGCGACCTTGAACACGCCCGGCAGCCAATGGGCGGGAGGCAAGCTGTCGACTACCGGCTGCAGCGCGTCGAAGCCGCAGCTGAAGCCGGGATTGGCCTGCACGTACACATGCCGCGCGGCGGTGACGATGCCCGCGAGCGCCGACAACGCCGCCAGCACCTCCAGCAGGCGCACGCCGCGCCAGCTATTGAAGCGCGCGCCGAGGAACGCGAAGACCGCGATCAGCAGAAAGAAATAACGCTGGATGATGCACAGCGGGCACGGGTCTTCGTGCAGGAAATACTGCAGGTACAAGGCGCCGCCCACCAGGGCGACGCAGATCAGGCCAAGCAGAACCAGCAGGGAGCGCTCGCGGCGCAGCATCGCAATGTCGTTATTCATGGATCGTTGGAGCGGTCTCGAATCAGAAAGGGGCGGGTGCCCGCGATTCTAGCGCGAACCCTCACCCCGGCGCTTATCGCACTATTGAGCGGGCCGCCCGCGCGCTCCGCTTCCTCAACGGATCGCTTTGAGCACCGCCTCGGCGCCGCGGCCGATCGCCAGCAACGCGTCGTCGGCGTGCGGCGCGGCCGCCAGCATCAGACCGACCGGCGGGTCGCCGCGCAGATGGCAGGGCAGCGACAGCGCGCAGCTGTCGAGGAAGTTGAACACGCTCGGATTGCGCAGGATCAGCGCGTTGGTGCGGCCGAACGCGTCGTCGTCATCAATCAGGTCGGCCACGCGCGGCGGTACGACCGGCACCGTCGGCGCGACCACCGCGTCGAAGCGCTGCCACAGCGTGCGGGCGGCTTCACCGAGCATCGCGCCGCGCTCGGCGACGAGATCCAGATAGTCGACGGCGCTGGCTGGCTGGCCCTTCAGAATGCGCGTGAGCACACGCGGGTCGTATTGCTCGCGATGCTTTTCCAGCAGCGGACGATGCCACGCATACGCTTCAATCGGCGAAAAGCCGAAGCGGTTGATCTCGGGCAAGCGGTCGAGCGGCGCGAAACGCACTTCGCTGACGATCGCGCCGGCTGCTTCCAGATGTTTCAGCGCCGTGTCGATCGCGGCGGCGACCGCCGGTTCGACGCCCTCGGTGACGAAATTGGTCAGCACGCCGAGGCGCACGCCTTCGAGCGGACGGGCGGACGGGATGCGCGGTTCGAGGCCCGCCAGCATCCGGTCGACCAGCGCGCAGCACGCGACCGACACGCCGATCGGGCCGAACGAGTCGAGCGTCGGCGAGAGCGGCACGCCGCCTTGCTTGGGGATGCGCGCGGCGGTCGGCTTGAAACCGGTCAGGCCGCACAGCGCGGCCGGGATGCGGATCGAGCCGCCGGTGTCGGTGCCGAGCGCGACGGCCGCCATGCCGTCCGCGACCGACGCCGCCGCGCCCGACGACGAGCCGCCCGAAATCCGCTCGTCGCCTTTCACGTTGCGCTGGTACGGCGACAGCGGATGGCCGTAGTGCGGGTTCAGCCCGAGTCCGGAAAACGCGAACTCGCTCATGTTGGTGCGCCCGACGATCACCGCGCCGGCCCGCTTCAGGCGCGCGACCGCGACGGCGTCCGCTTGCGCGGCGGGAGCGTCGGCGAGGACGACGGAACCGGCGCGGGTCGGCTGGCCTTCGATATCGAACAGGTCCTTGACCGACACCGGAATCCCGGCGAGCGGCGACAGCACGGTGCCGGCGGCGCGCAGCCGGTCGTGCGCGTCGGCGGCGGCGCGGGCGCTGTCGGCGTCGACGTGCATGAAGGCGACCGCGCCCTGGCCGGCCGGATCGGCGATCCGTTCGAGCGCGGTTTCGACGAGCGCGCGGCTCATGGTGCGGCCGGCGGCGAGGTCGGCGGCAAGCTGGGCAAGCGGTGGGAAGGGCGTGAATTCAGTGGCCATGATGTCGGTAAGAATCCGGTTGAACGGGGTGAAGCCGGTTGATCGGAGAAACGCGGTCGCTGGCAAAGGGTCGGGGTGATGCGGGTCGGGGCACGGTGCGCGGCTCGCTACGTTGCATGCGTTCAGATGCGATTGAACAGCGTCGCACGAAACGCTTCGATATGCTTTTGCACCGATCGACGCGCGCCTTCGGCATCGCGCTCGCGCAGCAGGCGAAACAATTCGAGGTGTTCTTCGTGCACGTCTACGAGATGATGCGGCTCGGACAGCGAAATGAACCAGAAGCGCAGCGAGCGTTCATGCAGGCCGCGCAGGATATCGGCCAGCACCGGGTTGCGCGAGGCGGCCGAGATCGCCAGATGAAACTCGCGGTCGATGTCCATCATGCCTTCGATGTCGTGCGCGGCGACGCACCCCGACGAACGCTCCAGCAGCGCCTGCATCGCATCGTAATCGTGCTGCTGCGCGTGGCGCGCGGCGAGTTCGACGCAGTAGCTTTCGTTGACGAGGCGCACGTCGATGATCGCCAGCACGTCGTCGAGCGAAACCGGCCGCACCATGATGCCCTTTCTCGGCATGATGGTCAGCATGCCCTCGTGCACGAGGCGATGCAGCGCCTGGTGAACCGGCGTTCTGCCGATCCCGGTCAGCGCCATCAGTTCGGCTTCGTTGAGCACTTCGCTCGGCCGCAGCCGCATCGTGATGATCTCGCGTTTGACGAACGCATACGCCTGCTCGGCGAGGCTCGCGGCGGCGGTCGCGCGGGTGGGCTGGGAAGGGCGGGCGGTCTGCGAAAGCGTCATGTGGAAGGCAAGCGGGCAATGTCGTCCGCATTGTAGAGCAAGGTTTTGCGTGGGCGGGGTGGGGTGATCGGCGTGGCAGGTGCGATCGGCGTGCGCGAGGCGCGCCTCAACCGCAACCCGACCGCGACTCAGGCACGCCGCGGCGAAACCGCAGCCGCGTGCTGCACCTTCACACGCGGCATCATCAGCGTCACCAGCCCGCCGACGATCAACGCCCCCGCGATCAACACCAGCCCGAACGTCACGCTGTGCGTCGCGTCCTTGACGATGCCGAGCACGTACGGGCTCACATAGCCCGCGAGGTTCGCGATCGAGTTGATCACCGCGATCCCGGCGACGGCGGCCGTGCCTTGCAGGAACGTCGTCGACATCGACCAGAAGATGCCGAAGCCCGCGAGGATGCCGACATACGCGATCGACAGGCCGGTGACGGCGAGCGGAATCGAGTTCGTCACCGATGCGCTGCCGAGCAACCCCGCCGCGCCGATGAAGCAGCACACCGCGTAATGCCAGCGCCGCTCGCCCGTGATGTCCGACGAGCGCCCGATCAGGATCATGCCGATGCCCGCCGCCAGATACGGAATCGCGGTGACGAAGCCATTGGTGACGAGGTTCGTCACGCCGAGATCCTTGACGATCTGCGGCAGCCAGAACGAGAAGCCCGCGTTGCCGGTGACGAGGCAGAAGTAGATCAGCGTGAGCAGCCAGAAGCGGCCCGAGCGCAACGCGGTGGCGAGATTGTGTTCGGCGCCGGCCGCCTGCGCCGCGCTGTTTTCCCGCGCAATGCGGCCTGTGATCACGCGCTTTTCGTCGGCACTGAGCCACGTGGCTTCGGCGGGCGTGTTGCGCAGCACGGCGAGCGCCCAGAAGCCGGCGAGAATCGACGGAATGCCTTCGATCAGAAACATCCACTGCCAGCCGCGCAGCCCGTGCGCGTCGTGCAGCGCCGACATCAGAAAGCCCGACAGCGGCGCGCCGATGATGCCCGCCACCGGAATCGCCGCCATGAACACGGCGACCATCCGCGCGCGCCGGTCGGACGGAAACCAGAAGGTCAGATACAGCACCACGCCCGGCACCAGCCCGGCTTCGGCCACGCCGAGGAAAAAGCGCAGTACGTAGAACATCGTTTCGCTGCGCACGAACATCATCAGGCACGACAGCAGGCCCCACAGCATCGTGATGCGGGCGATCGTGGCGCGCGCGCCGAACTTCTTCAATAGCAGATTGCTCGGCACCTCGAACACGAAGTAGCCGAAGAAGAAGATCCCCGCGCCGAGTCCGTAGGCCGCGTTCGACAGGCCGAGGTCGCCGGTGAACTGGAGCTTCGCATAGCCGATGTTGACGCGGTCCAGGTACGACAGCACGTAGACGAGAAACAGGAACGGCATGATGCGCCAGGTGATCTTGCGCAACGCGGTGGCTTCGAGCCACGCGTCGGACGACGCGTCGGCGCCGACGGAGAGCGAGGGGGAGTTCATGCGTGCCTCATTCGACGATAGGTAGCGCGCGCACGCGATAGGCGTGACGCAGCGTGCGGTTCAGGATAGGGTCGTGCAGTTCGAGTTCCAGCGCGTCGCCGTCGGCCATCCCGACGATGCCGCCCAGCACCGCCAGCGTGCCGCAGAACATCGCGGCGCCGTTCGCGAGCGGCGCGCGCGCGAGCAGATCGGCGGCCGGCAGCAGCGACGCGACGCTGCCTTGCTGATAGACGCGCCGCTCGCCGTTCGCGAGCGCATAGGCGCGCAGTTCCAGTTGATCCCAGTGGCCGGCGACCTCGTCGAAACGCCATGCGTCGCGTGCGAGCGGCTTCGGGCAGACCTGCTTGGAAACGGTCACGCCGTAGGCCTCGACTTCGCGGTCGGTGTGGTCGGAGCCGATCGTGACGAGCAGGCCCGCCGGCGACTGCACCAGCACGCATTCGGCTTCGCCGCTGGACTTCACGCCGACCACGTCGATCTGTTCGGCCTGCGTCAGCAGTTCCGCGCCGAGGCGGTAGAAGCACGGCGTGGTGGACGGACGCTTCACGCCCAGTTCGGCCAGCTCGGCAATGTGATGCTCGATGGCCGCCTGATCGCGGCCGGCCCACCCGGCAATCGTCAGACGGCCCACTTCGACATGCTCGGCGCGGCCTTGGCCCGCGCGGTCTATAACATTGAACGACAACTGCCGCATCACTCGACTCCCAGAAAAATATTCGACAAATATTATTGTGATATTTCACAGGAGTCCAGCCTGTCAAAAACATTTTTGAGTCCGCCGACGGCGCGGGGGCTCGACGCCCACCCGCAATCCCGCGTCCTTCGGCGCTTTGCGCGATTCGACGGGTCCGCTTCGGCTGTTACACTGCGCTCTTGTAGATTACTTTTTGTAAGGGACGCATTCATGCACCAAGGCATTGGCTTCATTCAGGATCTGGCGGTCGTGATGGCGCTCGCCGGCGTCGTCACCGTGCTGTTCCATCGCCTGAAGCAGCCGGTGGTGCTCGGTTACATCGCCGCCGGCCTGATCATCGGACCGTACACGCCGCCGTTCCAGCTGATCCACGACGAGCAGACCATCCAGACGCTCGGCGAACTCGGCGTGGTGTTCCTGATGTTTTCGCTAGGGCTCGAATTCAGCCTGCGCAAGCTCTTCCAGGTCGGCGCGACGGCAATCGTCGCGGCGCTCTCCGAGATCGTGCTGATGCTGTGGATCGGCTACGAGATCGGCAGCGCGTTCGGCTGGAGTTCGATGGATTCGCTGTTCCTCGGCGCGATCCTCGCAATCTCGTCGACCACCATCATCGTCAAGGCGCTGTCCGAGCTGGGCTTGAAGCGCGAGGGCTTCGCGCAACTGGTGTTCGGCATTCTGATCGTCGAGGACATTCTCGGCATCGCGATGCTGGTGCTCTTGACCGGCATCGCGCAGACCGGGCAGTTGAGCGCCGGCCTCGCGATGGTCACGCTCGGCAAGCTGTTGCTGTTCATGACGGTGTCGCTGCTGGTCGGGGTGCTGGTGGTCCCGCGCGCGCTGAACTACGTGGCGCGCACGCGCAGCGACGAGATGCTGCTGGTGTCGGTGCTCGGCTTTTGCTTCGGCTTCTGTCTGCTGGTGGTCAAGCTCGACTACAGCATCGCGCTCGGCGCGTTCCTGATCGGCGCGATCATGGCCGAATCGCGCCATCTGCATCGGATCGAACATCTGATCGCGCCGTTGCGCGACGCCTTTTCCGCGATCTTCTTCGTGACGATCGGGCTGATGCTGAACCCGGCCGTGCTGCTCGACTACGCATGGCCGATCGCGGTGATCACGGTGGCGGTGATTGTCGGCAAGATCGTCTCGTGCGGGCTCGGCACCTTTCTCTCGGGGCAGGACGCGCGCACGTCGATGCGCGTCGGCATGACCGTTTCGCAGATCGGCGAGTTCTCGTTCATCATCGCGTCGCTCGGCTTGACGCTGAAGGTAACCAGCGCATTTCTGTATCCGATCGCGGTGGCGGTCTCCGCGTTGACCACGTTGTTCACGCCGTATCTGATCCGCGCGGCCGATCCGTTTACGCAGCGCCTCGGCCGCGCGATGCCGGGCACGCTCGCCAACGTGTTCGGCCTGTACGGCCAGTGGCTGCGCAGCCTCAGCACGGCAAGCGGCGAGCCGACGCTCTTCAGCATGACGCGGCGGATCATCTTGCAGATTGCCGTCAATCTCGCGCTGGTCGCCGCGATCTTTCTCGGCGTGTCGTATAGCGCGCCTTACACGGGCAAGCTGCTCGCGCACTGGATCGATTCCGAACCGATCCAGCGCGCGGTGCTGTGGGGTGTCGCGCTGGTTGTGTCGATGCCGTTTCTGGTGGCGGTCTATCGCAAGACGAAATCGCTTGCGTTGCTGCTCGCCGAAGTCAGCGTGCAGCCCGCGACAGCGGGCCGCTTCACGAGCGCGCTTCGTTATGCGATCTCGGATCTGGTGCCGGTGGTGTCGATGGCCGGCGTGTTTCTGCTGGTCGCGGCGCTCTCGGGCAGCATCCTGCCGCCGGTCGGTTTGCTCGCCGCAGTGCTGATCTGCGCGGCGGTGCTGCTCGCGTTCGTGTGGCGCTGGTGCGTGAAGATCCACGCGGCGATGCAGATCTCCTTGCGTGAAACTTTCGAGGAGCAGCCGGACCCCTGAGTCATTGGGGCCCGCGCCCGGGTTCCTTGAGGAGGCCTCGTTCAACGCGGCCCCCAACGGGACCGCCTCTTGACCCTTCGCAACAATGTGAGCAATTGTGTGCAGGTTTGCGGGGCGTGCTGCGCTGGCGGATAATCAGGGCATATTCATCCGTTCGCGTGGAAGGCGCCTGACTGACTGTCATGAGCGAAAATAAACCCGACAACGCCGGCGCGCCCGGCAGCCCATCGTCGCCTTCGGCGTCGCCAATGCCGTCCGGCGCAATCTCCGGCGGGTCGACACCCAGTGCGGCGCCGGCAGACCCGGCGGCTTCGCTACCTCCCTCGCATGAAGACGCGATCCAGTCGCCGATCAAGGACCCGCTGACGCCGGCCGCCGAACAGGCAGTGGCGAGGTCATCGACCGACGATCCCGGCAGCGCGTCGGCCGTCACGCCCACCGATGCACGAACGGCCCGGCAACGCGACGCGGCCGAAGCGCGCAGCTCGGCTGCGGCATCCACCGCGAAGCAGGAAGCTGAGGTTCATGAGCGCGAGGCGCGGCGGGCTGGCGCGCCTGCCGCGCGTCCAGACATCATGAAAGGCGCGCGGGCCACGCAGGGCACGGCCAGCACCACGAGCACGAAGAGCGCGCCTTCCGCGCCTACCTTGACGAGCAGCGAGCCGCTTGCCGGCGAGCTGACCACGTCGACCGACGACACCGTCGCCGCCGAAGCAGCCGCTGCGTCCAGTGCGCGTGCGGCCGGCTCGCCGCCGCCCGGCTTCGGCGCGGCACCCGACTTCACCGCGACCAATCCGCCGCCGCCCAACGCGTTGCCGCCCTCGCCGCCGCGCTATCTGAAGCAGCACGATTCGGCGTGGACGGTGTTCGGCCGCATCGTCGCGGCGCGCGCACGGCAAATCTTCGATCGCGCAGGTCAACGGATCACGCAGCGCACGCTGCGCATCGGCGTATCGGCACGCATCTTCCATCCGGAGCCGGGCGCGAAGGGCTTGCGCGGCAAGACCTTGCAGTACCTCGAAGAGTCGATCGCGCATTGGGTGATGTCGCGCGACGTGCTGGTGTTCATGATTCCGACAGTCGGTCATCAAGGCATGTTGCATCCGAGCAATATCCGCCTGCGCGACTACGCGAAGCATCTCGACGGCCTGCTGCTGCAAGGCGGCGCGGACGTCTCGCCGCAGACATACGCGGAAGCGGCGACCAGTCACGAGTGGCCCGGCGACCGCGTGCGCGACATGTACGAGCTGGAGTTGCTGCACGAGTTCGTCGAATCGGGCAAGCCGGTGCTCGGCGTGTGCCGCGGCTGTCAGCTGATCAACGTGGCGTTCGGCGGCACCTTGTATCAGGACATCGCAACCGATGTGCCGACCGCGGCCGCGCACGTCAACGAGGACTACGATCAGCACCGGCACGGGATTCACTTTCCGGACGGCTCGACGCTGGTCAACATGTTCCCGGGCCGGCGCGATGCGATCGTCAACTCGATTCACCATCAGGCGGTGAAGTCGCTCGGCCGCGACCTCAACATCGAAGCGGTGTCGGCGTCGGACGGCCTCATCGAGGCCGTGCGCTATCGGCGCGCGCCATTCGTGATGGGGGTGCAGTGGCATCCGGAGTTTCACCGCGCGGGCGGTCCGGAGTTGCTCGATTGCACGCCTTTGCTCGACACTTTTCTGCGGGTTGCGCGTGAGACGCGGTTTTGAGATTGGTGGGATTAGGATGTTTGTAGTTGGGCGGCGTGGGTTGGGTCTGCCCTTGAGCTTGCGGTAATTGCCGTTTCCCGATGCTGATTTGTGTGGCGCACCGTCGCGGTATAGGGCGGTGCGCTTTGCTTTGTTCCCCACGTTGGTCTTGTCTGGTTCCTAAGCGTCTTTCCCGGTCAGTTCGCGATGCCGGGTCTCATCTATCCGACACGGCAGCGACGGGTTCGAATCACCGCGGCCTCGTTATCAAGATAATCAGCATTCCGAGTTTTCACGCACGGCCTTAGAGCATATAGGATTCGTCGCGCGAATTTTCCGTCGCTTCAGCTACGCCTTCAATACACCGATTGCAATCGCAATAGACCATAAATCGGTTCGCGCGAACGAGCCACCTATTCATCGCAATATTGCAAACGCGCTTGCCGTTGGATTGGTCCAAATCCATCGAAAATTCGGAAGCGTCCGAACGAGGCAGTTTGCCGTGGTTTTGCCCTATCTGAACAGGTTTATTTCCTGATAGACGGGTACATTTGCTCGGAATCATTTTCTTCCGGTTTATCTCGAATTAGAGCCTTTTCAGGCGCCATTTGTGTGCTTCGCCTGACGTTAAATCCGCGCGATAATCTGCCGCTGTTTCGGAATTGAATGGAGCAAGCAGGTATGGAGTATTCCTTAATAATGAGACGTGTCATGCTACTCGCGGCCTCGTGTGCGCCGCTGCAGCATGGCGACCTGGCGCGCGCGGCGCAAAGCGCAGAAGCGGCATTGATAGCCGGTATGCGGCCGGTCATGAGCGCGCCGTCGTCCGACCTCGCCGAGCTGCCTGGCGCGCAGGCGGTCAAGCCCGACACAACGAACGCTTCAAACGCGGCGAACACACCGAGCGCGCCGGACGCGCCGGCCAACGATGCGCAAGGCAACGTCGCCGAATTGATGCAGATGATTCACGACGCAAAGCTGAGCGAACTGCGCACCACCTATAACGGCAGTTATGGCGCGAGTCTGTTTTTCTATCCGCAGCAGGTGACGTACTACGTCGCGTTGTTTCAGAGCAAACATTTCTGGCGCGTGATCAAGTCGGAGAACATGGATCGCGCGGAAGCGATCTATGCGGATTTTGCGCAGCAAACGGCGCAGCTCTCGGAAGTCGAAATTCGCCGCGTGGGGTTGCAGGCGCAGAAAGCGTACATAGAAGACATCATTGCGATGTCGCAGGATCACGCGAAACGCTTGCAGGTCGATCTCGACATAGCGCGCACGCAGCAGGCCAAGGTCAACGACTACCAGCGGCAAACGCTGGGTGAGGCGGTCACACTGCATGCCGAGAAGGAAAAGGCGCAGGCGCAACTGCGTCAGGTTCAGAGCGAAATCATGCAGTTGCAGCGGCAGACGGAGTCTGGATTGCCGGTCTCGAAGCAGCCGCAGTGAATGAAAGAAGCCCGGCTTATCAACAGCCAGGCTCTTTGTTGTGCCGCCATTTTCCGGGCAGCGGCACATTGACGGTTACTTCGCGAACTGATCCGGGATCTCGGTCACGCGACGCTGCGACAGGTGACTCATCCATTCGGTCGAACCGGCTGCCGGCAGATTGTTCGACATGGAGGAGCGTGGCGACGCGACGTCGCGCAGCTGCGTCGCGGCGGACATCGTCACGTCGACGTATTCGTCGAGACCGGGCTGTGCCGACGCGCGCGGCGAGTAAGCGCCCGCGGCCGACGGTCTGGGCAACACTCGCTGTGTAGTCCGCGGGACGGCGGTGTGCAGCATGTCGTCGTTCACTGCCGCGGCTCGTGGGAGCGGGTTTGCCGCGGCGCGGCGCGCGGTGTGACGGCGGTTTTTTACGCGCGGGCTGTCCACCGCTTCGCGGACCGCATTACGGCGGCGCGAGAGCGCATCGTTGACTACGGTAGGCGCCGCTGCCGCTGCTTCGGTCGAAGCGGGCGGGCGCGCATGGTTGGGCACGACGTGCCCGCTTGCCGATGTCATGTTTCCAGATCGCGCATCGACCTTGGCGGCAGTCGCTTCACTGACTACTTCGCGGACCACCCCGTGGACCGTAGCCGCATCAGGTACGCGACGCTCCACTACCTGTGCGTCGAGGCTTGCCGTCACCCTGTCCACGGGCTTCGCGTCGTCGGCCGTATGGCGATGTGCCAGATGACTGAACGCGATCCACGTAAGCATTGCCGCGCCGCTGAGTGCGCACACGCCGCCCGCCAGCGCTCCCCAATGCGGCGGCGCGTTCCGCGCAACGGTGGCGAGCGCGGGCTGTTCCACTGCCGGTATCACCGTTGCTTCGGCAAGCACACACGGCGCTTGTTCGCGTGGTGCCTCGAAGACCGTTGCACGCTTCGCCGTCGCAGCGGAAGCAGAAGTCGGGGCACGCCTTGCGCTCAACGGCACCCATCTGCAAAACGACAGAATGGTCTGGTCGCTCATGCAGAAGGTGCGCAGCATCGCTGCATACAGCGCCTTGAGTTCCGCACGCCAGCTGTAGCCCGGCGGCAGCAACGCCCAGTCGCGGCCGAACGGTGCCGGCAGATGATCGAGCGGCCGCAGGCTCGGCATTGCAATGGAGCCATCGATCAAAGTGAGCGGAATGGTGGACATTGGTCTCTCGCGGCGCCTCGTAGTGGAGCCGCCGGTGGGCGGCTGCGGGGTCGTAGGGACTCAGGCCTCGGGGCGATGCGGGCGGAACGCCTTCATGCACGCCGTACGTCGGTGCGAACGCGCCGCTCCGCATGTCGCATGCCCGTGAAGCACAGCGCTCAACACGTACAGATGATGAATGCGCGGGCGCGACACGGTGAAGCCATCGGCTACAGACGATGATGCTTGCAGGCCGCCGATTCAGCGATCAGATAGTTCTGAAACATAGCGACACTTCGCACAGGCCCGGCTGATGCACGGCCGACGGCCGCGCCCCGCGAGCGGCGCGATCAGCGTTTCAGCCGGTACACGTAGCGCAACGCGGTGATGTCGACGCCGCCCATATGATCCGGCTCGGCGCCGACAAACTGCCAGCCCTGCCGTTCATAGAAGCCGATCGCCGGCGTGTTGCCTTCGAGCACGTAAAGATACAGTTGCGTCTCGCCTTGCGCGCGCGCCCAGTCTTCGGCGGCGCGCATCAGCAGCTTGCCGACGCCGATGCCCTGGTAGCCGGGCAGCGCATGCAGGTTGTCGAGCAGCACACCCCACGCCGACTCCGGCTGCCGTTCGACGCACACGAAGCCGATCGGCTCGCCCGCCAGTTCGGCGATCAGCACGGTGCGGCGCTCGCCGCCTGGCGCGCCCAGCCGCGCTTCCCAATAGGCGGCGCGCTCGCGTGTGACTTCGCCGTCGAGGAACGCATCGGGCAGCAGCCCCCGGTACGTGGCCTGCCAGCTAGCGCTGTGGATCGAAGCAATCAGCGCGGCGTCGTCGACAGTCGCGGGGCGCAGCGAAAGAGCGGGGGTGGTTCGCATCGGGATCGTGTTCAACAGAAATGCCGGACCGCAAAGTCTACCGCGATGATGGTCGCCCAAAGTGACAACGGGCAGTACGGCCCGTAAGCAAATTGTATGCATTTCGCAACAGCGCCATCAACGGTAACATTACCTGGCGCGGCTCCTACCTGAGCTACAACGTTTACCCTGATACCGCGTAAATGCGTTCAGCATGACAGTGCCGCGCCCTCGGCGCGTCCTTTCCTTTCCGTTCGCCTGCGGCATCCGCTCGCCACTCCCGGCGGATCGTTTCAACTGCCTGGCTGTCATGTCCATATGGCGGCAGGCTTTTCAGAGAATGTCATGTCTACTGCGTCGCACGCCATTTCCGCTCAGGAAGAATCCAAGGTCAAGACAGTTTTCCGCGTGGTCAGCGGCAACTTTCTTGAGATGTACGACTTCATGGTCTACGGCTATTACGCCTCGGCGATCGCCAAGACCTATTTCCCCAGCGGCAACGAATTCGCGTCGCTGATGCTATCACTGTCGGTGTTCGGCGCGGGCTTCCTGATGCGACCGCTCGGCGCGATCGTACTGGGCGCCTACATCGACCATCACGGCCGCCGCAAAGGCCTGATCCTCACGCTCGGCCTGATGGCGCTCGGCACGCTCACGGTCGCGTCGATACCGGGCTACGCGACGATCGGCCTGCTCGCGCCGGTGCTCGTGCTGTTCGGGCGGCTGTTGCAGGGTTTCTCCGCCGGGGTCGAACTGGGCGGCGTGTCGGTGTATCTGTCGGAGATCGCCACCAAGGGCAACAAGGGCTTCTACTGCTCGTGGCAATCGGGCAGCCAGCAGGTCGCCGTGGTGTTCGCCGCGCTGATCGGCGTACTGCTGAACAAGGTGCTGCCCGCCGACCAGATGACCGCATGGGGCTGGCGCGTGCCGTTCCTGATCGGCTGCCTGATCGTGCCGTTCCTGTTCATCATTCGCCGGTCGCTGAAGGAAACCGAAGAATTCAAGGCGCGCAAGCATCGTCCGAGCATGGGCGAGATCATGAAGTCGATGGCCACCAACTGGGGCGTCGTGCTGGGCGGCATGGGCATGGTCATCATGACCACCGTGTCGTTCTACATGATCACCGCGTACACGCCGACCTTCGGCAAGGAAGTGCTGAAGCTGTCGGCGATCGACACGCTCGTCGTCACGGTCTGCGTGGGTTTGTCGAACCTGCTCTGGCTGCCGCTCTCGGGCGCGCTGTCGGATCGTATCGGCCGCCGTCCGGTGTTGCTCGCGTTCACGATCCTGACCATCGTCACCGCGTATCCGGCGCTGCAATGGCTGGTCGCCGAGCCGTCGTTCGCGCGCCTGCTGGCGGTCCAGTTGTGGCTGTCCTTCCTGTACGGCAGCTATAACGGCGCGATGGTGGTGGCGCTGACCGAAGTGATGCCGGTCGAAGTGCGCACCGCCGGGTTCTCGCTTGCTTACAGTCTGGCGACGACGGTCGGCGGCTTCACGCCGGCGATCGCCACGCTGCTGATCCACGTCACGAGCAACAAGGCGGCGCCGGGTCTGTTCCTCGGCGTGGCGGCGATTTGCGGGCTGATCGCGACACTGGTGCTGTATCGCACGCCGGAGTCGCGCAATCAGTATCGGGCGGCTTGACGGGGCTGTTGGCCCGCTGCGGGTCTGGTTGAGGAAAACCCCGCGTTCGTGAGAACGCGGGGTTTTTTGTTGGGTGCCCGCTGGCGTGGCGCCGCGTTGCGCGTGTGCTCCGCCAGCTTGCAAGGATTGCGCGACTCGCGTTACGAGCGGCGCGTCCGGCTAGCCTTGGCGCAATTCGCTCGCCACTACGTCGACGACTTCGCCCCACGCGCCGGGCTGCGGCTGACGCACCAGCGTCGCGCCCGGATACCATGGGCTGCGCGTGTCGCCATCGAACCAGCGCCAGTCCGCCGCGAACGGCAGCATCAGCCACAGCGGCTTGCGCAGCGCGCCGGCCAGGTGAGCGATGGACGTGTCGATCGACACCACCGCGTCGAGCCGCTCGATGATCGCCGCGGTGTCCGCGAAGTCGCCGATCCGCGTGTCGAAGCGATGGATCGACGCCGCGCGCGGATGCGCGTCGAGCGCCGCGCGTTCGTCGGCGCTCAGGTCGGGCTGCAGCACGATCCAGTCGATGCCCTGAAGCGCGAACAGCGGCGCGAGCGCGTCGAGCGGCATTGAACGCGTTTCGTTTGGCTGGATGCGTCCCGACCACGCGATGCCGATCTTGCGTTTGGCCTGGCCGCCGAGCGAGCCGCGCCATTTGCGGCCATACGCGGGCGGCACGTCGAGATACGGCGTGCGCTCCGGAATCGTGTCGAAGCTGCTGCCGAGCGCAAGCGGCAGGCTCAGCAGCGGGCATTGCAGATCGGCGGCGGGGCGCGGCGCGCCCTGGGCGATCAGCGTCACGCGCCAGGCCCGTGCGGCCGGCGCCAGCAACGGCAGCAGTTGCGGCTGTACTTCGAGCACGACGCGCGCGGCGCGCTGTGCGGCGAGCGGCACGAAGCGCACGAATTGCAGCGTGTCGCCGAAACCCTGCTCGGCGTGGATCAGCAGCGTGCGCTGTTCGATCGGCTCGCCGTGCCAGCGTGGCAGCGTCTGGATGACCGGCTGCGCGGCCATCTGCAATCGCCATTCGTATTCCGGCAGTCCGCGTGCGAAATCGCGCTGCGCGAGCCACGCGAGCGCGCGGTTCAGGTGCGCGGACGCGAGGTCGGGGCGCAGCCGCAGCGCCTGGTCGAACGCGCGTACGGCGGGCGCGTGCGCGTTCAGCGCCTGGTGCGCGGTGCCGAGACTCAGCCACGCGAGCGCGAATTGCGGATCGAGACCGACCGCGCGCTCCAGATACGGCAGCGCCCGCTCGTGACGACCCAGCGCCGCCAGCGCGTTGCCCATCCCGTAGATGGCGGGCGGCAGATTCGGCTGGTAGCTCAGCGCGGCCTCGAACGACGCGACCGCTTCGGCAGGGCGGCCGGTGGCGTCGAACGTATTGGCGAGATTGAAGTGGGCGGCGACGAAGCGCGGCTCGGCGGCGAGCGCTGCCTGGAAGCAGGGGATCGCTTCGTCCGCGCGACCCAGCGCGTTCAGCGACATGCCCATGTTGTTCAACGCGCCGGCGTGGCCGGGACGCAGTTCGAGCGCGCGCCGGAACGACGCGATCGCATCGGTGTGACGGCCGAGCGCGTGCAGCGCGTTGCCGAGGTTGTTGTGCGACGACGCGTCGTCGGGTTGCAGGCGCAGCGATTTCTCGAACGCGTCGGCGGCGTCTTCGTGGCGGCCCAGCGACGCGTACGCGTTGCCCAGGTTGTAGTGCGCCATCGGGAACGACGGCGCGAGCGTCAGCGCATTGCGGAACTGCTCGATCGCGTCGTCGATCTGGCCGAGCGCCTTCAGCGCGTTGCCGAGGTTCAGTTGCAGCGCGGCGTCTTCCGGGCGCAGGTTCACCGCGCGCCGCACGAGGTCGGCGGCTTCGGCGTGCTGGCCTTGCTGGTGGCGTAGTACGCCCAGCAGGTGCAACGCGTCGACGTGCTTGGGATTGCCGTCGAGCGTCGCGCGATAGCCGCGTTCGGCATCGTCGAGGCGGCCGTCACGGTGCGCCGCGAAGGCGCGCTCAAATACAGGTTGCATGACGGGGGATGGCATTTGGGTGAGGCAGAGGCCGCATTTTCCCACACTCGCCGGACGACACCCCGATTTGACCGGTTCGATCGCCATCTATAACATTTGAACATCTGTTCATATGTGTGGCTGCCATGTCTGTTTCGGTGCCGACTTTCACGGGGAATTCGTTGGGGGCTTCCGCCGCTTCCGCTTTGGCTACGTCCCCGGGGAGCGGCCAAGGCGACGCAGCGGATACAGTCGTGCCGCTGGCCGAGTTGTTCCGCCTGCTCGGCGATCCGACGCGTTTGCGCATCGTGCTCGCGTGCGTCGACGGGCAGCGCGCGGTCGGGGCGATCGCGCAAGGACTGGACTTGTCGCCGTCGCTGGTGAGCCATCACCTGCGGTTGCTGCGCGCCGCGCGGATCGTGCGCGCGCAGCGTCAGGGCAAGCAGGTGTTCTATCGGGCTGCGGATAGCCATATCAGCGCGATGCTGGCCGCCATGCTCGAACATGTGGCCGAGCCGGCCGACAACCTGTCCCAGGACGCGTGATGAACCAAGCCGATAGGTCGGACCGGGATGATGAAGCGCGTGGAGCGGAGCAGGGCGGGTTTGGCGGGCACGATGCGCATGAAGGGCATCGCCGCGAGCACGGCGGCAACGACCTGAGTGGGCACGACCACGGCGACCACGACCATAGCGATCACGACCACAGCGACCACGACCACAGCAAGCACGACCACAGCAAGCACGACCACAGCAAGCACGACCACAGCAAGCACGACCACCCCAAGTCCACCAACGCCAGCCACGCGAACCACGCGCACAACCACGCCGGCCACCACCACCACGCCCACACCCCCGCCGAAGGCCACGGCCGCGCCTTCGCAGTCGCCGTCGCGCTGAACGTCGCGATCGTCATCATGCAGGCCGTCTACGGCGTGCTCGCACACTCCACCGCGCTGCTCGCCGACGCGGGCCACAACCTTTCCGACGTCCTCGGCCTGCTGCTCGCATGGGGCGCCGCGTGGCTCGCCACATGGCGTCCGTCGGCGCGCTACACGTTCGGCTATGGCGGCTCGTCGATTCTCGCGTCGCTTGTCAATGCGGGGCTGCTGCTGTTCGCATGCGGCGTGATCGTCGCCGAGGCGCTCGGACGGCTGATGAACCCGGCGCCGGTGGCCGGGCTCGCGGTGTTCGTCGTCGCGACGATCGGCATGGTGATCAACGGGATTTCCGCATGGCTCTTCATGCGCGGTCAGAAGGAGGACCTCAACATACGCGGCGCTTTCCTGCACATGGCCGCCGATGCCGGCATTTCGGCGGCGGTCGCGCTCAGCGGCCTTGTGATCCTGTACACCCACTGGCTGTGGCTCGATCCGGTGATGAGCCTGCTGGTGGTCGCGGTGGTGGTGGCGGGCACGTGGAGCCTGTTGCGCGATTCGCTGCGCCTCGCGCTCGACGCGGTGCCGTCCGGCGTCGATCTGCAAAGCATCCGCGACTATCTGGCGGCGCAGCCCGGCGTGATCGACGTGCACGACCTGCACGTGTGGGCGCTGTCGACCACGGGCAACGCGCTCAGCGCGCATCTGGTGATGCCGGCGGGCCATCCCGGCGACGAGTGGCTCGATCGCATCGTCATCGCATTGCGCGAGCGCTTTTCGATGCAGCACGCGACGCTGCAAGTCGATCTCGGCACCACCGACCATCGTTGCTCGATGGATCACGCGCCGCACGCGCATTGACGCAGCCGGCACCGCACGACGATATGCACGCTGCATGACATTGCCTGACGCGGCAAGCCCACGAGGGCTCATCAATGATGCAGCGCACCGCTGACTGAATTATCGGCGGCGTACACTAGAGCGCATTGTTGCCTCCGGAGTGCCGCATGGACGCTGCTGCATACGATGCGCCGGTGCTGATCGTCGGCGCGGGTCCCACCGGACTTGCGGCGGCGATGAGTCTGGCGCGTGCCCACATCCCCGTGCGTCTGATCGACAAAGCGCTGCAGCCGAACCCGTATTCACGGGCCATCGGCATTCAGGCGCGCACGCTCGAACTGCTCGAACAGCATCGGCTGATCGAACCGTTTCTCGCACTCGGGCATCGCGCGCGCATCGCCAATCTGTTTTCCAACGGCATGCGTCTCGCGCAACTCGATTTCGACCCGCTGCACACGCGCTATCCGTATCTGCTGTTTCTCGATCAGTCCGTAACCGAGCGTCTGCTCACCGAGCATCTCGCGACCTTCGGCGTGCAGGTCGAGCGCGGCACCGAACTGACGATGTTCTCGCAAGGCTCCGCGAGCATCCAGGCGACGCTGCGTCGCGCGGACGGCCACACCGAGACGCTGCGCCCCTCTTACATGATCGCCGCCGACGGTGCGCATAGTTCGATCCGTCATCGGCTGGGTCTGAACTTCGAGGGCAAGACTTTCGAGCAGACTTTCCTGCTTGCCGATCTGCACGCCGAAACCGATTGGCCCGAAGACGAGTTCCATATCTTCGCGTCGGGCGAGGGCCTGGTGGCACTGTTTCCGATGGGTCACGGCCGCCATCGGCTGATCGCGGATCATGCGGTGGAGCCGCGCGCCGTCGCTGCGCCCCCGACCCCCGCGGTGCTGGGCGAGCCGCCGCTCGACCAGGTGCCGGCGCCGACGCTGGACCAATGCAAGGCCTTGATCGCGCGGCGCGTGCGCGAGCGTGTCGACGTGTCCGAGCTGGCCTGGTCGTCGTATTTCCATTTGAATAGCCGGATGGTGGACCGGCTGCGTGTCGGCCGCCTCTTCCTTGCCGGCGACGCCGCGCACGTGCACAGTCCGGCCGGCGCCCAAGGAATGAACACCGGCATTCAGGAAGCGTTCAATCTAGGCTGGAAGCTCGCGCGCGTGCTGAAGGGCGCGGCGCCGGACCGCCTGCTCGACACCTACCACCTCGAACGGCATCCGATCGAGCGCGACGTGCTGCGCCAGACCGGCTTCATCACACAGATGGCCGAAGCCGATCATGGGCCGCTGAAGCTGCTGCGCGAGCGCGTGATGCCGGTGCTGGCCGCGCTCGGTCCGCTGCGCGATGCCGCGCGTCTGACCATCAGCGAGTTGTCGATCCAGTACCGGCGCAGTCCGCTCACGCTTGAACGGGTGCTCGACGGCGGCCCGCGCGCCGGCGAACGCGCGCCCGATGCGCTGGTGCATGTGGTGGACGGACCGCTTGGGCGCGCGCCGGGTGTCGGCTGTCTTTTCGATTTGCACGATCCGGCGTTCTTCTCGCTGTTTCTGCTGGTGCCGCCGCTGCCCGTCGACGATACGCCGCTCGATCCGGCCGCGAAACATGCGCCGCCGCCGGACGCGGAGCTGGAGCGGCTCACCGCCGAGGTCGAGCGGCTGTTGCCGGGCGCGGTGCGGATCTGGCGCATCACCGATACGACCGGCGACGGGGGCCCGCCGCTCTCCGAATCGTATGGACGCACGCGGCCGTCGTTCTATCTGGTGCGGCCTGACGGATATATCAGCGCGCGCGGGCGTACCGGCTCCGATCTGCTCGGGCTGCTGAGGCATTGCGAAGCGTGGTACACGGTGGGCGGCGAGATACCGGAGCAGGCCGCGCTGTGATGCCGGCGGCCTTCGAGTCGTGCTTCCGATCGTTGACTGTGTGATCCAAGCGCTGCGTGAAGCAACGGGGCGCGCGAGCGGTGCGAACCGCCAGCGCGCCGCCTGTTTATGACGCCACCGCGGCAGGCATCAACCGTTCGCGATGTTTGAGCAGCGCTTCCCTCACGAAATCCGACATCGCGGTTGCGTGCGCGTCCGGTGCATCGTCGAGCGTCGCCAGCAGCGCGCGGCGCATGCGCGGTTCCCAGAAGCGGCGGATATGATCGGCGACGCCGGCGAGCGCCTCTTCGCGGTCCGGCATCGAATCGAAGAAGTCGCCGATGCGGTTCGCCATGTCGATCAGATTTTCAGTGTCCATCGTCGCCTCACTTGCCTGACGTAGCGTTGGCCAGTTCGCGCTGCTTCAGCAGATCGAGCTGTTCGGTATTGAAGCGCGAATAGTCCTGCTGCCACTGCGACGGTTGTTCGACCGGCGTCACCTGCACCGCGGTCACCTTGTATTCCGGACAGTTGGTCGCCCAGTCCGAACTATCGGTGGTGATCACGTTCGCGCCCGACTCGGGAAAGTGGAACGTGGTGTAGACCACGCCCGGCTGCATCCGCTCGGTCACCTTCGCGCGCAACACGGTCTGTCCCGCACGCGATTCGATGCCGACCCAGTCGCCGGTTTTGATGCCACGTTCCTCGGCGTCGTGCGGATGCAGTTCGAGCCGGTCTTCGTCGTGCCAGCGCGAGTTCTCGGTGCGGCGCGTTTGCGCGCCCACGTTGTACTGCGACAGGATGCGGCCGGTCGTGAGCAGCAGCGGGAATTTGCGCGTGACCTTTTCCGGCGATGCGATGAACTTCGTGATCACGAACCGGCCCTTGCCGCGCACGAAGGCATCGACGTGCATGGTCGGCGTGCCGTCCGGCGCGTCCTCATTGCAGGGCCATTGGATGCTGCCGAGCTCGTCGATCTTGCGGTATGACACGCCGTGGAAAGTCGGCGTGAGACGCGCGATCTCGTCCATGATCTGCGACGGATGCGTGTAGTCCATCTCGTAGCCGAGCGCGCGCGAGAGCAGCACCGTGACTTCCCAGTCGGCGTAGCCCGGGATCGGCGGCATCACCTTGCGCACCCGCGAAATGCGGCGCTCCGCGTTGGTGAAGGTGCCGTCCTTTTCGAGGAACGACGAACCGGGCAGCAGCACGTGCGCGTACTTGGCGGTCTCGTTGAGGAAGATGTCCTGCACGACGATGCATTCCATCGACGACAGCGCCGCCGACACATGATGCGTGTTCGGGTCCGATTGCACGATGTCCTCGCCCTGGCAATAGAGACCCTTGAAGGTGCCATGGACCGCGGCGTCGAACATGTTCGGAATGCGCAGGCCGGGTTCCGGCTGCAGCGTGACGTTCCACGCCTCTTCGAACAGCGTGCGCGTGATTGTGTCGCTGATATGGCGGTAGCCCGGCAGTTCGTGCGGGAACGAGCCCATGTCGCACGAACCCTGCACGTTGTTCTGGCCGCGCAGCGGATTCACGCCGACGCCTTCGCGGCCGACGTTGCCGGTCGCCATCGCGAGGTTGGCGATGCCCATCACCATCGTCGAGCCTTGCGCGTGTTCGGTGACGCCCAGGCCGTAATAGATCGCGGCGTTACCTCTGGACGTCCCGTTGGGAGTGCCGCCGCTCGCATAGAGGCGGGCGGCTTCGCGCACTTGCTGGGCCGGCACGCCGGTTAGCGCTTCGGTGGCTTCCGGCGCGTTCTCCGGCAGCGCGACGAAATCGCGCCACTGCTCGAACGCACGCGTTTCGCAGCGCTCGGCGACGAATGCTTCGTCCACTAGGCCCTCGGTGACGATCACATGCGCGAGCGCGTTCACGATCGCCACGTTGGTACCCGGCCGCAATTGCAGGTGATGCGACGCCTTCACGTGCGCCGTATCGACGATATCGATGCGCCGCGGATCGACGACGATCAGCTTCGCGCCTTCGCGCACGCGGCGCTTCAGACGCGAGCCGAACACCGGATGCCCGTCGGTCGGATTCGCGCCGATCACCATGATGACGTCGGACTTGTCGACCGACGCGAAGGTCTGCGTGCCCGCCGATTCGCCGAGCGTCGTCTTCAACCCATAGCCGGTCGGCGAGTGGCACACGCGCGCACAGGTGTCGACGTTGTTGTTGCCGAACGCGGCGCGCACGAGCTTCTGCACCAGATAGGTTTCTTCGTTCGTGCAGCGCGACGACGTAATGCCGCCGATCGAATCGCGCCCATGCTTCGCCTGAATGCGGCGGAACTCCGACGCGGCGTAAGCGATCGCTTCTTCCCAGCTGACTTCGCGCCACGGGTCGGTGATCTTCGCGCGGATCATCGGTTTCGTGATGCGGTCCTTATGCGTCGCATAGCCCCACGCGAAGCGGCCCTTCACGCACGCGTGGCCTTCGTTGGCCTGACCGTTCTTGTACGGCACCATCCGCACCACCTGGTTGCCCTTCATCTCCGCCTTGAACGAGCAGCCGACGCCGCAATACGCACAGGTGGTGATGGCCGAATGCTCGGGCTGGCCGAGCATGATCACGGACTTTTCCTGCAGCGTCGCGGTCGGGCACGCGGCGACGCACGCGCCGCACGACACGCACTCCGATTCCATGAACGGCTGGTTTTCGCTGGCCGCCACGCGCGATTCGAACCCGCGCGCCGCGATGGTCAGCGCGAACGTCCCCTGGGTTTCCTCGCACGCGCGCACGCAGCGATTGCAGACGATGCACTTCGACGGGTCGTAGGTGAAGTACGGGTTCGACTCGTCCTTCTTGTCCTTCAGGTGGTTTGCGCCGTCGAAGCCGTAGCGCACTTCACGCAGGCCGGTCACGCCCGCCATGTCCTGCAGTTCGCAGTCGCCGTTGGCGGGGCAGGTGAGGCAGTCGAGCGGGTGATCGGAGATATACAACTCCATCACGTTGCGGCGCAGCGATTGCAGACGATCGGTTTGCGTGCGGACCTTCATGCCCGCTTCGACCGGCGTCGTGCACGACGCCGGATAGCCGCGCCGGCCTTCGATTTCGACGAGGCACAGGCGGCACGAGCCGAACGGTTCGAGGGAATCGGTCGCGCACAGCTTCGGCACGTTGACGCCGGCTTCGGCGGCGGCGCGCATCACCGAAGTGCCGGCGGGGACCGTCACCGCCTGGCCGTCGATTTCGAGCGTGACGTCGACGTCCGCGTGACGCGCGGGCGTCCCGTAGTCGGTGTCGTCGAAGAACGAGCGGCTTGCGCGTTGTTGCGCCTGCGACTTGCACGCGCAATTGCCGGAGCCGCAGCCGCCGGTGGGGGAGTTGATCACGTCGGACATGGTGGGCTCCTGGGTCAGGCCGCGGCCGCTTTGGGCGCGTGATGAGTTACGTCGGCGAGACCGAAGTCTTCGGGGAAATGGTCGAGTGCGGACAGCACCGGGAACGGCGTCATGCCGCCCATCGCGCACAGCGAGCCGGACACCATCGTGTCGCACAGATCGCGCAGCAATTGCACCTGGCGCGTGGACGTGTCGCCGTTGCGAATCCGGCCGATCACTTCGACGCCGCGCGTCGAGCCGATCCGGCACGGTGTGCACTTGCCGCACGATTCGATCGCGCAGAAGTGCATCGCGTACTGCGCGAGTTCGGCAAGATTCGACGTGTCGTCATGCACGACCAGACCGCCGTGGCCGACCACCGCGCCGACGGCCGCATACGCCTCGTAGTCCATCGGAATGTCCCACTGGCTTTGCGGCAGATAGGTGCCGAGCGGGCCGCCCACCTGCACCGCGCGCGCCGGCCGGCCGCTCGCCGTGCCGCCGCCGTAGTCGTACAGCAATTCGCGCAGCGTCACGCCGAACGCGAGTTCGACGAGGCCGCCTTGCTTGACGTTGCCGGCGAGCTGGAACGGCAGCGTGCCGCGCGAGCGGCCCATGCCGTAGTCCTTGTAGAACGCCGCGCCGCGCGCGAAGATGACCGGCACGGTGGCGAGCGTGATCACGTTGTTGATCACCGTCGGCTGGCCGAACAGGCCCGCGAGCGCCGGCACCGGCGGTTTCGCGCGCACGATGCCGCGCTTGCCTTCGAGCGATTCGAGCAGCGCCGTTTCCTCGCCGCATACGTATGACCCCGCGCCCTTCGCGACGAACAGTTCGAAGCGATGCGCCTGCGAGCCGAGCACGCTGTCGCCGAGCCAGCCGGCGGCGCGCGCGCGGGCGATGGCCGCTTCGAGCGTCGCGATCGAGTGCGGGTACTCGCTGCGCACGTAAATGTAGCCGACCGTCGCGCCGGTCACGACGCCCGCGATCAGCATCCCTTCGATCAGCATGTACGGATCGCTTTCCATCACGAGGCGATCCGAGAAGGTGCCCGAGTCGCCTTCGTCGGCGTTGCAGACGATGTACTTCTGCGCCGCCTGCGCGCCGCGCACCGTGCGCCATTTGATGCCGGCGGGGAAGGCCGCGCCGCCACGCCCGCGCAGACCGGATTCGATCAACGTTTCGCAGGCGGCGTCGCCGTCGGTTTGCAGCGCGCGGCGCAAGCCTTCGAGGCCGCCGTGCGCGAGGTAGTCGTCGATGGAGAGCGGATCGGTGATGCCGATGCGCGCGAAGGTCAGGCGCTGCTGCTTCTTCAGATACGGAATCTCGTCGACCACGCCGACGCGCCGCGCATGCTCGCCGCCTTCGACGAAGCCGGCATCGAAGAGGGCCGCCACGTCGTGCGCTTCGACGTTCGCGTAGCCGACGCGACCTTCGGCAGTCGCGACTTCGACCAGCGGTTCGAGCCACAACAGGCCGCGCGAGCCGTTGCGAACCAGTTCGATCTCGACACCGCGGCGCGTGGCTTCAGTTTGAATAGCCTGGGCCAGCGCGTCGGCGCCGAGCGCGAGCGCCGACGAATCGCAGGGAACGTAGATGCGGGTCATGCCGTCACCTCCACGCATTTGCTTGCCGCGGCGAAGATCGCGTCGAACTTCTGCGGCGTGACCTTGGCGTGCAGCGTGCCGTTGAGCATCAGTGCCGGCGACAGCGCGCATTGGCCGAGGCAATACACCGATTCCAGCTCCACCGTCGCGCCATGCTGATGCCCGGCGTCGAAGCGGCAGCCGGTGTGCGCCTCGATGTGCTGCGCGAGCGCTTCGGTGCCCATGCTGCGGCACGCTTCCGCGCGGCACAGTTGCACGGTGACCGGCGCGGCCGGCTCGCTGCGGAAGTGGTGGTAGTAGGTGATGACGCCGTGCACTTCGGCGCGCGACAGGTTCAGCGCACGCGCGAGCGGCGCAACCGCGGCCGGGGGCACGTAGCCGAGTTCGTCCTGAATCGCGTGCAGCACTGCGAGCAGCGACATGCCCGGCCGTGCGTGAGTCTGCACGAGCTGATCGGGCGCGATGGCGAGTGATTCGTCCAAAAGGGGGCTCCTTCGAGGTCATATATGCACTTGTTATTCATAATGCGTGCACGTATGCTTCGTTTATTAAATATAGGATAGGCGAACGATAGGCGGGTGAATCGGCGCGCGCAATAGGAAAGAGTTGAACATATATGATCAGGATCGAATGTCAGGCGCAGTTGGTGGTGAAGGGCGTGGACGGCCGCGAGGCAAGCCTGTCGGACGTGGTGCCGCTGCTCGCGCTCGTCGACGAATCCGGCAGCATCGCGCAGGCGGCAACGCTTAAGGGTTTGTCCTACCGCCACGCATGGGGTTTGCTGCGCAGCATCGAAGAGCGTCTGGGCGGTCCGCTGATCGCGAAGGAGCGCGGACGCGGCTCGGTGCTCTCCGAACTCGGGCAGGCGGTGTTGCGGGCGCAGCGCCTGTGCGGCGAGCGGCTGAACGGCAACATGCAGGCGCTCGCGAGCGAAGTGGCAAGCGACCTGAACCGCTGGCTTGCTTCGCCCGCCGACGACGTGCGCATCCACGCGTCGCACGGTTACGCGGTGGCGGCGCTGGTGACGGCGCTGGTGGCGAACGATCTGCCAGTCGACATCAAGTACCGCGACAGCGCGGACGCGGTCAGCGCACTGGCGCGCGGCGAATGCGATCTGGCTGGCTTTCACCTGCCGCTCGGCGAATTCCGCGCGGTCTGCGCCGATACCTACCGGCGCTGGCTCGATCCGCAGCGTCATGTGCTCTTGCATCTCACGCGGCGCAAGCAGGGGCTGTTCATCGGCAAGGGAAATCCGAAGCGGATCGCCGGCCTGCGCGATCTCGCGCGCGACGACATTCGCTTCGTCAATCGTCAGCCCGGCTCCGGCACGCGCATGCTGCTCGATCTCGCACTGCGCCAGCTCGGCGTGGATCCGGATCGGGTCAACGGCTATGCGTCGACCGAACTCACGCATTCGGCGATCGCGGCGTTCGTCGCGAGCGGGATGGCGGACGTGGGTTTCGGCGTGGAGCCCGCGGCGCATCACTTCGGGCTCGACTTCATTCCGGTCGTCGACGAGGATTATTACTTCGCATGCGACCGCGCGAATCTCGAACGCGCACCGCTCGCCGAAGTCATCTCGTTGCTGCGCGGCAGCGCGTTTTTGCACAGCGTCGAACATCTGGAAGGCTATGATCCACGCGACTGCGGGAAGCTGGTCGATCTCGCGGCGGGCCTCGGCGAACCGCGCTGATGCGGTGCAGTAAAAACCGCGGTGAGTGGGCTGCAGTAAGAGGCTGTAAACTTCGCGCTGCACGTGCCGCTGCGGATCGCTTCCGTTTCGGCTAATCTCTCAGCTTCCGTTCCCGCCTTGACCGCGCGCCACGCCGCGGCAGAATCGATATGAAAGTTCTTCTAAACGCATGTGCCGCCGCCGCGACGGCGGGTGTACTGCTCGCCACCACTCCGCTTGCCTTCGCGCAGAATTCGCCCGGCGTGCCAGGCGGCATCCTGCAGGACGAGTTCCGCCTGGCCGAGCATCCGCAAATGCCGTTCGCCGCGTCGGCGCCTTCGGACAAGTATCAACACGGCAATACGTCGGCCAGGCGCAAGCGCGGCGACCTTGGCGACCCGAACGGCTGCAATCTGCAGTGCCCTAAAGACGAGTGACATCCCACTCGCAGCGGCGCCGGCGTGACGCGGGCGCCGCTGTTTGACGGCCGGTGTGCAACCCACCGGCTGGCGCTCAAGGCTTGGCCGTGTGCCACATGTCCTTGAAGCCGTCTCCCTTCGCATCCCCCGCCTGCTTGTCCGCCGCGTAGCGATACAGCGGATGGCCCTTGTACGCCCATTGCTGCTTGCCGTCGGCGCTCGGAATCAGCGTCCAGTCGCCTGACGGCTTGTCTGCCGGGCTGGCCGTCGCCGCCGGCCAGTTGCTCATGCAGCCGCCGGTGCAGGCGCTCACGCCGGGCGTGGTGTCCTTGTCGAACGTGTAGAGCGTCATGCCGTCCGCATTGACGAAGCGGCCGTTGTTCACCTTCGGCGGATCGGCAAACGCGCTCTGTTGCAGCGCAACCAGCGCGAGCGGGGCGAGGAAGAGGATCGTCTTGCGCATGATGCGGGCTCCTGAATTGACAACGTGTGGTTGGAGTATAGGCAGCAGGCGGGCACTCGCTGGCTGCCGTTCGCCTGCCACCCATAAACGCATGCGGGCGGGTGAATATTCCGCGGGTCGGGGTGATCCCTGGTGAGGTGAGTCGATTCTAGTGGTGAAATTAAAATGAGTGATTATTGACCAATGCGAATTATCCGGAGAAATTTGGGAAATTTCTGCTTGGAGCGTGGGATATTTATTATTGCGGATTTTCATATTTGTGGGCTTATTTGGAAGTGCGATTTTGTGGAGCAGATGGTTAATTTATTGTTTGAGGAAAAATATCGTTTGAATGGGCGGCTAAAAAGCTGGATTTCCTTCTGGTAGGGCTCGGGGCGGCGATTTGAGAGGGGCTAGAGGTCTGTATCGGAACAGAGAAACTACGTCGGGCTTGTGTGCCAATTCAAGCGGGCAGCGCACGTTTTATAAAAAATAAAATGAAATGTGTAAAATAAAGAAAATTACGATATCTGAATAATTTTCAATGCTAGGATTGCGTCGCTCAGTGAGGCGGGGAATTGCTGACGAGCTAATCTGTTTAACCACTAAAAAGGAACGTGAAATGCAAAAGATCAATCGCAACGAACTGGCTAAATCCACTGTTGCTGGTGGCTGCTGCAAGACCGCCACCAAGCCGGCGCCGGTAGTAGCCACGCCGGTGAAGGCCGTCGTTAGGGCGTAATAGTCTGGCATGCCGGGGAAGTCCTCATGGGGACCTCCCCGGTCCAAAGCATCAACGTGGAGTGAAACATGGGGTCGTGGGCCACCGCGTCAGTCATGCTGGCTTCGATGCGCATCAGATTTACGCACGCAAGGCGCGGACTGCAAAGCGGGTTGATCGCCCGCATGCCGGCTTCGGCAATCGAACCATTCGCCGCTGCCGTGTGGAGAATCCACAGTCTCGTCGACGCGCGCACGCGCTGGAACGGCATTGCGCGCTGCGAGATCGGCCGTGACGTTCTGGGGTTGCCGCCGTTCAACGCAACCCACGTGTCGTCCGGCAGCCTGCGCGAAAGCCTGATCGACCAGCGGATCTATTACGGCAGGCTGTCGCGCGGCAGCGAAGCATGGCCGGATCTGCAAGGCGTCGCGGCAACGCTTGCCAGGAAAGTCCGCCAACTGCAGGCCGAGGTGCCGGGGCGGCCCGTCATCGTGTCGCCGTTTCACTACGTATCGCAATACGCAAACATTTATGTGATCGACGAACTGCGCGAAGTGCTCGGGCTCGAATCGATTTCGGTGGTGTCCGGCGTGCCGCGCGACATGTATGGCGACGACCAGACCTTGATCCCCAGCGTGACCGTGCTCTACACGTACGGCGACGGCGACCGCAACGGGCTGGGCCTGCGGGTGGCCCGAACGTTGAGACGCAACGGCGTCGCGGTGCTGTTCGCCGATGTGCCGCCCTTCACGCTGCACCGCTACCCGATGGAGACAGTCGGCGTGTCGATATTCGGACGCGACGCGCGCATCCATAACGGCGTGTTCCGGCTGGGCGCACCGTTCGATGCCGTGCTGCTGCCGTTCTATTTGCGTTTCAAGCGCGGGCGGTTCAGCGGCGAATTGTTCGAGCCGTTGCCGCTCGCCGATCCGGACGCTCCGCAACGGCTCGCCACGTGTATCGAAACAGCGGTGGTCGACAACTATCGCGACTGGCTTGTCGCAGGACATCCGTCGATGTACGCGTTCGCGCCGACCCGCTAGACGCTTATCCGTGAGGCAATCCAGCCGCACGGCAGTACGCCCGCCTCAGGCGGACAGACACAGTGCCGGTTGCCAACCGGCGGCAATGACGCTATGGAACCCATCAATCTTCCCCAGTTCAGGGACGTCTCATGGCGCTGGATCGCGTATGCGACTTCCACGCTCGTGGCCGTCGCGATCGTCTTCGCGTTCGTTCACGATGTCGAATTGAAGCAGGACGTGCGCGCCGAAATCGTGTCGCCGGCCGAAATCAAGATTCAAGGGTTGAGCGGCCTCGTGTCGGATATCTACGTGAGCCGCGCGTCGCGCGTGGCGCAGGGCGAGCCGCTGTTTCGTCTCGACCGCGATTTCTCGCTCGCGAGCAACGGTCTGCAACGCAAGGCTTTCGACGAACACGATCGCGATGAGCAGATCCGCACGAGCGACGCGCAGTACCTTCAGCGCAAGGCTGATCTGAGCGCGCAACGCGATGCCGCGCGGCTCGCCGCACAGAGCCGGCGCGCGGAAATCGCCGCGCTCGACGAGCAGTTGGCGCAAAACCGCGCGCTCTCCGCCGAGGCCAGCCGCAAGCTCGCGCGGCTGGAGTCGGTGGCCGACTACATCACCGCCGACCGGATCGAGCAGGCGAGCGGGGATACGCATCAGGCGAAGGTTGCTCTTGCGCAAAGCGCCGCGCGTCGTCAGCAGCTCGCGGCGGATCTCGGTGCCGCGCTGAGCAGCCAAACGGGCCTCGGCGCCCAGCTCAACGAACTGGATGCGCGCCACGCGCGCGAGTTGCAGGACATTCGCATGCGCTTCGAACAGACCCGTCAGGACGCAACGATTTCCGCGCCGAAAGCGGGCGTCGTGACCTATTCCGGACTGGTGCCGGGGCGCACCCTTGCGCCGGACGACGTCGCGCTCGTCATCTCGACCGGCGAGAAGGGAGCGCTGCGCGCCGCGCTGCGCATTCCGTCGCGGCGGCGCGGCTTCGTGCGCGAAGGGCAGATCGTGCGGCTCAAGTTCGATGCGTTTCCGTACGCGAAATTCGGCAGCTACCCGGCGCGGATCGACTCGATTTCCCGCACCACCGTGCGCTCGCCGATGTCGCCGGCGGGCGCCTCCGAGCCGCGCAGTGCCGAGGGCGATTACATGGCATGGGCCACGCTGAGCGGCGACACATTCAACTTCGAGCGCCAGCGCTTCGACATTCTGCCGGGCATGGTTGCGACGGCGAGTATCGTGATCGAGCGCCGCACCATCGCCGAATGGGTGCTCGCGCCACTGTTCCGCGTGCTGCGAGGTTGACGGTGCGCGCGATCTATCAGAACGAAGTCGCCGAATGCGGTTACGCCTGTCTGGCGATGGTGCTGTCGCACTTCGGCCGGGCGACCGAAGTGCGCGAGTTGCAGGCGTTCAGGCCGGTCTCGGCGAACGGATTGTCGTTGATGGACCTGTACGACGTCGCCGTCGAGTTCGGGCTGGCGGTGCAGGCCTACCGTTTCGGCAGCGGCGATCTGGCGAGCGTCAAACGCGGGTCGATCATGCATTTCGGCGGCGCGCATTTCGTCGTGTTCGAGAAGTACGGGCGCGGCTATGTGCAAGTGATCGATCCGGCGACCGGCCGGCGGCGCATTTCGATGGACACCTTCGTCGCCAACGTGTCCGGCTACCTGCTCGAATGCGCGCCGACTGCGACGATGCCGCGCATCCGCAACAAGTCGCGCGTGCCGGCGGCGCTCGCGCGGGTGCGCGCGCTGAATCCGCAGCTCAACGCGCAGATCGCCAAGGTGATGTTCATCGCGCTCGGCAGCCAGTTCGCGATTCTCGCGATGCCCTATCTCGGCAATCTGGTGCTCGACGACGTAGTCGCCGCTGACAACCTGAATCTTCTTAACGTGCTGGTGCTGACGTTCTCCGGCATCTTCATCGTCGGCGCGCTGAGCCAGTACATCGAGACCTACCTCGTCGAACTGTTGCACGGCCTCGTGCAGATGAACATGACCGAGGGCCTGCTGGCGAAACTGCTGAGCAATCCGATCCCGTACTTCGAGAAGCGTCACGTCGGCGATCTGTTCGCGCGCGTGAAGGCGCAGGACGAGATCAGCGTGTACGCGACCCGCACCATGATCGCGCTCGGCATCGACCTGGTCGTCGGCCTGCTCGCGCTGGCGCTGATGCTGGTGCAAAGCCCACAACTGACGCTGATCGCGCTGCTGGTTTTCGTGCTCTACGTGGTGGTGTCGTTCGCGCTCTTCACGCGGATGCGCGACACGCACACGCTCGTGCTCGAAGAGTCGGCGCGTTGCGACGACACGCTGATCGAGACGATTCGCGGCGCGTCGCTAATCAAGCTGTCGCAGGGCGAGACGCGGCGCACCGCGATCTTCATGGCGAAGTACCGCGCGTATTTCGCGGCGGTCGTGCACAACAGCCGCCTCGGCAGCGCGCGCGACGCGATCCTCAAGCTCGTCAACTACGCCGACATGATCGCGATCACCTGGTTTGCCGCGCGCCTGATGCTCGGCGGCGCGATCTCGGTGGGCGTGTTCTATTCGTTTCTGATCTACAAGTCGTTGCTGTCGGAGCGATTCGCGCGCTCGATCAACGCGGCCTTCGAGTATTTCATGCTGAGCGTGCCGGTCGCGCGGGTCGGCGATATCGTCGACGGCGAAGCGGAGCGCTACACGCCGCCGGCCGATGTGCACAAGACCGTCGAGGTGCGCAGCTTCGAGCGTATCGACGTGCGCGACGTCACGTTCCGCTACGGTGTGTCGGACCAGCCGGTGCTCAAGCACGCGAACGTCGTGATTCGCAAGGGCGACAAGATCGTGATCACCGGCGCGTCGGGTAGCGGCAAGTCCACGCTGTTCAAGCTGCTCGCCGCGGCCGAACAGCTTCAGGAAGGCGAGATCCTGCTGAACGGGATCGCGTGGCCCAATCTCACCGTCGACGAAATCCGCCGGCATGCCGTTCATATGCGGCAGGGCGATCTGATTCTGCACGGTTCGATTGCGGATAACGTGTCGCTCTTTGCCGGCAACGTGGACGAAGCGCGCATTCACGCGTTGCTCGACGAGGTCGGCCTGCTGCCGGACGTGATGCGCCTGCCTATGCGCACCCGCACCGTGATCAGCGACACGATCGCGAATATTTCCGCTGGCCAGCGGCAGCGTTTGCTGCTCGCGCGGGCGCTTTACCAGCAACGCCAACTGCTGCTGCTCGACGAACCGACGTCGAATCTCGATCCCGCGTCGGTGCGCAAGATCGTCGCGTTGCTGCGGCGGATCGAGCGGACCGTCGTGGTGATTACGCACGACATGTCGCTCGCCGCCGCGTTCGATACGCGTTATCGGTTGGTCGACGGCGAGCTGCTGTGCGAGGCGAGTGCGGAAGCGGTCGTCGATGAATAGGCGGATGGTGCCGGGCTTGCTGATCGCGCTCGCCAGCGTCACTCACGCGAGCACCGCGGCGGCCGTCGACCTGCTCACGGTCGCCGAGCAGGCGGTCGCTCACGACGCGGACCTGGCGGCGTCGCGCGCAGGCTCGAGGGCCGCGCGGCTGGCAGTGCCGAAGGCCCGCGCGGCATTGCTGCCGCAACTGTCGGGCGGTTGGGGGCGCGCGTACAACCGAACCTCCATCGAAGGCCTTCCGAGCGACAGCTACTGGCAAAACGGGTGGACCGTCACGCTGACGCAGCCGGTCTTCGACTGGAGCCGCTGGACTACATACCGCCAGGCCGACTTTGTCAACGCGCGCGGCGCGCTCGACGCTGCGCGCGCTCAGCAACGGGCCATCCTGCAAGCGGTGCGCGCGTACTTCGACGAACTCGCCGCCGAAGACGAACTGGCGCGCGCCGATGACTACACGCTCGCGCTCGAACAGCATATCGAGCGGTTGCAGCGCAGGCAGGCGGCGGGCGAGGCGACCGTGATCGACTTGCGGGACGCCGAAGCGGCGCGCGAGCAGGCCCGGCTGCAGCAGACCGATGCCCGCAGCGATTTGCGACTTCGGCGCCTGGCGCTGGAACAGATCACGGGTGAGCCGTTTGCGGGACTGTCGCATTTGTCGGACTCCGCGCTCATGCCGCACCTTAGTCCCGACGACCGGGATAGCTGGGTCACGCGGGCTGAAGCGCACGACTACATGGTGCAGTTGAAGCAGATCGACCGGCGGATCGCTCAATTTGAAGTGGAGAAGGCGCGCGCCAGGAATCTGCCGGTCGTGAATTTGACGGCGAACCATACGCCGGCCGGCGCGGCCTCCGGCTTCGCCCGTCCGACCACCACCACGACCGCGATGTTGTCGGTGACGATTCCACTTTTCGAGGGGGGCGAGACGGACGCGATCATCGACGAGACGCGGGCACTCGAGGACAAGGCGGTGGAAGAACTGCTTGGCGCAACTCGAGTAGCGGGCGCGACCGCGCGGGAGAACTGGTCGCGCTTTCATGACGGCGTGACGCGGGTCGAAGGGTTGATGCGCGTCGCGCAGACCTCGCGGGCCGCGTTGAGCGCGACGCAGGCGGGCTACAAGGTGGGCAGCCGCACGAGCACCGATGTGCTGCGGGCAGCGGATTCGTTTTACACGGGTCGTCGCGATCTGATTCGGGCGCGCTATACGGCGATTGTGGCGTTGCTGCAGCTCAAGGCCGCGACGGCGACATTGGACCTGGACGAGGTGGCGCGGGCGAATGGGTTGCTGGCCGGGGCGGCGGAGGGGCGCGGCGCGGTGGCGAATCGTCAGGCGGTGGAGGCGGAGCGCGCGGCGCCTGCGGTAAATGAGCAAGGCGTCGCCAGTCGGAGCGCGCAACAGACAACGGCGAGTGCCGGGCCGGCGCCGATGACCCCGATCGAAGCGTTGCGCCTCGCGCAGCAGAAGGCGCTTGCGGCGACTCGCTGACGAGCGGGGTAGGGTTGTGGCAACAAAAAACCCCGCGAGCCTGAGGCTAGCGGGGTTTCTTACAAAGCAGCGTTGCTTGCAGGATGTTTGGTGGAGGCGGCGGGAATCGAACCCGCGTCCAGAAGCACTCTACGACCAGTTCTACATGTTTAGTTCTGTCATTTGATTTAACCCCAGTGACGCGGACGAACACGCTGCACTAAGGCGATTCACTAAATTTTCGACCCGGATGTCGTGACGCCACCAAGGCTTAACTGACGTATATGACCTCTGTCGGTATTGCTACCGGTCTTGCGACACTAGCCCGTCAGTGAACTAGGCAGAGGACGGCGGCCCTTAGGCTGCCAGTGCGAACGTATCGTCGTTTGCAGTTACGTTTTTCCCATTGATTAACGAGGTGACGGGTCCTCGACATGCCCTAGCCGCTTTGCAACCCCTGTCGAAACCAGGTCGCCCCCGCGGTTCGTTGCTCAAGTTCTCTGAGCCAACGTAGATTTTACAGTAGATTGACGGCCGCGTCCTGACTCATTGGTGCGGGCCGCCGCCGCGGCACTTCAGCCGATATCGCGCAACAGCTTCTGCAATTCGACCGGTGATTGCACGACATGCTGTGCGTGCCATTGCGTCGGCGGAATGTCGTTGCCGCAGTAGCCGTATGCAGCCGCCACGGTCTTCATGCCGGCCGCGAAGCCCGCCTGCACGTCGCGCAGATCGTCGCCGACGTAGACGACACGCTCCGGCACCACGTCCAGCTCGCGCGCGGCGTGCAGCAAGGGCGCCGGGTGCGGCTTCGAATGCGCGGTCGTGTCGCCGCTTACGACACAGCCCGCGCGCTCTTCAAGGCCCAGTTGCGCGATCAGCGGTTCGGTGAGCCTCGCGACTTTGTTCGTGACGATGCCCCAGCGCACGCCGCGCGCGTCGAGCTCGTCGAGCAATTCGGGGATGCCGGGAAACAGCGTGGTCTCGATGCACAAATCCGCTTCGTAGTTGGCGAGAAACTCCTCGCGCATCGACGCGAATTCGTGATCGTCTGGCCCGATGCCGAACGCCCCGCCGAGCAGCCCGCGCGCGCCCGCTGACGCGAGCGGACGCAGGTCTTCGAGCGGCACCATGTGGAGTCCGCGGTCGTGGCGCATCTTGTTGACGGCGGCCGCGAGATCGGGCGCCGTGTCGGCCAGCGTGCCGTCGAGATCGAACAGCACAGCGTGGCAAAGGCCGAGCGCGTCGTCGTTGTCTTCGCGTTGGGGCAGAGGGGTGGGATCGCTCATTGTTGAATTCAGTGTGGCGGGTCGGGGCGGCTCAGGCGTCACGCCGGCAGGCGAGCATGTAGTTCACGCTCGTGTCGGCGGACAGTGTGAAATGCTTGCTGAGTGGGTTGTAGACGATGCCTTTGATGTCGGCTGTGCGCAAGCTGGCGGCGCGCACGAAGCCCGCCAGTTCCGACGGACGGATGAAGCGCGCGTAGTCGTGCGTGCCCTTGGGAAGCATCCGCGCGATGTATTCGGCACCGATCACCGCAAACAGGTACGACTTCACGTTGCGGTTCAGCGTGGAAAAGAACACCCAGCCGCCAGGCTTGACGAGCGTCTTGCAGGCCTCGACGATCGCGCCGGGCTGAGGCACGTGCTCCAGCATTTCCATGCAGGTGACCACGTCGAACGTGCCCGGCTCGCGGGCGGCGAGTGCCTCGGCGGCGATCTCTTCGTAATCGACGGTTACACCACTTTCAAGACTGTGAAGATCGGCGACGCCGAGCGCCTGGGTCGACAGGTCGATGCCCTTCACATCCGCGCCGAGGCCGGCCATCGACTCGGAGAGAATGCCGCCGCCGCAGCCGATGTCTAGCACCTTCTTGCCTGCCAGATGCGCGTGGGCGTCGATCCAGCTCAGACGAATGGGGTTGAGTTCGTGCAGCGGTTTGAATTCGGCGTTCGGGTCCCACCACCGATGCGCGAGGTCGCTGAATTTCTGTAGTTCGTGGGGATCGGCGTTGGTCATGGCGGAAGCTGCCTCGATGAGAGCGTTGAGCGGGCGCTCGAGGATAAACCCTGAGTATATAGGTCGAGGGACAGGGCGGCAAAAGCGCGGCTGTGGGGCGGCTTCGCTTCGTGGCTCGTCGCCCGAACGCGGGGCGCGTGCGTTCACCACTCACTGACGGGAGGCGCGCCCGAGATCGCACCGTGCGAACTGCGCATAAAAAAAGCCCCGCCGAAGCGGGGCTTTGATACTGCGGTAATCTGAAGCTTACTGCTTCGGCGTACCCACAACTTCGACTTCCACGCGACGATCCGGTGCGAGGCAGGCGATGAGTTGCTTGCGGTTCTTCTGGTTGCAGCCGGTCGTGACCGGGTTGCGACGGCCCTTGCCTTCCGTATAGATACGGTTGGCTTCGACGCCCTTGCTGACCAGGAATGCCTTCACAGCTTGTGCACGGCGCAGCGACAGACGGTCGTTGTACTTGTCCGTACCGATGCGGTCCGTGTGACCCGTTGCGACGACGACTTCCAGGTTGATGCCTTGAATCTTCGATGCCAGTTCGCTCAGCTTGTCCTTGCCTGCCGGCTTCAGGATTGCCTTGTCGAAGTCGAACAACGCGTCAGCTTGATACGTAATCTTTTCGCTAGAGATGGCCGGTGCAGGTGCGACCGGGGCCGGCGGCGTCGGAGCTTGAGCAACCAGGGCACCATCGCACTTTGCGTTGGCCGTTGCGGGCGTCCAGAATGCATCGCGCCAGCAAAGCTCGTTCGTGCCGTTCATCCACACGTATTCGCCAGTACCATTCACCCAGTTGTCGTTCGTAGCTTGTCGCGACGCCGGCACCGACTGTGCCATGGCGGATGCAGCCATAACCGCGGTAGCTGCAATGAACGCGAGCTTTGAAAGTTTATTCATATTTCTCCTCTCGAAATTGAGATTACCGCAGGTTTACTGCGAGCCTGTTGACGAAGACAAGTCATACATTGCTCGAAGTATAACATTGGTGCGGAACAAAAAACTCGGTGTGTAGACTTCGAGCAGTGTCTAACTCTTTGTGCGTTGGCATTTTGCCATATCGTTCCCTTCCGACGATAAAAAAATCCGCCCCCGATCAAATCGCCCCTCAATTGTGGTGCATGCGCAACAGAAGTAATCGCCGGAACGCACCGCCAGTCTTGGCTGAGCGGCGGATTGCCCCACGCACGAATCGCGCCTGGACGGCGCGAAAGCAGGGCCTCGGCGGCCGCGTTCCCAAGGTCCTGCTAATAGGTATACGTACCCTCGCCGGGCGCGGATTCACGGCATGTTAGAATCGTGTGATGCATTGCGCCTGCAATGCTTACGCGAAGGCGCGCGGTACCCGGCGCCTTGGCACGTAAAAGATACGGATAATGGATCAATTCGCCAAAGAGACTCTGCCAATCTCCCTAGAGGAGGAAATGCGCCGTTCGTATCTCGATTACGCGATGAGCGTGATCGTAGGGCGTGCGCTTCCCGACGTTCGCGATGGCCTGAAGCCGGTGCACCGGCGCGTGCTGTACGCGATGCACGAGCTGAACAACGACTGGAACCGCGCGTACAAGAAGTCGGCGCGTATTGTCGGCGACGTGATCGGTAAATATCACCCGCACGGCGACACAGCTGTTTACGACACCATCGTCCGGATGGCGCAGGATTTCTCGCTGCGCTACATGCTGGTGGACGGTCAGGGTAACTTCGGTTCGGTCGACGGCGACAACGCCGCGGCGATGCGCTACACCGAAATCCGCATGGCGAAGATCGGCCACGAACTGCTGGCCGACATCGACAAGGAAACGGTCGACTTCACGCCGAACTACGACGGCAGTGAAAACGAGCCGGCCATCCTGCCCGCACGCATTCCCAATCTGCTGATCAATGGCTCGTCCGGCATCGCGGTCGGCATGGCGACCAACATTCCGCCGCACAATCTCAACGAGGTTGTCGACGCTTGCCAGCACCTGCTTAAAAACCCGCAAGCCACGATCGAGGAACTGATCGAGATCATTCCGGCTCCCGACTTCCCGACCGCCGGCATCATCTACGGCGTGGCCGGCGTGCGCGACGGCTATCGCACGGGCCGCGGCCGCGTAGTGATGCGCGCGCTCACGCACTTCGAGGAAATCGACCGCGGCCAGCGCATGGCGATCATCGTCGACGAACTGCCGTATCAGGTGAACAAGCGCTCGCTGCTGGAGCGCATCGCGGAGCTGGTCAACGAGAAGAAGCTCGAAGGCATTTCCGACATCCGCGACGAATCCGACAAGAGCGGCATGCGCGTCGTGATCGAGTTGAAGCGCGGCGAAGTGCCGGAAGTCGTTCTCAACAATCTGTACAAGGCGACCCAGCTTCAGGACACCTTCGGCATGAACATGGTCGCGCTGGTCGACGGCCAGCCGAAGCTGCTGAACCTGAAGGAAATGCTGTCGTGCTTCCTGTCGCATCGCCGGGAAGTGCTAACGCGGCGCACTGTATACGAACTGCGCAAGGCGCGCGAACGCGGGCACGTGCTCGAGGGCCTCGCGGTTGCGCTCGCCAACATCGACGAGTTCATCGCGATCATCAAAGCCGCGCCGACACCGCCGATCGCCAAGCAGGAATTGATGGCGCGTCCGTGGGATTCGTCGCTGGTGCGCGAAATGTTGTCGCGCGCCGAGACGGAAAACGCGTCGGCGGGTGGCCGCGAAGCCTATCGTCCCGACGGATTGAATCCGTCGTTCGGTATGCAGTCCGACGGCCTCTACCGTCTGTCCGACACCCAGGCTCAGGAAATTCTGCAGATGCGTCTGCAGCGCCTGACCGGTCTGGAGCAGGACAAGATCATCGGCGAGTATCGCGAAGTGATGGCGCAGATTGCCGACCTGCTGGACATTCTGGCTCGCCCGGAGCGCATTACGGCGATCATCGTCGACGAACTCACGTCGATCAAGGCCGAATTCGGCGACGCGCGCCGCTCGAAGATCGAGCTGAACGCCACCGAGCTGAACACCGAAGATCTGATCACGCCGCAAGAGATGGTCGTCACGATGTCGCATGCCGGCTACGTGAAATCGCAGCCGCTGTCCGAGTACAGCGCGCAGAAGCGCGGCGGTCGCGGCAAGCAGGCCACGGCGATGAAGGAAGACGACTGGATCGACACGCTGTTCATCGCGAACACGCACGATCACATTCTGTGCTTCTCGAATCGCGGTCGCGTCTACAGCGTGAAGGTCTATGAAGTCCCGCAAGGTTCGCGGAATTCGCGCGGCCGCCCGATCATCAATATCTTCCCGCTTCAGGAAGGCGAAAAGATTACGGTTGTCTTGCCGGTCAAGGAATTTTCGGCCGACAAATTCGTCTTTATGGGCACCGCGTTAGGAACCGTAAAGAAGACGCCGTTGGAAGCCTTTGGCCGCGTGTTGCGCAAGGGTATTATTGCGGTCGGTCTGGATGACGGCGACTACCTGATCGGCGCCGCGATCACGGACGGCCAGCACGACGTCATGCTGTTCTCGGATTCGGGCAAGGCGGTTCGTTTCGACGAGAACGACGTGCGCCCCATGGGCCGTGAAGCGCGCGGCGTGCGCGGCATGCAGCTCGAAGACGGACAGAACGTGATCGCGTTGCTGGTCGCCGGCGACGAGCAGCAATCGGTGCTCACCGCAACGGAAAACGGCTTTGGCAAACGCACGCCGATCATCGAATACACCCGTCACGGGCGCGGCACGAAAGGCATGATCGCAATCCAGACCTCGGAGCGAAACGGCAAGGTCGTCGCCGCGACGCTGGTGGACTCGGAAGCGCAGATCATGCTGATCACGAACACGGGTGTGCTGATTCGCACGCGCGTGTCGGAAATTCGCGAAATGGGACGTGCAACCCAAGGTGTTACACTCATCAGCCTTGACGAAGGGACCAAGCTTTCCGGTCTGCAACAAGTGGCCGAGGCGGAAGCGGAAGGCGATGTGGAAGGCGACGCCGAAGGTCCTGCCGAAGGCAACAACGGCGGTGAAGACAACGGTGCAGCCTGATCCGCGGCTTCCGGTCTCGGTAACAGGTTGAATGCTGCGCAGGGAACAATGGCGTGTCGGGCCGACACGCATCCCGCACAGCGCGCAGTCAAGTTAATTTCTCTTAGGGAGTAATGATGCAAAAACGATTCAAACAACTGATGTTGCTGGCCGCTCTCGTGCCGACCTTCGCCATGGCTCAAGCGCTGCAAAGCCAGCCGCCGGCGGCTCAGGCTCCGGCGGCTGCCGCAGCACCGGTTGACCCGGCCAAGCAGGCTGCGATCAAGGACCTGCTGGACGCAATCGACGCGCAGAAGCTCGTCGGCGCAATCGGCAACAGCGCGCAAATGCAAGCGAAGCAACTGGTTCCGGCCATCCTGTCGGACGCGCTGAGCGAAAACAAGACGATGTCGGACAAGCAGAAGCAGGCTGCCGTCCCGACGCTGCAAAAGAACGCAGTGCCGAAGCTGGTTGACGGCGCAGGCCAGGTGTTCGCAACGGACAACTTCCGTCAGGACGCAATGCAAGCTCAGTACGACGCGTACGCGAAGTACTACAGCACGTCGGAAATCAAGGATCTGACGGCGTTCTACAAGAGCCCGACCGGCCGCAAGTTCATCCAGGTGCAAGACCAGGTTGGCCGCGACGTCGTGAACGGCCTGATGCAGAAGTACATGCCGCAATCGATCAAGGCAACGCGTGATCAGGCCGACAAGGAAGTCGCTTCGGTCAAGTCGGCGGCCAAGTAATTCCAGGGTCGAAAGACTGCGCTGACATCGCATGAGCCGCCGCCTGGCAGGCTCGCCGGGCACGCCGTAGCGCGTGCCGGGTTTGGCGCGTTGGCGGTGACAATGCGATAATGGCCGTTTGCGCACACGCGCAGACGGCCATTTTCTTTTCGGCGCGGATTTTCGGCGGAATCGTTCCGGTGATTAGCTTCCTCCGGTCCGCGCTAACGGATCCGCGCCGTCGAATCCGCGTGGCCCGTTTCATCGTGGTCGCCTTGCCGGCGGCCACCTTCGCCGTTTTTTGCGCGATCTATCGTTTTTCGCGCCCGCTTCCAGGACTTCACGATGCGCGTCTTTAATTTCTCAGCCGGCCCGGCGGCCATGCCCGAAGAAGTGCTACGCCAGGCAGCCGACGAGATGCTCAATTGGCAAGGCAGTGGCATGAGCGTGATGGAAATGAGCCATCGCGGCAAAGAGTTCATGTCGATCCACGAGGAAGCGCTTACCGATCTGCGCGAGTTGCTCGCGGTGCCGGCTAGCCATCGCATCCTGTTCCTGCAGGGCGGCGGGCTGGGCGAAAACGCGATTGTGCCGATGAACCTGCTCGGCGCGAAACCGCGCGCGGATTTCGTCATCACCGGTTCGTGGTCGCAGAAGTCGTTCAAGGAAGCGCAGAAATACGGCAGCGCGCATCTGGCCGCCAGCGGCCAGACGGCCGACGGTTTCACGCGTGCGCCGGCGCGCTCGGAATGGCAGTTGTCGGACGATCCGGCTTATGTGCATCTGTGCACGAACGAGACCATTCACGGCGTTGAGACCTTCGAGATTCCCGACCTCGGTGATATTCCGCTGGTGGCGGACGCGTCGTCGCACATTCTGTCGCGCCCGATGGACATCGCCAAATACGGCGTGCTGTTCGGCGGCGCGCAGAAGAACATCGGCATGGCCGGCGTGACGGTGGTGATCGTGCGCGAGGACATGCTGGGTCGCTCGCAGCCGATCTGCCCGTCGGCGTTCGAATGGAAGACCGTCGCCGAGAACAATTCGATGTACAACACGCCGCCCACCTACGCGATCTACATCGCCGGGCTGGTGTTCAAGTGGTTGAAGAAGCAGGGCGGCCTTGCCGCGATCGAAGCGCGCAACCTCGAAAAGTCGAAGCTGCTGTACGACGCGATCGACTCGAGCAGCTTCTATCTGAACAAGGTCGAGCGGGGCTCGCGCTCGCGGATGAACGTACCGTTCTTCCTCGCCGACGAGTCGCGCAACGAGGATTTCCTGGCCGGCGCGAAAGCGCGGGGAATGGTGCAGCTAAAGGGCCACAAGTCCGTCGGCGGCATGCGGGCGTCGATTTATAACGCCGTCCCGCTCGAAGGCGTCAAAGCGCTTGTCGAATACATGAAGGAATTCGAGCAGCGCAGCGCCTGAGTCACGCTGACCAGCAGGCGCGCGCATCCTTTCCAGCAGTTACCCGGCAGGGCCGTTTTCACGCATGGACGACGAACTCAATACCCGACTCAAACCCCTTCGCGAACGCATCGACGCGCTCGACGCGCAGTTGATCGCACTTCTGAACCAGCGCGCCGCGGTGGCGCTCGAAGTGGGCGAGGTCAAGAAGCATTTCAACGCGCCGGTGTTCAGGCCGGAGCGCGAACAGCAGGTGATCGCGCGTTTGCAGGACATGAGCGAAGGGCCGCTCGCGAGCGAGCACATCAGCGCGATCTGGCGCGAGATCATGGCCGCGAGCCGTGCACTCGAAAAAACCATCAAGGCCGCCTACCTCGGGCCGGTCGGCACCTATAGCGAACAGGCGATGCACGAGTACTTCGGTCAGTCGATCGAAGGTCTGCCGTGCCCGTCGATCGACGAGGTGTTCCGCTCGGTCGAGGCGGGCGCCGCCGAATTCGGCGTCGTGCCGGTCGAGAATTCGACCGAAGGCGCAGTGTCGCGCACGCTCGACCTGCTGCTGCAAACGCAGTTGACGATCGGCGGCGAACTGGCTTTGCCGATTCACCACAATCTGTTGACGCTGAATGGCGGCCTCACAGGCGTGAAGCGCGTGTGCGCGCATGCGCAGGCGCTCGCCCAATGCCAGCGCTGGTTGTCGACGAACGCGCCGCATCTGGAGCGTCAGGCGGTGTCGAGCAATGCGGAAGCCGCGCGGATGGCCGCGGACGATCCGACGGTCGCGGCGATCGCCGGCGATCGCGCCGCGACCCATTACGGTTTGCAGGTGGTGAACGCGCTGATTCAGGACGACCCGCACAATCGCACGCGTTTCGTGATGATCGGCAAGCAGCCGGCCGGCCAGAGCGGCTACGACCAGACTTCGCTGATCGTGTCGGTCGTGAACGAGCCGGGCGCGATGGTCAAGTTGCTGGAGCCGCTCGCGCGCCATAGTGTGTCGATGACCCGTTTCGAATCGCGTCCGGCGCGCGTCGGCACGTGGGAGTACTACTTCTACATCGACGTTGAGGGCCATCGCGACGATCCGGCGGTTGCTGCCGCGTTGACCGAACTCGGCGAGAAGGCCGCGTTCCTGAAGATACTCGGTTCGTACCCGCGCGCCCGCTAACGGCACGCAGGCAAGGGGATTCGGGCGGCACCGGGCCGCCCACCCGCATATTCCACATTCATAGTCGTTCGGAGATATTCATGACAGCGTCTTTTGGTCCTTCCTACGTGCGCGCAATTGCGCCTTACATCGCCGGCAAGCCGATTTCGGAAGTGGCCCGCGAGTTCGGTCTGGACGAGGCGACCATCGTGAAGCTGGCATCGAATGAAAATCCGCTCGGCATGCCGGAGTCGGCACAGCGCGCGATGGCGCAGGCCGTCAGCGAACTCGGCCGTTATCCGGATGCGAACGGCTTCGAGCTGAAGGCCGCTTTGAGCGAGCGCTATGGCGTGCCGGCGGACTGGGTCACGCTCGGCAACGGCAGCAACGACATTCTCGAAATCGCCGCGCACGCGTTCGTCGAGAAAGGCCAGTCGATCGTCTTCGCACAGTATTCGTTCGCGGTGTACGCGCTGGCCACGCAAGGCGTGGGCGCCCGCGCGATCGTCGTGCCGGCCGTCAAATATGGTCACGACCTCGACGCGATGCTAGCCGCGATCACCGACGACACGCGCCTCGTGTTCGTCGCCAACCCGAACAATCCGACCGGCACGTTCATCGAAGGTCCGAAGCTCGAGGCGTTTCTCGACAAGGTGCCGCGCCACGTGGCCGTCGTGCTCGATGAGGCGTACACCGAATATCTGCCGGCGCAAAAGCGCTACGACTCGATCGCATGGGTGCGCCGTTACCCGAATCTGCTCGTATCGCGCACGTTCTCGAAGGCGTTCGGCCTCGCCGGCCTGCGCGTCGGCTTCGCGATTGCGCAGCCCGAATTGACCGACCTGCTGAACCGTCTGCGGCAGCCCTTCAACGTGAACACGCTGGCGCAAGCCGCGGCGATCGCCGCGCTGAACGACCAGGCGTTTCTCGACAAGAGCGCGGCGTTGAACGCGCAAGGCTACCGCCGCTTGACCGAGGCGTTCGACAAGCTCGGCCTGGAGTATGTGCCGTCGGACGGCAACTTCGTGCTGGTGCGCGTCGGCGACGATGCTGCCGCGGGCAATCGCGTGAATCTCGAATTGCTGAAGCAGGGCGTGATCGTGCGCCGGGTCGGCAACTACGGTTTGCCGCAATGGCTGCGCATCACGATCGGCCTGCCGGAAGAAAACGAAGCTTTCCTCGCGGCGCTCGAAAAAACGCTCGCTACCGCGTAAGCGGTGATCCTTGACCCGCGCGCCTGATCGGCTAACTCCATCGGCATGACTGGCGCGCTTTTTCTGTGACCGACGTGGCCGCGTTTTCTTTTAACAAGCTGGTGATTTTCGGTGTCGGCCTGATCGGCGGATCGCTCGCGCGCGCGTTGCGCGAGCGGGGCGAGGCCGAGGGCGCGCGCACGGTGATCGGCGTCGGACGTTCGCCCGCGTCGACCGAGCGGGCACGGGCCTTGGGCGTGATCGACGGCGCCGCCTCGTTGAACGACGACGCCGCGCTGCGTGAAGCGCTGCGCGGCGCGGACTTCGTGCTGCTGGCGGCGCCCGTCGCGCAGACGCAGCCGCTCCTGGAGCGCATCGCGCCGTACCTCGACACTACCACCGTCGTCACCGATGCCGGCAGCACCAAGTCGGACGTGGTCGGCGCGGCTCGTGCGGCGCTCGGGGCACGCATCGGCCAGTTCGTGCCTGGGCATCCGATTGCCGGCCGCGAGTCGAGCGGTGTGGATGCCGCGTTGCCCGACCTGTACGTGAGCCGCAACGTCGTGCTGTGCCCGCTGCCGGAGAATGCGCCGGAGGCGGTCGAGCGGGTCGCGGCGATGTGGCGGGCCACCGGCGCGCTCGTGCGCGAGATGACGCCCGAGCAGCATGACCGCGTGTTCGCGTCGGTCAGCCATCTGCCGCACGTGCTGTCGTTCGCGCTGGTCGAGCAGATTCTCAATTCACCCGACGCCGCGTTGAAGTTCTCGTTTGCGGCGGGGGGCTTTCGCGACTTCACACGCATTGCCGCGTCGAGCCCGGAAATGTGGCGCGACGTGTGCGTGGCCAACCGCGCCGCCCTGCTTGACGAACTCGACGCGTACACGGACGTGCTTGCGCGCCTGCGCGCCGCGATCGAAGCCGCCGACGGCGCCGCGCTCGAAGCCGTCTTCGCACGCTCGCGGCTCGCGCGCACCGAATGGCAGGAACAGCGCGCGGCCGGGCTTGCCCAGAGCGACGCGCCGAAATAACCGGAAACTGGACTCAATCATGGAATTCCTCGATCTCGGACCGTATTCCCGTGCGTCCGGCACGGTTCGTCTGCCTGGCTCGAAGAGCATTTCGAACCGGGTGTTGCTGCTCGCGGCCCTCGCCGAAGGCGAAACGACGATCACGAACCTGCTCGACTCCGACGACACCCGCGTGATGCTCGACGCGCTCGAAAAGCTCGGCGTGCGTCTGAAGCGCGACGGCGACACCTGTGTCGTGACGGGCACGCGTGGCGCGTTCACCGCGCGCCAGGCCGACCTGTTCCTCGGCAATGCGGGCACGGCGGTGCGTCCGCTGACCGCGGCGCTGGCCGTGAACGGCGGCGACTATCGGATCCACGGCGTGCCGCGCATGCACGAGCGGCCGATCGGCGATCTGGTCGACGGCTTGCGCCAGATCGGCGCGAAGATCGACTACGAAGAAAATGAAGGCTATCCGCCGCTGCGGATCCGCCCGGCGCAGATTGCCGCCGACGCGCCCATCCGCGTGCGCGGCGACGTGTCGAGCCAGTTTCTGACTTCGCTGCTGATGACGCTGCCACTCGTGCGCACCGAAAGCGGCGTGAGCACCGTGCAGGTGGACGGCGAACTGATCTCGAAACCGTACATCGAGATCACGATCAAACTGATGGCGCGCTTCGGCATCGAGGTCGAGCGCCACGGCTGGCACCAGTTCGTTGTGCCGGCGGGCCAGCGCTACCAGTCGCCGGGCACGATCATGGTGGAGGGCGATGCGTCGTCCGCGTCGTATTTCCTTGCGGCCGGCGCGCTTGGCGGCGGGCCGCTGAGAGTGGAAGGCGTGGGCCGCGGGAGCATCCAGGGCGACGTCGGCTTCGCCGATGCGCTGATTAAGATGGGCGCGAACCTGCAGATGGGCGACGACTGGATCGAAGTGCGCGGCGTCGGTCACGACAGCGGCAAGCTCGAACCCATCGACATGGACTTCAACCTGATCCCCGATGCCGCGATGACGATTGCCGTCGCCGCGCTGTTCGCGGACGGCACCAGTACGCTGCGCAACATCGCCAGCTGGCGCGTGAAGGAAACCGACCGGATCGCCGCGATGGCGACCGAGCTGCGCAAGGTCGGCGCGAAGGTGCAGGAGGGCGAGGACTTCCTCGTCGTCACGCCGCCTGAAAAGCTGATTCCGAACGCCGCGATCGACACCTACGACGACCACCGCATGGCGATGTGCTTCTCGCTGGTCAGTCTCGGCGGCGTGCCGATCCGGATCAACGACCCGAAGTGCGTCGGCAAGACATTTCCCGATTATTTCGAGCGCTTCACCGCGCTTGCTCAACCCTGATTCGACCCCGAATCGACTGACGTGCGACTTTTTCGATGAAACCGACCCGTCCCTTTCACCAGACGCCCGTCATTACGATCGACGGCCCGAGTGCCTCCGGCAAGGGCACCGTGGCCGCGCTGGTTGCCGCGAGCCTCGGCTTTCACCTGCTGGATAGCGGCGCGCTGTACCGGCTGGCCGCGCTAGCCAGCCTGCGTTACGGCGTCGCGGCGGATGACGGCGACGCCCTTGTCAAACTGATCGACGACCTGCATATCACGTTTCGTGAGGGGCTGGCGCAACTCGACGGCGTCGACGTGTCGGCCGAGATTCGCGCCGAGGAAGTCGGCAGCCGGGCCTCGGCGATCGCCGTGCACGCACCCGTGCGAGCCGCGCTGGTGGCGCGTCAGCGGGCTTTCCGCAAGGAGCCGGGGCTGGTCGCCGACGGTCGCGACATGGGCACTGTGATCTTCCAGGACGCCGTGCTGAAGGTGTTCATGACCGCCAGCGTCGAGGCTCGCGCGGCGCGCCGGTATAAGCAATTGATCCAAAAAGGATTTTCTGCTAATATAGATGACTTGCTCCGGGATTTGCGTGAGCGCGACGAGCGTGACAGTCAGCGCACAGCCGCGCCACTCAAGCCTGCAGCGGATGCAAAGCTGCTTGATACCTCCGCATTGTCGGTCGACCAGGCGGTCGAGCAAGTGGTGCAATGGTATGAAGCTTTAGTCCCGCAATCCTGATGGAACTACGAGTTGTGCATCAGCGCCGGGAGCAGTAGAAATCTCGTTGTCGGTAGGTGCTTCACGATGGTCGTGGAGCGTTGTTTAAACCCTTTAACCCCGCGTGGCATTCGCATTCTTGGCCGTTGTTGCTGACCGTCCGGCCAGCCGGGCACCGCGAGAACCATGCAAATTTTGATTTTTATGTCCGACCTGCAAACCTCTACCCCGAATACCGAATCTTTTGCGGCTCTGTTCGAAGAGTCGCTGACCAAGCAAGACATGCGCGCTGGCGAAGTGATCTCCGCCGAAGTCGTGCGTGTTGACCACAACTTCGTGGTCGTCAACGCTGGTCTCAAGTCCGAAGCCTACATCCCGCTCGAAGAGTTCCTGAACGACGCGGGCGAGGTAGAAGTGCAGGCGGGCGACTTCGTTTCCGTCGCGATCGACGCGCTGGAAAACGGCTATGGCGACACGATCCTGTCGCGCGACAAGGCGAAGCGTCTGGCTTCGTGGCTGTCGCTGGAAAAGGCTCTCGACAACAACGAACTCGTGACCGGCACGATCACGGGCAAGGTCAAGGGCGGCATGACCGTGATGGTCAACGGTATCCGCGCGTTCCTGCCGGGTTCGCTGGTCGACACGCGTCCGGTCAAGGACACGACCCCGTACGAAGGAAAGACGCTGGAATTCCGCGTCATCAAGCTCGACCGCAAGCGTAACAATGTCGTGCTGTCGCGCCGTGCCGTGATCGAAGCGACCCAGGGCGAAGAGCGCGCAAAGCTGCTCGAAACGCTGAAGGAAGGCGCGATCGTCGAAGGCGTGGTCAAGAACATCACCGACTACGGCGCGTTCGTGGACCTCGGCGGTATCGACGGCCTGCTGCACATCACCGACATCGCATGGCGTCGTGTGCGTCACCCGAGCGAAGTGCTGTCGGTCGGCCAGGAAGTCACCGCGAAGATCCTCAAGTTCGACCAAGAGAAGAACCGCGTTTCGCTGGGCATCAAGCAACTGGGCGACGATCCGTGGGAAGGCATCTCGCGCCGTTACCCGTCGGGCACGCGCCTGTTCGGTAAGGTCACCAACATCACCGACTACGGCGCATTCGTCGAAGTGGAATCGGGCATCGAAGGCCTCGTCCACGTGTCGGAAATGGACTGGACGAACAAGAACGTTGCACCGTCGAAGGTTGTGCAACTAGGCGACGAAGTCGAAGTCATGGTTCTCGAAATCGACGAAGACCGCCGCCGTATCAGCCTCGGCATGAAGCAATGCAAGCCGAACCCTTGGGACGACTTCAGCCGCAACTTCAAGAAGGGCGACAAGCTGCAAGGCGCAATCAAGTCGATCACCGACTTCGGCGTCTTCATCGGTCTGCCGGGCGGCATCGACGGTCTGGTTCACCTGTCGGACCTGTCGTGGAGCGAAACGGGCGAAGAAGCAGTTCGCAAGTACAAGAAGGGCGACGAAGTGGAAGCGATCGTTCTCGGCATCGACGTCGAGAAGGAACGCATTTCGCTGGGTATCAAGCAGCTCGAAGGCGACCCGTTCAGCAACTTCGTTGCAATGAACGACAAGGGTTCGATCGTCGACGGCGTGGTCAAGACGGTGGACGCGAAGGGTGCAGTGGTTCAGCTGTCGGCTGAAGTCGAAGGCTACCTGCGCGCTTCGGAAATCGCACAAGACCGCGTGGAAGATGCTCGCAACGTGCTGAAGGAAGGCGACAAGGTCAACGCGATGATCATCAACATCGATCGCAAGTCGCGTGGCATCAACCTGTCGATCAAGGCCAAGGATTCGGCTGAGCAACAGGAAGCCATCCGTGGTCTGGCTTCGTCGGATTCCAGCTCGGCTGCAACCGGCACGACGAACCTCGGCGCGCTGTTGAAGGCCAAGCTCGACGGCCAGAACCAGTAAGCCTGAGAGGTCTGCTGCAGAATGACCAAATCGGAATTGGTCGCCCAGCTGGCTACGCGGTTTCCGCAGCTTGTACTCAAAGATGCGGATTTCGCGGTGAAGACGATGCTTGATGCGATGTCGGAGGCGCTTGCCAACGGTCATCGCATCGAAATTCGTGGCTTCGGCAGCTTCGGCCTCAACCGCCGTCCTTCCCGCGTCGGACGCAATCCGAAGTCGGGCGAGAAGGTGTTGGTACCTGAGAAGTACGTACCGCACTTCAAGCCAGGCAAGGAATTGCGTGAGCGGGTGGATCGCCGCGCGGGCGAGCCGTTGAAGGCTGAAGAGCCGGATGACGATCTGTAAATGCCCCGCTGTGCGTTTTGCAGCGTGGCATTGGTAGCGTCAGCGGCCAAAGCCAGTCGGCAAAAGACCAGAAAAAGCGCCTTCGGGCGCTTTTTTTTCGTCCGTGCTTTTTGCGCTGCGTGCTCGTTGCTGATTTGACGTGCTGAGTTGCCGTGCCGATTTGCGCAGAGGTGCCCAACGTGCCGCAAGTCGCCCTTTCCGGCATGGGACATCTGTCCGTGCAGCCCTTTGCAGCGCGCTAAAACTCGTGTAAGTCCGCAATCCGCCAGTTCCTGCCCAGCCGCGAGGGCTTCAATTACAATACGGGTCACTTCGGCGCGGGCAACACCGTGGCGCGACGCGTCATCAAGCCGGCGTCACCCCGCAACTGCCGTCAAGAGACCTCTATGAAATTTATCGTCTGGCTGATCCGTGTGCTGGTGTTCGTGCTGCTGCTGGTGCTCGCGCTCTCCAACACACAACCTGCTACGCTGAATTTCCTCGCCGGCTATGCGTGGTCGGCGCCTTTGATCCTGATCGGCCTCGCGTTCTTCGTAGTGGGGCTGCTGGCTGGCCTGGTGTCGTCGATGCCCGCCATGGTGCGCTTGCGCATGGAAAATGGCCGGCTCAAGCGCGAGTTGCGCGTCGCACGCGAAACGCCGGTGGTGGTCGAACAGCCGCCCATGCCGCCGCTGATCTGAGTTTTCTTCCGCCGCGCGGCTCAGGCGCGGCGTTCCGTTCCCGCTTTCCCGCACATTTGCATTAATCGCATGGATCTAGACTTCTGGTGGCTGCTTGTCATCCCCGTCGCTTTCGCGTTCGGCTGGATGGCTGCGCGCTACGACCTCAAGACGCTGCTGTCCGAAAGCGCCAACCTGCCGCGCTCGTATTTTCGCGGCCTGAACTTCCTGCTCAACGAGCAGCCGGACAAGGCGATCGACGCGTTCATCGAAGTGGTCAAGCTCGACCCTGAAACGGTCGAACTGCATTTCGCACTGGGCAATCTGTTCCGCCGCCGCGGCGAAACGGACCGCGCGATTCGCGTGCATCAGAACCTGTTGAGCCGCGCCGATCTGCCGGTCAGCGAACGCGATCACGCGCTCTACGAGCTGGGTCAGGACTTCCTGAAAGCGGGCCTGCTCGATCGCGCCGAGGAAACTTTCCGTTCGCTCGAAACGGGCGACTACGCGTTGGGCGCGCAACGGGCGCTGCTCACCATCTACGAAATCGAGAAGGACTGGGTCAAGTCGATCGATATCGCGCGCCATCTGGAAACGATGGGCGCCGAATCGCTCGACAGGGAAATCGCGCAGTTCCATTGCGAACTCGCGCAGGAAGCGCTGCAGCAGAACAATCCGGACGAGGCGCGCCGGCAGCTCAGCTTCGCGCTGAAGGCGAACCCGACCAACGTGCGCGCGACGATCCTGTTCGGCGACGTCGACGCGGCCGGCGGCGCGCAGGAAGCGGCCATCGCGCAGTGGCGGCGCGTCGAGGAACAGAACCCGGCCTATCTGCCGCTGGTGGCGGAGAAGGTGATGAAGGCTTACGAGGCGCTTGGCCGTCCGCAGGACGGCGCCGACCTGCTCACCGTGTGGGTCGATCGTCATCCGAGCAACGATCTGCTGGACGTCGCTTATCAGCACGTCGCGTCGCTGCGCGGAACCGATGCGGCGCACGCGCTGGCGCGCGCACAGATGCAGAAGTCGCCGAATCTGGCGGGTATGACGCGCCTGCTCGAGGCGCAGCAAGCCGTCGCGGAAGAGCCGCGGCGCAGCGAACTCGAACTGATGCGCACGCTGATCCGTCAGCGCACCAAAAATCTGCCGCGCTATACGTGCCAGAATTGCGGTTTCAGGGCCCGGCTGTTCTATTGGCAGTGCCCGGGCTGCAGCGGTTGGGAAACCTATGCGCCGCGTCGCGTCGAACCGATTGCGGCGCCGACCTGACGCTGCGTTGACCGCCGCTTCGGTCGTTGGCTACGGCGCCGCACATGCGGCGCTAGTGCTTGCGCGGGCGGATTTCGCCGCGAGTTCGTCGCCGGCCTCATGACCGGCAATCATCACCGGAACCCTCTACCGGAAAACGTATGAAAATCACCATTATCGGCACTGGCTATGTCGGCCTCGTCACTGGCGCGTGTCTCGCTGAGATCGGCAATGACGTTTTCTGCCTCGACGTCGATCCCCGCAAGATCGAGATCCTCAACAACGGCGGCGTCCCGATTCACGAGCCGGGCTTGCAGGAGATGATCGCCCGCACGCGCGCGGCCGGGCGCATCACGTTTTCAACCGATGTCGAAGCGAGCGTCGCCCACGGCGACGTGCAGTTCATCGCGGTCGGCACGCCGCCCGACGAAGACGGCTCGGCCGATCTTCAATACGTGCTGGAGGCGGCCCGCAACATCGGCCGCACGATGAACGGCTTCAAGGTGATCGTCGATAAATCGACCGTGCCGGTCGGCACCGCGCAGCGGGTGCGCGCGGTGATCGAAGAAGAGCTGGCTAAACGCGGGCTCGCGAATAGCGCGCAGCACCGCTTTTCGGTGGTTTCCAACCCCGAGTTTCTGAAGGAAGGCGCGGCTGTCGACGACTTCATGCGGCCCGACCGCATCGTGCTCGGCGTCGACGAGGACGAAGCCGGCCAGCGCGCGCGCGAACTGATGAAGCGTCTGTACGCGCCGTTCAACCGCAATCACGAACGCACGCTGTACATGGACGTGCGCTCGGCCGAGTTCACCAAATACGCCGCCAATGCGATGCTCGCCACGCGCATCTCGTTCATGAACGAGATGTCGAATCTGGCGGACCGGGTCGGCGCGGATATCGAAGCGGTGCGTCGCGGCATCGGCTCGGACCCGCGGATCGGCTATCACTTCCTGTATGCCGGTTGCGGCTACGGCGGCTCGTGCTTCCCGAAGGACGTCCAGGCGCTGATCCGCACCGCAAGCGAGAGCGGCCACAATCTGCGCATTCTCGAAGCGGTCGAGGAAGTGAACCACAAGCAGAAGGACGTGCTGGTGAACAAGATCACGGCCACGCTCGGCGACGATCTGAGCGGCCGCACGTTCGCGGTATGGGGCCTCGCGTTCAAGCCGAATACCGACGATATGCGCGAGGCGCCGAGCCGTCGCGTGATTGCCGAACTGCTGGCGCGTGGCGCCCAGGTGCGCGCGTACGATCCGGTCGCGGTAGCGGAAGCGCACCGTGTGTTCGCGATGGATCTGCACGCGGCGCCCGAGCAACTCGCGCGTTTGACCTTCACCGGCACGCAGGATGAAACGCTCACCGGCGCCGATGCGCTCGTGATCGTGACCGAATGGAAAGAATTCAAGAGTCCGGATTTCGTGCATCTGAAATCGGTGCTGAAGTCGCCGCTGATTTTCGATGGCCGGAATCTGTACGAACCGGACGCGATGACCGAACTCGGCATCGACTATCACTCGATTGGACGCCCCTATGCCCAACCCTCTGAACTTCCGGCCAATGCCTGAGGCCATGCCGGGCGCACCCGCGGCGACACCGGCGCCGAGGCTCACGGTCGTGCCGCGCGCCCAGCTCGGCGCGGCGCGTGTGCTGGTGGTCGGCGACGTGATGCTCGACCGCTACTGGTTCGGCGACGTCAACCGCATCTCGCCGGAAGCGCCGGTCCCGGTGGTGCATGTGCAGCGTCAGGAAGACCGCCTCGGCGGCGCGGCCAACGTCGCGCGCAACGCGGTCGCGCTCGGCGCGCAGGCCGGCCTGTTATGCGTGGTCGGCCATGACGAACCCGGCGAGCGCCTCGTCCAGTTGCTGAGCGAAAGCGGCGTGACGCCGCATCTCGAACGCGATCCGGCGCTGCTCACCACGATCAAGCTGCGCGTGCTGTCGCGTCAGCAGCAGTTGCTGCGGGTCGACTTCGAAAACTCGCCGGCGCACGAAGTGCTGCTCGCGGGTCTCGCGCGCTTCGACGAATTGCTGCCGTTGCACGACGTGATCCTGATGTCCGACTACGCGAAGGGCGGCCTGACCCACGTCACGCAGATGATCGCGAAAGCACGCGCGGCCGGCAAGCCGGTGCTGGTCGATCCGAAGGGCGACGACTGGGAGCGCTATCGCGGCGCGACGCTGATCACGCCAAATCGCGCCGAGTTGCGCGAGGTGGTCGGTCAATGGAAATCCGAAGACGATCTGCTCGCGCGCGTGACGAAACTGCGCGCCGAGCTGGCGTTCAAGGCGCTCCTGCTGACGCGCTCGGAAGAGGGCATGACGCTCTTCTCCGACGACGGCGTCCTGCACGCTTCGGCCGTCGCACGCGAAGTGTATGATGTCTCAGGTGCGGGCGACACCGTGATCGCCACGCTCGCAGCCATGCTGGGCGCGGGTCTCACGCTGGTCGAGGCGGTCGGCCTCGCGAATCGCGCGGCCGGCATCGTGGTCGGCAAACTCGGCACCGCCACCGTCGACTACGACGAACTCTTTCTTTGATGCGGCCCGCGCAATCCCCGAATGTGCGCCTTCGGGCTGCCTGAACCAGGGATTCGCGGGGCATCAGCATGAACCCATGCAACGCTGTCGAGTGGAGTTGGCGCTTGAGCGCTTACTCCAGTCCCATGCAAAGCTCATTACCGCAGGCTCATCATGACCCTCATCGTCACCGGCGCGGCCGGTTTCATCGGCAGCAATCTCGTGAAGGCGCTCAACGAGCGCGGCGAACAACGCATCATCGCCGTCGACAATCTCACGCGTGCTGACAAGTTCAAGAACCTGGTCGACTGCGAGATCGACGACTATCTCGACAAGACCGAATTCGTCGAGCGCTTCAAGCGCGGCGACTTCGGCAAGGTGCGCGCGATTTTCCACGAAGGCGCCTGCTCGGACACGATGGAGACCGACGGCCGCTACATGATGGACAACAATTTCCGCTACAGCCGCGACGTGCTCGATGTCTGCCTCGCGCAGAACATCCAGTTCCTGTACGCGTCGTCGGCGGCCACCTATGGCGGGTCGAACCGTTTCGTCGAAGAGCGCGAAGTCGAGCAGCCGCTGAACGTGTACGGCTATTCGAAGTTCCTGTTCGATCAGGTGATCCGGCGCGTGCTGCCCACCGCGAAGAGCCAGATTGCGGGCTTCCGTTACTTCAACGTGTACGGCCCGCGCGAAACGCACAAGGCGCGCATGGCGTCGGTTGCGTTTCACAACTTCAACCAGTTTCGCGCTGAAAGCAAGGTCAAGCTGTTCGGCGAATACAACGGCTACGCGGCCGGCGAGCAGACGCGCGATTTCGTGTCCGTCGAAGACGTGGTGAAGGTCAATCTGTTCTTCTTCGACAATCCGGACAAGTCGGGCATCTTCAATCTGGGGAGCGGCCGCGCGCAGCCGTTCAACGACATCGCGAGCACCGTGGTCAACACGTTGCGCGCGCTGAACCACGAGCCGGCGCTGTCGCTCGCGGATCAGGTGCAGCGCGGGCTGATCGAATACATTCCGTTTCCCGACGCGCTGCGCGGCAAATACCAATGCTTCACGCAAGCCGATCAGTCGAAGCTGCGCGCGGCCGGCTACGATGCGCCGTTTCTGAGCGTGCAGGAAGGTGTCGATCGCTACGTACGTTGGCTGTTCGGCCAGGTGTAATTAATTCGGATCCCTCTTTAAACTGGAATCTCCCGGTCGGTGATGGTCGCCGACCGGTAGTACGAGGGAGATTCCATATGTTTCGAAAAACTCTGGTTACCGCGGCCATGCTCGCCGCTTTCGGCCACGCGTATGCGGCGGTTGACGTCAACACGGCTAACGAGGATGCGCTGCGCGGCATCAAGGGCATCGGTGCGGCCAAAGCGAAAGCCATTCTCGACGAGCGTGCAGCGCATGGCCCGTTCAAGGACCCGGCCGATCTCGGCAAACGCGTCAAAGGCATGGGCGGGCATACCGTCGAGCGCCTGCAGGCGGAGGGTCTCGCTGTCGGTCCGGCTGGCGCGGCTGCTAACACGCAGGTTGCGGCGGCTACACCGGGCAAAGGCGCGGCCGTTTCGGCCGACGCGTCCAAAAGCAATCCCACAGTGGCGGTGAAGAAATAGCCCGACGCGGGCCGGGCGCGTGGGGCCCCCTACCGCGCGCGCGGTCCGCGACCGTCGTCCCGTTCATGGTCGGAGTGGCAAGAACACTCCTTCAGCTGTCATGCAGATGACTGGCTCCCGCGGTTCTCGGCCGCGGGCTTTTTGCGTGGTGAATGCCGTGCTCGTACACCGCGGTTTGCGCGTCAGGCTGGCGTCGAACGCGAGCGCCGATGCCCCGCTGGACCCATGCGGGCAGAAGGGCCGCACGGCAGCCGCGCACACGGTGGTTTAGAATCGATAGCTTGCAGACTCCGCGCATCGACAGCACCAGAACCGATATGGCTTACAAAACGATTGAAGATACGATCGGCAATACGCCGCTCGTGCAACTCGTCCGGCTCCCCGACGACGAGATCCGCAGCCGCAACAACGTGATTCTTGCAAAGCTCGAAGGGAATAATCCCGCGGGCTCGGTGAAGGATCGCCCGGCTTTGTCGATGATCAAGAAAGCGGAAGCGCGCGGGCGCATCAAACCGGGCGACACGCTGATCGAATCCACCAGCGGCAACACCGGCATTGCGCTGGCAATGGCGGCTGCGATCCGTGGCTACAAGATGGTGCTGATCATGCCGGAGGATCTGTCGGTGGAACGCCGTCAGAGCATGGCGGCGTATGGCGCGCAGATCATTCTGACGCCCGTCACCGGCGGCATGGAGTACGCCCGCGATCTGGCCGAACAGATGCAGCGCGAGGGCAAGGGCATCATCCTCGATCAGTTCGCGAATCCGGACAATCCGGCTTCGCACCTCGAAGGCACGGGCCCGGAAATCTGGCGCGACACCGAAGGGCGCATCACGCACTTCGTGTCGTCGATGGGGACGACCGGCACGATCATGGGCGTGTCCACCTATCTGAAAACGCAGAATCAGGCGATTGAGATCATCGGCGCGCAACCTGAGGAAGGGTCGCGCATTCCGGGCATCCGCAAATGGCCGGAAGCGTATCTGCCGAAAATTTTCGACCGCAGCCGCGTGGATCGCGTCGAGAATGTGAGCCAGGCCGCCGCCGAAGCCATGGCGCGCCGCATGGCATCGGTCGAAGGCATCTTCGCCGGCATCTCGTCGGGCGGCGCGTGTGAAGTGGCGCTGCGTGTCGCGCGCCAGGTCGAGAATGCGACGATCGTGTTCATCGTCTGCGACCGCGGCGACCGGTATCTGTCGACCGGGGTGTTTCCCGCCTGACGCCTAAGGGTGCCGAGCCGCAGCGCTGGGCAACAGAAGGCCAAAGAAAAAGCGCCAGCTCTGAACAGACCGGCGCTTTTTTCGTTCAGGCATGAGGCAGACTCAGCGCACGCTGCAACTCATTGCGAAGCCCCGTTCGGCGGCGCCGCGTTATCGACGGCATTCGCCGCATCGCCTGCTTCCATCTGCGCTTTGACCCGCTGGCCCAACTGATACACCGCGAGCGCATAAAAGAAGCTGCGGTTATAGCGGGTCAGCACGTAGAAGTTCTTCAATCCCAGCTTGAACTCGGTGCCGCGTCCCGGCGACGGCAAATCCACCACCGTCACCGGCGTGCCGGCTTCCGCCGCGACATCCACGCCCGGTTCGTTCAGCAGCAGTCCGGCGCGCAGCAGCTGTTCGAGCGGCCAGTGCGGTTCCGGCTGGCCGTCGGCGGCGGCTTGCGCGACACCCAGGCTGCCGGCATCCGAGCCGATCCGCCACACCACCGGCCGGCCGCTTTCCCAGCCGTTCTGGCGCAGGTAGTTGGCCACACTGCCGATCGCGTCCGCCTCGCTCGTGCGCAGGTCGATCTCCTTTTTGCCGTCGTAGCTCACTGCGTATTGCACGATGCTGCTCGGCAGGAACTGCGGGATGCCGATCGCACCGGTATAGGAGCCGAGTACCGTGGTCGGATCGATCTGCGAGTCGCGCGTCCACACCAGATAGTCTTCGAGATTCTTGCGGAAGGTCGCCTGGCGATCGCCGCGATTGGCGGTGTTCGGGTAGTCGAAGCTCAGCGTGGTCAGCGCGTCGAGCACGCGGAAGTTGCCCATGTAACGGCCGTAAATCGTTTCCACGCCGATGATGCCGACGATCACTTCCGGCGGCACGCCGAACTCTTCGTATGCGCGTTGCAGCGTGGCCTGGTTCGCGCGCCAGAAGCGCACGCCGGCATTGATGCGGACCGGGTCGAGAAAGCGCGACTGATACACGCGCCAGTTCTTCACCGTCGGCGACGGCGACGGCGTCACGAGCTTGACCGCGGTCGCCGAATAGCTGACGCCGGAGAACAGCGCATGCAACGCGGACTCGTCGAAGTCGTAGCGCGCGACCATGTCGTTGATGAAGGCGTCCACGTTCGGATTGTTCGCGTACCGCTGCGGGATGATTTCTTCCTCGAACGTTTGCCCTTGCGGCACGGCCGGCTGCGGCTGGCTTTGCGCGACCAGCACCGGCGGCTTCTTGCCGATGTTTTGCGCGAGCGCCGGACTGGTTGCCATGAACATGCACGATGCGACGGACAGTGAGGCGGCCAGCGTGCTGATGCGAAGCCGGTTTCGTGCGGACAGAGCAAGCTTGACGGTCATAGTGAGCGAGGAGCGTGGTGCGTGGGAGACAGGGAAAAAGACAGCGAAAAACGGATGGGGCAGTATACCCGACGCCTTCTGCAAAACCATGCTCGACGCGCCACGGCGGCGTCGTGTGGTAACTTCATAAATGTTGGCGCGCCGAGGGCGCGCGCCCCTGGAAGGAGACACGCTGCGCGCGCTTCGAAGAAGCCGTGCCGCATAAGAAAACCATGGCAACAGGCTTCTATTCCCACGCCGACTGCATGCTGCACGATATGGGGCAGTGGCATCCCGAATGCCCCGCGCGCCTGCAGGCAATCGAAGATCAACTGATCGCGAGCCGCATCGACGCGCTGATCGAGCGCGAGTCGCCGCCGCTCGCCGACGATGCCGCGCTGCTGCGCGTGCATACCCAGGCGCACATCGACTACGTCCGCAGCCGATCGCCCGTCGAAGGGATCGCTGAAATCGACCCCGATACGTCGATGAATCCGCATTCCTTGCAAGCCGCGTTGCGCGCGGCGGGCGCCGCGGTGGCGGCCACGGACGCCGTGATCGAAGGCCGCTTCGACAACGCGTTCTGCAGCGTGCGACCGCCCGGCCACCATGCGGAGCCGGCGCGTGCGATGGGCTTCTGCTTCTTCAACAACGTCGCGATTGCCGCACGTCACGCGCTCGACGTACACGGGCTGCAGCGCGTCGCGATCATCGACTTCGACGTGCATCACGGCAACGGCACCGAAGCGGCTTTCGCGGGCGACTCGCGGGTGCTGATGTGCAGCATCTTCCAGCATCCGTTCTATCCGTTCAGCGGCGCGGACCATCAGGCGCCCAACATGTGCAACGTGCCGATGCCGGCGCGCTCGAAAGGCATGGAGGTGCGCGAGGCGGTGGACATGATGTGGCTGCCGCGCCTGCACGAATTCAAGCCGGAAATGCTGTTCATTTCGGCCGGCTTCGACGCGCATCGCGAAGACGACCTCGGCAACATGGGCCTCGTCGAAGACGACTACGCATGGATCACCGACCAGATGGGCGAGATCGCGAAACGCTATGCGCGCGGCCGGATCGTCAGTTGTCTCGAGGGCGGCTACAACCTGTCGGCGCTCGGGCGCAGCGTAGTCGCGCATGTGCGCTCGCTGGCCGGCATCTGAGTTTGCCGCACCCCGGGCTGCATTTGCACGACACCATCAGGAGCGAGCCATGAATGCCGACGCGCGCAGCGCTTCACTGATCGAGATCGAACACGATGCGTATCGGGTGCCGGGCGTCGTGCTGCTGACGATGAACCGGCCCGACGCGTTCAACGCGCTCTCCGAAGCGCTGCTCGACGCGCTGCAGAGCGCGTTGACCGAGATCGCGCGGTCGCAGGCGCGCGTGGTCGTGATTGCCGGCGCGGGGCGGGCGTTCTGCGCGGGCCACGATCTGAAGGAAATGCGCGCGGCGCCGTCGCTGGCTTATTACCAGCAGTTGTTCGCCCGCTGCACGAAGCTGATGATGACGATCCAGCGGCTGCCGCAACCGGTGATCGCGCGAGTGCAGGGCATTGCGACGGCGGCCGGCTGCCAACTGGTCGCGATGTGCGATCTGGCGGTCGCGGCGGACTCCGCGCGTTTCGCCGTGTCGGGCGTGAACCTCGGGCTCTTCTGCGCGACGCCTTCGGTGCCGTTGTCGCGCAACCTGTCGCGTAAGGCGGCGCTTGAAATGCTGCTCACCGGCGACTTCCTCGACGCCGCCGAAGCGAAGCGGCAAGGCCTCGTGAACCGCGTGGTCCCTGCCGACGCGCTCGACGCGGAGCTGGCGCAACTGGCGGCCAGCATCTGCGCGAAACCCGTCGAAGCGGTGAGTGCCGGCAAGGGCTTGTTCTATCGGCAGCTCGAAATGGGCATCGAGGCGGCTTACCAGCTTGCCGGCCAGACAATGGCCTGCAACATGATGGACGACTCGGCGCTCGAAGGTGTGCAGGCGTTTATCGACAAACGCGCGCCGTCGTGGAAGCGCTAGGCAGGTAGGTGCAACGGCCGCGCTCAACTTCCAACTGCGCGTCCAACTGCGCGTTTTTCAATCCAGTCGATCAGCGCCCCGATCACCCGGTCGCGGTCGAGATCGTTCATCGTCTCGTGATAGCTGCCTTCGTGCAGCGTCAGTGTCTTGTCCGGCGACCCCGCATGCTGCCCGAATGCCCGGCTGCCTTCGGGCTCGGTGAGTTTGTCGGCGGTGCCGTGATACACCAGCAGCGGCATGCGCAGCGCCGCGCGGCCACGTTCGATCCGCGTCATTGCCAGCAGCAGTTCCGCGCCGGTGCGCGCCGGAATCGCGCCGTGATGGACGAGCGGGTCGTTGCGATTGGCGTTCACCACCGGTTGAAGACGCGACAGCAATGCGGCGTCGATTTTCATCGCCGGAAAGCTGGGATAGACACGGCTGATCACCTGACTCAGCGCGAGCATCCAGCGCGGCACGTCGCGGCCGGGAGCGAGAGCTGGGCTCGACAGGATCAGCCCGTTCAAGCGGCGGCCGGTCGCGTCGAGGCGCTCGATCGCATAGAGCGCGGCCACCGTGCCGCCCATGCTGTGTCCCATCAGAAAGAGCGGGACGCAGCTTTGCGCGGCGGCGTCGAGCAAAGCTTGCGCGTCGAGTAGATAGTCGTCGAAGCGCTTCACATAGGCCCGCTTGCCGGGCGCGTGTCCGTGGCCGCGCAGATCGATCGCCACCAGTTCGATGCCGGCCGCGTTCAACCGGCCGGCCAACGCGGCATAGCGGCCGGCGTGCTCGGCCAGTCCGTGCAGCAGCGCGACCGTCGCACGAGCCGGTCCGATGGCCGGCCAGCGGTACAGCGGCAAGCTCACGCCGTCGGCGGTCGTAACCGACGCGCGCGGTTGCGCGCCGGGGTCCTGGTTGTCGCCGCTGGCGCGCACGTGATGAACTGGGGATGTTTGCATGGCTGCGGCCCGTTCTGATTGGTGTCGCCCGATCATAGACGCAGCCTTGCTTCGCGCGCGAGCGTCTCGCACCAGGCGTCCCTCTAATACCCATACGTTGTGAAAAGATCGTAATTGATTATTAAAGGGAATGACGACGCTGCGGTAGAATTGCGGCCTCAAATCCCAATAAAAGCAACGGCGGCCGCTTGCCGGGAGCGCACAACGCTCGCCGACAGACTCCGCCGTTTCGTTTTTCCATGATCGAAATACGCAATATCTCCCAGCGGTTCGCCGGGCCCCGGGGCTGGGTCGAGGCGCTGCACAACGTCAATCTGTCGATCCCGACGGGCGAGGTGTTTGGCATCATCGGCCGCAGCGGCGCGGGCAAGAGTACGCTCGTGCGCACCATCAACCTGCTGACGCGTCCGTCCGAAGGCAATATCGTCGTCAACGGCCGCGATCTGACCACGCTGGCCGCCGCGCAATTGCGCGAGGCGCGCCGCGAGATCGGCATGATCTTCCAGCATTTCAACCTGCTGTCGTCGCGCACGGTCTATGAGAACGTCGCGCTGCCGCTCGAACTGGCCGGCATGAAGCGCGACGAAATCGAAGCGAACGTGCTGCCGCTACTCGATCTGGTCGGCCTGTCGGCACAGAAGGACCGCTATTCGGCGCAAATCAGCGGCGGCCAGAAGCAGCGCGTGGGCATTGCGCGCGCGCTCGCGAGCAAGCCGAAAGTGCTGCTGTCCGACGAAGCGACGTCCGCGCTCGACCCCGAAACCACGCGGGCGATCCTCGACCTGCTCAAGCGCATCAATCGCGAACTGAACCTGACGATCGTGCTGATCACGCACCAGATGGACGTGATCAAGCAGGTCTGCGACCGCGTCGCGGTGCTGGACGCGGGCCGGGTGGTCGAAGAGGGCAAGGTGATCGACGTGTTCCTGCAGCCGCATCATGAAGTCACGCGCGCGCTGATCGGCGACGTGATCGCGCAGGAACTGCCGCCCGCGATGAAGGCGCGCGTCGCGCAACGGCTGAAGACCGGCAGCGGCCATTTGCTGCGCCTCGCGTTCACGGGCTCGGGCGTCGATCAGCCGATTCTGTCGGAAACCATTCGCCGTTACGAACTCGACTTCAACATCCTGCACGGCCAGATCGACGAGATCCAGGGGCAGGCGTTCGGCTCGCTCGCGGTGCTCGCGGGCGGCGAACCGGCGAAAGTGGCGCAGGCGCTGACGTATCTGCGCGAACAGGGTGTGGTGGTGGAGGAGCTCTCGCATGTTGAGTGAAATGTTCGATATGTTCGTTCAGTCGTTCTGGGAAACGCTCGTGATGGTGGGCATTTCCGGACTGATCGGCGCATTGCTGGGCTTGCCGCTCGGCGTGCTGCTGTATCTGACGGACCGTCAGGGCGTGCTGGAGAACGTCGCGGTGAATCGCGTAATGGGCGTGGTCGTCAATGCGGTGCGTTCGACGCCGTTCATCATCCTGCTGGTGGCGGTGATTCCGTTCACGCGCCTCGTGGTGGGTTCGTCGATCGGAACGGCGGCCGCCGTCGTGCCGCTGACGATCGCCGCCGCGCCGTTCATCGCGCGTCTGGTCGAGACCGCGCTGCGCGAGGTCGACCGCGGCTTGATCGAAGCGGCGCAGGCGATGGGCGCGACCACCGCGCAGATCGTGTTCAAGGTCCTGCTGCCGGAATCGCTGCCGGGCGTGGTCGCCGGGTTGACGATCACCTTTGTGTCGCTGGTCGGCTATTCGGCGATGGCCGGCGCGATCGGCGGCGGCGGGCTGGGCGACCTCGGGATCCGCTATGGGTATCAGCGTTTTCTGCCGGAAGTGATGTTGACGGTCGTGGTGATTCTGATCGTCTTCGTGCAGTTGGTGCAGTCGTTCGGGGATTGGCTCGTGCGTCGGTTGAGCCATAAATAAACAAGGGTCATCGGAACCCGCTAACAGAGTCGGCAGACTCGCAAGAGGTCCATCATGCAACGTCGTTTCATTCTCAAGCTCGCCGCGGCGCTGGGCGCTGCGTCGCTGTTCGCCACCGCCGCGCACGCCGAGGACACGATCAAGGTCGGCGTCACCGGTGGTCCGCACGCGCAGATCATGGACGTCGTGAAGACGGTCGCGGCGAAGAACGGTCTGAACATCAAGATCGTCGAGTTCTCCGACTACGTGCAGCCGAACGCGGCGCTCGCCGGCGGCGATCTGGATGCAAACAGCTACCAGCACGACCCGTACTTGCAGGCGCAGGTGAAGGACCGCGGCTACAAGCTGATCCGCATCGCGGATACGGTCACGTACCCGATGGGCATCTATTCGAAGAAGATCAAGACGCTTGCCGAACTGCAGCCGGGCGCGAAGATCGCGGTGCCGAACGATCCGACCAACGGCGGCCGGGCACTCCTGCTGCTGCAAAAGCAGGGGCTGCTGAAGCTGCGCGCCGATGCGGGCCTGAAGGCGACGCCGCTGGATATCGTCGACAACCCGCGCAAGCTGAAGATCGTCGAACTCGATGCAGCGCAAATTCCGCGCTCGCTGAACGACGTGGACGCCGCCGCCATCAACACGAACTTCGCGATGGAAGCCGGCCTCAAGCCGAAGCAGGACGCGATCGCCATCGAAGACCCGAAAGGGCCTTACGTAAATATCATCGCGATCCGCGAAGTCGACCGGAACAAGCCGTGGGTCGCCAAGCTGGTCGCGGCGTATCATTCGCCGGAAGTGAAGCAGTTCGTCGACAGCAAATTCGGCGGGTCGGTGATCACCGCGTGGTGAGCCGGCGGCCTTCCGGCATCGCAAAACACGACGGCAATGGCGAATTTGCGACGTAGGTCATAACCCGGGGTTGCCACCCGGGTTTTTTCGAGATTAAAATAGAACGATCGTTCGCTATTGCCGTCACGCTGACGAGGAGCGATATCCTCCTGATAAAGGGCCCACGACATCGGCTGCCATAAGGGCAGTCGCTATAATGTCCGTTGGGTTGACGTATTCGTAACTTTGGAGCGTGTGCATGAAAATCCTGGTGCCAGTCAAAAGAGTGGTCGACTACAACGTGAAAGTCCGGGTCAAATCGGACGGCACGGGTGTCGACATCGCGAACGTGAAGATGTCGATGAATCCGTTCGATGAAATCGCGGTGGAAGAGGCGGTGCGTCTGAGGGAAGCGGGCGTGGCGACTGAAGTGATCGCCGTGTCGGCGGGTGTCACGCAGGCGCAGGAAACGCTGCGCACGGCGCTGGCGATCGGCGCGGATCGCGCGATCCTGATCGAGTCGGGTGAAGACCTGCAGCCGCTGGCGGTCGCGAAGCTGCTGAAGGCGCTGGTCGACAAGGAACAGCCGCAGCTGATCATCCTCGGCAAGCAGGCGATCGACGACGACTCGAACCAGACCGGCCAGATGCTCGCCGCGCTGGCGAATCTGCCGCAAGCGACCTTTGCTTCCAAGGTGGTCGTGGCTGACGGCAAGGCGACCGTGTCGCGCGAAGTGGACGGCGGGGCCGAAACGCTGTCGCTGACGCTGCCCGCTGTCGTCACCACCGATCTTCGCCTGAACGAGCCGCGCTATGTGACGCTGCCGAACATCATGAAGGCGAAGAAAAAGCCGCTGGAAACGATCAAGCCGGAAGAGCTCGGCGTGGATGTCACGCCGCGTCTGAAGACGCTGAAGGTTGTCGAGCCGCCGAAGCGCTCCGCCGGTGTGATGGTGCCGGATGTGAAGACTCTGGTCGAGAAGCTGAAGACCGAAGCCAAGGTGCTGTGAGGAGACGGACAAAATGACGAATCTGGTAATTGCAGAACACGACAACGCGTCGATCAAGGCTGCGACGCTGAACACGATTGCAGCAGCGCAGAAGATTGGCGGTGATATTCACGTGCTGGTGGCGGGTCACAACGCGCAAGCCGCAGCGGATGCGGCAGCGAAGATCGCGGGTGTTTCCAAAGTGCTGCTGGCCGACGCGCCGCAACTCGAAGCGGGCCTCGCGGAAAACGTCGAAGCAACCGTGATGAACATCGCGAAGGACTACACGCACATCCTCGCGCCGGCGACTGCCTACGGCAAGAACATCGCGCCGCGTATCGCCGCGAAGCTCGATGTCGCGCAGATCAGCGACATCACCGCAGTGGACAGCGCCGACACGTTCGAGCGTCCGATTTACGCGGGCAACGCCATCGCGACAGTGCAATCGGCCGATCCGATCAAGGTCATCACGGTGCGCTCGACCGGTTTCGATGCAGTGGCGTCCGAAGGCGGCAGCGCATCGGTGGAAAAGATAGAAGCCGCCGCAGACAGCGGAATTTCGCAGTTCGTGAGCCGCGAAGTGACGAAGCTGGATCGTCCGGAACTGACATCGGCGAAGATCATCGTCTCGGGTGGCCGCGGTCTGGGCAACGGCGAGAACTACACCAAGATTCTGGAACCGCTGGCGGACAAGCTGAACGCCGCGCTGGGCGCCTCGCGTGCCGCAGTGGATGCGGGCTTCGTGCCGAACGACTATCAGGTCGGCCAGACGGGAAAAATCGTCGCGCCGCAACTGTACGTGGCAGTCGGCATCTCGGGTGCGATCCAGCATCTGGCCGGGATGAAGGACAGCAAAGTGATCGTCGCGATCAACAAGGACCCCGAAGCGCCGATCTTCAGCGTCGCCGATTACGGTCTGGTCGGCGATCTGTTCACGCTCGTGCCGGAACTCGTCAGGGAACTCGGCTAATCACCGTAGCGCCGCAACGCCGGGTAAAAGGCGTCTGGCAACACACGAAGGGCGCAGGACCGAACGAGTCCAGCGCCCTTTTTTTTATCGAGGCAGGAGGAGAACGAAAATGAACTACACGGCGCCGATCAAGGACATGTTGTTCGTGATGAAGGAACTGGCCGGTCTCGAAGACATTGCGACGCTGCCCGGTTTCGAGGACGCCAACCTCGACACGGCTCAGGCCGTGCTCGACGAGTCGGCGAAACTGTGCGGTGAAGTGCTGGCGCCGCTGAATGTCGAAGGCGATCGCAATCCGAGCAGCTGGAAGGATGGTGTGGTCACTGCGACGCCGGGTTTCAAGGAGGCTTTCCGCCAGTTCAGTGCAGGCGGCTGGCAAGGCGTGCAGCATCCGCTCGACTACGAAGGTCAGGGCTTGCCGAAGCTGATCGCGACGCCTTGCGTCGAGATGCTCAACGCGTCGAACCTGTCTTTCGCGCTGTGTCCGCTGCTGACCGACGGCGCGATCGAAGCGTTGCTGACCGCCGGCAGCGAAGCGCAAAAACAGACCTATGTCCCGAAGCTGATTTCCGGCGAGTGGACCGGCACGATGAATCTCACCGAGCCGCAGGCCGGCTCCGATCTCGCGCAGGTGCGCACGCGCGCCGAACCGCAGGGCGACGGTTCGTTCAAGCTGTTCGGCACGAAGATTTTCATCACGTGGGGCGAGCACGACATGGCGAAGAACATCGCCCATCTCGTGCTGGCGCGCACGCCGAATGCGCCGGAAGGCGTGAAGGGCATTTCGCTCTTCATCGTGCCGAAGTTTCTCGTCAACGAAGACGGTTCGCTCGGTGAGCGTAACGACGTGCATTGCGTGTCGATCGAACACAAGCTCGGCATCAAGGCGAGCCCGACCGCGGTGCTGCAGTTCGGCGACCACGGCGGTGCGATCGGGCATCTGATCGGCGAAGAAAATCGCGGTCTCGAGTACATGTTCATCATGATGAACGCGGCGCGTTTCGCGGTCGGCATGCAGGGCGTCGGCATTTCGGACCGCGCGTATCAGAAGGCGGTCGCGTATGCGAAAGACCGCGTGCAGAGCCGTCCCGTGGATGGCTCCGCGAAGCAGTCGGTCGCGATCATCCAGCATCCCGACGTGCGCCGCATGCTCGCCACGATGCGCGGACTTACCGAGGCGTCACGCGCGCTCGCCTACGTCGCGGCGGCTCACTGCGATATCGCGCACCGTCACCCGGACGAAGCGCAGCGCGCCGGGCACCAGGCGCTCTACGAATTCCTCGTGCCGATCGTGAAGGGCTGGAGCACGGAGCTGTCGATCGACGTCACGAGCCTGGGCGTGCAAGTGCATGGCGGAATGGGCTTCATCGAAGAAACGGGCGCCGCGCAGTACTACCGCGACGCGCGCATTCTGCCGATCTACGAAGGCACGACCGCGATTCAGGCCAACGACCTGATCGGCCGCAAGACCGTGCGCGACGGCGGCAAGGTGGCGAAGTCGCTGCTCGCCGACGTCGGGGCTACGGTCGAGGCGCTTGGTTCGCAGCAAGGCCCGGCATTCGAGTCGATGAAGAAGTATCTGGCGCAAGGCCAACGTTCGCTGAGCGCGGCGGTGGATTTCGTCGTCGCGAATACGAAGGGCGATCCGAACGCGGTGTTTGCCGGCAGCGTGCCGTATCTGAAGCTCGCGGGCATCGTGCTGGGCGGCTGGCAGATGGCGCGTGCGCTGCTCGTCGCGGTTCGGAAGCGCGACGAAGATCCGTCGTTCTACGGCGCGAAGATCGCGACCGCGCAGTTTTATGCGGAGCATGTGCTGCCGCAGGCGTCGGCGCTCGAAGCGTCGATTGTCAGCGCGAAGGGTGGGGAGAGCGTGCTGGCTTTGTCGGAAGATCAGTTTTGACGCAACGCTCGCGGCTCGCTGCCGCGGCGTGAAAACAAACGGCGCCTCGCGTGAAGCGAGGCGCCGTTTTTCATGCTTGCGTGAGTTCCACCGAGGGCCTGGCCAACGTACGCGTTGGCGAGGCGTGCGGCGCCCGGCGTCCGGTCTCAGGCATAAGCCGGACGATGCGCGCCGCCGGTCTCGCCGAGATAGCGATGCACCGACAGGTCATCCGCCTTGATGGCGGGCTGTTTGCCCGACATCACGTCCGCCAGCAACTGGCCCGAGCCGCACGACATGGTCCAGCCGAGCGTGCCGTGGCCGGTGTTCAGGAACAGGTTCGCGACCGGCGTGCGGCCGACGACCGGCGTGCCGTCCGGCGTCATCGGACGCAGACCGGTCCAGAACTTGGCCTTCGACGTATCGCCGCCGCCGGGGAACAGGTCGTTCACGCACAGTTCCAGCGTGGCGCGGCGCGCCTCGCGCAATGACTTGTCGAAGCCGACGATCTCCGCCATCCCGCCGACCCGGATCCGGTTGTCGAAGCGCGTGATCGCGATCTTGTAGGTTTCGTCGAGCACGGTGGAGACGGGAGCCGCCGCTTCATCGACGATCGGCGCGGTGATCGAATAGCCCTTGAGCGGGTAGACCGGAATTTTCACCAGGTCCGCTAGGAACTGCGTCGAGTACGAACCCAGTGCGACGACGAACGAATCCGCGCGCACCAGCTCGCCGCCGCATTGCACGCCGGCAACACGGTCGCCGGACATCGCGAGCGCGTCGATCGGCGTGTTGTAGCGGAACTTGACGCCCAGTTGCTCGGCCAGCGCCGCGAGGCGCGTGGTGAACATCTGGCAGTCGCCGGTTTCGTCGCCCGGCAGACGCAATCCGCCGGTCAGCTTGTGCGACACCGCCGCGAGCGCCGGCTCGGCCTGCGCGAGTTCAGGAGCCGACAGCAGTTCATACGGCACGTTGGCTTCCTGCAGCACGGCGATGTCTTTCGCGGCGCCGTCGAATTGCTGCTGCGTGCGGAACACCTGCAGCGTGCCGCCGGTGCGGCCTTCGTACTGGATGCCGGTATCGGCGCGCAGCGCCTGCAGGCAGTCGCGGCTGTATTCGGCGAGACGCACCATGCGGCCCTTGTTCACCGAATAACGCGCCGACGTGCAGTTCTGCAGCATCTGCCACATCCATTGCAGCTGGAATTGCGTGCCGTCCAGACGGATCGCCAGCGGCGCGTGCTTCTGGAACATCCACTTGACGGCCTTCAGCGGCACGCCGGGCGCGGCCCACGGCGACGCGTAGCCCGGCGAGATCTGGCCGGCGTTGGCGAAACTGGTTTCGAGCGCGGGACCGGCCTCGCGGTCGATCACGGTCACTTCATGACCGGCGCGCGCGAGGTAATACGCGGTTGTCACCCCGACGACGCCACTGCCCAAAACGACGACTCGCATAGCTGCTCCAGGAAACTCAAAATAGGTTGGAGGGCGCGGCGCTCGTCGATTCGTCTGATTTCATTCGATTCACGAGGTGTAACGCTGATCGCCCAGTGTTAACCGGTATACTATTAACAGTCAGGTAGGTTTTGTTATTGTATTTTCAGAATTTTCAGCAAAAACACCATGCGTACACAGCGCCAACCCGTCCGGACCCTCGACAAACTCGATCACAAGATCCTGCGGCGTCTGCAGCAGGACGGCCGGATGGCCATGAAGGATCTGGCGGAGCAGGTCGGGCTGTCGGTGACGCCGTGCATCGAGCGGGTCAAACGGATGGAGCGCGACGGCGTGATCACCGGCTACCATGCGCGGGTGAACCCGGCCGACCTCGGCGCGGCGCTGCTGGTGTTCGTGGAGATCACGCTGGATCACAAGAGCGGCAACATGTTCGACCAGTTCCGCCGTGAAGTGCAGAAGATCCCCGAGGTGCTGGAATGCCATCTGGTATCGGGCGACTTCGACTATCTGATCAAGGCGCGCATCGGCGAGATGGCGGATTACCGGAAGCTGCTCGGCGACATCCTTCTGCAATTGCCCGGCGCGGTGCAGTCGAAGAGCTACGTGGTGATGGAGGAAATCAAGGAGACGCTGACGATCGCGGTAGGCGATTAACAGGCGTTGCGGCAGCAGTACGTAGGGCTCGACAAACGGCGTAAACACTGTATATTTATACAGGTGTTTTGCGCCGTTTTCTGTTTGTTTTGCGTGACCCAGCCGTGGCTAACTCCGACACCCGTACCGCCGAAGAATTTCCGATCGCGCCGCCGGCGCCTCGCAAGGGGCGCGGCGCGGTGACGAACCTGCAAGGCCGCTACGAAGTCGACCAGCGCGAAGCGGTGGACGACGGCTGGCTGCCCGCCGCGCAGGAAGACGGCGACGAGCCCAAGGCGCTGCGCACGCAGATTTTCGAAGAGCGCGCGAAGACCATCCTCACGCGCAACGCGTCGCCGGACATTCCGTTCGGCGTGTCGCTGAATCCGTATCGCGGCTGCGAGCACGGCTGCATCTATTGCTTCGCGCGGCCTACGCATAGCTATCTGGGGCTGTCGCCGGGGCTCGACTTCGAAAGCCGGATCTACGCGAAGATCAACGCGCCGGAGTTGCTCGAGCGGGAGTTGTCGAAGAAATCTTATGTGCCCGAGCCGATTGCGCTTGGCGTCAATACTGACGCGTGGCAGCCCGCCGAGCGCGAATTGCGCCTCACGCGCCGCGTGATCGAAGTGCTCAGCGAGCGCAACCATCCGTTTGCTGCCATCACCAAATCGTCGCTGATCGAGCGCGATATCGACCTGCTTGCTCCCATGGCGGCGCGCGGGCAATTCATGGCGGCCATCACCATCACCACGCTGGACGCCGAGATCGCGCGCACGCTCGAACCACGCGCGGCCACGCCGTCGCGCCGGCTGCGCACCATCCGCACATTGAGTGAGGCGGGCATTCCGGTCGGCGTCAGCATTGCACCGGTGATCCCGTTCGTTACCGAGCCGGACATGGAGCGGGTGCTCGAAGCATGCGCGCAAGCGGGGGCGAGCAATGCGAGCTATATCGTGCTGCGTCTGCCGTGGGAAGTCGCGCCGCTATTCAAGGATTGGCTCACCGCGCATTTCCCCGACCGCGCCGAGCGGGTGATGAGCCGCGTGCGCGATATGCGGGGCGGCAAAGACTACGATGCATCGTTCGCCACGCGAATGAAGGGCGAGGGCTTATGGGCGGATCTGCTCAGGCAGCGATTCCACAACGCGGTACGCCGGTTAGGCCTGAACCGCCGCGATCGCGGCATTCTCGATATGTCGCACTTTCGCCGGAGCGAGCCGGTGCAAGCCGAAGAGCCGGTGCGCGTGAATCCGCAATTGAAGCTCTTTTAGCGGGGCGCGCCGCACGTCATTGCGAGATCGCTTTGGCCGCTTCCACCTGATTTTCGAAGTACGTCTGGAACGACAGGGCGAGGCCGGTCATCAGCAGGAATGCGCCGATCAGCAGCGAGAAGATCACCACGAAAATAACGGTCCAGCCGGAGCGGCTTTTGCGTTGCGTGTGCGCGTTGAACTGCGCGTCCCATTTTTCATCGGGACGCAGCCCGTAGACGATCGCGGCGAGAAACGCGGAAAGTACCGAAACCGCGCCGAAAAAAGCCAACACCCAGCCGAGGATCGAAGCGCGCTCGCTTGCCACCAGCAGCATGACGCCGGGAATGCCGATCAACGTGCCGAGCAGATGAGCCCAGCCGTATACGTCGCGTTTGCCGAACAGATAGAAGCGGTGGGCGCCGAGGCTGCCCACAAGGAACGCCAGCGCGGCGGTAATCGTCTTGGATCGGAAGCGCGAGGAAATCGAAGCAGCAGTGGACATGTAGGCGTGGGCGATGACAGGCGGTCGAAAGGAGCGGCGCGCCATTGGGTGCGGACCGACGCGCATTCTACGCCTGCCGCATGGCGGGGGCACGGGATGGGTCAGCGGGTTGCGAAGTTACGGCTTATGCGAATGGAGCGTGCTGCGCGGAATTTGGGCACGTCGGCAGGCGGATGTTCGTGCCCAGCCTGGAACGGGTAGCAAGGCGGCCGGGTCTGGCCGCCACCGTGCGTGAACCCGTCAACACTATGGGGCCGAATACGTCACGCGATAGATCGCGCCCGCGTAGTCGTCGCTGATCAGCAGTGAACCGTCGGGCAACGGCAACACGTCGGCGGGGCGTCCCCAGACGGCTTCGCCCGGCTGCAGCCAGCCTTCGGCAAAGACTTCCTGCCGCGCGTTGCCGCCATCCGGGTCGGTGATCACCCGCACCACACGGTAGCCAACCTTCTTGCTGCGATTCCACGACCCATGTTCGGCGATGAAAATAGTGTTCCGGTATGCAGCCGGAAACATCGAGCCGGTATAAAACCGCATGCCGAGCGCGGCGACGTGCGCGCCCAGTTTGACCACCGGCGGCGCAAACGAACTGCACGGATGGCCTTGGCCGAATTCCGGGTCGGGCGTGTCGCCGCCGTGACAATAAGGAAAGCCGAAGTCCATCCCGGCGCGCGGCGCGCGGTTGAGCTTGTCGCTGGGCACGTCGTCGCCCAGCAGGTCGCGACCGTTGTCGGTGAACCACAGTTCGTGCGTCGCCGGATGCCACGCGAAACCCACCGAGTTGCGTACGCCGCGTGCCACGACTTCATAGTGGCTGCCGTCCGGGTCCATCCGGCCGATCATCGCGAACCGGTCGCGGTCTCTCAGGCAGACATTGCAGGGTGCGCCTTGCGGCACATAGAGCTTGCCGTCCGGGCCGAAGGCGATGAATTTCCAGCCGTGATGCGTGTCGGTGGGGAGCGTGTCGATGACGACGGCGGGTTTGGGCGGATCGTTCAGATGAGCGTCGATCGCGTCGAAGCGTACAATCTTCGACACCGCGGACACATACAGAGCGCCGTCCCGCCACGCCACGCCCGCCGGCGATTCCAGACCGGAGGCGATTACGTGGCGGCCTGTCACGCGGCCGTTTTGCAGTTCGAGCGCATAGACTTGCCCGTCGAAACTGCCTACGTAAAGAATGCCCTTCGGCGAGAGCGCCATCGCACGCGCGCTCGGCACGGTGTCCGACAAAACCTCGACGTGAAAGCCCGGCGGCAACTTGATGCGCTCAACCGGCAGCGCGGCAACCGCCGCCAGGGCCTGGCCGGCGAGCAACGCGGCCGCCGCGAAGCGTAACGTGCAGCGGCGCGAGTTGCGCATGAGGCTGGCAAAACACTTAAATACGAGAAGAAAAGCGGGCAAAAAAGCAGTCGGCGGCAGCAGTTTCACGGGCGCTCCATCAGGTAATCCGGGCGTTCTGGCGTGGTCCTGGGCCATTTTGCGGGCGGCCGGCGCGGGCCGGTCGCCCAGTTTATCCCGGTAAGTGTTTGTTATGGCGTCGGTTTCCCGCTATAATCGCGTGTTTCAGTCGTTCCGAACCCCGGTTTTCAAGGATTCTAGTATGGTCATCATCCGCTTGGCTCGTGGCGGCTCCAAGAAGCGCCCGTTCTACAACATCGTCGCAACCGATTCGCGTAGCCGTCGTGACGGCCGCTTCATCGAGCGCGTCGGCTTCTACAACCCGGTCGCTACGAAGGGTGAATCCCTGCGTATCGCTCAAGATCGCCTGACGTACTGGCAAGGTGTTGGCGCACAACTGTCGCCGACCGTCGAGCGTCTCGTGAAGGAAGCGCAAAAGGCGCAGCCGGCTGCTTAATGGTAGCTAGCCTGCGTATCGTCGTCGGTTCGGCCGGCGGCTCGCGCAGCTTGCGTGAGCAGTCCGATGCGCGAGTTGTTTTACTGAAGCAGACGTCGAAGCTGGCAGCGAGGTTTTCCTATGTCCGAGCGTGATTCCGGCAGTTCAGGTCGCGTGAAGGCAAAGGCGGCAGCTTCGCACGCGAAGACGTCTGGTCAGGCGCCGTTCGGTGCATTCGTCCGCAAGCCGGTCGAACGGGCCGAAGGCAGGGCGCAAGCCCAAGTTGCACAAGCCACCAGTTCCGCTGCAGCGGAAATGCGCGCGGAAACGGTGGAAAGCTGGCCGGCCGACGCGGTCGAGGTCGGTGCAATCGTCGACGCTTACGGCCTCAAAGGCTGGGTCAAGGTAGCCGCGCATGCGGATGCCGGGCATGGCGGCGACGCTTTGCTGAGCGCGAAGCGCTGGTGGCTGCTGAAAGGCCATGAGCGCAAGTCGGCGCCGTCATTGCAGGCAAAAACGCATAGCGACAGTGTGGTTGCCCATCTGGGCGGCGTCACTGACCGCGATGTGGCGCTGGCACTGCGCGGCTCTCGCGTCTATATCAGCCGCAGCGAATTTCCGGCCCTCGAAGCCGACGAATTCTACTGGGTCGACCTGCTCGGCCTGGATGTGGTGAACGTTGCCGGAGTCAATCTCGGCAAGGTTGCAGACATGATCGACAACGGTGCGCACTCGGTGTTGCGCATCGAATATCCGGCTACCGACAAAAACGGCAAGCCGGTCGCAGGCGAGCGTTTGATCCCGTTCGTCGGCGTCTATGTCAAAACGGTGGACCAGGCGGCGAAGCAGATCATCGTCGACTGGGAAGCCGATTACTAAAAACATTCGCTGAATGGAGAGAGCGATGCAGTTCGATGTCGTGACGCTCTTTCCTGAAATGTTCCGCGCGCTGACCGACTGGGGTATCACCAGCCGTGCCGCGAAGCAGGAGCGCTATGGGTTGCGTACGTGGAATCCGCGTGATTTCACCACCGACAACTACCGCACAATCGACGACCGCCCTTACGGCGGCGGACCCGGCATGGTGATGCTGGCAAAGCCACTGGAAGATGCGATCGGCGCGGCGAAAGCGGCGCAGGCGGAGCAGGGCATCGGCGCGTCGCGCGTCGTGATGATGTCGCCGCAAGGCGCAACGTTGAATCACGAGCGCGTCATGCAATTCGCCGCCGAACCCGGTCTGATCCTGCTGTGCGGGCGCTATGAAGCGATTGATCAGCGTCTGCTCGACCGTGTCGTCGACGAGGAGGTCAGCCTTGGCGACTTCGTGCTGTCGGGTGGTGAATTGCCCGCGATGGCGTTGATGGACGCGGTCGTGCGCCAGTTGCCCGGCGTGCTGAACGATTCGCAGTCGGCGGTGCAGGACAGCTTTGTCGACGTGCTGCTGGATTGTCCGCATTACACGCGTCCCGAGGAATACGACGGCGTGCGGGTGCCCGATGTGCTGCTCGGTGGCCATCACGCGGAAATCGAGGCGTGGCGTCGGCGTGAGGCGCTGCGCAACACGTTGAAGAAGCGGCCCGATCTGATCGTGAAGGCCAGAAAGAACAAGATGTTGAGCCGTGCCGACGAGGCATGGCTCGCGAGTCTCGCGAAGGAAGAATCGAAGGCGTAAAGCCGGCGGTCTTTCGAGCGGACACCAGGCGGCGCCGCACATGCGTGTTCGGCGCCAGAAGTGAACCCATCCTCTATCGGGGCCGTAGCCGCAAGGCAGGTACGAACGCCGACAAGATGGATCTAGGAGTCAGTAATGAATCTGATTGCAAAACTCGAGCAGGAAGAAATCGCGCGCGCCCTCGGCGAGAAGACCATCCCCGACTTCGCTCCGGGCGACACGGTGATCGTCAGCGTGAACGTGGTTGAAGGCACGCGTAAGCGTGTTCAGGCTTACGAAGGCGTCGTGATCGCCAAGCGTAACCGTGGTTTGAATTCGTCGTTCATCGTCCGCAAGATTTCGTCGGGCGAAGGCGTCGAGCGTACGTTCCAGACGTACTCGCCGTTGCTGGCAAGCATCGTCGTGAAGCGTCGCGGCGATGTGCGTCGTGCGAAGCTGTACTACCTGCGCGACCGTTCGGGCAAGTCGGCCCGGATCAAGGAAAAGCTGGTCTCGAAAGACCGCGCTGCTTCCCAAGCGTAAATGCTGTAAGAAAAAGCACCCCTCGCGGGTGCTTTTTTGTTTGCCAGGTCAAAATAGCGGCATGTCCCATATCCGCTTATTCAGAGAGACCCGTTGACCCGCCCCATCTTTGAGCCTGAAACCCTCCCTGTCGAAGCGACTGGCGCCCATTTGCCGCCGGTGGCCGCCGAGCGCCTCACACCTGATCGCCTGCGTGCACGTTTCGAACAGCGCCTTACCTGGGTGCCGGAGCCTGTCGTCGAAGTGCAATGGCGCAACACGTCGGGCGATCCGCGTGTTGCCGCAGTGCTGGTGCCGCTGGTGGTCCGCGAACGCGGGCTGACCGTGCTGCTCACGCAACGTGCCGACCATCTGAACGATCACGCCGGCCAGGTGAGTTTTCCCGGCGGCCGCCAGGAACCCTTCGATGCCGACGCGATCGCTACCGCGCTGCGCGAAGCCCAGGAAGAGGTCGGCCTCGCGCCGTCGCGAGTGGAAATTCTCGGTGCGTTGCCCGACTACCTGACGGGCACCGGCTTCTGCGTGACGCCGGTGATCGGTCTCGTGCATCCGCCGTTCGCATTGAAAATGGATGAACTGGAAGTGGCCGAAGTCTTCGAAGTGCCGCTCGCTTTTCTGATGGACCCCGCGAATCACGAGGAGCGCGTGTTCCGTTATGAGGGCGGCGAGCGCCGCTTCTTCGCGATGCCGTATCCGCGCAGCGAGTCGGCGGCGGCGAGCGGGCAGGGCGTCAGCGAAGTCGGGGCTCACCATTTCATCTGGGGAGCGACAGCGGCGATGCTGCGCAACCTGTATCGTTTCCTCGCTGCGTGAAGCGCGCCGGACCGTGCAGTCGTTGGCTGTTTGTCAGTGTCTGCACTCAGACGAATCCGACCCTGTGCTATCGTTATAAAATAATCGTAAAAACTCAAAAAGCACGGCGCATCGCATGACTTTTTTCTCCGTATTGCTGGCTCTGATCATTGAACAGGTACGCGCGCTGTCACCGAATAACCCGGTGTCCGCGCTGCTTCAATACCATGCGGAGTCGGCGGCGCACGGATTCGATGCCGGCAAGCCCAAGCATGGCCTGCTCGCGTGGCTCGTAGTGGTGGTGCCCTGGACGCTGGCCGTCGCGCTCGTCTACTACGTGCTGTATCACATTCACTTCGCACTGGCGTTCTTATGGAACGTCGCGGTGCTGTACTTCACGCTCGGCTTCCGCCAGTTCAGCCACTATTTCACGGATATCCATCTCGCGTTGAACAATGACGACGTGCCGCGCGCGCGTGAAATTCTGAATGAATGGACCGGGCTCGATACCGTCGATATGCCTGTCAGCGAGATCGTCCGTCATACGCTGATTCACGCGGTGGTCGCCTCGCATCGCCATGTGTTCGGCGTGTTCTTCTGGTTCCTGATTCCGGTCGGGCCGGCGGGCGCGGTGCTGTACCGGATCGCCGAATACCTGGCGCGCGCATGGGCGCGGCCGGCCGACGATCGGACCGCCGCGTTTTCGAGCTTCGCGCAGCAAGCGTTCTTCGTGATCGACTGGGTGCCGGCGCGGTTGACATCGCTGGGCTTTGCGATCGTCGGCAATTTCGAGGATGCGATTTATGCGTGGCGCAATCATGCGCGTCAGTGGCCCGATACGAACGACGGCGTGTTGCTGGCCGCCGGAAGCGGCGCGCTGGGCGCGCGTCTGAGCGGTCCGCTTGCCGAACCGTCGAGCCTCGACGCGCTTGCTACCGGCGACGGCGGCCCGATGCAGGTCGGCGACGACTGCACGCCGCGCACGCTGCAATCGGCGGTGGGTCTGGTGTGGCGCGCGGTGGTGCTGTGGATGATTCTGCTGTTGATGCTGACCATCGCGGTATGGCTCGCTTGATACGGGCACGCTAGCGCAACACATAAAAGAACCGGGCAATTGCCCGGTTTTTTATTGGTTCGGCCAACGCGGACATGCCGTTCATTGCCCGCGACGCGGGCCGCCCATCACCCGATGCTCCGTGCCCGAAACTGCTCACCCACGATGCCCCGCGCTCAAACCGCCTTGACTAACGGATCTCCCGCAGCCATCTCGCACAACGCTCGCGCCGCACGCCTCACCCATCCAACGGATCACGCGCCGTCCCGCACTGCCAGCACACCGTGAATTGCGCTTCGAGCGTCTCTCCGCACTGACGGCATCGCCAGTCGGGCGAGCCCGCCGCCGGTCCATGCGCTGCCGCGTCGATCAATCGCCGGGCCATCGCCTCGTCGCGTTCATCGACGAGCCATAGCTCAGGCGCGCACTGATCCGCCGGAATGTCGCCGAGCGCGCCGTTCAGATAGCGGTTGTGCAGCTCGCAACGGATTCCCGCGGTCTCCAGCACATTCACCCAATGCTGTCCGGTGATCAGATTCGGCGCGCGCATCAGTTTCATGTCAGCGTACGATCTGGCTGGCTTCGTGCACGAGTTGCGCATACAGCGCATGCCGTTCGCGACGGATGCGGCCATCGGCGACCGCTTCGAGAATCGCGCAGCCCGGCTCGTGCAAGTGATGACAATTGTAGAAGCGGCAGTTCGGCAGCAGCGGCCGGAACTCCGGAAGCGCGCGTTCGAGCCGGCCTTCGGTCAGATGATGCAGGCCGAATTCCTGAAAGCCGGGCGAGTCGATCAATGCGCCGCCTGCGCCGCTATCGTCGACGTTCGGCAACGGATAGAGCCGCGTAAAAGTGGTGGTATGACGCCCGCTATTCAGTGCCGTGGAGATTTCGCGCGTGGCGACTTCGGCATCGGGAATCAGCAGGTTCACGAGCGTCGATTTCCCCATGCCGGACTGTCCCAGCAGCAGCGTCGAATGACCTCGCAAATGTTCGATCAAAGCGTCACGAGCCGCCACGGGCTGCATTTTGATCGACACCTCGACGACCGTATAGCCCAACGCGCGATACGGCTCCAGCCGTCTGCGCGCGCCGTCGAGCGCACCGGTCACGTCGATCTTGTTCAGCACGATCAACGGCTTGAGCTCGTTCGCTTCGGCGGCGACCAGCGCGCGGCCGAGCAGGTCTTCACTGAAATGCGGTTCGGTGGCGAGCACGATCAACAGCTGATCGAGATTGGCGGCGAACAGTTTCGACTTGTACTGATCCGAGCGATACAGCAGATTGCGCCGTTCGCCGATCTCGACGATCACGCCCTGGTCCACGGAAGTCGGCTCGTAGATCACGCGATCGCCGACCGCCACCTCGCTGCGCTTGCCGCGCGGGAAGCACTGGAGCATCGCGCCGCCGTCCTCGGGCGCCACCAGATAGTGGCGGCCATGCGCGGCTACCACGAGGCCGCCTACGCGCGGGCTGGACGGCGCGCGCGGCGCTTTCGGGGAGCGGCCGCTCATGCGTGCCGCAGCAGACGGTCGATCCGCTGCGACGCCGGAGGATGCGAGTAATAGAACGCGGTGTAAAGCGGATCGGGTGTCAGCGTCGACGCGTTGTCCTCATACAGCTTGACGAGCGCGTTGACGAGGTCTTGCGCATCGGTCTGCGTCGCGGCGAACGCGTCGGCTTCGAACTCGTGTTTGCGCGAGCTGAGGCTGCCCAGCGGCGTGACGAAGAACAGGAACACCGGCAGCGCGAGGAAGAACAGCACGAGCGCAAGACCGCTATTGCCGCCCAGCAGCGACGGCCGCACGCCCAGGCCTTCGTAGAACCACACGCATTGAGAAAGCCAGCCGAGCAGCGCGAGCATCACGAGACTGATCGCAAACGTGACGAGCATCCGCTTGATCACATGACGGCGCTTGAAGTGGCCGAGTTCGTGCGCGAGCACGGCTTCGATCTCGCTGCCCGACAGGCGCGCGAGCAGCGTGTCGAAGAACACGATCCGCTTGGCCGCGCCGAAGCCGGTGAAGTACGCGTTGCCGTGCGCCGAACGGCGGCTGCCATCCATCACGAAGAGGCCCTTGGCGGCGAAGCCGCAGCGCTGCATCAGCGCTTCGATGCGGCTTTTCAGCGCCTCGTCCTTCAGCGGTTCGAACTTGTTGAAGAGCGGCGCGATGAACGACGGGTACAGCACCAGCACGAGCATCTGGAACGCCACCCAGACGATCCACGTCCACAGCCACCACAGGTCGCCCGCCTGTTTCATCAGCCACAGCACGACGAACAGCAGCGGCAGGCCGAACGCGGCGCCGAGCAGCGTGCCCTTGACGCGATCCAGGAAGAAGATGCGCCTGCTCATCCGGTTGAAGCCGAAGCGCTGTTCAATCACGAACTGCCGGTAATAGTCGAACGGCAGGTCGATCACGCCGGTGATCGCGATCACCGCGACGATCAGCGCGATCTGGCCGATGTAGTCGCGGCCGAGCCAGTCGGAGATCGCCAGATCGAGCGCCTGCACGCCGCCGAGCAGCGTGAGGCCGATCAGCACGGCCGCGCCGACCAGGATCTCGATCATCGTGAGGCGGGTGCGCTCGATGGTGTAGTCGGCGGCGCGCTGGTGCGCGGTCAGTGCGATGGTGCCGGCGAACTGGCTCGGCACCTGCTCGCGGTGGGCGGCGACGAAGCGGATTTGCCGCGACGCGAGCCAGAGTTTGGTGCCGACCATCGCCACGACGGCGACGACGAACAGAACGGTGAAGTACAGGGTGGGCATCCGGGGATTCCGTGGTATCTATGCGAGAATTATATGTTTCTTCCCGCCTCGCGGCGGGGCGACGTGGTCAAACCGGCTGAAACCGGCTCCAGCCAACCGCTCAAACCAATCTCAAACGAACAATCGCCGTGGCAAGCGCGCTTGCACAGAAGCCGCCGGCCGGGCCATCAGGGTTGCCTTCATGACTGACATCCTCGCATCCACCGAACAGCCGCCGCTCGTGCGCAGCGACATGAATCTCGTCTGGCTGGACATGGAAATGACCGGGCTCGAGCCCGACTCCGACCGCATCATCGAAATCGCGGTGGTGGTGACGAATTCGACGCTCGACAGGATGGTCGAAGGTCCGGTGCTGGCGATTCACCAGAGCGACGAAACGCTCGCCAAGATGGATCAGTGGAATCAGAACACGCATGGCCGTTCGGGGCTGATCGACCGCGTGAAGGTATCCACGGTCAGCGAGGCCGATGCCACCGAGCTGATCCGCGATTTCCTCGCACAGTACGTGCCGCCCGGCAAGTCGCCGATGTGCGGCAACTCGATCTGTCAGGACCGCCGCTTCATGGCGCGCTGGATGCCGGATCTGGAGGGCTTCTTCCACTACCGCAACCTCGACGTCAGCACGCTCAAGGAACTGTGCCGCCGCTGGCAGCCGGCCATCTACAAGGGTTTCCAGAAGCGCGCGATGCACACCGCGCTGGCCGACATCCACGAATCGATCGACGAACTGAAGTACTACCGCGAGCACTTCCTGATTCCGTCGGCGCCGGACGCGCCCGCCAGCGCCGAATAAGCGCTAGGCCGGCCGGGGAGCGCGCACCGCGTTCTTCGGCCGGAACGCCTTCACCACGTCGGCATTCGTTTCCACATACGGGCCGCCGATCAGGTCGATGCAGTAAGGCACCGCCGCGAAAATGCCCGGCACCTTCACCGCGCCGGCCGTGCCGCCTGCCTCCGTATCGCGCAAGCCCTCCAGCGTTTCCCTGATCGACTTCGGCTGACCCGGCAAATTGATGATCAGCGCCGCGTGATCCGCCGTTTCGCGGATCACCGCCACCTGGCGCGACAGGATCGCGGTCGGCACGAAATTCAGGCTGATCTGCCGCATCTGCTCGCCGAAACCGGGCATCTCCTTCGTCGCGACCGCAAGCGTCGCCTCAGGCGTCACGTCGCGGCGCGACGGGCCGGTGCCGCCGGTGGTCAGCACCAGATCGCAGCCGGCTTCGTCGACCAGTTCGATGAGCGTCGCGGAAATGGTCGGCACGTCGTCCTGAATCAGCCGGGTGAGCACCTGAAACGGCGAGATCAATGCCGCGCCCAGCCACTCCTGCAAGGCCGGAATGCCCTTGTCCTCGTACACGCCGCTCGACGCGCGGTCGCTGATCGACACGAGGCCGATCACGATCTCGTCCGGGTGCCGGCGAATGGGCTTACTCGTCGCGCTCGTCATCGTCGTCTTCCGGGGCGTCGTCGGCGTCGGAATCGCTCTGCGCGGACGGGCCGTCCGCGTTCTTGATCCACTGGAACAGTTCGCGGAAATAGCGCGGCGGCTTGCTCTGCTGCGCTTCCTTGCGGGCGTTGCGGATCAGCGTGCGGCCCTCCTGGGGGTCGGCATTCGGGTGCTGGCGGATGAACTCGGTCAGTGCGGCGTCGTCGGCGAGCAGTTTCTCGCGGGTGCGCTCGATCCAGTGGAGCTTGGCCGTTTCCGCCTTGTTGACGCCGTTGTAGGTGTCGAGCGCGGTGCGCAGCGCGGCGGTTTCCTCGTCGAGCAGCGAGCGCATCACGCGGCCTACGTATTGCACCTGGCGGCGCTTGCCTTCGTGGTCGGTGATGCGGCGCGCTTCGCGCACGGCGTCGTCGAGCTTTTCGGGCATCGGCATGCGCTTGAGCGCGTCTTTGGGCAGCGCGATCAGCGCCGCGCCCAGCTCCTGCAGCTCGTGCATTTCGCGCTTGAGCTGGGACTTGCTGGGGCGGTCGTAGCCGTTTTCGTCGACTTCCGGCGCGGCGGATTCGATGGGTTGAATGCGGGTTTTGCGTGTCATGCCGGTATTGTAGCGTGCCGCGCCCGCCACACCCGCGCTGGCGGCGCGCACGAGGGCTTGGGCGTGGGGAAGCGCTTCACGCGGGGCAACCCCCGGACAGCCAGCCGGCAACCCGCGGCGACGCACGCGAGCCTCAGCGATTGCCAGGTACAGCGGCGCGTACCTTGCTATGATCGCGGGATGCGTAAACCATCACGCACGTGCGCGGGCATGAGCGCGGCATGTGCGAACACCCAGGGCCGCTCGGCCCCGAACAGGACGGCAACGACAATGGCAGCAGACATGGACGTCAAGCAGCGCTTTTTTCCGCATACCCAGGATGAACTGAAGGAAATCGCCTCGGACATCCTTCGTCACGCGAAGTCGCTCGGCGGCACCGACGCGGCAACCGAAATCTCCGAGGGCGACGGCCTGTCCGTCTCCGTGCGGCGCGGCGAAGTCGAGACGATCGAACACAATCGCGACAAGATGGTCGGCGTGACGGTGTTCATTGGCAACAAGCGCGGCAATGCGAGCACCTCGGACTTTTCGTCGCAGGCGCTGAAGGACACGGTCGCGGCGGCCTACAACATCGCGCGCTTCACCGCCGAAGACGACTGCGCCGGCCTTGCCGAAGCCGAGCTGCTGGAAACCGCGCCGCGCGATCTCGATCTCTATCACCCGTGGAATCTGTCCGCCGACGAAGCGGTCGAAATCGCCCGCCGCTCGGAAGATGCCGCGTTCGCGACCGATCCGCAGATCAAGAATTCGGAAGGCGCGAGCGTGTCGGCGCAGCACTCGCAGTTCGTGCTGGCCACCTCGCGCGGCTTCCTCGCGGGCTATCCGTATTCGCGCCACTACATCGCGTGCGCGCCGATCGCCGGTAGCGGCCGCAACATGCAGCGCGACGACTGGTACACGTCGACCCGCAGCGCGTCGGAACTGGCCGACCCGGAAGCGGTGGGCCGCTACGCGGCGCAACGCGCGCTCGCGCGCATCGGCGCGCACGGTCTCGATACGCGCAAGGTGCCGGTGCTGTTCGAAGCGCCGCTCGCCGCCGGGCTGCTCGGCGCGTTCGTGCAGGCCACGAGCGGCGGCGCGCTGTATCGCAAGACCTCGTTCCTCGTCGATAGTCTCGGCAAGCCGGTGTTCGCGCCGCACGTGCAGATCGTCGAAGATCCGCATGTGGTCCGCGCAATGGGCAGCGCGCCGTTCGACGAAGAAGGCGTGCGCACCCGGCAGCGCTCGGTGGTGAAGGACGGCGTGGTGGAAGGCTACTTCCTGTCCACCTATTCGGCGCGCAAGCTCGGCATGCAGACCACCGGCAACGCGGGCGGCTCGCACAACCTGTCGTTGCGCAGCACGAACACGCGCCCGGAAGACGACTTCGAAGCGATGCTGAAGAAGCTCGGCACTGGCCTCTTGCTGACCGAACTGATGGGGCAGGGCGTGAACTACGTGACGGGCGACTATTCGCGCGGCGCGTCGGGTTTCTGGGTCGAGAACGGCAAGATCCAGTATCCGGTCGAGGAGATCACGGTGGCGAGCACGCTGCAGGAGATGTTCCGCCATATCGTCGCGATCGGCGCGGATACGATCACGCGCGGCACCAAACAGACCGGCTCGGTGCTGATCGAACGGATGACGATCGCGGGGCAGTAAGCGGTTGGGGCTGCGTCCCGGCGGCGCAGAAAGCGGAAACGCCACGCAAAATCTGCGTGGCGTTTTTTATTGCGCGCGACGCGTAACGAGTTAAGTGTCGCGCTTTCAGGCGCTCTTGCGCTTGTACGTGACGAACGCGTAGTCGAAGTCGTTCGGCGCGTGCGCACGATGCGTCTCGTGCGCAACTTCTTCCCACTCGTTGTCATCGAGCTTGGGGAACGTGACATCGCCGTCGAAGTCCGCGGAAATCTCGGTGATGATCAGCTTGTCCGCGAGGCGCAGCCCTTCCACGTACAATTGCGCGCCGCCGATCAGAAACGCTTCCGGCGCCTGGTCCTGACCGGCGAGCCGCAGCGCGTCCTCGAGGGTCGTGGCAGAGTCGCAGCCCTGAAAGCGGCGCGCCGCATCCCGCGTCACGACGATGTTGCGGCGTCCCGGCAACGGCCGGCCGATCGATTCATGCGTCTTGCGGCCCATGATGATGGGCGCGCCCATCGTGGTGCGCTTGAAGAACGCGAGGTCTTCGGGCAGTCGCCAGGGCAACTGGTTGTCGCGGCCGATCACGCCGTTGTTGGCGCGAGCGACGATCAGGGTGAGCGTCGTCATCGAATGGAAAGGGGAACGTAACCGGACCAATTCTACCTGACGCGCCGGCGCGGGCCGCCGCGCGGCCCCTCGGGTCATGCGCCGGCAGCGTCATTCGTGCGGCGGATCGTCGGCGGCGAATGGCGCTTTCGCGTCGGCGCCGCTCAGTTCGCGCAGGCCGTGCAGACCCATCAGACGGTACAGCGTGACGCGCGAAATATTCAGATCCACCGCCGCCTCGTTCAGCCGATGCCGGTGCCGCAGCAATGCCGCCTCGATCGCGCGCTTCTCGGCGGCTTCGCGGGCTTGCGTCAGCGTCATGGTCTGCTGCTCGGTGAATTGCGCGAGGTCGAGGTCGTCGGCGGAAATCAGCTTGTTCTCGGCCATCACGATCGCGCGGCGCACGCGATTGATCAGCTCGCGCACATTGCCGGGCCAGTTGTAGTTGTACAGCGCCTCGATCGCGGACGGCGTGAAGCCGCGGATCTTACGCGCGCTGTCGGCCTGGAACTTGTGCAGAATGTGATTCGCGAGAATCTCGATGTCCTTGCCGCGCGCGCGCAGCGGCGGCTCGTCCACGCGCAGCACGCACAGCCGGTGAAACAGGTCGGCCCGAAAGCGCCCGTCGCGCATCGCCTCTTCCAGGTCGACGTGGGTGGCGGAAATGATCCGCACGTCGACCGGAATCGATTCGCGCCCGCCGAGCCGCTCGATCTTGCCTTCCTGCAGAAAGCGCAGCAGGCCCGCCTGGCTTTCGAGCGGCAGATCGCCGATTTCGTCGAGCAGCAGCGTGCCGCCGCCGGCGGCTTCGACCCGGCCGATCTTGCGCTGATTGGCGCCCGTGAACGCACCACGCTCGTAGCCGAATAGTTCGGACTGCAGCAGATGATGGGGGATCGCCCCGCAATTGATCGCCATGAACGGCGCCTTGCGGCGCGGCGAGCGTTCGTGAATCGCGAGCGCGGTCAGCTCCTTGCCGGTGCCCGACTCGCCGGCGATGAACACGCTCGCGTCGGTGTTCGCCACCTTGCGGATGGTGCGAAAGAGCTGCTGCATCGCCTCGCAGGTGCCGACCATCTCGTCGTCGCCCGACTCGCCGACGGGCGGCGCGAGTTCCGGCTCGCACAGCGTGACCATGCCGAACGCGTGGCCGACCAGGTAATCGACCGTCGCGTTCGCCACCGGCATCTTCACGAAGTCGAAACAGTAATGGCGCACGAGCCGCCGCGCGAGCGGATCGTTGAGCCGCTCGCCGGTGGCGAGCGCGATCCAGCCGACCTGCTGCTGGCGCAAACTCGCTTCGAGCCCGGCCAGCTCACGCGGCGCGAAGCTCGCCAGATCGACGATGCCGGCGCAGGCCGCGTCGGGCTTCACAAGCCGGCCGAGTTCGTGCGCTGAGCGCGCCGTGGCGACCTGCCAGCCGCGACTCTTCAGATGCGCGACGAGCGTTTCGTCCAGCGTGCGCGCGACGTAAAGCAGCGGGCGTTCGCGCTGGCAACGCGGTGCGGCCGTGGCCGCCGCGCCGGCGTCGGCCACGGACAAGGCGGCCGGCATTCGGCTCGCCGGCACGTCGACGGGCTGCGTCGCGGCTATCTCCTTCGGCCGCGCAAGCGACAAATGCGATCCCGCTCCCGCCACCGGAGCAACACTGGTCAGATGAGGTGATTCACGCACAGTCGACCTCGCATCGTTGGCACGTCAGAAGGTATAGGGAAACCGCACGCCGACCACGAAGTTCGGCGCATCGGGCGTGAGCCCGATGGACACCGCGCCGTTGATGGTCAGGTTCTTGTTCACAACGTGGTTCAAGCCAAAATTCATCGCTGCGGCCGTGGTTTCGCTGCCCGGCACCTTCTCGTAGGAGCCGCCCGGCGCACGGGTCTTCGATTCGGGTTCGAGCGCCATCGTGAACGACACGCTGGCCGAATCCTTGTCGGAGAACGCCAGCGCCACGCCGCCACCGAACTGCACGATGTCGCCGAGTTTGACCGTCGCCGGCTGGGTTTGCCCCTGCACCGACGAGATATCCGCGAACGAGCGCGCGATGTTGTAGGTGTACGAAACACTACCGAACAGCACCACCGGGTCATAGGTCTTCAACACCGAGACGCCGGCCGTCACGTTCCAGAAGCCGGTGCCGGTGGGCAGCTTGGTCGGCGCGACCAGATTGGTGTTGTCGGGCTCGATCTGCACCACCTTCTCGCCGAACGGCGAAGTGCCGGTCGGCGCCTTGAAGCGCAGGCTGCCGACGATGTCCGGCAGGCTGTAGGTCTCCTTGAGGAACTGGTAATAGATCCCGAAGTTGACGTCGCCCAGCGCGCTGCTGCTCACCGTCGCGTCCGACATCGTGCTCGCCGCGCCGCCCGCGCCGCCGACGATGAAATTGCTGCGCCGGTACACGTAGGGCACGTCGACGTCGACGCTGATGCGGTCGGTCAGGCCGTAGCGCGTGTCGAGATCGGCCATCAACTGGTGCGACTTGGTCTCACCCAGGTTGATGTTGCCGAGGAAAATCGCGTCGAGCGCGAGGAAGCCGGACAACTGCAACTGGCGCCGGTCGTAGTATGTGTCGCTGAGGCCGAAGTCCATCGTCAGCTTGTGATCGAAGAGCGGCGCGTGTTCGCGTTGCACGACCGCCTGCTCGGCCTGCGTGCGCACCGGTTCGGCGGCCCGCTGGGTCTGGCCGATGGCGCCGCTGCCGTCGGTGGCGGCCGGCAGGCCGCCCGCGCTGCCGCCTTCGGGCGGCGGCGGCAACACGGGCACGCCGGTCGCCGTGCCCGTGTTGCCGCCGGGCGCGGGCGTGCTCGGGTTGAGCTGCGCGAGCGGCGGCAGCGGCAGCGGCACCGGCAAGCCGTCGGCGCCGGGCTGATCGGCCACGCTCTGGTTGCCGGCCGGCGCGCCGGCGCCCGGCACGCCGCGGCCGCGCTGCGCCATTTCCAGGTTGGTGACCTGGCGTTCGAGTGAATGGATCTGCCGCTGCTGTTCGTCGACGATCCGCATCAACGTGTTCAAACGTTCTTCTACGGACTGTCCGGCGAGCGCCTGCGCGTTCGCTGCTTGTGAAAGGGCCAAGAGCATGACGGCGGCCGGAATGGCCGCCAGTGCCATGTGCGGCACCTTGGTCAATGAAAGACTTTTCATTTTTGATCCCCCGGTGTTTCCGGCCGCGCATCGCCCATCCCCTGACGGCGCGTGGCCTTTCTTTGCTGCTGTGCTGCTGTGCTGCTCGATGGCGGGTGGCGGCCCGCCTGTTCATCTCCTGTTTTGCAGAGCTTGTAGTACGCCTAACTGACGGATCATCGAGGTCGGCATCTGCTGGGTCTGCAGATGCAACTGCAATGCGTTGGCGACTTGCTGGTTATTGCCTGCAATCTGCAGCAACTGGGCGATCTGCCCGTTGCCTGGCGCGATGGTCTGGGTGGCGAGCCCAGCCGGAGTCTGCAGCGCGACGCGCACGCCGTCGCTGCCGAACGTAATGCCGGCTTTGACGGAGCCGGTCGAGTTGCTGGCCGCTGCTGACGGTGCGTTGGCGGCGCCCGCCAGCGTCACGGCGCTATTGTTGAAGTCGATCAGCGCGGAGTTCGCGCCGCTGTTGCGATCACCGCCCACCTGGGTGACCTGTGAAACCCCGTTGACCGCAATGCTTTGTCCGCCGTTGACCCGAGCATTGGGATTGGCCCCGGAGTTGGCTGCGTTGCCGCCGGGGCCGCCGCCCGTCACGCTCGCAAGCGTGCTGACGGAGGTGGAGATCTGACCGGCCGTGTTCTGCACCGCGGCGAGCGTGCCCTGGGCGAGGGCGGTCACGCCGTTGGGCAATTGCCATTGCGACAGAACATTCAGAACGAAGCCGGAAATCATCGAAGCGCCGGCATATTTGCCGGTCTGATTGGCAAGGACATCATCGCCGACTATCTGCACCTTGAGGGCCGCGGAGTCGGCGTCGTGTGAAGCGGGAAACTCGGGCACCGGTGGCGAGCCGGCGCCTTGTGACGCATGGGCGCTGCCGGTTGCGCCGCACGTGATGGCGCAGAGGGCAAGGCCGAGCTGGGTGAGGTATTGCTTCATGGTTGGGTCAGAACATGTCTGCCTTGTTCAAGCCGTAGTCGACAAAAGGAGTCGCAGCCGTGCCGTTGGCCAGCGCGCTGGCGCGCAGCTTCAGCGCGAGCGACTCGTTGTCCTGCAACAGCGGTGAGTCCTCCCTGAATGGTTTGCCGAGGACCGCGAACACGAGACCGTTCCAGGTCTTCGCAAAGTCCTCTTCGAGCACGATGCGATTGCCGAGCGCCGGGTCCGCGATGAACACGCGGCCGTCCTGCGCATGCTTGACGATCACGAAATGCTCGTACCCGTCGATGTTCATCAGAACCATCACGGGAATCTGCAAATGGTGGAGAGCGTCGGTGTTCACGCGAAAGCCGCGGCCGCGCAAACCGATGGTCTCGACGAACTTCTTCATGTCGAGCATCGAGAAGCCGTTCTGGACAACGACGTCGGGCGTCGAGAAAACCATCATCCGGCGGATCAGTTCGGTCTCCGGAATGTCGATGCCGTAGCCGAATTTGAGGAGGGTGGCGAGCGCCGCCGCGCCGCAGCTGAAGTCGAACTGCTGATTGACGATGTGGCTGTAACGGATGTCCTTCATCGAACGAACCGTCTTCGTCAACGGCACGCCCGCCAATCTGGACGTGTCGATGCTCGACTGTGCGTAACTGTGGTCCACGCACAACATGCAGCCTGCCAGCGCTACGGCGAGCTGTAGCGCCGGGAACCCCTTGAACCCGTACATGCTGGTCTCCCGCGGTGTACGCGCCGGCCGCTGCGATCGCTGCCGGCGCGTCCTCCCTTACTGCTTTCTTGCTTCTTCTGACTGCCCTCGGTCGGTGCCGCCGGCTTATTTGCCGCTGTTCAGCGCCGCGATAGCGAGGCCGTTGTGCTGCAGGTTGCCCGCGCCGCCCGCGATGTTCACGCCGATGTTGCCGGACGCGCCGGCGAGCGAGTTGGCGCCCAGCATCGCGGTGCCCTGGAATTGACCCACCACCGTCATCGCGGCGGTTTGCGAGTTGTCATCCGTGGCGACCATCGCGGTGGTCAACGCTTTGCCCGGCTTGGTCGTCGTCACTGCGCCGGCGAGGCTGTTGTTCTGCACGTTGCCGATACCCGAGGCGACGTTCACCCCGACATTGCCCGTCACCCCCGACAGCGAGCCATCCCCGATCGACGCGTTCAGATTGAAGTTGTTGATCTGGGCGGTGCCGCTCGACGCTTGCGTGTTGAACACCTGCGCGTTGCCGAACACATTGCCGACGTCCACCGACGCGAGCGACACGTCGTTGCTCTGCGCGTTGCTGATGCCTTCCGCGATGTTGATGCCGAGGTTGCCCGACACACCGTTGGCCGCGTTGTTGCCAGTGGTGGCGTTCAGCGTGCCGGCCGCCTGGTTGTTGTAGTACTGGGTGACCGTCCCGGTGGTCCTTACGTCGGTCGTGGCCAGACTGGCGTCGATACCGAAGGCTGCGCCGTAGACGTCGGTGGACGACGAGCGGGTCGCCCTGTAGCCGGACGAATGTTCGCCGACCGCCGCGAAGCCCGAGCCTTGGTTCGCGCGGAAGCCCCACACGCGGCCCTGGCCGGACGCTTCCGTGGCTTCGAAGCCGCCGGCGAGGCTCGACGTGTTGGCGTAGCTGGACTGGTTGTAGCCGGCACGCAGGCCGCCACCGGCGCTGAACGAACCGCTGCCGTGCGACGGCGTGTTGTGGACCTGATAGTTGTAGCCGCCGCCGATCGAGCCGCCGGCCGAGATATGGCCGCCGGAGTTGGAGCTGGTGTGGCTGACGCTGCCTGCGATGCCGGCGGCCTGCTGGCTGGTTTCATAGCCGCCACCCGCCACCGACGAGCTCTGATTGCCATACGCATAGCCGCCCGATGCCTGGAAGCCTTGCGAGCTCGAGGTCATCGACGAATGGCTTTGCGTCAGCACGGCGAAAGCCGCGCCGCTGCCTTTGACCGAGATCGCGCGGTTGTTGTAGGTGGTCGCCACGCTGCCGCTCATGTAGTTCTGCGCTGGCGCGACGAGCGATGCGTTCACGTTGACCGACTGGTTGTTGTTGACCACTGCGCCGGCCGTGCTGGACACGTGCACGCAACCATACAGTCCGACCATGCCTTCGACGCCGATTGCGTCGCCGATCAGCGTGGTGTTGAACAGATAGGCCTTTGGCGGTGCGGCTAGCACGCTGCCGGATGCGGCGGCGAGAACGGCTGCGGCAATAAGAGTGCGCTTCATGATTCGCTCCGATACTTTAAATGTGGTCAGTTAAAAAAAGTGCCCGCCGGGGGACGGAGCACAAAACTGTTTGCCGTGGCATTACCGGCGCCGGCTGTCTGGTTGATCTGCACGATCCCGCTGACGTTCTTGAAGGCATCGCTCGATATGCTTGCCTCGCGTACGCCATGAACCCCGATGGATTGACCCAGACCGCCGTTTTTCGGGGCCGTCGCGGATAGCTCCCCATCCGAGACGGTCTCGACTCCGAGCGCCGCAGTTCCCAACTGGGTGCTATTGCGCTGCAGATTCCCTGCTCCGGCGGACTGGTTCACCAGCACCGCGCCGGAAGTATTCGAAAAAGCATTGGCTTCGATCGACGCCCGCGCCGCCGTGACCCGCGCGGCCACCGACGCGCTTTGCACACTGGCGTTCTCATTGCCCACCGCGCCGCCGTTCGTGATCGTGATCTGATTGGCCTGCGCGTTGTCGAGACCGGCTGTCTGGTTGACCGTGAACGCGCCGGTTACGCCGGCGCCCGCGCCGCTGGCGATGGTCGAGCCGGCGCTGATGGCCGGCACCGCTTGCGCTTGCGCGTGGCTCGCCAGGAGCGCCGCGCCGCTTAGGCACACGCACAGCGCCGCGTGCATCGAAGTGACTCGGAGCGGGCTCATTTCAGACCTCCGAGCGCGCCGCCCAGTACATTCGACAGCGGCGCGAGTGCGCCCGTCACCGACGAGCTGATGGCGCCGCCGATGCCCGCCGTCGGCCCGCCGATGCCGCCGGCATTGAGCGCGATGTTGTTGCCGGTCGCCTTGCCGCTCAGGATCTGCGCGACCGCCTGCATGCCGGTGCCGCCGGGCACGCCGCCCGCGGCCACACCGCTCGATCCGTGCGCGTTCGTCAGATCGGAGTCGCCCACGAGTTGCGCGATGGCCGGATTGAACGAGTTGGCGGGGAAAGTGGTGGCGCGCACCGCGACCGGGTCCTGGTCGCGCGGCACGGGGACGAAGGCGTCGCGCGGCGTGACCGTGCGCTCGACGACGATGTCGCCCGGATTGACGACCTGCTGTGCGGCCGCGCTGTCGGCAAAGCATGTGGTGAACAGGACGAGAACGCTTGCGAGGGCCGCCGGGAGTCCCGTGAGGGCGACGGGTGGTGACGCCGCCGGCGAGCTGTGCGCGCGCGGCGTCCCTATGGAGGTAGTCATGGTTCGGTCCTTTCTTTTTGTGTTCCCGGCGCGCGGTGTTTTCGTTTCTGCGCTGCCGCTGTTGCATCGCAAATTTGTTCGCTCTACTTTCTCTGGTACGTGGCGACGTTGCCTTGGGCGGCGCGCGCGGCGTCGACCGGGATTGGCAACGGCGGGGGCGGAGCGATCTCGTCCCACAGCGTCACGTGCCCGCCGCTGCTGCCGCGCATTAGCTGCGGTGTCGCGGCGACCATCAACATGCCGACCGCGCCGCCGCGTTGGCGCGCCAGCACCTGGTCGTCGAGAGAAATATCGTTCACGGATGCAGCATCGGCGGGCGCGCCCGGCGCATCGCTCGCGAGCTGGCCGAATTCTTTAGCCGCGCCGGGCGTCGCATCCGACGAGGCTGCGGCGACGCTGTCGCCTTCGGGGCTGGTCCCGGCGAGATCCGCCAGCGTGGCGGATCGAGTCTGTAGGGACTGGGCATGGACCTCGGCGGGCAGCACGATCAGGGCGATCGCCGCGCACAGGGCCGCGCAGGCAGCGACGCCGATTTGGTCGATGCGGGGAGCGAGTCGCATGATGGGTCTCCTTGGTGCATGGCATTTAGCGAAACGTGTGCCATCGCTCGCAATCCGTTGATGCGTATGGATGCGATCTACATACCAGGGAGCGTTATTCGACAAATCGGAGAAAAACGTTTCAGCGCTGAAACGGTAGGCACAAAATACCTGTAATTCGTTAATCGGGCGCGTACAAACTACCTTCGGGTGACGCCAGGAAAAGCGCTTCCACTAATGTTTTATTCGTCGGCTGAATAAATGCTTATCCACCGCCGAGCCTTGGTGGTAAAGGACTCCGTGATTAAATTCGTATAAATGTTTTCGAAGCGGCTGACGTATAGTAAGCTCTCGAAAACAGCTTCACATTTAAAAAAGGCCGCTATCAGGCCGTCTCAAACACACACGCCGCTTTCTTGGGGATCAGCTGTCCGCACGGAATGGAATGGCCGTTCGGGTTTTGCTATTCGCGAATCCCGAATGAGTCAGCGTGTCTGAATTGCAGTTCAGGTGCGTGCGTCATCCTTAACGTTCGTTGACGAGAGGATCTGAATAATGGAACCCGCAACGCGGCAACTGATTTACGTTTCACGCGATCCGAGCGCGGAGTTGAATACCAGGTTTCATCAGCGCGGCTGGCATGTCGAAGTCGTGGGTTCGGCACGCGACGCGCGCCGGGCGGTTCGCGCCGGAACGGCGGCGGGCGGCCTGCTCGATCTCTCCAGCGATTTCCAGCCGCACGAAATCGCCGCTTTCGAGTCCTGCCTGACCATGCCGAACGTCGGCTGGGTGGCAGCCACCACGCCTGGCCAGCTTCGTGACGCCGCTTTGCGCCGGCTCGTGCGCGACTATTGTTTCGACTACGTGACGGTGCCGTATTCGGGTGACCGCATCGTCGATTCCGTCGGGCACGCGTACGGCATGATCTCGCTGGGCGAGCCGGCTTCGAACGATGGCTCGCAAGGCGCCGAGGGCGAAATGGTCGGCTCGTGCGACGCGATGCTCGCGCTATTCCGCTCGATCCGCAAAGTGGCGATGACCGACGCGCCGGTGTTCATCTCGGGCGAATCGGGCACCGGCAAGGAACTGACGGCTGTCGCGATTCACGAACGCTCGGCGCGGCGCCATGCGCCTTTCGTGCCGATCAACTGCGGCGCGATTCCGCCGCATCTGTTGCAATCGGAACTGTTCGGGTATGAGCGCGGCGCGTTCACCGGTGCCAATCAGCGCAAGATCGGCCGGGTGGAAGCCGCCAACGGCGGCACGTTGTTTCTCGACGAAATCGGCGATCTGCCGCTCGAGAGCCAGGCGAGCCTGTTGCGCTTCCTGCAGGAGCGCAAGGTCGAGCGGCTGGGCGGCCACGGCGCGATCGACGTGGACGTGCGGATCATTTCGGCGACGCACGTCGACATGACCGCGGCGATGATCGAAGGGCGTTTTCGTTCCGACCTCTATCACCGGCTGTGCGTGCTGCAGATCGACGAGCCGCCGCTGCGCGCGCGCGGCAAGGACATCGAGCTGCTTGCGCGCCACATGCTGGAGCGTTTCAAGAAGGATGCGAGCCGCCGCTTGCGCGGCTTCGCGCCCGATGCAATCGCGGCGTTGCATAACTATGGCTGGCCGGGCAATGTGCGCGAGTTGATCAACCGGGTGCGGCGCGCAATCGTGATGTCCGAGGGACGTGCGATCACGGCACGCGATCTGGAGCTGGCGGAATATGTCGAGATCGTGCCGGTGTCGCTTGCGCAGGCGCGTGAGGCGGCCGAGCGTCAGGCGATCGAACTCGCGCTGTTGCGTCATCGCGGGCGGCTTGGCGACGCCGCGCAGGAACTGGGCATCTCGCGCGTGACGCTGTATCGGCTGCTGTGCTCGCATGGAATGCGGCATATGGAAGGCGAGCCGCTGTCCACGCCGCATGGTGATTTGCCGGCTTCGGTGCCGCATCTTTAGGCGGGTTGCGGGCATTTGCTGAGGCGGGGTGGGGCGGCGCTTGGGGCCTTTTTAGGGCTCATCAGGCGCGTTGGTCCTTACCCGCGGGCGGACACGGGCCTCGCCATGGCGTTTGACTGGCCTGGTGGGCCGCGCTAACTTCCGCGCTTCACGCGGACTCTTGCAACAAGAGCCGTCCTGGCCCGTCCGTCCCCGTCTGTCCATCGTCACACCTTTCTCTCAAGGCAACTTCTCCGGCGAAATTTTCTCCACTGCTTGCCGCGACAAGGCGTCGAGCTGCCGCGCTTGTTAAAATCGGGTTTTCCGCTCAATCCCCGTGGCACGCGCATTGACATTGCGCGGGCGCCGCGTCGAAGGAACCCGCATGAAACAATACCTGGACCTCGTTCGCACGATTCTCGACACCGGCACGTGGCAGGAGAATCGCACCGGCATCCGCACCATCAGCATGCCGGGCGCGATGTTGCGCTTCGATCTCCAGCAGGGGTTTCCCGCTGTCACGACGAAAAAGCTCGCGTTCAAGTCGGCAGTGGGCGAACTGGTCGGGTTTCTGCGCGCGTCGCGCAGCGCGGCGGATTTCCGCGACCTCGGCTGCAAGGTGTGGGATGCGAACGCCAACCAGAATCCGCAATGGCTTGCCAATCCGTACCGGCAGGGCCCGGACGATCTCGGCGACGTATACGGCGTGCAGTGGCGCCAGTGGCCGGCGTACAAGGTACTCGACGCCGGCGCGAGCGCGCAGCTTGCCGACGCCAGCGCGCGCGGCTTCCAGGTGGTGACCGGATTCGAAGAAGACGGCAGCCCTAAAGTGCTGCTCTACAAGGCAATCGACCAGTTGCGCCAGTGTCTCGATACGATCATGCAGAACCCCGCCGACCGGCGCATTCTGTTTCATGCCTGGAACCCGGCGGTATTGGATCAGATCGCGCTGCCGGCTTGCCACCTGCTTTATCAGTTTCTGCCGAACGTCGCGCGCCGCGAAATCTCGCTGTGTCTGTACATTCGCAGCAACGATGTCGGGCTCGGCACGCCGTTCAACCTGACCGAAGGCGCGGCGTTGCTGCACCTGGTCGGACGCCTGACGGGGTACACGCCGCGCTGGTTCACGTATTTCATCGGCGATGCGCACATCTACGAGAACCAGCTCGATATGTTGCAGCACCAGCTCACGCGTGAGCCTTATGAAAGCCCGACTCTGGCGATTTCGGATCGCGTGCCGGAGTACGCGAAAACCGGCGTGTATGAACCCGAGTGGCTGGAGAAGATTGAGCCTGCGGATTTTTCGCTGGTCGGTTATCGGCATCACGAGCCGCTGACCGCGCCTATGGCGATTTGAGCGTAAGCACCCGGGGAAGGCATCTTGACAAGGGCAATCGCTGAAACGATCAAGCCGTGGTCGGCGTCCAGCGATGAGGAAGCAGTTGCGTGATGTCGGCGGCACGGTGTGTCGGCAAGCGCGTC
>NZ_VTUZ01000025.1 GCF_008369935.1 Paraburkholderia panacisoli | reverse complement strand
GAGCCTGATTTCGCAGCATCCAGGTGTCGCGGAAGTTGCCGTGATCGGCGTCAAGGACGAGAAGTGGGGCGAACGGCCCGTGGCGCTGATTGTACCCAGGAAGGACCTGACCACAACGCTGACTGAGGATGATGTCAAGAAGCACGTCCTCGCGTTCAGCGAAAAAGGTCAGATCTCGAAGTACGCGGTGCCGCAGATCGTCAAGCTCGTCGAGGCGCTCGAAAAAACGAGCGTCGGCAAGATCAACAAGAAGCGTCTGCGTGAGCTGTTTATCTGACCGGTGAAATGGAGGCGGCAACACGATGAGCATCCTGGGATATAGCGTAGCCACGCTTGACGAGTTCGTTGGCAAGGAGTTGGGCGTATCGGATTGGGTGACCATCGATCAGGCGCGCATCGACGCCTTCGCGCAATGCACGGGCGACAAACAATGGATTCACGTGGACGTGGAGCGTGCGGCGCGCGAGAGCCCGTTCGGCGGCACGATTGCCCACGGTTATCTGACGCTTTCGTTGCTTGCCTCTCTGGCGATCGAAGTCGGTCTCATTCCCGCGGACGCGTCGGCGGGTTTGAACTACGGGCTGGACAAAGTGCGCTTCATCACGCCGGTGAGAGCGGGTGCCCGGGTGCGGCGTGAGCGACGGATCGATAGTCGGGCGATCTGAGGAGAGCGCTATGAACATCCTGAAATTGGCAGGGGATGCTGGAATGCTGGTCGTACTTGACGGCAGAATCGGTTGCGCCGAGTACCGAAGCGTCGATGGAACCTTCGATGCATTTCAGTCATTGGCTATTGCTGACGGGGCCGATGGGCCTCGGGGCGACCTACGCGCGGAGTCGTCATCGTGAAGAAATGGCGCCGGAGCATTACTAATAAGCAGACCCTCACTCGGACCCGGAATGCTCATCTGGCCTCTGGCCATGAAATTGGAACGGGTACAGGACATGCTGGTGCCAGATCGTGTTTGCTGACACTGGGGAACGCGTCAAGTCGGTGCCCGCACTCCAACTCTGCGCCAGGTGTTCTACTGGAATGGAGGCAGGCCGGCTATATGCTGATCAAAACCCGATGGCGCGCGGCCCGGCCACCGGATGCGAAGACGTTAGCACTATCCTTGCGTAAGTACGGTATCGTCTGCGAGTCAAAGGGACCGATCGCGTTCGCCCAAAGCTAAAAACCCGGGACCCCGTCTGGCGTAGCTTATGGCGTAGGTTTCCAACTCTGCACACGCCAGGCGTAGCCTTTTCAATGTTTCGACGAGAACGAGTAAATGTGATGCGCATGCGCCGGCTGCCTTGCGAAACCCGTGGCCGGCGTGGCGGCGTCGGATTCGTCGCGATATAAGCGAGGCGGTTGCGTGCATGCCTGTGGCGCGCGCCGCGTTGCGTCGCGGCGGCAGCGCGACGGTGCCGTCAGAACATGCCGAAATCGTCGTTGCTGTCGGGAATCGCGTTAAGCAGGTCGTGCAGCGCGCGCCAGCCGATCCATTCCAGAAGCATTGCAGATAAATGTGCCACCCGACGGCGCGTGTCGACGTTCGCGCGTGTCGACACACTTCGGTAGGCCGCGGTCTTACGCGTTGCGCTTTTCCTTTCGGTCAATGAGCGTAGCAATGGACAGGTCTGCATGCATGGTCTCCCGTAACGGTTGCCGGTCAGCGAACTGACGCAGCGGTCCCGGCTTCGGACGGCAGCAATGCGCCAAGCACTTGCGCCAGCGTCGTCGCGCCGAAGCGCCGCTCGCTGAGATCCGCGTCGACGTCGATGCGGCCCGCGTTATGCGCGTCGTACAGATCGGTGATCAGACGCGCGTGCTGCTCGCTGAGCCCGGCACGCCGAAGCACGGCGGCCCATTCGCCGCGCGGCACTTCATGTGCGACGACCTGCCGGCCCGCCAGTTCGCCGATCGTGCGCGCAACGTCCAGCGCGCTGACACGCTGCTCACTCTCAATGCTGACGACGCGCGGCGAAACCTGCGCCGGCTTTGCGTCGAGCAACAGTTCGGCGGCCAGCAAACCCACGTCCTGTGCGGCGACCGTCGGAAACAGCTTGGTCAACGGATGATGCAGGCTCGGCAGCACGCCTTGAGCGAGCGCGACCGGCAATACGCGAGCCCAGTTGTGCATGTGCTCGGCGGCGCGCAGAAACGTCAGTTGCGAATCGATGCCGCGCAATTGCGTTTCGAGGTAGTGAAACAGCGTCGTGATGCCGGTGCCGTCCGGATGTTGCGCGCCGTAGTCGGAGAGCGCGACTACGCGCGGCGGCGGATCGGCGCGCAATGCGGCGATGCCCGCGTCGATCATGTGCCGCATCGCCGCCGCGGGAGCATCGTGCGCATGGGGCACCGGACACAACATCTGCACGGCGTGCGCACCGTCGATCACGCGCGCCACCGACGCCGCATCGTTCAGATCGGCGACGGCGATCTCGCAGCCGATCGCCGCGAGCGACGCGCCACGTTTTTCGTCGCGCACCACCGCGCGTACTGCGCGGCCCGCACGCCGCAACGCTGTCGCAGTCGCGCTGCCGACATTGCCTGCTGCTCCAAAAATTACGAACACGTCGCGCTCCTCGGGGAATTGATCGGTACAGCGTCATCATAGGGACGCGGCGATCAGCAGGCGCGCGGGCAAGGATGGCTGCGCGCAGATTCGGATGATTGCTTTTACGAGGCGACGCTTCACGCGCGGCTATGGAATCTCGTAGCTCCAGGCAAAGCCGCGCGAAACGCAGCACAATGCACGGACATCGCACCGCCATCCACGAGGCAAGCCATGAACGCCGTGACACCGATACCGCAACCGCACAGTGGTTCCCGCATCGCGTTGCGCACCAGCAAGATGCTCGGCTGGCAGGGCTTCGGCGCGGAACTGGTCAATGTGTCGGCCGGCCTGCACCGGATGCCGGCGTTCCAGCATCATCGGGTGGGCGTGCATGTCGGCGCGCCGGTCAGGGCGCGCTGCATGTGCAACGAGCGCCGTCACGTGCGGCTTCAGGCGCACGGCGATGCCGATGTGATTCCGGCCGGACTCGACGGGCAATGGAGTGATGAATCCGCGTGCACGATTTTCAGCGTATGGATCGGCGAGGATTTTTTGCAGCGGACTGTCGAACAGCTGGCCCTGAAGTCCGCCGACGCGCAACTGCGTCCGCAATTCCGGATGCGCGACCCGCGCTTCCAGCATCTCGCGTGGGCGTTGCGCGCTGAACTCGAAGCGGACGAGGCGTCCGATCCCCTATACGCCGAGAGTCTATGCACCGCGATGGTGGTGCGCCTGATCGGCGGTGCGCCGGCGCTCGACGACAGGCGGCGCACGCTCGCGCCGAGGATGGCCGCGCGCGTGATCGAGTTTATCGAAGCGCACCTGGACGAGCGTCTCACGTTGAGCGAACTGGCCGCGCTCGCTGATCTGAGCGTGCCGCATTTCAAGGTGCTGTTTCGTGAAACGCTCGGCGTGCCCGTGCATCGGTACGTGGTGCAGCGCAGGGTGGAGCGCGCGAAGACGCTGTTGCTCGAAGGCAAGCTCAGCGCGAGTCAGATCGCGCTGGATACCGGTTTTGCGCATCAAAGTCACATGGCGCACTGGATGGGGCGCCTGCTGGGTGTCACGCCGCGCGAGCTGAGCTTCACCGCGCCGGGCGACGTGACGAGCGATGCGTCGCTGGTTCGCGGCAACGGGTCGTAACCTGGCAGGCACGCCGCGCGCAATGCGCGCCGCCGTCAACCGCGCGCGGCGCCCGTCAATTGCGCGTACACGTCGTGCGCCAGCTGCAACAGCACCTTGCGGTCTATCCCGCCCGACACCGCATAGCCGAAGTCCCCGTCGACCCAATAGAACACATTCACCGGCCCGTCCTGATACAGCTTGAACGCCGTGGTGTTCGAGTTCGCCTGACGATGCGAGATGCACAGCGTGACGCGCTCGCCGTTCGGTCCGCGATACATGAACTGCGCGGTGGGCCCGTCGGCGGCGGGCAACAGGCGCCCGCCCGACAGCGCGAAGCCGCTCTTCGACAGAACCGGCGGATGCACGTCGGTGCCCAGCCGGTTGGCGAGCCACTGCACGAAATCCTGTTCGTGGTCGGCGCTCATTTCGGCCGGCCGGTCGATGGCCGGCATGTAGACCACGTGCGCCACCGCCGCGCGCCGCGCAAACACCTCGGCGCTGTCCGCGCTGACCGGACGCGTGTCGGCGTGTTCCGGCGCAGCCGGCGCGCCGATATCGCGCCCCATTTGCGTGCCCACGCCGATGCCCACCCCCAGCACCAGCGCCGCCGCCATGCCGGCGAACTGCGGCCAGTTGGCGGCGATGCTCCAGCGGCGCGGCGCGGGCGCTTGCAGGCGCTTGGGCAGCGGTTCGTTGAGCACGCGGTCATAGCGCTCGTGGAACATGTTGTTCAGCGAAAAATAATCGCTGACGCGCGCGGCCAGTTCCGGGTTCTGTTCGAGCGCGCGTTCCACGTCGACACGGCGTTCGTCGGACAGCGTGCCGTCCACGTAAGCGTGCAGTTCTTCTTCGCCGATCGGCATATGTTGGTCGCTCATCGCACCACCTGTAATTTCGCACCGGGCCGGGTGCCCGCCATCAATGCCCTGAGCCGCTCGCGTCCGCGCGACAGCCGCGACATCACCGTGCCGATCGGGATGTTCAGCGCGAGCGCGACGTCGGTATAGCTCATTTCCTCGAGGCCGACCAGCAGCACGACTTCGCGCTGCTCCATCGGCAGACGCTGCAGCGCGTAATCGAGGTCGCGCATTTCCAGCGAGCGGGTCTGCTCGGAGGACACCGCCAGTTCGCTCTCGGCGATGCTGTCGTCGTCGACGGACAGGTGGACCGCGCGCGCCGACGCCTTGCGCGCCTGATTCGCGAACACGTTGTGCATGATCGTGAACAGCCACGCGCGCAGGTCGGTGCCCGGCTGGAACATGCCGGTGCGGCCGAGCGCGCGTTCGAGCGTGTCCTGCACCAGGTCGTCGGCGAGATCGCGATTGTTGATCAGCGCGCGCGCATAGCGCCGCAAACGCGGCACATGCTCCATCAACTCGTCACGGACATCCATTTTTCATCCCGATTCTGATCCCGGTCTTGGGGCTCTTCCTAAAGCATAGGGCGGGCGGCCGCCGCGTGGGCGGCGACATGCATTCGAGTGGCGAACACGAGTCAGCGCATTTTATTCCGCGAGTTTTGGCGAGCGTTCTGACCCGTTTCTGAGTCAGCGCGCGGTCAGCGCGTCGGCGGCGCGCATCAGGCCGTGCGTGCGGGCGGCGCCGGCGACCACGAAGCGCTGGCGCTGCGCGGTCCACGTCAACAACCGGATCTCGCCGATGCGGCGCGCGGCCCACTGCGGCTGCGCCGGCGCGAGCAGCGCCAGTGTCGACATCACCACTACCGGCTGGTTGTCGCGATTCAGATAGATGAATTCGTTGGCGCGCTGAAATGGACCGAGCGGCACGGCTCGCCGCTCCACGAGTCGCAGGCCGATGGCCTCGAGTTCGGGTGCCGACGGATCGGCGCGCGTCGGCGCTGCCGCGGACAACGGCCGTGCGGCGGCTTCCGCCAACGCCATCAGCGCGGCGTTGTCGAGCGCTTGGGGCGACACCTGGGTCGCCGCAAGCCAGCCCATCGCCGCTGCGAGCGTCAGAACGAGCACCGCGAGCGCACCCGCCAGTTTGCGCAGACGTCTCATGGTTTTGACGCGCAGGATTGCCCGCCGCCATCGGTCGATGCGACTCGTCGCGGGATCGTCGACGGTTTGAAACGCCTGCTGGATCTGTGCGTTCAGCCTGCCGTAAAACGCGACACGCCGCGCTTCCGTCGGATCTTTGCCAAGATAGGCGCGCAGAAACGCCACGCGTTCCGGCGTCAGCGTGCCGTCGGCGTAGGCCTGGATGTCGGCTTCGGAAAGCGGCGAGTCGGATGGGGCGTTGGTCGAGGTCATGGTGACGGTGGGGCTCGGAATGCGGCTATCGGTTGGTGAACACGGGCACGCACGGGTTTATTCCGCGCATTGCGTTGGCTCCCGTATGCCGTTTTCAATGCCGCTGAACGGTGAGCAACCCGGACGAGCAAACCGTCGCGCGGCCGCTTTTATTCCCGGTTTCCAGATATGTTTTTTCACGCGCTCGAAGCAGGAATAAAAGCCGCCAGGCCGTGGTTCTCCGTGATGCGATCCCGCACAACATTCTCAGGAGTTCATCATGAAGAAGCTCGCCATTGCCGCCTTGTCCGTTGTCGTTCTCGCTGCTTCGTCGGGCGCGTTTGCCGAAGGCAAGACACGTGCTCAGGTGTACCAGGAATTGATCGAGGCGCAACAGAACGGACTGGATTACATCACCGACGCGTCGTATCCGGATGTCAACCCGGTCTTCGCGCAACAAGTCAAAAATCACAAGGAAGCGCTCGCCGCGCAAGCGGCGGCCAACCGCGTCGCGAAGGGCAGCGCGCCGGCAGGCAACGCCAATTGAAGCGTCGGCAGCCGGCGCGCGAACGGAACGCGCGCCGGTGTGTCGAGTGGGGATGTGTCGAGCGCGGATGTGGAATAGATCGTCGTATCGCGTGTTAGCCGGTCTGTGCATTCATTCGACACAGGAGTCGTCGTGCCCCAATCTTCCGTTCCCAACTCTGAGCCTCGCTGCGTGCCGTGCCGGCTCGCCGCGATCGGCGCGCTCGTGCTCGTAGTCGCCGGCGGCTTCGCCTACACGGCGGGCTGGCTCACGCCCGCGCGTCTGACGGCGTCACGTCTCATCAACACGTTCGAAACAGTGGCCGGTCAGCCGCATCCCGGCTATCGGCGCAATCATGCGAAGGGTCTGTGCGTCGAAGGGTACTTCGACAGCAACGGCAACGGCGCAACGCTCTCGCGCGCAGCGGTGTTCACGCCGGGACGCACGCCGGTGACGGGACGCTTCGCGGTGCCCGGCGGCAATCCATCCGCCCCGGATACCAGTTCGCCCGTGCGCAGCCTCGCGTTGCAGTTCCAGTTGGCGAACGGCGAGCAATGGCGCACCGGCATGAATTCGACGCCCGTGTTCGCGGTGCATACGCCCGCGCAGTTCTATCAGCAATTGCTCGCCGCGAAGCCCGACCCGGCGACCGGCAAGCCGGACCCGGCCAAACTCAAGGCCTTCTACGCGTCCAACCCCGAGACCTTGCCGTTTCAGAACTGGGTCAAAGCGCACCCGCCTTCGTCGAGTCTCGCGAACGCCGCGTACTACGGGATCAACGCATTCCGCTTTACCGACGGCGCAGGCACGACGCGCGCCGTGCGCTGGGCGATGGTGCCCGAGACGCCGTATGTGCCGATCACCGATGCGCAGAAAGCCGAGATGAATTTCCTGCAGGCCGACCTCGATCAGCGGCTCGACAGCGGGCCGTTGCGCTGGCGTTTGATCCTGACCGTCGCGCAACCGGGCGACCCCACCGACGACGCCACGCTGCAATGGCCCGACGCGCGCCAGCATATCGACGCGGGCACGTTGGTGCTCGATCGCGCGACATCACAGGAAAACGGCACGTGCCGCGATATCAACTTCGATCCGACGATCCTGCCCGCAGGCATCGCGCCATCGGACGATCCGCTGCTCGCCGCGCGCTCGGCCGCGTATGCGCTGTCCTATCAGCGCCGCACGCGTGAAGAAGCCTTGCATCCCACGATTCATCAAACGCACGCCAACGGAGACCGCTCATGACGCAGGCACGCACCCACTTCGGTCCGCTCGCGCGGCTGCTGCACTGGACGATGGCGCCGCTGATCGTCGCGATGCTGTTCATCGGCGTCGGGATGGTGGCGAGCGTCTCGCGTGCGCACAACACGCTGGTCGCGATTCACAAGCCGCTCGGCATTGCGTTGCTGCTGCTGGTGGTGCTGCGCGCCACCGTGCGCGTCACGCGCGGCGCGCCGCCGTTGCCCGCCGACATGGCGACACCGCAACGCATCGCGGCCAAAGCCTCGCACCTGGTGCTGTACGCACTGATGGTGGCGATGCCGTTGATCGGCTGGGCGATGCTGTCCGCAGCGGGCTATCCCGTCACGCTATACGGTCCGTTGCATTTGCCGCCGATCGCGCCGCATGACGTCGAGCTGTTCGCGCTGCTGCGAGCGTTGCATACGTGGCTCGCGTTCGCGCTGTTCGCGACCGTGCTGCTGCATCTCGCGGCCGCGCTGTTTCATGGGCTGATCCGTCGCGACGGCGTGTTGTCGAGCATGGCGCGCGGCGGCCGTTAGCACTTCACGCGCTCGGAACGCGGATCGTAAGGCGCTTGCAGATGCACGGTGGCCGGTAGCAGTTCGCCGGCGACATCGATTGCGTAGCGGCCGCTGTTCAGATATGCGGCATCCGCCACGCCTTGCGGATTGTTCACGTAGCCCATCGCGACCGGACAGCCGAGCGTGTGCCCAAACGCCGCCGAACTGACGAAGCCGACCGGTTTGCCGTCGCGCAGAATCGCTTCGCCGCCCCACAGCATGCGATCGGCGGCGCCATTGACGGTCAGCACGACCATGCGGCGGGTGAGCGGCTCTGCACGCAGCTTCAGCAGCGCGTCGCGGCCGCGAAACGGAATGTCCGTGTCGAGCTTGCACGCGAACGACAGGCCCGCTTCGAACGGATTCGTGTCCGGCGTGAGTTCACGGCCCCACGCGCGATAGCCTTTCTCGATGCGCAGGGAATCGATTGCGTAATAGCCCGCGTCGACGAGGCCGAATGCGTTGCCCGCCTGATGCAGCGTCTCGTACACGCCGACCGCGAATTCGACCGGCACGTACAGTTCCCAGCCGAGTTCACCGACGTAGGTGAGGCGCGTGGCACGCACCGTCGCGTAGCCGAGGTCGACTTCGCGGCTCTGGCCGAACCGGAACGCGTCGTTGCTCCAGTCCGCTTTCGACACGCTTTGCAGCAGTTCGCGCGAGCGCGGGCCCATCACGGCGAGCACCGCGTATTGGCCCGTCACGTCGACGAGGGTGCAGTGCCGGTCGTGCGGAATCGCTTTTTCGATGGTGTCGAAGTCACGCGTGGTTTGCGCGGTGCCGGTGACGAGCAGGTATTGGTCGTCGGCGAGGCGCGTGAGCGTGAAATCCGACTCGTAGGTGCCGCGCTCGTTGAGCATGCCGGTGTACACGGTGGTACCGGTCGGCACGGCGACGTCGTTGGCGACGATGCTTTGCAGCACCTCTTGCGCACCGCGTCCCTTCACGAGAAATTTGGAGAAGGAAGTCATGTCGAACAGCGCGACGCCTTCGCGGCACGCGCGATGTTCCGCGCCGCTCCAGGGCAGCCAGTTCTGCTGGCCGAACGCGTAGTCGATGCGCGCCTGCGCGGGCGTCGGCGCGAAAAAGTTGGCGCGCTCCCAGCCCATCTTGCTGCCGAAACACCCGCCTTTGTCGCGCAGCAGCGCATACAGCGGCGAGCGGCGAAACGGCCGCGCGCTGTCGAGTTCGCGGTTCGGCCAAGGCATCGCGTAGTGCAGGCCCAGCGTTTCCTTCACGCGATCGTGCAGCCACGTGTCGTTGCCGTTAAAGCGCGCAAAGCGGCGGATGTCGACCGGCCACAAGTCCATGCTCGGCTCGCCCGCGACGATCCATTCGGCGAGCGCCATGCCCGCGCCGCCCGCCGACGCGATGCCCATCGAATTGAAGCCCGCGCCGACGAAAAAGCGCCGCAACCCGGGCGCTTCGCCCAACATGAAGTTGTTGTCCGGTGTGAACGATTCGGGGCCGTTGTAGAACTGGCGGACCTGCGCGGTTTCGAGCGTGGGCACGCGCTGCAGCGCGTTTTTCATCAGGATTTCGAACTGATCCCAATCGTCGGGCAGCAGCTGGAATTCGAAATTCTCGGGGATGCCGTTCATGCCCCACGGTTTCGCGTCCGGCTCGAAGCCGCCCATCACGAGGCCGCCGACTTCCTCCTTGAAGTAGATGAAGCCATCCGGGTCGCGCATCACGGGCAGGTCCGGATGCACGCCGGCGATGCGCCCGGTGACGATGTAGTAGTGCTCGGCCGAATGCAGCGGCACGGTCACGCCGCACAGCCGGCCCACCGCCTTGGCCCACTGGCCCGCGCAATTCACGACGATGTCCGCGTCGATACGGCCTTCCTCGCCGTCCTTGTTGCGCCACGCGAGGCCGCTGATTTCGCGTGCGCCGCTCGCGCTGCCGTGCAGCGTGGCGCGCGTGTGGATCGCGGTGACACGGGTGTTTTCGACGATGCGTGCGCCGCGCATGCGTGCGCCGCGGGCGAGGGCCTGGGTCAGATCGGTCGGATTCGCCTTGCCGTCGCCGGGCAGCCAGACCGCGCCGAGCAGATCGTCGGTGCGCATGACCGGCCACAGGTCGCCGGCCTCGCGCGGGCTGATGACGTCGCACGTCACGCCGTACGCGCGCGCGACGGCGGCGGTGCGCTTGAGTTGCGTCATCCGCTCGGCCGTGCGCGCCACCGACAGCGAGCCGCATTGCTTCCAGCCCGTGGCGAGTCCGGTGTCGGCTTCGAGTTCGGCATACAGCGCGGTCGAGTAGCGGATCAGCTTCGTCATGCTTTCCTGCGCGCGCAACTGGCCGACGAGACCGGCTGCATGCCAGGTGGTGCCGCATGAGAGTTGGCCCTGTTCGAGCAGGACCACGTCGGTCCAGCCGAGTTTCGTCAGATGGTAGGCCACCGAGCAGCCGATGATGCCGCCGCCGATGACGACGGCACGGGCGTGAGCGGGGATTAGTGTGGACATGTGTGGGATTGTGTCGAGGCGGTGTGCACAGAATGCCTCGAATGTGCACGAAATGCAACGGGCGAGGTTTGAAGCGGTTGGCCCGGTTGGTCGGTCATGCCATGGACATGCACAAGTGCTTGCGGTGGTCGTCGCCGACTGCGAATACGAAGACCCATGCGCTGCATGCGAAGAAGAAAGTGTGGTTATTTTTGGAAACGTGTGGGAATCGAACCCGCCAAAACTGACTTTTGCTAGACTTCACCCAACCAGCCACCATGCACCCCTCATGCTTTCCAATCAGCGCCAAGCCGAAATTCTGCGACTCGTCCGCGAGCAGCGCACCTGCACGATCACCGATCTCGCCGGGCGCTTCGACGTGTCCGACGAAACCATCCGCCGCAATCTCAAACCGCTGATCGCGGATGGCCGGCTCATCAAGGTCCACGGCGGCGTCATGCTGCCCGAGCGGCTGGACGAGCCGCCGTTCCGGCGGCGCATGGCGGCGAGCCTCGAAGGCAAGCGGGCGATCGGCGCGCGCATCGGCGAACTGGTGCGGGACGGCGACTCGCTGATTCTCGAGGGCGGCACGACCTGTCTGCATATCGCGCAAGCGCTCGCGGCGCGCTCGCGGCTCACAGTCGTGACCCATTCGATCGAGGTCGCCCGCGTGCTGGCCTCGCGCAACGGCAACCGGGTGTTCATCGCGGGCGGCGAGCTGAGAGCCGACGACGGCGCCGCGTTCGGCGACAGCGTGCTGGCCTACCTGCGCCAGTTCCACGTCCGCTACGCGATCGTTTCGGTCACTGCGATCGACATGCAGGGGCGCTTCATGGATGCGCTGCCCGCCGATGTGGCGTTTGCGCAGGCGGCGTTCGCCCAGGCCGAGCAGCGCGTGGTCGCGGCCGATCACGCGAAATTCGGACATAGCGCGCTGGTGCATGCGTTCGGGGCGGATGCGGTCGATCTGCTCGTTACCGACGAAGCGCCGGTGCCAGCGCTGGCTCAGGTGTTTGCGGCGGCGGGAGTGGAAGTGGCGGTGGGGGCGTCGGTGGGTGGGCGCCCGGGGTCCGGCGATCGAATTGACGAGGTGGGCGCTGGGTAGGGCACTTGATCGACTGCGCGGTCCTGTCGTCCGCGCTGCCGGACGGACTAGCTGCGTCTTGCTGATCAGACAAGTCCGGCGCGCCCGGACGCGCCAGCCCTGGCGCGCTGCCCCAGCTCGCCTTGTTGCGCGCGGTGGATGAATCCCAAGCCCGGCATAGTCCCATGGGCGTCGACGACCGGACCAGCCCAGTCCTCCATCCCAAACCCACCCCCAAACTCAATCCCGTCCAACGCGTAAAATGGCCGGCTATCACAGGCAATCGCAACCGCACTGAATCGCGCCGGCCATCGTGTCACCGCACATGCCGCGCTGCTTCGTCCGCGCGCGATTGCCTTCGCCAGCTTGAATAGGAATGGACGCTGATGTCGTCAGTTTTCTTTGATCGGGAACGGATTGCAGACTGGCTGGGCGATCACACCGTCGCCAAGGCGCGCTCGGTGGGCGCCGTGACCCATGTCGAATGGCATGGCGCCACGCTCAGCGGCGACGTGCAGGGCACGCAAGAGCTGCCCTACCGGACGCGGGTTCGCTTCCGTACCGATGGCGGGTCGCCCTGGGCGCAAGGCGACTGCACGTGCCCGGTCGGGCGTAACTGCAAGCATGTCGCGGCGCTGCTGCTCGCCGAGCTCGAGTATCACGACGAGATGGACCACATCACCCGCGTCGAGCATGAGGATGGCGACGCAGAGAGCGGCAACCCGCGTGCGGACTCCCCGAAATCCGTCACGGCGCTGGACCAACCGTCCGGCGTACGCCCCGAACTGGTGAGCTGGCTCGAGCGTTTTCGCGCACGCGCCGAAGCCGCCGATGCGCTCGCCCAGAAAGCGGGCGCCGCGCGCACCCAGACGCTCGCGTACCGGCTGAACTGGTCCGACTTCCACAAGCGCCACGAGGTCGTGCTGTACCGAGCGCGCTGCAATGCCGAAGGCGCGATCGTCGAAGTCGACGAGCCGTGGGGCAACGTCGAAGCGGCGCTCGTCAAGCAACCGAAATTCGTGTCCGACGAGGACCTGTCGATCCTGCGCGGCCTGTGGCTCGGCCGCTCCCGCGAGGACTTCGGCCAGTTCATCCTGCGCGGCACGAGCGGCGCAGAGATGCTGCAGAAGCTGATCGCCACAGGCCGCCTGTTCTTCGAGTTCAAACCCGCGCGCGGTCACGACGGCCTGGCGCCTTTGTCGCGCGCCGCCGACCGGCCCGGCCGCATCGAATGGGAGCCGCTCGCCGACCAGCGGCTGCGGCCCGTGCTGCGCACCGAACCGCGCGCCACCATGGTCCTGCCGACCGAGCCGGTCTGGTACGTCGACGGTGTCGCGAACGAAGCAGGCATCGTGCAGTCGTCGCTGCCGTTCCAGCAGTTGCCCGATTACCTCGCGATGCCGCCGATCTCGCTTGCCGAGGCGCCGCTGGTCGCGTCGGTGTTGCGCGAGATCGCGCCCGGCCTGCCGCTGCCGCCCACCCACGACACGTCCGCGATTCGCGTGATCGACGTCGAGCCGGTCCCGGTGCTCACGCTCAACAGCCACGCGCTGCCGTCCGGCGCCAAGGCGGGCCAGCGCAAGCCCGAGGCGGTCGAGCTGGCCGGCGTGAGCTTCGACTACGACGGCGTCAGCATCAACGTGGACAGCAGCGTGACGCTGGTGCCGATTCCGGGCGGCGACGTGATCCATATCCGCCGCCGTTACGAGGCCGAGAAAAAGCGCCTGCTCGAACTGCGCAAGAGCGGCTTGCAGAAAGTGCCGACCAGCCGGGTATTCGCCGCGCGCCAACTGCCCGACACGATGCTCGGCCTGCCCGATGCCGACGCATGGTCCGCGTTCGTCAACGACGCCGTGCCGGACCTCGTGAGCAAGGGCTGGCGCGTAACGATGGCGCCGGAGTTCCGCTACAACGTGATCGAAATCGACGCGATCGACGGCACGGCGCATCAGGCCGGCGACGGTTGGTTCGATCTGGAGATGGGCATCCGCGTCGGCGAGCGCAACGTGCGGCTCGAACCGCTGCTTGCCGACCTGTTCCGGCGCGACCGCCGCTGGCTGAACGGCGCGCTCGACAGCATCGCCGATCACGAGCCGATCGAGCTGAAGACCGAAGAAAACAAGCGGCTGCGCTTGCGCGCTGATCGTCTGAAGCCGGTGGTGCGGGTGCTGGTCGACCTGTTCGACTCGCTCGGCGGCTCGCTGGCCGAAGGCGCGCCGCTGCGCGTGCCGTCGGTCGATGCCGGCCGGCTCGATGCGCTGAACGACACGGGCCGCTGGCAATTTCGCGGCGACGATTCGGTCCGGCAGCTCGCGCAGCGCCTGCAAGCCGGTCCGGGTCTGCGCGAAGTGCCGGTGCCGCGCGGGCTGAAGGCGGAACTGCGTGTTTATCAGCAGCAGGGCCTCAACTGGATGCAGTTCCTGCGCGAACAGGATCTGGCCGGCGTGCTCGCCGACGACATGGGTCTGGGCAAAACCGTGCAGACGCTCGCGCACATTCTCGCGGAGAAGGAAGCGGGGCGCCTGAGCCGCCCCGCGCTGATCGTCGTGCCGACCACGCTCGTGCACAACTGGCGCGAAGAAGCGCGGCGCTTCGCGCCCGAACTGAAAGTGCTGGTGTTGAACGGCCCGCAGCGCAAGCAGCGCTTCGAGCAGATCGGCGAACATGAGTTGATCCTGACCACCTACGCGCTGCTGTGGCGCGATCAGAAGGTCCTCGCCGAACACGACTACCACCTGCTGATTCTCGATGAGGCGCAGTACGTCAAGAATGCGAGCACCAAGGCCGCACAGGCGATCCGCGGCTTGCGCGCGCGGCATCGGCTGTGTTTGACGGGCACGCCGCTGGAGAATCATCTCGGCGAGTTGTGGTCACAGTTCGACTTTCTGTTGCCGGGGTTTCTCGGCAGCCAGAAGGACTTCACGCGGCGCTGGCGCAATCCGATCGAAAAGAACGGCGACGGCGTGCGCCGCGCGCTGCTGGCGCGCCGCATCCGGCCGTTCATGCTGCGGCGTCGCAAGGACGAGGTCGCGAAGGAGTTGCCGGCCAAAACCACCATCGTCTGCTCGGTCGATCTGGAAGGCGCGCAGCGCGATCTTTACGAAACCGTGCGCACTGCGATGCAGGAGAGGGTGCGTGCCGCCGTCAGCGCGCAAGGGCTCGCGCGCAGCCACATCATCGTGCTCGACGCATTGTTGAAGCTGCGTCAGGTGTGTTGCGATCCGCGGCTCGTGAGGACGATCAAGGTTGGCGGCGAGGTGCGCACGGGCGGTGAAACGCCGGCTGGGAGTGCGTCGGACTTGCCCGCTGCAAAGCGCGACAAGGCGGAGAAGATCGACAAGAGCGCGCGCACGATGCGCTCCGCCAAGCTCGATCTGCTGCTGTCGATGTTGCCGGAACTGATCGAGGAAGGGCGCCGCGTCCTGCTGTTTTCGCAATTCACCGGCATGTTGTCGCTGATCGCCGCGGCGCTCGACGAAGCCGCGATCGCATACGTGGTCCTGACCGGCGACACCGCCGATCGCATCACGCCCGTGGAGCGGTTCCAGCAGGGCGACGTGCCGCTGTTCCTGATCAGCCTGAAGGCGGGCGGCGTCGGCCTGAACCTGACGGCTGCCGACACGGTGATTCACTACGACCCGTGGTGGAACCCGGCCGCCGAGAACCAGGCGACCGACCGCGCGCATCGGTTAGGGCAGGACAAGCCGGTGTTCGTCTACAAGCTGATTGCCGCGGGGAGCATCGAAGAAAAGATCGTCGAGTTGCAGGAACAGAAGGCGGGGCTCGCCGACAGCATTCTCTCCGAGGATGCCGCGGGCGCCGCCAAGTTCTCCGACGACGACCTCGACGCGCTGTTCGCACCGATGCCGGAGATCGAAGGCGGTCGATGATCGACCGATGATTTGGCGCGCGCCGTCGCGGACTGCTGCGCGCGATATTTTCAACAGACTTGAGCGACCGCGCGGCGCTCAGTCTGTAACAAAACGTCCGAGTGTGTAAATCGACCTTTTGCGCGGCTGAAAATTCATACGTTTTTGAGGCGTGTGGCGCGGGCTGCCATCTCGCCATCTACTACGTTCTCCGTAACAACTACCGCGCAGATGGTTACAAACGGAGTTCCTTCATCTTGAGTTCGATTTCCGCTAGAGCTAATTTTTAATTTACTCGTGCGGCTAAACCCGGCGGGTGTGTAGTGTTTCGAGCGGCGTGAGCTTCGGTCGAAGCGGACCCCGCTTTTTTGGGTCTAGAGGTAGCGGCCGCGGCCACGCACGCTGGCTGCAACATCGTCGACAAGGCGAGACGTGGCGAACAGCGGACGGCCCGCTGAACCTCGGACACTATCAATTCGAGTCACCCGAGCCAGAATTTAACAATGTTTAAACGATTGTGTTACGGATTTTTCAACAAGGATGTCGAGAAAAACCTACGCTGGAACCGACGCAAGGACGGACGCAGGCGAAATCTGAATGTATGGTCAGTCAGTTGGAATTGTTTCCCATTTCGCCAGATCAGGCTGCTGATCGCCTCAAGCGGTAGTGGGGCATGGTAGCCCGTCCGGCTTTTGCGAATACTCTCAGATGCTTGCAAGGTAAGAGACGGCACAGCCTCCGGGGAGTCAACAGTAGGCCGCCATAAGCGTAACGTGCCCTCCCTGTTCCTGGCAGAAATTGTGAACTTCGCCGCGCGGCAAAAGCTTTCACGAGTGCATTGCCGGAGGACCTGCTCTGCATTGACGTTTTCGACGTCGACCAGTGCCAGGAGAGGACTCGAATATATATGATAAGCGTTTGAATATAAACGATAAAATTGAATATGCAAAGTGACGTATACGCACCGGTATACGTAAAAATTGGGGATGTCGGGCGGCTACGAACCCGCAACCGTATTTTGAGCTAATCGCTTCAAAACAATTTGCCCTCCTTCCTCATAGAAATACACTCCCACATATTTGCCGTCGCAATCTATTTTGGTCGGAGCGTCAAACTTCGCCCCGCGGGGATGATGCAGCGGCTTCGGTTCGTTTTCCACGGGTGCGCGCGCCGCGCGGGTCGGTCGTAATCCGGCGACTGGTGCCGAGATCCAGATCCCGGCCGCCAGGACAGTCAAGTTCACCGCGGGCAAGGCGTTCAAGGATGCAGTCAACGGCGCCTGAAACCGCAGGCATGCCGCCGGACGTCGCTGCCAGCGGTCTCGTGGCCGAGTCGCCGCGACCGGTAGGGCGACAGTCGCGTCGGGTACGCGACTGCCAGACTGATCCAGCTTCTGTCCAGTCAGTGCAGTTCCAGCGGCAACAACGGTCGCGGCCGATGTTGCAACGCCGGCCATTTCGTCCACCGCCGCGCGTTGCTCGCCCGCGCTACCCGCGGCGAGTAACGGCGCGTCGTAGTAGCTGCGGCTTGCCGCAGGGTGCTTGATCCCAATCGGCCGTGGACCGGGCCCCGGCCCGGACGCGTCTATGGGAGGCACAGATACGGCGCCCGGGACAACTGCTTCGAAACTGACGCAAGGGTGACTTCCGCTGGATCGTAGTGACGCACACGTGCTTCTTCTCCAGACTGCGCACCGGCAACCGATGACAGCTCGTTCGATGACCGCTTTGCTTGCTAGCAAGCCGATGTTCCGGAACACGGCTCACGGGCATCGCACGAGAGATCTGGCGCAATTAAAAGTACGTCGATCGTCAGCAACAACCACCGTACGGTCAAAAGGCGTCAGCTGTCCGAGCGCATTAGCCGCATTGACATCGAGAAGCGCTCAGCCGGATGGATACTGATCGTCACCTCGAACGTGTCACCCGCGGCGTCGAGATACCGGCGTGCGATTTCGAGGGCTGCGGTTCCTGCCTTCACCCGCAGCCGTCGAGCCATCTCGTCCGAAACGATGATCGCCTGAACGTCCTGCTGAATCTCCGTAATCCGGTGGCCATGGCTCGCCTCGATCAACGAACTGATCAGCGTGCCCGGTTGCGAGCGTGCCGTCTCCGCCACGTCGGTGTACGCCGAATCGATATACACGTCGGTCCAGCCGACCGGCGGACTTTCCCTGTCTTCATCGACGCGAAGGCTCGAGATGCGCAGCCAGCGCGTGCCATTGGTGCATCGCAAGACCTTCGCGAGCTTGCCCGTCGCCACGACTTCTTCCGTCGATTGCACGAGACGCAGGTGCTGCGAGCCGAATTGCACCAGATCGTCCAGCGACGCCAGCGAAGGCCTGAAGTCGTTGCGCGGCTGCGCCGACTCGACGCGCGTTCCCGCGTTCTTGCGCCGCGAGACGAGCCCGAGTTGCTGCAACTCGTGCAAGGCCGCTCGAACCGTGTGCCGGCTCGTCCGGTAGTGGTCGCGCAGTTCCAGCTCGGTCGGCAAATACGAGCCCACCGGATAACGGCCGGAGGCGATGCCTTCGGTCAGTTCGCGAGCGATATCGACGAAGTGCGGTCTGTTCATTTCTCGTGGCGAAGCGGTCAATTTGCATGGCTAGGGTAAATCATAGCTTGTCTATCATGTCCGGACATATTAATTTACGTATGTCCGGACATATTCACTAATCCGAAGCTGATTCCGGCCCCATATCCAGTCTGCTTTTCCGCACATTCAAGAGGTCGTCATGACGAATCGCACTATCCCCATGGCCAGCACTGTGGTCGATTCAATCCTGTTCCGCGATGCCTTCGGCACCGCGAAGATGCGCGAACTGTTTTCGGATTACGCCCTCGTGCAACGTTACATCGATGTCGAAGTCGCGCTGGCGAAGGCTGAAGCGCGCGTCGGCGTGATTCCGGCCGACGCTGCGGAAGTGATCGCACGTGAATCAACGATCGACCGGATCGATTTCGATCACATGCGCGAGGAAACCGACATCGTTGGTTATCCGATCCTGCCGCTCGTGCATCAACTCGTCGAGATGTGCGGCGACGCAGGCCGCTACGTCCACTGGGGCGCAACGACGCAAGACATCATGGACACGGCGGTCTCGCTGCAGGTGCGCGATGCCCTCGACGTGATCGACGGCGACATCCGCGAACTTCGCACGATTCTGGTAGACCTTTCGAAGAAGCACCGCGATACGCCCATGGCCGGCCGCACGCACTTGCAGCAAGCGCTTCCCGTCACGTTCGGCTACAAGGTCGCGATCTGGCTGGCGATGTTCGACCGCCACCAGCAACGACTGGCGGAACTGCGCCCGCGCGTGGCCGTCGTCGAATTCGCGGGTGCCGCGGGCACGCTGGCGTCGCTCGGCGACAAGGGCTTTGAAGTGCAAAAGGCGATGGCCGAGGAACTGAAACTCGGCGTGCCCGCCACCACGTGGCACGTGGCACGCGATGGTTTCGCCGAAGCGGTGAACCTGCTCGCGCTGGTGACCGGCTCGCTCGGCAAGATTGCGCTCGACATCATGATCATGGCATCGACGGAATTCGCCGAAGTCTACGAGCCCTTCGTCAAGGGACGTGGAGCGAGCAGCACGATGCCGCAAAAGCGCAATCCGATTTCGAGCGAATTGATGCTCGCCGCGGCGAAGGCGGTGCGTCAGCATGCGGGCCTGATGGTCGACGCGATGATCCAGGATTTCGAGCGCGCCACCGGCCCGTGGCACGCGGAATGGATCGCGATTCCGGAGAGCTTCATCCTGTCGGCAGGCGCCTTGCATCAGGCGAAGTTCGCGCTCGGTGGGCTGATCGTCGACACCGAGCGCATGAAGCACAACCTCGGCATTACCAGAGGCCTGATCGTGGCCGAGGCTGTGATGATGAGCATGGCGCCATTCACCGGCCGCCAGCAGGCGCACGACATTGTCTACGACGCCTGCCGCACCGTGAACGAAAAGGGCGGCACGCTCGCCGAAGCGCTGGCGGCGCTGCCGGAAGTCACCGCCCACTTTGAGCGCGACGCGATCGACCGCATGACCGATCCCGCGAACTATCTCGGCCTCGCGCCGCAGATGGTTGATCGCGCGGTTGAATTGTCCAGCGGTATCTGAGCGAAAGGCGTGGAGGAACACACAGCATGAACAACGATATTGCATCAAACGAAGGGTCGAACATTCCGCCGCCCAAAAGGCTGCCGTGGTACCGCAAGCTGGGCATGCAGGTTTTGGTAGGACTGGTTCTCGGCATTGCCGTCGGTCTGATCTTCCCCAAATTTGGCGGTCAGCTCAAGGTGCTGGGCGACATCTTTTTGTCACTCATCAAGGCCGGTGTCGCGCCGCTGGTGTTCCTCACCATCGTGCATGGAATCGCATCGGCCGGTGACATCAAAAGTGCGGGCCGGGTCGGTTGGCGCTCCATCGTCTATTTCGAGGTGGTATCGACCATTGCCTTGATGGTCGGCCTGCTGGCCGGCAACCTGCTGCAAATTGGCAAGGGCATGACGGCCGTCGCTGTCGGATCGGCACCGCCGGCGATAGGGACGATGGCGCCACATGGCTTTGTCGATTTCATCATGCATATCGTGCCCGACAACTTCATCGGCGCGTTCGTGAAGGGAGAACTGCTTCAGGTGGTCGTGCTTGCAGTGATGGTCGGCATCGGCATCCTCGCGATTCCGGAAGGCCGCCGTGTCAGGATCAACGAAGGGCTCGACCTGGTGTCGGAAGTGCTGTTCTCGTTCATCAACCTGGTGATGAAGCTGGCGCCGCTCGGTACTTTCGGCGCGGTCGCTTACTCGGTGGGCAGCAACGGAACCGCTGTGCTGATCGCGCTCGCTCAACTCGTCCTCAGCTTCTATGCGGTCGTGGTGCTGTTCATCGTCGTGGTGATGGGGATCATCGCGAAGGTGGCGGGCTTCAGCCTGTGGTGCTTCCTGCGCTACATCAAGGACGAGATTCTCATCGTGCTGGGTACGGCTTCATCCGAGAGTGCACTGCCGCGCCTCTTGATCAAACTCGAACGGCTCGGCTGCGCCAAGCAGACGGTCGGACTTGTACTGCCCACGGGGTATGCGTTCAATCTGGACGGAACGTCGCTCTTCATGTCGATGGGCGTGCTGTTCATTGCCCACGCGTACGGCGTACCAATTACGCTGGAGCATCAGATCGGCTTGCTGTTGCTGATGCTGCTGACGTCCAAAGGCGCGGCCACGGTTTCGGGTGGATCGTTCGTCGTGTTCGCCGCGACGGTGGCATCGACCGGCATCCTGCCCGTGGAAGGCGTGGCGATCATCTTCGGCGTGTACCGCTTCATGTCGATGGCGATCGCAACCTGCAACACGATCGGCAACAGCCTCGCGACGGTCGTGATTGCAAAGTGGTCACGTACCTTTGATGCGCAAGTCGCTGAGCGGCATCTCTATCCGGAGCGCTATCCGGCCACCGCCCGGGCCGACGAGAGTCTCGCCGACGGTAACTTGTTGCCCGAAGATATGAACGACACAAATGCGCACCCTGCCGGGATTCCTTTGAAAAGCGCTGGCAACACGCCGTGATTCGATTGACGGACCGCCAGCATGCGCTGGCGGCACTCGGAATAACGGCAGGCCGCATTTTCCCGTTGAGCCAAGCGCGAAAGTCCTATCCGTGAGCGCCGAGTGTGCCGATGACTGATGCGCCAAGGCGACGAAATTGGGACAGTACTCGTCCGGTCGATCTGATAAGAAGCGCTCGACCAATCGTTGACCGCTACTGCAGCGTGCAGCGGCGCGCGGGTCAAGCCTTACGGTGGCGTCAACGATTTACTTTCAAGTTCTTGTCGAACTCGCGTCGCGATCGCGGGGGACCGCAGTAAGTCGCATCAAGAACCGGCACCATCGCGTCCGTTAGGGAGTATCACCATGACAGCAGCAACACGAATTGAGCAGGATGCATTTGGCCCTGTCGAAATTCCGGCGGATCGATACTGGGGAGCACAGACCCAGCGCGCACTTGGCGTCTTTGACATAGGTCAAGAGCGCTTTCCGGCGGTACTAGTCCGCACGTTCGGTTTGCATAAGTACGCTGCGGCACGCGCCAACGTGAAGTCCGGTGCGCTCGCTCCGACGCTTGCGTCGGCGATCGAGACGGCCGCTCTTGAAGTGCACGAAGAGCGCTGTCACGTTAAAGCGTTTGCGACGCAATAGCGGAGAGGACGCGCATTTGGTCAGAAAGCGGACGGATCTCGGGTGATCTCAGTGAAGCGATGCCAAGCGTCGAAGCGTGCGGCGAGTTGTTTCCGATAGAGCGAGGCGCGCAGTAGATGTCGCTTGAGCGCGAAGTGCTGCCGGATCGGACCGAAGCTCGATAGGAAAGCCTGCGTGCGTTCAGGATCGCGGAAACCACGCATGCGCCGCTCACGTTCGCGTGTCGGTTGATGACTGTTTTCGGCCCTGTTGTTCAGCCGCGCGCTGGCTTTGACGAAGACGTGCCTGACGTGGACGAGCTCGGCAATCTCGGCTTTCGCGGCCGGATAGCTGCGCAGTTGGTCGGTCACGATCTTGCGCGGTGCCTCAACACACGAGGCAAGCACGTGCTTGAAAAATCGTTTGGCTGCAGCCTTGTCGCGGCGCTTCTGTAGCAGGATATCGAGCTCGGCACCGTGCTGATCGACGGCGCGCCACAACAGGTAAGGCTCGCCGCGCAACGTCATAAATACTTCGTCAATGTGCCAGGTCGTGCCTGGCTTGCGACGAGCCGCTTTGACACGGTGCGCGAAGCACGCGCCGAACTTATCGCACCAGCGTCGGATCGTTTCGTAACTGACGACAACCCCGCGCTCGAACAACAGTTCTTCGATATCACGCAGGCTGAGCTGAAACCTGAAATACCAGCGCACCGCGCAGCTGATGACCGCCACCGGAAAGCGATGACCGTGGTATAGCGATTTTGTATTCTTCATCACGAGATCTTACCCGACCATCTCAGCAACGTGACAGTGCCGTTCCAAGGGGCATAGCATCAAGACGTGATCCTGAAGCGGAATCCGTGCGGCTCTCACGACTTCACGTCGAGGGACGTTTGACCCGACTTGCGAGATAGTCAACCATGCGCTGCGCGGCTGGCTGCAACGCATCGAAACTCTTGAAGCACACGACGAACCGGCGCTGTGCCCAGGCATCGGTGAGAGGAACGATCTTGATTCCGAGCACCGGCCGATACGTCTCAGCCACCTCCACCGGCACGACGCTGATCCCGAGCCCTGCCGCGACCACACGAAACGCCGCATCAAAGCTCGATACGATCACACGGTAGGAAACGGTTTTGCCTGCGCTCGCAGCCGCGCGCCGCAGCATTGTATGGACGGCCGTCGACGGCAGCAAGCCGACATGCTCGTGCTCTAACGTCTGATCAAAGCGCAGCGACGCCTCCCCCGCGAGCGGATGATCGCGATGGACTGCGAGCGCGAGCCGGTCCTGGCGGTACGGCCGGTGCTCAAGTCCTTGCAGGTCGACGTTATCCCAGCACACACCGACGCTCGCCGCACCTTCGCGTAACTGCCGTACGAGATCGAACGACAGCCGTTCCTCCACCTCGACCCTGATGTTCTGATTCGCAGGCTCGCGCATGAATGAAGCAATGTCGTCGAGCAGTGCTTCCGCGATCGCCGATGCCGACGCGCATACGCTCACGCGCCCCTTGAGCCCGCCGCCGAACGCGGCGACGTCGCTTGCGATGCGTTCCATCGTGAAGAGCACGTTGCGCGCGTGCTCGAGCAGAGCGATGCCCGCTGCCGTGGGCTGGACGCCGCGCCGGGAGCGTGATAGCAGGGGCACTCCGAGCTCGCTCTCTAGTTGCGCGATGCGCTTGCTGATCGCGGACGGCTCGATGTGCGCTTCCTCCGCCGCCCGAGCGATGTTGCGGTGATCGCACACAGCGACGAACAACCGCAGCGTTTTCAAGTCGATGTCGCGCATGTCCGTCTCCGGGTCTATGACATTCCAAACGGGAACCTTCACGCTTCCAAAATACCGCTTTAAGGTTTGGCTGGAACGTCTAAAGTTAGCACAACGCCGGCAACCTGACGACCGGTAGACATGGAGACAAGACACATGCCTTCGTTCCCTGCGAACGTCGCCATCCGCGAAGTCGGATTGCGCGACGGCCTGCAAAGTATTCCGAGCATTCTTCCGACCGAACGCAAGATCGAATGGATCAGCGATGCGTACGCCGCCGGCCAGCGCGAGATCGAAGTCGGTTCGTTCGTTCCGGCGCGCCTTCTGCCGCAACTGGCCGACACCGCCGAACTCGTCGCCTACGCGAAGACGCTGCCGGGCCTCGTCGTATCAGTGCTCGTGCCGAATCTCAAAGGCGCCGAGCGCGCCATCGAAACCAACGCCGACCTCCTGCTTGTGCCGCTCTCCGCGAGCCACGAACACAGCCTCGCGAACCTGCGCAAGACGCCTGACGAAGTCGTCGCCGAAGTGGCACGCATTCGTGCCGCACGCGACGCCGCCGGTTCGAAGACGCTGATCGAAGGCGGCATCGGCACGGCGTTCGGCTGCACGATCCAGGGCCGAGTCGAACAGAGCGAGGTTCTGCGCTGCATGCAGGCGCTGCTCGATGCGGGCGCGGATCGCGTCAGCATCGCCGATACGGTCGGGTATGCCGGTCCCAGCGCTGTGCGCGAGCTGTTTGAAAAGGCGCGCAAGATCGCGGGCGAGCGCTTCTGGTGCGGCCACTTCCACGACACGCGCGGCCTTGCGCTCGCCAACGTCTACGCGGCGCTCGAAACCGGCGTCGCGCGCTACGACGCGACGCTCGCCGGCGTCGGCGGCTGTCCGCATGCGCCGGGCGCGAGCGGCAACGCGTCGAGCGAAGACCTGGCGTTCATGCTCGCCGACATGGGCATCGAAACTGGGATCGACATTCCCGCCTTGCTGGCGCTGCGCGCGAAGGTCGCGGGCTGGCTCGAAGGCGAATCGCTGCACGGCGCGCTGTGGCTCGCGGGTCTCCCAAAAACCTTCGCTGCTCCGGCCGCGCTCAACGCTTGAGGTCATCATCATGAGCACCCCCGCAAGACTTCCCCTCGACGGCGTGCGCGTCATCGAATTCACGCACATGGTCATGGGGCCGACGTGCGGCATGATCCTCGCCGACCTCGGTGCCGAAGTGATCAAGATCGAGCCGCCCGGCGGCGACAACACGCGCAAGCTGCCGGGCCTCGGCATCGGCTTCTTTCGCTCGTTCAATCGCAACAAGAAGAGCGTCGTGCTCGACATCAATACGCCCGAGGGCAAGGAAGCCGCGATCGAACTGATCGGCACCTGCGATGCCATGCTCGAAAACTTCCGCCCGGGCCTGATGACGAAGCTCGGCCTCGACTACGACACGCTCTCGAAGCGCTATCCCGGCCTGATCTATGTGTCGCACAAGGGCTTCCTGCCGGGGCCTTACGAAAAGCGCCTCGCACTCGATGAAGTTGTGCAGATGATGGGCGGCCTCTCGTATATGACGGGTCCGGTTGGCCGGCCGCTGCGCGCGGGAACGTCGGTCAACGACATCATGGGCGGCATGTTCGGTGCGATCGGCGTGCTCGCCGCGCTGCGCGAACGCGAGCACACCGGACGCGGCCAGGAAGTGCAAAGCGCGCTCTTCGAGAACTGCGTGTTCCTCTCCGCGCAGCACATGCAGCAATACGCGATGACACGCGAAGCGCCGCCGCCGATGCCCTCGCGCGTCTCGGCGTGGAGCGTCTACGACGTCTTCACGCTCGCCGATGGCGAGCAGCTTTTCATCGGCGCAGTCAGCGACAAGCAGTTCATCACGCTGTGCAATGTGCTGAATCGCCCGGATCTGCCGGCCGAGCCGCGCTTCGAGACGAACGCGTTGCGCGTCGCGATCCGCCCCGCGCTGCTCGAAGTGCTCGGCGCGATCCTGAAGGAGCATCGCATCGAAGAGCTTTCGCCGAAGCTCGAAGCTGCGGGCATTCCGTACGCGCCGATCGTGCGTCCCGAGCAACTGCTCGACGACCCGCATCTGAGGGCGAGCGGCGGCCTCGTGCCGATGGAAACCGACGACGGCAGCATGACCGAAGTCGTGCTCCTGCCGCTGACGATGGGCGGCCGCCGCCCCGGCGTGCGCCAGGCGCTGGCGCGGGTCGGCGAGCATACGCAAGAAGTGCTGGGGCGACTGAAGCGCCGGGTGGTCGCATGAGTCTGTCCGCTGAAAGCGCATCAGATCACGGAGCAATTCAAATGGCAGATCTCTTCGACAACCCGATGGGCCTGATGGGATTCGAATTCGTCGAATTCGCGTCGCCGACGCCCGATACGCTGGAGCCGGTGTTCGAGAAGCTCGGCTTCACGCTCGTCGCGCATCATCGATCGAAGGACGTCGTGCTGTACCGGCAGGGCGGCATCAACTTCATCGTGAATCGCGAGCCGAAGAGTCCAGCCGCGTACTTTGCGGCGGAGCACGGACCGTCGGCGTGCGGACTCGCGTTTCGCGTGAAGGATGCACACGCGGCATATGCACGCGCCATCGAACTGGGCGCGCAGCCGCTCGACATGCCCACCGGCCCAATGGAACTGCGCCTGCCCGCGATCAAGGGCATCGGTGGCGCACCGCTCTATCTGATCGACCGCTTTGAAGACGGCGAGTCGATTTACGACATCGACTTCAGGTTCGTCGAAGGTGTCGACCGGCGTCCGGAGGGCTATGGACTGAAGCTCGTCGATCACCTGACGCACAACGTCTACCGTGGACGCATGGCGTTCTGGGCCGGCTACTACGAGAAGCTCTTCAACTTCCGAAAAATCCGCTACTTCGACATCTCGGGCGAATACACGGGCCTGACTTCGAAAGCGATGACCGCGCCCGACGGCAAGGTTCGCATTCCGCTCAATGAGGAGTCGTCGAAGGGCGCGGGGCAGATCGAAGAGTTCCTGATGAAGTTCAACGGTGAGGGCATCCAGCACGTGGCTTTGCTCAGCGACGACCTGCCCGCCACCATCGACAAGCTTGCGATGGCGGGCGTCCCGCTGATGACTGCGCCGAGCGAGACGTACTACGAGATGTTCGAGGAGCGCCTGCCGGGCCATGGACAGCCGGTTTCCGAGTTGCGCACGCGCGGCATTCTGCTCGACGGTAATACGAGCGGGGGCAATCCTCGGCTGTTGTTGCAGATCTTCTCCCAGACGCTGCTCGGCCCCGTGTTCTTCGAATTCATTCAGCGCAAGGGCGACGACGGTTTCGGCGAAGGCAACTTCAAGGCGCTCTTCCAGTCGATCGAGCGCGATCAGATTCGACGGGGTGTCGTCGGGCAGCAATAGGTTTCGTAGGCGGATCATCACTTTCATGCCGGCAGACGTTCAAACATAAGAAACGCGGCCCGTTCAAAGAACAGGAGACAAGACATGCAGCAAACCGTCACCGCGGGCAGTCCCCCGCTCGTCACGCCGAACGTTCGCGTCGGCGTCAACCCGGGCGCGGAAATCTCCGCGCGCATGGACCGCTTGCCGATCACGCGGCATCTCTGGATGCTCGTGTTCCTCATCTCGCTCGGCGGCTTCTTCGAAGTCTACGACCTGATCTTCACCGGCTACATCGCGCCGGGCATGGCAAAGAGCGGCCTCCTTCAGACCACCACGCATTCGTTCTTCGGCTTGAACGGCATTGCGGGCTTCATCGCGGCGACGTTCGCCGGCCTCTTCGTCGGCACGTTCGGCTTCGGCTGGATGCCGGACCGCTACGGGCGCCGCACGGTCTTTACGTTCTCGCTGCTGTGGTACTCGGTCGGCTCGGCGATCATGGCCTTCCAGACGACGCCCGAAGGCGTGATCCTGTGGCGCTTCATCACGGGCATCGGCGTGGGCATCGAGATCATCACGATCGACAGCTACGTCACCGAACTCGTGCCGCAACACATGCGCGGCCGTGCGATGGCGTTCAACCAGGTGGTGATGTTCGCCGCCGCCCCGGTCGCCGCGATCCTCTCGTACTGGCTCGTGCCGACGACGCTGTTCGGCATCGACGGATGGCGCATCGTGGTGCTCGCCGGATCGGTCGGCGCGGTGTTCGTGTGGTTCATCCGCCGCGCGGTGCCGGAAAGCCCGCGCTGGCTCGCGACGCATGGCCACGTGGAGAAGGGCGAGCGGGTCGTGGCGAAGATCGAGGAAATCGTCACGCGTCAGACCGGCAAGCCGCTGCCGCCGCCGCTCCCGGTGATCGAGCAGCCGCCGCATCGCCGCGCATCGTTTGCGGAGCTGCTGCAGCCGCCGTACCGCTCGCGCCTCATCATGCTGATCATCTTCAACTTCTGCCAGGCGATCGGCTATTACGGCTTCGCCAACTGGGTACCGACGCTCCTGATTGGCCAAGGCATCACCGTGACGAAGAGCCTGCTGTATTCGTTCATCATCGCTTTCGCGATGCCGGCCGGCCCGATGCTCGCGATGCTCTACGCCGACAAGATCCAACGCAAATGGCTGATTGTCGGCGGAGCGCTTGCGGTGGTCGTTTGCGGGTTGGCATTCGGGCAAATGAAGGCCGTCGTGCCGCTCATCATGCTAGGTGTGTTGATCAGTCTGGCTGGGCAGACAATCTCCGTTGCCTTCCACGCTTACCAGGCGGAACTCTTTCCAACGGCGGTGCGCTGCCGTGCAAGCGGTATCGTCTATTCAGTCAGCCGCATCGGCGCGATGTTGTCTGGGTTCTTCATTGCATTCCTGTTAAGGGACTTCGGCGTCGCCGGTGTGTTCACTGGCATCACCGGGTGCATGCTGGTAGTTGCTGTGGCGATCGGGGTGTTTGGACCCAAGACCAACGGTGTGCGACTCGAGGAGCTGAACCGGTGAGTTCTGTAACGCCTACATTTCCGCTTTCGTGCCCGCGCTTCAGATGCAGTTTTCATACCGGAGACAACCGTGTATCAGTCACTTTCCCAGCCGTCTGATCCGTCGAGAACGGTGCGCTTTGACGGTCGAATCTTGTTCCTGTCGCAGAACGCGAGCGTAATCGAGCGCCAACTGCTCGGCGAGGACGTCACACTTGAAGAAGCGGTGCCGCTCCGCACGGATATCTCCACGGACGAAATCACGCCCGCCTACATCTGCTATTACTACGACGAGAAACTCGGCGAGTATCCCTACCTCGGCCTCGATTGCGCCGGGACTCGTCCGGTCAAGCAAGGTAGCGTGAAGGCGGCCCGGTTTGCCGTTACCGTGGCGGGTCGCCGATACGGGAAGGGATCGTCGCGGGAAGCCAGCCCGTTCGCTGAGTGGTGTGCGGGTATTCGTCTGGTGATCGCCGAGAGCTTCGAGCGCATCTACCGGCAGAACTGCCACAACCTAGGTATCTTCACATCGACCGACTTCGGCTTGATCGCGCGCATACGTCGAGGCGAGAATATTCCAGTGGAGGAATTCACGCGCGGCGAAGATGAGCTCACCGCCGAGTTGATTCGCAGGGGAGGACTCTTCCGGTTGACCGAGGCGAGGCGTGCTGGCTGGCAGCCCTCTGTACCACCTGCTAGGTCGCGCCCCATGACCTACGCGGAAAAAATTGTCGCCAGAGCGAGCGGCTGCGGGAGCGTCACACCCGGTCAAAGTGTGTTCGCTAAAACCGATTGGCGTTACGCGCACGAATACGTGTCCCCGATGTCGATAAGTTTTCTGCGCCGGGAGTGCGGTGACAGAATTGAACTGCATGACCCCGACAGCATCGTCTGTTTTTCGGATCATCTGACGTTCATCCACCGCAGCATGCCAGCCGAACGTCGCGCGCTCGGACTGCTTGACGTGGCCCAAGCCATGGGGAAGGTACAGCAGCGGTTCTGTGAGGAATACGGGCTGCGCCATCATGGGCTGTTGACCGACCGGGAAGGCTCCGAAGGGATCAGCCACTCGATCATGGCCGAGCGCTACGTAAAGCCGGCCCAACTCGTTGTTGGCACGGACTCTCATACCCCTCACTGCGGGGCGCTGGGCGCACTCGCGTTCGGGATCGGTGCGACGGAGATGGCTAACGCATGGCTCACCGGCGACGTGCGAGTGAAAGTGCCCCCGACCTGCCGGGTGAATCTCATAGGTCGTCTCCCGGCAGGCGTAGAGGCGAAGGACATTGTGTTGCATCTACTGCGTCTCCCGTATGTGCGCGAGGGCAGAGCAATCGGACAGGTATTTGAATATGGCGGTGAAGCCCTGGCGTTGTTATCGACTGACGAACGGGCGACGCTGACGAACATGGTTGCGGAAATCGGTGGCTTCAGCGGCATCATCGCTCCGGATGAGGAAACGCAGCGCTTCCTGCGCGAGCGCAGGGGTATCGAATTCGAGGTCGAGCCATGGATGCGCAGCGACGACGATGCCGAGGTGGCACACACAATCGACGTGGATTGCGCGCAGCTTGAGCCCATGCTCGCGCGCCCGGGCGATCCTGGTCAAGGCGTGGGCTTGTCCGAACTTCTCGATTCAGTACCAGTCGATATCGCTTACGGCGGCTCTTGCACGGGCGGCAAACGTGAAGATCTGCGGCGCTGCTACGAGGTCTTGGAATGGGCTCTGAGGAACGGCCTAAAAGTCGCCGAGACGACTCGCTTCTTCCTGCAGTTCGGCAGTCAGGACGTACGTGACTACTGCGTGCGCGAAGGGATGCTGGAGGTTTTCGAGCGCGCAGGGGTCGAACTCATCGAACCGGGGTGCGGTGCATGTGTCAACGCTGGGCCTGGTGTTTCGGAGCGTCCCGATCAGGTGACGGTCAGTGCCATCAATCGTAACTTTCCTGGGCGTTCTGGCCCCGGCAAGGTATGGCTCGCGAGCCCTTCTACCGTCGCGGCAAGTGCTGTCGCTGGCCGAATCGTGAGCTTCGAGAAATTGCGAGCATCTACGAACGACAACTGAATGGGGCGTCAGGTCCAACGGTCGCGTCGTCGTTCCAGGCCGCTGGTTTTTATCGAGCTTTTCATAAGTGCCGATAAGCTGCGATTGCTGTGAAGCTTAAATGGCCGCTGGACTTTCGGAAGCGGGACATCGAGGTCGCCCCAGTCTGAACGGCAAAGATGGGTCATCAAGGAGCCATCTGGATCGTGCGTTCGCGTTGCGCGATCGGCAGCACACGACTCACCGTGCAAATCCGTGTCAATCGCAAACATGCAACTAACCGTCTGGCACGTGTGCATCCCCGTCAACCGCAAACCCCGTCTCCACCAGGGCGGGCAGTATCTACGCCGCGAGTTGTCCAGCCGGGGTTCACAGTTAGCAGCTGAATTCACGTAGACCCGGCCGACATCGAGAATCACCCGCAAAATCAGAGAGTTACGACAAAAGTCACTAAGCGCGATGCGAAGTGACAAAATTAATACGGACTTATGCGAAGTGACAGCCTTATTTCGTTCCAACTGCAAGCAACAGTGTCACTTCAGTGGCGCGGCGGCCCGATGCTTCAAGGTCTGGTCGGTGACACTTTTAATTCGGTCTACGTCGCCGCGCCGGAGTTTTTTCCGACCTCGTTTCGGGCCACGGGGCATGCAATCTCCTACCAGCTCAGTGTCGCTGTGTTTGGAGGAACGACGCCTTTCATTGGGACTCTTCTGGTCCAGGTATCCGGGTCTCCGCTTGCTCCCGCTTATTACGTTGCATTCGTCGCGGTTGCATGTCTCATCTTGACCCAGTTCGTGCCGGGCACGTCGGCCGATTCCTCGTTCAGTGAAGGCTCACACGGCGTGGTTCATGACCTGAGGTGAGTTTCGGCATGAGCGAAGCGAGCAGAGGTGACCTAGACCTCGTCACAAAAGCGATAGTACTGCGCCGACAGACGATGCAAAGCATTTCAATAACATTCAAGACGCAAGAGGATTTTCACAGATGCCGGCTTCGGTTATCAGTCGAGTTCGACGTCGCCAGCGTTGACGTCGGGCGGCCACGGCTTTCAAAGTGATCAACGGCGTGTGGGCCGGCAGCCGATTCGGCCTGAGGGGCACGGAAGACCTGGGCGGAGGCACGAAGGCGATCTCTACGCTGGAAGAGGGCTTCAACAGCGCGACAGGCGCGATGGCGACGAACAACCTGATGTTCAGCTTTGTCGCATACGCCTGTGCTCCCACCCGATGCTCTGCCTGACAAGGTCCGCGACAGGTGTTTGCTGACTCGACACGAGGTCGCCGCCGCAGGAGAGCGCTGCAATGGAAAGCGGCCCGCTATCACGGCGCGAGTCCGGAATCGCGCCACGTCGAGGTGTCATTGCTACGGCGCCGTCAGACCGGGTTCGGCCAGGGAGAGACGGCTGTCGGCACGTTTCGAACGGCCGCAACGTGCGCCGGAACAGACAATGGAGCAAATTGCCTGCACCAAAGGGCAAGCCCGTCGCCGCCGACATGACAACATTCAAACGTTACACGGCGACCCGCGTAATCGAAGCACTGCGATTGACCGTCATTGGCGAGCGCGTCATGGTGAGCACGACCGTTGCGCCGACGAGCAGAAGGATGCCAGCGATGCCGAATGCCCAGTCGTAGCTGCCCGTCGCGTTGATCACATATCCCGTTGCGATGGGGGCAATCATGCCGAAGATGTTGCCGCCGACGACAACGAAGGCCATCGCCTTGGCCACATCGCGCGAGTTCGGAAGAAGATCGTTCAGCAACGCGAAGTTTAATGACGTGGTGGACGCGATTCCGGTCAGCGTGATCGAAAAAACCAGCAGGAGCGCAATCAGATTCGACGTAAATGGCACCACGAGGATAGCTGCGCCCGTCAGCATGGCGAGTGCGACAGCATTACGGCGGCGACCTGTTCCCACGCCGCTCTTCTTGAGGTATTGATCGCTCAGGCGGCCGACCAGAATGCAAAGCACAACGGCTGCGGCATACGGCACAGCGGAGAAAAGTCCCGTGTGGGTGATGCTCAGGTGCCGACTGGTCTGCAGATAGCTCGGCAGCCAGGTCAAAAACAGATACTGCGTATAGACGTTACAGCCTTGGGTGATCGCGAGGCCCCACAGGGTCGGTGTGCGCAGCAACGAAACCAGCCCCGAGGACTCCGGCACAGCGTAGGCGGTCGAGGCGGGTTTCGAATCCCGCTCGCGCACAATCCTGTCGCGTTCGTCGCTTTTCAACCAACGCACCTGTTCGGGCGCGTCGAAGAACATCAGCCATGCCGCGAGCCAGACAAAGCCGGTTGCGCCTGCGACGACAAACGATATGCGCCATCCGAACAGTGCTATGAGCGAGCCGAGCATGACGGAGCAGATCGCGGGTCCCGCATAGGAGCCGCTGTTGAACATCGAGGTGACCATTCCCCGTTCGTTCGCGGGGATCCATTGGCGGATGACCTTCGCACCCACCGGATTGCTCGTCGATTCACCTGCTCCCATTACCAGACGAGCCACCATCAGACCGAAGAAGCTGGAAGCGACACCCGTCAATGCCGTTGCCGCGGACCATACGAAGATGCCGACGCCGGCCATGCGTTTGGTGCCGAGACGGTCGATGAGAACGCCCATCGGCAACAGGAAGAGCGCGTAACTCCAGATGAACGAAGAAAACAGATACCCCATGCCGACCGCGGTCAGCTTGAATTCGCTCGCGATCGGCTTGGCCGCGATCGACAGGGCGATGCGGTCCATATAGTTGATCATCGAAAGTGAAAAGAGAAAGAGGGCGATCCAGCCTCGGCGATACGACATGGTTGTCTCCGAATATTCATGAAAATTTCGCGCCTCTAACGGAAGGCGCCTAAAAGCGTTTTGTGACGATAAAATGCAATAAGGGTCAAAGAAAAGCGGCCGGACGGCCGCGGGCCAGGCAAATCAGACGTGCGGCGTGAAAATCTCCTGCGCATGCACCTTGGCGCGCCGCGCACCTTCAATGTGATCCCGTAACAGAGCGGCCGCGCGCAGCAGGTCGTGCTGTGCAATCGCGTCGAGAATGGCGAGGTGTTCCAATGCCTGCTCCTGACGAGGTTTGCGTGCTCTTGCCTGACGGTATTCGACGAGCCGCCGCAAGCGGTCCATGCGCCGCACCGACTGGGCGATGAAACGGTTGCCGGACCATTTCGCGATCGTTTCGTGAAACTCGCTGTTCGCCTCGAACAACTCGACCGAGTTCATCGACAGATAGCCGCTTTCGGCAATAAAGCGCTGTCGGCGCCGCAATTCCTCCAGTTCGACGCGATTCGCGCTGAAGGTCGGCGACATGACACCAGTTGGCTCGATGGCCGCCCGGAAAAGATAGCTTTCCTCGTAGGCGTCGACCGAATCGATCATTGGCATGAATTGCCAGCCATGGCCCACCTGGCGCTCGAGCCAGCCTTCTTCCTGCATGCGCGAGAGCACGCGCCGCAATTCGCTGCGCGAGACTTCGTATTGCCGCATCAGATCGGCTTCGGATATGACGTCGGCGAGGCGATGCGCGAGACGGTCCTCAGCGATCTTCAGGTATAGCGGATCGTCGGGTTCTTCAAAGAACGGCGCCGCCACGTCCGTCACATCGCGAGCAGGCTTGGCCATAAAGAAGCCGCGATTGGCGTCGTAGTAGACCACCCCCAGCGTCACGAGATGATGCAGGGCCACGTTCACCGGTGTGCGCGACGTGCCGATTTTCTCCGCAAGGATCGATTCAGCAAGGCGGTCGCCGACGCCGAGATCTTCACGCCTTGCCAGCGCAAGTATCTCCCGCGTGACGCGGGTTTGTAGCGGGGTCAGGGCCGCAGCAGTGGTGTCGTCGGAGGAGCGCATGTGGATCGCAGGCAAAGGACGGCCGTTCACGACCGCCCGGTGAGGCGATGCATCTGAAAGACCGATCTGCGATTGTGCCATTGCCTGCTTCTCCATTGACTGCTGGTTTCGAACCGGACCAGGGTAACCACCGAGCCTGCGTCTGTTTGCTTATTGCGTTTTATGATCATAGAATGCACTGCATTGAAACGCAAGCAGCCTTGTATTGCCTTGGAGAAAACCCCGATGTCTCGCACCCTTCCCAATCAGACCGTGGAATTTGTCAGCGTCGCCGACGCGATGCAGTCTCTCAGAGCGGCGCAGTTCGCCCGCATGCCGTATTGCGTGCGGGTGTTCGCAGAAAACGTCGTGCGCAGGCAGTCGGCCGTCGACGCTGCGCGCTATCTGCCGGTGCTGGCCGCGCGCCGTCATGACGTCGACTTCCCGTACTATCCGGCGCGTGTCGTATTGCAGGACCTCCTTGGCACGCCTGCGCTGGTGGACCTCGCGGGTATGCGCGACGCGGTTGCGGAAGCGGGCGGTGACGCCACGACGATCAACCCCGTCGTGCCCACGCATCTTGTGGTCGACCACTCGCTGAATGTCGAAGTTGCCGGGAGCGATCCGGAGGCGATGTCGAAGAACATGGCGATCGAGCAGAGCAAGAACGCCGAACGCTTTGAATTCCTGGCGTGGTGTAAGCAGGCGTTTTCGAATCTTGACGTACTGATGCCCGGCAATGGCATCCTGCATCAGGTGAACATCGAACATCTGTCGCCCGTCATCCAGGTGAGAGACGGCGTGGCCTACCCCGATACGCTCGTCGGCACGGATAGCCACACGACGATGATCAACGCGCTTGGCGTACTGGGTTGGGGCGTGGGTGGCATCGAGGCGGAATCGGTGATGCTGGGGCGCGCCGTGTGGTTGCGCTTGCCGACCATCGTCGGCGTGGAGCTCAAAGGCTTCCGGCAGCCAGGCGTGACGGCGACCGACCTCGTGCTGGCGATCACAGAGTTTCTGCGCAGGCAGAAGGTGGTCGGCACCATCATCGAGTTCTACGGCGAGGGCGCGCGCGCGATGACGCTGAGCGACCGCGCGACGATTTCCAACATGGCGCCTGAATTCGGCGCCACCGCAGCGCTCTTTGCAATCGACGAAAAGACACTCGACTTCATGCGTATGACTGGCCGCTCGGATGCGCAGATCGCGCTGACGGAAAGCTACGCGAGGGCGCAGGGTCTATGGGCGGACGATCTTGCCGAAGCCGAATATGACCGGACCCTGTCGTTCGATCTATCGGGCGTGGGCCGGGCGCTCGCAGGGCCGTCCAACCCGCACGACCGTGTGCCGCTGTCAGCGCTCGTCAGCCGGGGTATCGCTCGACCGGTTACGCAAAGCGCCACGGCGAAGGAAGAGCCGTCCGAAGTCAGACTCGACGACGGCGCCATCGTCATCGCGGCGATTACGAGCTGCACAAACACTTCGAACCCACGCAACATGATCGCAGCGGGCCTGGTCGCCCGTAAGGCGGTCGCACTCGGGCTGCAACGCAAACCCTGGGTGAAAACATCGCTCGCTCCCGGATCGAAACCGGTGGAAAGCTACCTACGTGAGGCAGGTCTGATGGCGCCGCTCGAGGCGCTTGGTTTCGGCATTATCGGCTTCGGCTGCACGTCGTGCAACGGTATGTCGGGACCGCTACCAAAGGAGATCGAAGCGGACATCGTCAAGCGGGATGTTCATGCCGTCGCCGTCCTTTCAGGGAACCGCAATTTTAACGGCCGCATTCATCCGCGGGTGAAGGAAGCGTTTCTCGCGTCACCGCCACTGGTGGTCGCCTATGCGATTGCCGGCACGATCAATATCGACATCGAGAACGGTGTGGTCGCCACAAGCAAGGACGGCAACCCCGTATATCTAAAGGACCTATGGCCGACGGATGAAGAGATCGACGCGCTACTCAAGGCGAGTGTCCACGGCGACCAGTATCTGCGCATTTACACCGAGATGTTCCGCAAAGCTGGACAACTGGAAGGTGCAGAGGCAGTGCCGGCACGCTTTCCGTGGCGCGAAGACAGCAACTATATTCGACGTCCGCCCTATTGGCAGGCGAGCCTCACGCAGCCCGCGCGATTCCAGCAGATGCGCGCCATTGGCGTGTTCGGCGATAACGTCACGACCGATGACCTGTCGCCGTCCGGCGCGATTCTTCCGGAAAGCGCGGCAGGCGAGTATCTGATCGCGAAGGGCGTCAATGCGGGGGAGTTCAACTCGTATGGCACGCGGCGAGGCGATCATAAGGTGGCCATTCGAGCGACGTTTGCGAACAACCGCTTGCACAATGAAATGGCTGGTGGGAAGGAAGGCTCTCTGACCCGGATGGAGCCGGAAGGCACCACGATGCGGCTCTTCGATGCAGCAGAACGCTATATGGAGCGTGGGCAAGAACTCATTGTCGTGGCGGGGAAGAACTACGGCGCGGGCTCGTCCCGGGACTGGGCGGCAAAAGGCGTTCGCCTCATCGGAGTGCGCGCTGTCGTCTGTGAAAACTTCGAGCGCATTCACCGCTCGAACCTGGTCGGCATGGGCGTGCTGCCGCTCGAATTCACTGAGAGCGTGACGCGGCGCACACTGGCGCTCGATGGATCGGAAACGTATTCCATCGAAGGTCTCGATGGTGCGATCGAGCCCGGTGGCCTTCTGATGCTGAGTATCAGTCGTCGCAACGGCGAAACGCTCAGCACACCCGTCAAGTGCAGGATCGACACGCTCGAAGAGGCGCAGATTTTCGAGGCTGGCGGTCTGCTGCCACGTATCGCGGGCGAATATATCGCCGCGCCCTGAGGTAACGAAAGCAATGAAACCGATCCATGCATACGTCGGCTGTCGCACGACGCGCGAAAGAAATGCGCGCGGCCGCGGCATCAGCGTCTATACCGTCGATCCGGTAAGGCAGCTATGGGAGCTGACGGACATCTGTCAGGCGCCTGAAAATCCCTCTTTTCTGGCATTGAACGCGAGACAGGACGTCCTCTATGCGGTTCACGGGGACGGCAACGACCTTAGCAGCTATCACGTTGATCATTCGAGCGGACGTTTGAGCCTTTTGAACCGGCAATCATGCGAAGGCAGAAATCCCGTACACCTTGGTTTCTCGCGCGATGGCGCCTCGCTCATCGTCGCCAATTACGCAACAGGGACGGTGGCCCGCTTGTCCGTCGGTGCGGAAGGCGAACTGGCACCGGTGTCCTCGCTGGTTACGCTGCCGGGCGCGCCGGGTCCCCACCGGAGCGAGCAAGCCGGGTCTCATCCGCACCAGGTTTCCCGCTACGCCACGAGGCGATACAACACCAACTGGCACATCGTCCCGGATAAGGGACTCGATACGGTGTTCGCGATTCAATGGCTCGAGACCGGCGAACCGCGCGTCGTCGGACACCGATGCAGGTCCGGCGCTGGTCCCCGGCATGCGGCGTTTCATCCGACGTTGCCGCTCGTCTACGTGGCAAACGAACTGGATTCGACCATCACGGTATGGAGCTTTGATGTCTTCACCGGCGCGCTGGAACCGCTGCATACCGTTTCGGTGATCCCCAGCAGCGCTCACGGCGACACGAGCGTCGCCGGCGTTGCGATCGATCCTGCGGGACGCTCGCTCTACGTGTCCAACCGCGGTCATGACTCCGTTGCCACGTTGCCGCTCGACGGCACAAGTGGAATACCGGGTCAGCCGCGATGGACCGACGCCCACGGCAATTTCCCGAGGTTCATCAGTCTCGACCCTTCCGGAACTTATCTGTACGTCGCCAACGAGCGATCCGACAACATCGTCCAGTACGCGCTTGACAAGACAAGCGGCATGCCCTCGCCAACGGGGCAGACGGTGCACACCGGCAGTCCCGTATGCATCGTATTCAAAACCATTCAGGAGTGACACGTGGCTCAAACCAGAATTCCAGCCGTCTATATGCGCGGTGGTACCAGCAAGGGGGTATTTTTTCGGGCCGATAGTTTGCCGTCGGACCCAGCAGAGCGAGACCGGATTCTGCTGCGCGTCATCGGCAGTCCCGATCCCTATGAGAAGCAGACGGATGGCATGGGTGGAGCGACCTCCAGCACGAGCAAGGTGGTGCTCGTGGGACCTTCCTCGCGCCCGGACTGCGACGTCGACTATCTGTTCGGTGCCGTATCGATCGACAAACCTGTGATCGACTGGTCCGGCAACTGCGGGAATCTGACCTCGGCCGTCGGTCCGTTTGCTATTGCACAGGGTCTGGTCGACACACCTGCGGATGGCATCGCGACAGTGCGAATCTGGCAAGCGAACATCAACGCAAGGATCATCGCGCACGTGCCCGTGAAAAATGGTGAGGTCGAGGAGGAAGGCGACTTCGAGCTCGACGGCGTAACGTTCCCAGCTGCCGAAATCCGCATCGAATTCCTCGATCCCGGGGGCAGCGATGAGGGTGGCGAACTTTCGGGCGGCATGTTCCCCACGGGCAATGTCGTCGACGCCATCGACGTTCCAGGCTACGGGACTTACCGGCTCACGCTGATCAATGCAGGCAACCCCGCTATTTTCATCAACGCGGAAGATCTCCGGCTGAAGGGCAGCGAGATGCAGCGCGATATCAACGACGATGCCACGCTACTTGAGAGATGCGAGGCCATCCGTGCACATGCCGCCGTGAAAATGGGGCTGGCGGTGACTCCGCAGGAGGTGACTGACTTGCGTCCACATACGCCGAAATTGGCGTTCGTTGCATTGCCGCGCGCCTACACCGCGTCTAGTGGCAAGCGGGTCGAAGCGGCGATGGTGGATATCAACGTACGAATCTTGTCGATGGGAAAACTGCATCACGCAATGACCGGCACTGGCGCGGTGGCCATTGCCGTTGCTGCGGTGATACCGGGCACGGTCGTGAATGCGCTGATGGCTGGCAACCCGGCAGAGCAGATCCGGTTCGGCCATCCGTCGGGTGTGATGGCGGTAGGCGCCGAAGCGGAGCAACGCAACGGCACCTGGGTGGTCAGCAAGGCGATCATGAGCCGGAGCGCCAGACGCCTGATGGAAGGCCATGTGCTGGTGCCGTCCCGCGCGGTTCACGACTGATGCATCTGATGGAGGCGGAACGCTTAACAGCTGACCGTCGAAACCAATATAACAGGGAGACTTTCATGACCTTTGCCCTTCGCCGTCTTACGATGTTCGCCGCGATCTCAAGTGCCGTGTGCGCATCCACCGTTCATGCGGATGAAAAGATAACCATCATCGTCGGCGGTATCAACAAGCTGATCTATCTACCGCCGAAGCTTGCGGAAAGCCTGGGTTATTTCAAGGATGAGGGACTGGATGTCGAACTTCAGTCCCAGCAGGCGGGTGTCGATGCTGAAAACGAACTGCTCGCTGGGGCCGCTCAGGCAGTCGTCGGCTTCTATGATCATTCGATCGACTTGCAGGCGAAGGGCAAAGACGTAGAAAGTATCGTTCTGTTCGGGCTTGTGCCCGGCAGCATGGAAATGGTTCGCGCCGACGCTGCGAGTCAGATCCGGAACATGGGCGATATCAAGGGGAAAACGCTCGGGGTCACGGGGCTGGGTTCCTCATCCACGTTCCTTGGCCAATACCTCGCTTCGCGATATGGACTGAAAACGAGCGATTACTCGATGCTGCCGGTCGGCGCTGCAAACAGCCTGATAGCGGCCTTCAGACAGAAGCGCATCGATGTGGCATGGACGACGGAACCCACGACATCATTGTTGCGTGCAAGTGGAGATGCGAAGGTTCTCGTTGACCTGAACAGCGTCGAAGGAACCCGGGCCGCGCTAGGCGGCCTATATCCCGCGTCCAGTCTTTATGTGCAGCGTACCTGGGCGCAATCACACAAAAAAGAAGCCGGCAAACTCGCCGAGGCCTTTGTCAGGACGTTGCGGTTCATTCAGACGCACCCGGCAGAAGAAATCGCAGCGAAGATGCCGACGGACTACTACGGCGGCAACAAGGTCCTTTACGTGCAGGCGTTGAAGGCTTCTCTGCCCATGTATTCGCCGGATGGCAAGATGCCGCCGGGAGGGCCAGAAACGGTCCTGAAAGTTATGAGCGAATTCAACCCCAATATCAAAGGGAAGCATATTGACCTGTCGAGCACCTACACGAACGAGTTCGTGGATCAGGTCAGATAGGGGAGTCGTCGTCCATGGAACTGAATGATGCAATCGTCTCGGCACTTGTGCCCACTGGTACGCTGCGCGTAACGATCAATCTGGGTAATCCCATTCTCGCGAACGCCGATCAAGCCACGGGAAAACCATTCGGAGTTTCAGTCGATCTCGCGACTGAACTGGCTGAGTTCCTGAGAGTGCCTGTTGAGTTTCTTGTAGTCGATGCGGCGGCTAAAGCCGTCGATGCAGTGACAAATGGCCGAGCAGACCTCGGCTTCTTCGCGATCGATCCTGTCCGTGGCGAAGGCATCGCATTTACTTCGCCGTATCTATTGATCGAAGGTTGTTACCTGGTCCGGCAGGAGTCACCGATTACTGACAATAGCCAGGTAGATGAATCGCACAATCGCGTGGCGGTTGGCGGCGGGAGCGCGTACGACCTTTTTTTGAGCCGGGAGCTTACGCGGGCCGAAATCGTTCGTGTAGCGACATCGCCGGCCGTGGTTGATACGTTTGTCGAGGAGGGCCTCGAGGTTGGTGCCGGGGTGAAACAGCAACTGCTCTCTGATGCCAGGCGACATACAGGGCTGCGCCTTCTAGAAGACCCGTTTATGGTGATTCAGCAGGCTATGGGTGTCGCGAAAGTGCGGGGCGATGCCGCGACGCAACTGCTGGAAGCGTTCGTCGAGGAACTGAAAACATCAGGTCACATTTCCGGGCTATTGGCGCGGCACCACGTACACGGTGCTACGGTGGCGCCCCCTGCGCAGTAAGGCTGGACTTACCGATACGCGAAGAAATGCGGAAAGGGCGTGCGTCTGCGATGAGGCGACAATCAGCCATTCCCGGACCGTAGTCGAATGACTGTGAGGGGGCGCTGTATCAGATGACCGCAACTTCGCATGACACTGTGAAGTTCATCTCCCGTAAAGACTCACCTCGGAAATCGATTTCGAGTAAAACATGCAACTAACCGTCCGGCACATCTGCGTGCCAGTTACGCGCCAATCTTCTTGTCGGCGCTCTGCAACAGGCATGTCGCGCTTTGGTTAGCGAACCTGAGCGTTACAGCGTTGATCTCGTGGTACGTGTGATCACCGAGATCTGGGCGGACAATCTCGGCATCTAAATTACAGATGCTCATATTGCCTTTCGAGAGTCGGCCTGAACACGGGTTAACAATGCAGTTGCGCTTTTCATTCCGTCATTTCGATGAAAAAAGCGACTCAACCACTGCCGCTAACAGTACTGGCTCTTCGTCTGCCTGGAAATGTCCCGCATCCGCGAACACTTCCAGGCGTGCACATGGACAATGTCTCGTCCACGTGGACGAGCAAGTCTCGACACCTAACGCCGGATCGTACGCATCAGCAACAAGCAGAACACGAACCTGATTGCCTTGAGTACGGTCGGCGAAGGCTGATGTTAGTTTCATTGTCCCGTTGTGGGTTACCTCCGGACGCCGTCGGCTGCGATCAGGCAGCGCGTTCTGCGTACGGCGCGAAGAACTCCTGGAGTGCTTCGAGTGTGGCCTCAGGCTTTTCTTCCGCCGGATAATGGCCGCTACCCGCGATAATTACGGACTGCACGTTATCCGCCACCGTTCTCAGTTCGGCTGCAACGCTGCCACCGCAGGCCAGTTCGCCAGCAAACGCCAACACCGGTAGTTCGAGCTTCGCACTCCGCGCGCGTTCACGATTCTGAGGGATCGATTCGTCTATCGCCCGGTAGTAGTCAAAGCTCGCACGCAGCGCGTTGGGGTCGCGCCTGAGTTGCTCGATATAGAACGCCTGCGCGTAGGCAGGAACAGCGTCTGGGGAGCCTGCCTTCGTCGCAAACTGGTGGCCGAAATAGATGGCCTCGCGTCCTTCGACGAGGCGCTCATTGACCTCGCGGGCACGATTGAAGTTGAAGTGCCAAAGGAAGTCGCTCAGCCAACGGTCGTCAGGGAGCAGGGGCGGTGAGTCCGATACACCGGGAATGAGCGCCTCGCCCAACGCGATGCGTTCTATCCGGCCAGGTTGGTCGTGCGCCATCGCGAAGCCTGTCCACATCCCGATGTCGTGACCAGCCATTGCGAAACGCTCAAAGCCGAGCGTGTCGATCAGCGCAAACATATCGGCCGCGAGCGTCCTTGAGTCGTAACCGTTGGTCGGCTTGTCCGAGAGCCCTACGCCACGTGGATCGACGGCGATTACCGTAAAGGATCGCGCCAATGGCAGCATCAGGTATCGCCATGCAAACCAGTTCTGCGGCCACCCGCCGAGCAGCAGCAGCGGCGCGCCTCGGCCGCCGACGACGGCATGCAGCGTAATGCCGCCAGCCGGCACCAGATAGCTTTCGAAGACGTCCGTAAAGCCGTCGGCCAGTTGGGGAACATCGTGTACGGAGCCATAACCGGCTGTGCGAGTAAAGGATTGAGTCAGAGGGTTATTCATCAAGTTTCCTTTGTGTGATGGGCGTCGCTCACGTCTGCACCGGTGGGCACTATTGCCCAAATGCTCGCGCAAGAATTCAATGAAGCGCTGTGTCTTCGTCGGCAACAGTTGCGCCATCGGTGATGGCAGACCGGGACTGACGGCGCCTGCAGCTCTGGCATCAGCAAGCTCCAGCGTGCAGGTCAGTGCAGACCCGGCGGACACCTTATGGGCCGAACTATCACGAAATCTGATCAAATGGCTGCTGCATAACGAAGATAGTCGGCGCTGATCCGCCTTGAGTGAGTGACCAGCGCGCGGATGTAGGGCAATCGCGCTGCCTCATAGTGGGCAAGAGTGGTGGAGACGGGTTCGTTCGTGCGCCGGTCTGCCAGCATTTTCGCCAACATCGCCGCATCCTCCACCCCGGTCGCGAAGCCTTGTCCTGTCATCGGTGAAACTACGTGAGCAGCGTCACCGATGATCGCCAACGCGCCACGCGCCAGGCGCTCCGGTTTGTATTCGGCGATTGGGGAGCCACTTAGTGCGTCCGCCGAGCGAACCCCGACAGTCACTGCCTCCGCCCATGTCTCCGGCCAGAGCTGCGGAACGAGCGCAAGTAATTCTGCACGCACATCTGCGTCAATCTGGCCGCGTCCGAGTGTTCCCGTTACGTGGCCGTCTGCCGTCAGGCGGTTGGTGCGACGGAGTAGCTCTTCCCGGTGCACGTCGAACCAGGCGAATGTGACCTGGCGCCGTCCGACTTCCGTCGACCCGTCGCGACCGGGAAGCACTGCGGCCACCAGGCGATACCCGTCAACAAACTCTATCCACAATCCACCGTTTGACGGCCAGAGGACAGGGCGCTCCAGCGTTTGTTCGTTGATCAGGCCGCGCCACACGAGATAACCCGCATAGCGGGCAAGCGGAGCGTCCGGCGCAATCGCCCGGCGAACAGTGCTGTGATATCCGTCTGCGCCGATTACCGCATCGGCAAACCTCTCCGATCCGTCCGAAAATGAGAGATGCGCCCGGTTGCCAAGATCCTTGACCGATGTGACGGTCTTGCCTTCGTCGAGGATGATGCCGGGTGTCGCAGCAGCACGCTCATGCAACCAAGAGTACAGCGCTGGCCACGTTGTCAAATCACGATAAGCGGGGACGACAGGCAGTATCGGATGCGCACGCGGATCACGACCAACAGTCGCTGCAAGCGTCGCGAGATCGATGCTCAGGCTGTCGCCACCATGCACGCGCCCGGCAGAGCGCTCAATGACTCGAACAGGCACGTCTCTCGTTGCACAAGCCAGCGCCAGCGTAAGCCCGGCCAGAGAACCTCCGACTACAACGATCTGCGGGTGGGTAGTACTCATCGAGTAGGAATGCTTATGGAAAGTCGTGACCCGCGAAGTGCATGACCCGAGATGCGTGAGCGAACGGGGCGTCGACCAGCGTATGTCTCAGCCCCGGAATGGCGACCCGATCGCTCCGCGGTGGGCCAACAAGAGTTGATCTGTGACCGAAGCACCACGTGCGTCAGTCAACAGGATGTGACTTCGTAATTAAGCGATCCCGGCGCCGAGTGCCGGGAAGACATCGGTGAACAGCAAGGTGATCAGCTGTTGTCCGGCCGGGGTGGACCAGTCCTGCGCGATTTCCGCCATCAGCGTGTTCGTAGCGGTGAGCACCACGCCTGCATCGTGCATGCGTTGACGCGAAAACTCTTCGGAAAGATCGCTGGGCGACCCTGAAGCATCCATCACTGCCTGCACGGCGAAGCCTTCGAGCGCAGCATCAATGGCCGGAAAAATGAGGCAAACGTCAGTGGTGACGCCTGCCATGATCAGGTTCTTGCGCCCAGTGGCGAGCACCGCATTGCGGAAGTCGGGATAGGCCCAGGCGTTGACGACGCCGGGACGCTTGACGCGTGCGGCATGAGCTTCGGGCAGGATCGTGGCGATCTCCGGAAGAATCGGACCCTGGGCGTGATCTTCTTGACTGGACGTGATCACGACCGGCAGATTGAGGATCTTTGCCATCTTGGCCAGCGCAATCGACTGTTTGGCTGCGAGTTGCTGGTCGATATTCTTGATAAGTTGCATTGTGCCGACCTGATGGTCAATCAGCAGCAGGGCGGTGTTGTCGGCAGTGAAACGTTCAACCTTCATGATCTAGCTCCTAAGTCGTGATGGGGCGCACGCCCCGGGGTGCGTGGCGGCCTGTTACAGCCTTCCCATATCGCCACGGTGGTAAGCGGCGGTTGCCGCGATCAGGCTTTCCTGGCTCGCAAAAGCCATGGGTCCGTTTGAAAACACGGGTTGGCGCAGCGGTTCGCCGATAAACACAGCGACCTTGGCGCCGCCTGCTCTGGCAGCGAGCCTGTGCGTCGTCGGTTCGGTCGCGGTCGGCAGGATCGGGGCACCGAGGTCGTCGAGGCCGAAGCCTTCGCCATCGAGCTCCGCGCTGCCGAAAATCGGCATGAAGAACGCGCGCTGACCCGCAGCCACCGGAAGCGCCAATTCAGCGCCGGTGTCCAGCGTGACGTCCAGCAAGGTGACGTCGGTCGGCGGTGTCAGCGGGGAGCGCACACCGTCAAGGCTACCCAGGGGCACGCGGACACGGACACCGGGGCGCTGCACCACCGGCACGTCCTGCGGGGCGAGGCTCAGCGCGAATGGCGCGGCATTCTGCTTTTCCCGGGGGAGATTGACAAAGATCTGTAGCAGGTGAGTGGTACGTCCCGGCACTGCGGGATTCTCTTCGTGTACCACCCCCCTGCCTCCAGCAGTCCAATGCAGGCCACCCGGCTCGATCAGCGTGCTGTTGCCCTGCGAATCGCGGTTGGCAATGCCCGTCTCCGAGTCGAGGAACAGATAGGTCACGGCGGAGAAGCCGGCGTGCGGATGCGGCGGGAAGGTGGGTGCGCTCATCCAGGCATGGTCGATACCCATGAAGGGATCGAGCTGCGCTGGATCAGCGCCATGCAGTCGGTACGCGCGGAAATCGCTTCCACGGTTGGCGCGCTGCATGCGGGCGATAGCGGTTGACATGGCTCAGTCCTTAGGCGTTATCAGATGCGAGTATCATCCGGTAAATCGTGAGCGGGATAAAGATGGCAAAATGGAAAACATTGAGCCATTCATGGAGCAGTGATATGGAGTTTCTGAACGACATGGCGTTGTTCGTCGAGGTGGTCAAGGCGAAAAGCTTTCGCGGCGCGGCCGAGGCGACCGGGGTGCCGAATTCGACGCTATCGCGCCGGATCAGCGCGCTGGAAAAGGCAATCGGGTTACGTCTTCTCCATCGCACCACGCGCAAGATCGAGTTGACCGAAGCCGGTCAGCTCTATTTCGAGCGCTCGAGGCGCATCGTGGACGAGGCGCGACTTGCGCACGAGCAACTCGGCGAAATGCTGGCCCAGCCAGTTGGCGTTTTACATGCGTCGTTGCCGGTGGATTTTGCGAATATCTTCCTCGCGCCCTTGCTCGCGGAATTCGCCCGACGCTATCCCGGCATCAGCTTCGAGTTTGACCTGACACCTCGCCTCGTCGATCTGGTCACCGAGCACGTTGATATCGCAATCCGCATGGGTGAACCACAGAGTTCGAACCTGATCGCACGACAGCTTGCCCAACTACCGCGCTATCTCTATGCGTCGCCGGGGTATATCGAACACCATGGCGAGCCGGGCGAGCCAGCCGACCTTCTGCAACACGAGTGCGTGCGCCTCAGTCCGGAGGAAGTCAATGGATGGATCCTTCACAAAGAACAGGAAACGGTTGAGATCGCTGTAGGCGGCCGGTTTCTCCTGAACAGCGTCGGCATGATCCGGCGGCTGGCGACCCTGGATCTGGGTATAGCTGTGCTGGCGGAAGAAATTGCCGCCGAAGATGTCGCTAGCGGGCTGTTGCGCAGGGTGATGCCAGCATGGCAGGCCTCACCCGTTCCCGTGTACGCCATCACCGAAACGCGGTTGCTACCAGCGAAGACGCAACGCTTCATTGAATTCTTGCGAGAGCACTTGGGGGAGTAGCGCCTACCACCACCCTAGAATAGCTGACGACATCGCATTGCGTCGGGTCCAAGAGATCGATCGAAATGTCTCTGTGCAGATACCCTGACACTATCTTCGAGCAATTTGCCGACGAGATACACCCGCTGTGATGGAAAACATTGATCCATTGATGAGGCAATTCAGGCTGAGCTTTTGGGATAAGAATTGTGTGTTTCTCGCGTCCGGAGAATATGCGTATGGCTAAGATCTTGAGTACCCGTCCCGTAGCAGTGGTTGCAGGCGCCGGACCCGGCAATGGTCTCGCACTCGCGCAAACTTTTGCCACCGCTGGCTATGCTGTCGCCCTCCTAGGGCGCGACGCACTCAAGGTTGAAGCGCTCGCGGCGCAGGTCCCCTTTTCTCGAGCCTATGCTTGCGATGTCAGCGACGCCGCATCGGTGGCAGCCGTGTTCGCCGGTGTTCGTTCCGAGCTTGGGGAGATCGACGCCCTTCTGTTTAACGCTGGTTCTGGCGTATTTGCTGACATTGAGGCAGTTACGGCTGGGCAGTTTGAGGCCGCTTGGCGAGTGAACGCGCTGGGCGCGTTCCTATGTTCGAAAGAAGTGATCCCCTCAATGATCGAGCGTGGGCGGGGCAGTATCGTTTTCATTGGGGCGACAGCTTCACGACGTGGCAGCATCCAAACTGCGGCTTTCGCTCCCGCCAAAGCTGCGCAGCGAAGCCTGGCGGAATCGATGGCGCGGAAGCTTTGGCCAAAGGGTATTCACGTCGCTCTCGTCATCGTTGATGGTATCGTTGACCTCCCAGATTCACGCAAGCAGATGCCCGACAGACCAGTGGATGCTTTCGTTTCGCCTGCAGCGCTGGCTGAGGCGGTGTATGGCCTCACCACACAGGATCGTCGCGGTTGGAGCTTCGAGATTGAAGTGCGTCCCTTTTTGGAGCCGTGGTAGTCCGGGGTTGTTTCCCATCCATCCAAGGTTTGACACCACCGTGAGAATGGCAGCTTTGCAAACTGCCATTCTCGACGGTCCGGTGGTTCGAAAAGGCTTGTATCGGCGGCTATAGCCTCCATCGCATTATTTGCGAAAGAGGAGTCCGTCTTGCCCGGCGCCCCTGAAGACTCATGAAGCCTTTGCTACCGCTTCTTCGCGAATCCTATGTAACGTCGTGTTCACGGCATCCAGATAAGCGGCTTCCATGTTGTTGGCAAACTCGATCTCTTCTGCGTTGCCGCTTTCCACTCCATCAAGCGCTAGATCGAAAGTAAAACGCAGGTACAGTTTTCCGGCACCATCCTCTTCAAGAATGTTTTTGATTTGTCCTTTCGCTTTCCCAGACAGACGGATGAATTCGACTCGCTCTTCAGGGAAGAACAGAATCATCTCGCGCATCGTCTCTCCATGCAGAACAATCTCGCGGATCAAGCGATCTGGATGCTGCTCAACGATTGAACAATGTGTGATCGCCGCGACAAAAGGAACGGCATTTTTTGCTTTGCCAACCAGTCCTTCCCATACCTGTTGACGGTTGAGATGTACGGGTTCCGAGTCATCGTTGGGATTGACTTCAAGTTTGCGGCTGACGCTAATCACATCTGTCTCCTGTTGGATAGATTTACTGGTCCGCGGTTCCACCTGGTACGTCGACGACCTCAGTTGCGCGGACGGTTGCAATGGCACAGAGCGACGGAGGCAACCTACGGTTAACGTCCGTTCGTCTGTAGCGTGAGGCTGTTTCGAACTTCGGTGACGCCATGGACTTCTTGGGCAATTTGACCAGCAAGTTCGATTTGACGAGTATCTGGTACGACTCCAAGTAGGGTAACCACACCTGCCTTTGCGACCACATTAATGCCTCCGACGGTGATCCCGGGTGTCCTGGAGAGTTGGCGAATGACCGCTTTTCTCAGGGCCTTGTTGGCTGCCTTCGCGGCCTTGGCATCGCTCGCCGTGGTCGTTGGCGCTGATGCCTCAGTACCGGAGGTGCTGGGTTGAGCGAGAACATTCACTGTGGTGGACATCGCGATGCAAAGCACAACGGAACAGACGGCTGCCTGGATTGCCTTCAATTTGAATCTCCTTGTTGAATACGGTTGCTCGGCCTGCGGCCAAGGCTGCGGCGTAGGAGTGCGGTCACAGCGCACCCTTTGGTCGGCTAGAACGAGTGGCGAATGCCGAGCGTTGCCCCGACGGTCGTGCCCACGGGGCTGAATAGCGCGCCGTTGACGGACAAACCTGTGTTCATTGCCCCGTGATTGTTCACGGTGGCGAACTGAGCGTAAAGCGTGGTGCGCTTCGACAGGTAGTAGCTTGCGCCAAGCGCTGCCAGAAGCGAATGGTTCGCTGTGCGGTTTCGGTCGCTTGTCACCCAGATGCCGCCGTCGAGGTCGAGGGTCGGCAGGACGTACCAGGAAAGGCCACCGCCATATACGTTGTTGTTGAACGAACCCGCGACTTTGTAGTTGACGAACGACGCCTTAGCAGTTAGTGCGCCGAATTTGAACGCTGCGCCCAATGTTCGTCCCTCGGCGGCGAGGGTGGTCGGCGTAGGTGTCTGATTCGCTCCACCACTATTTCCATCGAAAATGGCGGCATTAATCATAAAGCCGCCGTATTCGTACCTGAGACTCGCAGCATATTGACGACCTGCCTGAAAGTCGCCCGCTTGACCGCCGAACGTGTAGAGCATGGTTGCCTGAAGTCCGAAAAGATTCGGTGTCTTATAGGACACCGAACTCGCACTAAAGATACCTGTGCCGAAAAGGTTGTTTACAAGGTTGACACCTCCGCTGCCGAAGAACGACATGCCGCGAGGATCGGACTCGTATAGCGCGAGAAAAAATGGTGAGAATTGAAGACCACCCTTCAATTCGCCGTAGCGGCTGTCAAGCGAAACCCATGCTTCACATCCGAATAAATTGCCGTTACAGTGCGCAATCGCCCCGTTGGCAATGCTGAAAGCACTTTCTAGTTTGAATTTCGCAGTCAGTCCGCCACCGAGATCTTCCGAGCCCAGTAGTCCAAATTGCGAATACGACGAACCTCCGTCGATTACAGAAAGCTGCTTGCCCGCGTTCGCGCCAGTCTGGGCGTTTAGCGTCTTGTTTGTGTAAAGCAAGCCGCCATCGATGACGCCAAAGAGGGTGACGCTGCTCTGCGCGTGAGCGAAGATGCCAAGCAACAGACTCGCAGTAAAGACGATCGCTTGCGATGCAAGTCTTAACTTTCGAAACATTAACAGTCTCCTTGTTGGATTTAAAGTATGTTTTGAATTACAGATGAGTCAATTAGGAAATTTAGAGCAATCTATATTTATCTGTAGTACGAAGTGTTGTACTGTGGGGTTAAGTTTTTTTATGATTTTTACGAGAAGAAAGGTTTCTCGCTGATGGCGTGCGCGGTGGGGGCGGAGGCTTGCTACATCTTCGCCGATGCACCGAACGACCCACGGGCACGTGTTGCATACGCTCTACAATCAAGATATTCGATTGTCGAAATGTTCCGCGCGTAGGCCACCACGTTGCTACGGGAGTCCCAGGTCGAACGGAAGGCGGAGGAGTGCTTCAGTGGCGTTCTTCATTGAGAATGTCTCCATAGTGTATTTTCTTGTCAGATACAACAGGCATGTAACTCATCCTGTATTGCGACAGTACACGTGCAGACGTTCAACAACTACAAACGGCGCTTGATAGTTCTCTATCAGGCGTGTTTATGGGTCCAGTTGAGGACACTACGACCTTGGCTAAAGAACGGATTTCGTGGTGCCGCCCTGAAGGACTGATGAGGAAGAAACCGACGTGACCGGTTGGTTCGACCTCGCCCGAGAACACGCCGATGGTTAAGTTCTTACGAGTAGAACGGCCGCCGGCTAGCAATGTTGTCCACCGCAATTCTTTTGATGGATTCCCGATAGTGGTTCGAGGGGACGGTATGGATCCCCGGATGAGGGGCGCATGGACCTTGCTGCTTGCACACCTGAACTAGCCCTCAGCACGCGCGTCCCTGTGCTCTTATTTGGTTAGGTCGTTTCAAGCTTGAAAGGCGGACCTGTGATTGCGGTTTGAGACGAGATGTCGTGAGGTGCCGAGGAGCGAGGAGTGATGAAGAGCCATGGAGCATCTACGGAATCGGTGCCAATACCGGGCGAGTCGTCTCCAAGTGGTGGCGTTCTAGCACGTTACGCCATTGAAACCTCCGCCCCTTCGAACCGTTCCCCGGACAGGAGTTTTCATTCAAACCGTCCAGACGCGTGCCCCTGTTTCGACAACAGTTTTGCCACCATAACTGGAAGAACTGAAGGATTGTTGTCGCCTAGATGGATGCTCCAACCGGATGCTAGGTAAGTGAGGCCATTCTTGCTGACTGTCCCGTATGTATTATGTAAATAATTGGAAATCCAAGGCGCGGGAATAAATTTGACTTATAGGAAGGCATAACCCTGACTGCATCGACAGAGGAGGGGCAGGGATACAGAATGCACTTGCGGTCGGTCAATTGACGACCGATGACGGAATCCGAGCCGGCGAAATAGGCGCTAGGCCCAAGCCTCGGCGAGCAGTCTAAGTGATCAAAGCTTGGTTTCGGTTCAACTGAGTTCCCTCATTTCTTAATAATACGGAGACAGAGATGCGCAATCTCGAGCAGATGTTTGCGGCGGTCGACAGGAAGGACGCGAACGGATTCGTCGCACACCTTTCGGAAAACGTAGTCTTTCAATTTGGTAACCAGCCCGAATTGAAAGGTCGCGAAGCCGTCGCAGCGGGTGTGACGGACTTCTTTAACGTTATCGCGGGATTGCGCCACGCCCCGACAGGTGGCTGGGATGTCGGCGACTATTCCATTCGGTGCTTCATGGCCATTTACCGACGTCTGGACGGGATCGAAGTATCTGTCCCCTGTGCATGTTTCTTACGCCACGAGGCGACGGGCCTGATTGACGACTACCGCATTTACATTGATCTGGCGCCCGTATTTGCCAATGTGGTAGCAGTTCCCGCGACTGCCGTGGCATAAGGACGGGGAGCCCATCATGGAACGGTTGTTGGACGGAAAGGTCATTATCGTGACAGGCGCCGCGCGAGGAATTGGGCGCGCCGCGGCCTTGCAAGTGGCGAAGGCGGGAGCATCGGTGGTGCTGACCGATCGAGATGAAGCTGCCGTACTCGAAGTAGCGGCCGAAGTCGAGAGTCTTGGGGGGCGCGCGATCGCCATTCCGGGCGATGTGGCGCGCGAGTCGGATGTTGCGCGAGTCGTAGGAACCACCGTCGAGCGGTATGGCCGGCTTGACGGCGCGTTTAACAATGCTGGTGTAGAGCAACGAAATACGCCACTGCACGAGCTTTCGGAAGAACAGTGGGATTTCGTGCTCAACATCAACCTGAAAGGCGTGTTCCTCTGCATGAAACACCAGATCGCGGCCATGTTGCAGAGTGGGGGCGGCTCGATCGTCAACGCGTCATCTTCTTTGGGGCGTGTCGGTATTCCAAACGCGTCCGAGTACTGCGCTTCAAAGGGGGGCGTGCTCGGTCTGACCAAAGGCGCCGCGCTCGACTACGGTGTCAAAAAAATCAGGGTGAATGCAGTCCTGCCTGGGGTGATCAGAACGCCGATGATTGAGTCACTTATCGCGCAGCCACAATTTTCAGCATTGCTACCAGCATTGGAAGCAAGACATCCGATCGGACGACTCGGCATGCCGGTTGAAGTGGCGGATGCGGTGGTCTGGCTGCTTTCCGACAGCTCCTCATTTGTTCACGGTGCCGAAATCGCAGTCGATGGCGGTTATTTGGCCATCTAAAGCGTGTACTCGCTCCGGTGTTGGCTTGATGCACTGCATCGAACGATGCTGCGTCAAGCTGACCCGTCGCCCTGAGGCCTTCGTGGCTACGGTATAAATAAAAATATAAAACGAAGCCCACGACGCCCGCCCGAAACGAACGACAGAACTTCGAATCCCATCTGCGCCAGTCGAGATCCAGTGATTCGTCATGGTGCACCTGTCGAACACAATGCGCAGGTCGTTTGATTCGTGGGTGTTACTCGGCACTACGCGGCAAATCAACGTGGCTGACCTCGGTACGCAAGACCGAGGTCAGCCATGCTTCCATGGAGAATCGGGATTCGACGTGGATTGCCGGTGATTCGGTAGCGTTAACTCCAAGTGTCGGTTCGAACCAATACAAGTATAAATTCTGGTTATGCAGTTGACTGTGCACGTTGGAGGTTCCTCGTTTGCGGGCCGGCGCGCAAGTCCGGGAAGCCAGTCGAGGAGACAGCATGAAAGACCTGAACCTGCTATATGTTTTCGAAGCACTTTGGCGGGATAGATCAGTTACGGCAGCCGCTGAGAATCTGGGTTTGACTCAAGCCGCGGTCAGCAGCGCGTTGAAAAGGCTGCGCGATGCCTATGGTGACAAGCTATTCATGCTGGTTGGGCGACGAATGGAGCCGACTCCACTTGCCACCAATATTGCGACGGCACTCATCGAGTCGTTGAATCTTGTGCGAGGCACCACTGGCACTCCCCCCCCTTTTTCTCCAGCTCGAGCGCGACGGACCTTTACGATTCGGACGCGCGATATTGGCGAGGTGACCTTCCTGCCGACGCTACATCGCGAATTGCAGAGACTGGCGCCAAATACGTCCTTGCATACTGTATTTGAGCCAATCGAAGCAACCGTGGCCGGTCTTGCTAGCGGACGGATTGACGTTGCCCTAGGTTTCCTTCCAGCACTTGAGCAGGATATTCATCGTAAGGTGCTGTTCACTCAACGCTATGTATGCGTGATGCGAAAGGGTCACCCGCTTGACGGTCGAAATATCGACAAAAAAACGTTCCTCGAGCATGACCACCTGTTAGTCGAAAATAGTGGAAGCGGCCATCGGATATTGGAGCGCGCGCTTCTTGACGCTGGCGCTCGCGAGAAGATCAAAATCAGGGTGCCGCAGTATCTCGCGGCGCCTCACTGTCTGCTAAATTCAGACCTGATCTGGACAGTACCCGAAATGTTGGCGGTGCTGCTCAGTCGCTATTATCCACTAACGTTCCAGCCTGAGCCGCTGCAAATCGAACCGTTCGAAATTGCGCTCTATTGGCATGACCGGTACCACAAGGAACCCAGCAGCATGTGGTTTCGCAGGCTCATAAACGAACTATTTCTGAACGCAACAAGCGAAACGATCCTCGACAGAAGGCTAGCCGACCACGAAGAAGCGAAACTTGAGAGGGATCATTCCGACTGCTCGTTGATCCAGTAACACAGACGTTGAGCTAACGGACGTAAGCGCCGGCAGGCAGCGTGATGAAACGCCTCAAAGCGGACTGCCGCCCCTGCCCGTGTACGGCGCTTGCTCACGCTGACTCAAAAGAGACATCACCAAATTTCACTTGATCGGCGAAAAGGAAGTGGGAGTCAAAATCTCGTTGTGCTGGCTAACAAGCAATGGCCCGATTTTCGACAACAACGCTCTCCATTCCGGCATCGAAGCCAGGCGAGTGCGCCTCTGCTGGCGATCTTCGAAAGATTCAAATTTCCAGAGCTGAACGATGCGGTTGAGTTCGCCTACCTCCGAAATAAAATATCCGACGAGTTCGCCGAATGCTGCGGTTTGAATTTCCAGGCCTTCTGCCTCGTAGGTTTTGATGAATTCGTGCAAAGAGCCAGGTTTGAGTTGATAAGTGCGTTGTTCGATGATCATCGTGAGGTCTGTTTCATGAGTGTTAAACGCTACGGTTCGTAATGGTGCGCGCCGGTCTTACCACGCAGTTGTACCGCCATCAATTCTGATGTCGGTCCCGGTAATAAAGGAGCTTTCGTCAGATGCGAGGAATACCGCGGCCGCCGCGACTTCATGGGGTTGGCCCAACCGTCCGAGCATGATTTTTCCAAGCATCGCTTCCGACCATGCTGGATCAGCGAGCAAGGGGCGTGTCTGATTTGTCTCAATCAGTCCGGGCGAAATCGTGTTTGCCCTGAGCCCGTGACTACGTCCCTCCAGCGCAAGTTGACGCGTCATCGATACGATCGCACCTTTGGCCGCCGAATGCGCGATACCTGGCAAGACCCTATATGTCGACCAGGCGGAAACCGACGCGGTATTGATGATTGAGCCAGCCTGCTTGATTAGCTCCGGCCATGCTGCCCTTGTCATCTGAAAGACGAGATGCAGCTCGTAATTGATGGTCTTATACCAGTCATCGTCGCTAATCTCGTCAACCCAACCGAAATAGGCCATCGCCGCGTTGTTGAACAGCACGTCCACTCTTCCGAATGTTTCGATCGCAAGTTGAACTAGATCGTGACAATGTTCCTTGCGAGTAAGGTCGCAGGGGTGCAGAGATACCATCTCACCCCCGATGTCGTGAACGGCACTGACGGTTTCCTGCGCGGCTTCCGAATTTGTGTCGCAGCCCACAATCTTTGCGCCTTCGCTCGCAAATGCCAAGGCCGAAGCACGTCCCATGCTTCCACCCGTTCCGGTGATGATGCAAACTTTTCCCTCAAGACGGCCACCACGACTCATGTCAATCCTCCATTGTTAATATATTGCGGAATCGTCGAAATCAAAATTCGTCAACAGCGACCCGCAGGCGCTAGGACCTACAGATTGTTTAACGAATGAGAGAAAGACTCCATGCGTGTGGATTGATAGAAAGGTATTCCTGATATTTATGAGACTTCAGCCCCTCCACGCACCGATTGTTGCGAGTCGGCGAAGTCGTCGCCACTCAGAATCAACGATATCTAACGCCTTCAATTGGGTGAAGTCATAAATTCGGACTGGAAATATGCCGTGACGTCGCTCGCGACGCCGAGCATCCAGCCAATCGCGTCGACGAGTTGTTGCCATGTGTCGTCGCCGATCAGCTTCACGCTGAAGCCCCCTAAACCGACTGTCGATCACGGCCAGCGTTTCGATCTCTGCGCGCGGCCAAGTACCGTCACGATCGGAAGCTGCCCCCTTCAACGCGGTCGAGAGACAAACAGAATGGAGGCACGGAGATGATTTAATGCTTGCCGGAACTGGTGCTTTCCATTGCGCCAATGGGACTGATTGGGACACCGCTATATACAGGACCCTTTAACAAGCCGTCGCCGCACGGCTCAGCAGTCGCGAGACCGGTTTTTGAACGCGGAGGCCAGTAGAGATTTAGGGGCGTACCCATGTGGCGCGTCGGCACACGTCCTGTTGGCCGGCGCACCCGGCAAAGTCCTCCGCAACGACGATGCTAGCCCGATCGCTGTCCCCAAAGTGCTGATTCGCGAAGAGAAAGTCGAGTTCGGTACGCCTATCGCTTCGGTTGTACGACGAAAGCTCGTGACCTCGACGCCTAGGTTCGGTCGTCAGGCAATCCGTGCCGATTGCTGCATTAATGAATCAATCATTTCCATCTTACCGGATTTATCCCGCATCCATTTTGCCGGATCATACACGGCATCGCCACTGGGGAAGAACGGCATGAGGGAACGTTTCATCCCAGTCCCTATCGGCCGCCATTCCCTGTCGAACCGCCTGATCATGGCGCCCATGACCCGTTCGCGTGCCGATGACGTAGGAATGCCGGGCGAATAGGTTGCGACCTACTACGGGCAATGCGCGTGCGGAAGTACGCGATCGTAAAGTTATTTCGGAGGGTAAATAGATGATTTCGGTATCTAAAGAACTAAAGGCTAATCCTGACAATTCCGGCCTCACTCCGCTGTCCCGGAGCGACTTGTGGAAGGGCCTCAAGATGAAAGCTGAGAACGCATTGCCATTTGTTCAGGGCATGAGCAAATGCGATGTGGTTGAGAAGACTGAAAACGGTCTGATTCGAGACATCGAATTTCAAGGCAAACCGGCCCGCGAGCGCATCGCTTTCTATCCTGAGAAAAAGGTTGTGTTTCTGCGGCTATCTGGCGATGCAGACGGCATCATTGTGAATGAGATATTGGGCGCAGATGACGACTTGCGCGTCAGGTTCAGTTTTGCATTTCAGCTGACAGAGGCGGAATCCGGAAGTCCGGAAGAGGACGAACTTCGAAAGGCGATGGAGACGGCATATGTTGCGGCTGTCGAAGCTACGCTGAATGGCATAAGAAATGCGAAAGCCAAAGGTGCGCTGTAGCCAGCTAAAGTCATAAAGGGGGCACGTGTCTCTGCGGCGTGCCTCGGAATCTGTCTACATTTGGTAGATATGAATACATTCTGCCTCTTGGGCGAGCGAGGCAGAATGATTCGGGCGCTGTTGAGCAATGAGGTACTGAGCAAGGCCGGTGCGATTTGGCTCAGCGAGGAAGGCGGCTCTGGTCGAGCGGCTGCCGAAATTGACGCGCAGAAGGCTGCATGAACAAGCTTGGTGCATCGACGTGCACTCGGTGCCGGGGCTGGATTCGGTGCAGCTCACGAAGTGACCTTAATGGATGCTCCGATATCTTCCATGGCTGTATCTGATTTATTGGATGTTGTTCGATCTGTCGGTTACGGAGCAGAAGATGGAGCACTATACGAAGGACAACTTCCTGGCGGCTCAGAGCATTGGCTTCTCTATCAACAAGGCCCGCAACATTATGGCGGCGGAGATGGACAATGCCATGAAGGACTTGGCGATCACCAGCCAGCAGATGGGCATCCTACTCTCGATTGATCGCGAAATCGCCTCCACGCCGTTTGAGTTGTCGAAGTTGCTGGGTATCGATACGGGTCTGATGACCCGTCTGCTCGACAAACTGGAACGCAAGGGCTTGCTCGATCGCTCGCGTAGCATGGAAGATCTCCGGGTGGTCAACCTGACGCTGACGGAGAATGGCAAAGAGGTCGCCAAGCAAATCCCGGAGATCGCACCGGCTGTCTTGAATGGCCGTCTGAAGTGCTTCACCAAGCAAGAGTTTAACGAACTGGACCGCTGCTTAACAAATTTCTTGGTGATTGAGCGGCATTTTTTTATCCATTTATCAGACAGGTCAGAAAATGAAGGCGCAGTTAATTAGGACGGCAGTCAGCAGGCGTGTGGCGAAGGCTAGCATTACGCTGATGTTCTCCGCTGTGATGTCTGCGTGCGTGAACTACGCGGGCATTACGAGCGGCAAGCAAATGACGCAGCCGCAAACGCTCGCTACGCAGCAAAGCATTCCATCTGACGGTGGTCATTGGCCCTCCGCCGACTGGGCCGACCAGTTCGGCGACGCGCAGTTAAAAGCATTGTTGGCGGAAGCATTGAAAGACAGTCCGTCGCTCGCTCAGGCGCGTGCCCGTATCGCTGCTGCCGCGGCCTATACCGAAACGGCCAAATCGAACACGCTGCCGAAGGTAGGCGCGACCTATTCATTCACGCGCGAGCAATTCTCCAGTAACGCGTTGACCCCGCCACCGTATGCCGGCACGTGGCAATCGCAAAACGAGGGGCTGCTGTCGGCCTCGTATGACCTTGATCTGTGGGGTAAGAACCGTGAGGCGCTGAAGTCATCGATGTCGCAATTGAAGGCAAGCGAGGCCGACGCCGAAGTGGTTAAGCTGACGCTGACCTCGGCCATCACACGCGACTACAACCAGCTCGCCCGCCTCTTTGCGTTGCGTGATATCGCGCAGCAGGAAGTTGCGCAGCGCGAGCAGATCGACCGTATCACAGCCAGTCGGATTGCCAATGGACTAGACACCGAAGTAGAACGCAAGACCGCTGAGGCGAACCTCGCCAGCAGCCGTTCCGCGTTGGCGTCACTCGACGGCAGTATCGTAACCACGCGCTATCAACTGGCCGCGTTACTGGGTGCCGGTCCGGATCGCGGCTTGTCGATCACCAGACCCACGCTCGGCATCGGCGACGAAGTGCGCTTGCCGGACAACCTCCCGGCCGATCTCGTGAGTCGGCGCCCGGATCTCGTCGCGGCCCGCTGGCGCGTCGATGCGCTAACGCACGATGTGAAGGAAGCTAAGGCCGAGTTCTATCCGGACATCAACCTGAGCGCTGCGATCGGGCTGGATGCTTTCGGCTTCGGTCGCTTTTTGACGGCGGCAAGCCGCACCGCCAACGTGGGGCCAGCGATCCATCTACCGATTTTCGACGGCGGTGAGCTGCGTGCGCAATTGAAAGGGCGCTACGCGGATTTCGACAACGCCGTCGCTGGCTACAACCAGACGCTTGTCACGGCGCTATCGGAAGTCGCGAGCCAGCTCGCGCAAATTCGTTCGACCGACGCACAACTCGGCGAGGCCGAGGCCGCTCAGGATGCCGCGCGCAGCGCCGACCAGTTGGCGCTCACGCAATAAAGGCAGGTCTCGCGAACCAACTCACGGTGTTGAACGCCGATACCACCGCGCTTGCCGCCGCGGAGACAGTGGCCAACCTGAAGTTGAACCGTCGCGATCAGCAGATCGCGTTGGCTGCGGCACTCGGTGGCGGGTATACCGACACCGATGCTGCCGCAGCAAGCAACTCAACCTCAAACACAACTGCAATTCAAATCAACCCAGTCGTCGCCGCGCGCTAATGCGGCTGTCGCGACACCTCCATATATTGCCAGGAGTCATTGAGATGAGCGATACGAGCACCAACAAGCGCACTAAGGCGCAAGTAGAACCAGCCGAGTTGGAGAGTCCCCGTAAGCGCAAGCTGATGCTGGCGCTGCTGGCGGCCGCCATCGTCGCGTCAGGTGTTGGCTTTGGCGTTTACTACTTCACGGTGGGGCGCTTCTACCAATCCACCGACGACGCATATGTCGGCGGCAACCTCGTACAATTGACGCCGCAGGTCAGCGGCACGGTGGTCGCAGTCAATACGGACGACACGCAGGTCGTCAGACAGGGCGATCCTGTAGTGATGCTGGACGCTGCGGATGCAAAGATCGCGCTGTCAAACGCAGAGGCGACGCTCAGTCAGACGGTCCGGCAGGTCAGCGGCCTGTACGTGAACAACGATTTCTACGCGGCGAACATCGCCCAGCGCGAGGCCGATCTGGCCCGCGCCAACGACGACCTGAAGCGCCGTCAGGCGATCGCCGAAACCGGCGCAGTGTCAGGCGAAGACATCGCCCATGCCCGCGACGCCGTCAGCTCTGCACAAGCCGCTCTGGATGCGGCCCGCCAACAGGCCGAAGCGAACCACGCGCTGACAGACCGCACCACTATCGAAGAGCATCCAAACGTGCAGGCTGCGGCATCGAAGGTACGCGATGCTTACCTGAACTATGCGCGCAACACCTTGCCCGCGCCGGTCACCGGTTATGTCGCGCGGCGTTCGGTGCAGGTGGGCCAGCGGGTCGCGCCCGGCACGCCGCTGATGGCCATCGTGCCGCTCGATGGAGTCTGGGTGGACGCGAACTTCAAGGAAGGCCAGCTCTCGCACATGCGAATCGGCCAGTTGGTCACGCTCACGGCGGATGTCTACGGCTCCAGTGTCAAGTATCACGGCAGGATAGAGGGCTTCTCGGCCGGCACGGGCGCAGCCTTCTCGGTGCTGCCGGCGCAGAATGCCACCGGCAACTGGATCAAGGTGGTCCAGCGCCTGCCGGTGCGCGTGCGTCTCGATCAGCGCGAGCTCAACGAGCATCCGTTGCGGATTGGTCTGTCGATGCAGGTCGAGGTGGACACACATGACGAGTCGGGCGCCCAACTGGCGGCTGCCTCGAACACGACATATCGCACCGATGTGTTCGCACAGTACGGTGCGGCGGCTGATGCGGAGATCGCTCAGATCATCGCGCAGAACATGCCGGCCTCGCGCGCCTCTGCATCAGCCGCGCCGCAAAAAGCCGCCCCGCGCCGCGACGCCTCACGTCGTGCCGGTTGAATGTAGGAAAGAGTTCAAATTTTTTATTGAATTGGCTGACGGGTCAGATATTTGTTGGCTACGCGGACCTTTGCTTCTCAAGATGGATGATGAAATGAATGAATCAACCAATCCCGCTGCACTCGCGCCGCTGAGCGGCGGCAAACTAGCGCTGGCGACCCTCGCGGTGGCGTTGGCCACGTTCATGAACGTGCTGGACTCGTCGATCGCCAATGTCGCGATTCCGACCATCGCCGGCAACCTTGGTGTCTCGGTGGACGAGGGCACGTGGGTGATTACGCTTTTTGCCGCCGCTAATGCGATTTCAATTCCGCTTACCGGCTGGCTCACCCAGCGCGTCGGGCAGATCAAGCTGTTTGTCTGGGCGATCCTCTTGTTCGTCCTGTCGTCCTGGTTGTGCGGCATTGCGCCGAACCTGCTGGTGCTGCTCGCCGCGCGGATCGTTCAGGGCGCGGTGGCAGGTCCGCTGATTCCACTGTCGCAGGCAATTCTGCTCGGTTCGTATCCGAAGGAAAAAAGCTCAACCGCGCTCGCGTTGTGGGCCATGACGGCCACCGTCGGCCCGATTGCCGGACCGGCGCTGGGCGGCTGGATCACTGATAGTTACTCCTGGTCGTGGATCTTCTACATCAATATCCCGGTCGGTCTGTTCGCAGCCGGCGTGACGTGGGTGATCTACCGCGACCGTGAAACGCCAACGAAGCGTCTGCCGATCGATAAAGTCGGTCTGCTGTCGCTGATTGCCTGGGTCGGTTCGTTGCAGGTGATGCTTGACAAAGGCAAGGACCTCGACTGGTTCAACTCACCGGTAATCATCGCATTGACCGTGTTCTCGTTAATCAGTTTCGTGTTCTTTCTGATATGGGAATTAACCGAGAAGGATCCAATCGTCAATTTGAGGCTCTTTGCCGGGCGTAATTTCCTGGGCGGCACGGTGGCGATCTCGGTCGCATATGCGGTGTTCTTCTCGAACCTGGTATTGCTGCCGCAGTGGATGCAGGGATATCTCAACTACCGCTCGGTAGATGCGGGGCTGGTCACCGCGCCGCTCGGTGTCTTCGCAGTGCTGCTCGCACCGGTGATGGCTAAGATAATGCCGAGGACTGACGCCCGCGTATTGGCCACGCTCGCGTTTCTGGGTTTCGCGGGAGTGTTCTTCATGCGTTCGCACTATACGACCGGTGTGGATACATACACGCTCGTGATTCCGACGCTGCTGCAAGGCATCCCCACCGCGCTATTTTTCGTGCCGCTGACCGCGATCATTCTGTCCGGTCTACCTGGAGACAAAATTCCTGCGGCTGCGGGTTTGTCAAATTTCGCGCGGGTTTTTGCAGGTGCGGTGGGCACGTCGTTGTTTAGCACTGGCTGGAACGATCGCACGATTCTGCACCATGCGCGCCTCGCCGAGCAGACCAGCGTCAACAATCCGACCTTCGTTGCGGGGTTCGACTCGCTGCACGACGCGCTAGGTGGCGGCACGCAGCAAGCGCTGGCGGCGTTTGAGAACTCGCTTAACGTGCAGGCGGCGATGCTTGGTCTCAATGACATCTTCTGGCTGTCGGCCGTGATCTTCATTGCGATTATTCCGCTGATCTGGGTGACGAAGCCTGGCAAGGGTGGCGGCGCCAGTGCCGCGGCCGCTGGTGCCCACTGAACCGGACCCGTCGTCCAATCTACAGCTGCGAATTTCATCAGATGATATCCACTCGATACGTTGAAATGCAGGCGTTTCTCCCAACCAGCTTCGCGAGGTCTTTTCAGGCGTTTCGCTTTGCTGTCTGGTCAGCCGCCTTCCTGGTGCTGGCGGGCTGCGCTTCAGCGAACGACGTCACGGCGACGGACAGTCCTGATACCTATGAGGTGTCTGCGTATGCGGCAGGGGGAAGTCTGGCGTGGGCGCGTGCGCATGACAGGGCGGTTAGCCAGGCACAGCGCTATTGTGAGCGGCGTGATATGCAAGCAAGCGTCAAGCTTGAAACGATAGATGGCGTTGAAGCGCTGCGGCAGCACAAATCAGCAGTCAGGTTCGAATGCCATCCATCGTTCCAACGCAGCCTCTGTCGACCCGATCCAGCGCATCAGGAGGGTTTTTGTTCAAACGGACGGAGGCGCCGCTTGATGTTGTATTTACTGCGCACATAGCTGGTATGTCTGCCATCAATTCGACATCCATACCTATGGTCGGTAGATTCGGAATGCTCGCCTAATTGGCGAGTTCGGCAATGAGGGCCATTTCAACAGACAAGGAGGAGATGTATGAAGAAATATGCGTGGACAGCATCATTGATGTTATGTTGTATCGAAGCAGTTGTAGCTAATGCAGCGTACGGACAAGCGGCGTCCGCAACTCCCGCAAGCGCTCCAAAGGTGGTCGAAAATGTTTTGGGCTCTTCTGTTTACGTGCCGCCACGGCACGCCAGGAAGAAAGCGAAAAAACAGTTAGGGGGAAGTGCCGCTTCTGCCGCGCGCGACAGTACGGTCCCGGCATCGCAGTAACTGCCTGCCGTTGCCGAACTGCTTATACAGTGGCGATATAGCGAGGGCAGGTCGTCTCATGTGGTGACGATCAGGAGCAAGTAGGTCTCGTTACCGAAAGGGGAGAAGGGCGCCCCGCGCGCCCTTTTTTGCATGAGATGATCTCGTTGCTGTTGAAGTGGCGTAAAAGATTTGGCAGCAATTTAGTTTCTGGGCAGATTGGCGGAAAGAGCCGATTGTCAAATCCGAAAGATGGCTATAGCCGTATGCAAAAGACTTGCTCGTTCGGTAAGTGATGAGGCATCCTGCGCAGTAGCTTCGACCAGACTGGAATTCTGCTGAGTCGCTGCTTCCAGTTGTATGACGCTGGCGTTGATCTGTTCGATGCCGATTTTCTGTTCATTGGTCGCTCCTGCAATCTCTCCCATGAGAGCAGCGACCCGATCGACAGATGCGAAGACTTCGTTCAGCGTGTTCTGTGATTCCGCGACTGCTCGTCCGCCGTTCTGCACCTTGGTTAAAGATTCGCGCACGAGACGCTCGATATCGTCGGCAGACGAAGCCGTGCGTTGCGATAGCGACCGAACTTCACTGGCAACGACAGCGAAACCTTTACCCGACGCACCGGCGCGTGCGGCTTCAACGGCTGCATTAAGCGCGAGGATATTGGTCTGCGCAGCTATACCCTGTATTACATTCACTATCTCTTTAACTTCCGACGCATGGGCCTGGATGTCAGCCATCCGGGTGACCACGTCTGTCATGATTTGTTGACCTCGTATTCCGTTGCCTTTGGCGACCTCAGCAACGTGAGTGGCCTGCGTGGCATTCTCGGCGGTCCTCGATATGGCGGATGTCATTTGTTCTAGAGTAGCAGCGGTCTGTTCCAGAGACGCTGCCTGACTTTCGGTCCGGGATGCCAGTCCGTTGCCACGCTCAGCGAGTCCCGTGCTGGTCTCAGCCACGGCATCTATTGCTTCGCGAACGTCTTCAACAATGCTGACCAGGCTTTTTCGCATGGTATCGACCGCCTTCATCATTACGCCGACCTCGTCGACTGCGCTGTGCCGACGTGCAAAGGACAGATCGCCCGACGCGAGACGGTAGATGAGGTCGCCAACGGCGTTCAGTTCCTTGCGGATCTTGGATCTCGTCACATAAGCGAAAAGCGTTGCGGATATAGCGCCGGTAACGAGGGCTATTGCCAAGGTCACTTGACGGGAAGATCCGTAAATATCGGCATAGGGGAGTAACTCGGCCGCGCCTATTCCAATGGACAGTGGCGCCAGATGCGTAATCAGCAGGCGCGGTCCCAATGAGGTTGGCGATAAGAAACCTTTCAACCGCTTCTTGCGGAGCAGCCATTTGTTTGCAGGTCTCCTTCGGAGTACCTCGAATACGGCGATGCTTTCGCTTATCTGCTGCTCGGTCGGCTTCGTGCGTATCGTCGTGTACCCAACGGTCCTTGCCCCAACGACAGATGGCGTGATGACGCTGAATGACCAGAAAGCGCTGCCATCCTTGCAACGGTGTTTCAATGTACCTTCCCAGCGTCGCCCCGCGCGCAAGCTCTGCAAAATCGACGCAGTGAATGCCGAAGGAGTGTCCTGATGTATCAGGCGTGCGTATGGCATTCCGATGAGTTCCACCGGATCGTATCCGGATGCCCTTGCGAACGACTCGTTGACGTAAACAAGCCTGTTCTCCAGGTCGGTTCGAGAAATGAGGTAGTCACTCTCTGACAGCACATTTTCGTTCTTTGCGATAGTAGGCGCGAGCATTCTACTGATATCAATGATGACGGAAGGGTTTTATGTCGCAGTGGTTGCCGTTCCAATCTGGAATTCGGTGTAAAAATAAAAAGCCGAGGCAATGCCTCGGCTTTCTGATCAGACCACCTTTACTGACTGATCCGAAAAATTGATCGTCAATGTGAGGCTGCCTTCGCTCAGCGTCCAGGATCGCACTTCAAAGCTCCGGAGGCCGTTTTTTACGAACGGGTCCTGTTCTGCGAGTCGACGGGCATCTTCAAATGTCGGAGCACGTACGATGGTAAGTCCGCCGCCCGTGAGGTGACCTCCGGAGTTCTTGAACGGCCCGGAACCAAACAGAAGTCCGCGTTTCTCCAGTCCGATCATGTAGTCGAGATGGTCATTCAGGTGTGGCCCGAGGACCTGCGGATCCTCCACATCGCTACTCAAGATCGCGAAAAGTGGAAGTCCGAGAAGGCCGGCCACCCGTTCCCTGACATTGCTCACCATACTTCACCTCAATCAAAGAAGTCTTGAGGGACTTCGGGCCCCCACTGGTGAACAGCGTCAGGGGAGGTAAGGTTGGTTCGATGTGGTTGCGGAGCAGACGTCAGCATGTCGCCGTCACAGAAATGTTCGACCCGGAAACCGTCGGGATCACGCCAATAGTCAAAAACCTGGCTGCCGATAACGTGTCGTCCGATGCCGAATTGATGTTTCCAGCCCTTCTTGTCCAATGCATAGTGCCCCGTCTGGACCGCATCAAAGTCCTGAACTTCGAACGATGCGTGGTGGATGCCTTTCTTTCCGATTCCAAAGAGCCCGAGGCTGTGGTGGTCGACCGGGGTCTCACCTCGATTCAGGCGACAGAATGCGCCGAAGGGTCGATCGTGAATATCATCGTAAATTTCATCGGATACCAGAAGACCGAGCTTTTCCTGATACCAAGGCAAGCTCTTGGTGATATCCGTGACATTCAGCACGAGATGGCCGAGTCGAAGAATCTCAGACGGCTCAACGCGAAGACGTTGATAGGCATCGATTCGATTCTTTGTGACGCCGTAGTTAATCGTCATCGGATCACGAGCAGCCGGGACTGCAGCTGTCGGCTTACCACCGGCCAGTATCTCGATCTCCCAGCCGTCCGGGTCGACAAGGCGAATTGATTTGTGACCGCCGGGTGCATTGCTGTCGACCAACGGCACGCCCTCTCTTTCGCTCAACGCCTTCAGTGCTTCAACGCTTTCAGCGCGAAATCCGATGCCGACGAACGAGGGTTCGCCCTCTTCGGCGACATAACAGAAAGGGTACGAACCGCGTCCTTTCCAATAATGGCGGTTACCAACGACACCCGCTTCAAGCAGGCCAAAATCGCGGAGAAATTCCGCTGTCTTTTGCAGTGTCGATACGCGGTAGTGCACGTATGCAATGTCTTCAATCATTTCAGTCTCCATGTGTACTGTAACGAGCAGTACAGTTACTATAGGGCGTGGTGCTGTTGGGTACAAGCGCGCGGTACCTAACGTTTACCCAGGTATTACTATGGAGCTGGCGTGAGGGGCCATCGATGTTTTGCCCACCATCCGTCACTTATTGCGAACCTTGAGTTTGAGAGATAGATGCTATGTCGGACACTGAACTAAGCCGCCGAGCCGAGGCGAAGCGGGCTGCCATTCTCGATGCGGCAGTGACCCTGTTCCTCGAATCAGGCTTCGACGCTGTCACTCTCGATCATGTCGTAGCCCGAGCTGGTGGGTCGAAAGCGACCGTCTACAGTTACTTCGGTGCCAAGGACAACCTGTTCCATTCGTGCGTCGAACACCTATGCGAGAAGATCCTGCAGTCGGTCTCATTGTTCGACGTCGACGACCTTCCCATAGAAGAAGCGCTTCGTCAGATCGGCGTCTCGTTCCTCAACGCCGTCTTAAGCGAAGAAGCGCTCGCTTTGCATCGACTGGTAGTCGCAGAAGGGAAGCGTTTTCCAGAAATCGCAAACCGCTTTTACAGTGCCGGACCTGGTCGGGTGTATAGCGATGTCGCGAGAATCCTCCGACAACACGAAGGAGTAGCGAGCAAGGCTGTCGAATTGAGCGAGCTCTCCGTTCTGTTCGTCGACATGCTGACCGCGGAGTTCCAGCTACAGATGTTGCTTGGAATTCGCGATCGGCCGTCCAAGAAAGAAATCGCTCGTCGGGTCGACCATGCTGTTCGAGTCATGATGACCGGGGCCTGCTTGCGTCGTAGCTAGGACGATCGAGCTGAATTCACGCCGTAAATCAGGTGCATTTAGACAATTTGTTGGTTGAATAGGTTTTGTTTGTTTAACGTCCCCTTCGAAGCGGCTCCGTCTGCCATCGCATGAACAACGGCTCTCTCCGGAGATGTCGTTGGCGATCGCTGATGCAGTAAAAGATCAGCCGCACTCTACATAAGAGGAGACGACATGAAGCAGACGAAACTTGGGGTGCTGGCTGAGTGTAAACAACACGCGGCATGTGAATGTGTCGGCCCGCGAATCAGAACGCAGCGGTTTGCGGGAGCGATGAGACGAATGCTTGGCGTTGGACTGCTTGCATGTGGACTATGCGGCGCCACGTCAGCCGTGGCTACTGAAGGTGGTGGGACTTCTTATCCCCTTGGCGTCAATACTGTGCTTTCCGGGTTTATGCCGCCGCCAGGCCTATATGGATATGCATATCTTTCTAACTACGACGCAGCACACACGCTCGACAATAACGGGAACGACAAGGCCGGGTTATCGAATTTTGACCTGCATGTTCAGGCAGCTTCGTTGCGCGTTGACTACGTGTACTCGGGAATAAAGATTCTTGGCGCGGATGTTGAGAGTCGCTTTGCTCTACCGTATATCAATGGGAGCGTTGAATTCAATGTGGCAACTCCGAAGGGCAGTGTGCACAAGGCCGACCATGAGTCGGGTTTTGGCGACCTGACACTGTCGCCATTCCTGCTTGGCTGGCATGGCACACGTCTGAACCAGATTGCCGGCTTCGACGTTTTTGTCCCGACAGGAGACTATAATAAGACGAACCTGTTCAATCCCGGACGTAATTATTGGGCCTTTGGTCCGTGGTACGCATTTACTCTGTTTCTCGGTGGAAACTGGGAGATGAACGGCAAGGCTATCTACATCTTTAACGGCCGCAATCACGCTACAGACTACACGTCCGGTCAGGAGTTTAACCTTGACTATGACATCGCATACAACATCACGCCTGCATGGCAGGTCGGTGTGAACGGATACGCCTATAAGCAGACTACCGACGACAAGCAGGGTGGAAATACGGTCGCTGTCGATGGCAATAAAGGACAGGTTGTCGCAATCGGGCCGTTCTTCAAATTTCAGCCTAACAAGACGTGGGGTGTCGTCGTCAAGTGGCAGCATGAAACTCTTGTGCGAAATCGCGCCCGCGGCGATCGCATCTGGCTGCAGGCCGCGGTGAAGTTCTAACGGAACAATGTGGTTTCGCGGAATCCGCTCATGTGTGGCGCATGCGAACAGTTACGCATCTCCTTGGATGAGCAGAAACGGATAGTCTGTTATCGATGACATGATTATCGCGCAGGGCACGTGATCGTGAGTCACCAGCAGCGACAAAAGTGGCGCTTTGGCTCAGCCAGGGCACCGCTGCACTCTTCGGCAACTACCGAGATGCAAGATGGCTATTCATTCCATCGAGACAACGGGTGCGCGCCCGATGTCTCGGACGGCGCATATCGCGCGGTAGCGAGTACCTCAGGCGGCACCGGGACGTGTGCGCGTGTGGCCAGTGCAGCCGCGAAACATCAGCAGATCGCCCGGCTGCATGTGGACCATGCTTCATCGGTGAGTGGTGTCGTAGCGATCACTGCTGTGCAGACTTCCGAGCTTGCATAAGCAGAGAAGTCGACCGACATATCGGCGCAGACGAGTCTCGCGCTTGAGAACGGCCAGCGACGTATTACGTAGGCCAGTCGCGTGGTGAGGCTTCATGACGGCGTTCGTCGCGGTCAATACGCGGCGGCACGGTCTCGGCAGTCGGGTGGTACGCCCCGCGATCAATCTGGCCTCCGATCGCGATACGTACATGAAGGCGTTGTTTGGCACCACCGCGATCCGAGCGACGAAGCCATATTTCAGGGGCATGAAGGCCAACACCAGCTATGCGTATGATCCCGCACTCGCGAAAAGGCTGCTGGCGCGGGCGAGGATGGCGAATGGACTGAGCCTGACGAACCGGACCCTCTCGACTGGCAGCACGCTCAATCCGAATCCGAAGGTGGGCGCCAAACTGCTTCAGACCGACCTCACCAAGGTATGCATCGACGCGCGGATCAAGACCCTGGAGTGGGGCGTGCTGCTGCATGGAATCAGGTAGGCGCAATACGACCTGCTGTTCATGGGGTGTGCCGGCGACCACGGCGATCCGGACAACTTCTTTTAGCCGCTGTTCTCGTGCGACGCGGTGAATTGCAGCACCAACTTTCAGCGAAACAGCGATGCGTCGCGGGACACGTCGATCGCGAGCGGCAAAGCGACCAGCACCGCGTGGGCTCGCACGCAGGATCGCGATCGTGCCGTGAAGATCGCGCATGATCAGGCGCTCGGGATTCCACTTGCGCATCCGCTGGTGGCCGCGATCAGGCATCCGAATGTCGATGGCTATCGCATCATTCCGTTTGGCCGTGTGAACTTCGGATGAGTGTCGATCTGGTGACCACAACTGACAGACCGTCGTGTGTCACTCTTTCACCGGATGATGGGCGAGCAGATGCACGACCGTCAGTGGAGACGCGCACGTTTTTCTAAACTTTCCGCTTCGGTCGGCATAAGGTTGATTCGTTAGAAACGGTCGATCATTCCGTGCTCGAACAGCAGTTCTGCTAGGTCACGAAGGCCGAGCCGGAATGGAATTGGCGGCGCACCGCGTAACTGATGACTGCCGCCGGAAAGCAATAATCGTGATAGGCAAATGACGATTATCAAAAACGTTAGACGACCATGTTCCGCAACTCCCCAATACCTTCAATCCAGACGCGAATCGTGTCTCCGCGTTTGAGAAACGTACCAGACTCCATGCCAACACCGGCCGGCGTGCCAGTCAGGATGACGTCGCCGGGATACAGTTCCACTCGTTCGCTCAAGTAGGCGATCTGTTCTGCCACGCCGTAAAGATGATTCGATGTGTTCGAATCCTGTCTCAGTTCATCGTTGACCCAGCATTTGATGTCGAGATCTTCGGGCGTGGCGATAAACTCTGCCGGCGTGAAGAATGGGCCTAAAGGGCATGAACCGGGAAAGGACTTGTGACCGATCCAGTCAAAACGGAAAGGCGACGACGGATCGACATTTTCCCGCCGCAAATTGTCTCGGGCGGAGAGGTCATTGGCGCAGGTATACCCGGCGACGTACTGCAACGCGTTATCCACGTCAACAAAGCGTGCCATCCTGCCAATGACGACCGCGAGTTCTGCTTCGTAGTCGAGCTTCTCGGTGTGAGCAGGATACGTTACCGACTGACCATGAGCGGCGAGGGTGCTTCGCCCAGCCTTCTGGAAATGCCAGGGATCTATGCCGGCCGCCTTGGGATCGGTCTCCAGATTCATATTGAAGGCTTTGGACATTGCTTCAACGTGGTCTTTGTAGTTCGCTCCCGCGCCGTAGATGATTCCGGGCGTCTCGAACGGGGGGAGAAAGCTTATCGCGGCGATATCAAGCGATTTGATCTGCTCAGCCTTGCCTTGGTACAGATCGTTCGCCAACTGCGCAAGTTTCGGTCCGAAGATACTCCAACCTGCAATGAGCTGATCAAAGGTCTGGTCGCCCACAACGGCTATGTCGCAGGCGACGGCGCAAGACTTCAGGCTGTACAGATCAGAGCCGAAGGTAATGCCAGTTTGCCGCTCGAATCCATCGAGCGAATATGAGAAAAGTTGATACTTCATCTGGGGTAGTTCCGCGTTGTTTCAGGAGGGGTGGGGTATCAGTCGCGTGTTGATTCCGCCTCGATGAGCTTGATGACAGCAGAGATGTCTTCACCGCCCATACCATCGTCCAAAGCCTTTTCGAAATAGCGCTTCGCGGTGGAAAAAAGGGGCGTAGCGCATCCAAGGTCGGACGCAAGCTGGCCGGCCATCTCCAGATATTTTTCCAGCGTACTGAAAGGGCCGGGAGCCGGTGAGAACGTGCGCGAGGCCATCATCGGGCCTCGAATGGAAAACATTGCAGAGTTGCCCACGCTTTGCTTGATTATTTCGACCACGCGATGAGGATTGAATCCTGCACGTGCGCCCATGTTGATGGCCTCTGCCGCGGCCAGCGTATGGATTGTCAGGAGGTAGTTGGCGATCAGCTTCATATTGACCGCTGATCCGAGTTCACCAATGTGAAAATGGACCGATGAAATCGCGTTCAGAACCGTTTCTACAGATGTAAGGACGTCTTCGTCGCCGCCAATGAAGAGCGCGGCTTTTCGCTGCTCAACAATGCTGGGGGAACCGCTGACTTCTACCTCGAGCACTTTTGCGCCCGTTTGCTGGATGCGCTCAGCTTGGGCGATCTTGAATTCGCGACTGTATGTTCCTAGTTCAATGACAGTTTGGCTGGGGGAGAGGGATGCGAGGACTCCACGCGGCCCCTCTAAAACTTCAAGCTGGGCCTGCTGACCTGGCAGGCACAGAAGCAGCACGTCACATGCTTTCACCACGTCCGCTGGCTCGTCCATTGCGACTCCGCCTCTGGCGACGAACTCGGCCCGGTCTGTTCGCCGGAAGCCGACAACCGAGAATCCGGCTGCCATAAGGTTGGTTGCGATTGGCAGCCCAAGTTGCCCGATCCCGATCATGCCAATACGTGCTGCGCTCACAGATGTCTCCTGTAGATGTTTTTCCTAGTCTTGCCCAAGTTTGTCCAAGAAGCCATACTGATTTCGTAATGGGTAACTATTAGCAGAATAGATAGGAGGGGGCGTGTGAAGGATTTGAACCTGCTTTATGCTTTCGAAGCGATTTGGCGGGAAAGGTCGGTGTCAGCCGCCGCCGAAGTGCTTGGTGTCACTCAGTCAGCTACGAGCGGCTCGTTGAAGAAGCTGCGGGGGGAATACGACGACAAGCTGTTTGTGCAGGTCGGGCGGCGCATGGAGCCAACCCCCCTGGCCAACGAGTTGGCACCTATGCTGCTGGATGCATTGGCGATGATCCGCAGAACGCGTAAGGAGCCTGCAAATTTTGAACCGCTCCAGTCGAAACGGGTATTCACCATCAGGACGCGCGACATCGGGGAAGTCGCCTGTTTCCCGCGACTTGTTCAACGGCTTCGGGACGTTGCCCCGAACGTCAGAATTCGGAGCATATGGAAACCGATAGACGAGACGCTGGCGGGACTTGCAAGCGGACAGATCGATCTTGCGGTTGGGTATCTTCCTGCCCTCGAGGCAGGAATACACGGCAAGTCCCTTTTCTCGCAGAAGTACGTGACGGTATTACGGAAAGGGCATCCGCTGGAAGGGGCTGTTTTGACGCTGGACCGTTTTCTAACTCAAGAACATCTACTCGTCGAGTACTCGGGAAGTGGTCACGTATTGCTAGAAAAGGCATTGATTGAGGCGGGTGCGAAGGACCGTATCAGGCTTCGGCTACCCCAGTATCTGTCCGCCCCGCATATCGTCACCAGCACGGATCTGATATGGGTTGTGCCCGAGCTGCTCGCAAGCGAACTGACGAAGCATTTTGAGCTTGTAGTGAAACCACTACCTTTATCGGTTCCCGAATTCGACGTAGCCATGTACTGGCATGACCGATACCATCGCGATCCTGCCAGCCGGTGGCTCCGGGAGCAGTTCGATACGCTCTTTCGAACGGTGTGAGAACCGATGCAGCGATAAGAGGCGCAACGTCAATAGCGCCGCCCAAGGAGACGCAGATGAATCTTTTAACGCTGGATCTAAACCTCCTGCTTGTGTTCGACTCCATTCTGAGAACAAGGAGCACGACCTTGGCAGCGGAAGAATTGAGCTTGACACAGTCGGCCGTCAGTAACGCCTTGAAGCGTTTGCGAATATCCTTCGACGATCCATTGTTCGTCAAGACAAAGGATGGAATGCTGCCTACCTCTTTGGCGGAGGGCCTGGCTGATCATGTCAGTGCAGGCCTGGCATCGTTCCGGCAAGCCGTGGAAACCAAAAGCAATTTCGACCCTCAGACGTCCGACCGGTCTTTTACGATTTACATGAGCGACCTCGGGCAAATGGTGTTCATGCCGAAGCTTATCTCTCACTTGGCATCGGCCGCGCCCAACATTCGAATCGTCACCGTCGATGCCATGCCTAAAGATGCGCAAAACGCAATGTCGACCGGGGAAATCGATCTGGCAATAGGCTTGTTTATGAGCTTTGATCCGGGGTTTCATCAACAACGGCTTTTCCGTGAATACTACGTCGCGATAGTGCGTGAGGGGCACCCCACCATATCGACTGCGCTGTCGCTCAGGAGATTTCTTGATGCGCGGCATGCTGTGTACAAGCCTACGGCCGGCAGCCACGCCCTGTTCGAAGAGGCCGTTGAGGGTGTATTTGAGAAAAACGGACGTGCCAGGCAGGTTGCTGTCCGACTCGCCCATTCGCTTGGGCTATCACAAATGATCACGGCCAGTGACTTGCTCGTTTGTGTTCCCAGCCGTTTGGCGAACGCCTTCAATGGCTACGCAAGCGTCAGAGTCTTTCCGTTACCGTTTGAGGCACCCACCTTCGATATTTCACAGCTCTGGCATGACAGATGTCATCGTGATGCGGGGCACCGCTGGCTCCGAAGCACCGTTGCATCACTGTTCGTGAGTCTGTCTGGACACCAGGCTGCCGGGCAAAATTTATGATGTAAATTCCGTGGATTTACACAATTTGTTGGTGCAATAACGGTGGTCAGCCTATCTTGAACGAATCAACGCGATAGCAGCTGCAGTCTTCCAGATCACAATCTCGGCTCGGCTGCTGCAATCAAGAAAAGCTGGAGACAGGCTGTGATTAATCTACACGACATTCGATACGTCCGCCTAGCTACGGATGACCTTCAGTCCACTGTCAAGTACGCGCAGGAGATACTTGGGCTGCAGCAGGTTCGTCGAGAGGGTCCCTTCGTCTATTTTCGCAGCGACAATCGCGACCATTCTGTTTGTTACTACGAAGGCAACCCCGCCGAACATGTAGTCGCCTTCGAGGTGACCACGGCCGAAGAGCTGGACGGTGCCGCCGCGCAGCTTGAGGCAATGCGGACGCCGGTCAAGCGCGGAAGTCGGGATGAAAGCGAAATGCGGCGCGTCGAAGATTTCATTACATTCGCCGACCCGACTGGCAACAAGATCGACCTGGTGCTGCGTCCCCATGAGAGCAGCCGCAGATACCATGCGTCGCGCGACGCGGGCATCGAGTCATTCAGCCACGTCGGGCTTCGCACGACAAATGCCGCTCGCGACGAGGAATTCTGGACGACAGTTTGCAACGCGCGCGTATCTGACCGAATCGGCGACGCGCCGCTACTGCGCATCGATGAAGTGCACCACAAGATCGCGCTCTTTCCCTCGGACCACGCAGGTGTGCAGCACGTCAACTTTCAGGTCAACAGTATCGATGACCTGATGCGGTCGTATTACTTCCTGGTTGAGCGTGGCGTACCTATCCGCTTCGGTCCCGGTCGACACCCTACGTCGGGTGCTGCCTTCCTGTATTTCGCCGGCCCTGATGGGATGATTTACGAGTACTCGACCGGCGTGCGCCTCATCACAGCCGACGAAGAACGGGACTATAAGCCGCGTCAGTTTCCATTCGGTCCGACTGGCTTCTGCATGTGGGGGGCAAAGCCCAACATTGAAGAGTTTTCAGTCTGACGTGGAGAGGACGATGTTTGACAACGTTCGTTCCGATGCCGACCGGAAGCTCAGAGTCGCGGCACGCTCACTTGGCAGGGCTGGACTTGCACACGCATACGGGCACTACAGCGTGCGCCTTGACGCTAACCATTTCCTCGTCTGCGCCCCAAAACCAATGGCGCTACTCGACAGTTCCGACGAGGGAACGGTCGTCCCGGTGAAAGGCGCGCTGCCCGACGGCGTCCTTGGTGAGGTCCGTATCCACCAGCAGATTTATTCACAACGCCCAAGCATCCAGTCGGTCGCCAGAAGCATGCCGCCCAAGGTGATGTCGCTTTCCACCTTGTCGCGCACACCGTCGCCGCGGCACGGTTTCGGCAGCTACTTCTCACCATCCGTTCCTCTTTGGGATGACCCTCTTCTTATCCGCTCGGATGCGCAGGCTAGCGCGTTGGCTGACGTAATGGGTGAAAGCAGGGCGGTAGTAATGCGAGGCAATGGCGCAGTCGTCGCAGGAGGCTCGCCTGAAGAAGTGCTTGTGTTGACCTGGTATCTGGAGGACGCGGCACGTGTGGAGCTCGATGTTCTGGCTTGTGGAGCCGGCCTGTTGGGAAAGACGCTGACCGAGACGCAATGTGAAACCCGCGCAACATTTTCCGGAAGGATTCTGGAGCGGATGTGGGACTACCTCTCTGCGGGCGACTGCGAACTCTGAATTACATGGAAGATTGAAATGCAAATGCGAGAAAACTCTACGTTCCAGAATTTTATCAATGGCGAATGGGTATCGACAGAGCGTCATTTCCGGAACGTCAATCCTGTGGACGGTAGTCTCATCGGACTTGTGCATGAGGCCGGATCATCCGAGGTCGACGCCGCGGTAAAGGCTGCACGCGCAGCGCTTTCCGGACCATGGGGCCGCTTCAGTGTTCAGGAGCGCGTCGAGCTGCTCTACGCAATCGCCGACGGAATTAACCGGCGGTTTGATGACTTCCTTGCTGCGGAAATCGCCGACACGGGCAAACCGCAATCGCTGGCTAGCCATCTTGATATTCCGCGTGGCGCAGCGAATTTCAAGATCTTCGCCGACGTCATCAAGAATGCGCCGACGGAGTCGTTCGAGATGGCCACACCGAACGGTGGCAAGGCTCTCAATTACGCGATCAGGGTGCCCAAGGGCGTGGTGGGCGTGATCTGTCCGTGGAATCTGCCGCTGCTGCTGATGACATGGAAAGTTGGGCCAGCACTTGCGTGCGGCAACGCGGTCATCGTGAAGCCCTCCGAGGAAACGCCTGGTACGGCCACTTTGCTTGGCGAAGTGATGAACGAGGTTGGGGTGCCCCCCGGTGTGTACAACGTCGTCCATGGGTTCGGACCTGGATCGGCCGGGGAGTATCTCACCACGCACAGGGAGGTGAACGCCATTACCTTTACTGGCGAAACACGCACCGGTGAAGCCATTATGAAGGCGGCTGCTAACGGCACGCGCCCGGTCTCATTCGAACTGGGCGGCAAGAACGCGGCAATCGTGTTCGCTGACTGCGACTTCGATAAGGCGATCGAGGGAGTGACCCGTTCGGCATTCGCGAACAGCGGGCAGGTATGTCTCGGGACGGAGCGTGTATACGTCCAACGTCCGATCTTCGACAAGTTCGTGACAGCGCTTAAGGTCAAAGCAGAATCGATGAAGCCCGGAAATCCCTACGATAAGGAAGTGAATTTCGGCCCGCTGATATCGCAGGAGCATCAGCAGAAAGTACTCTCTTATTACGCACGTGCGCAGGCCGACGGAGCGACGGTCATCGCAGGTGGTGGTGTACCACAGTTCGACGGGAAACTGGCGGAAGGGTCGTGGGTCCAGCCGACAATCTGGACAGGATTACCTGAAACCTCCGCGGTGATTCAGGAAGAGATTTTTGGTCCGTGCTGCCATATCGCTCCGTTCGACACCGAGGAAGAAGTCGTTGGTCTCGCCAACGCGAGTGAATATGGGCTGTGCACCTCAGTATGGACTAGCAACATAGGAACCGCTCACCGTCTTGCAGCTTCCATCGAAGTCGGCCTTTGCTGGATCAACTCTTGGTTCCTGCGCGACCTGCGCACACCCTTCGGTGGCTCAAAGGCGTCTGGCATTGGACGGGAGGGGGGTGTCCATTCGCTCGAGTTCTATACGGAACTTCGCAACATTTGTATTCAGCTTTGAGGCAAGCATGGAGATCTCCGACATCAAGCGCTACGGCGCGGAGCTTTATCAGTCACTGGTCACCCGGGAGCCGGTTTTACCGCTTTCTTCGCGAGTGCCGGGTATGACCATCGACGATGCCTATTGCGTTCAGCTTGAGATGATGAACTTGCGCGTTGCCGCGCGCAACGAGCGGGTGGTCGGCAAGAAGGTCGGTGTGACAAGCAAGGTCGTCATGGATCTGCTTAAGGTCAACCAGCCCGACTTCGGCGTGCTGACATCCGGAATGGCCTATCAGGATGGCGCCACGGTTCCATTGGAACAGTTCATCGCACCCAAGGCCGAAGGGGAAATTGCTTTCGTATTGAAGCATGACCTTTCTGGCCCCGGCGTCACGGTTGCAGACGTCCTTCACGCGACTGAGTTCGTCATGCCTTGCTTCGAGCTCGTTGACTCGCGTATTAAGGACTGGAAGATCACGATCATGGATACCGTCGCCGACAACGCGTCGTCGGGCGCTTTCGTGCTTGGCGATAACGCGATCGATCCCTCGAAGATCGACTTGTCCACCGTGGGCATGACGCTGGAAAAGAATGGAGAGATTGTGGCAACGGGCGCAGGTGCTGCAGCGCTTGGGCACCCCGCGAACGCAGTTGCATGGCTGGCAAATACGCTAGGCCGTCACGGTCTGGGACTACGTGCAGGAGAGGTCATTTTGTCGGGGTCGCTTGCCACGATGGTTCCTGTGAATGTCGGTGACAACCTCCAGGTTCGACTGGGTGGTATCGGCACTGCGTCGGTGCGGTTTAGCTAAAGAATGTGAGGAAGGAATGAATCTCGACAAGAACACCATTGCTTATCTCGCGGAAAAGCTCGAGTCCGCTGAGATCGAACGGCGCGAAGTCACGAAGATTACGCAGGAATTCCCTGAGCTTGACTGGGATGATGCGTATGCGATTCAGGATGAGATCCGCCGGCGCAAAGAAGCGCGGGGCGTCCGCATCGTCGGTTACAAGATGGGTCTGACGTCGCACGCGAAAATGCGTCAGATGGGCGTGGCAGAACCCGTGCGCGGCTTTCTCACCGACTATGGGTACTGCTTCGACGGTTCGAGCATTTCAACGAAGGACCTTATCCACCCGAAGGTGGAGGCGGAAATTGCCTTTGTGCTCAAGCGTCCGTTGAAGGGGCCGGGCTGCACGATCGCCGACGTACTTGCAGCAACGGACTTTGTTATACCCGCCGTCGAGGTCATCGACTCGCGGTATCTGGATTTCAAGTTCGATGTGAAGAGCGTTATCGCCGATAACACTTCTGCTGCGAAGTTTGTCGTGGGGGGCGCCCACAAGTCGGTGGATGGCCTTGATTTGAAGACTTTGGGCGTAGTCCTTGAGAAGAACGGTGAAGTCGTTGCGACCGCGGCTGGCGCGGCTGTGCTCGGCCATCCGGCACATAGCGTCGCCATGCTGGCGAATATGCTTGCGCAAAGCGGAGAAGAGTTGCCGGCAGGTGCATTCATTATGACCGGCGGCGTCACCGAAGCGATTCCCGTCGAAGCCGGCGACAGTATCGCCGTTCGATATCAAAGCCTCGGATCACTTTCCATGCGATTTGTTTGATACGCGCAGGCACTGAGGAAAAACCATGCCGATTATTCAGGTTTACATGATGGAAGGTCGCAGCGACGAGCAGAAAGCGAAACTCATTGAGGCGCTGACGTCCGCGACCGTTGAACAAGTGGGTGCTCCGCGAGAATCAGTTCGGGTCCTGATCAGCGAAATGCCCAAGACGCACTGGGGCATTGGCGGAAAAACGGCCAAGGAACTCGGGCGATAACCTGTCAGGAGCGGGATATGAGTGATACAGGACGGTCAAAAGTAGCGATTATCGGATCGGGAAACATTGGAACCGATCTGATGATGAAGGTGATGCGCTACGGTAAGAATCTTGAAGTAGCTGCTTTGGTGGGCATTGACGCGAAGTCGGACGGTCTCGCACGAGCCGAGCGGCTGGGCGTCGCGGCAATCTCCGACGGCATCGAGGGTCTTCTCGCCTGGCCAGGCATCGAGCAGATCAAGATTGTGTTTGATGCGACTTCGGCGGGCGCGCATGCCCGGCACAGTGAGCTGCTGGTCGCGCGAGGCATTAAGGTCATTGATCTTACGCCGGCCGCGATTGGGCCTTACGTCGTTCCAGTAGTTAATCTGGACGCGGAACTGGATGCACCGAACATCAACATGGTGACGTGCGGCGGCCAGGCAACGATCCCGATCGTTGCTGCGGTTTCGCAGGTGGCGAAGGTCAAATACGCCGAGATCATTGCTTCTATTGCAAGCAAGTCTGCAGGACCTGGGACCCGGGCAAACATTGACGAATTCACTGAGACGACCACTCGTGCAATCGAGAAGGTCGGTGGTGCGGAAAAAGGTAAGGCGATCATCGTCCTGAATCCGGCCGAGCCGCCTCTGATGATGCGGGATACGGTCTACACCCTTTCTGAGCCAGTGGATACCGCGCTGATTGAGCGGAGTGTCGCTGACATGGTCGCCAGGGTACAGGCGTATGTCCCCGGCTATCGGCTGAAGCAAAGCGTTCAGTTCGATCTTTATGACGACGCAAACCCTCTCAACGTTCCAGGGCTTGGAAAGGTCTCAGGTCTCAAGACGACGGTTCTTCTTGAAGTGGAAGGTGCGGCCCACTACCTGCCCGCGTACGCCGGTAACCTCGACATTATGACGAGCGCCGCCTTGATGTGCGCTGAACGTTTCGCAGAGTCGGCATTTGTCGTGTGAAGGAGAGGGTAATGAACCCGGTGGAAAAGAAACTGTACATCTCTGATGTGACCCTGCGAGACGGAAGTCATGCTGTGCGTCACCAATACAGCATCGAGAACGTCAAGGCGATCGCTGGTGCGCTGGATGTTGCGGGCGTGGATAGCATTGAGGTTGCGCACGGCGACGGTCTCGCTGGCTCCTCCTTCAACTATGGCTTCGGTGCTCACACTGATTCCGAATGGATTGCCGCAGTCGCGGAGGTTGTACGGCGCGCAAAGGTCGCTACGCTACTGCTGCCTGGTGTCGGTACCGTTCATCAACTGCGCGAAGCGTACGACGCCGGCGCGCGTGTAGTGCGCGTCGCGACGCACTGCACCGAAGCGGATATTTCGAAGCAGCATATTGAATATGCAGCCGAACTCGGCATGGACGCTGTCGGATTTCTGATGATGAGTCACATGGCTGAGCCCGCGAAGCTCGCTGAGCAAGCCAAGCTCATGGAATCCTACGGTGCAAGCTGCGTGTATGTCGTGGACTCGGGCGGTGCGCTGGATATGAATGCCATTCGCGAGCGGTTTCGGGCATTCAAGGACGTTCTGAAACCCGAAACGCAAACGGGAATTCACGCACATCACAACCTGAGTTTGGGTGTAGCCAACTCCATTGTCGCGGTGGAGGAGGGATGCGACCGCGTTGACGCGAGCCTGGCTGGCATGGGGGCCGGTGCTGGAAATGCGCCGCTCGAAGTTTTCATTGCCGCTGCGAGCCGTCTCAACTGGAACCACGGCTGTGACCTCTACCGACTGATGGACGCAGCGGACGACATCGTGAGGCCACTCCAGGATCGTCCGGTGCGGGTTGACCGCGAAACGTTGGCACTCGGCTATGCAGGTGTCTATTCAAGCTTCCTCAGGCATGCAGAGGTTGCAGCCAAGAAGTACGGGCTTTCGACGGTAGACATTCTTGTCGAACTGGGGCGCCGGCGGATGGTTGGTGGTCAGGAAGACATGATCGTCGACGTCGCGCTGGATCTGAAAAAGCGCGAGAGCCAAGTTCAGGCGGAAAAAGTGGCCTGAGGCAGGTCGAAGAACTTCTCCAAAACTATACGAGAGATGCTGACGGACTTAAGGTCCGTCAGCCAAGGAGCATGCGTTTCAACGACGCAGGAGGAGACATGAGAGCGGCGGATTTAATGAATGGCAATGGCATTTCGCGACTGCAGGTCGCGGTGCTCGTTTATTGCCTCCTTATTGTCACGATCGACGGATTCGATACAGCATCGGTTGGCTACCTAGCTTCCTCGCTGCGCGGGCAATGGTCCATGCAGACGGCGAGTATGGGAAAGATCTTCGGCGCCGGGATGCTGGGTTTGATGATTGGATGCTTCCTGTTTGGACCGGTAGCGGATCGCATCGGCCGCAAAAAGGTGCTGATTGCTTCTGTTGTTTTCTTCGGATGTGGCAGCGTAGCCTCGGGGTTCGCACAGTCACCTGAACAGATGGCCCTGCTGCGGTTGTTGACTGGACTCGGTCTCGGGGGGGCAATGCCAAACGTGATTACGCTGAGCTCGAATATAGCCCGGCCCGTTTTCGCTCCCTTCTTGTTACAGCCACTTTCTGCGGATTTACGCTGGGGTTCGCGGTTGGCGGCTGGATTGTGGCGTGGCTCCTTCCTCTCGCAGGCTGGCGAGGCATACTGGTTGCTGGCGGTCTGGCTCCACTAATACTTGTGCCATTCCTGGTCGTATACCTCCCAGAATCGCTCGACTATCTCCTCGCCAATGGGCGACGTGGCAGCGAAGTCCTGCGGATTGCAGAGAAACTCAATCCAGACATTACGGCCATCTACATCGAGGACAGCGCCGAACCTCGCTCATTGATTCCCGTGCGAGGCCTGCTTGCGCGCGACGTCAGGTCAGGAACAATTCTGCTGTGGCTAACCTACTTCTGTACATTGTCCGCGTTCTACCTTTTGTCAAGCTGGCTGCCCTTGGCACTAAAGGATTCCGGGTACTCTATTTCTGAAGCTGCCCGCCTTGGGGCAATGCTCCCACTTGGCGGAACAGTTGGCGCTGTTGTTATCGGCTATTTGATGGATAGACGCGATCCTTACATTGTGCTGGCTTGTTCATACGCCATTGCCGCCATTTCCCTTCTGCTTCTCGGTGGGAGCGTTCACCATTCCGCTCTTCTGCAATTTTCGGTCTTTGGCGCCGGTGTTGGCGTGGCCGGCTCCCAGACGGGAGCAAATGCGTTGACGGCGCGCTTCTATCGTAGCGAAGTACGTGCCACTGGTGTGAGTTGGGCGCTAGGAATGGGCCGCGTCGGTTCGATATGCGGGTCAATGGCAGGCGGCGTGATGTTGGTCGCTTTGGGAGACATGTCGACGGTGTTTGGAATGGTTGCAATTCCAGTTTCCATGGCGGCGGCGTTGATGCTCTTGATGAAAAGCGTTCAATCCCGTCGACTATCCGTCGCGGTACCGCCGTTGAAGCTAGAGATGACCGACCGTCCATGAGTTGGCCAGTGATTTTAGAAACGAAGAAGGTGCATTGCTATGAAAATAGGGATTCCTAAAGAAAGTAGGCAAGGTGAAGCACGCGTGGCAGCAACACCAGAGACTGTTAGAAAGATGAAGTTGCTCGGCTACGAAATTCTGGTCCAGCACGGAGCCGGAGATCGTTCGCATTTTCCTGACGCGGCTTACATGGACGCGGGTGCAGCGCTTGTAGACAGGGAGTCGACATTCGGCGCCGATCTTGTCTTGAAACTCTGGGCGCCGGACGACGAGGAACTTGGACTGCTTAAGGGCGGCACGGTGCTGATAGGCATGCTCGAGCCGTTCAACGCTGATCTGCGTCATAAGCTCGGCAGCGCTGGTTTGACGGCGTTTGCCCTCGAGTTGGTGCCGAGAACAACGAGAGCGCAAGCAATGGACGTTCTGTCGTCGCAAGCGAATATTGCTGGCTATCGTGCGATCACACTTGCCACCGGTTTGTATCAACGGTTCATGCCCATGCTTATGACGGCCGCAGGTACCGTCAAGGCTGCGCGCGTGCTGATCCTGGGCGCGGGTGTTGCTGGCCTTCAGGCGGTTGCGACGGCCAAACGCCTTGGCGCGGTCATCGAGGCATCCGACGTTCGGCCGGCGGCGCGCGAGCAGATTGAATCGCTTGGAGCCAAGTTTGTAGACGTGCCATTCGAGACCGACGAAGAGAGGCAAGCAGCAGAGGGCAAGGGCGGCTATGCGCAGCCCATGCCGGCGAGTTGGCTCGAGCGCCAGGCCCAGAAAGTCCGCGAGCGTGCGACCGCTGCCGATATTGTGATCTGCACTGCTTTCATACCCGGCAAACCGGCACCACTTCTTCTTGCAGAGAACGTTGTTTCCGAAATGAGGCCAGGGTCAGTAATCGTCGATCTCGCTGCCGGGCGAGGGCAGGCGGGTGGCGGCAACTGCGCGTTGAGCGTGGCTGACGAGACGGTGATCTGCCACGGTGTGAAGATCGCTGGACCGACGAATCTAGCTGCGTCAGTGGCCACCGACGCGTCGGCGCTTTACGCCAGAAACATGCTCGAGTTTGTCAGGAACCTGACAGCGAAAGACGGGAGTTTCGCGTTGAACATGGACGACGAAATCGTCGCGGCATCGCTAATCTGTCATCAAGGTGCGACGCCTCTTGCGGCGTAAGGAGAAGTCATGGAAGTCGTGAACCATACCATTACAAATTTGATTACGTTTGTTCTTGCGATCTACGTCGGGTATCACGTCGTGTGGACCGTCACCCCAGCACTACACACGCCTTTGATGGCTGTAACGAATGCCATCTCGGCAATCGTTGTCGTGGGCGCCATGCTGGCTGCCGGACTTACTGTTGGCATCGGTGCGAAAGCCTTTGGCGTGATTGCGGTCGCGCTTGCGTCGGTGAACGTCGCCGGAGGATTTCTCGTCACAAGACGGATGCTCGAGATGTTCAGGAAGAAAGAGGCCAAGGCTAGTGGTAAAGGGAGCAGAGCGGAATGAGCGCAAACGTATCAACACTTCTCTACCTGGTGGCGTCTGTCTGTTTCATCCAGGCATTAAAAGGTCTGTCTCATCCGAAAACTGCACGTCTCGGAAACATGTTTGGAATGACCGGCATGGCGATCGCTATCCTGACGACGGGGATTCTGATCGTACAGAGCGGTAGCAGCGCGATAGGCCTTGGCTTCCCGCTTGTCATTGTCGGTTTGCTCGCGGGAGGGGCAGTTGGCGCTCTGGTTGCGGCTCGTGTCGAAATGACCAAGATGCCGGAACTCGTCGCGGCAATGCACTCGCTTATCGGGCTCGCGGCAGTCTGTATCGCGTTTGCGATCGTGTCCGATCCCTCAGCATTCGGTATCTTGACCGTTGATAGAGAAATTCCGTACGGCAATCGCGTCGAACTCGCACTCGGATCGCTGGTGGGAGCGGTTACCTTCTCTGGCTCTGTTATCGCCTTTGGCAAGCTGTCGGGGCGTTACAAGTTTCGGCTATTTCAGGGCGCACCTATTCAGTACAAGGGCCAGCATTGGCTTAACCTGCTGTTGTTGCTTGCCATTTTGGCCTGCGGAGCTACGTTTGTGTGGACGCAGCACTGGTCGACCTTCCTTGTATTGTCATTGGCTGCTTTCGTACTCGGCGTGCTCATCATCATTCCGATCGGTGGCGCCGATATGCCAGTTGTGGTTTCGATGCTGAATTCGTACTCCGGCTGGGCTGCTGCTGGTATCGGATTCTCATTGAACAACCCCATGCTGATCGTGGCCGGCTCGCTGGTTGGTTCCTCGGGTGCAATCCTCTCGTACATCATGTGCCGGGCGATGAACCGGTCGTTCTTCAATGTGCTGCTCGGTGGTTTGGGTGGGGCGAGTGCCGTAACCGCAGGCTCTAGCCAGGGAGCGAACCGTTCGGTAAAGCAGGGGTCAGCGGACGACGCGGCTTTCATGTTGCAAAACGCTGAGTCCGTAATCATTGTTCCGGGCTACGGACTTGCAGTCGCCCGGGCGCAGCATGCACTCAAGGAGCTTACGGAAAAACTAGCTGGAAAGGGAATTGCGGTGAAGTACGCAATTCATCCTGTCGCTGGTCGCATGCCTGGCCATATGAACGTGTTGCTGGCCGAGGCAGAGGTTCCATATGAGCAGGTCCATGAGATGGAGGACATCAACCCCGACTTCGGTCAGACAGACGTGGTTCTGGTTCTTGGGGCAAACGACGTTGTTAACCCCGCAGCCAAGACGGATCCAGGTTCTCCAATCGCAGGTATGCCGATTCTGGATGCCTACAAATCACGATCAATCATTGTTAACAAGCGTTCGATGGCGGCTGGTTACGCGGGACTCGACAACGAACTGTTCTATTTGGATAAGACGATGATGGTTTTCGGAGACGCAAAGAAGGTGATCGAGGAACTCGTGAAGGCGGTCGACTAACACGAGTGGTGCGACCGGACGTCCAGAAAGGCTCGACAAGTGGCAGCGACTTGATGGAAGCGCGCACCAAGCGTCAGTGTGGCTAGTGCGAGCGAAAGCCTGTTGTTGACGATACCCTCGTAGGGAGCTTTGCTGTAGAACCCGTTACCAATATGGAGGTGCGAATGGCACACGATTACGCCAAGCGGTTTTTTGTGGCGATGTTGCTCCCCACGAAAGTGGATTTTTCGCTCGACGAGGATGGTATCCGGCGCTTTACTCGATATTTCCTGAACTCGCCCTTCGCAAGTCGAGGCGGATTGATCGTTAATCCCGAGGCGGGCGAAGTGTTCTACATGAGTGGGGAGGAAAAGCAACGCGCCATTGAGATTGTTCTGGAGGAAGTCGACCGAAAGCTTCCGGTATTCGCAGGCGTATATGCTCCCACCACTAGTGAACTTGTCGAGACAACGCGCGACGCAAAGGACCTAGGCGTCGATGGGATTTTCGTGATTCCGCCCGGTGGCGCGATGGACATCACCTATAACTGGGACCCGCTTCGCTATCCCGATGTATGGCTAGACCAGATCAAGGCTCAGGACCGGTCTGTCAATCTTCCCATTCTTACCCACCCGATTGGGCCGCCCTCTCCGAAGTACGGCATTGGTCTGCCAGCGGAAACGGCGGTGCATATCTGCAACGCGATACCGAATATCATCGGCTGGAAAATGACGTACTCGTATGACGGCTATCGGCGAATTGCCCGTGCCCTTCGAGACAGTCGTCCCGAGGTTGGGCTCATGGGAGCGGCAGCACATTTCTTTCATGAGAATCTTGCTTCTTCGCAGATGGACGGAACGGTGTGTGGTGCATGGTGTTACGCGCTGGAACCGATGCTCGCTCATATCGAAGCGTGGGAATCTGGAGACCTGCAAAAGGCTAACGCGATATGGGAAGGAGGGCTGCGACAGCTGCAGGAGTGGGTTTACGACGAATGGGGCCGACTGCATATCCGCTACCGTCTCGCAAGCTGGTTGCGAGGGTTGGTTGACAACCCATCAATGCGGCCTCCGCTTCCTTCGCCGACTCTGCTGGAGGTCACGACGTGCCTGGAATTGCTTCGTCGTGCTGGCTTGAATGTTCGCGACGACCTTGATATGCAACTCGTCCGGTTTGGATGGACAGTCGCTGCGTCAGGTCAGTGACGTAGACCTTCACACCGAGGAGACGCGCATGAGCAATATTCCCCTCGAGGAGCGCAGGGAAGCGATCCTGATGAAGCTGGAGTCGTCGGACACGGTGCGGTTCTATAGAAAAGCTCGATTGATGATGGGCGCCGCAACGTTCTTTGACGCGTTCGATATGTTGTCGATTGCGTATGCCATCCCCGTGCTCATGGAGGCCTGGCGCCTGTCACCACCCGAGGTCGGTGTACTCATCACCGCCGGCTTTGTCGGCCAGATTATCGGCGCGATCATGTTCGGCGCTGCCGCGGAACGGTTTGGACGAGTCAAAACCGCTAGCATAGCAATCGCCATTATGGCGATAGTCGGCATTGGCTGTGGATTTGCACAGTCTTACGTGGTTCTCTGCACTCTGCGATTCATTCAGGGAATTGCAATCGGCGGGCAGATACCTGTTGCGGCCACGTACATTAATGAAATCGCGGTAGGAAAAAAACGAGGCAAGACATTTCTATTGTATGAACTCAGCTTCGTGATCGGCCTGCTCGTGACCGCTTCTCTCGCTAGTTGGCTGGTCCCGCGCTTCGGTTGGCGACCACTCTTTTTCATTGGAGGCGTGCCGCTCATTTTATCCGTCGCGATGTGGCGCATTCTACCGGAAAGTCCCAGATGGCTTGTTTCCCGGGGGCAATATAAGGCGGCAGAGAATGCGATGCGAGTGATGACGGGCGCGAAGGGTTACTCTCACCGGGAGCGCCAGCCACGAGAGGAATTCTTTTGCACGCGAAACTCAAAGTCCGGCATAGGTTTGCTTGTGTCGCGCGTCTATCGCGGCAGGACAATTGTGGTTTGGGTAATCTGGGCCGTGACTGGCCTTGTCAACTATGGCGTAGTTAGCTGGCTCCCGACGCTCTACAGAAAGTACTACCATCTAAGCCTGTCTGATTCATTGTACGCTTCGCTTATTGCCAGCTTTTTTGGATTAGTCGCGTGCCTGCTTTGCGCCCTCTCTGTCGACGTTGTCGGTCGTCGGAACTGCTTTGTCGTTGCTTTTATGACGGCCGCGGCGGCTCTCGGATCGCTGTGGTGGCACGAGTCTACAAATATTGTGTTTGTTGTCGTCTGCGCGACAGTCGCATACGCAGCGCTGAATACCAACGCGTTGCTCGTCTATCTGTACACGCCGGAAATTTATCCCACTGAGGTGCGTGCGCTTGGAACGGGGGTCGCCAGTTCGATACTGCGAATCTGCGCAGCGCTAGGGCCAGTGATAATCGGAAACGTGTTACCGCACTTCGGTGTGTCGGCAGTGTTTTGCGCATTTTCCATAGTCGCGGTCTGCGGAGCGGTCGCTTCGGTATTCGCACTCGAGACAAAAGGGCAACGACTCGAAGACGTCGAAAGCCTTGGAGTATTCCAAACGAATAGTCTTGCTTTATCAGAAGAAAAGGATAGTTTTCGAAGCCAGCAGGCAAAGTATTGATTTACTGCGATGGACCGAGCGCCCCTTGCACTGAACCCAGCGCGGCGATCAATCTACGTTGGCTACTTCCTTGCGGGTTGCACGCCGTCAATGCGCAAGACAGGTTCATCGCATGCCACTAGTGGCGGTTGCTGATGCGCACCGGTCTTCTATAACTCGTTGCGATCAATTCTTACCACCTGGATCTGGTTGACTCATGTTCACACTACTGCGAGAAAAGGCATTCTACTCGTTAAGGTTGTACATCTCAGCCATCATGGCATTGGGCATAGCGTTCTGGCAGGATTTCGGATACCCCTATTGGTCGATGACTATCGTGTACGTGCTGATCCAGCCCTCCGGCGGACAAACGCGGCTGAAAGCTGGCCATCTGCTGATCGGTGCGCTTGCGGGTGCGGTAGTAGGCGTCATCTCTGCGGCAGTGTTTTCCACCTCCCAGGCCGCCCAATTGGTCGCGATGACGCTGTTTGTGATGGCAACCTCTTTGGGTTCGTTTAGAGAACGGAGACCACGCTACTACGCATACATGCTAAGCGGCGTCACTTGCCTTCTGGTAGCAATGCCTGGAATCGCTACACCCGATGTAGCATTCGATCGGGCGGTTGGGCGTGTTCAAGATGCGCTGCTAGCCGTATTTGCCTACTTGATCGTCGACGCGATGCTTTTCCCGCGCGGACAATCATCCAATGTGATGGCTGTGGCCGAACAATGGCTCACGGATTTGCGCGCAGCGACCGTGGGTGCGCTACGCGCGAAATCGGACGATCCGCGCATTCGTTCCGGCATCGTGCAGCGGGCAATCCAGCTTGTGCCGCTGACAGACGGCGCGTCGCAAGAAGGTCTCACAAATGCGTGGCGTTATCGTGTGCTTGTTGCCGTCCTCGAACGAGGAATGCGCATTTTGCCAGTGCTCTCTACGTTTGCAGATCTGGAGCGCGCGATAGGCGCATCTGCGAGGTTCCCCAAAAATCTCGCGCTACGAGAAGATCTTGCGCGCTGGATTGAAGCGGACTGTCCCGACGATACGCGTTCCGATGAATTGCAGCGACGCCTGCGGATTCGACCGGCATGGTCCGCGCCCTACGATATCGATGCGGCCTTCGAGTTGTGTTATCTGCGCTATCTGCGAGCGATCTATACAGGGTGGCGACGCATTCAACACGACTACCAGTTGAAGGAAAGTGACTCCGAAGCGATCCGGCGATTGCGGCATGAGGGACGCCCGATGCCCGCGACGATCGGTCAAGTCGATATCAATTTCGCGATACGGGGAGTGCTTTCGATCGGCCTATATGCGTTCCTGATGGGCATTCTTTGGAATGCCACGGGTTGGAATGCGTCGACGATGGCATTGTCGATGCTGATGGGTATCGCTTTCTGTGTGACGTCCGGAATGGCTGATGATCCCGTAATGGCGCTCGTTAACCCAGCGAAGATTTCCGGCATTGCGATGATAACGGTTGGTTTCTATATCCAGATCGTATTTCCATTGATCAACGATTTTTGGGAGTTGGCGCTTGCACTCTTCCCGGCGCTGTTCATGCTCGGTCTCGTCGTGCAGCAGCAAGGAGGGGTGTTGTTCGCGATCCTACCTATGGCGCTGCTTCGTATTGGCAATGGGCAAGCGGGTATCTCTATCGATGGTTTGCTGAACTCCATCATCGGACTTTATATTGGTATTGGCGTCGCGGTCATTGCTAAAACGTTGATCCAGCGTCCCGCCTTCGTCGATGTTGTACGCGGTCTGTTATGTCGCAATCGAAACCAATTGCGGGATATCGTCGACATACCCTTGGCAGGCGATATCAAACGTTTCTCGCTGGATGTCCTCGACAGATTCGCTTTTCTCGAGAGTCGAGCGACAAAGTTGGTGACGGCTATGCCGACTGTCCAAGCCAGTGCGCAGATGTTGCGTGAATTGCAAATTGGCAGGAGTGTTCATGTGCTGCACCGATGGGCAGGAGCGTCGTCCAACCGGAGTTCTGTGTTCGAACCCATCAGGTGCATGCTCGCGAATTCGCTGACATCCAAGATGGATCCGCTACGTCCATGGGTTACCAATTCGTTGAGCAGTCTGGTAGACGCAACGCTGCACACGTTGCTCGGAAGTAACACCTGCGACGCTGCTACGGCGCGCGCTCTAATTGAATTGCGCGTGGCGCTTGAAGAAATCAAGCAGCCGCGCGTCACTGCGAATCCGGTGCATCCATGAGTTCAGATCTCGATTTCTTCGGTGTTTTCCTTCCGCCGATGGTTCTGGTGGCGGCGGCTTCGTTTGTCATTTTACAAATCATGAAGCGACTCATGGTGGATTTTCACCTATATGGTTTCATCTCGCACCGGAACGTATTCGATATAGCGCTTTACTTCATCATCGTGGCCGGAATTTTGTTCACGCTTGGAGGTAAGACGATCCTCCCTCTATTCTTTTAGATTTGCTATACAAATAGCATTTTCAGTAGCCTGCACATATGAAGTCGATCCGACGCATCGCCAGTGCAAGCATCACGATCATCGCCATTGTCGTTGGGCTTTGTGCACTATGGTATATCTGGACATACTACGAACGCGATCCACGAACGCGCAATGGTCATGTCCGAGCGGACATTGTCGGGGTGACCACAGACGTGAGCGGATTAGTCACGGCAGTCAGTGTTGTCAGTGATCAAAAGGTTAAGAAAGGCGACCTGCTGTTCCAGGTCGACTCCGAACGTTTTATGATCGCGGTTCAGCGTGCGCAAGCGAATCTCGAAAGTGCACAAGCGACTCTCATCTATGCACGTCAGCAAGCAAACCGGAATCATCAACTGCGGGACCTTGTCTCCAGACAGAATATTGAACAGGCAGACAGTGCGCTGCGCACCGCGCGTGCGGAAGTCGACCAGGACCAGGCAGCGCTCGCATCCGCAGAACTGGATCTGCGTCGTTCTAGCGTCCGTGCACCAGTCAATGGGATTGTGACATACGTCGATTTGCGGCCGGGTGCCTATGCCACAGCCGGCAAAGGGCTGCTTGCTCTCGTCGACACAGATTCGTTGCGCATAGAGGGTTACTTTCAGGAAACGCAGTTGGAATATATCCACACAGGTGATCGTGCGGAAATTGCCGTCATGGGTTCGAATAAATCGCTATATGGTACAGTGACAAGCGTTACTAGCGCGGTCAATGATTCTGATACAAGTATTGGGAGCAATTTGCTTCCAAGCATCGCTCCAAATTTCGCTTGGGTGAGGCTCGCCCAGCGTATTCCAGTTCGGATCAGAATCGATTCAGATGCGGATACCAGAGGCCTGATTCCGGGGCGTTCAGCTAGCGTCGCGATCTTGAACAAGACTGATCGGCAGCGGTCGGTTGGTGCTGCCGCGTCGAAAGCGTTACCGGCGAGTGGACGATCATGATCCGTCCGGTTATCGTCCAGACGCATATCGTCGCGGTGGTGATTTGCGCATTACTTGCCGGTGGGTGTTCGCTATTTCACCCGATGGGCCCGGACTATACACGTCCCGCTCTGCAGGCGACATTCGACGCTTCTCGCAGTTCAGCGTTTTCGTTGGAATCGCCTCCCGATCGATGGTGGGAACTCTATCAGGACGCTTCGTTAAACGACTATATCGCGATTGCGCTACGCGAAAATCGTGATTTGCGTGCTGCCGCGTCGCGATTGTCGATCGCCCAATCGCTGCTTGACCAGGTCGCAGCTCAACAATTGCCGTCGACAGCGGTATCTGCGAGCCTCGAGCGCACTCGTAGCACGATTCCCGGTGAACTCGGTCTGCACGTTTACAACAGTGTCGCGGTCACACTTGGCGCATCGTATGAAATCGATCTGTTCGGGCGCATTCGACGATCCGTCGAAGCATCGCAGGCAAACGTCGAAGAACAGCAATACACGTTTGCGGCTACCCAGATCCAGATCGTTGCAAATACGCTAACGGCCTATCTTAACGTCTGCAACGCAAATGCCGCGTTGGTTGCAACGAAACGCACGATCAAGGTCGATAGAGACACGTACACTGCGACAAGGAGACTCGCAGATGGTGGCGAAACCAGTCAGCTTGATGTCACGCGGGCCCGCGCACAGCTTGAGTCCGACCAGGCGACTGTCCCCCCTCTTGAAGCACAACGCACCGCAGCGCTGTATGCGCTGGCGACGCTTCTGGGTCGACAACCTGACCAATATCCGCAGGAAGCATCGCAATGCACAAAGCCTCCAACACTTGAGCGGCCTATCCCCGCGGGAGATGGCCTTGCGCTGCTGCGGCGTCGGCCGGACGTTTTGGAGGCCGAACGAGCCTTGGCCTCGGCTACCGCAAATATTGGTGTCGCGGAGGCGAGCCTCTATCCGCAGATTACCGTCGGTCTGTCGATTGGAGGCGCCGCTTCTACTGTCCCGGATGCGCTACGCGCAGCATCCCGCACGTGGAGTGTTGGGCCACTTTTACAATGGACCTTTCCCAATCAGGTGATCGTTCGCGCACAACTGCGCGAAGCAGGCGCGAATGCCGATCTTGCAATGACCACGTATGAAAACGCGGTACTCACTGCGCTGAAAGAGGCGGAAACCACCTTGGACAGCTATGCGAGGGAACTCGACCACCTCGCTTTATTGCAACGCACGCGCGACAGCAATCAAACCGCATTTGATCAGGCAAACAACCTGTATCGGCGCGGTGCGACATCGTTCCTGGATCTTCTCTCCGCTCAGAAATCGTTGGCGCTGAGTGAACAGCAGCTTGTGGCGTCGGCTGGTTCCGTGGCTACAGATCAAGTGACTGTTTTTCTCGCGCTTGGCGGAGGATGGAATGATTACGCGCAGCGCGCAGCGGAACAAGCAAAAGCGGCTTTTGAACGCCGAACCAGCCAGTCCACATTGCAATAAACAGTCGGTTTTCGTCAGCAAACTTTTGAGGCATTGCCACAAAATTTGACATAATTAACATGATCACTTTTCGTGATGTAGGAGCAAAGTAGTGTCGTACTTAGGCAAGTTCAAATGTCCTCTTTTCCGTAAGCGGCCACCTGATGACGAGCTAACAATGATCGCACTAGCCGACACCGCGGGCCGCGACGACTCCTCTAAAGCGCGCTGTTCTTTGCAAGCAGTCCCGGTCGACATCGTGCCCGGCCGGCTGACGTAGCGCACGTTCAGTCTCTTAACGCCGCCGCAGACGGCGAGCTATTCGGCGGTCACGAATACAGTTCTCGATGTTCGCGTGGATCTGATCGATCACACTACCGGTATGCGCAACAGGATCCCGGTCGACGCGAGAGCGCTCGTTGAAAAGCGCAAGGTTACTGAGTCCGCGACCATGTTTATCTGGTAGAAGTGCATTGCGCATGGCGCCCAAAACCGGCGGTAGCCTATCCTGCCATCCCTTGTTCTCCGTGCATTTTTTGTGGCACAGAGTAAACGCCGTGCGCAGAGGTTGTCACCCTCGCGTAAACGCATGATCAGGCTTTGAAGAATGGCGTGCGTTGTTCTTGCGCAGACGATATGGCGTGAGGTTGCCGCCAGAGTCAAAGTGTTACACAAAACGATGAGTTAAAAATGTCTAAGCACTGCGCCATGAACTGCTGATCAGTGTCGAACCCGATGCGTCGAATGTGCGCGCTGCAGCGCGGTTGGCGCTCGTAAAAAGTGCGAATGGTTTGTCGGATAGATGCGCTGATCGATGCGTTTCTCGGGCCGTATAAAAAACCAAGTCGAGTGCCCAGGCTGTCAACGTTTTGCGCAGAGCAGACGAAGACTTGCGTGCGTTGAGATTCAGACGATGCACTGTCGCGTGAGCGTGGATCTCGTGGTTCAGTGCGGAGCACTGTGAGCGATTCCGGCGTCGAGGACTGGAATCCGCACGCGTACACGTGCGGCGACCGAAGCCAGAATCCCGCGTTAAGGCGATGGCGCCCGGCGCCAACGGCAAGCGCTAACCCGGTGTGCCTTGGTGCGTTGGAGAACGCGTGTCGCGTGTGCGCAACATGCGCAAAAAAATGCGTTGTTCTCCCACTTTCCTTTCACTTCCAGCTTGTTCCTGCGCTGGCAAGCCGTGCGCAAAAACCGTGTTGACGCATGCACAGGACGTGCGCACGATAGTGTCACGGCAATGCGCAGTGGATGCGCAGGAGGGTAACGATGCCTGTTGCGAAGGTCTATACGAAGTCGCAATGGGAGGCGTTTGCCCGCGCACTCGATGCGCTGCCAGAGAAGCCGGATACGGAACGTGGCGTGACGGTGCGCGATGCGATGAAGGACATGCGTGTGCGCGTGCGGACTGCGCAGTCGAAGGGCTATACGCTGGAACAGATCGCAGAGCAGGCTCGACAGCAGGGTCTTGACATCACGGCCGGGACGATTCGCTACGCACTGCGCTCGACCGGAAAGGGCAGTGGTGCAGGCAGTGTTGTACGACCCACACCAGGCGCACGTGCGACTGGTGCCGGGAAGGCGTCTACCGTGCAAACACGCGTGCAGGATGCTACGTCTCAGATGAAGCATGTTCGCAAGGATGGGGGAAAGACGGAGGCCAGACTGCAATCCGGGCCGGTGCAGGGCGCACTCGGATTCGCGATCCGGCCCGACACTGACGATCTATAGAGGAGTCGCGATGGATACGGCAGTCAATCCCATCTATCTTGTGGGCGGTGGCAAGGGCGGTGTTGGCAAGAGCCTTGTCGCGCTCGCTCTGGTCGATCATCTGCAACGGCGTGGCGTCAAACCCGTGCTGGTTGAGAACGACACGTCGAATCCTGACGTGATGAAAGCCGTGCAGGGCGAGATTGATTGCGCCGCGTTCGATCTGGACGAAGCGGACGGCTGGATCAATTTCGTGAACTACTGCGATGAACATCGCGACGCAGTCGTGGTGGTCAACACGGCGGCCCGGAACCAGGATGGCATCGCCCGCTACGGCGCGACGCTCGCCAGCACGCTTGGCGAACTCGGCAGGCGACTGGTCGTGTTCTGGGTGATCAACCGGCAGCGCGACAGTCTGGAACTGCTGCGCCAGTTCGGTGAAACCTTCCCGGACGCGGTGACACATGTCGTGCGCAATGGTCACTACGGTACGCCGGACAGGTTCGTGCTGTATCAGGACTCGAAAATCCGCAAGAGTGTCGAGGCGAGGGGCAAGTCGCTCGACTTTCCCGAACTCGCGGATCGCGTGGCGGACGATCTGCGCAGTCAGCGCCTGTCGGTGCGCAAGGCGGCGGAGTCGCTGCCCATCGGGCAACGCGCGGAACTGCTGCGCTGGCGGGCGCTCTATGACGCGATGTTTGCCGGGGTGACGGGCAATGCCTGAGCGGCGGGCGCGGCGCGGACGCCCTGTCGATCCGCTCGCCCGGCTCTTTTACGACGTGGCCGGGGAGAAGCCGGACGACGCGAGCCTGCTGCGCATGCGTCGGGTGTCGGTGGCCCTGAACCTGCGCGACAACGATGCGCTGTGGTCGGTGCTGGCGGTGCTCGAATACTATGCGCGGCTTTATGAGGCGATGCCGGAACGCATCCGGGAGGCAGGCAAGGGCAATCTGGATGCAGTGCAGGAGGAGGCGCGTGAGGCAACGGACGCGTTGATGGCGCAGCACCGTGACGCGCTCGCGCGGTGCAAGGCGACCATCGAACTCGCGGAACGCATGGCCGTTGAACACGAGACGAGGTATCGCGCGACGCTCGCGGCACTGAATGAACAGGCGTTGGTTGCACAGGTGGGGCGCGCTGCTGACCGGATTGCGCGCATCGCGGGAAACCGGGTTGTGGGCGCGGTAGCCGTTGCGGCGCGCGAGCACCGGCAGCAGCTCGCCGCAGCGGTAGCTCTGTTTGAACGGGAGATGAGCGAGGCGGCGGCGCGCGCCGCGAAGATCGACCAGATGGCAGCGCGACGGATAGCGAAGGCGTTCCGCGCACTGGTGGTCGGAGCGCTGATCGTGATTCTGCTCGCGGCGGCAGCGGGTGGGCTGGCGGGGCGCTACTCCGGTAGTCATACGATGCGGGCAGACGGTTCGCCGTCTGCCCGCACGGGTCATGCGTCGTCGGTGTCGCCTTTCATGAATGCGAGGGCATCATGAAGCGTGCGCGAGGTCGGCAGCGGTTGGGAAGGGCCACGGCGGCTGCGTGCCGGCTGGGGCAGGAGACTCGGTCACATCGCAAGCCGTGTTGTTGATGCCACTGTGATCGCTCCCGGGCTCGGCGGCACCGTCGTCGTCGTCCCCGGCGTTCCCGTCCTCGTCGTCGTCGGCTTCCCATGACGGTGTGACCGGGATTTCCGTATCGGTGAGGATTTCCGGGAGCCATGCGACCTTGGCCAGCCGCAATTCAGCGGCGGCAGCGGCATCGGCCTTCTTCATCTTTCCGAGGTCGGCGGCAACCTTTGGTGACACGGCGGCAGACACGACTTCCCCGATGCGCGCCTTGCTGACATGATCGAAATACGTGACGCGCGTTGGCATCCAGTACCGGGTCATATCCAGATTAAGCGCACCCGCGAGCGCGCTGATCGCCTGCGGCTTTTCCTCGCCCACGATGCCGTCGATCAGGGTACCGGTGCAGAAGGCGAGCAGGTCGAGCAGCGTCGTTCCCGGATCCTGTTTCACGAGCCACGGCAGCAGGTCGGCGCGTTTCGCGGGCAACTCGGCGGCCCACCGGGCGCGCTGTGCCTCAATCGTGTTCCATGCGGCGCTGGTGGGCAAGTCGTCCGCCGCGCGCAGCAGGCTGTCGTGATTGTTGTGGCCGGATAATGCCAGATAGTCAGGCGCGGACGTGTAACCGTAGTGCTCGGGCAGCGCTTGCGGAACGAGATGCCGCAACAGGGCTGCGAGCGCGACGGAGGGCTGCGCGACCATTTCGGCGTGGATGGCGACGGAGCGGTGGGCAGTGAGCCGCTGGCAGAGTTTCGCGCTGTGGACCGGTTTGATCCTCGGTACTGGAGTATCGCCGTGGTCCGCAGCTTCGGCCTGTGGCGTGCCGGTGACAGTCGCACCCGCCGCGTCCAGTGCCGCACTGTTCTCGCGCCGCACGAGACCGCGCTCGATGAGCAGCTTTCCCTGTGGATCGATGATCACGAACGCGCCCGCCTCGGCCATCTGCTGTGTATCCCAAACCAGGGCGCGGCTTTCGAGTGCGACGATCGTGGCGTTGACCCGTCCGATTTCGGCATCAAGGCGCTCAGCTTCCTCATAGGCATTTTCATCATCCTCGGAGAGCGCTTCCAGCTTCCCGGCCAGGTCGTCCTGTTGTGCGGTGAGCGTGTTCATCTCGCGCTGCTCGTCGTCCGTAAAGGGGCGCTGGATGGGGCGCAGCTTGCCGTAGCGGTTAAGCTCCAGCACGTCACGCTCGACGCGGGTTTCTGTCCAGCCCCAACCCTCGGCGCGCACTTCTTCTGCGGCTGCGTCGAGCTTCTGCGCGACGAGACGTTGCAGCAGTTCTGCATCGGCAATGTAGCCCGCATTTCCGTCGTCACTGAAGAGGTCACGGCGTACGTACCCGCCTGCCGTTTCGTAGGTGTCGAGGCCAATGAAGCGCACAAGGCGGCTGCGGCTCGCGTCGATTTCGGCTCGCGTGATCGCCTGTCGCAGATAGTTTGGCTGGCGCTGCCACTCATTCGCATCGAACCAGATGTGTTCCTGCGTTTCGTGGTTGTCCGCGAGGGCGAGTGCGGCAAGCTGGTCGAGCGTGATCGCGTCCTCCCGCAGCAGGGTCAACAGTTTTGGGGATACGTTGGCGAGCTTCATGCGCCGTTTGACCGTGAGCGGCGAGGCGGAAAAGAGCGCGGCGATGTAATCGACGCTTCGCCCTTCCTCGGCCAGCATCCGGTATGCGCGCAGCACGTCGAACGGATCGAGCCCTTCGCGCTCGGTATTTTCGATCAGGGAAATGGCGAGGGCTTCGCCTTCACTGACGATGCGCACGGGGACCGGGTAGTCGGCGGCGATGTCTTTCTGTTCGAACAGGAGGTCGAGGGCGGCCTCGCGGCGCTGACCGGCGCAGACGCCGTATTTGCGCTGCCTGCCGCGCGATCCCTTTATTTCGTGGACGACGAGATTTTGCAGCAGACCCTTTGCCCGAATATTGGCGGCGAGGCCGGGAATGCCCGACAGAGGTTTCGTGCGCGCATTGAGTGGCGAAGGCCGCAGGGTGGAATATGGCACGGTCACGATGGGCTGTTCGTTGCCGAAGTGGGTTTCGAGCGCGGCAGCCGGTTCGGCAGTGTCTTCCGTGGTGGTTTCGAATTGGGCTTGCATGACTGACTCCAGAAAGAAGAAAAGGAAGTTCCGGGTCGGGCACTACGGGATTCCGTCAGGACTCGACCCGGATAGGAGTCCTGAAAGAATATGAGAAAGGGTGAATTTCTCGCCCTTGTCGTGGCTACGCCTTCATCTGGCGCATTGCGTCCGCGAGCATCCAGAGGGCGCGGTTGAGCTTCACGTTCTGGTCGATGCCGGTGATTGGACGGGTGGACATCGAGCGACCCGTGCGCGAGCGTCCATGCAGGCCGCCTTTGGTGAGGTTTTCCTGGACGCGGTTAAAGACAGTCCAGAGGTCGTCGCGGCGATCCTCGAAGCGGCGCGGGGCGAGCAACTGGCTGTCGGTGACAGGGGCAGGTGCTTCGGCCTCGGTCGGGTCGTAGCGCAGCGCGAGGGCGGAGCGGGCGAATGCGTGCTGTTCGTCGCGGTCGAGTGTGACGGCACGCATGCCTTCCTTCTGCTCGCGGATCAGGTCGAAGCCGTCGAGCACGTCGAATGCACCGTTGATCACGTTCTGGACGATGTTGCCCTTGTGCGGGACGCGGATATCGGCGACGTTGTCACCTGCGACCATGCCGTTCTGGCAGACGAAGCGCAGCATGCCTGCGAGCATCTGGTAACTGCTGGTGCCATCGTGTGAGTTCAGCAGCACGATTTCGTTGGCTTCCTCGCCCGTAATCTGGTCGGCGTGACGAAGCCGAAGCATGTGTTTCGTGTACTCGCGACGGTCGTCGCGCCGCACGCGCGTCTGGCAGACCATAAAGGGTTGGAACCCCTCATTACGCAGGCCGCGCAGTACGTCGATGGTCGGAATGTAGGTGTAGCGTTCGGAGCGGCTTTCATGCTTGCCGTCCGCGAAGATGGACGGGGCAACGCGGCGAATCTGATCGTCTGAGAGGGGCGAGTCGGCGCGCAGCATTGGGGAGCCGTAACGGAAAGAAGAAGTGAGTTGCATGGCAATCTCCACAGTCAAGGTTGAGGACCTGAACCGGGCGACGGGATGTGACTTGCCGTTGCGGCTGGACACCTCCCGGTGGAACTCGGGGTTGGCTTTGCTGCCGCCAGGCTCCCGGGTTCACGCCCGTGCGACTTGAGGAGCCGATAGCGGGCAGGCGTCAAGGAAAAAGGCGAGGGAGGGGTGCGGGCAACACGGTCCCTCGCCCCTTGATGCCTGCCCGCTATCGGCTACGGTCGCGGGTCAAGGGCGGGGAGCTGGGAGTAGGGTGCATGCCATGCCTCGGGTTGACCGGGCAGGGGCATGGCTGGAAGACTGGAAGATGAGCGGGGTTGACTGCTGCGCCAAGGATTGATCCCCGACAGCGGTAAGACGCCGGACGTGTTCCGACGCGAAGCGCGAGAGCCCGGTCCCGGCAAGGGGCCTCGAGCGGGCGACGGCCAAACGCCTAGTGCCGCAACAGGGCGGCGGGCGGGACGCTATCAGCCCATAAATAACAACGGGGCCGTGTGGCCCCGTTGTTATTGCGTCGGCAGCAGGCCGTCCGGTGCCCCGGCCCCGGATGGCGGTGTCGAGCCTTCAGCCAGTTCTATCAACCCGCTCGTCTCGGATCTCGTTATCGCCGGACGAGTGCGGTTTGCGTCGAAAAACTTGGCAACGGATTGAACGTCGCCGACGGTAAAGGTCTCCGAGTTACTCGGATTGTTTCGCTGAGAGTTTTCGGTCAACTGCGCGGCGATGGCCGAGTCCGCGACGCCCTTTTTGCGCGCAGCTACGACGCGCGCCGCAGAATGCCCAGCGCGGTCAATCTGATCGCTCGTCAGCGTTTCCCAAATGTCGACGGCCTTATTGAGTTTCTTGCCCATGGAAAACCCCTTTCACGTGTGCTCGGCGTTCGAGCTTGCAGGCAAAGCCAATCAGCTAGGCGGTAACGTGCCGCTGTAGCCAGGCCCGACGATTTTACGCCTGCTAGCGACGCCGTGTCTTCAACCAAAATCGTTGATGGTGCGTGGTTGCTGTCGCCAGCGTGATGGCTTTCTGTGCGACTGGTCAAGGCACCGCGGGCGGCGCAGCCGCGGCGCTTTTAGCCTTCCATTCGCCGATGAACTTGTCCATCACCTCGAAGCACAGGCATTCATCGTGTCCGACTCCCATATATGCGCCACGCTGGGCCATCCCGGCGACGCGTAGACGGTCGTCCGTGAACGGTCCGCCGCTGTTGCCGGGGCGGATGCTGCCCGTGTTTGCAATGGTGAAACTGACCATGCCGGCGTTCGGCAAGGTGCGGTTGAGCACTTTCTGCGGGTTGATATCCGGCAGGTTCCAGTTCTGGTATGCGGGAAAACCTATCAGAACACCGTCAGCATGGGGTGCAATCGGCGTGTCCATGGCTGAGAAAAAACGATGGTGAGGTGGCTGCTCTTCAAACTGAAGGATCGCAAAATCGAACTGCTTGTTGCGATAGACGACACGAGCGGCCCACGACTCCTGGGTTTCGGGGCGCACAACCGTCAGCATTTTGTTCACGACCTCGGGCGCGTCGAAATCTGCAGGGACTTCCATGCCTGCAAACTCGGCTTTTCCCACGAGCACGTGGTCGCACGTGACGAGCAAGTTGAGTTCTCGATACGCAAAGGCGGTCCCTTGGGCTTCGATCGGGCACTCGTGATGACCAGGTGAACTGTGATAGTCCGCCAACCACTCAACGACGAACACAGCCTCACGCGCGGTCTTATAGTCGCGGACGACCGGCTGTACCGGTAGTTTTGGCGCTGAGAACGGGCCTGCGGCCATCTCTTTGAGAATGGCCGCGTTGTAACGCTCTGCCAACCTGGTGTAAATCAGATCGTCGTTTCCCCGAATCATCTTCAAGTACAACAGCTTGCCCCACAGGACGTTTTTGAGCTTTGGAGCAGCGCCACCGCGCGTTTGGCGCTTCCACGGCTTTTTCTCGTACGGGCCGGTGGCTGCTTTCCCGATGCGCTCCTCCCATCCCTTTTCGGCCGCGTCGTACCCGTTGCGCTCCCAGGCGTTCAACGCGCCGCGGATACGGTCGATGAAAATCCGGGGCACGTTCGGAAACTTGTTGATCGTGAGTCCAGTGACTTCCATGCGGCGCCCGCGATCGCTCAACCGCGTTTTAGCAGGATTGATCGCGAAATGATGCTTGTTGGTGATCAGATCATGCAGTTCGGCCCCAAGCGTGATCCCACCGTCCTCGTCCACAACGCACACGGCGGCCGGCAGGTTCGACGTTTTTTTCAGCGGGAATGAGAACGTCAAGTCGTCGGCATAGCGCGTGTAACGTGCGAGATTGCGACGGGCGAGATCAGTCAGATCGCGATCCATCGACCGGCACACAAGATTGGAAAGGAACGGTGATGTTGGTGCGCCTTGCGGCAGCGTGCCATCCAGTGTGCAGATGTGCGCGATGACCGTTGCGACGTGATGGGACAGGTTAAACGGGTGTTTGCGCAATACCCCACGCACCCGATAGAACGTGATGCTCGGGAAGAAATCTTGCAGATCCAGGTTCAGGATGTGGTGGTTCTTTGGCGAACAGTGCACCCGTGCGTTGGTGAGAATGCTTCGCTTCGGAACGAAGCCGTGGACGGCAGGTTTCAGCGGACCCGATCGGGGTTCGAGAAAGGCCAGGACGCGCTCCTGGATGATTTTCAGGCGCTTGCGCGGTTCCGAGATGACCCGAGGGCTGCCGTTGCGCTTCGTGATCGTGAAGTGCTTATACTTTGGTCGCGGGTAAATCATCCGCTTCAGTTTTTCGTAATCGACGCCCAGCGCATTGCGGGAGAACCATGTCACGTGGTTGCGCAGCATGGCTTCTGCGAGTTCGTCGGCACTCGGTATGGCAACCATATTTCCCCGTTAATGAGTGCCGCCCCTTATCCGTCTTTCTCCTGTAAACATCGCGGCAAATCGGACAAGCGATCATGTACGGACCGCGCGGGGATACCTCGTGGAAAGTCTGCGTTAAACGCGGACCTGGTTAAGCTCCGTTCAGGGGCGGCGGTTGATTGTAAGCCGTTGTTTCAAGTCTGAGCAATCGGACCACCTCACGAGACAAACATAGGGAAGGGCATTGCGCCGATTTCAGCCGCAGCCGTCTGGACGCTGGGGCACGATTATGTATCCGTCGGATGGGCTGTTGTGCTGGTCGGCATGGTGTCAGCCGTTGTTTTTAATATGGCGCTCGGGGATGCGTCGCGAGCGGCAAGAGTCACGCTGGGCGTCGGCCGTGGACTCTGATGGGAGGTTGCCGAGCGCCCTGAGGGTGCGGCACCGGAAGGGAGCCCGTGCCCCCTTTCTGTCTACGCCGATTGGTCTGGGCGATCAGCCGCGTGCTCTGCCAGGAACGTGGCGATCGCATGACTGCGCGGGCACGCTCCCTTGACGGCTTCATGGGTGACGGCGCCGGCGTCGAGCAGGCGAGTTAGCTCGTCCTCCCAACGCAGCAGGCGGTGCGCAGTCAGGAAATCGTCGACCTCTTTGTACCGTTTTATCGCTCCGACGTCTTGGCCGGCGGTAATGTACAGGTCGGCTACCGACGCGATGCCGCTGCCGTCCGCCGTCGGAATGTCGACGGTGGACACCATCGCGATGATGCGGCTCAGCAGGCTCTCCTCTTCTTGGGTGCTTCCATCGCGAGTGGAGGCCATGAAGACCTGCGCGAGGTCGCTGCCGTACGCGCCGCCGATGAGCAGCGCATCGTTGCTCACATCCAGCAGGTTGTCAGCGCGGGTGTAACTGGGGGTGTAGACGATCCGCCGGTACCCTTGGGCGTAAGCGCTTTCGATCGACGGAAGGTAGGGCAACGCCCGGATGGCTTCCGGCACATCCCAGTCTTTCGACGGCGTGGACCGGTGCCGAGGCATGACACGAGCGGCAGGGCCCGCATGTTCGGTTAGGGCGAGCGATGCCGCCACTAGGTGAACGGCCGCATGGTCTTCGATGGCACCGGAGCCGAACAGCACGAGCCCGTTGATCATGCCCGCCAAGGCTTCGCGCAGTGGACCAACCACCGAGGACGGTAGGGCGTCCGTCGTGGCTACCGTGGGAACCAGTTCAACGCGCGGCCAAGGGCGAGCAAACGGCGTGCGCGCTTCCAGTTCGCCATGATTGGTCACGGCACCGATCAACGCCGTATCGTGGTCCGTGTGATCGGGCCGTGATGTGACGAGCAACTGTACGTCCTCGTGGGCGCTCCCTGGTGTCGGGGTGTCGAGCAGAACGGCGATGCGATGCCCGGCGTTCAGCGCGTGGTTGCACGCCATTTCCAGACGCTCGCCCGCGTCGTTCCATGATTGCTGGTCGAGTTTAAGCGGCCCGACGATGAGCAGGGTCCCGCTGGGCAGACGATCAATGCCCGACGACCACAAACCGTACTCGCCTAGGTCGATACTGCCTTCCCACTGGTTGCCGGCGCGTTCGGCGTAGACCAGCGCGCCGTCGGTCGCGTTCTCGTAGACCTCCAGCAGAGCGTCGATCGCATCCTGGGAGGTCGTGACGTAGACGCCCGGAACCGGCCCCGCTGGCCAGATGTGCGGCGCGCCACGTGGGACGACCGCACCAGGAGGCGAGAGGGCTTCGAGCAGATCCTGCGACGATATGTCGATCGCGAAGCGCTTTTTCAGGCGGAAGGCCAGGCGGCCTGTCGAGGTGGTGTCCAGTTCGGTAGCGGCGACACGGTCCTGGAACGCCATCACCTCAGGCCAATTACGAAGCCCGGGGAGCGCGGCGATCAGATCGAGCGACTGGCCGTGGCCAAGGGAAGGATGCGTGGGCTGCAAAAGGCCGCGGACGAGCCCGGCCAGCAGCTTCAACTGCTGAGTGTCCATTGTCTTCTCCAGGGCGGCAAATCCGGTGCACGCTTTGCGGACCGCCCATCGAAAACAATGACCATGGAATGGGGTGGGTGCGGTGAGACATCGTCTTCGTCATGCCCTTGGGGGCGCGTGCGGCAGGCGACGACAGCCTGCCATCACTATATCAGCAATAGAGCGTTGTTCGGCACAGGGTGAAATAATCCTCATATGCCCGCGCGAACGCGGCGGCGAGTCGGTTCAGCGCCTTCGCGTCCGCGCGATCGTTGACGTCCGGCTGGCGGCGGTTTTGCTCGGGAACCACCCAGATTCGGTCGGCCGCCTTGCCGTAGAACGACGCGCGATCGCCCAGCTCTTCGGATAATTTATTGCACGCGCTATACAGCCCAGAGAAAGCCTCGCGCAGGGACTCGTCGTAGAACGCTGTTGCGATCGTTCGCCAACCATGCAGGAACTTGTGCAGGGTAGTCACCGGCTTATAGGGGAAAGGGTGGCGGAAGTCGTGCTCGGCAAACTCCAATACCGTCGTGTGGGGCAACGCCGCCTGCAGTTCGTCAAAGCGGTTTCGATCCTTCACTAGGCGAGCATCAGGGCCGGCCAGACCTTGGACGCCGTGAATACCGAAGTGCTTGCGCACCGCGTCCTCGTCGTCGCACAGAAGGTCGTGGAGGCCCTCCCAGAACACCACCTGGACTGTAAATAGGCCCCGGGCCTTACGCCAACCGGAGAGGAGGCGGACCTCTTCCTGAATCGTTTCGTCTGTGTCGGCCGACGTCCCGATCCAGTAGTGGTTAAGGGGCGGGCGAAATGTTTCCGCTTTGCGGATCTCGGTGCGGATCATGGCCATCGTGATCCTCTTAGGCGTGTTTTTCGCCTGCACGCCGATGAGCCGGCCCTTCTCGTCGTCGCCATAGACGTCGACGCCTTTTTGCCGCTGTCCCTGGCGTCCGTTGAATACAAAATCCTTAGTGCCCCAACGAAGTTTCGCGCACGTGCGAACAATGCTTTCAAACTGGCCAGGCCCTTTGGGCGGGCGAAGGTAGAGATCAACGGGTTGTGTCATGACTGTCGCAAGCGGTGGGCAACGAATCAGTTTAACGGACCCAAACTGTGGTTGCTCACCTTGCGGTGGGCAACTCCTCCTACTCGATGGTGGAGTTGGGCGTCATCACGTCTTGGCTGATGTGCCAAGCCTGGTGCCCCTCGACGGTGGGCAGAGCGGCCGGGCACTCGGCGAGGGGAATGGAGTGGTCTATCTTTCCAAGAAGTACTGTGTGGATATACAGTTCATCGGGAGAAATTGTGTCTGGAGACAAGGGCTCGATCGCAAACCCCTGTGGCGGCACGGGTTTTGATTACAATCGTCGGATGAAGGGATGCCCAGCTACCTAGCGTCCCGAAGTGTGTGCGGAGGCGAGAGGGCGGGAGAATCCCGTACGCCGCGCGCGCCCAAAACGACAATAGACGGGAGCGGTTTTGAGCATTCAAACGGTTTCGGGGTCGCAGTTTGCCAGAATGTTTTGCCTTCGGCCGACGCAATACGCGTGGTTTCTGGGAGCAGGCGCATCAGCCGCCGCAGGGATACCCACCGGCTACGCCATGATTACCGACTTCAAAAAGCGGATCTTTTGCGAGCTGTCTGGGGCCAAGCTCAAAGAGGTCGATGCCGACGATCCGCTTTGGATTCAGCGTATCGACGCGTTCCTCGCGTCCCGCTCGGCCCTTCCAGCACCAGGCGACCCTACGGAGTACGCAGCAGCCTTCGAGTGGGTTTATCCCACACCTGAGGATCGACGGAACTACATTTCCGATGCGGTTCAAAAGGGCACGCCGTCCTACGCGCACAGAGTCCTTGCGGCGCTCATCACAACACTCCGGGTCTCGTGCCTTTTCAGCACCAACTTCGACAACCTAGTGGAAACCGCAGCGACCGTGACAGACCAGCTCGTGGCGCCGGCTGATCGCGCCAACCTGTCGGTCGCAGGCATCGACAACGCGGACCGGGCGATGCTGGCTCTGGGCGAAAGCCGACCACTCCTCGCGAAGATCCACGGCGACTACCAGTCAGTGAGCTTGAAAAACACGAACGAGGAACTCCGCGAACAGGACAGAAAGATGCGTACCGTCTTGACCAGTGCTTGCGGACGGTACGGTCTAATCGTGGTCGGATACAGCGGACGTGACGCATCGGTGATGGAAGCGTTGAACGACGGCTTGAACCAAGCAACGCCGTTTCCTGCTGGACTCCATTGGATCGCGCGCTCCGCGAGCGGTTTGTTGCCAGATGTACGGGCCTTACTCGAAGCCGCGGCAGCCAAAGGCGTCCGAGTCAACATTGTCGAGTGCCAGACGTTCGACGAGTTGGCCGCAGACATTGTCGATGGATCGACGTGGCCACAGCAGCTCGATACGCACATCGGGTCTTACACGGCGCCGAGCGCGCTGAGGCCCGTGCCACTGCCAACGGCGGAGCACAGCGCTTTTCCCGTGCTTCGATGTTCAGCGCTTCCTATCCTGGAAATGCCGAAGGTGGCGAGGCGCATCACGCTCGAGCGGAGCCTGACCACGCCCGAGGCTCGACAGATGCTGCGAGACTCGGACGTCTGGGCGATCGTCGCGAGCCGGGGAAAAGAGATTGCTGCTTTCGGGAACGATGAAGAGTTGGCCCGGGCCTTTGAAAAAGCAGGTGGCCGGCTTGACGGCACAGTGAGCCTGGCGCCTGCCGTAGACAGTTGGGCGCTCGGCCTGTTATACGACGCTCTGACGCGCGCCGTCTGTCGACACCGGCCACTGAGGGCTCGTTGGCGACGGAGTGGGCATGCGGTCATGGTCCATGGTGATTCCGAGAAGGAAACGCCACAAGCCCGAGAGACACGACGGTCAAAGCTGGCGAAGCTTCAGAATGCCTATTCCGCAGCGCTATACGGTAGCACGCCGCAGGGGTATCCGTTCTATGAGGGCGTTGAACTTCATCTGGAGGAGGCCGCTGATCGGTGGTGGCTAACATTCGAGCCCGCTACCTTCGTGGACGTCCCGTATCCCAAGCGGGTCGAGGAGAGGTCGGACGCCGAGGCGACCCTCGAACGTCCACGCTTTGTGGATCCGACCATCGATTGGCGGCGGGAGCGTTGGGCGAAGCGCTATAACCATGTTTGGGCAGCCATCATTGACGCCTGGGCCGACATGCTTGCGGGCGACGGCAGTCGCGTCCTGCTGACGACGGGCGTTCCGCAGGACGAAGGGATTGACGCGGTCTTCAAGCTGTCACCGGTTACCGCGTGGAGTCGTCCGAGCCATGACCACGCATACTTCCACAGGAACGGGTAACGATGGACTACAACCTCTCGAAGGCCCCGTCGTTTTCCCTGCTTGATGAACCTGAGCTGACCTTCAACAGCGACGACACCAACTTGGACGAAAATCCGCTGCGTGGGCTTTTGCGGTTCGGCGCATACAACGGCAAGACGTTTGCGGGCTACACGCCGAAGCTTCGCGTCGCGACGATTGCGCCGGCGTCGGGCTGGCCGAAACTCAAAAGCTTGGTTGACACCATCCGGACAGGGCATGAGGCGAGCGACCGCTTTGCGTACTTGCCGGCGTTCCCCGGTTTCGAATCGCTGTTTCGGGTTCCGCTTGTCGCTGGACCCAAAGAGGTTCACATCAAATGGCCTGACGATCTCATGGCCTTGGCTCCGTCGGGAGCGCCGCACGAGCGCCTGTTTGCAGCGATGTCACAAGCCATGGTGCACCTCGAGGCGCTGCATGACCAGTTTGATGTCGTCCTGGTACACCTCCCTGACGCGTGGCAACAAGCGTTCACCGCAAACGGATTCGACGCGCATGATGCGCTGAAAGCCCTCGGTGCTCGGTACGCCATCCCGACCCAGGTGGTCAACGATCGGGCTTTCACCTTTCGGTTAAAGGCGTCATTGGCTTGGCGCCTTTCTATTGCGCTGTTCACCAAAGCGGGCGGGATTCCCTGGAAGCTCGCGCCGATGAAAGGCGTGCCCGACGGGACGGCGTACATCGGTCTAGCCTACGCGTTGCGCGGCGATCCCCGGTCAGCGCAGTTCGTCACGTGCTGCTCGCAGGTCTTCGACGCTGATGGCGGCGGCATGCAGTTCGTGGCGTTCGAGGCCAAAGATCAGGTGGCGGACCCCCGTGAAGCCCGTCGCAATCCGTTCCTCAGCCGCAGCGATATGCGGGCTGTGATGGCGCGCAGCTTAAGCCTCTATCTGCAACGAAACGGCGGGCGGCTACCGCAACGTCTCGTCGTCCATAAGACGACCTCATTCAAAGACGAGGAGTTGGAAGGCGTTTTCGACGGCCTGTCGACCGTTCCCGAGGTGGAGTGCATCGAGATAGGAAGCAGCGCCACATGGCGAGGCGTATGGCTGAAACCAGGCAAGCATGGCGGACCTCGGAGCGTTCCCGACCGCGCGCCTGTTCCGCGGGGAACCGTCCTGATTCGGACGGGCAACTCGGCACTGCTGTGGGCGTCGGGCAACGCTCCATCGGCAGCGTTAAGTGGGGAACTTTATTTTCAGGGGAGCAAGAGCATTCCCCGACCGATCAACATCATTCGCCACGCGGGACATGGGCCACTCGAAGTTGCCGCGCTCGAAACGCTTGCGCTGACCAAGATGGACTGGAACAACGACGCGCTGTACGACCCGGTGCCAGTGACCATCCGCTATTCGCAAAAACTCGCCCGGACGATCGCAAATGTTCCCGACCTGCCTGGGCATGCGTATCCCTATCGTTTGTTCATGTGATCTATGTCGAGCCTGACGTCACGCGACCGTCGCTGCCTTGAACCGTTTCTCAACATGGGCGGCGGTTACGTGCTCAATTTTTCCGACCGCACCATGGGTGAGTTTTTCCAGGAGCAGCTTGGCCTCAACATCGACGAGGATAAGTATCGGTTCAAGGGCACATCTAAAGCCAATCGGATGCGCGCATTCTGGGAGCTGGAATCCGACCACATGGTGGCTCGGTCGCTTGACGCACTTATTGAGTGGGGTGAGGAGCTCCGATGTTTGCCGGACGACCCACAACAGCGAGCCGCCGTCGAAGCGATCGTCGCGCGGCTGAAACTCACCAGTCCGGTGCCCGAAATCGACGCCTTTACGGCAAGTGTCAACGCCTTGGACTTTACTGCTGCTGCGAAGCACATCCGGGCCGCGATCGAGGCGGACGAGCCTGCTACGGCTCTGGACCGCGTGCACGTTTTCATGATGAAGTTCTTGCGCACACTCTGCGAGCGGCGGGGCATTGCCGTCACGCGCGAGAAACCGTTGCACAGCTTGATGGGCGAGTATGTCAAACATCTGCGCGGCGCTGACCATATCGAAAGCGAAATGACCGAACGGATCCTGAAGACCAGCATATCCAATCTGGACGCTATGAACGCTGTGCGCAACGACCAAAGTCTGGCGCACGACAACCCCATGCTCAATCACGACGAGGCCGTGCTGATCGTCAGTCACATCGGTGGCCTAGTCCGTTTTCTCAAGACCATCGAAGCGAAGACTCAAAATAGCAAGTCATGACCACCCAGAAAACATCCAAACGCGGCGAGTTCAACCCCGATTGGCCATTGCCTAATGAATACCTGCTCGAACTCGGGCGCATGGTGAGCGTGTGGGGCTCGCTAGAATCGACGACGGCGCTCGCAATCTCAAAACTGGCTGGCTATGACTCGCCGACTGACATCCGTGCGCTGGCGATGGTTGCGCACAGCAACTTCCAGCAGCGAGTGGATATCGTAAGTTCCCTATGCGGACAACTCGTCGATCAGTTCCCTCACTTAAAGGAGTACGAGAGCGTCATCAAGAAAGTCCGGGCAGCCCAGTCGGGGCGCAACAAGTACGCACATAACGCGCTCTCTTTGGACGAGGATGACGAGGTGCACATCGCATACATGTCGGCGCGTGGCAGCTTCAAGACCAACGTTGAGATCGTGCGGGTCGCCGACATTAAGGAGGTCACCTCCAAGATTCACGAAGCGGCAGTGGCATTACATGGATTGATCACCAATACCGCAGCCAAACCCATGTGGGAGCGCTGACGGTCGGAGTGGTTGCGGTCGATGAGCCTCCGCGACGTACGTTAAAGGTGCTCTCGGCCGTCTGTCGATACGCCTTCGCCCCAATCGAGCATTTCAGCGACCTGTACGTTTCAGGTTGCGCACGGTAGTCAGTCGTCTGTATCGACGGGGGCAATTGTCAGGCAGCAGTGCTAAACCGGTTCTCTTAACGTCGCCATAGAAACTGTCGATAGTCTTGAATGATGCGCTTGAGTCGTGGATGGACTTCGACATCATCAAGAATCGAGTTGAGAAAGTCGTCGATGTCGTGTCGCTCGCTTTTGCAAAGGGACACCACGACAAGACGCCCAAGGTGTTCGTCAAGCTGCTTCAATGAAACGCAATGACGCCACAACTCCGTCACCGTGAGTCGACGGTAAAGCGATAGGAACGGTTTATCGAGGTGATGACCAAGTGACCGCTTTTGTGTAGCGCTGAGATTTTGTGCAGTCTCACTCTGCAGCAAAAGAAGTGCGGCATCTTGCGCCGCGTCGAGATCGTCAACGCCAATGCTGAGGTCAATCACTCGTCCCACGATACTCACTTGTGGTTCCGTGGCGTTGTTGCGCAATGCGAAGGTGAGGATGGCTTTTTGCAGCGAACGGGAGAGCCGAATCGCAGGAATGGTCAGCACTTCGCGTAGCTGTTCGACGACACCATTTGAAGAAGATGGCTTTCCGTAGTTTGCGCTACGAAGCAAAGCTGCCACAGTTGAGTCCACAGTCGATGTGTCGGTCGCCGTGACCAACAAGGGTAAGGCGGCTGCGCGTACTTCAGGTTGTTGCTCGTCATTCAGCCAGCGTAAAACGGTGCTATGGGACGGGGCCGACATCGCCTTGCGGCGTGCAAGAAACGCGAGTAACTGGAAGGCGGACATTCGCACCGACCCGACCCGCGAGGTCAAGGCTCCACGGATGATCTGGTCAACAGTCGAGAGTTCTTGCGTTACCAAAGTAAGCAGATCAGGCCACGCTCCGGATGACTCTACCTTCTGAAAATATGTCATCAACAGCCGGGAATCAGTTGTCGCCGCGGCGAGCTTGAGGACGACTCCAAAACGTCGCGCCGTCACGGAGAAGCTAGGGAGCGCACCTTTGAGGATTGAAGCATGTCGCCTGTACGTATGCGGGTCGCCGCACACAAGGTCAAGTGCCAGCAGCGCAGCTGGTGCCCCATCTGCCACAGCAACCGGGAACAAGGGGAGATAGTTAACGGCCTGGAGCCAGTCGTCCGCCGAGATTTGTCTTATGATCTCCCAGAGGCCGGGTGCGTCGATGTCGCGCACGTATAGGTCTTTGATGGCGTTCGAAACTACGCGCGCGCAGGGTCCGGCGGCGTCAGGCGCGATCAGAGCGCTACGCAGCAGTCGCTCGCATGCTCTAGTCATACTCTTCCAGACAGCTTCGCCCACAGCGGGACCCTCTGCCATCGACGGTGCTATAAATTCGTACATCAATATGTAGAGTCGACTGGCGTCGCTTTCTCGTTCGGCGCGATTTATCAGGACGAGCTTTAGAGACTGGGTAGTCGGGGTTTGCGTTATGGCGAGCGCACGGAGCATAAGCCGGGCTTCAGCGGCGTCGTGCTGTAGTAAGGCGTTTTCGTCGGTCGGCGCTATCTCCGGATGGGCGCGCCAGATTTCTGACAGGCAGCGGCTTTGGACGTCAGGGACTGGACCGTGGCGAGAGTTGGGGGCCTGTCTGGCCCTATCAATTACTATGCGCTGAATTTCCTTTGCAACCTGGCGAGGCAGTCGATGCACCTCGGCACTTACGAACTCAAGCACGAGGCGAGCATGGCGCCCGTTCCGTACGCATCGGAGCATCTGGTTGCAGGACCACTCAGCGTCGTCCGGCACGCCATGGCGATACACCGACACTACCAAACGTTCAACGTCAACATAGTCATTGGGCGTGCAGTCATGCAGCGCTTTCACAAAGTCATGTTTCTCAAGCTGATTCTTGCATACCGGCCAGTCAGACTGGGCGAGCCAAACCAGCATACGTGCTACCAACTCCATCGAACGCCAGTGTTGACTGTCCCAGGCCGTCTCGATGAGAGCGACCACCTCTGATACGCGCTGCCGTTGAAGGTTGTAAATGAGTTGGCAAAAGCGGGTAAGAAGGTAGACGGTTTTCTCGCGTGCTGCCTTTGCCATGAACAGACGCCCGACTTCGTACCCGTTTGTAGCAAGCATGTGCGCGTGTAGTCCGATGCCTTGGAGCCCAGGATGCGATTCGTTCAGCAATGCATCTATCTGCTGTTCGATTGTCGGCGTGTTGCCGGCTCGGCCGGCGAGAAGCAGGAGGAGCTGCTCATAGACCGGTAGGCGAAAGGCGTCGTTAGCGACTTCGCGGACTTGCATAACGAAATGGTGCAGCGGAACATACCCGATGTCATCAAGGTGGCGCGCGGCAGCATGCTCAAAGAATGTTTGGTGAAAAAACTCCAGGCTGCCCGTACCGGAGCGGATCAGCAGGTTGCGGTTCAGTAGCTCGGCGACGTCGTGTTCGAGGAGACGCCCGGTGGCGAGTTCGTCAGCTAGTTGATCAGCTGAAAGGAGGGGGGTCCCATGATCGAGCATCTTCGCGGCGATCCGCAGGACCGAGGCCGAAACGTCAGCGTTCGGCGCGGCGAGCGGGCCAGCCATTCGACGATCGCCACGTACTCGTGCTGTCCAATATTCTGAATACAGACGGAGAGAATTGATACCTTCTGGCACCTGATTAGGTGCGTAGAGTTCGAACAGCATTCGCAGCGTCAGAGGGTTGAGGCAGACTTCCTTCACCGGCCGCCCGAGCGCCACGAGATTTTGAATACGCTGAATTTGCTGCTCGACTTGAGTCGAGGTCATGTCCGTATGCCGATAGAAAGCGCGGCAGTGGCCGGAAATCGCCAATGCGAACTCTTCCTCGTCATACTCGCTCAGATACAGGCGTACAGCGATCGCCGCGAGCTGCTCCACGGGAACCCGCGAAACCTCTTCAGGGCGGGATGACATCACTACACTCGCGCCCGCTGCGATCAGCTCGCTCACGAGTCGCAGGCCTGCCAGTTGAAGATCCTCTCGATGCGCGAGCACGTCGAATGTATCGAGGCACACGGCTACCCTTGCTCCTTCCGCGGTGCGAGCGGAAACATGCTCGACAAGTGCGGTAAGATCCTCGTCGAAATCGCCTCGGTCGACCTTTGTCTCGATCATCGACGCACTGAACAGGAGCGCATGCCCGCCAGGCATCGCGTTGTGTTTGCGATGGTAGTGCCATAGCAGGCTGGTTTTTCCGTAACCGCCGGGGGCTATGATCACCACCATGACTCCCTCAGCGCTCGCGCCGGCTTTTCCTAGCCACTCTTCGACGACACCTTCCAGCTTGCGGGGCACGTAAACGTCGTCGAGCAGGATCGGTGGGCCACCGGAATTGCCAGGTGCACGCGCTACCACGGAGAACGATGCGGTAGCCGAGGCGTGATACCAGCCGCCCAAACTCGAGCCCTTCCGTGCAGCAGAGCCACGGCGAAACTCACTCGCCAGCGCAGCGAATTGCCGCTCCGCCCAAAGCGTTTCGACGACTGTACGTACGGCGAAGAACTTCGCATACACACTCGGCTGTTCCTTTAACCATGCATCAAGGTCCTCTGATGCAAGATAGTGGAGCGAAGCGCTACGCAGCGCAGCCACGACGCCGTCGGCTGCGGCAGTCTCATCCAATCCGTGAAGGCTTGTATATTTCTTCCGGGTTTGCAGCGCGCACTCACAGATGAGCGACTCCTCTTCCTTTACGATTCGCCCTGTTTCGTGAAATAGCGCTTGGGCGGGCTCCGAAAGGCCACCTGACGCAGCTAATATGTAAGTGAGCCCTGATTGCAGTGGCACAACTGCCGGGTCCACCATGGCCGCCAGAATCAGACGCGAAACCTCGCGCAATGTCTCTGGCAACGCCAAAGCGCTCCCATGCTTTTTGCACTGGACGACTGCGACCGGGCGCTGATCCGCGAGCAAGACTACGTCACGTCCGCGATCCGTACCTCGAGGAAGAAGTTGGACGCTGTCATACTGCAGCTTGGCTGCGAACGAACCTCCCGCTTTGTAGAGAGAGTAAAGCAGCAACTCAAACGAACGGTCCGTGAGTTTGTCAAAGCTGACATCGAAAGGCAGCACATCGACCGATGGCGCAGGCTTTAGTTCGTGTAGCTCGGCGCCGATCTCTACATCCTGAAGGAACGCTCGGCCGGAAGCCCCCGTGGGCATAGGCGCTAATCCATTTAGTTACGTTCGGGCGATTTTAAATGACTTTGCCACGGTCGGGATGACGTTCATCTATGCCTGGTGGGGACGCTCGGAACACGGGGGTGTTCAAAGCGGGGCCAATTGAGCGACTTGCGCTAGTTGAAGCCCCCTTTATGCCCTCCGACGATTTCCTGATGAAAGCCGAACGTACGCCCTCTGGGCCGGGAGTTCAAGTCGAAGGCGCTTTAAGTGCCCTCTGCCTAATCTGCAAATACATGCAATCCGCCGCGGCTGGTGGCAGTCACCATACGTTGAACGTCGTCTTCCCCGAGAATCCTGAATTCGTGCGTCCCGGCGTACGGCTGTCGGGCTCGCGGGTTGCGCGCCGGGCCTTGTGGCCGGTTGTCGGTCCAGCCATCTTTCCTGCCTTCATCGCATCGTCCGCAAATGTAGCCCGCGGCCTTGAGCCGTCAAGGCGCGCTGGGTCGTGTCCTCGACGGTCTTCTTCTCGATGGTAGGCATTCCAAGCCCGATTTGCTACTGTCCGCATCTGAAGCTTGAACATGGGCCGCATCAATGTTCTACTCCTTTCAAACGGGCTCTTGGCGCGCACTATGGTCGTAACGCTATAGAGGGCCGACGGTATTAGCGACGGTATCGCACCTAGAAATCGCGTCGAGACGGTGAGTGTCCGCGAATTTTCAAACAAAGCGGCGTTGAGCCGCCGTTGCGTTCCCGTAACAGCCGTGAACTGCCGGGCATAATTTCCGGTATCGCCGACGGTATCGTAGTCGCCAGAGCAGGCGGGTATCCCGTCACTACACGGCTCCGGCCACCGTATTGACAATCGAGTGGGGATGCTGACTCTATCCGGCTGAAATGAGAAGCCAATCGGGCAACCTGAGGACCCGCAGATATCCGTCGGTGCATGCAACGTAAAGCGTGCTAAGTGAGGCCGGGACTTCATGCCCCCGATGCGCTGCGCGTGCTAGACATTCATCGAACCTGAAATGAAAAGAATCAAGCCCGCGGGAGCAGGGATGGCGATGATTTTCGGCTCAGCCTCATTTGGCAATGGACTACCGCGGAACTCCGAGGATAGCCAACGTCCGATCGATACGCCACTAAACGCAATTTCCTTCTTATGGCCGCATTTGCAGCGTTCGATGTTACCCATTAGATTTAGACGTGCGCTCTTCCGTTCGGGCACGTATGAGGTGTTAGTGATGCCTCATCAATTCCCCGGTTGTTCATCATCTAAACGGCCCAACGCATATAGGGAATCACGGGCAACGCGCGAGAGGTGAAGTCGCAATGAAAATCTGTTTCTCTCTGAAAGAAGTGGCAGAGGCACTCTCGTTATCGCCGACGACCGTACAGAAACTGGTACGCGAGAAGGCGTTTCCTGAACCGCGTCTACTGTCGGGCCGGAGGGTAGGGTGGCTCGCACACGAGGTTCAGGAATGGGCTGACACTCGTCCGATTGCCGACCTCCTGCCGCCGGAGAATACAGGCGTTAGGAAGCGGCCAGCTCCTCGAGCCGAGCGGCCACCTTCGTGAGCCACTCTCGCTTTTCCACATCGTAGCTGTAAAGGTTGTAGACCCCGACGATACCCGGCTTGATGTGACCAATTATTTCTTCGGCTACCTCGTTCGCGCATCCCAGCGCGCCGAGCATCGTACGCGCAGTGCGGCGAAGATCGTGCGGCGTCCATCCCGTTACGGGGATTGGACGATCAGTCACTAGCCTGTTGTTTCCCTTCCAATAGGGTTGGCAGCGGGCAATGATCTGCCCGACACTCGCTTGGGTAATGCATTTGCGTGACTTAGCTGCACGGCGTCCTGCTTTCGGCGTAGTGTAAGGAAATAGATAGCTGGCGCCGTAAATCCCCCATCGTTTTCGGACGATCGCCTCAGCTCGACCGACGAGCGGTACGCGATGCGCAGTCGCACGTTCTATGCGCTTGTTTTTCGTCTTTGTCTTCGGAATAGTCCACCAGAGACCATCAACCTCTTCGCTCAACTCGACGCCCTGCATGGCGACAATCTCGTTGCCGCGTTGTCCTGTCCATAGATAGAGCTGAGCTACATCCGCTACATCCTCCCCAAGCACCTGCACCCACGGAACGAGAGCAGTGATCTCGGGGCCCGTCAGTACACGCTTGTCTGTGACACGCGCACCGTTGCGACTGCGGCCCTTACTGCGCAGCCGTCCGCGCATGATCTGGCGCCACCAGTTCGGCGTATTTTCGGGAAGCCGACCGGCATCGAGCGCGTAGTCCCACGCCGCGCTAAGTTCCATCTTGATGCGGTTCGCATAGGTAGGGCGATCTCGTAACCTTTCCAGCAGATCGAAGGCTATCTTGCGAGTGATGGTTTCAGGAAGCTTGTCCAAGATCGGTTCGATGGGGCTGCCGAGTGCATATCGAGTATTTGCTTGCACTGCGGGGCTGGCGTTATGCTCGACGTGACCGGCCAAATAATCGGCGACGAGGCGCCGGACGGTATATGCACCGGGACCATGTTTGGCGTCCGGTGCGGCCACGTGCGCTCTGGCCCGACGTCGCGCGAGGGCGGGATCGTCGCCAGTGTCACGGATGCCTCGTTTTGCCTCCCACTCAACGACCGCCGCGGCCAGAGGCATCGCTGGCCAATCCCCGAGCTTGATTTGTCGCATGTTACCGTCGAGAGGCGATCGGTATCGGTACGTCCAAGTGCGTCGCGTCGCCGTGGCTTCGAGTCGTAAGCCGGGGAAATCGTCGAACGCAATATGTTCTTTCGGCTGGAGCAACTTGGCCCGTCTGGCGTCGAACTTCATTTTCGGTCTGGTGGGGGTTTCTCGGACTGCCTTCGGTGGCAAAAAAACCTACGCAAAATGTTACGCCAACCTCGGAGTTTTGCAACGCGATAACGCGCGTCGCTACCACGTTGATTGATCTGATTGTTGTTTCAAGTCATTGTTTTTTAAGTTTCTTTTGTGGTGTCCGTGTGCTTCGGTGTATATCTGCGTTCGCAGTATCAAATCGATTTGACAATGTTTAAACGATTTATCTTGGGACTATTCTTATACTGACTTGAAAATTGTTAAATCATCGTCCCGCAAATGCGGAGCGTTCTGAATTGAGACAGGCAGTCGGGTAAATTACCGTGCGAGCGAGGCCAGCCGACCTGAGCGACGATTTTGCAGGCCGGAATCAAGCCCCTACGGACCCAGGAAGATCACAAGGAAAATTCCCGGAAACGGCTCCCCGCCGGGCGCGCCGACGACAAGGCGCTGACCGGCGTCCGGAAAAATGGCGGGCGATTTCGATTAAGATGGACTGCCCGGAATAATTGATGTGACAAAGCCAATATAGGCGCTGATTTCGAGATGATGCGAAAGCAGTGCTAAACGGGGGCGAGGAAAGGGCCACTAGTCAAAAGACGAGCAGCCGGAGTTTGAATCGAAGCTGATCGACGGTGTCAGCGCCGCCATCCCGGTCATTTGCCGGCTCGCCGGTCACCAGTCACGAAGTACGATGTCGCGTTGCGGGGTTTTATGAGAATTGCTGTTCTGGATGACGATTCGGCTCAGGCCGATCTGGTTTGCCAAACGCTGTCCGCAGCGGGGCATGTCTGTCACGCATACGACGCGGGGCGCGAACTGGTGCGGCAATTGCGGCGCCAGACTTTCGATCTGCTGGTGCTCGACTGGAACGTCCCCGACATGTCGGGCGAAGAGGTGCTGCACTGGGTACGCGAAAGCCTCTCCGAGCGCCTGCCGGTTCTCTTCATGACGAGCCGTGGCCGCGAAACCGACATCACGTCGATCCTGAACACCGGCGCGGATGACTATCTGGTCAAGCCGGTGTCGGCGGCGGTGCTGCTGGCGCGCGTCGGCTCGCTGCTGCGCCGCGCCTATTCCCTCAAGCCGCCGGCTGCCAAAGAAGTGTTCGGCGAATTCGAATTCGATCTCGGCGCCAAGCACGTGGTGGTGCGGGGCAACACGGTCGCGCTCACGCAAAAGGAGTTCGAGCTCGCACTGTTGCTGTTCCAGCATCTGAGCCGGCCGCTATCGCGCGCGCACATTCTCGACGTGATCTGGAAGCAGGCGACCGACATCCCGTCGCGCACCATGGACACCCACGTCTCGATGCTGCGCAGCAAGCTCGGGCTGCGCCCGGAGCACGGCTATCGACTGACCCCGATGTACGGTTATGGCTACCGGCTCGAGCGGATCAACGCCGATGAGCCGCCGGCAGCGACCAATGACGCCCCGGAAGCGGGGGAAGCGTGACGCGTCCCCGGAAGTGTCAGTGCGCGGCGCCGTCGTGCCGGGCTTGGCGCGCGGCGGGCTGGCTGGCGATGGCCGGCCTCATCGCCATGAACTGGTGCGGTGCGGCACTGGCCGAGCCGCCGGCATCGCGCGTGTTCAAGCCGCGCGTGAAAGCCACCGCGCCGGCTTACGTCTCCTACACGACGCGCGAAGGCGACTCGCTGTATGACATCGCCAGCCGTTATCCCAGCGATCCGGCCGATTGGGCGTTGTTGAGCCGTCTGAACCACGTGTCCGCGCCGCGCCGCATGCCGGCCGGCATCGTGTTGCGTCTGCCGGCCGGCAAGCTCAGGCAGGACCCAGAAGCGGCCCGCGTGGTCGCGACCAGCGGTCCGGCCGAGCACGCGTTCGGCAAGAATCCCTACGTGCCGGTGACGGCGTCCACGACGCTCGTCGAAGGCGACCACATCCGCACCGGGCCGAACGGCTTCGTCACGCTGGAGCTGCCGGACGGCTCATACGTGACGGTCGCGCAGGACGGCGAGCTGGACATCGGTAAACTGCGGCGCACCACGCTGACCGGCGCGGGCGACAGCATCTTCGAACTGCGCCGGGGCGAAGTCGAAAGCCAGGTCACGCATGCGACGAAGCGCGACGACCGCTTCCAGATCCGTTCGCCGTCGGTGGTGGCGGGCGTGCGCGGCACGCGTTTCAAGGTCACCTATAGCGGCGCCGCACAGACCACCGCGGTGGCGGTGCTCGATGGCGCGGTCGGCGTGGACCCGCTCGGGTCGCGCGGCCGGGACACGGCGCCGCTGCCCGGTGTGCCGCTGCAAGCATCCAGGCAACTCGTCGAGGCGAGCTTCGGCAGTGTCACGCGTTCGGACGGCGCGATCGGCGATCCGGTCGAGCTGCTCGCCGCGCCCGCGTTGTCAAAGCCGGCCAGGGTGCAGGACGGCAAGACGGTCGCGTTCGATCTCGTGCCGGCCGAACACGCGGTCGGCTACCGTGTGCAGATCTCGCGCGACGCCGATCAGCTCGACCTGATCCGCGACCAGCGGGTCGCCGCGCCGCATGCGGATTTCGGCGATCTGCCCGACGGCACGTACTTCGTGCGGATCGCCGCAACCGCCGCAAACGGGCTCGACGGTCTGCCGCAGGTGTACGCGTTCGAGAGGCGCCAACTCGGACTGGAGGCGTCGGCCGCGCCGCGCGCCGGCGGCCGCGACTACGAATTCCGCTGGTTCGTCAGCAGCCGCCCGAACGTCGAGACGCGTTTTCGTTTCGTGCTGGCCACGGACGCCGATCTGGGACATCCGATCGTCGACAGCACCGATCTCTCGGCCGGCCAGCTGGTCGTCAGCGACCTGCCGGCGGGCGTCTACTACTGGACGATCGTCGCCGAGCAGTTCGAAAACGGCCGCTTCTACGAGAAGAACAGCGCGGTCCGCTCGTTTCAGCTGGCGCGCTGACGCTGGTAGATTCACGGGGCCGGCCCGCTCCCTAGCTCTGAACCACGCCTTCTCTTGCCGACCACACCTACGCGCCTGAGTCTCGATCCGCGAGCCCGTCTCGGCCGACGCGCCGGCCGGCGCTTTCTGATCGAATGGGTGAGCATCGGCTGCCTCGGCGTCGTGGTGATTCTGCTCGCGTCGCTGGGTCGCCTGAGCGCGAGCGTCGATCAACTGGTGTACGACCGCTTTCTGAGTCTGCGCGCGCCAGCCTTGCTACCCGATATCGTGGTGGTCGAAATCGACAACGCGAGCGTCGCCGAGCTCGGGCGCTGGCCGTGGCCGCGTAGCGTCCATGCGAAGCTGCTCGAACAGATCGCGAAGGCGAAGCCCGCCGCCGTGATCTACGACGTGCTGTTCACCGAGCCCAATTCCGACGACGCCCAACTCGCGCACGCGATCGCGCTCAGCCCAACCTACCTGCCCGTACTGCTCACCGCGCCCGACCACAACGGCCGGCGCGTCGCGGTCGAACCGGTGGCGCCGCTCGCACACGCGGCGGCCGGGCTCGGCCACATCAATTTCGAGGTGGACAGCGACGGCATCGTGCGTAGCGTCGCGCAGTTCCAGGGCGACGCCGGCTCGCGCTGGCCGCAGTTGATGGTGCCGGTCGCCGATGCCGTCGAGCATGGCACGCTGCGTCTGAATGCGCCGCCGCAGTGGCAGGCCCCGGCCGAGGCGGCGGCGCGCCGCACCATTCGAGATGAAGGCGGCGAAGACCGCTTCCTGATCCCGTTCGGGCCGAACGCGCAGACCTACCCGAGGCTGAGCTTCGCGCGCGTGCTCGCCGGCGACGTGCCAGCCGGGCAGTTGCACGGACGCATCGTCGTGATCGGCGTGACCGCGTCCGGCTTGTACGACCGGTTTGCGACGCCGGTGTCCGGCGAGCTGGGCCCGTTGCCCGGCGTGTATATCCACGCGAACGTGCTCGACGCGCTCGTCACCGGCCGCGAGATCGAGCCGGCCGCACGCTGGCTGGTGTTCGCGGCGTCGCTGGCGCCGCTCGCCGCGCTGCTGGCCGGATTCCTGGTGTTGTCGCCGCGCCGTTCGCTGCTGCTGACGGGCACGCTGGCGCTGCTCGCGGCGGCCGGCAGTGCCGCGGCGCTCTATGGCGCGCGGCTCTGGGCGTCGCCGGTGCCGGCGATCGCCGGGCTGGTGGTCGTGTATCCGATCTGGAACTGGCGGCGCCTCGAAATGACGATGGCCTATCTGCGCGAAGAGCTGCAACGTCTCGCCGACGAACCCCATCTGCTGCCGGAAACCCCGCAGCGCCGCCGCGAGTTCGGCGGCGACGTGCTGGAGCAGCATATGGCGCTGATGGCGCAAGCCGCGCAGCGCGTGCAGGACATGAAGCGCTTCGTGTGGGACCGCCTCGACAGCGTGCCCGAGCCGATCCTCGTGAGCGACGTGCAAGGTGTCGTGCTGATCGCCAACCATGCGGCCAAGGCGCATTTCGCGCGCTTGCGCGCGCCGTCGCCGCAAGGGCGGCCGATGCAGACGGTGTTGGGCGGTCTGACGCTCGTCAAGGCGATCGACCGGGTCGCGAATGACCGGAGCGCAGCGGCGGATGCCGAACGCAATCTCTACGCGCATGCGCACTGGCCCGCGCCGCTCGATCCGGCGCGCGGCGAATTTGCCGCGCTGATGGCACAGGGCGTCGAGGTACGCGACGCAGACGAGCGCGACCATCTGCTGCGCTACGCGACCTGCACCAACGCGCAAGGCGAGACGACCGGCTGGATCGCGGGCCTCGTCGACGTGTCGGCGTTGCATGCGGCCGAGCGTCAGCGGGAAGACGCGTTGCGGCTGCTGTCGCACGACATGCGTTCGCCGCAGGCGTCGATTCTGGCGTTGGTCGAGATCGAACGCGGCCGCACCGAGCCCGCGCTGGCGCGCGATCTGCTGGGCCGCATCGAACGCTATGCGCAACGCGCGCTGACGCTCGCCGACGACTCCGTGCAACTGGCGCGCGCCGAATCGCAAGCCTATGTGCTCGAACCGGCGAGTCTGACCGAGCTGGTGATCGACGCCAGCGACGAAGTCTGGCCGCAAGCGCACGCGAGGCGCATCTCGCTGCAAACGGATACGGGCGGCGATGCCGACGACGGCCACTGGATCTGCGTCGACCGCTCGCTGATGACGCGCGCGCTGGTCAACATTCTGAACAACGCGGTCAAGTACAGCCCGCCGGATACGCGCATCGTGTGCAGCGTCGGTAGCGTGGGTCCGGCCGCCATGCCCGGCGCCGCGCGGCGCGTGTCGTGCACGATCCGCGACCAGGGTTACGGTATTCCGAAGGATCAGCAGGCGGGGCTGTTCGAGCGCTTCCGCCGCTTTCATGCGACGCAGCGGCCCGAGGTGGGCGGCGCGGGGCTGGGCATGGCGTTCGTCAAGACCGTGGTGACGCGCCACGGTGGCGACGTCGACGTGGTCAGCGCGCCCGGCGAGGGCACCGCCTTCACGATCTGGCTGCCGGCGCTGGAGGACGCGCAGTCCGACGCATCCCGCACGCTATGTTCATGACGTATCGACACGTACCTTATCGAAGCGAGAAGATGGCAAAAGTCACCCTGATGTGTGCCGCGCTGGCTGCGGCGAGTCTCACCGGCTGCGCGGGTTTGAACGCGGACGTGCACACTGCGAATCCGCCGGCCGCGCTGCAAGGCGAGCCGACCTACCCGATCGCGCGCTTGCCGTCGCAGGACGCGAGCGCAGATCATCCGCAATTCGAGGCTTTGCTGCGCGAGGAACTGGCCAGGCGCGGCTTCGTCGAGGCGGCGGGCAAGCCCGCGCACTATCTGTTGTCGATCGCTTACGACACGCGGCCACGTGCGATTGGTATCGGCGTCGGCGCGGGCGATTGCGCGCCGAGCGACTGTCCGAAGCCCGCTGTGCTGTTCTCGCTGTTCGGCGGGCGCGCGTACCAGCATTCGTTGACGCTGCGGTTTTTCGAGCGCACGAGCGGCGACGAGCGCTACAAGGTCAGCGCGGTCATCGCCGATCGCGACGCCGACCCGACACATGCGATGCCGGTTCTTGTGAAAAGCGCGCTCGCCAAGTTTCCGTTCGACGCGCCGCCGGACTGGCGTGTGAAACTCCAGCAGGACAAGGCGAGCAGCGTGCCGACGGTGATCTCGGTGAAGCCGCAGCAACCGTAAAGGCGCGGGCGCTATTCCGGCGTCGCGTCGGCTTGCGGCCAGCGGTTTTCGAACACACAATCGGCGAGCGGCAGGCGGCTCGCCCAGCGCTCGGTTTCCAGCATCGGCGCACTGTAAAACTGGTCGACGTGGCCGAGGCACAAAATCGCCACCGGCCGCGCGCCCTCGGGCATCTGCAGCAGCGCGCGCACCGCGTCGACGTCGAACAGCGACACCCAGCCCATGCCTAGGCCTTCGGCGCGCGCGGCCAGCCACATGTTCTGGATCGCGCACGCCACCGACGCGAGATCCATCTCCGGCAAGGTGCGGCGCCCGAAGATATGCCGCTCGCGCCCGTCCATCAGCGCGATCACCAGCAGTTCGCCGCACTCCAGCATGCCTTCCACTTTCAGCTTCATGAACTCGTCGCGGCGTTTGCCGAGCGCGTCGGCGGTGGCGAGCCGCTCGTTTTCGACCGTCGCGTGCAAGGCCGTGCGCAGCGCCGGGTCCGTGATGCGCGTGATCCGCCACGGCTGCATGAAGCCGACGCTCGGCGCGTGATGCGCCGCGTCGAGCAGCCGCCGCAGCACGGCGGGATCGACCGGGTCGGGCACGAAGTGGCGCATGTCGCGGCGCTCGTAGATGGCGCGATAGACTGCATCGCGCTCGGAGTCGTTAAAAGGCTTCGCCATGGAACAGGGCGGCCGTGAAGGCCGGGTTGGAGGGCCAATAAGCATGCATGTAAGTCGCCACGATCGAGCCCGTGCGATATACGGCCTCGCCGGGCGCATCGCTGTGCGCCCGGGTGGCCGAACGCAGCGGTGCGAGCGGGGTGTTCAGCGTCGAGTAATGAAATGTGTGCCCGGTCAGCGGGCCGTGCAGGCTGTCGATCTGCTGCATGCCGAGCGCGGTGAAGCGTGTTTGCATCGTCGCATGGCCGGGCAGCAGGCCGAGCATCGGCGTGCTGGCGCCCTGCTTGTCGGTCAGTTGGTCGAGCAGGTAGAGCATGCCGCCGCATTCGGCGACGAGCGGTTTGCCGGCGGCCGCATGCGCGCGGATCGACGCCGCGCTGCGTGTGTTGGCGGCGAGCGTGCTCGCGTGAAGTTCGGGGTAGCCGCCGGGCAGGTAGAGCGCTTGCGCATCGGCGGGCAACGCTTCGTCGGCGAGCGGCGAGAAGTAGTCGATTTGCGCGCCGAGCGCTTCCAGCAGCGCGACGTTCGCCGGATAGATGAACGAGAACGCGGCATCGCGGGCGATCGCGATCCGCTTGCCTTCCAGCAGACGCGGCAGCGCTGTCGGCACGGGCGTGCCGAATTCGACCGGCGGCGGCAACGCGGCCAGCGCGGTCGGTTCGAGCGTATCGGCCGCGCGCTCCAAGCGCGCGTCCAGATCGTCGATCTCGGCCGCCTGGTGCAAGCCGAGGTGACGATCGGGCAAAGCGATTTCATCGCTCGCCGTGATGTGTCCGCACCAGCGCAGCTCGGGCGGTAATGCTTCCTGGAGCATTTGCGCATGGCGCGCGGAGCCGACGCGATTCGCGAGCACGCCGTAAAACGGCACCTGCGGCCTGAAGTGCGCGAGGCCGAACGCCACCGCGCCGAAGGTCTGTGCCATCGCCTTGGCGGAGATCACTGCCAGCACCGGCACGCCGAAGACCGTGGCGAGATCGGCGCTGCTCGGCGTGCCGTCGAACAGGCCCATCACGCCTTCGATCAGAATCAGATCGGCTTCGGCCGCCGCCTGCGCGAGCAGATTGCGGCACGCGGCTTCGCCGACCATCCACAGATCCAGCGACCACACCGGCGCGCCGCTCGCGCGCTCGAGGATCATCGGGTCGAGAAAGTCCGGCCCGGTCTTGAAGACCCGCACGCGCCGCCCCAGCCGCCGGTGATAGCGCGCGAGACCGGCGGTGATCGTGGTCTTGCCTTGCCCCGAAGCGGGGGCGCTGATGAACAGGGCGGGGCACTCCCCGGAGGAAGTCCCCTTGGGGCGCGCGGACATCGCTCAGAACTCCACGCCGCGCTGCGCTTTCACGCCTTGCTCGCGATACGGATGCTTGACGATGCGCATTTCGGTGACGAGGTCCGCGGCTTCGATCAAAGCGTCCGGCGCATGGCGGCCGGTCACCACCACGTGCAGCATCGGCGGGCGCGCGTTCAGCACCGACAGCACTTCGTCGAGCGGCAGGTATTCGTACTTCAGCACCGTGTTCAGCTCGTCGAGAATGACCATCTGGTACTCGCCGCTTTCGATCATCCGGCGCGCTTCGTTCCAGCCTTTGCGCGCGGTGGCCATGTCGGCGTCGCGGTTCTGGGTGTTCCAGGTGTAGCCGTCGCCCATCGTGACGAAATCGCAGTTGGCGATCGCGCCGAGGAAGTCGCGCTCCGACGTATGCAACGCTCCTTTGATGAACTGCACGACGCCCAGGCGCATGCCGTGGCCGAGCACGCGCACAGCCATGCCGAACGCGGCGGTTGTTTTGCCTTTGCCTGTGCCGGTGTTGACAATCAGCAGGCCTTTTTCGACGGTGGCGCTGGCCTGCTTCTTCTCATGGCCTTCGCGCCGGCGCTCGGTCATGCGTTGATGCGATTCGGGATCGGTCTTCATCGAAGGTCCTGTTGGTGAGTGTCGTTGTGGTCTGGCGATGGGTGAGCTGCACGGGCAGCGGTCGCGGCGATCGCCACCGTGACGCCGGCGTGCAGCGTTTTGGGCACCAGCAGGCGAGCGCGGGGGGAGATAGGCGCGTCCGTTGCGGTAAGCGGAGTTCGCGCGTCGGGTGCGGCAGGCGTGGCATACGCGGCGCCCGGTTCGGCCGACGCGGCGAGCAGCGCGCACGGTTCGCAGACCCCATCCACGCCGAGATGCTCGCGCACCACCGCCGACGGGTTCGCTACTGCGATCGCCGCGATCCGCTCACGGCTGAACAATTGCAGAGTCAGTGAATGACGCGCGCAGAACGCGAGTAGACCTGCTTCGTCGGCTTTGGTATCGACCGAGGCGACTATGCGGATCTGATCGAATGCACGTGTGCCGAGCGCGGCGCGCACCGCCGCTTCGATCTGCTCCGCCGAACTGTGCAAGCGGCAACCGATGCCGACGCTCAGCGTTTTCATTGGCTATCCGCTCCGTGCGTCCGGTCAGGGTCCACCGCATCAGCGGCATGAACCTCGACGGCATCCGCCTCTTCGGCGTGCGCCGCTGCCCGCGCCAGCGCGAGCGACGCGACGCCGCCGATCACCACGATCGCCGGCGAGCCGAGTCCGGCACGCGCGACGGTGGCGGCAAATTCGCCGAGCGGCGCGAGCACGTGACGTTGCCCGGGACGCGTCGCCGACTCGATCGCCGCGCACGGCGTATCGCCGCTCATGCCGGCCGCGAGCAACGCGCCGACGATCCCGGCGAGCCGCCGCATGCCCATGTAAATCACCAGGGTCATACGCGTGGCGGCGAGCGCGGCCCAATCCGGCTCGCCGTTGCCCGCACCGTGTCCGGTGACGAACACCACGCCCTGCGCGTAGTCACGGTGCGTAACCGGAATGCCGATCGCCGCGGGCGCTGCGATCCCTGCCGTGACGCCGTTGATGACTTCCACCTCGATGCCCGCCGCGTGCAGCGCTTGCTGTTCCTCGCCGCCCCGGCCGAACACGAACGGATCGCCGCCTTTCAGCCGCGCGATACTGCGCCCGGCGCGCGCATGCTCGAGCATCTGCGCGACGATGCCGGCCTGCGGCGTCGACGGATGCCCGCCGCGTTTGCCGACGTAGACGACCAGCGCATCGGCGCGCGCGAATTGCAGCACGTCGGGATTCACCAGATCGTCGACCAGCACCACGTCGGCTTGGGCGAGCGCGCGGGTCGCCTTCAGCGTCATCAGTTCGACGTCGCCGGGGCCCGCGCCGATCAGCCACGCGCGCGTCATCGCCGCATGCATGGCGCGCGCCATGGCGTGACTGACGGGAAGAGGCAAAGTGCGAAGAAGCGCCGGACGGCGGATATCGAGGTCATACGGTGCTACGGATTCGGGCTCGACGAACACGCGGCGTGCCATGCTTTCCACCGGAAAACACCCGCCCACGCGCGACGTCGTGCTTCAGCGCCTTCACATCCGTCCCTCGCGGATTCCGGCGGCCGGCGGCGTGACGTGCGCCACCTCCGCGTCTGGCCGGTATCCGGGCTGGCGGCCTCATGCGCTTTGCCTTCCCGTCCGGTTCGTTGGACAGTGGCATTGAAAACGCATGCGCGGCGCAACAGAAATGAATCTGGCGTCGCAGGTCGCTTACCGTTGCGGGGACAGCACAGGTTGAGCGCATCACGCGCGGCCTGTTTCCCGTTTAACTGCACACGCGAATGCATGTGCGGGCACCAAACGCGCGCCTACGATAGCACACGGCGCTCCGCGCGATAAGCGTCCCGGGCCGGCGTTTTCTTGACGGCGCAAGGCCGCGGGCCTACACTCGCACGCACTTTGGTGCTCGTGTGCGCGCTCGTGCGCATGCAGTTAAACGGGAAACAGGGTGCCCGCCTGCTTTGGACCGGGTCAACCTGTGCTGCCCCCGCAACGGTAAGCGAAAAGCAGCGCCGGCTTCATCGCCAGGCGCCGCGGAGCCGGCTTCGATGTCCACGCGCAAGGCCGCGTCGGCATATCACCACTGGGCGAGAAATCACTCGCCCGGGAAGGGGAAGCGGCGCTTTCGCCAGCCCGGATACCGGCCAGATACGCAGGACGCTCGTCGCGGGGATGCGACGGCACGTTCATGACCTCATTCCCGCTTTCTGCGCGTGGTTACCGCGCTGTTACGCTTTTTTAGTTGTGGCGGCAACGCCGTCGTTCGTCCCCGTATGTCGTGATGGTTCCGGCTTGCAGAGCGTGCGCCCCGCGCAGCTTCGCCGCGCCGGCTCCTGCGGACACACGGGCCCACACGCCGGCACGCTCGCGCAACGCCTACGGATGGACCTCACGATGCAAACTCAAATGCGCAAGATCCCGGTCACCGTCGTCACGGGCTTTCTCGGCAGCGGCAAGACCACGCTGCTGCGGCACATTCTTCAGCATGCGGGCGGCAAGCGCATCGCGGTGATCGTCAACGAGTTCGGCGAACTCGGCATCGACGGGGAAATCCTCAAGGGTTGCGGGATCGGTTGCGACGAGAACGGCGTCGAGACCGAAGGCCAACTGTATGAACTCGCGAACGGCTGCCTGTGCTGCACCGTGCAGGAAGAGTTTTTCCCGGTGATGGAAAGACTCGTGGAACGCCGCGAGCAGATCGATCACGTGCTGATCGAAACTTCCGGGCTCGCGTTGCCCAAGCCGCTCGTGCAGGCGTTCAACTGGCCGCAGATCAAGAACAGCTTCACCGTCGATGCGGTCGTGACGGTGGTCGACGGCCCGGCTGCCGCAAGTGGTCAGTTCGCCGACAACCCCGTTGCGGTGGATGCGCAGCGCAAGGCCGATCCGAATCTCGATCACGAGTCGCCCTTGCACGAGTTGTTCGAAGATCAGTTGTCCGCGGCCGATCTGGTGATTCTGAACAAGACCGATCTGCTCGACGACGCTCAGCAAAGCGCGGTCGAAGCTGTGATTCGCGAAGAGATTCCGCCGCAGGTGAAGATCGTGCGCGCGCATAGGGGCCAGCTCGATCTGCACACGCTGCTGGGTCTCGAAGCGGCGTCGGAAGAAACGATCCACCTGCGCCACGATCACCACGGCTCCGCCGACGACGCCGATCACCACCACGACGAATTCGATTCGGTGGTCGTGCATGCGAACGCGCCGTCGCGCGAAGCGGTGATCGCCGCGCTGCAAGGACTGGTCGAAATGAACACGATCTACCGCGTCAAAGGCTTCGCGGCATTGCCGGGCGCGGCGATGAGGCTTGTGATCCAGGGCGTGGGACGGCGCTTCGACAGTTACTTCGACCGGCGCTGGCAGGCCGGCGAAGGCACGCAAAGCCGTTTCGTGCTGATCGGCGAAGACCTCGATCAGGCCGCGTTGCAACGCGCGTTCGACGCGGCGCTCGGTATGCCGTCGCACGCCGAAGCACGCGAGGCGTAAGCGCTCATGCATCTGCTGCGCACGACGCCGGGCGGCTTCGTCGACGATACGCAAGGCGTGATCCGTATCGATCAGCAGCCCGCCGATATCGTGGTGCTGAGTTCCGCCGACACCACGCTGTCCTTGCTCGCTAGCGTGTTCCCGCGGCTGGGCGAGGGGTTCCCCAGCGTGCGGCTCGCGAACGTCACGTATCTGCGGCAACCGGCCTCGGTCGACTTCTATATCGAGGACGTGTTGCAGCACGCGCGCGTGGTGGTGGTCGATCACCTCGGCGGCGAGGCGTACTGGCCGTATGGCATCGAACAGGTGGTCGCGCTCGCGCAGCGCAAGCAGCAGACGCTCGCGATGTTTTCCGGCGACTTGCAGGAAGATCCGAACCTGCTCGCGCGCAGCACGGCCGACGCCGCGTTGTGTCATCAACTGTGGCGCTATCTGCGCGAAGGCGGCCCGCAGAATGCCGAAGCGTTTCTGCGCTGCATCGCGCACCGCGTATTCGGCTGGGGGCGCGAGCCGGCGCCGCCGCGCGCGTTGCCGGCCGCGTCGCTCTATCATCCCGGGCAAGACACGCCTACCATCGCCGACTGGCAGGCGCGCTGGAAACCGGGTGCGCCGGTCGCGGCGATCCTGTTCTACAAGGCGCATCTGCAGGCGGCCAATACAGCGGTGTTCGACGCGCTGATCGACGCGCTTGCCGCCCAAGACCTGAATCCGCTGCCGATCGCGATCACGTCGCTGAAAGACGCGATGAGCCGTGAAATCGTGCAGACGTTGTGCGCGCAACACGAGGTCGCGCTGGTGCTGAACACGACCGCCTTCGCCGCGTCCGCGATCGACGACCCCGAGCCGCTCGCGCTCGCCGGCGACGCGCCGGTGTTCCAGGTGATCCTGAGCGGCGGCAATCGCGATGACTGGCTCAAGGACAACCACGGCCTCAACTCGCGCGATATCGCGATGCACATCGCGCTGCCGGAAGTGGATGGCCGCATCATCACGCGCGCGATCAGCTTCAAAGGGCTCGCGTATCGCTGCCCGCATACCCAGGTCGACGTGGTCCGCTATCAGCCGGACCTCGAACGCGTGAGCTTTCTCGCCGAACTGAGCCGCCGCTGGTGCCGTCTGCGTTCGCTCGATAACGCGGACAAGAAGCTCGCGTTGATTCTCGCCAACTATCCGATGAGCGAAGGACGCATCGGCAATGGCGTGGGGCTCGATACGCCGGCGTCGGTGGTGGGCATCCTGGCGATGCTGCGCGACGAGGGCTATCGTCTCGCGCAATTGCCCGCGGACGGCGACGCGCTGTTGCAGAAACTCACCGAGGGCGTGACCAACGATCCAGTGGTCCGCGATCTGCGCCCCGCGTTGCAAAGCCTCGCGCTCGACGACTATCTGACGCACTTCAACGCCTTGCCTGACGCCGCGCGGCACGCATTGAACGCGCGCTGGGGCGCGCCCGAGCAGGACCCGACGTTGCGGCGCGGCCGTTTCATGATCGCGGGCTGGCGTTGCGGGCAGGTATTCGTCGGCATCCAGCCGTCGCGCTCGCGCGAGCAGGGCGACTATGCGAGCTATCACGATGCGGAGCTCGTGCCGCCCCATGCTTACCTCGCGTTCTATTTCTGGCTGCGTCACCAGTTCGGCATCGACACGGTCGTGCATGTCGGCAAGCACGGCAATCTCGAATGGCTGCCCGGCAAGAGCGTCGCGTTGAGCGATGCGTGCTGGCCCGATCTGATTCTCGGGCCGATGCCGCATCTTTATCCGTTCATCGTCAACGATCCGGGCGAGGGCAGCCAGGCCAAACGCCGCGCACAGGCCGTCATCGTCGATCATCTGATGCCGCCGCTCACGCGCGCGGAAAGCTATGGGCCGTTGCAGGACCTCGAGCGCCAGGTCGACGAATACTATGAAGCGCTGATGGTCGATCCGCGCCGCTCGAAGCTGTTGCGGCGCACGATTCTGGCGACCATCGTCGAGCACAAGCTGCACGAGGAGCTGAGTCTCGCCGCGCCGAACGGGCAAGACGACGAGGACACGCTGCTCACGCGTGTCGATGCGTGGCTGTGCGAGTTGAAGGAAGCGCAGATTCGCGATGGTTTGCACACGTTCGGGCAGTCGCCCGGCGGTGTGCAGCGGCGCGATACGCTGCTGGCGCTGGCGCGCTTTCCGGTCGGCGATGGGCAAGGCGGTAAGGCCGGCTTGATCGACGCGCTGGCGCGCGATCTGCGCATGGACCATCTGTTCGATCCGTTGTCGGTGGATTGGTCGGCAGTGTGGGTTGGCCCGCGTCCCGATGTATTGCGGCAGGTGAGCGATGCGCCGTGGCGGCATTGCGGCGATACGCGCGAGCGGCTGGAATTGCTGGCTGCACAGATGTTGAGCAGCGTGTGCCGTGATCGGCCCGATGCGGACGGCACGCCGTGCCCGACACCTCTCGTGACACCGCTGGCCGGCACGTTGCCGCAAGCCGGGCAGGTCATCGCGCGTTTGCGCGACGATGTGCTGCCACGGCTCGACGCATGCGGTCCGCAGGAAATGCTGCAACTCAAGCGCGGCCTCGAAGGACGCTTCGTGCCGCCGGGGCCGAGCGGTTCGCCATCGCGTGGACGGCCCGACGTGCTGCCCACCGGCCGCAATTTCTATTCGGTCGACACGCGCGCGGTCCCCACGCAAGCCGCGTGGTCGCTTGGACTGAAATCCGCGCAGCAGTTGATCGAGCGGCATCTGCAGGAACACGGCGATTATCCGCGCGCGATCGGACTCTCGGTGTGGGGCACCGCGACGATGCGCACCGGCGGCGACGACGTCGCTCAGGCGCTCGCGCTGCTGGGCGTGCGGCCAAAATGGGCGCCAGGCAGCCATCGCGTGACCGACTTCGAGATCATGCCGATCGAGGCGTTCGATCGCCCGCGTATCGACGTCACGTTGCGTGTGTCGGGGTTCTTCCGCGACGCGTTTGCGAACGTGATGCACCTGTTCGACGCCGCCGTTCAGGCGGTCGCGGAACTCGACGAACCCGAGGCGCTGAACCCGATTCGGGCGCGCGTGCAGCGCGAACGCGATGCGCTCGTCGCGCGCGGCATGGACCCCGCCGAGGCCCGCAAGCGCGCCGGCTGGCGCGTGTTCAGCGCAAGGCCCGGCGCTTATGGCGCGGGTCTGCAGGAGATGATCGACACGCGGCAATGGCAAACCGATGCCGACCTGGCCAACGCGTACCAGGCGTGGGGTGGTTACGCGTACACGCAAAAGAGCGCCGGCGAAGAGGCGCGCCATGCGTTCGGCGCGCGCCTCGCCGCGCTGGACGTGGTGCTGCAGAATCAGGACAACCGCGAACACGACCTGCTCGATTCGAACGACTATTACCAGTTCCAGGGCGGCATGGTCGCGGCCGTGCGGCATCTGGCCGGCAGTCAGCCGAGCGTGTATCACGCGGATCACAGCAATCCGGCCGCGCCGCGCGTGCGCACGCTGCATGAGGAGATCGCGCGGGTGATCCGCTCGCGCGTGGTCAACCCGAAATGGCTCGATGGCGTGAAGCGGCACGGCTACAAGGGCGCGGCCGAAATCGCCGCGACCGTCGACTATCTATATGGTTACGACGCGACCGCGCGCGTGATCGCGGATCATCAATATGCGCTCGTCACGGATGCTTACCTGAACGACGCCGATACCCGCGAATTCTTGCAGCGGCACAACCCGCATGCGTTACATTCGATCTGCGAGCGCCTGCTCGAAGCGATGCAGCGCGGTTTGTGGCAGGCGCCGGGCGACTACCGCTCGCAAGTCGAACAGCATCTGCTCGCGAGCGAGCAGCAGATCGAAGGAAGGCAAACGTCAATCACCCCGGCATAAAGGCCGAGGCTCGTGGGGTAGCAATCCGCAAGTCTGAGGTTGACCAGACCATCCGTCGCAAGACGCACCGTTGTGCAGGAGACAGCAGACCCACCGCCAGATGCTTCCTGAGTCTGGCGCTCTGGAAGTCGCAGCAGCAGACAAGCCCCGGGTAGGCACGAAACGGGCTGCGACCGGCAGGTTTTCTCGCCCCCTGCTGCACAACATGGTCGAGGGGAGCGGCGCCCCAAGGCGCCCGTCACCAGGCCCGTAAGGGCAACGCGCCGGACGTTTTCCGGTTGAACACCAGGAGCTGGAGTTGGCGGTATTCGTTCTGGACAGGTCGGGAAAGCCACTGATGCCGTGCAGCGAGAAGCGCGCGAGGTTGTTGCTCGCACGCGGGCGTGCGCGCATTCATCGCCTCATGCCCTTCGCTATCCGGCTCGTCGACCGCGAGCTTCACAGTAGTGCTGCGCAACCCTTGCGCATCAAGCTGGACCCGGGCAGCAAGGCCACCGGACTGGCGCTGGTCCGCGACACTGAACATGTCGACGCCTCGACGGGAGAAATCCGTCGCGGCGCCGTGGCGCTCAACCTGTTCGAGCTGGTCCATCGCGGCCGGCAAATCAGCGAGGCGCTTACCGCGCGGCGCGCCATGCGTCGCCGTCGACGCGGCACCCTGCGCTACCGCGCACCGCGCTTTCTGAACCGTACCCGGCCTGCAGGATGGCTCGCGCCATCTTTGCAACATCGAGTGGATACGACGCTCGCCTGGGTCAAGCGGCTCCAGCGTTGGGCCCCGATAACGGCGGCGAGCACTGAATTCGTGCGCTTCGACATGCAGGCGCTCGATAATCCAGAAGTCAGCGGCATCGAGTACCAGCACGGAACCCTGTTCGGGTATGAACTGCGTGAGTACCTGCTGGAGAAGTGGAAGCGCAAGTGCTGCTACTGTGACGTGCACAACGTGCCGCTCAACATCGAACACCTGGTGCCGCGTGCGCGCGGCGGTTCGAACCGGGTTTCGAACCTGGCAATTGCCTGCGTACCCTGCAACATCCGCAAGGCCGCGCAGCCGCTCAACGTCTTCGTGAAGGACAAGGCGCGTCTCGGGCGCATCACGGCGCAGGTCCGGCGCCCGCTCAAGGATGCCTCGGCCGTCAATGCGACCCGCTGGGCGCTGGTCAATGCCTTGCGGGCTACCGGCCTTCCGGTCGAAACCGCCTCCGGCGGACGAACGAAATACAACCGTAGCAAGCTCTGCATCCCGAAGACGCATGCGCTGGATGCGGTGTGCGTGGGTGAGGTTTCGGCCGTCGTGGCGTGGCGCAAGCCGACCGTGCAGGTGAAGTGCACTGGGCGCGGCAGCTATCAGCGCACACGACAGGACAGGTACGGTTTTCCGCGAGGCTATCTGATGCGCGCGAAGCGCGTGCACGGGTTCGGAACGGGAGACCATGTGCAGGCCGACGTGCCCTGGGGCAGAAAAGCAGGCACGCACAATGGCCGTGTGGCCGTGCGTGCCACCGGCAGTTTCAACATTCAAACCCATGGTCAGGTCGTACAGGGCGTTGCGCACCGCTATTGCCGGGTGCTGCAGCGCGCGGACGGCTACGGCTACTCAAGGATGGCAACTGACAAAGGAGAAGCGGGAGTAGGGGCTGCTACGCAGCCCGGGCTATCCCTCCCCGGCCCGAAGGCCGAGGTTTCCCGCGCAGAAGGATGAATGCAGCAGAGCCGGCAACAACCCAGCAGGTACCCGCGCGGCCCATCCAGCGGTCCACGTTTCCGTTTGCCGCGCTGATCGGCCAGGTGCCGTTGCAGCAGGCGTTGCTGCTGGCTGCGATCGACCCCGGGCTCGGCGGCGTGCTGGTCAGCGGGCCGCGGGGCACGGCCAAGTCGACCGCGGCGCGCGCGCTCGCGGAGTTGTTGCCGCAAGGGCAACTGGTGAACTTGCCGCTTGGCGCAAGCGAGGATCGGCTGATCGGCACGCTCGATATCGAAACCGTGCTGCGCGATGGGTCGGTGCGTTTTTCGCCGGGCCTGCTCGCGAAAGCGCACCACGGCGTGCTGTATGTCGATGAAGTTAACCTGCTGCCCGACGCGCTTGTCGATGCGTTGCTCGACGCGGCGGCGAGCGGCGTGAATACCGTCGAACGCGATGGCGTGTCGCACAGCCACGACGCGAGCTTTGTGCTGATAGGCACGATGAATCCCGAGGAAGGCGAGTTGCGGCCGCAATTGATCGACCGCTTCGGCTTGATGGTCGAGTTGCAGAATTGCTTCGAGCCGCGGGTGCGTCAGGCGATCGTGAAAGCGCGGCTCGCGTTCGATCTCGATCCGCAACGGTTTCGCGCGGGCTATGCGGAGCACCAGGCGGAGTACGTCGAGCGGATTCGGGCGGCGCGCGAAGCGCTGCCGCAGCTCGCATTCGGCGACGCCGTGCATGCGCATGTCAGCGCGTTGTGTATCGATGCGGCCGTGGATGGCCTGCGTGCCGATCTCGTGATGCTGCGCGCAGCACGCGCGCTGGCCGCACTGGAGCAGGCGGGGGCGGTGACGGTGGAGCATGTTGACTGCGTCGCTGAAGCGGTGTTGATTCATCGGCGTCGGCATCGTCGTCAGCATGACGGGCAAGCGGACGGCGACACGCGTAACGGCGAAGCGCAGCCGCAAACGGCTGCCGGCTCTGACCGTGCGCCCGCATCCGCGCTGGACGCCGCGCCGTCGCCCGCCGTTGCGGGCGAGACCGATTGGGGCTACCTGCCGCCCGAGCCCGCCGCGACCACGCACGTCAAACGGGTGTTGCCGCTTGACGCAAAAAAACGCTGAGCCATCGGAAGGGCGCCGCCGCTGACTCGCGCAGCGGTTTTCGATGGCGGCAACGCGCAGGCGCGAACTCGCGCGGCCATTTGCGGGTAAGTTCGCGCAGCCAGCCGGGCAACCGCATCGCATGGCCACCGACGCTCGCCGCGATGCGCCAGGACGCGCTGCGTGCGGAGCATTTGCGTTTCGTGCGCGAAGCGCCGCGCGGCGGCGTGCTGCATTGCTTCGTGCTCGATTGCTCCGGCTCCATGCTGGCCGGGCAGCGCCTCGCGCTCGCGAAGGGTCTTCTGATCGCGCTGTTCGACCGCGCGAGCGCCGCGCGCGACGAGGCTGCGCTGATCTGTTTCGGCGGTGCCGGCGCGGACGTGCGCTTCGGCCCGGCTGTGCCGCGCTGGTGGAACGAGCGGTGGCTCAGGCCGGTTGGCGGTGGTGGCGGCACGCCGCTGGGTGCCGGCATCCGCCGGGCAGCGCAGCTGCTGGAACGTAGAGCGCGGCTCAGGCCGGCCCAGCAGCGCTGGTTATGGGTTCTGACCGACGGCCGCACACGCGACGAGCCCGCTCGCCCGCTCGTGGCGGACGAGGTCGTATTCGTCGATTTCGAGCGCGAGGCGATCCGGCTGGGCCGCTGTGAGGCGCTTGCGCAGGCGTGGGGCGCGCAATGCTTCATGCCGGAGGAGCTGATTGGGTGACCGGCGCGTGCACTGCGCCGCCCGCCTGTTGCCGCGCCGCTTATTTCAAGCCGTTCGACCAGTAGAGCACGTCGTCCTGCCGGTCGAATACATAGACTTTCATCGCCATCTGCTGAGCCGCGTCGAGTCGATCGAATTCGAGCCCGTGATGCGTAGGCTCGCTGGGACCGCTGCCTTTGTGCACATTGCGGATGATGGCGCTGGTCTCGATCTCCGTATCGAGGTCCACCGACTTCAGGCGGAAAGCGACCCGCAGCCGCTCACCGACCGCGCCGAGGGTCCACGAGGCGGTCAACGACATGCCGAGTGCGCTGATGCCTTTCGCGCAGCCGAGCCCTTCATACGACTCTTCTGTTTCGCCAAGGCCGAAGCGCACCGCCAGGTGTGCACGGACGCGGATCGACTTGCGCTCGCGCAGACGGCGGACCACGCCGGGCCTGGACAGCACGATGTAATCGAACGGCGCGCGGCAGATTGCTTCGACCGTGCAGACGAAACGGAACACGGCGTGGCTCGCGATCGCGACGATCTCGATGTTCTCGCCGAGCCCTGGCGGCAGCATGCGGCCCTGGTGCATCGGCGGCGTGACAAAGAGCGCGTGATTCGGCGCGAAGCCGATGATGCGGCACGGCTGCATCGGCGCGCCGCTGCCGAGTTCCGAACGCATGCCGATCAATGCGCCTATTTCCAGATGCATGTCCCTGAGCGTCAGCGGACTGCCTGAGTCACCCGGCAGGGCGGTTTCGGACGGCGGTTGGCCGGCGGTGTCCAGCAGATCGCCGCGCTGCGGATGAAAGTTGCCGAACAGGAAATCGCGCTCGTTCGTGGTCGCGAGGATGGTCCCGCTGGCGAAAAGCAGTGTGCCATCGCTGTCGACAATTGGCCAGTCGAGGGGTGTGCCCACTGGCACCGCTAGCGGACTGAGCGCCGGCGATAGCGCGGCGGGCGAATTTTCGTCGACGTGTTCCTCGACAGGATTGTCCATGGTCGGAAATTGTTTAAGTGGCGCGATAACCTGGTTGACGGCCGTGGGGACGCAAACTTTAATTGGGCTGTCGCAGTGGCCGGTCATTTGGTTGTTTATTGTTCCAGACGGGGATCGAGATTCAATCGGATGACTAACTAATTTCGCTGTTGCCAACCCGGCGCCACACTATTGCCATGCGGGCCCCTCGATCCGTCTAAAAGAAAATTCACCGAAGGGGGTTGACGGGTCGCTGACCGTTCTCCATAATCTCGTTTCTCTGCTGCTGATGCAGCGACGCAGAACGGAAGCGGTGCCGGGTAGGTGAACGGACGCCGCGAACGTGAAGCGGATCGATCTTTAAAAACTAACAGCCGATAAGTGTGGGCGCTTGATGCGAGATGCGGGGCGGGTTCTTAGGAATCTGCCATAAGGCAAAAGTATCAAGTCTCACACAGTAATGAAAGGAAGGTTTGGCCGTTGAAAGATGGTTGAACACTTCGTCAGTACGTTGAGTGAGCGACCGGTTGGTAAAACAACCGAAAACAGTAACAGGT
>NZ_VTUZ01000024.1 GCF_008369935.1 Paraburkholderia panacisoli | reverse complement strand
GACCGTGAAACGACTCTACGCCGATGATAGTGCGGATTGCCCGTGTGAAAGTAGGTAATCGTCAGGCTCCCCAGCAGTGAACAGAAACCCCACCCCCAAAAGGTGGGGTTTCTGCGTTTACGGGCGTTTCAAATTACATCCTTCGATTTCGCGCATCAAAGGAAGAAAACGCAGCCGCAAAAAAGCGCTCGCAACTCAAAACTATGCACTGGCCGCCGACACAAGAGCGCGGCATGCCACATGCAACCCATGCTGCCCCAGCGACGATTACTTTCCTTGCTCAAGAAACCGTTGCGCCAGACGAACCCAATACGTCGAGCCGATCGGCAATAACTCGTCGTTGAAGTCATAGCTCGCGTTATGCAGCATACAGGGGCCGGCGCCGTGTCCCGAATCCCGGTGGCCGCCTTCGCCGTTACCCAGAAACGCGTAACAGCCTGGCTTTGCCAGCAGCATGAAGGAAAAGTCCTCGGCGCCCATCGTTGGTTCCACAGCCTCGTCGACGTTTTCAGCTCCAACGATCTCTTTCATCACCGCCGCAGCAAAACGGGTCTCTTCCCCACTGTTGATCGTCGGCGGATAGTTCCGATGAAAATGGATCGAGACGGAGCAATCGTAGGCTTCAGCGGTACTCTCCGCGATCTTGCGCATGCGTGCTTCGATCAGATCGAGCGTTTCGGTGTTGAATGTTCGCACTGTCCCCGCGATCCACGCGTCATTCGGGACGACATTAACAGCGTCGCCGGCATGAATCTGGGTGATGGACAGCACAGCGGTATCGAGCGGCTTCTTGTTCCGCGTGATGATGCTCTGCAGTCCGTTCGCGATCTGCACCGCGGTAAACACGGGGTCGCGCCCATTGTGCGGAAGTGCGGCGTGTGAGCCGACACCCTTGATCTCAATGCGGAACTCGTTGCTCGATGCCATGATCGGACCTTCAGTCACGCCGAAGTGGCCCGCCGGCATCCCTGGCCAGTTGTGAATGCCGAACACCGCATCTACTGGAAACTTCACGAACAGATCGTCGTCAATCATCGCCTGCGCCCCAGCGCCGCCTTCTTCGGCCGGCTGGAAAATGAACACGATCGTGCCGTCGAATTCACCGTGTTTGGCCAGGTGTCGTGCTGCGCCGAGCAGCATCGCGGTATGTCCGTCATGCCCGCACGCGTGCATTTTGCCGTCGTTTTTCGAGCGATGGTCGAAGCTGTTCAGTTCCTGAATCGGCAGCGCGTCCATGTCTGCGCGCAGGCCAATAGAACGTGAGCTATTGCCACGCTTCAGTATGCCGACTACACCGGTCTTGCCCAATCCACGATGAGCCTCAATGCCCCAGGATTCGAGACTGCGGGCAACGAGATCAGCCGTTGCAGTCTCTTCATAACGCAGTTCCGGATGGGCATGAATCGTTCGTCGAAGGGTCTGGATTTCGCCGTGAGCAGCCTGGATTTCGGGAATCAGTTTCATGATGGAGTGATGTTGCGTATGTGCTTTGACTTGCGTGGGATCGCTCGGGCCCACCTCGGCCCGGGCACGGTGATAACCGATTCTACGCCGAAGGAGATTTTGGCGGCACCATGCAGGCTAGCCGCCAACAGACGTAATAAAATCGCGCATTGCCCCAGCTCCAATACCCCGTGACGGACCGCCGATGAATGCTCCGACTGATTTCGCGCGCGCCGTGTGCCCGCACGATTGCCCCGACACCTGCGCGATGCGCGTGACCGTCGAGAATGGCCGCGCGATCAAGGTCGTCGGCGATCCCGAGCATCCGCCGACACAGGGCGCGCTGTGTACCAAGGTCAGCCGCTATGCTGAACGGGTCTATCACCCGCACCGGCTGACTACGCCGATGAAGCGAGTCGGCCGCAAAGGTGAGGGCCGCTTCGAACCGATCAGTTGGGATGAGGCGTTCGAACTCGCGGCCACGCGTCTGTCGGAAATTGCAGGCCGTGCGCCGGAGGCGATTTTGCCGTACAGCTACGCCGGCACGATGGGCCTGGTCCAAGGCGACAGCATCGCGCAGCGGTTCTTTCACAAGCTGGGGGCCTCGCAGCTCGACCGCACGATCTGCGCGGCGGCCGGCGCGGCGGGTCTGAAGTACACATACGGCGCGGGCATCGGCATGCTCACCGAGTTTTTTGCAGAAAGCGAGGTGATCCTGATCTGGGGATCAAATCCCATCGCGTCGAATCTGCATTTCTGGACACGCGCCCAGGAAGCAAAGCGTCGCGGCGCGCGTCTGATCGCAATCGACCCGTATCGCTCGTTGACGGCGGAAAAATGCCATCAGCACGTCGCGCTGAAGCCCGGTACCGACGGCGCTTTGGCGCTCGGCATGATGCACGTGCTGATCACGGAGAATCTGCTCGATCCAGCCTACATTGCGGCCCACACGCTGGGCTTCGCCGGACTGAAGGCTCGCGCGCTGGGTTATCCACCGTCGCGTGTAAGCGAAATTTGCGGGATCGAAGAACAGGTGATCATCGAACTTGGGCGACTTTACGGCAGTACGAAGAAGGCGGCGATCCGCATGAATTACGGGCTGCAACGCGTGCGCGGCGGTGGCAATGCGGTGCGCGCGATCGCGTGCCTGCCGTCGCTGACAGGCGCGTGGCGCGAGAGAGCGGGTGGCGCGCTGCTGTCGTCGGGCGGCTGGGCTCCGGTCGACTCGCATGCGCTGCAGCGCCCGGACCTGATGCCGGGTTGGCCGGCCAAAGCGAGCCGCGTCATCAATATGAACACGATCGGCGATGCGCTGCTGCATCCGGGCGATGCCGCGTTCGGCCCGAAGGTCGAAGCAATCGTCGTCTACAACGCGAACCCCGTGGCGGTGGCGCCGGACTCGGAGCGAGTCGCCGCGGGTTTTGCACGCGACGACCTTTTCACCATCGTCCTCGAGCATTTTCAGACCGACACTGCGGACTACGCCGATCTGCTCCTGCCAGCAACGACGCAACTCGAACACCTCGACGTGCACAAGTCCTACGGGCATACGCACGTGATGCTCAACCTGCCGTCAATCGCCCCCGTCGGCGACGCGCGTCCGAACACGGAGATCTTTCGCGGCCTCGCACGCCGGATGGGGCTCGAAGAACCGGCGCTGTTCGAAAGCGACGAAACCGTCGCGCAGGCCGCGTTCCGATGGCAGGACAAAACGCTTGAAGGCGTGAACTGGGAAACGCTGAAGAAAACCGGCTGGGCGAAGCTGAATCTGCCAGACGCGCCGTTTGCCGATGGTGGTTTCCGCACCCCGTCCGGCAAATGCGAGTTCTACAGCGAGCGCCTCGCGCAGCAGGGTCTCGATCCGTTGCCGGACTATCTGCCGCCGCACGAATCCGCCGACGGCGCACCTGACCTTGCCGCCCGTTACCCGCTTGCGATGATTTCGCCGCCCGCCCGCAATTTTCTGAACAGCACGTTCGTGAACATCGAAAGTCTGCGCGCGACGGAAGGCGAGCCGCATCTGGACATCCACCCCGCCGACGCGCACGTCCGAGATATCGGCAACGGCGACCAGGTGCGCATCTTTAACGACCGCGGCTCGATGCAGGCGCGCGCCCGCGTCACCGACAAAGCGCGCGAGGGGCTCGTCGTCGGCCTGTCCATCTGGTGGAAGAAGCTCGCGCCGGACGGTCGCAACGCCAATCAGGTGACGAGCCAGGCGCTCACCGATCTGGGCGGATCGGCTACTTTCTACGACTGCCTCGTCGAAGTCGAACGCGCCTGACACGCGCCAGGAATTCTTGCCGCGCTCGCTCCAGGAAGGTTCGAGGCTGCAGTCTAACCGGCCCGCATTTCGCGATTAGCGACGAGGTGGCCATGCTACGATGCGTTTTTAGCACGACCATTCGAAAATAAATAAGGAGACGCTGCATGGACAAAATCTGGCTGAAATCTTATCCGCCCGGCGTTCCCGCAGAGATTGACCCGAGCCGCTATTCGTCGGTGGCCGACCTGCTCGAAGAAGCTTTCCGTGAGCATCGTGCCAAGCCGGCGTTCGTCTGCATGGGTCAGGAGATGAGCTATGCCGAACTCGACGCGCTTTCGCGCAAGCTCGCTGCGTGGTTCCAGTCGAAGGGCATTGCGCGCGGCGCGCGCATCGCGATCATGATGCCGAACGTGCTGCAATATCCGGTGGCGATCGCCGCGATCCTGCGCGCCGGCTATGTCGTCGTGAACGTGAACCCGCTTTACACTCCACGCGAACTCGAGCATCAGCTGAAGGACAGCGGCGCGGAAGCGATCATCCTGCTCGAGAATTTCGCGGTGACGTTGCAGGCGATCGTGCGCAATACATCGATAAAGCACGTCGTCGTCGCGGCGATGGGCGATCTGATGGGGATCAAGGGCACCCTCGTCAACTTCGTCGTGCGCAAGATGAAGAAGATGGTGCCCGCGTGGAGCTTGCCGGGCCACGTCAAATTCAATACGGCGATCGCGGAAGGCGGCCGGCTGAGTTTCAAGGCGGTCCAACAGGGACCGGATGACGTCGCATTTTTGCAGTACACGGGCGGAACCACGGGCGTGGCCAAGGGCGCTACGTTATTGCATCGGAATCTGATCGCCAACGTGCTGCAATCTGAAGTGTGGCTCCATCCGGTTCGCGCGAACCGCACGGACATCGATCAGTTCATCACAGTCGTGGCGCTGCCGCTCTATCACGTGTTTGCGTTGACCGTGTGCGGGCTGCTGACGATCCGTACCGGCGGCCTCGGCGTGCTGATTCCGAATCCGCGCGACATTCCCGGCATGATCAAGGCGCTGGAAGGCTATGCGATCACGACGATCCCCGCCGTCAACACGCTGTACAACGCGCTGCTGAATAGCCCGGACTTTCACAAGCTCAACTTCTCGAAGCTGCTGACCGCGAACGGCGGTGGCATGGCAGTGCAGGAAGCCGTTGCCAAACGCTGGTACGAGCTCACGCATACGCCGATCGTCGAAGGCTACGGGTTGTCGGAGACCTCGCCGTGCGTGACCTGCAATCCGGTCACCGTCACCGAATACAGCGGGACGATCGGCTTGCCGCTGCCGTCCACCGAAGTGTCGATTCGGGACGACGAAGGCAATGAAGTGCCGCTCGGCCAGCCAGGCGAAATCTGCATTCGCGGACCCCAGGTGATGGCGGGCTACTGGAACCGCCCGGACGAAACCGCCAAGGTGATGACACCGGACGGCTTCTTCAAATCTGGCGATGTCGGCGTGATGAGCGAAGATGGCTTCGTGAAGATCGTCGATCGCAAGAAGGACATGATTCTGGTGTCCGGCTTCAACGTGTATCCGAACGAAATCGAGGACGTGGTCGCCAAGCTGCCGGGCGTGTTCGAAGTCGCCGCGGTCGGCGTGCCGGATCAGCACTCGGGCGAGGCAGTGAAGCTGTTCGTCGTGAAGAAGGATCAGGCGCTGACCGACGCGGATGTCTTCGCATACTGCAAGACGCAATTGACCGGCTATAAGCGGCCGAAAATCATCGAATTCCGCGCCGAGTTGCCCAAGAGCAATGTCGGCAAGATTCTGCGCCGCGAGTTGCGCGACGGGCGAGCATGAGTACACGAGTCTGCACGAAGTGACGTGTAGCAAGAAAGAGAAGCCCGGCGGAGGGAAGTCTGCCGGGCTTCTCTTTTTGCGCGATTCCTTTGCGCCACGCACTGAGTCACAGACCCGCGCCCAGCCCGCCAAAAAAAAGCGCCCGAAGGCGCCTTTGAGGCAAACTGCTTTTTTACGACTTATTAGAACTTGTGGCGGATGCCGACGCGAGCCGCGACCTGATTGCTGGTCGACGAACCCGTCAGGCCGTTGATGCCTGCCGTTGCGTTGACCACTGCGCCCGCCTGGTTAAGCGTTTCGCCCAGAGCGTGCTGGTACACGCCGATCAGGTACACGTCGGTACGCTTGGACAGGAAGTAGTCCACGCCGAGCGAGCCTTGGTGGTACTGAGCACGCGATGTGTTGTTGATTTCCGCGCCGCGCGTGTAGTCATACGCTGCGCCGACCAGCAATGCCGGGGTCAACTGGTATTTGAAGTTGATTTCGCCGTTGTTGAACGTAGCCGATTGGCCCGCGAACGGCGACGCAAACGTCTTGCCCAGGTTGGCGAAGCGGATGTTCGAGTACGTCAGGCCGATCGTTGCCGCGCCGAACGTGTATGCGCCGCCCGCACCGACCACCTGGTACGTGTTAGCCGACGAGAAGCCACCGTAGATCGGGTTCGTCACAGCAGCAGCCGCTGCCGTCGTCGTACCGCCGTTGTTGAACAGGCCGCCCGTAGCTGCCGGCGTACGTGCGTTCAAGTAGCCGACGCCCAACACGAGAGGACCGTTGTTGTAGCCTGCGCCCAACGACCAGATCTGGTTGCCGGTGAAGTTGCCTGCCTGGCCGCCGAGGCTGTACGTGCCGCCGAACGTCAGGCCGCCGTAGTTCGCGCTCGTGAACTTGACCGTGTTGTTGGTGCGGTATGCGTTGTTGAAGTTGTCGATGTCGCCCGGGTGAGCGCCGAGGTAGCCGCCCCATTGGTCGCCCGATTCCAGCGGACCGACGTAGTCGACGACGGAGTCGTACTGACGACCCATCGTGACCGTGCCGAACTGGCTCGACAGGCCGACGTAAGCTTGACGACCGAACATCAGGCCGCCTTGACCCAGCTTGCCGTTCGTCACGTCAAAGCCGTTTTCCAACACGAACAGGGCCTTCAGACCGCCACCCAGATCTTCCGTGCCGCGCAGGCCGAAACGCGAGCCTTGCAGTACGCCACTGGTCATGGCGTACTGCTGGTAGCCGCCGGGGGTTTTACTGCCGGCGCCGGCGTTGTTGTTATAGGTGATACCAACGTCAACGATGCCGTACAGGGTCACGCTGCTCTGAGCATGTGCGACGCCTGCGAATGCGCCCAGTGCTGCGAGAGCGAGAAGCGACTTTTTCATCGAATGATCTCCAAGGATTACGAATCTTTTGTACAAGGCGAATATTTATCTAGCGTTGAGGCCTTGCTTCGAACTTCGCGAGAAGTTGCCACGTAATGTAACAAAAGGCATACATGGCACAAAGAAAAAGGAGGTGGCCACGGAGGCTCCTGTTTCGTTTACGCAACATGGACTAGAATCGAAAGTTAGCTGCTCATTTAATGCGGATCCGAGGTTGCCGCGTCGCTGGTTTTGCCCCGCAAAGCTTGTCGTAAGCACCTCCGGTTCGCTGGGGCAGTCGTCGAATCAGGGAGTGCTCAATGTTTCTGGACGTGTTGATTAGCGAGTTTGATCGGGGTTTACGCTCAATGACTGGCGTATCGCGGATGAGCCGGCCATTGCCGGTTCCGCAGGCGGTGACGGCAGAGGTGCCGGAGCTTTCACCGGCCGAGCGTGCGCATGCGGCGGGATTGATGCGGGTGAATCACGTCGGCGAGGTCTGCGCGCAAGCGCTTTACCAGGCTCAGAAACTCGCGACCCGTTCGCCTTCGTTGCGCGCCATGTTCGATCACGCTGCTTCCGAGGAAGAAGATCACCTGGCGTGGACCGCCAAACGTCTCGAGGCGCTTGACTCGCGTCCCAGTTTGTTGAATCCGCTTTGGTACACCGGCGCAATGGCGATCGGTCTCGCGGCGGGGCGCCTGGGCGATCGCGTCAGCCTCGGCTTCATGGCTGAAACAGAGCGCCAGGTGGAGCAGCATCTCGACAGCCATCTGGATGAGCTGCCGGCCGCCGATTACGAGTCACGCGCGATTGTCGAGCAAATGCGCGTGGATGAAATGGAGCACGGAAAGGCCGCGATGGACGCGGGCGGCATCGAGTTGCCATTTCCCGCGCGTGCGCTGATGCGCGCGGTGTCGAAAGTCATGACGCGCACGGCCTATTACGTATAACGCAGGGGCCGCCGCGCGCGCATTTCCGGAAGTGGGACGGCGACTCGCGCGCCGTTCGCCGCACGTCCCCGAATCGTCCGCCTATATCTCTTAATTCCCACCTCGCGATCTCTTTCATTCCACGCTGTTCCCCCGCACTTTTCACGTATCACCTTCACAAGTCGCACTAGCTCATTCATTTATAACGGTTTTCCGTTTTATGCGTGACGTGAAGGAGTCGCGCTAAGTCCTTGTTCTATCAAACAAAATCGGCGCAAAAACCCGGTATCTCCCTTGACCCCCGATTATCGTTCCTCTAAAGTGGGAGACAGTGTGAGAAAGTGTATTTTTGTGTGATCTCGCCAGCACTTTGGGGTAGATTTTCACGAATCGGGCAGCCGGCGCAAAAGTGCCGCAAGAGGGGAGAGCAAAGTGTTCCAAGGGGCGTCGGCGCTGACGCTCGATGCGAAGGGGCGGATGTCGATCCCCTCTCGCTATCGGGATGCGCTGCAAACACAGGCAGAGGGCCGGGTGACGATCACCAAGCACCCGGACGGCTGCCTGTTGCTCTTTCCGCGCCCGGAGTGGGAAGTCTTTCGCGAGAAGGTCGGCAATCTGCCGATGAACGCCACGTGGTGGCGCCGCATTTTTCTCGGTAATGCAATGGATGTCGATATGGACGGCGCGGGCCGCGTGCTTGTGTCGCCGGAACTACGCATGGCTGGCGCGCTGGAAAAAGAAGTGACCTTGCTCGGCATGGGCCGTCACTTCGAGTTATGGGATGCACAAACCTACGCCGCGAAGGAACAGGCGGCAATCGCCGAGGGCATGCCCGAAGCGTTGAAGAATTTCACGTTCTGATCGCGGCTTACATATATGGCACCTGCGATGGGAAACGAATTGCAGCATCGCACGGTGCTGCTGGAAGAAGCGGTCGATGCGCTGGTGACGCGCGCGGACGGCGTGTATGTGGACGGCACCTTCGGGCGCGGCGGTCATAGCCGGCTGGTGCTGGAGCGGCTGGGCGAGTCGGGGCGGCTGATCGCGTTCGACAAGGACCCGCTCGCCATTGCCACGGCGCAGCAGATCGCCGATCCGCGCTTTGGCATCGTGCACGAGAGTTTTGCTTCACTGCGCACTGCGATTGCGGAGCGCGGAGTGGGACGGGTGTCGGGCGTTTTGCTGGATCTGGGCGTGTCGTCGCCGCAAGTCGACGATCCGGAGCGGGGCTTCAGCTTCCGCGCCGACGGCCCGCTCGACATGCGGATGGACCCGACGCGCGGCGAGTCTGCCGCTGACTGGCTGGCGCGGGCCACGGTGCAGGAACTGACGGAGGTGATACGAGATTATGGGGAAGAACGGTTTGCTTTTCAGATTGCAAAGGCGCTTGTTGCTCGCCGGGCAGAGTCCGACCGTCTTGGGCCTCTCGTCAGCACGGGCGAGCTTGCCCAAATCGTGGCTAACGTCGTCAAAACCCGTGAGAAGGGCAAGGATCCGGCAACCCGCACCTTTCAAGCTATACGGATTCACATCAATCAAGAGCTTGCGGAGCTGCAAGTCGTTTTAGAAGCAGCGCTATCGCTGCTGGAGCAAGGGGGGCGGCTGGTGGTCATCAGCTTTCATTCGCTCGAGGACCGGATCGTCAAGCGATTCATGCAGGCGCACGCCAGTACGCCTGCGGTCGATCGCCGTCTGCCGATTCGCGCAGTCGATCTGCCGAGCCCCCCGCTCAAGATCATCGGCCGCGTGTTCGCAAGCGACGCTGAAGTCGCCGCGAATCCGCGCGCCCGTTCTGCCGTGATGCGTGTGGCGGAGCGGATCGCGCCATGAATCGTCTCAACATCTTCCTGCTGATGATCGTGATGGGCTGCGCCCTGTCGGTCGTCAACGCGACCAATCAGCAGCGTCAGATCTTCATCCAGTTGCAGCGCGCGCAATCGCAGGAGCGCCAGCTGCAGCAGGACTATTCGCAGCTTCAATATCAGCAGAGCGCGCTGTCGAAAACCTCGCGCATCGAGCAACTCGCCACCGACTCGCTGAAGATGCAATCGGTCACGACCGGCCGCACGCAATATCTGACGCTCAATCCGGGCGCGGTGAAGGCCGAGGACGCGCCGATTCCCACGTCCGGTCCGGCGCAGGCGTCGGCGCCGGCGGCGACCCGTCGCGGAGGCGTGCGATGAAAAAATCGTCGGCTCGCAAGAGCGTCGCCTTTTCGGCCAATCCGATCCTGTCGGTGCGCCTGCCGATGTGGCGCTCCAAACTCGTCGTGTTCCTGCTGTTCATGGCGTTCGTCGCGCTAGCCGCGCGTGCGTTCTGGATTCAGGGGCCGGGCAATGCGTTCTATCTGAAGCAGGGTGAAATCCGCTATCAGCGCCGGCTTGAGTTGCCGGCCACGCGCGGCAAGATTCTCGACCGCAACGGTCTCGTGCTTGCCACGAGCCTGCCGGTGCGCGCGATCTGGGCGATTCCCGAATCGGTGCCGGACGACCTCGGCGCCGACAAGCTGAATTCGCTCGGCAAACTGCTCGGCATGACCAACAAGGAGTTGCGCGCCAAGCTGTCGGAGGACAAGAACTTCGTCTACGTGAAGCGCCAGGTGCCGGTCGACGTCGCCGCGAAAGTCACGGCGCTGGACATCCCCGGCATTTACGCACGCGACGAGTACAAGCGTTTCTATCCGGAAGGCGAGATCACGGCTCACCTGATCGGCTTCACGAACGTCGAAGACGAAGGCCAGGAAGGCGTCGAGCTCGGCGACCAGAAGCTGCTCGCCGGCGTGTCGGGCAGCCGGCGCGTGATCAAGGACCGCATTGGCCACATCATCGAGGACGTGGACGAGCAGGTCGTGCCGCACAACGGCCAGGATGTCGATCTGTCGATCGACAGCAAGATCCAGTACATCGCATACACGAACCTGAAAGCGGCCGTCGAAAAATTCAAGGCGAAGGCCGGCGCAGCGATGGTGATCGACGTGCGCACGGGCGAGGTGCTCGCGCTCGTCAACTACCCGACGTACAACCCGAACGACCGCTCGCACCTGACCGGCGACCAGCTGCGCAACCGCATCCTCACCGACACGTTCGAGCCGGGCTCGATCATGAAGCCGTTTACGGTTTCGCTCGCGCTCGATCTGCACCGCGTGACGCCGACTACACTGGTAGATACGGGGCCGGGCCGCTTCGTGCTCGACGGTGCGCCGATTACCGACGACAGCGCGTTCGGTGTGCTGACGGTGGGCGGCGTGATCCAGAAGTCGAGCAACATCGGCGCGACGAAGATCGCAATGCAGCTCAAGCCCGAAGAGATGTGGAACATGTACACCAGCATCGGTCTCGGCCAGGCGCCGAAGGTCGGTTTCCCGGGCGCGGCGGCGGGCCGTCTGCGTCCGTGGAAGAGCTGGCGCCGCATCGAGCAGGCGACCATGTCGTACGGCTACGGTCTGTCGGTGTCGCTGTTCCAGCTGGGCCGCGCGTACACCGCGATCGCGCATGACGGCGAGATCATGCCGGTGTCTATCTTCCGCTCGCCTGGCGAGCAGCCGGCCACCGGTCCGCAGATTTTCTCGCCGACCACCGCGCGCGAAGTGCGCGCGATGCTCGAAACCGTGACGGCGCCGGGCGGCACGTCGCCGGATGCGGCCGTGCCGGGCTATCGCGTAGGCGGCAAGAGCGGCACCGCGTACAAGCACGGCGCTCACGGCTACGACCACTCCAAATATCGCGCGTCGTTCGTCGGCATGGCGCCGATGCCGAATCCGCGCATCGTCGTCGCGGTGTCGGTCGACGAGCCGACCGCGGGCAGCCACTTCGGCGGTCAGGTGTCGGGTCCGGTGTTCTCCGGCATCGTCGGCGATACGCTGCGCTCGCTGAACGTGCCGCCGGACATGCCGGTCAAGCAGATGGTCGTGTCCGACGACTCGGCCCCGGCCGCGCCCGGCACGCCGGCCACGCCGTCGGCGGCCAAGAAACTTTCCACCAGCGCCGGCGCGAAGAAGATGACGATTTCCGCCGACGCCAAAAACCACCCCGGAGTTGTGCGATGAACGCGCTGCGTAGCAAGCATCCAGCGCACCGGCAAATCGCCGACGCCCTCGCCTGGCTGCAAGCGCACCTGCAGCCGGGCGCGCATCTGCACGCCGACACGCGCTCGCTCGCGCCCGGCGATGCATTTTTCGCCTATGCGGTGGACGGCGCGGACAACCGCCCGTTCATCGACGGCGCCATCGAGCGTGGCGCAGCCGCGGTGCTGGTGCAGCCCGAAGGCTTCAGCGGCGCGCCCGATCCGTCCATCACGCTCGCCGTGCCGGCGTTGAACGAACTCGCCGGGTCGATCGCGAGCGGCTGGTATCGCGATCCGAGCGACGCGATGCTGGCGGTCGGCATCACCGGCACCAACGGCAAGACCTCGTGCAGTCAGTGGATCGCCGCGGCGCTCGGGTCGCTCGGCACGCGTTGCGCGATCATCGGTACGCTCGGCACCGGTTTGCCCGGCCAGCTCGTGCAGACCGGCTTCACGACGCCCGACGCGCCGCAACTGCAACGCAGCCTCGCGCAATTGCGCGACGCGGGCGCGCAGGCGGTGGCGATGGAAGTGTCGTCGCACGCGCTGCATCAGGGGCGCGTGAACGGTACGGCGTTCGACATCGCCGTGTTCACGAATCTCACGCAAGACCACCTCGACTATCACGGCACGTTCGAAGCCTATGAGACGGCCAAGGCGCGTCTGTTCACGTGGCCGGACCTGCGCGCGGCCGTGATCAATCGCGACGATGCCGCCGGCCGCCGTTTGCTCGCCAGCATGCAAGGCCATGCGCGCACGATCGCCTATGGTCTCGACGCCGCGTTGCAAGACGCGCCGCAAGCCGACGCGCTGCTGCTCGCGTCGAAGGTGCGCGCAACCGCCACCGGCACCGCGTTCCATCTGGGCACATCGGATTGGGGCGACGCCGAAGTCGAAGTGCAAACGCTCGGCGCGTTCAATGTCAGCAATCTGCTCGGCGTACTCGGCGCGCTGCTCGCCGCCGACGTGCCGTTCGACGTGGCGCTTGCCGAACTCGCGAAACTCGAGCCGGTGAACGGCCGCATGCAGCGCCTCGGTGGCCGTCTGCAAAACGATGAGCCGCTCGTTGTAATCGATTACGCGCATACGCCGGACGCGCTGGAAAAGACGTTGGAAGCGCTGCGCCCGATGGCGGCCGCGCGCGGCGGCGAACTGATCTGCATGTTCGGCTGTGGCGGCGACCGTGACGCCACCAAGCGCCCGCTGATGGGCGCGATCGCCGAGAAGCTGGCGGACGGCGTTGTCGTGACCAGCGATAACCCGCGCAGCGAAGACCCGCAGTCGATCATCGAACAGATCGCCGCAGGTATGAAGGACGCGTCGCAGGCACGCCGTATCGAGGACCGCGCAAGCGCGATCCTGCAAGCGATCCGCAGCGCCGCGCGCGAAGACGTCATCGTGCTGGCCGGCAAGGGGCACGAAGCTACTCAAGAAATCATGGGCAAGAAGCGCGCTTTCTCCGATCAGGACCACGCCCGCCTCGCGCTCGCCGCGCGGGCGACGCACGCACGCGGAGGTGGCGAATGAGCATGTTCACGCTACGTGATGCCGCGGCGCTGATCCCCGGCGCGAACGTGCTCGGAGACGACAGCGTTGCATTCGAACGCGTGTCGACCGACAGCCGCAGCGCGGGACCAGGCGATCTGTTCGTCGCGATCAAGGGCGAGCGGTTCGACGCGCACGACTTCCTGCCGGACGTCGCGGCGCGCCACGTGACGGCCGCGCTCGTCACGCGCACACCGGATGGCTGGAACGTGCCCGCGATCCGCGTGGCCGATACGCGGACCGCGCTGGGCGCGCTCGCGCGCGGCTGGCGCCGCCAGTTCGGCATGCCGCTCGTCGCCGTGACGGGCAGCAACGGCAAGACCACGGTCAAGGAAATGATCGCGTCGATCTTCGCTGCCGCGGTCGGCGATCAAGCGCGTCTCGCGACCGCCGGCAACTTCAACAACGACATCGGCTTGCCGCTCACGCTGTTCCGTCTGCACGCCGCGCATCGGCTGGCGGTGGTCGAACTCGGCATGAATCATCCGGGCGAAACCGAGTTGCTCGCGAAAATCGCCGAGCCGACGGTGGCCGTGGTGAACAATGCGCAGCGCGAGCATCAGGAGTTTATGGCGACCGTCGAAGCGGTCGCGCTCGAACACGCAAGCGTGATTCATGCGCTGTCTCCCGAGGGCGTCGCTGTATTCCCGGCGGACGACGCCTACGCGAGCATCTGGCGCGTGGCGGCGACAGGCAACCGCATCGTCGACTTCGCTTTGAATTCGGCGGCGCGTGTGACGGAAGCTGCCGTCAAAGGCACGTTCGACGGCAAGCGCCTGAGCATCGACACGCCTGAAGGCCAGCTTGATGTCACGCTGCAAGTACTGGGCGATCACAACGCGCACAACGCACTCGCCGCGACGTCCGCCGCGTTGGCGGCAGGCGTTTCGCTCGAGGCAATCAAGCGCGGCCTCGAATCGTTCGGCGCCGTGAAGGGCCGGCTGCAGGTGAAGCAGGCCGCACTCGGCACGCTCGCCGGCGCCACCGTGATCGACGACACCTACAACGCCAATCCAGACTCGATGCGCGCCGCGATCGACGTGCTCGCGTCGTGCGCCGCGCCGCGCGTGCTGGTGATGGGCGACATGGGCGAAGTCGGCGACAACGGTCCGGTGTTTCACCGCGAAATCGGCGCGTACGCCAAAGAGCGTGGCATCGACGCGCTGTACGCAATGGGCGACGCCTCGCGCGACGCCTGCACCGCGTACGGCGCAGGCGCGCATCACGTAGCCGATCTCGGCACGTTGATCGCGCAATTGCAGCAGGCCGGTTTCGGCGCTGCCGCAACGCTTCTCGTGAAAGGCTCGCGCTTCATGCAAATGGAGCGCGTGGTGGACGCCGTAACGAGTCCACAACCCAACGCAGCGGGCTCGACGCCCGCCGCACATTGAAATAGAAGGACCGAAGCATGCTACTGGCGCTGGCGCAATGGCTGCAGAATGACGCAAGCTTCTTGCGCGTGTTCAGTTATCTGACTTTCCGTGCCGTGATGGCGACCATCACCGCGCTGCTGATCGGGCTCGTCTGCGGCCCGGCGGTGATTCGCAAGCTGACCGCGATGAAGGTCGGCCAGGCCGTCCGCAAAGACGGCCCGCAGACCCATCTGGTCAAATCCGGCACGCCCACCATGGGCGGCGTGCTGATTCTGCTCGGCATCGCGGTGGCCACGCTGCTGTGGGCCGACCTGACCAATCGCTTCATCTGGATCGTGATGCTCGTCACGTTCGGGTTCGGCGTGATCGGCTGGGTCGACGATTACCGCAAGGTGGTCTACAAGGACCCGCGCGGCATGTCGTCGCGCGAGAAGTATTTCTGGCAGTCGGTGATCGGTCTGTTCGCGGCCGTGTATCTCGCGTTCAGCGTGTCGGAAGCGAGCAACGTGCGCGTGTTCGACCTGTTCATGGCGTGGGTGCGCAGCGGCTTGTCGATGGGCTTGCCGGCGCGCGCCGACCTGATGCTGCCGTTCGTCAAGTCGATCAGCTATCCGCTCGGCGTGTGGGGCTTCATCGTGCTGACCTATCTGGTGATCGTCGGCGCGAGCAACGCGGTCAATCTCACCGATGGCCTCGACGGGCTCGTGATCATGCCGGTGGTGCTGGTGGGCGGGTCGCTCGGCGTGTTCGCGTACGTGATGGGCAGCTCGGTCTATTCGAAGTACCTGCTGTTCCCGCATATCGCCGGCGCCGGTGAGTTGCTGATCTTCTGTTCGGCGATGGGCGGCGCGGGCCTCGCGTTCCTCTGGTTCAACACGCACCCGGCGCAGATGTTCATGGGCGACGTCGGCGCGCTCGCGCTCGGCGGCGCGCTCGGCACGGTCGCGGTGATCGTGCGTCAGGAAATCGTGCTGTTCATCATGGGCGGCATTTTCGTCGCGGAGACGCTCTCGGTGATGTTGCAGGTCACTTGGTTCAAGTTCACCAAGCGCCGCTTCGGCGAAGGGCGGCGTCTCTTCAAGATGGCGCCGCTGCATCACCATTTCGAATTGTCGGGGTGGAAGGAAACGCAGGTGGTGGTGCGCTTCTGGATCATCACGCTGATGTTGTGTCTGTTCGGTTTGTCCACGCTCAAATTGCGTTAAGCAGTAATCGAAGTTAAGGGAAAGCAAGCGATGTTCGGCGAGAAGTTTCGGGATCGGCAAAAGCCGATGGTGCTCGTGCTGGGACTGGGTGAATCCGGTCTCGCGATGGCGCGCTGGTGCGCGCGGCACGGCTGTCGGCTGCGTGTGGCCGACACGCGTGAAGTGCCGCCGAACCTGTCCGCGCTGCAAGCGCATAGCGTCGACGCGGACTTCGTCGGCGGCCCTTTCTCGCCGGTGCTGCTAGAAGGTGTCGAACTGGTCGCGATCAGCCCGGGCCTCTCGCCGCTCGCCGCGGATCTCTTGCCGCTGATCACGGCGGCGCGCGAGCAGGGCATCCCCGTGTGGGGCGAACTCGAGTTTTTCTCGCAGGCGCTGAAGACGCTCGGCGAAAGCGGCTACGCGCCGAAGGTGATCGCGATCACCGGCACCAACGGCAAGACCACGACGACGAGCCTGACCGGCCTGCTGTGCGAACGCGCCGGCAAGAAGGTCGCGGTGGCGGGCAATATCAGCCCGGCGTTGCTCGACAAGCTCAGCGAAGCGATCGATCACACCGCCTTGCCTGACGTGTGGGTGCTCGAACTGTCGAGCTTCCAGCTGGAAACCGCACACACGTTTTCGCCTGACGCGGCCGTGGTGCTGAACATCACACAGGATCACCTCGACTGGCACGGCGGCCTCGATGCGTATGCGGCTGCGAAGGGCCGCATCTTCGGTACACAGACCGTGCGCGTGCTGAACCGCGACGACTCGCGCGTGATGTCGCTCGGGCCTTCTGCCGACGCTGAAGCGGAGACCGTTACGTTCGGCGTGACCGAACCGAAGAACGACGGCGACTACGGTTTGCTGCGCGACAACGGGATGATCTGGCTGGTCGAAGCACACGATCGCGACGCAAGCGATGAAGCAACAGCACCGAAGCGCCGTCGCAAGAATGAAGTGGCGACAGCGCCGGACATCGCACTGAAGCGCCTGATGCCCGCGGACGCTTTGCGCATTCGCGGTCTGCACAACGCCGCGAACGCGCTGGCCGCGTATGCGCTCGCGCGCGCGATCGGTCTGCCGGGTGCGCCGCTGCTGCACGGTCTGCGTGAATACCGTGGCGAGCCGCATCGCGTGGAGCTGATCGCGTCGATCGACGGCATCGACTATGTGGATGACAGCAAGGGCACCAATGTCGGCGCAACGGTGGCCGCGCTCGACGGCCTCGCGCAGCGCGCGGTGCTGATCGCCGGCGGCGACGGCAAGGGCCAGGATTTCGAACCGCTCGCCGCGCCGGTGATGCGCTGGTGCCGCGCCGTGATGCTAATCGGCCGTGACGCGCCGCTGATTCGCGCGGCGCTGGAACACAGCGGCATCGCGCTAACGGATCACGCCACGCTCGAAGAAGCGACGCGTGCCGCCACCGCACTGGCTGAACCCGGCGACGCCGTGCTGTTGTCGCCGGCTTGCGCGAGCTTCGACATGTTCAAGGGTTACGCACACCGTGCCGCCGTATTTCGCAGCACGGTCGAAGACATCGCTGCCGAACGGGGGACGATGATATGAGCTGGTCGGAACGTTTCGGTTCGCGCCACGTGGCCGCAGGCGACGCGGGTGGCTCGGGCGGCGCGGCGCGCGTCGGCGGCCGCACGGGCGGCAGCGGGCTCGCGAGCGCCGTCAACGGCGTGCGGCCGCTGCGCTCGCGGATGCTCGACTACGATCACTCGCTGCTGTGGGTCGTCGTCGCACTGCTGGGACTCGGCATCGTGATGGTGTATTCGGCGTCGATCGCGATGCCCGATTCGCCGAAGTACGCGTCGTACCGCGACTACGCATTCCTCGTGCGCCAGATCATCTTCGTCGTGATGGGCGCGGTGATCGGCGTCGTGTCGTTCCGCATCCCCATTTCGACGTGGGACAAGTACGCGCCGAAGCTCTTCATGATCTCGCTCTTCGCGCTGGTGATCGTGCTGATCCCGCACGTCGGCAAGGGCGTGAACGGCGCGCGCCGCTGGATTCCGCTCGGCATCACGAACATGCAGCCGTCGGAAATCATGAAGCTCGCGGTAACGATCTACGCGGCGAACTACACGGTGCGCAAGCAGGAGTACATGCACAGCTTCGCCAAGGGCTTTTTGCCGATGGCGGTCGCGGTCGGTCTGGTCGGCGCATTGCTGCTGCTCGAACCGGACATGGGCGCGTTCATGGTGATCGCGGCGATCGCGATGGGCGTGCTGTTTCTCGGCGGCGTGAACGGCAAGCTGTTCGGCGGCCTGGTGGCGACCGCGGTCGGCACGTTCAGTCTGCTGGTGTGGGCGTCGCCGTGGCGTCGCGAGCGGATCTTCGCGTACCTCGATCCGTGGGATGACCGCTACGCGCAGGGCAAGGCGTATCAATTGACGCACTCGCTGATCGCGTTCGGGCGCGGCGAGTGGTTCGGCGTGGGGCTCGGCGGCAGCGTCGAGAAGCTCAACTATCTGCCGGAAGCGCATACCGACTTCATCCTCGCGGTGATCGGCGAGGAACTGGGTTTCGTCGGCGTGCTGGTGGTGATCCTGATGTTCTACTGGATCGTGCGCCGCTCGTTCGAGATCGGCCGTCAGGCGCTCGCACTCGATCGCACGTTCGCGGGCCTGGTCGCGAAGGGCGTCGGCATCTGGTTCGGCGCGCAGACCTTCATCAACATGGGCGTGAACCTCGGCTTGCTGCCGACCAAAGGTCTCACGCTGCCGCTCGTCAGCTATGGCGGCTCGGGCATCTTGCTGAACTGCGTCGCGATCGCCGTGCTGATGCGCGTCGACTATGAGAACCGTGTGTTGATGCGTGGGGGCAAAGTATGACCGCTCTCCACCAACGCACGCTGATGGTGATGGCCGGCGGCACCGGGGGACACGTGTTCCCTGGGCTCGCGGTCGCGCATCTGATGCAGGCGTGGGGCTGGAAAGTCGTGTGGCTCGGCAATCCCGCGGGCATGGAAGCGACGCTGGTGCCGAAGCACGGCATCCCGATGGAATACGTGCGCTTCGGCGGACTGCGCGGCAAAGGTCTCAAGACCAAGCTGATGCTGCCGCTGAATCTGCTGCGCGCCTGCACGCAGAGCCTCTCCGTGCTGCGTCGCGTGAAGCCGGACGTGGTGCTCGGCATGGGCGGCTACATCACGTTTCCGGCGGGATTGATGACCGCGTTGAGCGGCCGTCCGCTGGTGCTGCACGAACAGAATTCGATCGCGGGCCTCGCCAACAAGGTGCTCGCGAAACTGGCCAAACGCGTGCTGGTCGCGTTCCCGAATGCGCTGCCGCACGGCGAATGGACCGGCAACCCGATTCGTGAGGAACTTGCGCGCGCGATTGCACCCAAAACACGCTACGCACAACGCGGTGGTCCGTTGAACGTGCTGGTGGTCGGCGGCAGTCTCGGCGCTGCGGCGTTGAATGAAGTGGTGCCGCGCGCGGTCGCGCTGCTCGCGCCGAACGAACGGCCGCGCATCGTGCATCAGGCGGGCGCGAAGCATATCGAAGCGCTGCGCGAGAACTACGCGGCAGCGGGTCTGCAGGCGGGAAGCGGCGAGCAACCCGACGTGGAACTCGTGCCGTTCATCGACGACATGACGAGCGCTTACGCGAAAGCGGATCTGGTGATCTGCCGCTCGGGTGCGATGACGGTGTCGGAGATTTCGGCGGTTGGCGTGGCGGCGTTCTTCGTGCCGTTCCCGTACGCGGTGGACGATCACCAAACCACTAATGCAGCGTTTCTCGCCGACAACGGCGCGGCGCTGGTCGTGCAGCAACGTGACTTGTCGGCGGAAACACTCGCCGACTGGTTGCGCAGCCAGACGCGGGAAAGTCTCGCGGAGATGGCGGAGCGTTCGCGCTCGCTCGCGAAACCCGACGCCACGGAACAGGTCGCGCAAATTTGCGCAACCGTGGCGGGTTCGATTTCGGGCGCGAGCCCAGAAGGAAAGCAATGAAACACATCGTCAAACACATTCACTTTGTCGGCATCGGCGGTGTCGGCATGAGCGGCATCGCGGAGGTGCTGGTCAACCTGGGCTATCAGGTGAGCGGCTCGGATCTGTCGAGCAACGCGGTCACGGATCGCCTTGCCGCGCTCGGCGCGCGCATCGCGATCGGTCACGCGGCGGAGAACATCGAAGGCGCGAACGCGGTGGTCGTCTCGACAGCGGTGCGCAGCGACAACCCCGAAGTGCTGGCCGCGCGGCATCGCCGCATTCCTATCGTGCCGCGCGCGGTGATGCTCGCGGAACTGATGCGCCTGAAGCAGGGCATCGCGATTGCCGGCACGCACGGCAAGACCACGACCACGTCGCTGGTGGCGAGCGTGCTGGCCGCGGGCGGGCTCGACCCGACCTTCGTGATCGGCGGGCGTCTGATCAGCGCGGGCGCGAATGCGCGACTCGGCACCGGCGACTTCATCGTCGCCGAAGCGGACGAGTCGGATGCGTCGTTCCTGAACCTGTTCCCGGTGATCGAAGTCATCACGAACATCGACGCCGATCACATGGACACCTACGGCCACGACTTCGCGCGGCTCAAGCAGGCGTTCATCGAATTCACGCACCGTCTGCCGTTCTACGGCATCGCGGTGCTGTGCGTCGACGATCCGAACGTGAAGGAGATCCTGCCGTTCGTGTCGAAGCCGATCATCCGTTACGGCCTCGCACCGGATGCGCAAGTGCGCGCGGTCAATGTGAAAGCGCACGACGGCAGGATGCATTTCACGGTGTTGCGCGAAGACGCGGCGCCGCTCGACATCGTGCTGAACCTGCCGGGCGAGCACAACGTGCAGAACGCGCTGGCCGCGATTGCAATCGCGACTGAACTTGAAGTGAAAGATGCCGATATCCAGCGAGCGCTCGCGGATTTCAACGGCGTGGGCCGGCGTTTCCAACGCTACGGCGAAGTGCCGGTCGTCACCGAAGGTAAAGCCACGGGCGCCTACACGCTGGTGGACGACTACGGCCATCACCCGGTCGAAATGGCGGCCACGGTGGCGGCGGCGCGCGGCGCATTCCCGGGCCGGCGTCTGGTGCTGGCGTTCCAGCCGCACCGCTTCACGCGCACGCGCGATTGCTTCGAGGATTTCGTGAAGGTGTTGTCGACCGTCGACGCGCTCGTGCTGACCGAAGTCTATTCGGCCGGCGAAGCGCCGATCGTCGCCGCGGACGGCCGCGCATTGGCGCGCGCGCTGCGGGTGGCGGGCAAGGTCGAGCCGGTGTTCGTCGATACGGTGGATGAAGTGCCGGACGCGCTCTCAGCAGTGGTTCGCGACGGCGATGTGGTGATTACGATGGGCGCGGGTTCGATCGGCGGTGTGCCGGGTCGCCTCGCGCTCGAAACGAAGGTGTGACATGAGCAGTATTAAATCGGACGAACTCGCAAAACAATTCGGCAAGGTAGCAGTGCTGCTCGGTGGAGATTCCGCCGAGCGCGAGGTGTCGCTCAACTCCGGGCGACTCGTGTTGCAAGGTCTGCGCGACGCCGGCGTCGATGCGCATCCGTTCGACCCGGCCGAGCGTCCGCTCGCCGCATTGAAGGAAGAAGGCTTCGTGCGCGCGTTCAACGCGCTGCATGGCGGCTACGGCGAGAACGGCCAGATTCAGGGCGCGCTCGACTTCTACGGCATCAAGTACACCGGCAGCGGCGTGCTCGGCTCGGCGCTCGGTCTGGACAAGTTCCGCACCAAGCTCGTGTGGCAGCAGCTGGGCATTCCGACGCCGCCGTTCGAAGCGGTGCTGCGCGGCGACGACTACGCAGCGCGCGCGAAGGACATCGTCGCGAAGCTCGGCTTGCCGCTCTTCGTGAAGCCGGCGAGCGAAGGTTCGAGCGTCGCGGTGATCAAGGTGAAGAGCGCCGATGCGCTGCCCGCAGCGCTGCTCGAAGCGGTCAAGTACGACAGGATCGTCGTGGTTGAAAAGAGCATCGAAGGCGGCGGCGAATACACCGCATGCATCGCGGGCGATCTGGATCTGCCGGTGATCCGCATCGTGCCGGCCGGCGAGTTCTACGACTATCACGCGAAGTACATCGCCAACGACACGCAGTACCTGATTCCGTGCGGCCTCGCGGCGGATGAGGAAGCCCGCCTGAAAGTGCTGGCGCGCCGCGCGTTCGACGTGCTCGGCTGCACCGACTGGGGCCGCGCCGATTTCATGCTCGATGGGGAAGGCAATCCGTACTTTCTGGAAGTGAACACGGCGCCTGGCATGACCGATCACTCGCTGCCGCCGAAAGCGGCGCGCGCGGTGGGCATCAGCTATCAGGAACTGGTTGTCGGCGTGTTGGCGCTGACGCTGCAGGACTAACCGGGGCAACCCGAAAGCAAGACCATGTGGAACAACGTTCGCCAGCTCAATCTCGCCGCCAACGCATTGCATGTGTTGCTGGTGCTCGTGCTGCTGGCGGCGGGCGGTTACTGGCTGATCCAGCGCCCGAATTTCGCGCTGCGCGAAATCCAGATCGACGGCGACACCGAGCACATCAATTCGCCGACGGTGCGCGCCGGCGTAGTAGGGCGGTTGAAGGGCAACTTCTTCACGGTCGATCTCGACGTCGCGCGCCAGGCGTTCGAGCAGATGCCGTGGGTGCGTCACGCGAGCGTGCGGCGCGTCTGGCCGAACGCGCTGGCTGTCACGCTCGAGGAGTACAAACCGCTGGGGACGTGGGGCAGCGATCAGCTGGTCAGCGTCGACGGCGAGTTGTTCACCGCGAACCAGGGCGAGCTCGAGGAAGATTTGCCCGCGTTCGACGGCCCGGACGGCACGGCAAAGGAGGTGGTCACGCGTTATCACGACTTCCAGAAGTGGTTTGCGCCGCTTAACGCGACGCCCGAAGAAGTGACGCTGTCGCCGCGTTATGCGTGGACGGTGAAGCTGTCGAATGGAACGCAGGTGGAACTTGGCCGCGAACGCAATCAGGACACGCTGCTCGATCGCAGCAAGCGTCTGACGGCGGCGTGGAGCGCGGTGACGCAACGGTGGGGAAAGGATATCGAGTATGCGGACTTGCGCTATCCGAACGGTTTCGCGATTCGTGCCGCTGGCATGCGCTTTATCAGCGAACCCGACAAGGGCAAGAAGTAAACGGACATCACACGCAATGAGCACGCTATGAGTAAAGACTATAAAGATCTGCTGGTCGCCCTCGACATTGGGACGTCGAAGGTCGTGGCCATCGTCGCCGAGTTGAAGGGCGAAGGTCACTACGAGGTGATCGGCCTCGGCCAGAGCGAATCGAAGGGGCTCAAGAAAGGCGTGGTGGTGAATATCGAAGCCACCGTGCAGTCCATTCAGCGCGCGCTCGAAGAAGCCGAGCTGATGGCCGATTGCAAGATCACGAACGTGTTCACCGGGATCGCGGGCAGCCATATTCGCAGCTTCAATTCAAGCGGCATGGTGGCGATCAAGGAGAAGGAAGTCACGCAGACCGACGTGGCGCGCGTGATCGAAACGGCGAAGGCGATCAACATTCCGACCGATCAGCAGGTGCTGCATATCCTCACGCAGGAATTCATCATCGACGGTCAGGAAGATGTGCGCGAGCCGATCGGCATGAGCGGCATCCGCCTCGAAGTGAAGGTGCACATCGTCACGGGCGCGGTGAGCGCGGCGCAGAACATCGTCAAGTGCGTGCGCCGCTGCGGGCTCGAAGTGAACGATCTGATTCTGCAACCGCTGGCGTCGTCGCTCGCGGTGCTGACTGAAGACGAAAAGGAACTCGGCGTGGTGCTGGTCGATATCGGCGGCGGCACGACCGACATCGCGATTTTCAGCGAAGGCGCGATCCGTCATACGGCGGTGATCCCGATCGCCGGCGACCAGATCACGAGCGACATCGCGATGGCTTTGCGCACGCCGACGCCGGATGCCGAAGACATCAAGGTCGATTACGGCATCGCCAAACAGGCGCTCGCCGATCCTGACGAAATGATCGAAGTGCCGGGGCTCGGCGAACGCGGTCCGCGCACGTTGTCGCGCCAGGCGCTGGCGGCGGTGGTCGAGCCGCGCGTCGAAGAACTGTTTTCGCTCGTGCAGCAGGTGGTGCGCGAGTCGGGTTACGAGGAACTGCTGAGTTCCGGCGTGGTGCTGACCGGCGGCGCGTCGATGATGCTCGGCATGGTCGAACTGGGTGAGGACATTTTCCTGAAGCCGGTGCGCATCGGCGTGCCGGAATACGCGGGCGGTCTCGCTGACGTCGTGCGCAATCCGCGCTATTCGACGGCGATGGGCCTGCTCGTCGAAGGACGCTCGCAACGCATGCGCGGCCGCAAGGTCGCGGTGCAGTCGGGCTCGATGGGACAGGTGTTCACGCGCATGAAGGACTGGTTCCTCGGCAACTTCTGACGCGTTGGTTTTGCTGCACGGTTTAGCTGAACGGGTTTCGAACGGGTTCTAAAAATACGCGCTGGTGCCGGCGGCCAGCGCGCGACAGGGGGTTGCCCGATCTCCTGCCGAATAACGGCCGAGTGGCTGTAATTTTTTATCTTGACGGAGGCAACATGGAATTCCAGATGCTGGAAACCGAAACGAACGGCACCATCATCAAGGTGGTCGGAGTAGGTGGCGCTGGCGGCAATGCCGTCCAGCACATGATCAACAAAGGCGTGCAAGGCGTCGACTTCATCGTGATGAACACGGACGCGCAGGCCCTGTCGCGTTCGCGCGCCACCGCGGTGATCCAGCTCGGCAACACGGGCCTGGGCGCGGGCGCGAAGCCGGAAATGGGCCGCGCCGCAGCCGAGGAAGCACGTGAGCGCATCGCCGACGCACTGCGCGGCGCGCACATGGTCTTCATCACGGCCGGCATGGGCGGCGGCACGGGTACGGGAGCCGCACCCGTGGTCGCGCAGATCGCCAAGGAAATGGGCATCCTGACCGTTGGCGTGGTCAGCAAGCCGTTCGAGTTCGAAGGCGGCAAGCGTATGCGCGTCGCTGAAGCCGGTTCGCAGCAACTGGAGGATCACGTCGATTCGCTGATCGTCGTTCTGAACGACAAGCTGTTCGAGGTGATGGGCGACGACGCCGAGATGGACAAGTGCTTCCAGTGCGCAGACGACGTTCTGAACAACGCAGTGGCCGGAATCGCGGAAATCATCAACGTCGACGGTCTGGTGAACGTCGACTTCGAAGACGTGAAGACGGTGATGGGCGAGCAGGGCAAGGCGATGATGGGCACGGCGACGGTCGCCGGCGTCGATCGTGCGCGTCTGGCTGCGGAGCAGGCTGTCGCCAGCCCGCTGCTGGAAGGCGTGGATCTGTCGGGGGCGCGCGGCGTGCTGGTCAACATCACGTCGAGCCGTTCGCTGCGTCTGTCGGAAACGCGCGAAGTGATGAACACCATCAAGAGCTACGCTGCCGAAGACGCGACCGTGATTTTTGGCGCGGTGTACGACGATGCAATGGGCGACGCGCTGCGCGTGACGGTCGTGGCAACGGGTCTGGGCCGTGCGGCAAAGAAGCAGCAATCGGCACCGATGACGCTGCTGCGCACCGGCACCGACAACCAGCCGATCGGCGCGATGCAGCACGCGGCTTACGCACCGTCGGCAGCGCATGCGAGCACGGCCGATTACGGCGCGCTGGACACGCCGGCTGTGTGGCGCACCTCGCGCGATACGGCGGCCTCGCACGTTCAGGCGCTGCAGGAAAAGGGCGTCGACACGTACGACATTCCGGCGTTCCTGCGCAAGCAGGCGGACTGAGCGCGCGAGCAGGCTTTCGTTGCCGCGCCGCTTCAGCGGCGCTGGCCGACGAATGCACGAGCGTGGCGGGTGAACGGCGAACAGGTCGCGTATCGTCAGATTCGCGGCAAGGACAAGTGCCCTCTTCGGATTCGCGAAGCGGATTGGGCGACTGTCGCCGGACGGCGGAGCCTTTTAGGCTCGAGCGCCGGATTTCACTGCGACACGACAGCGTGCGAGCGTGCTTCGCATCGATGCAAAGGACTGAGCATGATTCAAGCAGGTGACAAGCTGCCCGACGCGACGCTCTTCGAGTTTGTGGAAGACGAGCGGGCGGGCTGCACGATCGGGCCTAACAGCTTCGACGTGCGCGAGCAGACGGCGGGCAAGCGCTTGGTGATCTTCGGATTGCCGGGCGCGTTCACGCCGACCTGTTCGGCCAAGCATGTACCGGGTTATGTCGAGCACGCCGAGCAGTTGCGCGCTCTTGGCATCGACGAAATCTGGTGCGTGTCCGTCAACGACGCGTTCGTAATGGGCGCGTGGGGACGCGATCAGCACGCCTCGGGCAAGGTGCGCATGATGGCGGACGGCAGTGCGGCTTTCACACGGGCGCTCGGTCTCGAGCAGGATTTGTCGGCGCGGGGCATGGGGATCCGTTCCCAGCGCTACGCGATGGTGGTCGACGACGGCGTGGTCAAGACGTTGAACGTCGAGGCTGCCGGCAAATTCGAAGTTAGCGATGCAAAGAGTATTCTCGCCACGTTGAGCTAGTAACTTGGGCGTCGCCCCTTCGCCTCGGGCCTGCGCGCTTTTGCCGCGTTGTGCCAGGGCAACGGTGAGTAAGACGCTTTTGTGACAGGCCGTTACGCGGGCCGATGACCGGAAACGCCTCCGTTCCGGGCATCGGCCCGTCACGCTTCCCTGACGGGTGCCCGATGGGTAATGCAGCGAAACAGATTGATACCTTCCGTGCGGCAACGCTCCCTAGGGGATTGGAGTATAATTCGTGCTATGAAATAAAAAGTCCCGATTGGGATTTTCAATCGACCAGAAGATCACCATGTTGAAGCAGCGCACTATCAAATCAATCGTCAAGACAGTTGGCATCGGCCTGCACTCCGGCCGTAAGGTCAATCTGATGCTCCGTCCGGCGGCGCCGGACACCGGCATTGTGTTTTCGCGCGTGGATTTGCCCACGCCGGTGGACATTCCCGCGTCGGCGATGGCGATTGGCGATACGCGTCTCGCTTCCGTGTTGCAGAAAGACGGCGCGCGCGTCTCGACCATCGAGCACTTGATGTCCGCTTGCGCCGGTCTTGGCATCGACAACCTGTATGTCGATGTCACGGCCGAAGAGATCCCGATCATGGACGGCAGTGCCGGTTCGTTCGTGTTCCTGATCCAGTCTGCCGGTATCGAAGAGCAGAACGCGGCAAAGAAATTCATCAAGGTCACCAAGCCGGTCGAAATTCGCGACGGCGACAAATTCGCGCGGCTCGACCCGTTCTTCGGTTTCAAGCTCAAATTCACGATCGACTTCCGTCACCCCGCCGTGGACAAAACCGGCCAGGCGCTGGAAGTGGATTTCGCCAACACGTCGTACGTTCGGGAAATCGCGCGTGCCCGCACGTTCGGTTTTGCGCACGAAGTGGAAATGATGCGCGAACTGGGTCTGGCGCGCGGCGGCAGCATGGACAACGCGATCGTGCTCGACGAGTACCGCATCCTGAACAACGACGGCCTGCGCTATGACGACGAGTTCGTGAAGCACAAGATGCTCGACGCGATCGGCGACCTGTATGTGGTCGGCCATCCGTTGCTGGCTTCGTACACCGCGTACAAGTCGGGTCACGGCCTGAACAACGCGCTGCTGCGCGAGTTGCTGGCGCATGAAGATTCGTACGAAGTCGTCACTTTCGACGACACGCAGAAAGCGCCACGCGGGTTCGCCTACGAGACGCAGACGGCTTTTGCTTGACGCGTGTGGTTGATTGGCTGGGTTGACGTAGATGAGCCCAGGCAGACACATGAAAAACGGCCCACACGGGCCGTTTTTTTTCGTTCAGCGAGTTCTCCGATGCCGGGCCGCCATTCTCGCCAGCGCTTCCTGTAGCGGCGACGGCGCGAGCGATTCGCTCAGCGCGTGCAGCGCGTCGGCGCCGACCGGCGTCATGCGTGCCTGTTTGACCGGCGGCGGCTCCTTGGCCGGCTGCGGCCGCACGCGAATTCTCAGCGCATTGACCGGCCAGCCGCGCTGCTGCAGGTCCGCCAGCAGGCGCGGCTCCAGATGCCGCAAGCGCGCCGCGAGCGCGTTGTGCGCGGCAAACAGGGCCAGCACGCCGTCCTTGATAAAGCCCGGCTCCACGCTCGTCGCCAGATAATCCGGCAACAGCGCGCGCAGATCCTTTTCCAGCGCCGCAATCTGCTCGACGCCCGCGCGCAGCGCCGCGAACGCGTCCGTGCGATTGAGCACCTCGGCGACCGGCTGCGGGCGGCGCGCGACAAACTGCTTGGACGGCGGCCTTGAAAAGGACGGAATACGGCTCATGTTTGATGGTGACGGCGTGTTCGCACCCAATGCGCGTTCACGCTGCGATTGTACCGTGCGGGATGCACGCGGGTCCGCCTCAATGCGTAGTGTCAAAGCTCGCAGCGGCGGGCTTCGGACGCCCGGCCGTCGTCGCGCCTCTGACACAGGCGCTGCCGGGGGCGCGTGCTAAAATGCCCGATTCGGTGCGACACGCACGCTCGTGTCCGGTGGCTCCACGTTACGGAGCATCGACTAGAGGGTTATTGAGGCGACTCACCATGCCCTCCGCAGGCGGCCCCCTTGTGGGCTGCACTTTAAGCTGTAGATGCATCTCAGTGAGGTGCGTCCTTGTAGTGAAATTGGTGACCGGAGCAGCCAGCCGGGGACCTTGTTGCATTGGCCTGATTACCGTCAGGTCCCGCCCAGTCAGCGGCTTCATCACCGCCGACAGGGCGGGTTGATGTTTGCAATTCCCGAGCCTTCAGGCAAGGGTTTCGCTAAACGATACGAGCGAAAGCTCGGTGTGTCATTGTTCGACCTCGTTTGTTGGAAGACGAGGGTAGTGAACCTGCTGTACGACCAGCAGTAGCCTAGGAGGACATGCGTCACTGGCAACGGTGGGGTGTGAAGCTCTTCTGACAATGTAGCCCCCGGACGTTTCGGGCAGGTCGGTTCCGCGAGGAGGCGGTCTGGATACTCCTAGCAGCAAGGGGGTAAGGCGCTAGGCTGGCTGATAGGGTTAACGGAAGTGAACTGCTGATAAACCTCGTTAGCATTGTGTGCCTAAGCTGCTGATAGGCACTAACCAAAAGGTATGCGGTCGGATAGCCCGCTCGAATCTCGGGTTACGTCGTTAGTGATACCGCCGGGGAATAGGCAGAACCTAAGTCAGTCGTGTGACATGCCGGGAACGTGGTAAGCCTGTATGGTTGCCAGCGCAGTCGGGCTGGCAGGCGAACCGTGAGGGACGCTGTTGATTGTGCAGGTATGGGAGGACGGAAAAAGCGAAGGCCGGGCTGTAATGGACCGGATAGGGGTTGAGACATCACCTCACGCGAAAGCGGGCAGACTTCCGTCTGGTCTACCGTCGCAAGACGGCTGACTACCCTCTGTAAACTTGGTTAGATGCAGGTGCATGCGCCTGTGTTGAGTTTTGTTGTTCCCCAGCGGGGTGTATCTGCCCCGCTGGGGGAGATGCGCCTTCTGTCTGGAGACTTTTCCAGGTAGGAGAGCAGCATGAAAGTATTTGGTCGAACGACCAGATCTGCGCTTTCCCATGCGCCGGACAACTGGTACGCCATAGATTGGCGACGGGTTGAGCGGAATGTGAGAGGGATGCAGATTCGAATTGCGAAGGCGACGCGGGAAGGTGACTGGCGCAGGGTGAAAGCCCTGCAACGGATGCTTACTCGCACGTTGTCTGCAAAGCTGTATGCGGTACGACGTGTTACGCAAAACCAGGGTGCGCGAACGGCTGGAGTCGATCGCGAGCTATGGGATTCGCCTGAAAGCCGATGGGAAGCCGTCGGCAGGCTGAAGCGGCGCGGATACAAGCCTCTGCCATTACGGAGAGTCTTTATCCCCAAGGCAAATGGGAAGGAACGTCCACTGGGCATTCCGACCATGCGGGACAGGGCGATGCAAGCTCTGTATCTGCTGGCCTTGGAGCCAGTGTCGGAATCGATGAGCGACCTGAACTCTTACGGGTTCAGGTTGAATCGTTCGACAGCCGACGCGATGTCCCAAATCCGCGTCTGTATGTCCCAAGAGGCCTCGGCCAAGTGGGTCCTAGAAGCGGATATCAAGGGGTGCTTCGACCACATCAGTCATGACTGGTTGGAAACCAATGTCCCGATGGACACAGGAATCCTCCGGAAATGGTTGAAGGCTGGCCTGATTTATCAAGGCCAGCTACGGGCGACTGAGGCCGGTACGCCGCAGGGAGGCATCATCTCCCCGACGTTGGCTAACGTAACGCTGAACGGGCTGGAACGAGAACTGGCGGTGCATCTCGGTGCAAAACTAGGGATCATGAAAGCCAGAAGGCTGAAGGTGAATGTGGTGCGGTACGCGGACGACTTCGTGATAACCGGTGACTCGAAAGAGATACTGGATCAAGAGGTCCGACCTTGGGTAGAGGCATTCCTTGCGGTTCGAGGGTTGCAGTTATCGGAGGAAAAAACGCGGATCACTCACATTGACGACGGCTTCGATTTCCTTGGGTGGAATTTCCGGAAGTACTCGGGAAAGATGCTCATCAAACCGAGCAAAAAGAACGCGAAAGCGTTCTACAGTAAGGTGGCGGAAACGATTAGCAGCAACAAGACGGTGAAGCAGGAGGAGATGATCCGACTGCTAAACCCAATGTTGCGCGGATGGGCGCAGTATCACCATCCGGTTACGGCCAAAAAGGCGTACACCCGCATGGAGCATCTGGTGTTCCGGAGGCTCTGGTGGTGGTCCAAGCGGCGACATCCGCGAAAGAGCAGCAGTTGGGTGCGACAGAAGTACTTCCACTCAATCGACGCTCGACAGTGGGTGTTTGCGGTCCGGACGGTTCGAGACGATGGCAGTTGGGGCCTGATGGAGTTGTACCAACTCAGCGGTACGGCGATCAGGAGACACAAGAAGATCCAAGGAGAATTTAATCCCTTTGATCCGAAGTGGGAGCAATATGGCGAGCAACTGCGGCAGACGCGTCTGTGGGATTCGATGCGCTACCGGAAACAGTGGGCAAAGCTGTACATGTCGCAGAGCGGGTTGTGTGCGCACTGCGGCTGTGCCTTGACGGACGAAACAGGCTGGCACGACCATCATCTGGAATATCGGATGCATGGCGGGTCAGACAAGTTGTCCAACCGGGTCTTGCTTCACCCGCACTGTCACCAGCAGGTACACGTTGGTAAACTTGTAGTAACTAAGCCGGTTCTGTCGTAGACAGAACTTTGTTTGTAGATTTGAGCCGTATGCGGGGAAACTCGCACGTACGGTTCTCGGGGGGCCCGATCTTCGCAAGAAGGTCGGGCTACCCGACAATTCACTCTTGGACTAAGCCGCCGAGGCCCTTCCGACCCCGGAGCGCGCGTGCATGAACCGTACGCCGCAACCCAGCCGAAGCCGCGACGCAGACACCGATCCGATGACCACCGGTTTTCTACAGAAGATTTTTGGCAGCCGCAATCAGCGGCTAGTCAAGCAATATCAAAAGACCGTCGCGGCGATCAATGCGCTCGAACCGCAGATCGAGCAATTGACGGACGATCAACTGCGCGCGAAAACGGGTGAATTCCGCCAGCGCGTCGCGAGCGGCGAGTCGCTCGACAAGCTGCTGCCGGACGCTTTCGCGGTGTGCCGCGAGGCCAGCAAGCGGACGCTGAAAATGCGCCACTTCGACGTGCAGCTGATCGGCGGCATGGTCCTGCACTACGGCAAGATCGGCGAAATGCGCACCGGCGAAGGCAAGACGCTCGTCGCCACGCTGCCGGTGTACCTGAACGCGCTGTCGGGCCGCGGCGTCCACGTCGTTACGGTCAACGACTACCTCGCGCAGCGCGACGCCGAATGGATGGCGCGTCTGTACAACTTCCTCGGTCTGTCGGTCGGCATCAATCTGTCGCAGATGGATCACGAGTCGAAGCAGCAAGCCTACGCCGCCGACATCACGTACGGCACCAACAACGAATTCGGCTTCGACTACCTGCGCGACAACATGGTCTACGAGACCGAGGCGCGCGTGCAGCGAGCACTCAACTTCGCGGTGGTCGACGAGGTCGACTCGATTCTGATCGACGAAGCGCGTACGCCGCTGATCATTTCCGGCCAGGCCGAGGACCACACCGAACTCTACGTGCGCATGAACGCGCTGCCGCCGCTGCTCGAACGCCAGATCGGCGAAGAGAAGGCGGACGGCACCGGTGTCGAAAAGCCGGGCGACTACACGCTGGACGAAAAAGGCCGTCAGGTGTTCCTGACCGAGTCGGGCCACGAAAAGGCCGAGCGCCTGCTCGCCGAGTGGGGCCTGATCGGCGAGGGCGAGAGCCTGTATGCGCCGCAGAACATCACGCTGATGCACCACGTGTACGCGGCTTTGCGCGCACACACGCTGTTCTTCAAGGATCAGCACTACGTCGTGCAGAACGGCGAAGTGGTGATCGTCGACGAATTCACCGGCCGCCTGATGGCGGGCCGCCGCTGGTCGGACGGCTTGCACCAGGCCGTCGAGGCGAAGGAACACGTGAAGATTCAGAGCGAGAACCAGACGCTCGCATCGATCACGTTCCAGAACTACTTCCGCATGTACGCGAAGCTGGCCGGCATGACCGGCACGGCCGACACCGAAGCGTACGAATTCAATGAGATCTACGGTCTCGAAACGGTCGTGATCCCGACCAACCGTCCGCCCAAGCGGATCGACAAGCAGGATCAGATCTACAAGACCGCCAAGGAACGCTACGACGCGGTGATCCGCGACATCCGCGATTGCTTCGAGCGCAGTCAGCCGGTGCTGGTCGGCACCACGTCGATTGAAAACTCCGAACTGTTGTCGCATCTGCTCAAGCAGGCCGGTTTGCCGCACGAAGTGTTGAACGCGAAGCAGCACGCGCGTGAAGCCGAGATCGTCGCTGAAGCGGGGCGTCCGAAGCGCATCACGATCGCCACCAACATGGCCGGCCGCGGTACCGACATCGTGCTCGGCGGCAACGCGGAAAAGCAGGCGTCGTTCATCGAGCAGGACGAAACGCTGGCCGACGACGACAAGCAGCGCCGCATCCAGAAGCTGCACGACGAATGGCAGGCGCTGCACGATCAGGTGAAGACCGCGGGCGGTCTGCACATCATCGGCACCGAGCGTCACGAGTCGCGCCGGATCGACAACCAGTTGCGCGGCCGTGCCGGCCGTCAGGGCGACCCGGGTTCGTCGCGTTTCTATCTGTCGCTGGAAGACCCGCTGCTGCGCATTTTCGCCGGCGACCGCGTGCGCGCGATCATGGACCGTCTGAAGATGCCGGAAGGCGAGGCGATCGAGGCGGGCATCGTGTCGCGTTCGATCGAGTCGGCGCAGCGCAAGGTCGAAGCGCGCAACTTCGACGTTCGCAAGCAATTGCTCGAATACGACGACGTGTCGAACGATCAGCGCAAGGTCATCTACCAGCAGCGCAACGAATTGCTCGAGGCGAACGACATCACGGAGACCATCGGCGCAATGCGTCATGGCGTGATCGCCGACATCGTGCACCAGTTCGTGCCGGCGGGCAGCATCGAAGAGCAGTGGGACGTGCCCGAGCTGGAAGAAGTGCTGCGCAACGAATGGCAGCTCGACCTCGCTATCCAGGAAATGATCAACGAGTCGAACTCGATCAACTCCGACGAGATTCTCGAAGCGGTCGAAGTCGCCGCGGACGAAGCGTACGAGGCAAAGGTCGAGCTGGTGGGCCGCGAGTCGTTCAGCGCGTTCGAACGCTCGATCATGCTGCAAACGCTTGACCGCAGCTGGCGCGAACATCTGGCCGCGCTCGACCATCTGCGTCAGGGCATCCATCTGCGCGGCTATGCGCAGAAGAACCCGAAGCAGGAATACAAGCGCGAGGCGTTCGAATTGTTCGCCGCGATGCTCGACGCCGTGAAGCTCGAAGTCACCCGCATCGTGATGAACGTGCAGATCCAGTCGCCGGAACAACTGGAAGAAGCCGCCGAGCAACTGGAAGAGCAGGGCAGCCATCTCGAGAACGTCGAGTTTCGCCACGCCGAATTCGCCGAGGCCGCTGCCGCGGCGCCCGTCGCAGCCGAAGCGGCCACCGCCGCGATGATCGGCGACGCGATGAGCCACGGCCACGGCCACGGCTCGTCGTCGCAAGCGGCGTCGAACGTGAGCGCGGACAGCGTGCCGAAGGTCGGCCGCAACGATCCGTGCCCGTGCGGCAGCGGCAAGAAGTACAAGCAGTGCCACGGCAAGATCGCGTAAGACCGAATGCGGCGCGCTCCTGAGCGCGCCGCGTTGTTTTACGCTGGGCTTCGCCGTTGATTTCGCGGTGGTTCGCGCAACCCGCCCGATCCATCAGTTTCGTTCCCCTCGATGCCGGCGCCTGCCGGCATTTTCTTCGACAGGTCGCGACCATGGCTGTCAATTTCCCCTCGATTGATCCCGCTCAACTCCATCCGGTAGCCGGCGTTACGCTTGGCTGGGCGGAGGCGAATATCCGCAAGCCGAACCGCAAGGACGTGCTCGTCATTTCCGTGGACGAAAGCGCGACGGTTGGCGGCGTGTTCACGCAGAACCGTTTTTGCGCGGCGCCCGTCACGGTGTGCCGTGAGAATCTGGCGCGCGTGCGCGCGGGCGGCAAGCCGATTCGCGCGCTGGTCATCAACACCGGCAACGCGAATGCAGGCACGGGTGAGCCGGGTCTCGTGGCTGCGCGCGAAACATGCGCCGAACTCGCGCGACTCGCGGACATCTCGCCGGAACAGGTGCTGCCGTTTTCGACCGGCGTGATTCTCGAACCGCTGCCGGTCGATCGTTTGAAGGCCGGTCTGCCGGCCGCGCTGGCCAACCGCAAGACGGCGAACTGGTACGACGCCGCGCAGGCGATCATGACCACCGACACCCTGCCGAAGGCCACCTCGCGCCAGGTCGCGATCGACGGCCATACGGTCACGCTGACCGGCATCAGCAAGGGCGCCGGCATGATCAAGCCGAACATGGCGACCATGCTCGGCTTCCTCGCATTCGACGCGGCCGTCGCTCAACCGGTGCTCGATGCGCTGGTCAGGCACGTCGCGGACCGCTCGTTCAACTGCATCACGATCGATGGCGATACGTCGACCAATGATTCGTTCATCCTGATCGCGTCGGGCAAATCGAGCCTGCCGGCGATCACGTCCACCGATTCGCCCGCTTATGCAGCGCTGCGCGACGCGGTGACCGAAGTCGCCCAGAGCCTCGCGCAACTGATCGTGCGCGACGGCGAAGGCGCGACCAAATTCATGACCGTGCATGTCGAAGGCGGCTCGAGCATCGGCGAATGCCGCCAGATCGCGTACGCGATCGGCCATTCGCCGCTCGTGAAGACGGCCTTCTATGCATCGGACCCGAATCTCGGCCGCATCCTCGCGGCCATCGGCTATGCCGGCGTGGACGATCTCGACGTCGGCAAGATCGATCTGTATCTGGACGACGTGCTGGTCGCGACTGCCGGCGGCCGCAATCCGGCCTACCGTGAAGAAGACGGCCAGCGCGTCATGAAAAAGAGCGAGATCGGCATTCGCGTCGTACTCGGCCGCGGCAATGCGCAAGCCACGATCTGGACTTGCGATCTGTCGCACGACTACGTGAGCATCAACGCCGACTATCGTTCGTAATCAGGTTCGTTGCGCGGCCCCTTGGCCGCGTATCTGGCCGCTTACTTCACCGTCATGGACAAACTCGAACAGTTTCTGACCCGGGCCGAAGCCGTGCTCGTCCGCCTGGAAGCGATGCTCCCGCCCGCCGCGCCTGAGATCGATTGGTCGGGCGCGATCGCCTATCGCTGGCGCAAGCGCCAGGGGCGCGGTTACCTGCAGCCCGTGCCCGCTATTTCGTCGATCACGCTCGACGACCTGAAAAACATTGATCGCCAGAAAGGGTTGATCGAGCAGAACACGCGCCAGTTCGTGCGCCAGCAGCCGGCCAACAACGTGCTGCTGACGGGCGCGCGCGGCACCGGCAAATCGTCGCTGATCAAGGCGTGCCTGAACACCTATGCGAAAGATGGCCTGCGTCTGATCGAAGTGGACAAGGACGATCTGCACGATCTCGGCGATATCGTCGATCTGATCGCGAAGCGTCCGGAGCGCTTCGTGGTGTTCTGCGACGACCTTTCGTTCGAAGACGGCGAGTCGGGCTACAAGGCGCTGAAGGTGGCGCTCGACGGTTCGATCGCCGCGCAGTCGGACAACGTGCTGATTTACGCGACGTCGAACCGCCGCCATCTGCTGCCCGAGTACATGAGCGACAACGAGACGTACAAGCACACGTCCGACGGCGAGATTCACCCGGGCGAACTGGTTGAAGAAAAGATCTCGCTGTCCGAGCGATTCGGGCTGTGGGTCAGCTTCTATCCGTTCAAGCAGGACGACTACCTGTCGATCATCGGCCACTGGCTGCGGCATTTCGGCTGCGACGACGCCGAAGTCGAAGCGGCGCGCGGCGACGCGCTGGTGTGGGCGCTCGAACGCGGCTCGCGCTCGGGACGGGTGGCGTGGCAGTTCGCGCGTGACTGGTCCGGCCGGAAAACATCGGCATGAGTGACGCGCAGAAGAACGCCGCTGGTCGTTCGGTGACGGAAGTTGCCGTCGGCGTGCTGATTCAGCCGGACGGGCGCTATCTGCTGGCGCAGCGTCCGGCGGGCAAGCCGTATGAGGGCTACTGGGAGTTTCCTGGCGGCAAGCTGGAGGCGGGCGAGTCGGTCGAGGCTGCGCTTGCACGTGAGCTGCACGAGGAACTAGGGATCGACGTTCAGGCGAGTCAACTTTGGCACACGCTCGAACACGATTACCCGCATGCCTATGTGCGGCTCTTCTTCTGCAAAGTCACGCAGTGGTCCGGCGAGCCGCACGGCCGCGAAGGCCAGGCGTTTGTCTGGCAGACGTTGCCGGCTGATGTCGCGCCGTTGTTGCCGGCGACCATTCCTGTGCTCGAATGGCTCGCGGCTGAAAAGAACTAGTAGAGGGATATGCGCAGTAGCGGGCGCTGCACCAGCCGCGCCCGCCCGCGTCATTGCCGCAGTGGGCTCCTCGCTCAATGCGGGTTGTAGTCCCCGCCAGGCGCTTCGTCCGACGCCGCTTCCTGATCGGTCCCGCCGATCTTGTACTTCTCAGCGGCCCAGGCGCCGAGGTCGATCTGCTTGCAGCGGTCGGAGCAGAACGGGCGGAAGCGGTTTTCAGGGGTCCAGCGGACATCCTTGCCGCAAGTGGGGCATTTGACGACGGTAGGCATACGGTCAGGCAGTCAATCGCAAAACGGAACAAGTAAGGAATATAGGGGTATTTCGCGCCGCTTCAAAGGCGCGCCCCTCGATCTGGATCTAGCCGGCGAACCCTTGCGGACCGGGTGCGGTCCGGGTTGTCAGCCAGTTTACAGGCTGCAAAGCGTGAGCTGAAACGGCACGTCGACATCCACTGCACGCGGACGCAGATCGCCGTCCTGCACTGTGAAGCGTACCCACAGCATGTACTTGTTGGCGCTCGCCTCCGGAATCACCCGCAATTCAGGTGCCACGCGAACCTGCATCAATTGATACGAACGCCCTGACAGCATCTGCTGGTAGCTGCCTTGCATCGCCATGACTTTCGACGCCTGGCCGGACTCGCGCGCGAGCCGCAGAACGATGGTCGCCGCGTCGCGCAGCGGCAGCAGCGGCGTGACCCACTTGGCGATGTCCTGGCGGCGCTGATCAGGATGAAGCTGCTGCCACGCGTAGTAGGACGGCAGGTCGAATTTGCAGGTGCCACCGGGAATGATTGCGCGGCTGCGAATGCTGGCGAGCCACTCGTTGTCTGCAAGATGCTGGCCGGTCTTGCCCTGCATCTGCCCAAGCCCCGCGAGGGTCTGTTCGATTTCGCCGAGCACGGCTTCCAGCGCGTTCTGTTCGATGCCCGGATTGCCGCGAAACGGCGCCAGCGTTTGCCGTTGACGTTCGAGTTCCTTCATCAGATCCGACTTCAGATCCGCGCGACCCGCAACCTCTGAGATTTCGAACAACGTTGTCAGTGCGACGTGATGTTCCCTGGCGTCTTCCTGAGTCAGAAAGAACGTGAAGCGCTCGAACAGATCTTCGAGGCGCAGCAGCGTCCGGATTCGCTCGTTGAAGGGATACTCGTAAAGGATCAAGCGGGCTCGCCTCGGGCGTGGTCGGTGACGGGAATGCAGAACATTCTAATGCCGTGAGACTACCCTAGCAATCACGCACTTTTTCAGCACGCATTCGCAACTTTTTTCATGTGTTTCGGGTAGTTTCTGCGCGCATCGACAAACGCGGTGCCGCAAAGGGGCTACGGATGGGCGAAGACTGGCGCTCTGGGTTAGCGCGGTGCACGCGGGTGCGCCTGCGGTTCACGTGCCCGCGAGCGACAGGTACGCTCGATGCTGCCTGTCGACTTGCGCCTTCAGCGCGTCGAGTGGCGCATTGTCGTTGTCGATCACGTCGTCGGCAGCGGCGAGGCGCGCTTCGCGCGTGGCCTGGCGGGCGATGATCGCGAGCACCTGGTCGCGGCTGAAGCCGTTGCGGCTCATTACGCGCGAGATCTGCGTTTCGACGCTGCAGTCGACGGTGAGCACGCGATTCACGCGGCCCTTCCAGCTACCGGATTCGACCAGCAGCGGTACGACGACAATCACGTACGGGCCCTGCGCTTCGCGCTGCTCGCGTTTGGTCTCGGCACGAATCAACGGATGCGTGATGGCCTCGAGCCGTTTGCGGGCGCCGTCGTCGCTGAACACCAGTTCGCGCATGAGGGCGCGGTCGAGCGAGCCGTCGGCGGCGACGAACGCAGCGCCGAATTCAGCGGCAATCTGCGGCATCGCCATGCCGTGTGGCGCGGTGATGCGGTGCGCGATCAGATCGGTGTCCACAAGCGGCACACCGTGCGCGGCGAACAGATCGGCGACGGTCGATTTGCCGCTGCCGATGCCGCCGGTCAGTCCCACGACGAACATGCTTCAGCCTCCCAGAGCCCGATAGAGCGGTGTGCCGAGAAACAGCGTGAGCGCGCCGCCCGCTGCGAGAAACGGTCCGAACGGCAGCGGCTCTTCAAAGCGCATGCGGCCGCGCCACGTGGCCGCGAGGCCAACCACCGCGCCGGTGACCGCCGCGATCAACACGATCTGTGGCAATGCGGCCCAGCCGAGCCATGCGCCCAGTGCCGCCAGCAGTTTGAAATCGCCATAACCCATGCCTTCGACGCCGCGCACCAGCCGGAACAGCCAATACAGGACCCACAGCACCAGATAGCCGAAGATAGCGCCGAGCACGGCATCGTGCAGGCTCGCGAACATACCGTTGAAGTTGACGATGATGCCCGCCCACAAAAGCGGCAGCGTCATCGAGTCCGGCAGCAAGTGAGTGTCGATGTCGATCGCGCTCATCGCGAGCAGCGCCGCGCACAGTCCGAACGCGGCGAGCGCCGTGAGGGTCGGGCCGAACAGCGCGAGTGCGCCTGCCGCGAATGCGGCGCTGGCAATTTCGAGCAGCGGATAGCGCAGGCTCACGTGCGCGTTGCACGCAGAGCAGCGTCCGCGCAACAGCAGGTAGCTGAGCACCGGCAGGTTTTCCCACGCGCTCAGAACGTGGCCGCAATGCGGACATGCGCTGCGCGGCACCCACAGGTTGTAGCGCGCTGGCAGACCGTCGTTTTGCGGCGGTTCATTGATGGCGTCGCTGATTTCCGCGCGCCATGCACGCTCCAGCATGATCGGCAGCCGATGCACGACCACGTTCAGGAAGCTGCCGATTACGAGGCCGAACACGATTGCGAACGTGATCTGCACGCTGGCGGGCAAGCTGCCGAATGCCAGGCCGAGGCCGGCCGCGAAGCGCCCCTGCAGTAGTCCCGAGAGCAGACTGGATGAAGTTTCTGGCACGAGTGAAAGCGGAGCCTGCATGGATAAGGGATGGATTCGGCTGCGATCCTACACCACGTTGCCGAGTTGAATAATGGGAAGATACATCGCGATCACAAGGCCGCCGACCAGCGTCCCCAGCACGACGATCACGAGCGGCTCGCACAGGCTCGAAAGCGTGCCGATCTTTTCATCTACCTGGCGATCCGCCAGCGAGGCCACGTCGATCAGCATGGTGTCCAGTGCTCCGGACTCCTCGGCAACCGCAACCGGTTGCACGACCTCAGGTGGGAAGCAGCGCGAAGCGCGCATCGCTGCGGCGAGCCGTTCGCCGCGCCGCAGACGCTCGGCGATCCCGGCGGTGGCGCGATCGAAGAAGGCGTTGCCCGTGGCGTGGGTCAGCGAATCGAACGCGTCCGCGAGCGGCGTGCCGGCCGATAGCAAGGTGCCGAGCGCGCGGCTCCAGCGGGCCGCGCACAGCGTGCCCAGCAGCGGACCGGCGACCGGCAATCCTAGCGATAAACGTGCGAACCGGATGCGCGCCGTTTCGGAACGCCGCAGCAGAAACGTCGCAGCCGAGGTCAATACGAAGGTCATCGCGAGCGCCGGTATGCTCCAGCGCGCCGCGCCGGACGATAGCGCCAGCACGAACCGCGTTGGCGCGGGCAGCGTCGCGCCGAAGCCGTCGAAGATCTGCTTGAAGGTCGGCACGACCCACACCAGCAACGCCGCGGTAATCGCGATGGCCAGCAACAGGATCGCCCCCGGATAGGTCAGTGCCGCGCGCACCTTGGCGCGTTGCGCGGCGGCGCGCTCGCGATCGTCGGCGATTCTGGCGAGGACGGCGGCCAGGGCGCCGGCCGTCTCGCCCACTTCGACGAGCTGGCAGTACAGCGCATTGAATTGCGCGGGGTGCCGTTGTAGTGCCGCCGAGAAACGCAGGCCCGCAGTGATATCGCGCGCCACTGCGCCGACGATGCGCGGCATGCCCTGCCGGCTCGACGCCTGCGCTTGTGCGAGCAGGTCCAGTGCGGGCGCGAGCGGCAAGCCGGCGCGCAGCAGACTGGCGAGCTGCCGGGTGAACAGTGTGACGTCGGCGGCGCGCGCTGTCGGGCGCGGCGCCGGCCCGCGCGCTGTGAGTTCGACGATGAACAGGCTCTCGCGCTTGAGCATGGCGCGCGCAGCGCTCGCGTCCGGCGCGACCAGCGTGCCGTTTTTGTGGATGCCGTCGGCGTCGACGCCGCGCCACGCGAAGCGCATGTCGGCCGCAATGAGCTGGTGAGTCGTGCCAGTGTTCATGTGAGTTCGGTAGCGGCGAGCGCTTCAGCGAGACTGGTGGTGCCGTCGCGCACACGCGCCAACGCCGCGTCGCGCAAGGTCGCTACCTGTTCGGTTTGCGCGAGCCGCGCAAGCTCGTGCGTGCCGGCGCTCGCCACGATCAGCTCGCGCATCGCATCGGAGACGGGCATCACTTGATGAACCCCGACGCGGCCGCGATAGCCGATGCCATGGCAAGCCGCGCAGCCGGTCGGCGCGTAGGGCTGCCAATCGTCGAGTTGATGCTCGTCGAAGCCCGCTGCGCGCAGCGCCGCTGCCGATTGCGGCGCGGGCGCGCGGCATGCGACGCACAGGCGCCGCACCAGCCGCTGCGCCGTGACCATCCGCAGCGCAGCCGCGAGATTGTATGGCTCGACGCCGATGTCGATCAGGCGCGCGACGGCCGCAGGCGCGTCGTTGGTGTGCAAGGTCGACAGGACGAGGTGGCCGGTTTGTGCGGCTTTCACGGCGACATCGGCGGTTTCGTTATCGCGGATTTCGCCGACCATGATCACGTCGGGGTCCTGTCGCAAGAAGGCGCGCAGCGCCACCGCGAACGTCAGCCCTGCCTTTTCGCGCACGCTCACCTGATTGATACCGGCCAGCTGAATTTCCGCTGGGTCTTCCACCGAACACAGATTGCGCGCCTCGCCATTCAGCAGATTCAGGAAGCAGTACAGCGACAGCGTTTTGCCGCTTCCAGTGGGTCCGGTCACGAGCACAAGACCGTGCGGCGCGCGAATCGCCGCATCGACCGTCAAGCGTTGACGCGGATCGAGGCCGAGCGAGTCGAGCGAAAGATCGCTGGGCAATGCATCGAGCCGGCGTAGGACCAGTTTTTCGCCGAACAGCGTGGGCAGCGAGTTGACGCGATAGTCTTCGACCCGGCCAGGCGTCGTCGCGATGCGCAGCCGGCCATCTTGCGGCACGCGTCGTTCGGCGATATCCATGCGCGCCAGCACCTTCACGCGCGTAACGAATGCGTCGCGCAGATGAGCGGGCGGCGGCGCGATTTCATGCAGCACGCCATCGATTCGCAATCGCATGCGCCAGCCGCGCTCGGCCGGTTCGATATGCAGGTCCGACGCGTTGCGCCGGGTCGCTTCCTGCAAGGTGTCGGTCAAAAGACGCACGGCGGGCGCGCTGTCGGGATCGGTGAGAAGGGCCGCGCTGCCTTCGGCGGCGAAGGGATTGGGCTTCGCCCGTGGCATGCCCTCGCTGTCGAATGCGACGGGCCGGGGCGGCGCCTGAGTGGAAGTTTGCATAAGAGACCGGGGATGAGCCGCCTGTAGAACATGACGGCTTCATCTTCCGGTAACGCGGCCGGCGCCGCCATTCAGCCATTCGGCTAATGGCGCGCGCCGTGCGGGTGTGCGATTCTGGCGGCGTCTCGCAACCAGACGGCGCGCCGTTCAGCGCAGCACGGCTTTGCCGGCTTTCGCGCGCGACGGCGGCCTGAACAGCTTGACCGTGCGAATCGCCTGATCGTCGCTGCGCATGACTTCGAGTTTGACGTCGCGAATTTGCACGCACACGTCGCCGTCGGGAATGTCTTCGAGAATTTCGAGGATCAGGCCGTTGAGGGTTTTCGGCCCGTCGGTGGGCAGCGTGAGTTGCAGCCAGCGGTTCAGTTCGCGTAGAGGCATACTGCCTGCGACGATGCATTCGCCGTGCTCGTTCCAGCCGCCACGCGAGTTGGCGCTACGCGGAATCGACGTGGTGAATTCGCCGATCAGCTCCTCGATGATGTCTTCCGGCGTGACCAGACCTTGCAGTTCGCCGTATTCGTTGACGACCAGCGCGGTGCGGTGACGGCTCTCCTGGAAGTACTGGAGCTGCTGGAATACCGGCGTGCCGGTCGGCACGAAGTACGGCTCGGCCAGCAATTCGCGCAGCGTCTCGCGCTCCAGCTCCTGGTTGTGCAGGGCCGCGAGCGTCTTGCGAACGTGCAGCACGCCCAGTACGCGGTCGATGTCGCCCTGGTAGACGATCAGCTTGTTGTGATAGCAGGTTTCCAGTTGATGCAGGATCTGCTCGAACGGCGCCTCGAAGTCGAGCGACTCGATGCGGCGGCGCGGGATCATCACGTCGTCGACGGAAATGTTTTCGAGGTCGAACAGGTTCAGCAGAATGCTGCGGTGCTTGGTCGGCATGAAGCTGCCCGACTCCAGCACGATAGTGCGCAGTTCTTCGGTGGACAGGCGCATATCGCGCGCGCCTTTCGTGTTGATGTGCAGCACCCGCAGGATGCCGGTTGCGAACAGATTCACGAACCAGACGAGCGGCTTGGCGACGCGCATCATCGGCGCGATCAGCAGGCTGGCCGGCAGCGCGATCTTCTCGGGGAACGTCGCGCCGACGATTTTCGGCGTGATTTCCGCGAACACGATGATCAGGAACGCGACGATGCCGGTTGCGATCGACAGCACGAGGTTGTTGCGGCCGAACGTGTGCAGCGCGATCGACGTGGTGAGCACCGGGATGATGGTGTTGAACAGATTGTTGCCGATCAGCACGACGCTCAGCAGTTGATCGGTGTGTGCGAGCAGCCCCTGGGTGGTCTTCGCGCCGAGCGCGTTCTGGTTGGCAAGATGTTTCAACCGATGACGGTTGAGCGCCATCATCGCCGTTTCGGAAATGGAAAAGAAGCTGGAGCAGATAAGCAGCAGAAAGACGGCGCCAATCTGCGCCCATAAGGGAAGTTGTTCCACGCGTCGTGAAGAATAGGGGAGAGGATGAACAGAATATAGCAGAGGGGGGCGCGTGAGCCGCCAGCGGGATGGCGTTACGCCAAATACCATAACGGCGGGGAGCACAGCGCAAGAAGCAGGAAAATCGCGCCCAAAACAAAAAACCGCCGAGCAAGCTGGGCGGTTTTTCGAGCCTTGAACTAACAAGGAAAATCTGGTCGGGGTGAGAGGATTCGAACCTCCGGCCTCTACGTCCCGAACGTAGCGCTCTACCAGGCTAAGCTACACCCCGATTTGTACTGCGGACTCGATTCAGACTAATCCGGCGTTTCAGTCTCGTTCAAGACTGTCTTGCCGTCGAGTAAGAACATAATTCTAGCAGGCTATCTTTGAAAATGGAACCAGGAAATGAAGAAATTGCTGCTGCTGCTGCCTGAGCTTCCTGCTTCGCGCATTCGAGCGTGTGATCCAGCGCGCCGGAGCGGGTGATTGCCTCGAAAATCGTGTCGAAACGGTCCGTGCCGCCTTGCTCGATCGCTTCGCGCGCGAGCGCCGCCTGCTGCGGCGTGCCGCGTTCGATCAGATAGATCAGCGGGAGCGTGGGCTTGCCTTCGCGCAGATCGTCGCCCGCGTTCTTGCCCATCGACTCGGCCGTGCCCGTGTAGTCGAGCCAGTCGTCCATGATCTGGAACGCGGTGCCGATGCGGCGGCCGAATTCCGCGGCGGCTGCTTCGGTCTTCGCGTCCGCGCCGGCCAGCACCGCGCCGAGCTGCGCGGCCGCCTCGAACAGCTTGGCGGTCTTGTAGCGGATCACCTGCATGTAGCGGGCTTCGTCGACGTCCGCGTCGTGCATGTTCAGCAACTGCAGCACTTCGCCTTCGGAGATGATGTTGGTCGCCTCCGACAGGATCTCCATCACGCGCATCTTGCCCACGCCGACCATCATCTGGAACGAGCGTGAGTAGAGAAAATCGCCCACCAGCACGCTCGCGGCGTTGCCGAACAGCGCATTGGCGGTCTGGCGGCCGCGCCGCAGATCGGATTCGTCGACCACGTCGTCGTGCAGCAGCGTCGCGGTGTGGATGAATTCGACGACCGCAGCCAGCTCGTGCCGGTGTCCCGTGGTTTCGCCCAGCGCGCCCGCCACCAGCAGCAGCAGCGCGGGCCGCAGCCGTTTGCCGCCGGCGCTGATGATGTACTCGGAAATCTGGTTGATCAGCATCACGTCGGACGCAAGGCGGTGCCGGATGACGCGATTGACCTGCTGCATGTCTTCGGCGATCGGAGCGAGCAGGCTGGCGGCGTTGGAGGAGGGGGTGGCAGTCGACGACATGATGGCTGAATTGGGTAGTGCGGCGAATTATAAGGCGAATCGCGGCAGTTCCGGGTCGCAGGCTGCGGCGCGGCGAATTCGGGGCAGCGGCCGGGCCTTGCGCGTAAGCGCTGCGACAAGGTGCCGGGCGCTGCGCAGGGTGCCTCTCAATGAGTTTTGACCGAGCAGCTAACTCTATGTATAATCACGGGTTTCCGCGCGCGGTGCGTGGAAAAAATGAATACAGAGTGAGGTTCTCAATGTACGCGGTCATAAAAACCGGTGGCAAGCAGTATAAAGTTGCCGTCGGCGAAAAACTTAAAGTAGAACAGATACCGGCAGACATTGACGCTGAAATCACGCTCGACCAGGTTCTCGCAGTGGGCGAAGGCGAATCGATTAAGTTCGGTACGCCGCTGGTCAGTGGGGCTTCCGTCAAGGCTACCGTCGTGTCGCAAGGTCGTCACGCAAAAGTGACCATCTTCAAGATGCGTCGCCGGAAGCACTACCAGAAGCATGGCGGCCACCGCCAGAACTATACCGAACTGCGCATCGACGCGATCAACGCGTAAGCGCACCGGTTAAGGAGCAAATCAAATGGCACACAAAAAGGCAGGCGGATCATCCCGCAACGGCCGCGACTCTGAATCGAAGCGTCTCGGCGTGAAGGTTTATGGCGGCCAGGCTATCAACGCTGGTGGCATCATCGTGCGTCAACGCGGCACGCGTATGCACGCTGGTGACAACGTCGGTATCGGCAAGGATCACACCTTGTTCGCGCTGACGGACGGCCACGTCCAGTTCTCGACGAAAGGCGCAGCGAAGAAGCATATGGTCAACGTCGTCCCGGCAGCAGTCTGAGTTTTAGACTGGCACGGGCTTCAGGACCGGAAAAGGCCCCGCGAAGTTCGCGGGGCTTTTTTTATTGCAGCGCTTTCGCCGGGGGCGCGGAGTCGATCGTCGATGCCGGCACGGCTATGCCGTTCGGTCGATTGATCAACGCGTGGCGGGCGCGGCAAAATAGCAGCATCCGATAGCAACAAATCTGGCAGCACCATCTGGCAGCACCATCTGGCAGCACACCACGGGACGGAGTTACGCATGAAGTTCATTGACGAAGCGAGGATTGAAGTCATCGCCGGCGACGGAGGGGATGGCAGCGCGTCGATGCGCCGCGAGAAATTCGTTCCGTTCGGCGGCCCCGATGGCGGCGACGGCGGGCGGGGCGGGAGCGTGATCGCGGTCGCGGACCGCAACATCAATACGCTGATCGACTACCGCTACGCGAAAAAGCATCTGGCGCGCAACGGCGAAAACGGCCGCGGCTCGGATTGCTACGGCAAGGGGGGCGACGACATCACGCTGCGCATGCCGGTTGGCACCACGATCACCGACATGGAAACCGGCGAGCTGATCGCCGACCTGACCGAGCACAATCAGAGCGTGCAGATCGCGCAGGGCGGTGCGGGCGGTCTCGGCAATCTGCATTTCAAATCCAGCACGAACCGCGCGCCGCGCCAGAAGACCGACGGCAAGCCGGGCGAGCGCCGCATGGTGCGTCTCGAATTGAAGGTGCTGGCCGACGTCGGTTTGCTCGGCATGCCGAACGCCGGCAAGTCGACGTTCATCTCGTCGGTATCGAACGCCAGGCCGAAGATCGCCGACTACCCGTTCACCACGCTCGCGCCGAATCTCGGCGTGGTGCGCGTCGGGCCGAGTCGCAGCTTCGTGATCGCCGACATTCCCGGTTTGATCGAAGGCGCGGCTGAAGGCGCTGGCCTCGGTCATCAGTTCCTGCGTCACCTGCAACGTACCGGCTTGTTGCTGCACATCGTCGACCTCGCACCGTTCGACGAAGCGGTCGATCCGGTCGCGGAAGCCAAGGCGATCGTCAACGAATTGCGCAAGTACGACGAGCTGCTGTTTGAAAAGCCGCGCTGGCTTGTGCTCAACAAGCTCGACATGGTGCCCGAAGACGAGCGTGAAGCGCGTGTTTCGGCATTCCTCGAAGGCTTCGGCTGGGACGGCCCGGTGTTCGAAATCTCGGCGCTGACCGGCCAGGGTTGCGAGAATCTCTGCTATGCGGTGTTCGACTACATCGCCGCGCATTCGGACGCGCAACGCGCGGCTGAAGCCGAAGATCTCGCCGCCGACGTGCGTTTCCGCGAGAAGCCGCAAGCACCGGCCGCGGCCGACGGCTCCGGCGCCGACCCGCAGGAATAGTAAAGCTTGAGCGCCGGCGCCTGGGCGGGCTGCCGGCTTGCATCACGCGTCATCTTGGGAGACCGCGCACAATGCGTTCCGTCATCGCAGATTCACGGCGATTGGTAGTGAAAGTCGGTTCGAGCCTCGTCACGAATGACGGGCGCGGCCTCGATCATGCTGCGATCGGCCGCTGGGCCGCGCAGATTGCGGCCCTGCGCGCGCAAGGCAAGGAAGTGGTGCTGGTCAGTTCGGGCGCCATCGCCGAAGGAATGCAGCGGCTCGGTTGGACCAAAAGGCCACGCGAAATCGACGAATTGCAGGCGGCCGCGGCCGTCGGTCAAATGGGCCTTGCGCAGGTGTACGAAAGCCGCTTTGCCGAGCATTCCATTCAGACCGCGCAGATTTTGCTGACTCACGCCGACCTGGCCGACCGCGAGCGCTATCTGAACGCGCGCTCCACGTTGCTCACGCTGCTGCGTCTGGGCGTCGTGCCGATCATCAACGAGAATGACACGGTCGTTACCGACGAAATCAAGTTCGGCGACAACGATACGCTGGGCGCGCTGGTCGCCAATCTGATCGAAGGCGACGCGCTCGTCATCCTTACCGATCAGCAGGGCCTCTTCACCGCCGACCCGCGCAAGGACCCGAACGCCACGCTCGTTCAGCAGGCCGATGCCGGTGCGCCGGATCTCGAGGCGATGGCGGGCGGCGCGGGCTCGAGCCTCGGTCGCGGCGGCATGCTGACCAAGATTCTCGCCGCGAAGCGCGCGGCTCACAGCGGCGCGAATACGGTGATCGCGAGCGGGCGTGAAGCGGATGTGCTGTCGCGCCTGGCCTCGGGCGAGGCGATCGGCACGCAGTTGATCGCGCGCACCGCGCGGATGGCGGCGCGCAAGCAGTGGATGGCCGACCATCTGCAGGTGCGAGGCCATGTGGTGATCGACGACGGCGCGGTTGAAAAGCTGACTGCTGGCGGCAAGAGCTTGTTACCCATCGGCATTGTCGGTGTGCAGGGGGCGTTTGCGCGCGGCGAGGTGATCGCTTGCCTGAGCGCCGCAGGGCGTGAAGTGGCGCGCGGCCTGACGAACTACAGCAGTGCTGAAACCAAGCTGATTCAGCGGCGGCCCAGCGGCGAAATCGAATCGGTGCTCGGCTACATGCTGGAGCCCGAGTTGATCCATCGCGACAACCTGGTGCTGGTCTGATTCGCTGACCGGCAAGAGCGCGCGGCCTATGAAAAAAGCCGTTCCAGCGTTGGCTGGAACGGCTTTCTCATATCTCATATCCGCGACGCGTCAGACTCGAAGCACGCGCTACCGAGACGCGTCTCAGTGAACCAACGAAGTCGCAGTGCGCTTGTAGCGGATGTTCTCGACAATCTGCTGGGCATTGCCCGTGGGTATCTTGTTCGCGCACATGTAATCCTGATAGAGCGCTGCGTGATACGCATTCAGCGCGCCGTTCTCGATGCGCGAGAACTCGTTCGCGACCGTCCTGTCCCAGTCGTCATGATCCGCATTCAAGCCCGCATACAGACGCCATTCATAGGTGTCGCAGCGGATCCCTTCGTAGTTCACGTTGCGAGCGCCGCTCGGGCTCGTCACGACCACGGTGTAGCGAACCACGCCGTCGGTGCCCACGCTGAGCGAGTTCCGATCGATCGCGAACTGCAGCGGTGTATTGCCCGACACTTCGAAAGGCAACAGACTCGAGTCTTGCGGCAGCGGCGGCAAGGTATCCACCTTGTTTTCAACCCAGTTGCCCTTGCGGTCCAGCAGGTAGACAAACGTGCTGTCGTCCTGATTGGTGGGTTTGCCGGCGCTCGAGCAGCCAGCCAGCAGGGCGCCGGTGGCGACGCACGCCACGACGAGTGCAAGTGCTTTCAATATGGTTTCCTCGAAACACTGGCGCGACTCGAGGAGCCGCGCCAGTAGAGGCGGCGTGGACAGCCGCACAGAGTTGTTAATTGCGCACGCCCGGGCGGAACAGCGAGCCGGCGGTTTCGCCAGCCGATTCGTCTTCGTGCTCCGGACCGGCGCCCACTTCGGCCGCTGACCTGGAGCCCGAACCGCAATCGGACGCGATCGTGACGTGAACCGATGTTTCGATGCTGACGGACGTTACGGAAGTCACCGTCATTACCGTGGAATCCGGTGGACTTTCCATTGTCGACGCTATCCGTGGATAACGCGACACATGGTGCCCGCCAGGTTTTTCCGCACGCGGCGCAGCTCGGCGCATGAAACGGGACAACTCCGTCAGCGCCAACTGATACACATCCCGCTTGAACTCGATCACACAGTCGAGCGGCACCCAGTACTCGTTCCAGCGCCACGCATCGAACTCAGGGTGGTCGGTGGCGCGCAAGCAGATGTCGCAGTCGCGTCCTACCATCCGAAGCAGGAACCAGATTTGTTTCTGGCCGCGGTAATGACCGCGTACTTCGCGCTTGATGAACTTGTCAGGCACCTCATAACGCAACCAGTCGCGCGTGCGACCGATCACCTTGACGTGCTCAGGAAGCAACCCGGTTTCTTCGTGTAACTCCCGATACATCGCTTGCACGGGGGTCTCTCCGTACTTGATGCCCCCTTGCGGAAACTGCCAGGAATGTTCACGGAGCCGTTTGCCCCAAAACACCTCGTTGTGCGCGTTCAAGAGGATGATGCCGACGTTCGGGCGAAAGCCTTCACGATCCAGCATACAACCACCTTCGAATCCTTTAAAATTGCTTTGATTATAAACAGATAACGGGCCCGACGCACCGAATCGACCCAGAATGGTGCGATTCGCCGCAAAAGGCCCGCGTTTGCGGTAGCCTGTCAGTCTTTCCGTGCCTTATCCGTTGTGCAAAAAGCTTGGCGCCGCGGCTTCGGGGCCGCGAGCCGGCAGCGCTGGCGGTTGTCACGCAAACCGTGCCGGCTCTGCGCCGGATCTGTGTCGATTCCCCACTGTTTTCACCTTTCGGGCGGTCCCTCCGGTGCCGCCGCTTTTGGATAATCTGAATGAAAGCTTCCCGTTTCTTTATCGGCACGCTGAAAGAAGCTCCCGCCGACGCCGAGATCGTCAGCCACAAGCTCATGGTGCGCGCCGGCATGATCCGCCGCATCGCCGGCGGTATCTACAACTACCTGCCGGTCGGCCTGCGCTCGATCCGCAAGGTGGAAAACATCGTGCGCGAAGAAATGAACCGGGCAGGCGCGATCGAGTTGCTGATGCCGTCGGTGCAGCCGGCCGAGTTGTGGCAGGAATCGGGCCGCTGGGAAAAGTACGGCCCCGAGTTGCTGCGTTTCAAGGACCGCAAGCAATCGGACTTCGTGCTCGGACCGACGCACGAAGAAGTGATCACGGACATCGCGCGCAACCAGATCAAGAGCTACCGCCAGTTGCCGGTGAACTTCTATCAGGTGCAGACGAAGTTCCGCGACGAGATCCGTCCGCGGTTCGGCGTGATGCGCGGCCGCGAGTTCATCATGAAAGACGCGTACTCGTTCGACAAGGACGCCGAAGGTCTGCGCGAGTCGTATCGCAAGATGTACGAAGCGTACGTGCGGATTTTCACGCGCCTCGGTCTGGACTTCCGCGCGGTGGCGGCGGACAACGGTTCGATCGGCGGCAGCGGCTCGCATGAATTCCACGTGATTGCCGACACCGGTGAAGACGCGATCGCCTACTGCCCGACCTCGGACTTCGCGGCGAACGTCGAAGCGGCCGAAGCGCTGCCGCTCTACGCGCAACGCGCGGCGCCTGCTGAACAGATGAAGAAGACCGCCACGCCCGGCAAGGCGAAGTGCGAGGCCGTCGCGGAACTGCTGAGCATTCCGCTCGAACGCACGATCAAGTCGATCGTGCTGGCAACGGAAAACGAAGGCGCCGAGCCGACCATCTGGCTGTTGATGCTGCGTGGCGACCACGATCTGAACGAGATCAAGGCGAGCAAGCTGCCCGGTCTGGCCGACTTCCGCATGGCGACCGAAGCCGAGATTATCGAGACCTTCGGCACGCCGCCGGGCTACCTCGGTCCGATCGACACGAAGAAGCCGGTCAAGGTCGTCGCGGATAGTACGGTCGCGAACATGAGCGACTTCGTGGTCGGCTCGAACGAAGTGGATTACCACACCACCGGTGTGAACTGGGGCCGCGATCTGCCGGAGCCGGTCGTTGCCGACATTCGCAACGTGAAGAAGGGCGATCCGTCGCCGGACGGCAAGGGTGAGATCGACATCTGCCGCGGCATCGAAGTGGGCCACGTGTTCCAGCTCGGCCGCAAGTACTCTGAAGCGATGAACGCGAACTGCCTCGACGAAACCGGCAAGCCGCAGCCGATGGAAATGGGCTGCTACGGTATCGGCATCACGCGTATTCTCGGTGCCGCGATCGAACAGAATTTCGACGAGAAGGGCATCATCTGGCCGGAGTCGATCGCGCCGTTCGAAGTCGTGCTGTGCCCGATGGGCTATGACCGCAGCGAAGCCGTGCGCGAGCAGGCCGACAAGCTGTACGCGGCCTTGGTCGAAGCGGGCATCGACGTGATCCTCGACGACCGTGGCGAGCGGCCGGGCGTGATGTTCGCCGACTGGGAGCTGATCGGCGTACCGCATCGTCTGGTGATCGGCGACCGTGGCCTGAAGGAAGGCAAGCTCGAATACCAGGGCCGCCGCGACGCAGAGGCGACGCTGCTGCCGGTCGAGGAAGCGGCGCAGACGGTCATCGGGAAAGTTCGCGCAGCGTTGGCGCACTAAGCGGAGCGGACAGTGGAGTACACCTTCCTGTCTGCGACCGTCCTGCTGATTCTGATCACCGATCCACTCGGCAATATTCCGATCTTCATCAGTTGCCTGCGCAGCGTGTCGCCCGAGCGTCGCACGGTGGTCATTCTGCGCGAGGTGGCGATCGCCTTCTCGATCCTGCTGCTTTTCATGGTGTTGGGGCAGGGCTTCCTGCGCATGATGAGTCTGAGCGACCAGTCGATGCGTATCGGCGGCGGGATCGTGCTGTTTCTGATCGCGCTCAGAATGGTGTTCCCGCATCCGGACGGTCCATTCGGCGGCGACGCGCGCGGCGGCGAGCCGCTGATCGTGCCGCTCGCGATTCCCGCACTGGCGGGGCCGTCGGCGCTGGCAACGGTGATGCTGCTGACGTCTCAGGCGCCCGGCAAGACGTTCGAATGGATCGGCGCGCTGACCGTCACGATGATCGTCTGCGCGATCGTGCTGATGCTGGCCGAGCGCATTCAGAAGTGGCTAGGCGAACGCACGATGACGGCCTTCGAACGGCTGATGGGGCTGGTGCTGGTGGCGATCTCGGTCGAGATGATATTGGGCGGTATCCGGGCTTTCGTGCATCAGTTGTGAGGCCGAGCGCGGCTAGCGGGTTTCAGCGCGAGAGTTGCGCGCTCTCGCGTTCCTGTTCGAATCGCACCAACAAAAAAGCGGCCCATGCGGGCCGCTCTCTCTTTACGCCGGTTTCTCAACCGCCACGCCGTGTAACCGCGGCCACTCCAAACGCGCCATTCAAGCGCCTTCCGTCAACGCGCGAATTGTCGGCAGGTTGCGCCAGTAACCCTTCGCGTCCATGCCGCAACCGAACACATAGCGGTCTGGCACTTCGAAGCCGCAGTAATCCGGGCGCAGCGGCTTGGCCTTCGGAATAATCTTCTCGCACAACACCGCGCTTAGAAAGCGCTTGGCGCCCATCGCGAGAATGCGGTCGCGGATCGCGGCCATCGTCTCGCCTTCGTCGAGGATATCGTCGAGCACCAGCACGACGCGATCTTTCACCGACTCGGCCGGCGCGACGCGCCATTGCATCTCGTTGCCGCCCTTGGTGGTATTGCGGTAGCGGGTCAGATGGATGTAGTCGAACTCGAGCGGGAAATCGAGGTGCGGCAGCAGCATGCCGGTGAACACCGCGGCGCCGCCCATCACCGACAGCACGAGCGGGAAGTCCTCGCTCATCTCGTCGCGGATGGCGGCAGCCATGCCGCTGATCGACGCGTTGACGTCGCTGGCCGAAACGATTTCTTCGGAGTGGCTGAAAATGTGGAGGGCTTCTTCGCGGTTCATGACGTCTGACGGGCGATAACTGTGTACATGGTGGGGGTGAGAACGGCAGCCTGCGGTACAGAATAAACCCGCACGAACCCTAAGTCAGCCGCGCGTTCCGTGATTTCTGCGCGTAAGTGCAGCCGCCGTTATGGTCAAGCTTAGCGCATGCCGGGCAACATGCCCTTCATGCCGCGCATCATCTTCTGCAGATTGCCGCCCTTGAGCTTTTTCATCATCGTGCGCATCTGGTCGTACTGGTTCAGCATGCGGTTGACTTCCTGCACCTGTACGCCCGCGCCCGCGGCGATGCGGCGCTTGCGGGTGGCCTTGATCAGATCGGGCTTGGCGCGCTCGAGCGGGGTCATCGAATTGATGATGCCTTCCATGCGGCGCATCTGCTTTTCCGCCTGGCTCATGTCGGCGCCGGCGGCGGCTTGCTGGAACTGCGCGGGCAGCTTGTCCATCAGCGACGACAGGCCACCCATGCCCTTCATTTGCGTGAGCTGCGCGCGGAAATCGTTGAGGTCGAAGTCGCCGCCTTTCTTGACCTTGTCGGCGAGCTTTTGCGCGGCCTGGACGTCCACGCCGCGTTGCGCTTCTTCGACGAGCGCAAGAATGTCGCCCATGCCGAGAATCCGGTTCGCCATCCGATCCGGGTAGAACACTTCGAGGCCGTCGAGCTTTTCCGCGACGCCGACGAACTTGATCGGCTTGCCCGTCACGTGACGCACGGACAGAGCCGCGCCACCGCGCGAGTCGCCGTCGAGCTTGGTGAGGACCACGCCGGTGAGCGGCAGCGCGTCGCTGAACGCCTTGGCCGTGTTCACCGCGTCCTGGCCGAGCATCGCGTCGACGACGAACAGCGTCTCCGACGGCTTCAGCTCACGGTGAAGCGCGGCGATTTCCTGCATCATCGCTTCGTCGATACCGAGACGGCCGGCCGTGTCGACCAGCAGCACGTCGTGATAGTGGCGCTTGGCCCAATCCACCGCGGCGCGGGCGATATCGACTGGCTTCTGGTCCGGTTCCGACGGGAAGAAGTCCGCGCCGACCTGCTCGGTCACCGTCTTCAACTGCGCGATAGCAGCGGGGCGGTAGACGTCGCACGAAACGGTCAGGACCTTCTTCTTGTACTTTTCGCGCAGCAGCTTGGCGAGCTTGCCGACCGTGGTCGTCTTACCCGCGCCTTGCAGACCCGCCATCAGGATGACGGCCGGCGGCGTGACGGCGAGATTGAGTTCGACCGCCTTGCCTTCATAGTCGCCGCCGATGATCGCGGTCAACTCGCGCTGCACCACGCCGACCAGCGCCTGACCCGGCGACAGGCTGCTGATGACTTCCTCGCCGAGCGCCTTTTCCTTCACCTTGGCGATGAACTCGCGCACGACGGGCAGCGCCACGTCGGCTTCGAGCAGCGCGAGGCGGACTTCGCGCAGCATTTCCTGAGTGTTAGCCTCGGTGAGCCGGGCTTCGCCGCGCAGCGTCTTGACGACACGCGCCATCCGTTGAGTCAGATTGTCGAGCATGGGGAGCGATGGAGAGGGCGGCCCGGGCGGCGCGCGACGTGGAAGACGTCGCGGAGTTGGGGCCTAGTGTAAACTTCGAATATGGATATTGTACTGTATGCCCTCACTGCGCTCCTCTACGGCGGTCTCGCCGTGGCCGGCTGGCGCTCGCACCGGCACGCCACCGCGCGCCCCATGCTCGAGAGCGTGCCGCCGATGCCCGCCGCCGCGAGTGCGTCGGCCGCTTCGGGCATGAGCACGCCGGGCCGAGCGCTGCTGTTCGTCGCGCTGCTCGCGCACGGCGTGCTGCTGCATACCACTATCTTTCCGCAGAACGCGATGGTGTTCGGCTTCGCGTTCGCGCTGTCGGCGATGTTCTGGCTCGGCGCCGGCATCTACTGGATCGAGAGCTTCTTCTTTCCGCTCGACGGCCTGCGCCTGCTGGTGTTGCCGCTCGCGTGCGTCGCGTCGCTGATGCCGCTCGCGTTCAACGGCGTGCGTGTGCTGCCGTATTCGGCGGCGCCGCTGTTCAAGCTGCACTTCCTGATCGCCAACATCGCCTACGGTCTGTTTGCGATCGCGGCGCTGCACGCGATTCTGATGCTGCTCGTCGAGCGCCGCCTGCATGCGATGCGCGGCGGCATGGCGCAGCGGCATCCGGGCGCGGCGGCCAACGGCTGGCTGGTCAGCTGGCTTGATACACTGCCGCCGCTGCTGACGCTCGAGAAGCTGCTGTTCCGTCTGATCGGCGCAGGTTTCATCTTGCTGACGCTCACGCTCGTGTCGGGCATCCTGTTCAGCGAGCAACTGGTCGACCGCGCGTTGCGGCTCGATCACAAGACCGTCTTCGCGATTCTTTCGTGGGTGATGTTCGGCGCGCTGCTGACCGCGCGCAAGGTATCCGGCTGGCGCGGCCGTGCGGCATTGCGCTGGGTGCTGGCGTCGTTCGTCGCGTTGTTGCTGGCGTACGTCGGCAGCCGTTTTGTTTTCGAGGTGCTGTTGCACCGCGCCGTAGTGTGAGCGTGTCCCATGCGACAAATATTTCTGCTGATCCTGTTGTTCATCGTTGGTCAATGGCTGGTAAAGGCGCTGCGTCGTCATGACGCGCAAGCAACCCAGCGCGGCGCCGGCGCCAAAGGCGCGAACGGCGGCGCGCGTCCCTCCGACGCCCCGCAACTCGCCGAGCCGATGATCCGTTGCGCCGAGTGCGGCGTGCATGCGCCGAAGAGCGACTCGGTGATGGTTGCCGGCCAGCCGTTCTGCAGCGCCGCGCACGCGCAGCGCCACGCCGCACGACCCACGGGCCGCGACGCCCGATGAGCGTCGAGTTCACCGTCGACGCAGACGGTTGGGTCGCCGCCGCACGCAAACTGCCATCGCCGAATTTCGAAGCGCGGCCCGCAGGGGCCGTGCCGACGCTGATCGTCGTCCACAACATCAGCCTGCCGCCCAACGAGTTCGGCGGCACGGCGATCGCCGAACTGTTCCAGAACACGCTGGACTGCGATGCTCACCCGTACTACGACTCGCACCTGCGTGGCGTGCGGGTGTCCGCGCATTTCGTGATTCATCGCGACGGCGCACTCGAACAGTTCGTGTCGTGCAACGAGCGCGCGTGGCACGCGGGGCCGTCGAATTTTTTCGGCCGCGAGCGTTGCAATGATTTTTCGATCGGCATCGAGCTGGAGGGCAGCGACACCACTGCCTTCGAAGCGGCGCAATACCGCACGCTCGGGGCGCTGGTGAGCGCGCTGAAGGCGCGCTATCCGGTCCAGGCGCTGGCTGGTCACTCGGACATCGCGCCCGGCCGCAAGACCGATCCAGGGCCTCATTTCGAGTGGCATCGTCTGCAAAGCGACACGTCCCTCGCCGATCGGTATTTCCCCTATCTCAAGTTTTCCAAAACGCCGTAACGACCCTTCGCGCGAGTTCGCGTGATGCGAGGAGAGCAAGGCGCCGTCTTGTTCTCCGGGGAGTTGGCCGTGCGCTGCCAGATCCGGATGTCAAGACTTTGAAGGCAAATAAATCGATTTGATCTGTCTTGAAACTACACTATACTTGGTGCCACAAATTCAGTTTTGCACTATATCTTGTGTTTGGTGTGCATAACTCTGTGCATAACTGAGTGCATAAGTTATGCGGCGCCCCGCTCTTCGAGCATGGCGCCGCAAGCATTCCAGGCAGCGAAAAAAATTCCTGTGGCGCAGCCGGTAGGACCACCGGCGGCATCCAGAAGCATTCAGGAAAGGGGCATAGCAAGTGATCGCGACACGCACGATGAAGACCGTTACGAATTCGAACCAGGCTTCATCGCAGTCGCATCCCGCCAACCGGCCCGGCCGGCCTTTTTCCTGCACCTCATCGCTTGCGCACGCGCTAGCGCAGCGCTCGATTTAATCCGCGGATCTTCCCGCAACATTTCCAGGACCAGGAGCTTTGCACATGCAAACCACCGACAACGCGACGACCCGGTATGAGGGCTCACCGACTGGCCAGGCTTTCGGCCAGGCACAAGGCGCACAAGCGCTCGCGCCGCAGACCACCTATGCCGACTACAAGGTGATCCGTCGTAATGGCAGCGTGGTGTCGTTCGAACCGTCGAAAATCGCCATCGCCGTGACGAAGGCATTCCTGGCCGTCAACGGTGGTCAAGGTGCGGCATCGGCGCGGGTGCGCGAACTGGTCGAGCAACTCACGCAGAACGTGGTGCGCGCGCTCGTGCGCAGCCGCCCGAACGGCGGCACCTTCCATATCGAAGACATTCAGGATCAGGTTGAACTCGCGCTGATGCGCGGCGGCGAGCACAACGTCGCGCGTGCTTACGTGCTGTATCGCGAGAAGCGCACGCAGGCGCGCGGTCATGACGAGCAGGTCGCGGCCAGCGCGCCGGGTCTGAACGTCACCGACAACGGCGTCACGCGTCCGCTGGATCTGGCCGCGCTGCGCGGCATCATCGAATCCGCTTGCGCGAACCTGGGCGACGCCGTGAGCGCCGACCCGATCATCGCTGAAACGGTGAAGAACCTGTACGACGGCGTGCCGATGAGCCAGGTCTACGACTCGGCAATCCTGGCCGCGCGCACGATGATCGAAAAGGACCCGGCGTACAGCCAGGTCACCGCGCGCATCCTGCTGCACACGATCCGCCGCGAGATCCTCGAAGAAGAAGTCACGCAAGCCGAGATGGGCGAGCGCTACGCCGAGTACTTCCCGCAGTTCATCAAGCGCGGCGTGCAAGCCGAGCTGCTCGACGACAAGCTGCTGCAGTTCGACCTGAAGCGCCTCGGCGCCGCGCTCGACAACAACCGCGACCTGCAGTTCGGCTACCTCGGTCTGCAAACGCTGTACGACCGCTACTTCCTGCATCACGACAACGTGCGTATCGAAATGCCGCAGGCATTCTTTATGCGTGTCGCGATGGGCCTGTCGCTCAACGAGATCGACCGCGAAGCGCGCGCGATCGAGTTCTACAACGTGCTGTCGAGCTTCGACTTCATGTCGTCCACGCCGACGCTGTTCAACTCGGGCACCCGCCGCTCGCAACTGTCGTCGTGCTACCTGACCACGGTCGACGACGACCTCGACGGCATCTACGAAGCGCTGAAGGAAAACGCGCTGCTGTCGAAGTTCGCCGGCGGCCTCGGCAACGACTGGACGCGCGTGCGTGCGCTCGGCTCGCACATCAAGGGCACCAACGGCAAGTCGCAAGGCGTCGTGCCGTTCCTGAAGGTCGTCAACGACACGGCGGTCGCCGTGAACCAGGGCGGCAAGCGCAAGGGCGCGGTGTGCGCGTACCTGGAAACGTGGCACCTGGACATCGAAGAATTCCTCGAGCTGCGCAAGAACACCGGCGACGACCGGCGCCGCACGCACGACATGAACACGGCGAACTGGATTCCCGACCTGTTCATGAAGCGCGTGATGGAAGGCGGCGACTGGACGCTGTTCTCGCCGTCCACGTGCCCGGACCTGCACGACAAGTTCGGCGCCGAGTTCGAAGCGGCTTACACGGCTTACGAAGACAAGGTCGCACGCGGCGAGATCAAGCTGTTCAAGAAGATTCCGGCGGCGCAACTGTGGCGCAAGATGCTGGGCATGCTGTTCGAAACCGGCCATCCGTGGATCACGTTCAAGGACCCGTGCAATGTGCGCTCGCCGCAACAGCACGTCGGCGTCGTCCACTCGTCGAACCTGTGCACGGAAATCACGCTGAACACCAGCGACGCCGAAATCGCCGTCTGCAACCTGGGCTCGGTGAACCTCGTCGCGCACCTGAAGGAACAGGCCGACGGCACGCTGGCGCTCGACCACGACAAGCTCAAGCGCACCGTCAGCGTGGCGATGCGCATGCTCGACAACGTGATCGACATCAACTACTACGCGGTCGCCAAGGCGCGTAATTCGAACCTGAAGCACCGTCCGGTCGGCCTCGGCATCATGGGCTTCCAGGACTGCCTGCATCTGCTGCGCACGCCGTACGCGTCGCAAGAGGCGGTCGCTTTCGCCGACACGTCGATGGAAGCGGTGTGCTACTACGCTTACTACGCGTCGACCGAACTGGCGCAAGAGCGCGGCCGCTACTCGAGCTACCGCGGCTCGCTGTGGGATCGCGGCATCCTGCCGCAAGACTCGGTGAAGCTGCTCGCCGACGCACGCGGCGGCTATGTCGAAGTCGATTCGAGCGAGTCGATGGACTGGACCGAACTGCGTTCGCGCATCGCCACCTACGGCATGCGCAACTCGAACTGCGTCGCGATCGCACCGACGGCGACCATCTCGAACATCATCGGCGTGTCGGCTTGCATCGAGCCGACGTTCCAGAACCTGTACGTGAAGTCGAACCTGTCGGGCGAATTCACGGTGGTCAACGACTACCTGGTGCGCGACCTGAAGGCGCGCGGCCTGTGGGACGAGGTGATGGTCGCCGACCTGAAGTACTTCGACGGCACGCTCTCGCGCATCGACCGCATCCCGGCCGACCTGCGCGCGATCTACGCGACCGCGTTCGAACTCGATCCGGTGTGGCTGGTCGAGGCGGCCTCGCGTCGTCAGAAGTGGATCGACCAGGCGCAGTCGCTGAACATCTACATGGGCGGCGCATCGGGTAAGAAGCTCGACGAGATCTACAAGCTCGCATGGGTGCGCGGTCTGAAGACCACCTACTACCTGCGCACGATGGCGGCGACGCACGTCGAGAAGTCGACGGTCGCGCACGGCGCGCTGAACGCGGTGAGCGCAGGTGGCGCGGGCTCGGGTGGCGACGCAGGCGGCGCGGCCGGTGGCTTCGGCGTCAGCGGCGGCGCAGCGGGTGGCGCGGTGGGCGGCATCCAGGCTGCCGCGGCAGCGCCGGCAGTCGCGGTCGAAGCAGCGCCCGAAGCGGATGGTCCGGTCTGCATGATGCGCCCGGGCGACCCTGGCTTTGAAGAGTGCGAGGCTTGCCAGTAAGCACGCGGCAAGCAGCAGGATCGCTGCTTGCTGACGGGTCGTAGGTGATGACCCGCATGCAGCGATCCGCGTATCTATATAGATGCGGCAGAAGTGAAGCAGAGCCGGTGAGCGGCGAGTGGGACCGAAGCAAGCGATGGGATCTGAAGTCGCGCCGCTCATCGACAGCAGCGAAGCCAGGCAGGAGTCGTCAGCAGCACCAGACGAAGCGCGCGACACAGTGCGCGTAGCAAACGCTTCGATCGATGGGCCGATCAACCTGACCGGCCGCATGCATCGCTCGCCATCGCATCGGGCTTCACCTCGCGAGCGCCGTTGAAGCAGACAGCGCGGCTAACGCGGCGCTGCGCGAAGCACAGCGACGAACCACGCGAGGCAACACAGTCAGCAACCGCAAGACGCTGCAGACTCGCTCCGCAATACAGATAGATAGAGCAGCGAAATGTCACTTCGACACGTTGCTCTTCGAGATCGCGAAGCACGCCGACAACACACGTTCAACACGCGTCACTTCATGCGTGACACAGAGTCCGTTGAACAAAGTGTTGTATGAACGTAGCAACGCGAATCGAAAACAGGATTTTTCATCAGCGAACTCTTTTATCGCTCGTGAAAAGATGGTACAAACCGTTCTAAATTGATGGTGACATTTATGCTCAACTGGGATGACGAGATCACTGCCGTAACTCCCTCGAGCGGCGCGCAACAGAATGCGTTGCGCAACGCAGCGGGATCGGCTGTCGGTTCGCAAATCGGAACGCGTTCCGCTCCTCATGCTCCCTCGGCTCAAGACGTGTTCGCGAACGACATCGCTGTCGCTCCCGTCACTCACGCTGCTGGAACGGCTGCCGTTTCCGAAGCGCGGGTCAATGTCGCCGACAAGCGCATCATCAACGGCCAGACCGACGTCAATCAGTTGGTGCCGTTCAAGTACAAGTGGGCCTGGGAAAAGTATCTGGCTGGTTGCGCCAACCACTGGATGCCGCAAGAAGTGAACATGTCGCGCGACATCGCCTTGTGGAAAGACCCGAACGGGCTGACCGAAGACGAGCGCCGCATCGTCAAGCGCAACCTGGGCTTCTTCGTGACGGCCGACTCGCTGGCCGCCAACAACATCGTGCTGGGCACCTACCGCCATATCACGGCGCCCGAATGCCGCCAGTTTCTGCTGCGCCAGGCGTTCGAAGAGGCGATCCACACGCACGCTTACCAGTACATCGTCGAATCGCTGGGCCTCGACGAAGGCGAAATCTTCAACGCGTATCACGAGGTTTCCTCGATCCGCGCGAAAGACGAATTCCTGATTCCGTACATCCACGTGCTGACCGACCCGGCCTTCAAGACCGGTACGCTCGAGGCAGACCAGACCCTGCTGCGCTCGCTGATCGTGTTCGCCTGTGTGATGGAAGGCCTGTTCTTCTACGTCGGCTTTACACAAATCCTGGCGCTCGGCCGCCAGAACAAGATGACCGGCGCGGCGGAACAGTACCAGTACATCCTGCGCGACGAGTCGATGCACTGCAACTTCGGCATCGACCTGATCAACCAGATCAAACTCGAAAACCCGCAACTCTGGACGGCTGAGTTCCGCGCGGAAATCCGCGAGATCTTCCAGCAAGCGGTCGAACTTGAATATCGTTACGCTGAAGACACGATGCCGCGCGGGGTGCTCGGCCTCAATGCGTCGATGTTCAAGAGCTATCTGCGCTTCATCTGCAACCGCCGTTGCCAGCAGATCGGTCTCGATCCGCTGTACCCGAACGAGGAAAACCCGTTCCCGTGGATGAGCGAGATGATCGACCTGAAGAAGGAGCGCAACTTCTTCGAGACGCGAGTGATCGAATATCAAACTGGCGGTGCGCTGACCTGGGAGTAAGCCGGGTTCGTGTCGCAGATGCATTCATCGATGGGGATGCCGCCGGCTTCGGTCGCGGCAAATTTGGTTAGGAGCAGAACCGCCTGATGCAAAGCGTGCCCGGTGCCTTAGCGGCCCACAAACATGACAGGCACTTTGCGGACCCTTCAGTGGGATGGGCAAACTTCCCCCCGGAAAAAGCCGCTGGCGTCACCGCCAGCGGCTCGATCAAGCAATTGCCGGCGTTGCGGTGCAACGCCGACCAGATCTGGCGCGCGGTGCCTGTTGGCACGGCGCGCCTTACCGCATTCATTAGCGTAAGCGCGCAGCACCTGCGTACGCCGATGAATAGCCCGCTTCGTAGCGCGCGCCCTGAGAAGCGTCCGCGGGAAGCGGGTTTTGACGAAGGGTGTAGTTTGAACTGACTCTCATCTGAAAACCTGAAGGAGAAAATGATGGCAACCGCAAAGAAAGCCGCCGCTAAGAAACCCGCAGCGAAGAAGGTCGCAGCCAAGAAGGCTGCTCCGGCAAAGAAGGCTGCTCCGGCGAAGAAAGTCGCTGCCAAGAAGGTCGCAGTGAAGAAGGTTGCAGCGAAGAAGGCAGCGCCGGCTAAGAAGGTTGCAGCGAAGAAAGCTGCGCCGGCCAAGAAGGTTGCAGCCAAGAAAGTCGCAGCGAAGAAAGTCGCTGTGAAGAAGGTCGCGGCCAAGAAGGCAGCGCCGGCCAAGAAAGCTGCAGTGAAGAAGGTTGCAGCGAAGAAGGCAGCACCGGCGAAGAAGGCCGCGGCGAAGAAGGCAGCACCGGCGAAGAAGGCCGCAGCGAAGAAGGCTGCGCCTGCGAAAAAGGCCGCTGCTAAAAAGGCTGCGCCTGCGAAAAAGGCTGCTGCTAAAAAGGCTGCGCCTGCCAAGAAGGCTGCCGCGAAGAAGGCCGCCGCTCCTGCTAAGAAGGCTGCGCCTGCGAAGAAGGCTGTCGCCAAGAAGGCTGCGCCTGCACCCGCTGCGACTGCTGTCTCGAGCGCACCGGCGGCGACGGTGAAGACCGCGCTGAACCCGGCAGCGGCATGGCCGTTCCCGACGGGCAGCCGTCCGTAAGCAGTAGCAGTACTTCGACACGTCGCACGATGTGTCCGATGATCGGGTAGCGCTCAGGCAGTGATGAGCGCTACTCGTTCAGAATCCCGTGGCCGGTTCTCGGCGACGGGATTTTTTTTGCCCGCGGTTTTTGCGCGGGCGTGCGCGACCGGCTGAAAGCGGTTTGGCTGGAAGCAGGCAGACGAGCAGGCAGACGAGCAGGCAGACGAGATGCAGACGAGATGCAGACGAGATGCAGACGAAAAAACACGCATGCACAGGGGAGGGCATGCGTGTGAGGTCGTCGCGGCGACCCGTAGGCTGCCGCGCGAGAGGGGAAATTTTAGTGCGTGACGCGCGTGACGCCGCCGCTGGAGAGGAGCCGCACGCGATCGCCGGCGCGGAAGATTTCGCCGGAGGTGGTTTGTGTGATCGCACGCATGTCGCCGTTGTCGAGCCGCACGGTGATCTCGACACCGTCGCGCATCGCAACGCGGTTCTCGACCGCATTGCCGGCGACCGCACCGCCGATACCGCCGATGATGCCCGTGGCGACCGAGCCGCGGCCGCCGCCGATCGAGCTGCCAGCCAGCGCGCCGAGGGCACCGCCGCCAACCGCACCCAGGCCGCTCGGCTGGCCGTTGTTCGAGCTGATGCGCACTGCGCGCACACTGTCGACCGTAGCCATGCGGACCGTTTGTTCGCGCTGTGCCTGCGACGCCGTGAAGACGTTGGGAGAACTACTGTTGCTCGCGCATCCCGACATCGCCAGCGACCCGGCGATCAAGGCGGCGACTATCAGGCGATTCGTTGTCCTCATTCCCTAGCTCCCATGGCTCGCGGTGTTAAGGCAGGCTGTAGCCGAATGCCCCCTCGAACCGCTCGTTGATTTCCGCCCGGCTGGGCGCATAGTTTTGCGGGCCCTGATGCTCGATCTTCAGTGCACCCATCAGGCTTGCCAGGCGCCCCGTGGTGGCCCAGCCAAGCTTGTTCTCGATGCCGTAGAGCAAGCCGCCGCGGAAGGCATCGCCGCAGCCTGTCGGGTCGAGCACCTGCTTTGCGTTGACCGCCGGAATCGCTTCGATACCGCCGGCATGATGGATCTGCGAACCTTGTTCGCCGAGCGTGACGATCAACGCTTCGACCTTGCCGGCGATCTGTTCGATCGACCAGCCGGTCTTGTTGCTCACCAGCTTGGCTTCGTAATCGTTGACAGCTACATACGTGGCAAGTTCAATCATGCGGCGCAGCGTATCGCCGTCGAAGAGCGGCAAACCTTGGCCAGGATCGAAGATGAACGGCACGCCGGCGGCCGCCAGATGTTCCGAATGCTGGATCATGCCGTCGTAGCCGTCCGGTCCGACGATGCCGAGCGTAATGCCCTTCGCTTCGTCTGCGCGGTTCAGATGCGACTGCATCATCGCGCCCGGATGGAACGCGGTGATCTGATTGTTTTCCAGGTCGGTGGTGATCATCGCTTGCGCCGTGTAGGCGTCCGGCACGACGAGCACGCTTTGCGTCGACAGCCCGAGTTGCTCGAAGCGGTCGAGGTAAAGCTGCGCGTCGACCGAGCCGAGCGTGCCCATGATGCGTGCGTCGCCGCCGAGCAGATGCAGCGCGTAAGCGATGTTGCCCGCGCAGCCGCCGAACTCGCGGCGCATCGTCGGCACGAGAAAGCTGACGTTCAGGATGTGGACCTGCTCCGGCAGGATGTGCTCCCGGAAGCGTCCCTCGAAAGTCATGATGTTGTCGTAGGCGAGCGAGCCGCAAATGAGCGTAGCCAAGGCGAGCGTTCCTGTAAAAAGCGTTGGAGAGAGGGGGCGTGACGATGCGACGGCGCCGCGCACGAGGCGAGGCGCCGTCGCTCGTGCGCAAAAGGCTTACTTCAGCGCGGCGAGTGCTGCGTCGTAGTTCGGCTCGTTCTTGATTTCGCCGACCAGCTCGGCGTGCACGACCTTGTCGTTCTCGTCGATCACCACCACGGCGCGCGCCGTCAGGCCGGTCAGCGGACCGCTCGTCACGTCGACGCCGTAAGCCTGGGCGAACTCGTGGCCGCGGAACGTGGAGGCCGTGACGACGTTCTCGATGCCTTCGGTCGTGCAGAAGCGCGAGGCCGCGAACGGCAGGTCGCCCGACACGACGATCACGGCGGTGTTGGTCAGCTTGGCGGCCGCTTCGTTGAACTTGCGGGTCGAGGTGGCGCAGGTCGGCGTGTCGAGGCTCGGGACGATGTTCAGCACCTTGCGCTTGCCGGCGAAATCGGCGAGCGACACGGGCTTCAGATCTTTGCCGACCAGCGAGAAAGCGGCCGCGCTCTGGCCCACTGACGGAAACGTTCCGGCTACTTCGATCGGGTTGCCGCCCAGAGTGACTTGGCTCATGTTGTTGTGCTCCGAAAAATCGTCAGAAATGACGGTGAAGCGCCCGGTCATGGCCGGGCGCGCGAGGGCGCGTTACGGATAAAAAATCTGTACGCGGAAATTGGATGCGATCGCCGTGCCCGTGTCGAGATGCACGATCATGGTCTGCGTCGTGTGTGCCGGCAGCCCGGCCGCGATCGACGTGCCGGGCGGCACATAATCCTGAGGCCACAGCACGCGCCGCACCGCGACGTTGTTCTGTTCGTCGAGCAGCGTGAGTTCGATGGCGGGGTAGGCCAGCGCGATGTTGAATCGGTTGTGCAGCGGCATCTTCAGTTCGAGCTTGTGCGGGCCGTCGATCTGCCGCAGATCGGACGGCTCGACCTGCAAGCCGTCGATGTCGTGCGGCGGCATCACCTCGCAGCCGAGCTGTGCGCAGGCCTTCGCATACAGCGTCTGCGAGCGCGGGAAGTACACCTGTACCGTTTCGCGTTGCCACCACGCGAGTTGCACGAGCAGCCCGATGACCAACAGCAGTCCCACCACCGACGCGGCGATCGCCCAGCCGGTGCGCCGTGCTTCGCCGGGGCGGCTTTCGCGCATCACGGGGAACGGATCGTTGCCGTCGTTCACGGGATTGACGGAGAAGGGCTCGCCGCTGGCAGCGGCGAAAGCCGGGCCGCCGACGCCGCGACCACCGGGACCGCCGGTGCCCGAGCCGCCGGCGGCGGCGGTGGCACCGAAGGGAGCCGAGTTCGCAGCCGAGCCTGCAGCCGTCGCGCCCAAACCAGCGGCTCCGACACCGGCCGTGCCTAGACCGGCCGTGCCAAAATGCGGTTCGTTATCAGGGATGCCATGTGCCCGCGCTGTCTGGCCCACAGCGGGTTCGGAGGAGCGTTCGGTCTTGTGCCAAACCTGCGGCGCTTCTTCCACCGTCGGCTCTTCCTCGGGCTGATACGCAAAAGGTTCGAGCGGCGCGTCGGCCAGCACGGGTTCGTCGTCGGGAGGCAGCAGCGTCGTGAAAGCGCCGGGCGGCAATTCCGGCTCGGCGGCGTGGCCCGGCGTAAGCGCGACGCCCGCGTCGGTCGAGACCGGCGTTAGCGGCACATTGCCGGCGTTGTGCAGCAGACGATTGTCGATGGCCGCGTCGGGCGTGGGCGCCCCGGGGTTCCATCCTTCCGCGCTGAAGTCGGGGCCTGTCTGACGCACGCCCGACAGCGCCTCGATCGCCGCGGCAGCGGCCACCGGTTTGGCGGTGGAAAAGTCACCGCCCTCGGTGATGTCGAACAGGCTGCTCGATGCGTCGAAAGCTTCGTGGCAATGCCCGCAGCGCACGAGGCCGCGGCGCAGTGCGAGCTGCGCCGGCTGAAGACGGAAGACGGTTTCGCAGAAGGGGCAACGCGTCGCCAGGAGCATATTGAGCCGATAAGCCGGTAGGCCGTTGGTTAGACAATACGCCTTATTCTAATGGCTTTCGCGACGTGTTCCCGTCAGACACACCCAACCTTCGTGTTCGCGCCATACGCCGATATCGATCCAGCGCGCGTACACCTGCGCGACTTCCTCCGCCTGCCGCGCCAGAATGCCGGACAGCGCGATCCGGCCACCCGGCTTGACCTTCGACGACAGCATCGACGCCATCAGCTTGAGCGGATTGGACAGGATATTGGCGACCACGATATCGAATTCGCCGGTGGGACATTCGTCGGGCAAACCGTACGTCACCTCGGCGCGGTTGCGCTCGCTGTTGTGACGCGCCGATTCGACCGCTTGCGGGTCGATGTCGATGCCATACACCGGATTCGCGCCGCACTTCTTCGCGAGGATCGCGAGGATGCCGGAGCCGCAACCGTAGTCGAGCACGGACTGCTCGGGCTTGACCGATTGCTCCAGCCATTCCATGCACAGGCGCGTGGTGGGATGGCTGCCGGTGCCGAACGCGAGGCCCGGGTCCAGCTCCAGCACCAATGCTTCGGGGTCCGGCGCATCGTGCCATGACGGCACGACCCAGATCCGTTCGCCGATTGGAATCGGATCGAACTGCGACTGCGTGAGCCGCACCCAGTCCTGCTCTTCGACTTCCCGCACAGTGAACGACGGCGCGGCATCCAGCCCGACCTCGTTCGCCGCGGCGGTCAGCAGCACTGCCGGCTCGTGTTCCGGCGCGAGCAGCGCGATCACGCGCGAACGCTGCCACGCCGTGCGATCCGGCGTGAGACCGGGCTCGCCGAACAGCGGCTGTTCGTCGGGCGTGTCGGCGTCCGCGTCTTCGACCGATACGGACAACGCGCCCAACTCGAGCAACGCGTCGGAAAACTCCTCCGCGTGCTCGCGTGCCAGCTCGGCGATCAATTCCCGGTAGCTCATGACTTACGCTTCTTCCGGCGCGGCCTGCAGCTTCGCGGCCAACCGGTTTTCGAGGTAGTGAATGCTGGTGCCGCCTTCGACGAATTTCGCGTCGAGCATCAGCTCGCGGTGCAACGGGATGTTGGTCTGAATGCCTTCGACCACCATTTCCGACAACGCGATGCGCATCCGCTTGATCGCCTGTTCGCGCGTGGCGCCGTAAGCGATCAGCTTGCCGATCATCGAATCATAGTTCGGCGGCACGAAATAGCCGTTGTACGCGTGCGAATCGACACGGATGCCGGGGCCGCCCGGCATATGCCACGAGGTCAAACGGCCCGGCGACGGAATGAACTTGAACGGATCTTCGGCGTTGATCCGGCATTCGATCGCATGACCCTTGAACGTGATGTCGCGCTGACGGAACGCGAGCTTTTCACCGGCTGCGATGCGGATCTGCTCCTGCACGATGTCGACGCCCGTGATCAGTTCGGTCACCGGGTGTTCGACCTGCACGCGCGTGTTCATTTCGATGAAGTAGAACTCGCCGTTTTCGTACAGGAACTCGAACGTGCCCGCGCCCAGATAGCCCATCTTCTTGCAGGCGTCCGCGCAGCGATCGCCGATACGGTCGATCAGACGGCGCGCGATGCCCGGCGCCGGCGCTTCTTCGATCACTTTCTGGTGACGGCGCTGCATCGAGCAGTCGCGCTCGCCGAGCCAGATCGCGTTCCTGAACGAATCGGACAGCACCTGGATTTCGATGTGCCGCGGGTTCTCCAGGAATTTCTCCATGTAGACCTGCGGGTTGCCGAACGCGCGGCCGGCTTCTTCACGCGTCATGTTGACCGCGTTGACGAGCGCCGCCTCGGTGTGGACCACGCGCATGCCGCGGCCACCGCCGCCGCCGGCGGCCTTGATGATGACCGGATAGCCGACCTGGCGGGCAATCTTCACGATCTCTTTCGGATCGTCCGGCAGCGCGCCTTCCGAACCCGGCACGCACGGCACGCCGGTCTTGATCATGGTCTGCTTGGCCGTAACCTTGTCGCCCATCATCCGGATCGTTTCCGGGCGCGGGCCGATGAAGGTGAAGCCGGACTGCTCGACGCGCTCGGCGAAGTCGGCGTTCTCCGACAGGAAGCCGTAGCCGGGGTGGATCGCTTCGGCGTCGGTGACTTCAGCCGCGCTGATCAGCGCGGGCATGTTCAGATAGCTCAGATTCGACGGCGCCGGGCCGATGCAAACCGCCTCGTCGGCGAGCTTGACGTACTTGGCTTCCTTGTCGGCTTCCGAATAGACGACGACCGTCTTGACGCCGAGTTCGCGGCAGGCGCGCTGAATACGAAGCGCGATCTCGCCACGATTGGCAATGAGGATTTTTTCAAACATAGCGGGTTTTCGACTCATCAATGGGCGCCGGGTTGCTCACAACACCGGCCGCCTCAGAGGATCGGTCGCGCGCCTCTCGACAGCGGCGCGCGGGCGGCGAACAATAAGTGCCGCGTTAGCCGACCACGAACAGTGGTTGGCCGTACTCGACCGCCTGGCCGTTTTCGACGAGGATTTCCTTCACCACGCCGGACTTGTCCGACTCGATTTCGTTGAGCAGCTTCATCGCTTCGATGATGCAGATCGTCTGGCCTTCCTTGACGGTGTCGCCCACCTGGACGAACGGGTCCGCGCCCGGCGACGGCGCGCGGTAGAAGGTGCCGACCATCGGCGAGGTCACCACATGGCCCTGCGGCGCGGCAACCGCCGGCGCAGCCGGGGCGGCGGCGACAGCCGGCGCTTCAGCGCCCATGGCCGGAGCCGGCTGCGCGTATTGCGGCGCGTAGGAGGCGGACGGCTGCACGTAAACCGGCGGCGCGTTCTTGACGATGCGCACCTTGCCTTCGCCCTCGGTCACTTCGAGTTCGGAAATACCGGACTCCGAGACGAGGTCGATCAGAGTTTTCAGTTTACGTAGATCCATCAGGAAGCCCCTTTCAATGCGTAGTGCCGGCACGTGCGAGAGCCGGCTCAAATTAGACGTATTTGGATTCAGCCGCGCGACGAGCCGGCCGCGAGCCGGTCGAGCGCGAATTCGAGCGCGTACAGATATCCCTTCCAGCCGAGGCCGCAAATCACGCCTTCAGCCTGGTCGGAGAAATACGAGTGATGCCGGAACGGTTCACGACGATGCACGTTCGACAAGTGAATCTCGACGAACGGGATGCCGACCCCCGCCAGTGCGTCCCGAATGGCCACGCTCGTGTGCGTGTACGCGGCGGGATTGATCAGTATGAAATCGGTTTTTTCAGTCCGCGCGGATTGGATGCGATCGACCAGAGCGCCTTCGTGATTGCTCTGGAACGACGCGAGCTCGACGCCGGCGTCCGTCGCGCGGTCGGCCAGCGCTTGATCGATCTGCGGCAAGGTCACGTGACCGTAGACCTCGGGTTCCCGGGTGCCGAGAAGGTTGAGGTTGGGTCCGTGCAGTACCAGCAGTCGCGTCATGGTCGCTTCTTTTTCCGTGGAATTGGGCGCACTTTAGCGCTGATTAGAGAAACTTGTCTAGTTTCCCGCACGTGTGGAGCGATTCTGGCGTCCGACCGCCATCAGTCGGGGCGCCCATCTTCTCTCAATTTCGCTTGAAGTGCGCGTATTTTTGCGCGTTCCGCGCGGATTTGAACGTCAATAGAATGTGGAATTTAAAGCGCGTCGAGCGTCTGTCTGAGGGCTGCGGGGTCGATCTGGCCTAATTTTGTCGAGCGCACATTGCCTTTGGCGTCGATCACGACCGTGAACGGCAGGCCGCCCGCATTGTTGCCGAACGCGCGCGCGAGGTCGGCGCCGCCGAAGCCGGTCACGTAGACCGGGTAGGCCACCTTCACTTTCTGCAGGAAGGCTTGCACGTTCTTGCCGGAATCCACACCAAGTCCGACGAACTGGATGCCTTTTTTCGCGTACTCGCGTTGAAGTTGCGACAGGGCAGGCATTTCCTCGACGCAAGGACCGCACCACGACGCCCAGAAGTTGACGACGATTGGGTGCCCTTTGAGCAAACTTAGCGACTGCGCCTTTCCGTCGACGCTCGTGACTGGCGCGCTCCACAGTTGCTCGACCGCGCTTTGCTGCGAACCGGCCTGGGCCGCGTGGGCCACTTCGGTGCCGCCGTTGAGCCAATGGTTGGCCAGCACGCCGCCGCCCGCAGCGACGATTGCCACCAGCGCGCCCGCCAGAATCCGTCTCGTGTTCATTGTTGGTCTGTCTAATTAGTTGAAGGGGTGACTTCGCCGCTGTTGAGCAACGCCTGGACCGCCTGCAGGTTTGCCCGGGCAGTGCGGCCGCGCGCGTCGGCGCGGACCGCGCCGCGCAGGTCGTCGGTTTCGTACAGCGCGACGTGAATGCCGGCCGATTCCGCATCACGCCCTTCGTTCTCCGGGCGCCACAGGAAGCTCAGCGTCTCGACATAGCCGCGTCCGGCGAAATGCCGCGTTTCCGACACGTCGTACTGAATGTTGGCGTTCAGGAAATAGATGGCGACTTCCTTCGGGTTGTCGCAGAACACCTGCAGATGCACATCCGAGTGTTCGCCCGCCGTGCCGCCCAGCACCGCGCCGGTCAGATAGGGGTTGAACGCCGCGAGCCGCTCCATCCAGTCGATCGCGATGAGGCGCAGCCGCCGCAACAGCGCCGGCTGGCTGTCGCCCTGGAAGAGCGACTGATACTCGCGGATTTCTTCCTCGATCTGGTCGTTATCCGGCAGCCATTCGCCGGCAACACGAGTCTCGCCGACGACTTGCCGGGCCGCTTTGCGCTTGGCCGTAGCGTAGTCCAGACCGTCTTCGGCGATCATGCGCGCAGCCGCGATAGCGATTTCCTCGCGCACGCGCTGCGGATCGAAATGTGATTTGCGAATCATCCGTCAATCATACTAGAGATTGACGATGCGCCTTTCTGGGCGGGGCGGGACGGGACGAGCGCCGGGGCAGCGCGGCGCGGGCGCGCGTTCATGGGCGAGCGGGAGCTGTCGGTTACAATAGCGTCCTTTGCAGACGGTCGTTCCGGCCGTTTTTGCACCTCCATCCCTCGCAAAAAAACGCCCGCGCGGCACGACAGGCTTATGCACATCCACATCCTCGGCATCTGCGGCACGTTCATGGGCGGTCTCGCGGTGCTCGCGCGCGGCGCGGGCCACACCGTGACGGGTTGCGACGCCGGCGTCTATCCGCCGATGAGCACGCAGCTCGAAGCGCAAGGCATCCGTCTGATCGAGGGTTACGACGCGGACCAGTTGAACGGCCTGAACGCGGATCTGTTCGTGATCGGCAACGTGGTCTCGCGCGGCAACCCGCTGATGGAAGCGATCCTCGACCGCGGTCTGCCGTATGTGTCCGGCCCGCAGTGGCTCGGCGAGCACGTGCTGAACGGCAAGTGGGTGCTGGCAGTGGCCGGCACGCACGGCAAGACCACCACTAGTTCGATGCTCACCTGGCTGCTCGAAGACGCCGGCCTTAATCCGGGCTTCCTGATCGGCGGCGTGCCGCTGAATTTCGGCGTGTCGGCGCGGCTCACCGATTCGAGCTTCTTCGTGATCGAAGCCGACGAGTACGACACCGCGTTCTTCGACAAGCGTTCGAAGTTCGTCCATTACCGGCCCAAGACCGCGGTGCTGAACAACCTCGAATTCGATCACGCCGACATCTTCCCGGATCTGGCCGCGATCGAAACGCAGTTCCATCACCTGGTCCGCACGGTGCCAAGCATCGGCCGGGTGGTGACGAACGGCCGCGAGGACGCGCTGGAGCGCGTGCTGACGCGCGGCTGCTGGAGCGGAGTCGAGCGCTTCGGCGTGCAGGGCGGCTGGGAAACCTTGCCCGCCGAAACCGGCGTGCCGGTCGACGAGCGCTTCGCGGTGTATCACAACAGCGAGCGCGTCGGCGTGGTCGAGTGGCAGGTGCAGGGCGAGCACAACCGCATGAACGCGCTGGCCGCGATCGCCGCCGCGCGTCACGTCGGCGTGCCGCCGGCGCAGGCCGCGAAATCGCTGGCGAGCTTTCGTAATGTGAAGCGCCGCATGGAAGTGCGCGGCAGCGTCGACGGCGTGACTGTGTACGACGATTTCGCGCATCACCCGACCGCGATCGACACCACGGTAGCCGGCCTGCGCGCGCGCGTCGGCCGCGACAACACGCGGATTCTCGCGGTGCTGGAGCCGCGCTCGAACACGATGAAGCTGGGTGTGATGAAAGCGCAATTGCCCGCCAGCCTCGCCGACGCCGATCTCGTGTTCGGCTACGGCGCGCCGAGCGGACGCGACGCGCTCGGCTGGAATCTTGGCGAAGCGCTCGCGCCGCTCGGCGGCAAGGCGCAGGCCTTCGACAATCTCGACGCGCTCGTCAAAGCAGTGGTCCACGCAGCGCGCCCCGGCGATCAGCTTCTGGTGATGAGCAACGGCGGCTTCGGCGGCGTGCATCAGAAACTGCTCGACGCCCTTTCCGCGCGAGGCACTTCGTGATTCTCTATCTGCACGGTTTCCGCTCGTCACCCAATTCGTTCAAGGCGCGCCTGCTGGCGGCGCGTCTGGCCGAACTGGGCCGCGCCGACGAATGGTGTTGCCCGCTGCTGCCCGTCTCGCCGTTCGAGACGGTGGCGCTCGCCGAATCGCTGGTGGCTGCTGCCGGTACGAATCGCGTGACGCTGATCGGCAGCTCGCTCGGTGGCTATTTCGCCACGCATCTGGCGGAGAAGCACGGCTGGCCGGCCGTGCTGCTGAACCCGGCGGTCGTACCGCAGCGCGATCTGAGCGCGTATCTCGGCGAGCAGCCGCTGTGGCACGGCGGCGGCAGCATCGTCGTCGAGCCATATCATCTGGACGAGCTGCGCGCGCTCGGCGTCGCGTCGATCACGCGGCCCGAACGGTATTATTTGCTGGCCGCCACCGGCGACGAAGTGCTCGACTACCGCGAAATGCTCGCCCATTATCCGGGCGCACGCACTACGCTGATCGAAGGAAGCGACCACGCGATCAGCGAGTTCGCCCAGTACGTCGACGAAGTGCTGGCCTTTTGCGACGCCGAAGACGTCGAGCCGCCGGCGCCGTGCGAGGCGGCCTGAGGCGAAGCGACGCAACTAGACGCAAACAGACGCAAACTAAGGCGAGCGGTCCTCGCAGGCTGCAGCCCGTCACCAGATTCAACCCGCCGGCGCGCGCGTATCGCGCCGCGGATCCACTACCACGAACACGTTGCCGTGCCGCGCACGCAGTGACCGATCGCTGAAACGGATCGGGCGCGCCGGCAGATGCAAGTCAGAACGAGAGTATTGAGTGAACGTTTTCTTCGAGGAATCGGGCAGTTTCAAGGCGGGCAGCGTGCTGTCGCGCCAGGGCGACGCGTTTCAGGTCGAATTGCCGGGCGGGCGGCGCGCGAAGGTGCGCGCCAAAGACGTGCTGATCGAATTCGACAAGCCGAGCGCGGCCGAACTGATGCAGCAGGCCGACGCCGCCGCGCAGGACATCGACCTGGATTTCCTGTGGGAATGCGCGCCTGACGACGAATTCCCGTTCGCCACGCTGGGCGCCGAGTACTTCGGCGAAAGCTTCGGTTCGATCGAACGCGCCGCGCTGGTGCTGCGCATGCACGGCGCGCCGGTGTACTTCCGCCGTAAGGGCCGCGGAATGTATCAGCGCGCGCCGCAGGAACAGCTGAAGATGGCGCTCGCCGGTCTGGAGCGCAAGCGTCAGCAGGCGCTGGTGCAGCAGGGCTACGAGGACGAACTGAAAGCCGGCCGGCTGCCCGAAGCCTTTATCGGCAAGACCGCGCTCGCGTTGCTCACCAAGCCCGACAAGAACACGATCGAATACAAGGCGCTCGAAGGCGCGGCGGCGTCGCGCGGCATTTCGCAGGCGCGCCTGATGCTCGAATGCGGCGCGATTCCGTCGGCGCGTGCGCTGCACGAGGCGAAGTTCCTCGCCGAATTCTTCCCGCACGGCACCGGCTTTGCGCCGGTCAGCGTCGGCGGCTTGCCGGAAGATCTGCCGCAAGCGGACGTCGAGGCGTTCTCGATCGACGACATCACCACCACGGAAATCGACGACGCGTTCTCCGTCGAGCACCTGGCCGACGGCCGCGTGCGGATCGGCGTGCACATCGCCGCGCCGGCGCTCGGCATCCAGCGTGGCGACGAGGTCGACGCGATCGCGCGCACGCGTCTGTCCACCGTCTACATGCCGGGCGACAAGATCACGATGCTGCCCGACAGCGTCGTCGAAGCGTTCACGCTGGCTGAAGGCGGCTTGCGGCCGGCGCTCTCGCTGTATGTGATCGTCAATCGCGAGACGCAGGAGATCGTCGCGAGCGAAACGCGCGCCGAGCGCGTGTTCGTGAAGAACAATCTGCGCCACAACACGCTCGACGAACTCGTCACCGAAGAGGCGCTCGCCGCCGGCACCGGCGACTATCCGCACAAGGACGACATCGCGGTGCTGTGGCCGTTCGCGCAGGCGCTGTTCGAAAAGCGCCAGGCCGCGCGCGCCGGCTACGGTCTGCGCCGCGAAGTGCAGCGCAATACGGATTTCAATTTCTACGTGGAAGGCGAGCACATCACGATCACGCCGCGCCGGCGCGGTTCGCCGCTCGACACGATCGTCGCCGAGCTGGCGATTCTCGCGAACTCGTCGTGGGGCGCGTTCCTGCATGACCACGGTGTGCCGGGCATCTACCGCACGCAGCGCGCGTTCGGCGCGCCGAGCGGGCCGAAGCGCACGCGCATGCAGACCAACGCCGCGCCGCACGAAGGCCTCGGCGTCACGCAATACGCGTGGAGCACGTCGCCGCTGCGCCGTTACGTCGACCTGGTGAACCAGTGGCAGCTGATCGCCTGCGTGCAGCACGGCGTGACCGCGAAGCTGGCCGCGCCGTTCAAGCCGAAAGACGCCGATCTGTTCGCCGTCGTGCAAGGCTTCGACGACACCTACACCGCGTACGCCGATCATCAGCGCCGCATGGAGTACTTCTGGTGTCTGCGCTGGCTGAAGCAGGAGAACCGCAAGCAGGTGGTGGCGTCGGTGGTGAAGGGCGATCTGGTGCGCCTCGAAGAGATTCCGTTGCTGCTGCATGTGCCGGGTCTCGGCGTGCACGCACGCGGCACGCGTTTGCAGATGGAAGTGATGTCGCTCGACGAGCTGACGGTCGAAGCGTCCGTGCGTCTCTTGCACGTGCTCGACGCGCCGACCGTGACGAGCGGCGGCGAAGCCGAGGAAGCCGACGAGGGCGATGAAGGCGACGAGGAAATCATCGACGCACCCGATGCCAGCGCCGAAGGCGAAGCCGAGGCCCAGGCCGAAGCCGAACTGGACGGCACCGCCGCCGCCGCAACCGCCGCGGACGCCGCCGACGGCGGCAGCGCCGCCGCTGATCAGCACATGGCGGAGCCGGGACGATGAGCACCACCGCAACCCTCGACCGCTACGCGGTCATCGGCAACCCGGTCGGCCACAGCAAGTCGCCGTTCATTCACGGCCGCTTCGCCGCGCAAACCGGCGAGCCGGTCGAATACGGGCACCTGCTCGCACCGGTGGACGCGTTCGTGCCGCACGTGCGCGCGTTCATCGAAGCGGGCGGGCGCGGCCTGAACGTGACCGTGCCGTTCAAGCTCGACGCGCACGCTTTCGCCGACACGCTTTCGCCGCGCGCGGCGGCGGCCGGCGCGGTGAACACGTTGCGCATCGACGCGCACGGCGTTTACGGCGATAACACGGATGGCTTCGGTCTGGTGCGCGACATCGAGGTGAATCTCGGCGTATCGCTCAAGGGCGCACGCATTCTGTTGCTCGGCGCGGGCGGCGCCGCACGCGGCGTGGTGCTGCCGATGCTGGAGCGCACGCCGCACACGCTGACGATCGTCAACCGCACTGCGGCGAAGGCCGAAGCGCTGGTCGATCAGTTCGCGCAGGCCGCGCGCGACACCGCGTGCCGTCTGACGGGCGGCAGCGCGCGCGCGATCGAAGCGGGCAGCTACGACGTGATCGTCAACGCGACGGCGGGAAGCCTCGACGCGTCGTTGCCCGAGTGCGACGACCGTGCGTTCGGCACCGGCACGCTCGCGTACGACATGATGTACGGCGCGCATCCGACGGTCTTCATGGAACACGCACGCAAGCTCGGCGCGCGCAGCGCCGACGGTCTCGGCATGCTGGTCGAGCAGGCCGCCGAATCGTTTTACGTGTGGCGCGGCGTGCGGCCGGACGGCGCGCCGGTGCTGGCCGAACTGCGGGCGCTGCTGACGGCGCCGTCGCACCCCTAGACCGGCGCGGCGCCTGGCGGAACTCACTCACTCGAAGACTGGACGCACGATGACAGCAACGCGGCGCGCAAGCCGGCCCAGTCCGGTGCGATGGATGGTTTATCTGGGCGCCGTGCTGGTGATCGCGTGGCTCGCGACGCAGGCGTTCTACTTCACACAGATCGCGGTCTGGAATTACGTGAATCCGCGCTCGACCGCGTTCATGCGCTCGGACGCGTGGCGCCTGTCGCAGGATCGGCCGGATCTGTCGGTGCAGCATACGTGGGTGCCCTACGAGCAGATCTCGCGCAATCTGAAGCGCGCGATCATCGCTTCCGAAGACGCGAATTTCGTCAACAACAACGGCTACGAGACCGACGCGATCCTGCAAGCGTGGGAGCGCAACAAGGCGAAGGGCAGGATCGTGCGCGGCGGTTCGACGATCACCCAGCAGCTCGCGCGCAATCTGTTTCTGTCGCGTGAGAAGAGTTATATCCGCAAGGGCCAGGAGCTGATCATCACGTGGATGCTCGAAACCTTGATGGATAAGGAACGCATCTTCGAGATCTATCTGAACTCCGTCGAGTGGGGCAACGGCGTGTATGGGGCCGAGGCCGCCGCTCAGTATTACTACAAGACATCGGCGAGCAAGCTGAACGCGGCGCAGTCCGCGCGCCTCGCGGTGATGCTGCCGCGGCCCAAATATTTCGACGAGCACCGGGGATCCGCCTATCTGGCCCAACGCGCGCGCGTGATCGCGCGGCGCATGGGCGCGGCCGAACTGCCGGAATAAACGTCTTTTGCACGGGCCGCGCCGCGCTGTCGGATCGCATCGGTCGCCGGCCGATTCTGATCGCCATTACCGTGCTCGCGATTCTGACCGCGTATCCGGCGCTGTGGTGGCTGGCGGCGCCGAGCTTCGTGCGCATGCTGATCGTGCTGCTGTGGTTTTCGTTCTTCTTCGGCATGTACAACGGCGCGATGGTTGCCGCGCTCACCGAGGTGATGCCGGAGAACGTTCGTGTGGCGGGCTTCTCGCTCGCGTTCAGTCTTGCTACGGCGATCTTTGGTGGCTTCACGCCGGCGGTGTCGACTTATCTCATTCAGGTGACGGGCGCCTGGGCAGCGCCTGGGTATTGGCTCAGCTTCGCGGCTGTGTGCGGATTGGTCGCAACGGTGGTGCTTTATCGGCGGGGTGGGGTGGGAAGCAGCTGGCGGGGTGGTGTGAGGTCGACGTAACCCGCGAAATCCACGTCGACGGCCGCGCCAGCGGACCACCCCAATCCGGCGGCAGCTTCTGCTGCAACTGCGCCGCCAGCCAAGCCGGCCCGCCTTCCGTGCGGGCTTTTTTGCGTTCCAGACGGACAAACCAACGGCGCTCGCACGATGCCGGAATTCGCGGCCCTGAATCCCTCAAAATCACCAAATCCCATTATATGAATCTCACATTCACATATTGGAGATTTCTCAAAAACAGCCCTACAATCCAAACCACTATGCAACGCGAGTCAGAGAACCCAGCAATCTGACCACGCGAACAGCGACAAGCAAAAAAACCGGAGACGAGGCCAAACCATGCCTACCAGCCAAAGGCGGCGCCGTTGCGCCCGCAGCAGCACGAACCTTCACGGCCTTTCCTCCGGCCCCGCGCTGTAAGCGCAAAAACCACCCACAGCCAATCGCCATGAACAAAGCGATGCCCCCTCACGCCGAGAGCACGTCCGAAGCCGATCAAGCGACCAGCGCCGCGCCGCATCCGGCTCCCGCCGCGGCCAGGACGCCGCGCGCCGGCGCTCAACCGCCCGCCGTCGACGGCATCGCGCTGCCTAGCACGCTGCTGGACGTCACGCCGCAACAGGCCGGCACGCAAACGCTGCTGCGCGGCCTGGCGATTCTCGAAGCCGCTGCCGCCGGCGTGCGTGATCTGCGCACCTTCGGCGCCGCGCTCGGCACGACCCGCAGCACCACGCACCGGCTGGTCAGCAGCCTCGTGCAGGCGCGTTATCTGCGTCAGGTGCAAGGCGGCTACCTGCTCGGCCCGAAGCTGATCGAGCTCGGCACCATCGCGCTCGAACAGATGCCGCTGACCGCGGTTGCGCGTCCGCATCTGGAGTCGCTTGCCGAGCAGACGCTCGACACGATCCACCTCGGCGTGCGCGACGGCGACGACGTGCTGTACATCGACAAGATTCCCGGCACCCGTGGCCTTGAAATGCGCTCGCGCGTCGGTCACCGGATGCCGCTGGCGTCGACGGGAATCGGCAAGGCGATGATGCTCGACCTCACGCCGGATGTCTGGCAGTCGCTTTTCGACGCGTCGCGTCGCGCGCTCGCCAGTGTCACGTTCAAGCCGGACAACCGTCCCGACGCGCCGACCTTCATGCAGCGCATGACCAACTACGCGGCCGGCGGCTACACCTTCGACCTCGAAGAGAACGAAGCGGCCATCCGTTGCGTCGCGGCCCCGGTGCGCGATGCGTCGGGTTCGGTGGTGGCGGCGCTGTCGGTGGCGAGCACGATCCCGTACATGCCGCTCGAACGCATGGACGAACTGATTCCGGTCGTGCAGCGCGAAGCGCGCGCGATCTCGGAAGAACTCGGTTGGCGCGCTCCGCAACCGACCACCCGCAGGATCAAGCGATGAAACGAGCGGGTTCTCCCACACCGGCAAGCGTTCACCCGGTTGCAGGCGTCGCCGACGCCGCTGCTGACTTTGCGCACGCCGCGCTGATCGCGCTCGATTGGGGCACGACGTCGCTGCGCGCCTATCTTTTCGACGCCGACGGCCAGGTGCTGGCAACGCGTGCGTCGACGGCCGGCATCATGAATTTGCCGCGCCGCGCGGAACAGGGCGGCTTCGACGCGGCCTTCGACGACGCGTGCGGCGTGTGGCTCCAATACGCTCCGGCCGTGCCGGTGATCGCGGCGGGGATGGTCGGCAGCGCGCAGGGCTGGGTCGAGGCGCCGTATGTCGACGCGCCGGCCAACGCCGATGCGCTGGTGGCCGGCCTCGTCCGCGTGAGGGCGGCGTGCGGTGCGACGCTGCATATCGTGCCGGGCGTCCTGCAACGCGGCGAACTGCCCAACGTGATGCGCGGCGAAGAGACGCAGATTTTCGGTGCGCTCTGCGAGGACGCGAACGCCGTCGACATCGGCAAGCGCGCGCTGATCGGCCTGCCCGGCACGCACGCGAAATGGGCGGTGGTGCAGGCGGGGCGCATCGAGCGTTTTCATACGTTCATGACCGGCGAAGTGTTCGCGGCGCTGCGCGAGCATACGATCCTAGGGCGCACGATGGTGACGCCCGATCGTCCGGATACCGAAGCATTCCTGCATGGCGTGAGCATTGCCCGCGAGAAGGGCCAGGCGGGTCTGCTCGCGACCGTCTTCAGCACGCGCACGCTCGGCCTCACCGGACAGCTTGCGCGCGACGCGCAGCCCGACTATCTGTCGGGCTTGCTGATCGGACATGAACTGGCCGGCCTCGAAGCCGTGCTGACGCAACAGCAGAACACGCTTGCCGCGCAGAGTCTGCGCCTGATCGGCAATGAAGCGTTGTGCGAGCGTTATCGTCTCGCGCTCGCGCAATTCGGCTGCACCCAGGCGACGTTGGTGAAGCAGGCCACCGAGCGCGGCCTGTGGCGCGTCGCCTCGCAGGCGGGACTCGTCAATCCGGCCGCCCACGCGGCGCGCGCGGGCTGACCGGGCGCACCGCCGCTCACGAAACAAGGAACCGACATGCAACCTCACATCAATCTGCCCGCCCCGTACATGCCGCACGCGGGCCTGATCGCGGCGTTCGAAGTCTGTCCGCTGATCGCGATCATGCGCGGCGTGACGCCCGCCGATGCGGCCGATCACGGTCAGGCGCTGTACGAAGCAGGCTTTCGCATCGTCGAAGTGCCGTTGAATTCGCCGCAGCCATTCGACAGCATTGCCGCGATCCGCAAGGTGCTGCCGGCCGATGCGATCGTCGGCGCGGGCACCGTGCTGCATCCGGGTTTCGTCAACGACGTGAAGCAGGCGGGCGGCCAACTGATCGTGATGCCGCATAGCGACCCTGAGGTCGTGATCGCCGCGAAAGCGCAGGGACTCGCCTGCGCGCCGGGCGTCGCCACGCCGACCGAAGCGTTCATCGCGCTGAAGAACGGCGCGGATGTGCTGAAGATGTTCCCCGCCGAACAGCTCGGCTGCCAGGTCGTGAAGGCATGGCGCGCGGTGATCGCGGCGCAGGTGCCGCTGGTGCCGGTCGGTGGCATCAACCCGGACAACATGGGGCCGTTCCTGAGCGCCGGCGCGAACGGCTTCGGCCTCGGCTCGGCGCTGTACAAGCCGGGTCAGAGCGCGGCTGTGACCGCCTCGCATGCGAAGGCGTTCATCAACGGTTTGCGCATCGCCCGCGCGGGCGTGAAGAAATGAAGCGGCTAGCCGGCAAAGCCGCGTTGATCACCGGCGCCGGGCGCGGCATCGGTGCGGCGATCGCGCTCGCGTTCGCACGCGAGGGCGCGTCGGTCTTGCTGGCGGAGCTGGATATCGACACTGCGCAGCAGACGGCCGAGCACATCAAGGCGCAAACCGGCGCACGCGTGCTCGCGCTGCACACGGACGTGACGCAGTCGGCGTCGGTTCGGCAGGCGGTGAGCGAGGCGGAACAGGCCTTCGGCGCGCTCGACGTGCTGGTGAACAACGCCGGCATCAACGTGTTCTGCGATCCGCTGACCATGACCGACGACGACTGGCGCCGCTGCTTCGCGGTCGATCTCGACGGCGTGTGGAACGGCTGCCGCGCGGTGTTGCCGGGCATGGTCGAACGCGGTGCGGGCAGCATCATCAACATCGCGTCGACACACGCGTTCAAGATCATTCCGGGCTGTTTCCCGTATCCGGTCGCCAAACACGGTGTGATCGGCCTGACACGCGCGCTCGGCATCGAATACGCGCCGCGCAACGTGCGGGTCAACGCGATCGCGCCGGGCTACATCGAAACGCAGTTGACGCACGAATGGTGGGACCAGCAAGCCGATCCGGCCGCCGCGCAGCAGGCGACGCTCGAGTTGCAACCGATGAAGCGCATCGGCCGCCCGGAAGAAGTGGCGATGACCGCGGTGTTTCTCGCGTCGGACGAAGCACCGTTCATCAACGCCAGTTGCATCACCGTGGATGGCGGCCGCTCGGCGCTGTATCACGACTGATTTTTGCAGTACGCAGGTTGCGCAGGGGCGCAAAGAGTACACCGGACGACGCGCTGGCCGCGTGTGTCATCACCGGTACAAGAAGACGCGGCCGCTTACCTTCTCGTTATCAATTAGTCAGGAGACACGCATCATGAAACGTAGAATTTTCCTCACGCTGGCAGCAGCGGCGACGGGTGTGCTCTTCAACGCGCCGGTCGCGCAAGCCGCCGACCCGGTCAAGATCGGCTTCCTCGTGAAGCAGCCTGAAGAACCCTGGTTCCAGGACGAATGGAAGTTCGCCGAAATCGCCGCCAAGGAAAAGGGCTTCACGCTGGTGAAGATCGGCGCGCCATCGGGCGAGAAGGTAATGAGCGCAATCGACAATCTGTCGGCGCAGAAGGCGCAAGGCTTCGTGATCTGCACCCCTGACGTCAAGCTCGGACCGGGCATCGTCGCGAAGGCGAAGGCCGACGGCCTGAAGATGATGACGGTGGACGACCGTCTGGTCGATGGGTCGGGCAAGCCGATCGCATCGGTGCCGCACATGGGCATCTCGGCGTACAACATCGGCAAGCAGGTCGGCGACGGGCTGGCTGCGGAAATCAAGAAGCGCGGCTGGGACATGAAGGACGTCGGCGCGATCGACGTGACCTACGAACAGCTGCCGACCGCTCATGACCGCACGACCGGCGCGACCGACGCGCTGGTGGCCGCCGGCTTCCCGAAGGCGAACATCGTCGCCGCGCCGCAAGCGAAGACCGACACGGAAAACGCGTTCAACGCCGCCAACATCGCACTGACGAAGAACCCGCAGTACAAACACTGGGTTGCTTACGCGCTGAACGACGAAGGCGTGCTCGGCGCGGTGCGTGCAGCGGAAGGCCGCGGCTTCAAGGCGGACAACATGATCGGTATCGGCATTGGCGGTTCGGACTCGGCGTTGAACGAGTTCAAGAAGCCGACGCCGACGGGCTTCTACGGCACGGTCATCATCAGCCCGAAGCGCCACGGCGAAGAAACCTCGACGCTGATGTACGACTGGATCACGCAAGGCAAGGAACCGCCGATGCTCACGCTGACGACCGGCATGCTGGCCACGCGTGAGAACGTGAGCGACGTGCGCCAGAAGATGGGGCTCGCTGCGAATTAAGCGTGTGCGACGCAGTGCGATGAAGTGAACTGCCGGCGCGCGGTTCTCCGAACGATTCGGGGGGCGATGCGCCGGCGGCAGCAAAAAAAAGATCAGCAGTAGAGGCAAGCCATGCTTTGCGTCTGTCCGTGAGGGATGAGGTACGAGACACGGCGAGGCGCGGTTCATATGAAGCAGCAACTATCTTGCATGGGACAGGAGTAAGCGCTAAAGCGCTAACTCCTGTCGACCGCAATAACTTGCATGGGACAGGAGTAAGCGCTAAAGCGCCAACTCCTGTCGACCGCAATAACTTGCATGGGACAGGAGTAAGCGCTAAAGCGCTAACTCCTGTCGACCGCAATAACTTGCATGGGACAGGAGTAAGCGCTAAAGCGCTAACTCCTGTCGACACAGGAGGCGAAGTGTCAGCGACGCTACGTTTTGACAATATCGGCAAAGTCTTTCCAGGCGTGCGTGCGCTCGACGGTGTGTCCTTCGAGGTCAACGTCGGCCAGGTTCACGGCCTGATGGGCGAAAACGGCGCAGGGAAATCGACCCTGCTGAAGATTCTCGGCGGTGAATATCAGCCCGACTCGGGCCGCGTGATGATCGACGGCAACGAGGTGCGCTTCTCTAGCGCGGCGGCGTCGATCGCGGCGGGGATTGCGGTGATTCACCAGGAGCTGCAATACGTCCCCGATATGACGGTCGCGGAAAACCTGCTGCTCGGCCAGTTGCCGAACTCGCTCGGCTGGGTCAACAAGCGCGAAGCCAAGCGTTTCGTGCGCGAACGTCTCGAAGCGATGGGCGTTGCGCTCGATCCGAACGCGAAGCTGCGCAAGCTGTCGATCGCGCAACGGCAGATGGTCGAAATCTGCAAGGCGCTGTTGCGCAACGCGCGCGTGATCGCGCTCGACGAGCCGACCAGCTCGCTGTCGCATCGAGAGACCGAAGTGCTGTTCAAGCTGGTGCGGGATCTGCGCGCCGACAACCGCGCGATGATCTACATCTCGCACCGGATGGACGAGATCTACGAGTTGTGCGACGCCTGCACGATCTTCCGCGACGGCCGCAAGATCGCGTCGCATCCGACGCTCGAAGGCGTGTCGCGCGACACCATCGTCAGCGAGATGGTCGGGCGTGAAATTTCGGATATCTACAACTATTCGGCGCGCCCGCTCGGCGAAGTGCGCTTCGCGGCGAAAGCGATCGAGGGCCATGCGCTCGCGCAGCCGGCCAGCTTCGAGGTGCGGCGCGGCGAGATCGTCGGCTTCTTCGGTCTGGTGGGCGCGGGCCGCAGCGAGCTGATGCATCTGGTGTATGGCGCCGATCACAAGAAGGGCGGCGAGCTGTTGCTCGACGGCAAGCCGATCAAGGTGCGCAGCGCGGGCGAAGCGATCAGACACGGCATCGTGTTGTGCCCGGAGGATCGCAAGGAAGAGGGCATTGTCGCGATGGCGACGGTGTCGGAGAACATCAACATCAGCTGCCGCCGACACTATCTGCGCGCGGGGATGTTCCTCGATCGCAAGAAGGAAGCGGAAACCGCGGACCGTTTCATCAAGCTGCTGAAGATCAAGACGCCGAGCCGCCGCCAGAAGATCCGTTTCCTGTCGGGCGGCAATCAGCAGAAGGCGATTCTGTCGCGCTGGCTTGCCGAGCCGGATCTGAAGGTCGTGATTCTCGACGAGCCGACGCGCGGTATCGACGTCGGCGCGAAGCATGAAATCTACAACGTGATCTATCAGCTGGCCGAGCGCGGCTGCGCGATCGTGATGATTTCGTCGGAATTGCCGGAAGTGCTCGGCGTGTCCGACCGGATCGTCGTGATGCGCCAAGGCCGGATTTCCGGCGAACTGTCGCGCCGTGATGCAACGGAACAATCGGTGTTGAGCCTCGCGCTGCCGCAGAGCTCGACCGCGCTGCCCGGAGCCGAAACCGCTGCCCAGCAGGCGGCCTGAACATTATTCGGACGCAAGTCCGGCAACCCGTGGGGAACGGGAGGAGTCTTCATCATGCAAGCTAGAGAAAACCTCGCGCAGCAGGCCGCCAAAGGCGCGGCGGAAGCGCTGATTCCGCAGTCGAACGACAAGGCGAAATGGTGGCAGCAAATCACCGAGTACAGCCTGATCGTGATCTTCATCGTGATGTTCGTCACGATGTCGCTGACCGTCGACCACTTCTTCTCGATCGAGAACATGCTCGGCCTCGCGCTGTCGATCTCGCAGATCGGCATGGTCGCGTGCACGATGATGTTCTGCTTGGCCTCGCGCGACTTCGACCTCTCGGTGGGCTCGACCGTCGCGTTCGCCGGCGTGCTGTGCGCGATGGTGCTCAACGCGACAGGTAATACCTTCATTGCGATCGTCGCGGCGGTCGCGGCGGGCGGGGTGATCGGTTTCGTCAACGGCGCGGTGATCGCGTATCTGCGCATCAACGCGCTGATCACGACCCTCGCGACGATGGAAATCGTCCGTGGCCTCGGCTTCATCGTGTCGCACGGACAGGCCGTGGGCGTGTCGTCGGATACGTTCATCGCGCTGGGCGGCCTGAGCTTCTTCGGCGTGTCGCTGCCGATCTGGGTCACGCTGCTGTGCTTCATCGTGTTCGGCGTGATGCTCAACCAGACCGTGTACGGCCGCAATACGCTCGCGATCGGCGGCAATCCGGAAGCGTCGCGTCTGGCCGGTATCAATGTCGAACGCACGCGCGTCTATATTTTCCTGATTCAAGGCGCGGTGACCGCGCTGGCCGGTGTGATTCTGGCGTCGCGGATCACGTCGGGTCAGCCGAATGCCGCGCAGGGTTTCGAGCTGAACGTGATTTCGGCGTGCGTGCTGGGCGGCGTATCGCTGCTGGGCGGCCGCGCGACGATTTCCGGCGTCGTGATCGGCGTGCTGATCATGGGCACGGTCGAGAACGTGATGAACCTCTTGAACATCGACGCGTTCTATCAGTACCTCGTGCGTGGCGCGATCCTGCTCGCCGCCGTGCTGCTCGACCAGTTGAAGAACCGCGGTTCGCGGGATTGAGTCCAAGACTGAATCCACCGCGCCACTCACCCTATAGCTCTCAAAGGAATCGAACGATGTCGTCTCCGGCCAATGCAAACGCACGTCTCGCGGACACCGCGTTCGCGCGCTATCCGAGTCTCGTCGACCGTACGGTGTTGATCACGGGCGGCGCGACCGGCATCGGCGCATCGTTCGTCGAGCATTTCGCGGCGCAAGGCGCGCGCGTCGCATTCTTCGATATCGACGCGAGCGCGGGCGAAGCGCTCGCCGACCAGCTCGGCGATTCGAAACAAAAGCCGCTGTTCCTGACCTGCGATCTGACCGACATCGACGCGCTGCAAAAAGCGATCGCCGACGTGAAGGCCGCGCTTGGGTCCATCCAGGTGCTGGTCAACAACGCGGCGAACGACAAGCGCCACACGATCGGCGAAGTGACGCGCGAGTCGTTCGACGCGGGCATCGCGGTGAATATCCGGCATCAGTTCTTCGCGGCGCAGGCGGTGATGGAGGACATGAAAGCGGCCAAAAGCGGCTCGATCATCAACCTCGGTTCGATCAGCTGGATGCTGAAGAACGGCGGCTATCCGGTGTACGTGATGTCGAAATCGGCGGTGCAGGGTTTGACGCGCGGACTCGCGCGCGACCTCGGGCACTTCAACATTCGCGTCAATACGCTGGTGCCGGGCTGGGTGATGACGGAGAAGCAGAAGCGGCTGTGGCTCGACGACACAGGGCGCCGGCAGATCAAGGAAGGGCAGTGCATCGACGCCGAGCTGGACCCGGCCGACCTCGCGCGCATGGCACTCTTTCTCGCCGCCGACGACAGCCGGATGATTACCGCACAGGACATCGTCGTCGATGGAGGCTGGGCGTGAGCGCTGGCGCGCCGTCGGGCGTCACGTCGGGGCGGGCGGCTTTGCTGCTCGACACGGAATGCACGCTCGGAGAAGCGGCCACATGGTGCGCGAAAACCGGCCGCTTGTACTGGACTGACATCGAAGGCGCGCGGCTGTGGCGCTACGATCCGAGCGATGGCCGCAGCACCTCCTGGGGCATGCCCGAGCGCCTCGCGACGTTCGCGCTGTGCGCGAATCCGCATTACCTGCTGCTCGGCCTCGCCACGCATCTCGCGTTTTTCGATCTGGCGACTGGCGAGACGCGGCGCATCGTCGATATCGAACCAGGTCTGAACACGCGCGTGAACGACGGCCGCTGCGACCGCCAGGGGCGCTTCGTGTTCGGCACGAAAGACGAAAGCTCGCCGGCGCAACCGGTTGGCGGCTTTTACCGGCTCAATCGTGATCTGTCGCTGGAGCGCCTGCCGCTGCCGGCGCCCGCGATTTCGAACAGCATCGCGTTCAGTCCCGACGGTGCGACGTTGTATTACTGCGACTCGCTGATCCCGGAAATTCGCGCGTGCGATTATCACGCGGACGGCAGCATCGCCAACGACCGTCAGTTCACGCAGGTCACCGACGCGGGCGTGGAGCCGGACGGCTCGACCGTCGACAGCGACGGCGGCTTGTGGAACGCGCAGTGGAACGGCGCTCGCGTGGTGCGCTACGGCCCCGACGGCGTGGAAACGGACCGCATTGAGGTGCCGACCCTTCAGCCGACCTGCGTCGCGCTGGGCGGTCCGCAACTCGGCACGCTGTACATCACGAGCGCGCGCACCGGTCTCGACGCCGCCACGCTGGCGAACGAAACTCGGGCGGGCGGCGTGTTCGTCGCGACCGCTGGACGGCGCGGTTTGCCCGAACCGGAGTTCCTGGGCGCGCCCGCATAGGTGCAGAATGACGCAGCCCGGTCGCAAGGCCGCGGCGGCGGCTAGTTCATGCAATGAGTTTGAAAGAACCAGAAGGTGATGTCGCAATTCCAGTGGCAGCAAATCGGCAGCATGCAGTTCGGACCCAGAGGCGATCGGTTCACAAAATCGCCCAACAGCATCCGTCAGCAATGACGGCAACGTCCCTCGCCTCTCGATGGAGCCAGATATGACTGTTGCGAATCTTATTTCCGCTTCTCCCCCAACCTCGCAGAGCCGACGCTCGCGCCTGGCCGCGGCGGCCAATCCGGTGCTGGCCGGGCCGAGCACTTCGGCGGTGGCGGTCGGCGAAAGCAGCGCCGGCGATGTCGCCTGTATTACGCTCGCCAACGCGCATTTACGTCTGGACGTCGCGCCGACGCTCGGTGGCGGCGTCACCCGTTTCGACTGGCGCAGCGACGGCGCGCTCACGCCGATCTTCCGGCGCTGCCGCCACGTCGGCGCCGACACCCAACCGAACCAGCTCGCCTGCTATCCGCTGCTGCCGTATTCGAACCGGATCGGCGGCGGCCGTTTCAATGTGGCGGGGCGGCGTGTCGAAGTGCCGCGCAATCGCGCCGACGAACCGTTGCCGATTCACGGCGACGGCTGGCTGTCGGCGTGGCAGGTGGCGGAGTCGGACCGCGAAAACGTGCGCTTGACGCTCGATCGCCATGACGGCAAGCCGTACGCGTTCCGCGCGACGCAAACCTACTCGCTCGACGGCCCGACGCTCGTCGTCGCGCTGGAGATCGAGAACGCGGGGCGCGAGGCGCTGCCGTTCGGGCTGGGCGTGCATCCGTTTTTCGTGCGCGACGCGGATACGGAACTGTCGGCGGCGGCCGGCGGCCTGTGGCTGTCCGGCGACGACTGGTTGCCGGTGCGCCACGTGCAGGCGCCCCCCGCCTGGCAATTCGGTGTCGCGTATCCGTTGCCGGAGACGATCGTCAACCACGCGTTCACCGGCTGGAGCGGGCAGGCGGCGGTGGTGTGGCCGAAGCGCCGCCTGTCGCTGAACATCGCCGCGGACACCGACTACTACGTGCTGTATACGCCACCCGGCGAAAACTTCTTTTGCTTCGAGCCGGTCGATCATCCGATCAACGCGATGAATCTGGCCGGTGGCGCGTGCGAAAACGGCATGACCCTGCTGGGACGCGGCGAGCGGCTTACGCGCACGTTCCGCTTCACCGTCGAGCGCACCGGTTTGCGTTCGATGCCCGGCGCGCGCGGATCGCGGCGGCAGTAGCAGGGCGAGGTGACGTGAAGGGACCGGCGCGGCGCGATACGGCGTGAACGCAACCCTTCGCACCGCGCCGCTGCGCGCCCGACCCGGCGCGCGACCCGCCGCGCAGGACAGGTAAAATACGCGCCTCTTCCGATTACCGGCTCGCCGCGAGACCCACCATGTCCAATTTCATCCAGACACTCAACGATGCCTGGCAGCGCACCAACTCGCTGCTGTGCGTCGGCCTCGATCCCGAGCCCAGCAAATTCCCGGGCGCGCTCGCCGGCCGGCCCGACGCGATTTTCGACTTCTGCCGCGCGATCGTCGATGCAACCGCGCCGTACGCGTCGTCGTTCAAACCTCAGATCGCATATTTCGCCGCGCATCGCGCCGAGGACCAGCTTGAGCAGCTGATCGCCCATATTCATGCGAACCATCCGGGCCTGCCGGTGATCCTGGACGCGAAGCGCGGCGATATCGGCAGCACCGCCGAGCAATACGCGCGCGAGGCGTTCGAGCGCTACAAGGCGGACGCGGTGACGGTGAATCCGTACATGGGTTTCGACTCGATCCAGCCGTATCTGGAGCACGAGGGCAAAGGCGTGATCGTGCTGTGCCGCACGTCGAATCCGGGTGGCTCCGATCTGCAATTCCTGGAGACGGGCGGCCGTCCGCTGTACCAGGTCGTCGCGCAACTGGCGGCAGACAAGTGGAATGCGAGCGGCCAGCTGGCGCTGGTGGTTGGTGCGACGTTCCCGAAGGAAATTGAAGCGGTGCGCGGGATCGTCGGCGATATGCCGTTGCTGATTCCGGGCATCGGCGCGCAAGGCGGCGATGTCGAGGCGACCGTCAATGCCGGGCGCACTGCGAACGGCACAGGCATGCTGATCAACTCTTCGCGCGCGATCATCTACGCGGGCAAGGGCGACGATTTCGCGCAAGCCGCAGCGAAAGCCGCGATGGAAACGCGCGACCGGATCAACGCGTTCCGGTGATCGAGGGTTCGGGTTGGTGAAGCTGGCTCTGTGTTGAACAAGCCAGCATTTTTAGCGGCCTCGGTTCGGGCCGGTCTGATCTGAGGGTTCGGAACGGTTTTCAGAACGTTCCACCTGACCAGGTTTTCTCAAGCCCCCAGCCCGACCAGAGCAAGAAGGCTACCTAAGCCGCCGGCCCCAGCCGCGCAATAGACTCCGCATGCTGCGGATACTCCGCCGTCAACGCATCCAGATCGGCCAGTTCGAACTCGCTGAATTCGAATCCCGGCGCGACGGTGCAGCCCACCAGCGCAAACGCCGCCGGATCAGCGCATTCCGCCGCGAACCACAAGCCCGCCGGCACCACCGCCTGAAACACCGCTTCAGGATGCGTCACCGTATTGCCCAGCTTGTGCGTAACCAGCGTGCCGTGTTCGTCGAGCACGTGAACGTGCAACGGCTCGCCCGCATAAAAATGCCAGACTTCGTCGGACCTGATCCGATGCCACGCCGAATGCGCGCCGTCACATAGCAGGTAGTAAATCGCGGTCGACGCCGAGCGATTCTGCACTGAGCCGTCGTCGCGAACCACGCGCTGCGGCGACCGATACGTCTCGCTAAAAAATCCGCCTTCCGGATGCGGCTTCAGATTGAAGCGGCGGATCAGTTCGTCCTTGGCTGCATGCGAATCCCGCATTGTTCCCGCCCTTCAAACGAGGGTCAATGTTCGCGCTCGTCGAGCAGCGCGAGCACGCCGCGCAATGCGTGCGCGGTGGCCTGCACGCGAATCTGCTCGCGGTCGCCCTTGAAGATCTTCGTTTCCACCGACGTATGCAGCCGGTTGCTCCAGCCGAACGACACCATCCCGACCGGCTTGGTCTCGGTGCCGCCGCCCGGTCCGGCGACGCCGGTGATCGACACTGACACCTGCGCGCGGCTATTGCGCAGCGCGCCTTCGGCCATCGCGCGCGCGACCGGCTCGCTGACCGCGCCGTGCTTGTCGATCAGGTCGGCGGGCACGCCGATCATTTCGCACTTCGCCTGATTCGAATACGTGACGAAGCCGCGCTCGAACCAGCCGCTGCTGCCCGAAATGTCGGTGATCGCGGTCGCCACCATGCCGCCCGTGCAGGACTCGGCGGTGACGAGCATCAGGCGCTCGTCGCGCAGGCGGTTGCTCACGCGAATCGCGAGCTGGTGAACGACGGAATCGGTAGGCATGGCGTCAATCCGGAAAACGGGAGCCGGCGCTCAAGCGCGGCGTAGGCGGCGATTGCCGGGCTGCGGTCAAACCGACATGCGCCACAGCGCAATCACGAGCAACGTGAAAAAGGCGGCGACCAGGTCGTCGAACATAATGCCAAAGCCACCTTTCAGGCGGCGGTCGAAATAGCTGATGGGCGGCGGCTTCACCATATCGAAAAAGCGGAACACGATGAAGGCCCACAGCTGGCCAGTCAGCGTCACCGGCGTGACCATCAGCAGCACCAGCCAGAACGCGACGATTTCGTCCCACACGACCGACGACGGGTCGCCGATGCCGAGCCGCTTCGCGGTAAAACCGCAGATCGCGATGCCGCCGACAAAGCCGGCGCCGATCAGCACGCCCCATTCGATCACGGTCAGATAGCGGCTCAGCACGGCGAACGAGGCCCACGCGAACAGCGTGCCCACCGTGCCCGGTGCGACCGGCGACAGGCCGCTGCCGAACCCGAGCGACAGCAGGTGCACTGGATGCGACAGCATGAAACGCGCGGTGGCGCGGCGCGGCTGAGGCCGTGGCGCACGCGGTCCGGGCGCCTGGGGTGGCTCGCTGCCGATGAGATCGTCGGCGGGGCCGAGCGGGGGATCAGTCTGCATGGAAGTGGTCGAAGCCTTGCAACATCAGAGTGAGTGGTGCGCCGTCGGCATTGCGCCAGGTGATGGCCGGGCGGTCGTCCGCCGTCTCGAGAGCGCTTATTGTACCGATGCGTGTGACCGGCACGGCCACCTCGCGCCCGGCTGCTTCGATCGCGGCGCGCGCCGTGGCGGGCGCGGTGAAGCACAGCTCGTAATCGTCGCCGCCGGCGAGCGTGCAGCGCTGCTGGATGGCGGGCGCGAGGCGGCGCAGCGCGCCGGAACGCGGCACGGCGTCGACATCGACCGTGGCGCGCATGCGCGAGCGCTCGAGGATGTGCAGCAGATCGCCGGCCAACCCGTCCGACAGGTCGAGCGCCGCATGCGCGAGGCCGCGCAGCGCGAGCCCGAGCGGCACGCGCGGCTCCGGCCGTTCGAGGGCGCGGCGAAACGTCGCAGCGTCGCTGGCATCGGCGGACCACTCGCCGCGTTGTATGCCGAGACCGGCGCGCGCGTCGCCGAGGGTGCCGGAAATCCAGATGTCGTCGCCCGGCCGGGCCGCGTCGCGGCGCAGCGCAGCTTGCGGCGGCACGCTGCCGAACACGGTGATGCACAGATTCAGCGGGCCGCCCGTCGTGTCGCCGCCGATCAGTTCGCAGCCGTAGCGCCCGGCAAGCGCGAAGAGTCCCTCGCTGAACGCGGCGAGCCACGCTTCATCCGCCTTCGGCAACGAAAACGCCAGTGTGAACGCCTGCGGCTGCGCGCCCATCGCGGCGAGATCCGACAGATTCACCGCGAGCGTCTTGTGACCCAGCGCTTCGGGATCGATATCGGCGAAGAAGTGGCGGCCTTCTACTAGCATGTCCGTCGATATCGCCAGCATTTCGCCGGCGCGCGGCGCGAGCAGCGCGCAGTCGTCGCCGATGCCGAGCGAATCGCGGGCGGCGTCGGACGGTCGAGCGGCGGCGGCTCGGCGGGCAAAGAAGCGGTCGATCAGCGAGAACTCGGAGAGCATGGCGGCCATTGATGAACGGATAACTACCGCGAACAGCGGCTAACGGCGCGCATTGTACGAAGTGCCGGCGCTATTTGCACCCGAAGCACCAGCAACCCGCGCCCATATGACTAGCGACTCCGACCCGAACCCATACGTTGCGCGAAGCATTCCACGCCGGCCTTTCGCTCTGTTTAAGTCGCGGCAGTTGTACCCGTATTGAAGGAATCGCGTTGGCAATTGGGGCTACAATGCCGTCGAACGTCTATTCTAATCCGCACTTCGAAGCCCGCCTTATGTCGACTCCCGTCAATAGCAAACTCCGCGAAGCCGCACTCGATTACCACGAGTTCCCCACCCCCGGGAAGCTGGCGATCACCCCGACCAAGCAGATGATCAACCAGCGCGACCTCGCGCTGGCGTACTCGCCGGGCGTCGCGTTCGCGTGCGAGGAAATCGTCGAGAACCCGATGAACGCGGCGCGTTTCACCGCGCGCAGCAACCTCGTCGGCGTCGTCACGAACGGCACCGCGGTGCTCGGTCTCGGCAACATCGGGCCGCTCGCGTCGAAGCCGGTCATGGAAGGCAAGGCCGTCCTGTTCAAGAAGTTCGCCGGCATCGACGTGTTCGATATCGAGCTGAACGAGTCCGACCCGCACAAGCTGGTCGAAGTGATCGCCGCGCTCGAACCGACCTTCGGCGGCATCAACCTGGAAGACATCAAGGCGCCGGACTGCTTCATCGTCGAGCGCGAATGCCGCAAGCGCATGAAGATTCCGGTCTTTCACGACGACCAGCACGGCACCGCGATCGTCGTCGCGGCGGCGATCACCAACGGTCTGAAGGTGGTCGGCAAGAGCATCAAGGAAGTCAAGCTGGTCGCCTCCGGCGCGGGCGCCGCGGCGCTGGCCTGTCTGGACCTGCTGGTCGATCTCGGCCTGCCGCTCGAAAACATCCTCGTCACCGACCTGGCCGGGGTGGTCTACAAGGGCCGCGTCGAACTGATGGACCCGGACAAGGAACGCTTCGCGCGGGAAACCGACGCGCGCACGCTCGCTGAAGCGATCGGCGGCGCGGACGTGTTCCTCGGCCTGTCGGCCGGCGGCGTGCTCAAGCAGGACATGGTCAGACAGATGGCGGACAAGCCGCTGATTCTCGCGCTCGCCAACCCGACGCCGGAAATCCTGCCGGAACTGGCGCTCGAAGTGCGCCCGGACGCCGTGCTGTGCACGGGTCGCACCGACTACCCGAACCAGGTGAACAACGTGCTGGTGTTCCCGTTCCTGTTCCGCGGCGCGCTGGATGCGGGCGCGACCACGGTGACGCGGGAAATGGAAATCGCGGCGGTCAATGCGATCGCCGAACTGGCGCGCCAGGAGCAGAGCGACATCGTCGCGACCGCGTATGGCATCCAGGATCTGTCGTTCGGGCCGGCGTATCTGATTCCGAAGCCGTTCGATCCGCGTCTGATCGTCAAGGTCGCGCCGGCGGTGGCGAAGGCCGCGATGGATTCAGGCGTCGCCGAGCGTCCGATCGAGGACATGGAAGCGTACCAGCAGCATCTGCAGCAGTTCGTGTATCACAGCGGCACGACCATGAAGCCGATTTTCCAGCTCGCGCGTGGCGTCGAGCCGGAGAAGAAGCGCATCGTGTTCGCCGAAGGCGAAGAAGAGCGCGTGTTGCGCGCGATCCAGATCATCGTCGACGAAAAGCTGGCCAGGCCGATCCTGATCGGGCGTCCGGCGGTGATCGAGCAGCGCATGGCGCGCTACGGTCTGCGTCTGGTCGCGGGGCAGGACTACACGGTCGTCAACACCGACCATGATGAGCGTTACCGCGATTTCTGGCAGGAATACGCGAAGATGATGTCGCGCAAGGGCATCACGGCGCAGATGGCGAAGCTCGAAATGCGCCGCCGCACCACGCTGATCGGCGCGATGCTGGTGAAGAAGGGCGAGGCGGACGGCATGATCTGCGGCACGGTCAGCACGACGCATCGTCACCTGCACTTCATCGATCAGGTGATCGGCAAGAAGGAAGGGGCGAAGGTCTACGCGGCGATGAACGCGCTGGTGCTGCCGAACCGGCAGATTTTCCTGGTCGACACGCACGTGAACGTCGATCCGACGCCGGAGCAGCTCGCCGAGATCACCATCATGGCCGCCGAGGAAGTGCGCCGTTTCGGTATCGAGCCAAAGGTCGCGCTGGTGTCGCATTCGAACTTCGGGTCGAGCAACGCGCCGACCGCGCAGAAGATGCGCGACACGCTGGAGATCCTGCGCCAACGCGCGCCGGAAATGCAGGTGGACGGCGAAATGCACGGCGACGTGGCGCTCGACGCGAATCTGCGTCGCGAGGTGCTGCCCGATTCGACGCTGGAAGGCGACGCGAACCTGCTGGTGCTGCCGAATATCGACGCGGCCAACATCTCGTACAACCTGCTGAAGACCGCGGCGGGCAACAACATCGCGATCGGCCCGATGCTGCTCGGTGCGGCCCAGCCGGTGCATGTGCTGACGCCTTCGGCGACGGTGCGCCGGATCGTCAACATGACGGCGCTGCTGGTGGCGGACGTCATCGCCGCGCGCTGATTCCGGCCCGGTGACGCATGGCGCCGGCTGATCGCGCGCCATGCAAAAAAAGGCGTGCCTGCAACGGGCACGCCTGAGGGTAAAGCAGGGGATTGCCACCCTAAATACGGCTAATGACACAATTCACCTTCAAAGACTGCATGCCCACGGCTCTCGCCACGAGGAACAAAGAGGCGTGCGGGCCGTGTCCAGATTAGCCTGCATTGCCCCTCCATTCGCACAGTCAGGCAAAGTTTAGCCCGGTTGAGCTAAACATTCTGTCAAAAGTCGTCAAAGCCCCGACTGGGGCCTTTTCCGCACGATCCGGCAGCCTCCGCCGGCCCGGCGAACGTTGATTCCAAAGGCCATTAGCGATACCCTTACGACTTTCGTGCGACACGCGTCGCATCGACTGGACGGCGAAAGCCGTCCCATATGCGTGGCACCTTGATGCCACCCTTGTGAAGTAAGCGAAACTTAGTGCCGTTGGCTAGGAATCGCTGCCGTATGTGTCGATCGGCGTTCGCGTCGATTGATTCGACTGCATTGACCTGATTACCGTCAGGTTCCGCCCAGTTAGCGGCTTCAACCCCGCTAACCAAGCGGATTGGAGTATGTAATAAACGCATCCTTAATTGGGCGCGGTTCGGCGACAGTCGAGCGCAAAGCTCGGCGTGTCATTGTTCAACTTCGTGCCGTAAAGGAACGAGGTAGCGAACCTGCTATGCGACTAGCAGTAGCCTAGGAAGACATGCGTCACTGGTGACGGTGGGGTGTGAAGCTCTTCTGACAATGAAGCCCCCGGACGTTTCGGGTAGGCGAGCACCGCGAGGTGTCCGTCTAGTAATCCTCAGCAGCAGGGGATTCGGAGCTAGGCTGGCTGATATGGTCAACGTATGTGAATCACTGATAAACCTCGTGATAAGGACAGTGCCAACTGCTGCTGGGCACTAACCAAAACGGTATGCGGTCGGATAACCCGTTGAAAGTTCGGGTTACGTCGTCAACAGACCGCCGGGGGATAGGTGGGACCTACGTCAGTCTTGTGACATGCCGGGAACGTGGTAAGCCTGTATGGTTGCCAGCGCAGTACGGCTGGCAGGCGAACCGCAAGGGACGCTGTTGATTGTGCAGGTATGGGAGGACGGAAAAAGCGAATGCCGGGCTGTAACGGTCCGGATAGGGGTTGAGACATTACTCCACGCGATAAGCGGGCAGACTTCCGTCTGGCCTACCGTCGCAAGACGGCTGACTACCCTCTGTAACTTGGTCAGATGCAGGTGCATGCGCCTGCATTGAGTTTTGTTGTTCCCCAGCGGGGTGTATCTACCCCGCTGGGGGAGATGCGCCTTCTGTCTGGGGACTTTTCCAGGTAGGAGAGCAGCATGAAAGTATCTGGTCGGAAGACTGGATCTGCGCTTTCCCACGCGCCGGACAACTGGCACGCCGTAGATTGGCGTCGAGTAGAACGGAACGTGAGAGGGATGCAGATTCGAATTGCGAAGGCGACGCGGGAAGGCAATTGGCGCAGAGTGAAAGCCCTGCAACGGATGCTGACCCGCACGTTGTCCGCAAAGTTGTATGCGGTACGACGTGTTACGCAGAACCAGGGTGCGCGAACGGCGGGAGTCGATCGTGAGCTATGGGACTCGCCTGAAAGCCGATGGGCAGCTGTCGGCAGGTTGAAGCGGCGTGGATACAGACCCCTGCCATTACGGAGGGTTTTTATCCCCAAGGCCAATGGAAAGGAACGCCCTCTGGGTATTCCAACCATGCGGGACAGGGCAATGCAGGCTCTGTATCTGCTGGCATTGGAGCCGGTGTCGGAATCGACGAGTGAACCGAACTCTTACGGGTTCAGACGTAATCGCTCGACGGCCGACGCGAAGAGTCAGATATTTGTTTGCACGTCCAAGAAGGCTTCGGCCCAATGGATACTGGAAGCCGATATCAAGGGCTGCTTTGACCACATCAACCACGATTGGCTAGAGCAACATGTCCCTATGGACGTGGAGATCCTCCGGAAGTGGTTGAAGGCTGGCCTGATTTACAAGGGTCAGCTACAGGCGACTGAGGCCGGTACGCCACAGGGAGGGATTATCTCCCCGACGCTGGCTAACGTGACGCTGAACGGGCTTGAACATGAACTACTGAAGCACCTTCGTGCTCGGTACGGAGTGGTTAAAGCCTCGAAGCTGAAAGTGAATGTGGTGCGATACGCGGACGACTTCGTGATCACTGGCAACTCGAAGGAGTTGCTAGAAAACGAAGTGAAACCTTGGGTCGAAGCATTCCTTGATGTTCGAGGATTGCGGCTATCGGAGGAGAAAACGCGGGTCTGTCACATTGATGACGGCTTCGACTTCCTAGGGTGGAATTTCCGGAAATACTCGGGAAAGCTGCTCATCAAGCCGAGCAAGAAGAACGTGAAGACGTTCTATCGCAAGGTGGCGGAAACGATCAGCGGCAACAAGGAGGCAACGCAGGAAGGTCTTATCCTTCTGCTGAATCCGATGTTGCGAGGCTGGGCGCAGTATCACAGCCCCGTCGTGGCAAAGCAGGCGTACAGCCGCATAGAGCATCTAGTTTTCAAGAAGCTCTGGCGGTGGTGCAGACGCCGGCATCCACAGAAGAATGCTAGTTGGGTGAGGAAGAAGTATTTTCACACCGTCGGCAAACGGACGTGGGTATTCGGTGCGTCGATAGCGGAAGACGATGGCAGTACTTGGTTGCTGGAGTTGTTCCGGCCGAGCAGCACGCCGATCCGGCGAACCAAGAAAGTGACGGGTGAATACAATCCCTTCGATGTCAGATGGGAGCAATACGGCGAGACCCTGCGTCAGGAGCGGATGTGGCTTTCGAAGCGCTACCGCAAACAATGGGTCTCGTTGTACATGTCGCAGAACGGACTATGTGCGCACTGCGGACAAGGCTTGACGGAAGAAACCGGTTGGCACGATCATCATTTGACTTATCGAATGCTGGGCGGGTCAGACGCTATTTCCAATCGAGTGTTGCTTCACCCGGACTGCCACCGTCAAGTGCATGCTGGTAAGCTTGTGGTGACTAAGCCGGTTCTGTTATAAGCGGGACTTTGCATGTAGGCTTGAGCTGTATGCGGGGAAACTCGCACGTACAGTTCTTAGGGGGCCCCTGATCCGAAAGGAGAGGGGGCTACCCTACATGGTCGTCAAACTCGTGATCTAACAGCGGGGAACCTTGATACATGGCACGCAAGTGGCTGCGCATCAAAGGCGTGCTGATCGGTGCTTCTACGCTGTGTGCGTTGTTCGGCTCCGTGCCTGGCGCGTTCGCACGCGACTACGCGGCGTCGGCCGAAGCGAACGCGCAGGTTCAGGGCACCGTTGCGCTGGCGCAGTTGCCGCGCGAAGCGGTCAACACATTGAACTTGATTGCGGCCGGCGGGCCTTACCCGTATGAAAAGGACGGCATCGTATTCGGCAATCGCGAACGGTTGCTGCCGCCCCATCGGCGCGGCTATTACCACGAATACACCGTTCCCACGCCGCGCGCGCGCAATCGCGGGGCGCGTCGCATCGTCTGCGGTGGTCCGCTAAAGCGAACCGATGATTGTTACTACTCGGACGACCACTACACCAGTTTTAATCGTATTGTTGAATGACATCGGGATGAACGGCATGAGCGACAACATCTACGCGCACGACACCGGAGTCGCGAGGGATCTTTTCGCGGCCGGCGACGGCAATTTGTTCCAACGCGTCATGAAGATGCGCGCCGGCGATCAGGGCCGCGACAACCAGGGCGACGCTGGCACGGTGGTTTCATCGAACGAGGAGCCCATGAGTCTTTTCAAGACCGTGCGACCGAACATCGTCCAGTCGATCCGCGCGTTCCGCGTGCAGGATCTCGCTGACGAGGCCAGCCAGCTCGGCCAGCATTTTCTGTATGCCTACTGCGCGAACGCGCTGTCCAAGCAGGAAGTGCTCGAGACCATTGCGACATCGTTTCTGTTTCCCAAGCATTTCGGCAAGAATTACGACGCGCTCTACGATTGCCTGACCGACCTCGTCCATAAGGCCGGCGCGCAGCCGGGCTTCGTGATCGTGCTCGAACAGTTGCCGGTTGCGCAGAAGTTCGACAAGGAAGGGCGCGAGACGCTGCTGGACGTGTTCCGCGAAGCGGCCGAATTCTGGGCCGAGCGCAAGGTGGCGTTCCGGGTCTTTTATTCGTTTGCCTGAATTTCGCCGGTGTAAGCACAGCTTGTAGCAGGAAGAGAAAAGAGAAAGGCCCGCCGATCGGCGGGCCTTTGCTTTTGGTGCTCGTGCCCCTTGCGTGGGCGACTTGAGCACGCTGCCTTACCAGCCACCCCAACGCGCAGCGAGCGCCGACAGCACCGCGATGCCCGCGGTCTCGGTGCGCAGCACGCGTGGTCCGAGGCCGACGGCGGAGAAGCCGTGATCGGTGGCCGCCGCTTCCTCGGCGGCGGAAAAGCCGCCTTCCGGGCCGACCAGCACGGTCACGCGGCCTTGCGGCGGCGTGGCGGGCAGCGCCGAGAAACTGATGCTGGCGCGCGGCGACAGCAAAATGCGCAGCTCGCCTTCGCCGGCCTCGCGTGGCAGTGCGCCAAGCCAGGTGGCGATCTCGCGCACCGGCATCACTTCCGGCAGCCTGTTACGCCCACATTGTTCGCATGACGCGCGCACGATCCCCTGCCAATGCGCATGCCGCCGCTGCGCGCGCTCGCCGGCAAGACGCACGACGCTGCGCGTGGTGGTCAGCGGCACGAAGCACGACGCGCCAAGCTCGACCGCTTTTTCGATCAGCCAGTCCATCTTGTCGCCGCCCGCGATGCCTTGGGCCAGCGTGAGCTGATACGGCGCTTCGACCTCGATTGGACGGAATTCGCGAATTCGCACCTGGACCGAGCGGCGTTCGACCTCGACGAGTTCGGCGCTGTATTCGCCGCCCTCGCCGTTGAAAAGCACGATCGAATCACCGGGCTGCAAGCGCAGCACGAGGATGTGGCGCACGACGTCATCAGGAAGCTGCATGATGTCGTCGGGGCGGAGCGGGGTACCGACGAAGAAGCGAGGCATCAAAAAAATACTCATTGGCTCAGGAAAGGTGGCGAGCGAGCGCCCAACGGTAGCCGTCCAGATCTTCGACCTGAGCGAACCGGTCGCCCCAGAATTGATCCTGCGGCTCGCTCAGCGATTTCGCGCCGGCAGCCAGTGCCCGCGTGTAAACCGCGTCGACATCGTCGACATAGACATAGAACGATTGCGGGGCGATCGCGCCCGCGCTTTTGGGTGTTTTCGCAGCCGAGCCGAACGCGCCTTCCGGCGCGAACATCACGATCAACTGCCCTTGATAAGTCATCTCGACGTGCATGACGACGCCGTCGTCCTGGACGCTGTCGCGCACTTCGAAGCCGAAAGCCGCCGCGAAAAACGCCGTCGAGGCACGCGCGTCGCGTACCGTCAGATAGGGGGTCAACCAGGGCACACCGGCTGGGCGGGGGGCGGTCATGGGTTTCTCCGGATCATGAAGATTGGCAGGGCGCACGTTACGGGACGAGGCCGGCGCTCGCGTACCGACATGCGTATAGCGCGGTCCGACCAACCGTAAATTGTGCCCTCACGTTAGCTTGATGGCTTTAAGAATTGACTTAGTTTATCGCGCACGGACCGCGATGCCGAGAAGAGTCCGGCGTGCATGGCCGGATCGTAGTGCTTGAGCGAATCGATTCGGCGCGCGGCGAGGCGCTCGGTGAGCGTGTCTAGGGTGAGGGCGGCGGGGTCGAGTGCGTCGCTGGCGGTTGCCATCATCCACAGCGAGCCGTAGAGCGGCACGAAGGTATTCACCGTGCGCACCCGGGTGAACGCGGCGCGCAGGTCGTCAAGCAGGCCGGCCACGCGGCGGGCGTGGAAATAGGGCGAGCCGAGATGCACGGAGAGCGCGGCGGGTGTGCTCATCACGCGCTTGAGCTGTTCGTAGAAGGCGCGTGTATACAGGCCGGCGGCGGGTGAGTCGGGCGGCGTCAGATCGAACACGACGAGGTCGAACTGCGCCGGCGCCGTGGCCGCGACATAGTGCGCGGCGTCGTCGATCACCAGTTCGACGCGCGGATCGTCGAACGCGCCGCCGTGCACCTCGGGCAAATACTCGCGTGTCAGGCGGACCACTTGCGCGTCCAGCTCCGCCACCACGATCCGTTCGATACCCGGATGCCGCAGCAGTTGCCGCGCGGCGCCGCCATCGCCGCCGCCCAGCACCAGCGCCGCGCGCGGCGACGGATGCGCGAGCGCCGTCGGATGGACCATGCATTCGTGATAGATGAACTCGTCGCCGGTGGACGTCATCGGGCGGCCGTCGAGCGTGAAAAGCCGGCCGAGCTGCGGTGTGTCCCACACCTCGATACGCTGATATGGTGAATCGACGCGCGCCAAGAGCCGGGCCTGCGCGAATCCGTACACAGCGTCTGAATTCGGGTGGAACAGCAGCGGAGCGTTCACGGATGACGGGCTCGATTCGGAGCCGGGTGGATTCGGTTGACTCATTGTAAAGTGCGCCGCGGGTCGCGGCCTCGGCATGTGCGCCGGACCGCACGGCCAGGCGGCGTTCCGGGCGGACGCGGGGCAACGATCTGTTAGAATGTGTCGCTTTCAGCCTTGTCCGTTTGCTCTGCCCGTTTCGCGTCTACCGGCGCCGCACCGTGCGCCGTAGCGAACTGGCCGCCGAGCTCCCGGTCCTCAAGCGCACACCGCTTTCTGACTCTGTCTCCGGACTCGACATGACGACTTCGTCTCCCGCACCCACCTCCCTGATGGCCAACGCAATCCGCGCGTTGTCCATGGACGCCGTTCAAAAAGCGAATTCCGGTCACCCCGGCATGCCGATGGGCATGGCCGAAATCGGCGTGGCTTTGTGGTCGCGTCATCTGCGCCATAACCCGAAGAACCCGCAATGGGCCGATCGCGACCGTTTCGTGCTGTCGAACGGCCACGGCTCGATGCTGCTGTACTCGCTGCTGCACCTGACCGGCTACGACCTGCCGATGGAAGAGCTGAAGAACTTCCGCCAGATGCATTCGAAGACGCCGGGCCACCCGGAATACGGCATCACGCCGGGCGTCGAAACCACCACTGGCCCGCTCGGCCAGGGTCTGGCGAATGCGGTCGGCATGGCGCTCGCCGAGTCGCTGCTCGCCACCGAATTCAACAAGCCTGACGCGAAGATCGTCGATCACCACACCTACGTGTTCGTCGGCGACGGCTGCCTGATGGAAGGCATCTCGCACGAAGCATGCTCGCTGGCGGGCGTGCTGAAGCTGAACAAGCTGATCGCGTTCTACGACGACAACGGCATCTCGATCGACGGCGAAGTGGTGCACTGGTTCCACGACGACACGCCCAAGCGCTTCGAAGCGTACGGCTGGAACGTGATCCCGAACGTGGTCGGCCACAACGTCGACGCAGTGGACGCGGCAATCAGGCAGGCCAAGCTGTCCGACAAGCCGACGCTGATCTGCTGCAAGACCGTGATCGGCGAAGGCTCGCCGAACAAGGCGGGCAGCCATGATTCGCATGGCGCGGCGCTCGGCGACAAGGAAGTCGCGGCCACGCGCGAAGCGATCGGCTGGAAGTGGGAGCCGTTCGTGATCCCGCAGGAAGTCTATGCGGCGTGGGACGCGAAGGAGTCCGGCGCGCAAATCGAAGGCGAATGGAACAAGGCATTCGCGGCCTACGCGGCGAAGTACCCGCAGGAAGCGGCGGAATTCAAGCGCCGTAACGCGAAGGAACTGCCGGCGGACTGGAAGGAAAAGGCGCAAGCGATCATCGCCGGCGCGAACGAGCGCGCGGAAACCGTCGCGACGCGCAAGGCATCGCAGCAGGCCATCGAAGGCCTGTCGGCGGTGCTGCCCGAACTGCTCGGCGGCTCCGCCGACCTGACCGGCTCGAACCTGACCAACTGGAAGGCCGCGAAGGCGGTGCGCGTGAACGCGGAAGGCAAGGCAGCCGGCAATTACGTGAACTACGGCGTGCGTGAATTCGGCATGAGCGCCGCGATCAACGGCCTCGCGCTGCATGGCGGCTTCAAGGCGTTCGGCGGCACGTTCCTGACGTTCTCGGACTACAGCCGCAACGCGCTGCGCGTCGCCGCGCTGATGAAGGCGCCGTCGATCTTCGTGTTCACGCACGACTCGATCGGTCTGGGTGAAGACGGTCCGACCCACCAGTCGATCGAACACGTCGCGAGCCTGCGCCTGATTCCGAACCTGCAAGTGTGGCGTCCGGCCGATACGGTCGAAACGGCGGTGGCCTGGACCCACGCGGTCGAACATCACGGCCCGTCGTGCCTGATCTTCAGCCGTCAGAACCTCGCGTTCTCGGAGCGCACCGACGCGCAGATCGCCAACATCGAGAAGGGCGGCTACGTGCTGCGCGACTGGAACGACGAGATCGTCGCGCGCAAGATCATCCTGATCGCCACCGGTTCGGAGGTCGAGTTGGCGCTGAACGCGGTCGAGCCGCTCGCGCGTGAAGGTATCGCGGCCCGTGTCGTGTCGATGCCGTCGACCACGGTGTTCGACAAGCAGGGCGCCGAATACCGCGAACGCGTTTTGCCTCACGGCGTGCGCCGCGTCGCGGTCGAAGCGGGCGTGACGGATTTCTGGCGCAAGTACGTGGGTCTGGAAGGCGGCGTGGTCGGGATCGACACGTTCGGCGAATCGGCCCCGGCTGGCGTGCTGTTCAAGCATTTCGGCTTCACCGTCGAGCACGTGGTAGAGACGGCAAAAGCCGCCCTCGGCTGATCGGGAGCAAAGTGTTGCCGCTCGCGTGCGAACGCGCGGCAACGCTGCCGGTCAGACCAACCAGGACGTATTTTTTCAGCCATCAGGAGATAAACCATGACGATTCGCGTCGCAATCAACGGCTATGGCCGGATCGGCCGCAACACCCTGCGCGCCTTCTATGAAAACGGCAAGAAGCACGATATCGAAATCGTCGCCATCAACGATCTGGGCGATGCCAAGACCAACGCCCACCTGACGCAATACGACACCGCACACGGCAAGTTCCCGGGCGAAGTGTCGGTTGACGGTGACTACCTCGTCGTCAACGGCGACAAGATCCGCGTGCTGGCCAACCGCAACCCGGCTGAACTGCCGTGGGGCGAGTTGAACGTCGACGTCGTGATGGAATGCACGGGCTTTTTCACGACCAAGGAAAAGGCTAGCGCACACATCAAGGGCGGCGCAAAGAAGGTCATCATCTCGGCACCGGGCGGCAAGGACGTCGACGCAACGATCGTCTACGGCGTGAACCACAACGTGCTGAAGGCATCGGACACGGTGATCTCGAACGCATCGTGCACGACCAACTGCCTGGCACCGCTCGTCAAGCCGCTGAACGACAAGATCGGCCTCGTGAACGGCCTGATGACGACGATCCACGCGTACACGAACGACCAGGTTCTGACCGACGTGTATCACGAAGACCTGCGCCGCGCGCGTTCGGCCACGCATAGCCAGATCCCGACCAAGACCGGCGCTGCGTCGGCGGTCGGTCTGGTGTTGCCGGAACTGAACGGCAAGCTGGACGGCTACGCGATTCGCGTCCCGACGATCAACGTGTCGGTGGTCGACCTGTCGTTCATCGCCGCGCGCGACACGACGGTCGACGAAGTCAACGCGATCATGAAGGAAGCATCGCAGGGCGCGCTGAAGGGCATCCTCGGCTACAACGACGCACCGCTGGTGTCGATCGACTTCAACCACAACCCGGCTTCGTCGACGTTCGACTCGACGCTGACCAAGGTGTCGGGCCGTCTGGTGAAGGTGTCGAGCTGGTACGACAACGAGTGGGGCTTCTCGAACCGCATGCTGGACACGGCTGTGGCGCTCGCCAACGCGAAGTAAGTTATTGCGCTTCGCGCGACGCCCTGCAAAGCCGGCTTCGGCCGGCGGCGGGGCAAACAAAGCCGCTCCTCGGAGCGGCTTTTTTACATCTGCGGGGTCGGGAAATGGACGCCGGCGCGCTGCGCGGCGTTCGAAATGTGAGTTTCGATGGCCTTGCCCGCAGCCGCCGAATCGCGTGCGCCAAGCGCGTCGAGAATCGCGCGATGCTCGGTGTACGTGGACAGCACCAGTTCGCGCCGGTAGAACGGCATCCGCTGGCTTTCCTTCATGATCTCCGCGCTGCTTTGCAGGATCGATTCGATTGCCGCATTGCCGGCAATGCTCACGATCCGCATGTGGAACTCGTAATCGAGGCGCGCGGCTTCGTCGAGTTCGTCGCAGGCGAGCGCGGTCTGCATCGCCGTGATGTTTTCCTCTAACCACGCGAGGTCGGCGTCGCTCACGGCGAGCGCCGCCATGCGCGCGACAAAGCCTTCCAGCGCGAAACGCATCTGATAGGTGTCCGGCAGCGATGACTGCTCGGAGAAACGCCACGACCGCGCGGCCGTGGCCTGCGCGCTTTCCACATACACGCCCTTGCCGGGCCGGATCACCAGCAGACCGAGCGCCTCCAGCGTGGAGAGCGCCTCGCGCAGCGACGCGCGGCTGATCGACAGTTCTTCGGAGAGTTGACGCTGGGCCGGCAGCAGACTGCCCACCGGATAGTCGCCCGCTTCGATCCGTTCGCGGATGGTCGCGATGGCGGCATCGGTGACGGTATGCGGAACGTTTTTCATGGTGGCTCACTGGGTGGCGCGGTCTGACCAGCATTGTAATACGCGGTCTGAACGCGCGGTGCCGTTGCGCAGCGGGCCTTTGCAACCCGACCCGAAATGGCTGGAAAAACAACGGGTAAACACTGTTCGATGAATCCTTGACGCCAGTATATCGGTTTCCTACTATTGGCCATAACAGTACTGGTCGGACCAGTCTGAACAGGTAGGAATCGAAACCAGGAGGAAGCCGTGTTGAAATTCTTCAATTCGCTGTTTGGCCGGGTCGTCATAGCGCTAGTGGCGGGCATCGTGATCGGCGCAATTTATCCGCATTTCGCCCAATCGCTGCGCCCGCTCGGGGACGGCTTTCTCAAGCTGATCAAGATGGTGATCGGTCCGATCGTGTTTTGCGTCGTGGTCAGCGGCATGGCGCACGCCGGCGATCTGCGCAAGGTCGGGCGCGTCGGATTGAAGGCGGTGATCTACTTCGAGGTGATGACGACGATCGCGCTCGTGATCGGCGCGGTGCTGGCTTATGCGACGCGGCCGGGCGTCGGCATGAACATCAATCTGCATTCGCTCGATCCGGCCTCGCTCTCGACCTACACCGAGCACGCGAAAAGCCTCAAGGACACCGCCGGCTTTCTGCTGAAGATCATTCCCGACACGGCGATCAACGCGTTCGCGACCGGCGACATCCTGCAGATTCTGGTGTTCTCGGTGCTGTTCGGCTCGGCGCTGTCGCTGCTCGGCAAGAAGGCGCAGCGCGTGAGCGGCCTGATCGACGAACTGTCGCAGGTGTTTTTCCGCGTGATGAGCTTCATCATCAAACTCGCGCCGCTCGGCGTGCTCGGCGCGATTGCGTTCACCACCGGCACGTACGGCGTCGAGTCGCTCAAGCAGCTCGGCATGCTGGTGCTCGTGTTCTACGCGAGCTGCTTCGTGTTCGTCGCGGTCGTGCTGGGCATCGTCATGCGGCTGGCGGGCTTCAGCATCTTCAAGCTGATTCGCTATCTGCGCGAGGAACTGTCGATCGTGCTCGGCACGGCTTCGTCCGACGCCGTGCTGCCGCAGATCATGCGCAAGCTGGAATGGATGGGCGTGAAAGATTCGACCGTGGGCCTCGTGATTCCGACCGGCTATTCGTTCAACCTCGACGGCTTCTCGATCTATCTCACGCTGGCGGTGATCTTCATCGCGCAGGCCACCAACACGCCGCTGTCCATGCACGACCTGATCGTGGTGGTGCTGGTGTCGCTCGTGACGTCGAAGGGCGCGCACGGCATTCCCGGCTCGGCCATCGTGATTCTGGCCGCGACGTTGTCCGCGATTCCGGCGATTCCCGTGCTCGGCCTCGTGCTGATCCTGCCGGTTGATTGGTTCGTCGGCATTGCCCGCGCGTTGACCAACCTGATCGGCAACTGCGTGGCGACGGTGGTGGTCGCCGTGTGGGAGAACGATATCGACCGGGTGCGCGCTCATCGCGTGCTGAACCGCGACGCGGCCTTGCGCTACGTGCCCGCCGGTGAAGACACGAGCGCCGAGCAGGTGGGTGGCGAACACGCGCCGGCCGTGTGACGCGGGCGGTTTGACATACGTAGCTCCGAATCCTGATCCCGCGCGCCAACGCGGCGCGCTTACCGCACCGGCGGACACCGCGACTCTGCTGTCTGTCCCCAACCATTTGCTTCTCACCGAAACCATCATGGCCACTCCGATCCTCGACCCGAACGCTCCAGCCTTCACCCGCCGCTACATGAACCTCGCCGACCCGCGTCTGGGCGCGCAGGCACTGTTCGCCAGCGACGAATTCTTCGCGCCGAAGGAGCGCATGCTCGAACCGCAGCCGGCGGTGTTCATCCCCGGCAAATACGACGACCACGGCAAGTGGATGGACGGCTGGGAAACCCGCCGCAAACGCAGCACCGGCCACGACTACTGCGTGATCCGCCTCGCGCGGCCGGGCGTCGTGCACGGCGTCGATCTGGATACGAGCCACTTCACCGGCAACTTCCCGCCGGCCGCGTCGATCGACGCCTGTTATGCGGACGCCGACGTGCCGCCCGATCACGCCGACTGGCAAACCCTCGTGCCGGCGACCACACTGCAGGGCAACCAGCACCACTACGTCGAAGTGAGCGACGCGCGCGCGTTCACCCATCTGCGCGTGAATCTGTATCCGGATGGCGGTCTCGCGCGGCTGCGCGTGTATGGCCAGCCGAAGCGCGACTGGGAGCGGGTCGAACGCGGCACGCTGCTGGACCTCGCCGCGATCGAAAACGGCGCGTACCTGGTCGCGGCGAACAACCAGCATTTCGGGCCGGCTTCGCAGATGCTGATGCCGGGCCGCGGCGTCAACATGGGCGACGGCTGGGAAACCCGGCGCCGTCGCGAGCCGGGCAACGACTGGGCGATCGTCGCGCTGGCGCGGCCGGGCGTGATCCGCAAGATCGAAGTGGATACGGCGCACTTCAAGGGCAATTTCCCCGACCGCTGTTCGGTGCAGGCGGCCTCGGTGACGGGTGGCACGGACGACTCGCTCGTCACGCAGGCGATGTTCTGGCCGGAATTGCTCGGCGAACAGAAACTGCAAATGGACCACGTGCACACGTTCACGGACGGCCTCGCGTCGCTCGGACCCGTCACGCATGTGCGTTTCAATATCTTTCCGGACGGCGGCGTGTCGCGCCTGCGTCTGTGGGGCGAGATCGCGTAACGGAGTGGCGTGATGAAGACATTGCAGATGGAACGTTTGACGCGCAGCGCGTTCGCGCCGTTCGGCGACGTCATCGAACTGGACGGTGCGCGCCATTTCGCGATCAACGGCGGCACGACCGAGCGCTATCACGACCTTGCCAACGTCGACGTGACGGAGCGCGGCGGCCGCGCGCTGATCAATCTGTTTCGTGCGCAGCCGCGCGCGTTGCCGGTCGACATCACGATGATGGAGCGGCATCCGCTCGGCAGCCAGGCTTTCATTCCCTTACAGCAGGGCCGCTATCTGGTGGTGGTCGCGCCTGCCGGCGAGTTCGATCCGACGCTGATGCGGGCGTTCTGGACCGACGCGTGGCAAGGCGTCAATTACGCGAAAGGGGTGTGGCATCACCCGCTGCTGGCGCTCGATCAGGTGAGCGATTTCGTGGTGGTGGATCGTGGCGGCGAGGGCAATAATTGCGACGAATTGTCGTTGGCCGAGCCGTGGCGCCTCACGTTCGCAGCGAGCGCCGAACTGGTGGCCTAGCGACGCACGCCGTGCACGCGGCGCTGCCGTCAACCTGAAAAGAAAGACCCGGCCGATTCGCATCGGCCGGGTCTTTCGCATTGCCGCCCCGCGCACCCCGGCGCGGGCGGCGTTACTGCGTCAATGCTTGCGATGCGGGCAATTCTCCTTCGTGCAGGCGCCATACAGCGCCAGCGCGTGTTCCTGCAGCTTGAAGCCGCGTTCCTTCGCGATAGACTGCTGACGGCTTTCGATTTCGGAATCGAAAAATTCTTCGACGAGTCCGCAATCGATGCACACGAGGTGGTCGTGATGCGTCCCCTCGTTGAGTTCGAACACCGCCTTGCCCGATTCGAAATTGCTGCGCGAGAGCAGGCCGGCCTGCTCGAATTGCGTCAGCACGCGATACACGGTTGCCAGGCCGATATCGAGTTCCTCGTGCAGGAGGTTACGGTACACGTCTTCGGCTGTCAGATGACGCACCGGGCTGTGCTGAAAAATCTCAAGGATTTTGAGGCGCGGAAGGGTCGCCTTGAGCCCGATATTCTTGAGATCGGTTGGATTGGTCATGACAAGGGATCCCTAGAGTACAATGCTGGGCTCTCATAGTAATGTGTTTTTGCCGTTCTGGTCATCTTCGATGGAATGAAACTCGCGCGGCTCGTCAGCGGGCCCGCACGGTGAGTGAAATGATTTCAAAATCTCAATTGATCTACCGGGGGAGCCGCATGCGGGGTACCTTGATCGCTGTTGCGACTGTCGCGGTTCTTGCCGGATGTTCCACTTACGACAGCCTGACACAGCGCATCGCCCAAAGCATCACGCCGTACCGGATTACGGTGGTGCAAGGCAATTTCGTATCGTCGGAAGCGGCGGCACAGATGAAAGTCGGCATGACACGCGCACAAGTGCGTCAGTTGCTCGGCACGCCGCTGTTGACCGACATGTTCCACGCGGATCGCTGGGACTACGTGTTCTATTTCAAGCGCGGCTCGACTTCAATCGTGCAGCAGCGCGACTTCGTGGTGTTCTTCTCGGGTGATCTGGTGACGAGCTGGACGGGCGGCGAGGATCTGCCGTCCAATCTCGAATTGCTCGCGGAGATCGACGGCGACAGGCGCGGCGGCAGAAGGCCGAGCGCGACGAACGCGGCTGCGGCAAGCGCCCCGGCCGCCGCTAGCGCCCCGGCTGCCGATAGCGGCGCGCCGGCAGTCACGCTGGACACCACCCGCTCGCCGTCCGTCGAGGGCGCCGCCGCAGTGGGCGCGCCGTCCACCGACCCGAACGCGGAAGCCGCAGAGGCCGCCAATCGTGCGACCAATGCCGTGCAATCCACGCCGAACGGCCCGTCGCCCGCACGAGCCAGGGCGCCGACCGCAAATGCTGGCGGCATTCCGTCGCAAGGCCCGACGGCCCCGGGTCAGCCGCAGTTCCAGTTCCACCGTCCGCCGCCGCCGGCTCCGACTAGCCAGAGCAATCCGGTGGGACCGACCGGTGCGCAAAGCAGCGGTGGCCCGACGAACAGTGCGCCCGTGACGACTTCTCCGTCGACTTCGGGAACGGGCGAGTAATCGGGCTGTCCTTGTTTTAAGGCGGGCACGGCGCCATGCGCAGCGCCCGCCGGATTCTCCGCTTTTCCAATGAGGTGCGGCGCCCGGGTGTGCTGCCCGCCGCCGCTTTCACCCGCATTTGCCGGGTTTTGCCATTTCGAACCCTCGTAGCCATGAAAATTGCCATTGCTGGCGCATCGGGCCGTATGGGCCGCATGCTCATCGAAACCGTCCTTAACGATTCCGACGCCACGTTGTCCGGCGCGCTCGACCGCGCGGACTCCCCGCAACTCGGGCAGGACGCGGGCGCGTTTCTCGGCAAACAGACGGGCGTGCTGCTCACCGACGACATCGAGCGCGTGTTCGCCGAATCCGACTACCTGATCGACTTCACGCGCCCCGAGGGCACGCTGATGCATCTGGAAGCGGCGCAGCGCTACGGCGTGAAAATGGTGATCGGCACGACCGGCTTCGACAGCGAGCAGAAAGCGCAACTGCGCGCGGCTGCGGACAAAGTCGCCATCATGCTGTCGTCGAACATGAGCGTCGGCGTGAACGTCACGCTGAAGTTGCTGGAATACGCAGCGAAGCATTTCGCGACCGGCTACGACATCGAGATCATCGAGGCGCATCACCGTCATAAGGTCGACGCACCCTCCGGCACCGCGCTGACCATGGGCGAGGTGATCGCCAACGCGCTCGGCCGTAATCTCGACGACTGCGCGGTCTACAGCCGCGAAGGCGTGACCGGCGAGCGCGATCCGTCCACGATCGGCTTCTCGGCGATTCGCGGCGGCGATATCGTCGGCGACCATACGGTGCTGTTCGCGGGCATCGGCGAGCGCATCGAAATCACGCACAAATCGGCGAGCCGTTTGTCGTATGCGCAAGGCGCGCTGCGTGCCGTGCGCTTCCTCGAAGGCCGTCAAACTGGTCTGTTCGACATGCAGGACGTACTCGGCCTGCGTTGAACGCTCTTGCGCGCTAATCTTGAGCACTGAGCACTGAGCACTGAGCACTGAGCACTGAGCACTGAGCACTGAGTCAGGGGCGTCGCGGCCCCTGCGCGTTCTGTGAAATCACTTTTCCACGGCGAGGTCAGATGGCAGGCAGCAGCGGCATCATCCATTACCTGCAAACCAGCGACGCGCTGACGCATGGCGTCGCCTATGTGCTGCTGGCCATGTCGGTTGCGAGCTGGTGTTTTCTGATCGTCAAAAGCTGGATCCTCACGCGCGCCAAACGTCAGGCCACGCGGGCGATTGCGCAGTTCTGGCAGGCGCCGACGCTCTCCGAAGGTGTCGTGGCATTGCGGCGCGCGGATCGCGAGCGTGTTTTCACGCCGCTCGCCGAAGCTGCGCTGCATGCCGCCGAAGTGGACATTCCCGGTGTGTTGCTCGCGCGCGTCGAGCGCGGCGAACGGGTGCTGCGCGCATTGCGCCAGGCGCTCAACGCGTCGCAGCGGCGGCTCGAATTCGGTCAGGTGCTGCTGGCCTCGGTGGGCAGCACGGCGCCCTTCGTCGGCCTGCTCGGCACCGTGTGGGGCATCTATCACGCGCTCGGCAGTATTGCGGCGAGCGGTCAGGCGCAGATCGAAAATGTTGCGGGACCGGTCGGCGAGGCGCTGATCATGACTGCCTTTGGCCTCGTGGTCGCGATTCCCGCGGTGCTCGCGTACAACGTGCTCGGGCGTCTCGTGCGGCAGTTGTCGGAGGAACTCGACGGCTTCGCGCACGACCTGCATGCCTATGTGTGCGCGGCGGCGGAACCGGCTCAGGCGCCGATGCGGGCGCAGCAGGCTTCGACCCACTAGCGGCGCTGTTCAGGCGGAAAGCTCAGGAAGGAGGCGACATGGCATTCGGCGGACTCGAAAAGAAGCAGACGGCCGGGCCGATGGCCGAGATCAACATGACGCCGCTGATCGACGTGATGCTGGTGCTGCTGGTGATTTTCATCATCACTGCGCCGTTGTTCACGCACGCGATCCGGCTCGATCTGCCGAAAGTCGCGGCAGCGCCCGCTCGTCAGACCCCGCAAACCATATCGCTTTCCATCGATGCCGCCGGCAAGCTGTACTGGAACGGCAACATCATCACGCTTGCGCAGATGCGCACGCAGTTCGCGCAAGCGGGGAAACAGACGGAGCAGCCGGAGATTCAACTGCGCGCGGAGCGCGCGACCCGCTACGAGGTGATCGCGCAGGTGATGGGCGCGGCGCAGCAAGCGGGGCTCGAGCGGATTGGTTTCGTGACGGACCCGCCACCGCAGGACGCGGCGCATTAAATCCGAAACCCTGTCCCAAACCCGTCACACACCCCGCATCAGGCCCGCGCACCATGCCGCGCGGCGTACCCGTCCGCGAACGGTATAATCAGCCCTTTCCCCGCCGACCGGGGAAACGACGCCATTTCATCCAGCAGAGCACCAAAGCGGCCGGTGCGAAAGCACCGAACCCAGCGATCTCATCACACCATGCACGAAAAATACGTTCCCTCCGACGTCGAAGCTGCCGCGCAAGGGCAATGGCGCGCCATCGACGCGTACAAGACGACGGAAACCACCGACAAGCCCAAGTTCTATTGCGTCTCGATGCTGCCGTATCCGTCGGGCAAGCTGCATATGGGGCACGTGCGCAACTACACGATCAACGACGTGATGTACCGCTATCTGCGGATGAACGGCTACAACGTGCTGATGCCGATGGGCTGGGACGCGTTCGGCATGCCGGCGGAAAACGCCGCGATGGCCAACAACGTGCCGCCCGCGAAGTGGACCTACGACAACATCGCTTACATGAAGAAGCAGATGCAGTCGATGGGCCTCGCGATCGACTGGACGCGCGAAGTCGCGACCTGCAGCCCCGACTACTACAAGTGGAACCAGTGGCTGTTCCTGAAGATGCTCGAAAAGGGCATCGCGTACAAGAAGACCGGCACGGTCAACTGGGACCCGGTCGATCAGACCGTGCTCGCCAACGAGCAGGTGATCGACGGCCGCGGCTGGCGCTCGGGCGCGCTCGTCGAGAAGCGCGAAATCCCGATGTACTACATGCGCATCACGCAGTACGCGGATGAACTGCTGAACGACCTCCACGGCCTCGGCTGGCCCGAGCGCGTGAAGATCATGCAGCAGAACTGGATCGGCAAGAGCTTCGGCGTGAACTTCGGCTTCCCGTATGAAATCGACGGCGAACAGAAGCTGCTGCGCGTGTTCACCACGCGCGCCGACACGATCATGGGCGTGACCTTCTGCGCGATCGCCGCCGAACATCCGCTCGCCACGCGTCTCGCGCAAGGCAAGCCGGAACTGCAGGCGTTCATCGACGAATGCAAGCGCGGCGGCGTCGCCGAAGCCGACATCGCGACGATGGAAAAGAAGGGCATGGCCACCGGCTTCTACGTCACGCATCCGCTGACGCAGGAACAGGTCGAAGTGTGGATCGGCAACTACGTGCTGATGAGCTACGGCGAAGGCGCGGTGATGGGCGTGCCCGCGCACGACGAGCGCGACTTCGCGTTCGTGAAGAAATACGGCCTGCCGATCAAGCAGGTGGTCGCGGTCGAAGGCAAGGAGTTCTCGACGGAAGCTTGGGCAGAATGGTACGGCGAGAAGGCCGGCACGCTGGTCAACAGCGGCAAGTACGACGGCCTCGCGTACGACCAGGCGGTCGACCAGATCGCCGCGGACCTGAAGGAACTGAGCCTCGGCGACAAGCAGATCACATGGCGTCTGCGTGACTGGGGCGTGTCGCGCCAGCGCTATTGGGGCACGCCGATTCCGATCATCCACTGCCCGAGCTGCGGCGACGTGCCGGTTCCGGAAAAAGATCTGCCGGTGGTGCTGCCGGAAGACCTCGTGCCGGACGGCACGGGCAACCCGCTCGCGAAGTCCGAAGCGTTTGTGAACTGCACCTGCCCGACCTGCGGCGGCGCGGCCAAACGCGAAACCGACACGATGGACACGTTCGTCGATTCGTCCTGGTACTTCTACCGCTATGCGGCGCCGGACGCGCAGACCATGGTCGACGAGCGCACCGACTACTGGGCGCCGATGGACCAGTACATCGGCGGCATCGAACACGCGATTCTTCACCTGCTGTACTCGCGCTTCTGGGCGAAGGTGATGCGCGACCTGGGCCTGATCAAGTTTGGCGAGCCGGCGAAGAACCTGCTCACGCAGGGCATGGTGCTCAACGAAACCTACTACCGCGAAAACGAAGCCGGTAAGAAGACCTGGTACAACCCGGCGGACGTCACCGTGTCGTTCGACGACAAGGGCCGTCCGGTCGGCGCTGTCTTGAACGAGGACGGCCAGCCGGTGGTGCTCGGCGGCGTCGAGAAGATGTCGAAGTCGAAGAACAACGGCGTCGATCCGCAATTGCTGATCGATCAGCATGGCGCGGACACCGCGCGTCTGTTCGTGATGTTCGCTGCGCCCCCCGAGCAGCAGCTCGAGTGGTCCGGTTCGGGCGTCGAAGGCGCGAGCCGCTTCCTGCGCCGCGTGTGGAATTTCGGTCACGCGAACGAAGCCGCGTTGCGCGCGGGCGGCCAGCTCGACGCCGTGCAATTCAACGAAGCCGACAAGCCGCTGCGCCGCGAGATCTACAGCGTGCTGAAGCAGGCCGACTTCGACTACCAGCGTCTGCAGTACAACACGGTGGTGTCGGCCGCGATGAAGATGCTCAACGCGCTCGACAGCGCGAAGGGCGCCCAGCCGGCCGTGCTGCGCGAAACCTACGGCGTGATGCTGCGCGTGCTGTACCCGGTGGTGCCGCACCAGACTTTCCAGTTGTGGCAGGAACTCGGTTACGCCGACGAATTCGGCTCGCTGCTCGACGCCGCATGGCCGAAGGTCGACGAAAAGGCGCTGGAGCAGGCCGAGATCGAACTCGTGTTGCAGGTGAACGGCAAGGTGCGCGGCGCGATCACGGTGGCGAAAGACGCGACGCGCGAAGCGATCGAACAGCTCGCGGCGGCTCACGAAATGGTCGCCAAGTTCAGCGAAGGCAAGGCGCCAAAGAAGATCGTCGTGGTGCCGGGCCGTCTCGTGAACGTGGTCGTTTGACGATCCACGAAAACATGTCGGCAGACAAAGCGCCGCCGCGCGTGGCGGTGCTTGTCTGCGCTGCGCAATCTACTGCGAACCGGGAGCCAATGTGACTCGCAGATCGTTTTTGACGCTGGCTTGCAGCGTGATGATGTTGTCGGCCTGCGGCTTCCAGTTGCGCGGCCAGCAGGACTACGCATTCAAACGCCTCTATGTTTCGGGCGGTTCCCCGGCCGCCGTCGCGCGGCTCACGCGCATGGTGCAGGGCGGCAGCGACACGGTGGTGGTCACTTCGGTCGCCAATGCCGACGCGATCTTGCAACTCACGCAAGCGCGCAGCACGAGCACGCTGACGCTGAACTCGCTCGGCGTGGTAGCGGAGTATCAACTGAATCTGTCGATGAACTACACGCTGACCGGCAAGGACGGCACCGTGCTGATCCCGGCGAGCGTGATCGCCTTGAATCGCGCGATGACCTACAGCGATCAGTTCTCCCAAGCCAAGGCCGCCGAGTCCGACATCCTGTTCGCCGACATGGAAAACGACGCGATCGACCAGCTGATCCGCCGCCTCGGAGTGGTGCGCTCGATGAATCCGGCGCCGGGCGAAGGCGTGCCGGCCATCGCGCCGCGCGCGCCGTTGCCGCCGCCGCCGCTGTGAGCGTGATGCCGTGTCCGATTCACCGCACCTGTTCAACCTCGCCGACCAGTAGCCATGCAACTGCGACTTGACGCGCTCGAAGCGCATCTCGCGAAGGGACTCGCCGGACTGTACGTCGTGTACGGCGACGAGCACCTGCTCGCGCAGGAAGCGTGCGACCGGATTCGCGTGACGGCGCGCGCGGCCGGTTTTACCGACCGCTCGGTGTTCACGGTCGAACGGGGTTTCGACTGGAGTTCGCTGCTGGGCGCGAGCCAGTCGATGTCGTTGTTCGGCGACCGTCAACTGGTCGAGTTGCGCATTCCGTCGGGCAAGCCCGGCAAGGAAGGCGCGGATGCGCTGAAGGCGCTCGCCGCCGCCGTCAACGACGACGTGCTGACCATCGTCACGCTGCCGCGTCTCGACGCGGCCACGCAAAAGTCGGCCTGGTTCACGGCGCTCGCGGATGCGGGTGCCGCGCTGAAGATCGACCCGGTCGAACGCGCGCAGTTGCCGAACTGGGTCGGTCAGCGTCTCGCGGCGCAGGGTCAGCGGGTGGCCGCCGGCGAGGAAGGGCGGCGCGCGCTCGCGTTCATCGCCGAACGGGTGGAAGGCAATCTGCTCGCCGCGCATCAGGAAATCCAGAAGCTCGGGCTGTTGTATCCGGCCGGCTCACTGAGCTTCGAACAAGTTCACGACGCGGTGCTCAACGTCGCGCGCTACGACGTCTTCAAGCTGAACGAAGCAATGCTGGCGGGCGATGTCGGCCGTTTGTCGCGCATGCTCGACGGACTGCGCGGCGAAGGCGAGGCTGCGGTGCTGGTGTTGTGGGCGGTCGTCGAAGAAGTGCGCACGCTGTTGCGGATCAAGCGCGGCGTCGCGGCCGGCAAGCCGCTCGCGATGCTGGTGCGCGAGAACCGCGTGTGGGGGCCGCGTGAGCGGCTGATCGGGCCGGCGCTCTCGCGTGTCACCGAAGGTGCGATGGAGAAGGCGCTAGCGTTGGCGGCGCGGCTGGATCGGCAGGTGAAGGGGTTGTCGGGCGGCACGCCGGGCAATCATCGAAACGATCCGCCGCCTGATCCGTGGGACGGCCTGTTCGAACTGGCCATGACGGTCGCGTCGCCAAAGTCGGCGCCGGTGCCGCCGCCACGACCTCGGGCGGGAGCGGGCGCGCCGGGGCGAAGGCCAGCGTGAACCGCAGCTTGAAGTACAGCGCGACGTAGTTTCTGTCAGCTGCGCGCGCGGCATCCTCCAGGTCCCGATCGTTTTTCCAGGCGCCGCGTCAAGCGCGCAAGTTCGGGCCAGGCCATACCGACCGCCGCCGCGAGCAAAGCACCTGTACCCGACTTACAATCGTTTGATCTTTCGCTAATCCTGCTTGTCCGCCGCACGTCGACGTGCGCGGCACCACGAGAATGACCATGGATATCGACCAGTACATGACCGACCTCGGTCGCCGCGCCCGCCAGGCTTCGCGTGCGATGGCGCGCGCCTCGACGGCGTCGAAGAACGCCGCGCTCGCGGCCGTTGCGCAGGCCATCGAGCGCGATGCCGCGCTGCTCAAGGAAGCCAACGCACGCGACGTCGCGCGCGCTCGCGACAAAGGGCACGACGCCGCGTTCATCGACCGTCTGACGCTGTCGGACAAAGCGCTGAACACGATGCTCGAAGGCTTGCGGCAGGTGGCGGCGCTGGCCGATCCGATCGGCGAGATCAGCAATCTGAAGTATCGGCCGAGCGGCATTCAGGTCGGCCAGATGCGTGTGCCGCTCGGTGTGATCGGCATCATCTACGAATCGCGCCCGAACGTGACCATCGACGCCGCGGCGCTGTGTCTGAAATCCGGCAACGCGACGATTCTGCGTGGCGGCTCGGAAGCGCTCGAAAGCAACACCGCGCTGGCGAAGCTGATCGGCGAAGGCCTGCAAGCGGCCGGCTTGCCACAGGATGCCGTGCAGGTGGTCGCCACGTCAGACCGCGCGGCGGTCGGCAAGCTGATCACGATGACCGACTATGTCGACGTGATCGTCCCGCGCGGCGGTAAGAGCCTGATCGAGCGGCTCATCAACGAAGCGCGCGTGCCGATGATCAAGCACCTCGACGGCATCTGCCACGTGTATGTCGACGACCGCGCGGACCTGGCCAAGGCGCTGACCGTCTGCGACAACGCGAAGACGCACCGCTACGGCACCTGCAACACGATGGAGACGCTGCTGGTCGCACGCGGCATCGCCGCCGACGTGCTGCCGCCGCTCGGCAAGCTGTACCGCGGCAAGGACGTCGAGCTGCGGGTGGACGCGGCGGCGCGCGCGGTGCTGGCGGATGCGGGCGTGGGCCCGCTCGTCGATGCCACCGAGGAAGACTGGCGCACCGAATACCTCGCGCCGGTGCTGGCGATCAAGGTGGTCGACGATCTCGACGCGGCGATCGACCACATCAATACCTACAGCTCGCAACACACCGACGCGATCGTCACGGAAGACCACGATCGCGCGATGCGCTTCCTGCGCGAAGTGGACTCGGCCAGCGTGATGGTCAACGCCTCGACACGTTTCGCGGACGGCTTCGAGTTCGGCCTGGGTGCGGAGATCGGCATCTCGAACGACAAGCTGCACGCGCGCGGTCCGGTCGGCCTGGAAGGGTTGACGTCGCTCAAATACGTCGTGCTGGGCCACGGCGAAGGCCGTCAATAGCCGCGATAATCGCGGCAGCGGGCCGGCGCGCGCGCCGGCCTACGCCACCACGTTGCACAAGGACCGCTGATGCTTTGGGTAAAGACGTTTCACATCGTGTTGATTGCCTCCTGGTTCGCTGGCCTGTTCTATTTGCCGCGCATCTTCGTCAATCTGGCGATGGAAACGGAACCCGCCGCGATTGCGCGGCTCCTGATCATGGCGCGCAAGCTGTTCCGCTTCATGACCTTCATCGCGGTGCCGGCTTTGGCGTGCGGTCTATGGCTGTGGCTTTTCATCGGCATTGGCAGCGGGGAGGGCTGGATTCACGCGAAGGTCGGCGTGGTGGTGCTGCTGATCATCTATCACGCGTACTGCGGCGTGCTGCTGCGCACTTTCGAGCGTGGCGAGAATCGTCGCTCGGACAAGTGGTATCGGATGTTCAATGAACTGCCGGTGCTCGGGATGCTGGCGGCGGTCGCACTGGTCGTGATCAAGCCGTTCTGATCTCGACGCCGGGCCGCGAGGCCCGACGTGATGTTCATCGCTGCAATGAAAAAGGGCTGTTTGCCGATCAATCGGCAAACAGCCCTTTCTGTATCTGGCGTGCTGCTTCGCGAATCGCCGGTACCTCACCCGTGTGAATCGACCCTGCGCCGGTGAATCACCTCTTTGGTCTGCGCGAGCTTTTCTACCAGCTCCGGTCCACGGCTGAGCGCCACGCCCACCGCCAGAATGTCGCCGATCGCCAGATGCGACACGCGCGAAGTCATCGGCGAAAAGATATCCGTGTCTTCGTCGACGTTCGCGAACAGGCCGACCGTCGCAAGCCGCGCGAGCGGCGAATTGCCGTGCGTGATCGCGATCACCTTCGCGCCCGCGTTGAGCGCGGCTTTCGCGGCGTCGATGATGTCGCGCGTGCGGCCGGTGTTCGAGATCGCCACCACGACATCGCCTGCGCCGAGAAGCGCAGCCGACATCAGAAACGTATGCGGGTCCGAATACGCGACGCTCGGCATGCCGAGCCGGAAGAATTTGTGCTGCACGTCGAGCGCGGCGATCCCCGAGCCGCCCGCGCCGTAGAACTCGATGCGCCGCGCCTGCGCCAGTATCCCGATCGCCGCCGCCACGCTGTCCGACGACAGATTGTTGCGCACCTGGATCAGCGCGCCGATGGTCCGGTCGAGCACCTTGGCGGCGACGCCCGGCGTCGGCTCGTCGGGCCGCACGTCGCGATAGACGGCGGGCACCTCGGCGGCGATCCCCTGCGCGAGCCGGATCTTGAACTCGCGAAACCCCGAAAAGCCGAGCGCATGACAAAACCGCGCGATGGTCGGCTGGCTGACGCCCGCGCGGGCGGCGACTTCCGTCATCGACAGGTCGAGCACCTCGCGCGGAGACTCGATCACGTAGTCGGCCAGCTTGCGCTCGGACGGGCGCAACTGCTCGCGCATCTCTTCCACTTGGGACAGCATCATCGGAAAACTCGCACTATGCTGAAGAATGCGTGGACTATAGCCGATTGCACGAGAAGGTACAAAAACTACATTTTCGCCCGTAGGTGTAATCCCCAGGATTTCTGCTGTTCGCCGCTAATTGGCCGCCAGTAAGGCATTGCGTGATCCGGCCAGATGCGGCGGTGCAGCAGAAAACGTCGTTGCGATCGTGTAGTTTTTCTACTAAGATGGCGTCGTCGGTTGAGCCGACGCCCCCCCGCGATACCTACCTGGCAAAGTGCGCGTGCACCTGCCGCCAGCGACGAAGGAGCTCCGATGGTTTCCCCGCATTCGCAATTGTTGAAGGTCACGCGGCGCGTGATCGAGCGCAGCAAGCCCACGCGCGACGCCTATCTGGCCCGCATCCATCACGCGCAGGGCAAGTTCCCGGCGCGCGGCGCGCTCTCGTGCGCGAATCTGGCCCACGGCTTCGCCGGTCTGGAAGGCAACGACAAGCTCGTCATCAAGCAGATCCGCGAGCCGAACATCGGCATCGTGTCCTCGTACAACGAGATGCTGTCGGCCCACGCGCCGTACAAAAACTACCCGGACATCATCAAGCAGGCCGCGCGTGAGAACGGCGGTGTCGCGCAAGTCGCGGGCGGCGTGCCGGCCATGTGCGACGGCATCACGCAGGGCAATGCGGGCATGGAGCTGTCGTTGTTCTCGCGCGAAGTGATCGCGATGGGCACGGCGGTCGCGCTCACGCACAACATGTTCGACGCGGCGCTGTGTCTCGGCATCTGCGACAAGATCGTGCCGGGCCTCTTGATCGGCGCGCTGCAATTCGGCCATCTGCCGACCATCTTCGTGCCGGCCGGCCCGATGGCGAGCGGCCTGTCCAACGACGACAAAGCCAAGACGCGCCAGCAGTTCGCCACCGGCCAATGCGGCCGCGACGCGCTGCTCGAAGCGGAGGCCGCCGCGTATCACAGCCACGGCACCTGCACGTTCTACGGCACCGCGAACAGCAATCAGATGCTGATGGAAGTGATGGGCCTGCATCTGCCGGGTTCGGCCTTCGTGCATCCGCATACGCCGCTGCGCGACGCGCTGACCGCGCAAGCCGCGCGCCGCGTGCTCGACCTGACGGTGGAGCGCGGCCACTACATGCCGATCGGCCACGTGGTCGACGAGAGGGCGATCGTCAACGGCATCGTCGCGCTGCTGGCGACGGGCGGCTCGACGAACCACACGCTGCATCTGGTCGCGATCGCGCGTGCGGCGGGCATTGTGATCGACTGGGACGACTTCGACGCGTTGTCGCAAGTGGTGCCGCTGCTCGCGAAGATTTATCCGAATGGCAAGGCCGACGTGAATCACTTCCACGCGGCCGGCGGCGTCGCGTTCCTCGTGCGCAACCTGCTGGAAGGCGGCTTGCTGCACGCCGACGTGAACACGGTCGCGGGCAAGGGGCTCAAGCATTACACCGAAGAGCCGAAGCTGATCGACGGCAAGCTGCAATGGGTGCCGGCCGTCGAGGCGAGCGCGGATACCGCTGTGCTGCGCGGCATCAAGGAGCCGTTCCAGCCGGACGGCGGCTTGCGTCTGATGCAGGGCAAGCTCGGCCGTGGCGTGATCAAGATTTCGGCGGTCGCGGCGCAGCATCGCACGGTGAAGGCGCCGGCGATCGTGTTCGACTCGCAGGAAGCGGTGCAGGAGGCTTTCGACAAGGGCGAACTGAAGCGCGATTTCATCGCCGTGGTGCGCTTCCAGGGCGCGCGTGCAAACGGCATGCCTGAGCTGCATCGTTTGACGCCGTTGCTCGGTGTGTTGCAGGATCAAGGTTTCCATGTCGCGCTGGTCACGGACGGCCGCATGTCGGGCGCTTCGGGCAAGGTGCCGGCGGTGATCCACCTGTCGCCGGAAGCGTTGCTGCAAGGGCCGATCGGCAAGGTGCGCACCGGCGACATGCTGGTGATCGACGCCGAAGCGGGCGTGCTCGACATCGAGATCGACGCGGCCGAATGGGCGGCGCGGCCCAACGCCGAGTCGAAGCATCAGGCGGAAAACGAAGTCGGCTTCGGCCGCGAGCTGTTCGGTGTGTTCCGCGCGGCGGCGGCGCCGGCGGAGCAGGGCGCGTCGGTGTTCGGCAAGATGGTGGGCGAGCACGCGGGTCAGGACGCAACCGCTCACGCAACGCAGCACGGCACAGCGTCCAAAGCGCATACCGACAAACACACAAGCACCACTCAAGCCAGCTAAGTGCTGCGGAAACAAGGAGTCTGACTATGACGTCGAAAACAGTAAGCGATATCGTGCGCCTCGGCCCGGTGATTCCGGTGCTCGCGTTCGACTCGGCCGAACAGGGCGAACACGTGTCGCGCGCGTTGCACGCGGGCGGCGTGAAGGTGCTGGAAATCACGCTGCGCACGGCGGCCGGCCTCGAAGCGATCGAGCGCGCGAGCCAGTTGGCCGACGACATCGTGGTCGGCGTCGGCACGATCACGAAGCCCGAGCACTGCGCGCAGGCGAAGAAAGCGGGCGCGCAGTTCGGCGTCTCGCCGGGTCTGACGAAGGACATGCACAAGGCCGCGCAGGATGCGGGCTTGCCGCTGCTGCCGGGCGTGATGACGCCCACCGACATCATCACGGCGCTGGAACTCGGCTACGAAATCGTCAAGTTTTTCCCGGCGCAGCAAGCCGGCGGCGTGCCGATGCTGCAGGCCTTCCATGGCCCGTTCCCGACGCTGAAGTTCTGCCCGACCGGCGGCATCACGGCCGAAACGGCGACGACTTTCCTGTCGTTGCCGAACGTGGTGTGCGTCGGCGGTTCGTGGCTCACGCCGAAGGCCGCGCTGGCCGCGCAGAATTGGGCCGAGGTCACGCGTCTGGCGCGTGCCGCCAGCCAGCTCGCCGCGCCCGCACACTAAGAGTAAGAGCCCGGCCACTTCAAGTCACACGATCAAGGTCCGATCAGGAGCCTCGTCGATACAGCCGCTCAGGCTGTCGCGCCGAGGCTTCTTTGTTCTTTGCTATATGCGCTACGGATTGACGCGCGCTTTCAGGAAACAAACAGTAAAATTCAGCGTCCGCGCGGTCAGCCGGGTTTTCGGCGCAGCGCAGGTCGCCGTGAGACACCGTGCGGGCCGACGTTCCGCACTCACAATCAATAACGCAAAGGAGGAGCTTCATGGAAGCTGTCCACGGCAGCATGCTGCTGGTTTACGCGGTGATCGCCATCGCCTTGCTGATCTTGCTGATCACGCGCTACAAGGTTTATCCGTTCCTCGTTCTCATCATGGTGTCGTTGCTGCTCGGCCTCGTAGCCGGCATGCCGATGGCCACCATCGTCAAATCGTTCGAAACGGGTAACGGCAACACGCTTGGGCACATCGCGGTGGTGGTCGGTCTCGGCACGATGCTCGGCAAGATGATGGCCGAATCGGGCGGCGCCGAGCGCATCGCCACCACGTTGATCCACTTCTTCGGTGAGAAGAACATCCACTGGGCAATGATGGTCGTCGCGATCATCGTCGGCTTGCCGGTGTTCTTCGAAGTCGGCTTCGTGCTGCTGATTCCGATCGCGTTCAACGTCGCGAAGCGCACCAATAAATCGCTGCTGCTGGTCGGCTTGCCGATGGTCGCGGGTCTGTCCGTCGTGCACGGGCTGCTGCCGCCGCACCCGGCCGCGATGCTCGCGGTGCAGGCGTATCACGCGGATATCGGCAGAACCATTGCCTATGGCTTGATCGTCGGTGTTCCGACTGCGATCGTCGCCGGTCCGCTGTTCGCGCTGCTCATCAGCCGCTATATCACGTTGCCGAAGGAAAACGCGCTGGCCGCGCAATTCCTGGGCAGCGCTGACGGCAACGGCAATGACGCGAAAAACGGCGCAGCAAGCAACGCGGCAAGCAAGGCGCCGAAGCGCGAATTGCCGAGCTTCGGCATCACGCTGTTCACGATCCTGCTGCCGGTGATTCTGATGCTGATCGGCAGCTGGGCCGATCTGATCTCGACGCCGAAGACGCTGCCGAACGATCTGCTGCGCTTCTTCGGCAACTCGGACGTCGCGTTGTTGACGGCCGTGCTGGTCAGCTTCTGGACCTTCGGCGCTAGCCGCGGCTTCACGCGCGAGCAGATCCAGAAGTTCTGCGGTGATTGTCTTGCGCCGATCGCGGGTATTACGCTGATCGTCGGCGCGGGCGGCGGTTTCGGCCGCGTGCTGTTGGATAGCGGCATTTCGAAGGAAATCGTCAATGTGGCGACCGCGGCGCATATGTCGCCGCTGCTGTTCGGCTGGCTCGTCGCAGCGCTGATCCGTCTTGCGACGGGTTCGGCCACGGTCGCGATGACCACCGCCTGCGGCATCGTCGCGCCGATCGCGGCGGCGAGCGGGGTGCAGGTCAAGCCGGAGTTGCTGGTGCTCGCCACCGGCTCGGGCTCGCTGATCTTCTCGCACGTGAACGACGGCGGCTTCTGGCTGATCAAGGAGTACTTCGGTATGACGGTGGGGCAGACCTTCAAGACATGGTCGCTCCTCGAGACCATCATCTCGCTGATGGGTTTGGGCTTGACCTTCGCGCTCGCGGCGGTCCTGTAAGGAGTTTCAGATGATTCTGATCGCAATGGGCGTGTCGGGCGCCGGCAAGACGAGAATTGGCGAAATGCTGGCGGAGCGCCTGCACTGCGCGTTCACCGACGGCGACGCGTTTCACAGCGCCGCCAACAAGGAGAAGATGCACCACGGCATTCCGCTCACCGACGAAGACCGTTGGCCGTGGCTGAGAACCATCCGCGCCGCGATCGAAGAAAAGCAGAAGGCGGGCGAGACGGCGGTGTTCACGTGTTCATCGCTCAAGCGCTCGTATCGCGACATCCTGCGCGCCGGCGACAAGGACGTGTGCTTCGTCTACCTGAAGGGTTCGCGTGAGGTGCTCGAAGGGCGTCTGACCACCCGCACCGGCCATTTCTTCGATCCGTCACTGCTGCAAAGCCAACTCGACACGCTCGAAGAGCCGGGCGCGGATGAAGCGATCACGGTGAGCATCGAACTGTCGCCGGAAGAGATCGTCGACGATGTGTTGAAGCAGGTCGGCGAGCGGTGAGGTTCCGCTAGCTAGCTTGCTCGGCTTGTCGTTGTCGTAGGGATGAAAAAAGAGCCGCTCCGAGGAGCGGCTCTTTTATGCCTGCCTCGCGTAACGAGGCGTGCGTGCAGGAAGCGTGACGCGGCGAATCAGGCGATGCGCTTCGCCAGTTCGACTGCCTTGCCGATGTAGGAAGCCGGTGTCATCGCGAGCAAACGGTCTTTCGCGTCTTGGGGAATCGCGAGGCCGCCGACGAAGCTTTGCAGCGCTTCACGCGTGATGCCCTTGCCGCGCGTCAGTTCCTTCAACTGCTCGTACGGGTTTTCGATGCCGTAACGGCGCATCACCGTCTGCACCGGCTCAGCCAGCACTTCCCAGCAGTTGTCCAGATCTTCGTTCAGACGCTGCGCGTTGACTTCGAGCTTGTCGAGACCTCGGATCAGCGAGTCGTATGCGAGCAGCGAGTAACCGAACGCGACGCCCATGTTGCGCAGCACCGTCGAGTCGGTCAGATCGCGCTGCCAGCGCGACACCGGCAGCTTGTCGGCCAGGTGGCGCAGCGTGGCGTTCGCGAGACCCAGGTTGCCTTCGGAGTTTTCGAAGTCGATCGGGTTGACCTTGTGCGGCATCGTCGACGAGCCGATTTCACCCGCCTTGGTGCGCTGCTTGAAGTAGCCGACCGAGATGTAGCCCCATACGTCACGGTCCAGATCCAGCAGGATCGTGTTGGCGCGCGACACGGCGTCGAACAGCTCGGCCATGTAGTCGTGCGGCTCGATCTGGATGGTGTACGGATTGAACGTGAGCTTCAGGCGCTGTTCGACCACTTCGCGCGAGAACGCTTCCCAGTCGAACTCCGGATACGCGGACAGGTGCGCATTGAAGTTGCCCACCGCGCCGTTCATCTTGCCGAGCAGTTCGACCTTCGCGACACGGTCGATCGCGCGTTCGAGGCGCGCTGCGACATTGGCGATTTCCTTACCGAGCGTGGTCGGGCTGGCCGGCTGGCCGTGCGTGCGCGACAGCATCGGCTGTTCGGCGTGCGCGTGAGCCAGCGCGACGAGGCGCTGATGCACCGAGCGCAGCGCCGGCAAGATCACGTGTTCGCGGGCGCCGGCCAGCATCAGACCGTGCGACGTGTTGTTGATGTCTTCCGACGTGCACGCGAAGTGGATGAACTCACTCGCGCGTTCGAGTTCTTCCTGACCCTTGACCGATTCCTTCAGCCAGTACTCGACTGCTTTCACGTCGTGATTCGTCACGCGTTCGATTTCCTTGATGCGCGCGGCGTCGTGCGCGGTGAAGCGCTCGGCCAGTTGCAGCAGGAATTGTTCGGACGCTTCGGAAAAACGCGGCACTTCGGCGAAGCCGGCGCGCGACAGCGCGATCAGCCAATGGATTTCGACCGTCACGCGATTGCGCATGAAAGCGGCTTCCGAGAGCCAGTCGCGCAGGGCTTCGGTTTTCGACGCGTAACGGCCGTCGAGCGGGGAGAGCGCGTTCAGCGCGAACAGGGTGTCGGGGCGGGTGTCGGACATGATGGGGACCGGGTCGAAGCGTTGAGCGCTCAGAGAGCGGATCGGGAACGGAGGGAACCGCGAATTTTACCACTGCGCGCGTGCCTGCCGACTCTGGCCTTGATTTTGCCGCGCGCGTGGCCACCGGGCGCGCAGGGCACCCGCCTGGCGGCCGCTCCGCGATCCGCAACGGCGTGAACGCGTCACGCCGCTTGCGCGCCGCTAGAATGCTGACTTCTTCCTCCCGCCCGGCAGCACACCCCGCATGGAACTGAAATGGCTCGAAGACTTCGTTTCGCTCGCGGAAACGCGCAGTTTCAGCCGCTCGGCCGAATTGCGCCACGTCACGCAACCGGCGTTTTCGCGGCGCATCCAGGCGCTCGAAGCGTGGCTCGGCACGGAACTGATCGACCGTTCGGTTTATCCGACGCGGCTCACGGCAGCTGGCCAGGTGTTCAACGAGCAGGCGCTCGCGATGCTGTCGCAGTTTCACGAGGCCCGCGCGCTGCTGCGCGGCCATACGGCGACGCCGCAGGCGACCATCGAGTTCGCGGTGCCGCATACGCTGTCGCTGACGTACTTCCCGCGCTGGCTGCAACGCATCGAAGCGCATTTGGGCCCGATCCATACGCGGCTGCGGGCGCTCAACGTGCACGACGCGGCGTTGTCGCTGGTGGAGGGCGGCTGTGATCTGATGATGGGCTATCACCATCCCAGCCACCCGGTCGCGCTCGATCCGGCACGCTACGACATGCTGACGCTCGGCAACGAGCCGATCAGCCCGTTCTCGGCGCCGGGCCGCGCGGGCCGGCCGCGTCATACGTTGCCGGGCACGGCGGAGGCGCCCACGCCGTATCTGTCCTACACGCCGAACGCGTATCTTGGACGCATGACCGAAGTGATCCTCGCCAACGCGCCGGAGCGTCTGTATCTGGATCGGCTGTATGAAACCGACATGGCCGAAGGGCTCAAGGCAATGGCGCTGGCCGGCCACGGCATCGCCTTCCTGCCGCACAGCGCGGTGGAAGACGCGGTCGCCGAAGGCAAGCTGATCCGCCTCGATCGCGCGACGCGCGGCACGCCCGAAGGCCAGCTCACGCTGAGCATGGAGATTCGCCTGTACCGCGACAAGCTCGCGGCGAAAAGCGACGATGCGCGGCAGATACTCGTGCGCCAGTTGTGGGATGTCGTGTCGGAGGAGCTAGGGCAGGACGCTGCATAAAACCTGCACCGTCACGACGCGAATTTGCAGCTTCCCGAACGTTATGCAAAAAAAACATAATCGGATAAGGAAACGGCATTGGATTTCAAAAGGGCGTTTTTCGACAATGCACGTATTCGATCAACGCCGGAGCGTTCATGTCTTCCCAGCAGCAAACCGCCCAATCCGCAGCATCGTCGCAGTCCGTTCCCTCCTACCTCAATAGCGAAGACCTCGGCCCCTGGGGCAACTACCTGCGTCAGGTCGACCGCGTCGCGCCGTACCTCGGCTCGCTGTCCCGCTGGCTCGAAACCCTGAAGCGCCCGAAGCGCATTCTGATCGTCGACGTGCCCATCGAACTCGATAACGGCACCGTCGCTCACTTCGAAGGCTATCGCGTGCAGCACAACGTGTCGCGCGGTCCGGGCAAGGGTGGCGTGCGGTATCACCAGGATGTGACGCTGTCCGAAGTGATGGCGCTGTCCGCGTGGATGTCGGTGAAGAATGCAGCGGTGAACGTGCCGTACGGCGGCGCGAAGGGCGGCATCCGCGTCGATCCGCGCACGCTGTCGCGTGGCGAACTGGAGCGCATGACGCGCCGCTACACCAGCGAAATCGGCATCATCATCGGACCGAATACCGACATCCCCGCGCCGGACGTGAACACGAACGAGCAGATCATGGCGTGGATGATGGACACGTACTCGATGAACCAGGGCCAAACGGCCACCGGCGTCGTGACCGGCAAGCCGATCACGCTCGGCGGTTCGCTGGGCCGCCGCGAGGCGACGGGCCGCGGCGTGTTCGTGGTCGGCTGCGAGGCGGCGCGCCGCATCGGCTTCGATATCGAAGGCGCGCGCATCGCCGTGCAGGGCTTCGGCAACGTCGGCGGGATTGCCGCGCGGCTGTTCCAGGAAGCGGGCGCGAAGGTGGTCGCGGTGCAGGATCACACCGGCTCGCTGTACAAATCGACCGGCATCGACGCGGGCGCGCTGCTCGAGCACGTCGCGAAGACGGGTGGCGTGGGCGGCTTCCCGGAAGCAGATGCCGTGAGCAGTGAAGAGTTCTGGACGGTCGAATCGGACATCCTGATTCCGGCCGCGCTGGAAAATCAGATCACCGAAAAGAACGCCGGAAAGATCAAGACGAAGATCATCGTGGAAGGCGCCAACGGCCCGACCACCACGGCGGCGGACGACATCCTGCACGATCGCGGCATCCTCGTGATCCCGGACGTGGTGGCCAATGCGGGTGGCGTGACGGTGTCGTACTTCGAATGGGTGCAGGACTTCTCCAGCTTCTTCTGGACCGAGGACGAGATCAACCAGCGTCTGGAGCGCGTGATGCGTGAAGCATTTGCCGCGGTGTGGCAGGTGTCGAGCGAGCAGAACGTGTCGGTGCGCACGGCGGCGTTTATCGTTGCTTGTAAGCGGATTTTGCAAGCGCGCGAAATGCGCGGTCTGTACCCCTGATTTTTGTTTGAACGGCGACTGCGCTACCCTGCGGATTCGCCGGCAATTCTTGCCTGAACGCGGTCCACAAGACCGCGTGTCGTACCCGGCGGGCGGCATCGGATCGATGTCGCCCGCCTTTGCCTATGCGCAAAAGTCCGCGGACTGGTTCCAGGCGCCGCGAGCCCTTAGCGGCGCGCGCGCAACAGCATGGTTTATAGCCATACTTTCAGAATAATTACTTTGCTAAACTGGCGCCGGTTCTTGCCTAGGAGATCACAACATGAAGGTTAAAAAAGCTGCGCTGCTGCTCGCGACTCTCGGACTGTTCACGGTCGGCGCGCACGCGCAAGACGCGGGTACGCTGAAAAAGATCAAGGACACAGGCGTCATTTCGCTGGGTCATCGCGAATCGTCGATCCCGTTTTCGTATTACGACGACAAGCAGAACGTCATCGGCTATTCGCAAGAGTTCGCGATGAAGGTCGTCGAGGCCGTCAAGCAGAAGCTGAACATGCCTAACCTGAAGGTGAAGCTGACGCCGATCACGTCGCAAAACCGCATTCCGCTGGTGCAGAACGGCACCGTGGACATCGAATGCGGTTCCACCACGAACAACCTGGAGCGCCAGCAGCAGGCCGCGTTCTCGAACACCATCTTCGTGATCGGCACGCGCCTGATGACCAAGAAAGACTCCGGCATCAAGGACTGGCCCGACCTGAAGGGCAAGACGGTCGTCACGACTGCCGGCACCACCTCCGAGCGCCTGCTTCGCAAGATGAACCAGGACAAGAGCATGGGCATGAACATCATCAGCGCGAAGGACCACGGCGAGTCGTTCCTGACGCTGTCCACGGGCCGTGCCGCGGCGTTCATGATGGACGACGCATTGCTCGCGGGCGAACGCGCGAAGTCGAACAACCCGAACGATTACGTGATTGTCGGCGCGCCGCAATCGCGTGAAGCGTACGGCTGCATGATGCGCAAGAACGATCCGGAGTTCAAGAAGGTCGCCGACGACGCGATCGCGAAGGTCCAGACCTCGGGCGAAGCCGATCAGATCTACAAGAAGTGGTTCGAATCGCCGATTCCGCCGAAGGGCCTGAACCTGAACTTCCCGCAAAGCGACGACATGAAGGCGCTCTTCAAGAATCCGAATGACAAGGCAATCGATTAAACCTCAGTTGTTTTTTTGAAACGCTGAACGGAACGGAAGGGGCCACGCGCTTCTTCCGTTTCTTTTTGCTGGAGTCTTGGTCATGTCATATCACTGGAACTGGGGCATTCTGCTGAGTCCGGTCTCCACCGGCGAGCCGACCACCTATCTGGGCTGGTTGTTCTCGGGCCTCTGGGTGACGATTACCGTGTCGCTGTCGGCATGGGTGATCGCGCTGATCGTCGGCTCGCTTTTTGGTGTGCTGCGTACGGTGCCGAACAAATGGGCCTCGGGGATCGGCACGGTCTACGTCGCGATTTTCCGTAACATCCCGCTGATCGTGCAGTTCTTCATCTGGTATCTGGTGATACCGGAGCTGCTGCCCGCGTCGATGGGCAACTGGTTCAAGCAACTGCCGCCAGCCGCGCAGTTCTTCTCGTCGTCGATCATCTGTCTCGGGCTGTTCACTTCCGCGCGTGTGTGCGAGCAGGTGCGCTCGGGCATCAACGCGTTGCCGCGCGGCCAGCGCGCCGCGGGTCTGGCGATGGGCTTCACGCAATGGCAGACGTATCGCTACGTGCTGCTGCCGGTCGCGTACCGGATCATCGTGCCGCCGCTCACGTCCGAATTTCTGAACATCTTCAAGAACTCGGCGGTCGCGTCGACGATCGGTCTGCTTGACCTGTCCGCGCAGGCGCGCCAACTGGTCGACTACACGTCGCAGACTTATGAGTCGTTCATCGCGGTCACGGTGGCGTACATGCTGATCAACCTGGTGGTGATGCAACTGATGCGCTGGGTCGAAGCGAAAACCCGGTTGACCGGCTATATCGGAGGCAAGTGATGCATCATTTCGACTGGAGTGGTATTCCGGGCGCACTGCCTACGCTGTGGACCGGTGCCATCGTCACCTTGAAGATCACGTTGATCGCGATCGTGTTCGGCATCATCTGGGGCACCATTCTGGCGATGCTGCGGCTGTCGTCGTTCAAACCCTTCGAGTGGTTCGCGAAGGGCTACGTGACGATCTTCCGTTCGATCCCGCTGGTGATGGTGCTGCTGTGGTTCTTCCTGATCGTGCCGCAAGTGCTGCAAAACGTGCTCGGGCTGTCGCCGGATATCGACATCCGCCTCGCATCGGCAATGGTCGCTTTCTCGCTGTTCGAGGCAGCGTACTATTCGGAGATCATCCGCGCCGGCATCCAGGCGGTGCCGCGCGGGCAGGTCAACGCGGCGTTCGCGCTCGGCATGACCTACGCGCAATCGATGCGCCTGATCGTGCTGCCTCAGGCGTTCCGCGCAATGGTGCCGCTGCTGCTCACGCAGGGTATCGTGCTGTTTCAGGATACGTCGCTCGTCTATGTGATCAGCCTCGCCGACTTCTTCCGCACCGCCACGAATATTGGCGATCGTGACGGCACGAATGTCGAGATGGTACTGTTCGCGGGCGCGGTTTATTTCGTGATCTGTGTGGTCGCGTCGAGCCTTGTCAAAGGTCTTCAGAAAAAGGTCGCAAGATGATCTCTATCAAGAATGTTTCGAAGTGGTACGGTCAGTTCCAGGTGCTGACCGACTGCACGACGGAAGTCAAAAAAGGTGAAGTGGTGGTGGTGTGCGGGCCGTCGGGCTCGGGCAAGTCCACGCTGATCAAGACGGTCAACGGCCTCGAGCCGTTCCAGAAGGGCGAGATCGTCATCAACGGCCAGTCGCTGACCGACAAGAAAACGAATCTGTCGAAGCTGCGTTCGAAGGTCGGCATGGTGTTCCAGCACTTCGAGCTGTTCCCGCATCTGTCGATCGTGCAGAACCTGACGCTCGCGCAGATGAAGGTGCTCGGCCGCTCGAGCGACGAAGCCACCGCGAAAGGGCTGAAGCTGCTCGATCGCGTCGGCTTGCGCGCGCATGCGGACAAGTTTCCGGGACAGTTGTCGGGCGGTCAGCAGCAGCGCGTGGCGATTGCGCGTGCGTTGTCGATGGACCCGATCGCGATGCTGTTCGACGAGCCTACCTCGGCGCTCGATCCGGAAATGATCAACGAAGTGCTCGACGTGATGGTCGAACTCGCGCAGGAAGGCATGACCATGATGTGCGTTACGCACGAAATGGGCTTTGCGAAGAAGGTCGCGCACCGCGTGATCTTCATGGACAAGGGCTTGATCGTCGAAGACGACCGCAAGGAAGATTTCTTCGCCAATCCGAAGTCGGATCGCGCGAAGGATTTTCTGGCGAAGATCCTGCACTGAGGGTCTTGCACGGCCAGCGCTTTGGGGCTGGCGTGAACGAAAAAAGCCGCTCCCGGGAGCGGCTTTTCTGTTGGCGGGTGATCTATCCGGTCTGGTCCGCGAGCGCGGCGTGTGGCGTGATCAGGACTCGAATGCCGCGGCGTCGTCGGCCGCTTCGAGGTCGGACTCGCTGTCGGCCATGACCGTGTGCGCCGTCGACGCTGCGATCGTGGTGGCCGACGCCGACGCATCCAGCGCGGGATTGCGCAGCTTTTCGAGCACCGACGCCGGCACCGGCACGTTGATGCGGCCGATCACGTCGCCATGCTGGAACATCATCAGATCGCCCGGCTCGAATGCGGTCCAGACTTCGTTGTCGGTCAACGGCTTGGTCGCGATCACCGCGACGCGGTCTTCCGGCGTCGTGTATTTGGCGAAGTCGATCGACACGTCCGCGTCGACCAGGTGCGCGGTGGAAAACGGCCAGCGCCGCACGATGTAATGCAGATGCGTCGAGCAATGCGCGAACAGCGCCTGGCCGTTCGACATCAGGAAATTGAACACGCCGAACTGCGTGATTTCGCGCGTGAGGGTTTCGAGCGCGGCGAACAGTTCTTCGAGCGGAGGTTGCTGCGCACCCGGAAACGCCTTGCGCAAACCTTCCAGCAGCGCGCAGACAGCGAGCTCGCTGTCGGTCGTGCCGACCGGCTGATAAACGCCCGACAGTTGCGGCGCATAATCTTTCAGATCGCCGTTGTGCGCGAAGATCCAGTGACGCCCCCACAGTTCGCGCATGAACGGGTGGCAGTTTTCGAGCAGGATATGCCCTTGCGTCGCCTTGCGGATGTGAGCGATCGTGTTCTTCGATTTGATCGGGTAGCGCTTGACCATCTCGGCGATCGGCGAGGTGGCCGACGACTGATGGTCGATGAACAGGCGGCAGGCTTTATCCTCGAAGAAGGCGATGCCCCAGCCGTCGGCATGATGATCGGTGACGCCGCCGCGCGCCGCGAAGCCGGTGAACGAGAAGGTGACGTCCGTCGGCGCGGCGCAGTTCATTCCGAGAAGTTGGCACATGTTGCGGGTGAGCCTGTGAACGGGGCGAGCCGTTACAATGATGATTTTCCAAGCATATCACCGAGCCAGAAACGCCAAATAGCAAAATTGACGTGTGTTTGGGCCGCAACACGGCGGTTTGACCGGGTCGATTGGCTTTTCCCGCAGAATCTTCGTTCCCCATTCGCCATGACCGCTTCTAACGTTTCCCCCGACTCCATCACGCTCACCCGTCCCGACGACTGGCACCTGCACGTTCGCGACGGCGAGATGCTGGCCGCCGTGCTGCCGGACACCGCGCGCCAGTTCGGCCGCGCGATCATCATGCCGAACCTGAAGCCGCCGGTCACGACTACCGCGATGGCGCAGGCGTACCGCGAGCGGATCATTGCCGCGATTCCGGATGGTGCGAAATTCGAACCGCTGATGACGCTGTACCTGACCGATAACACGCCGCCCGACGAGATCCGCCGCGCGCGAGAGAGCGGCTTCGTGCATGGCGTGAAGCTGTATCCGGCGGGGGCCACGACCAATTCAGACGCGGGGGTCACCGACATCATGAAGTGCGCGAAAACGCTCGAAACGATGCAGGAATTGGGCATGCCGCTGCTGGTGCACGGCGAAGTGACGGATTCGTCGATCGATCTGTTCGACCGCGAGAAGGTGTTCATCGACCGCGTGATGACGCCGCTGCGCCGCGCGTTCCCGGCGCTGAAGGTGGTGTTCGAACACATCACGACGAAAGACGCGGTCGACTACATCCGCGAAGCCGGTGCGTCGCCTGAGCTGCTCGGCGCGACGATCACCGCGCACCATCTGCTGTACAACCGCAATGCGATCTTCCAGGGCGGCATTCGCCCGCACTACTACTGCTTGCCCGTGTTGAAGCGTGAGACGCATCGCGTGGCGCTGGTCGAGGCGGCGACGTCGGGCAATCCGCGCTTCTTCCTCGGCACCGACAGCGCGCCGCACCCGAAGGGCTTGAAGGAGCATGCGTGCGGTTGCGCGGGCTGCTACACGGCGCTGCACGCGCTCGAGCTGTACACCGAGGCATTCGACAAAGCCGGTGCGCTCGACAAGCTCGAAGGCTTCGCGAGCTTCTTCGGCGCGGATTTCTACGGCCTGCCGCGCAACGCGGAGCAAGTGACGCTGCGTCGCGAGGAATGGACGCTGCCGGCCGAATTGCCGGTCGGCGATACGCCGGTCGTGCCGCTGCGTGGCGGCGAGTCGATTGGCTGGCGCCTGGTTTGAGGCATCGGCTCGATGCAGCTGCGTGAGACGGGGCACGACGCGGCGCCAGCCGGGGCAGGAGCACTGCCGGGCTTCGCCGCGATCGACTGGTCGCAGCCATGGTTCGCGCAGTTTGCCCGGCGCGGCCTGCGCTGGCAGCAGGCCGCGCTGACGGGCTACGCGGCCTTGCTCGCCGAAATGAACGCCGACGCCGCCGAGATGCGGCTGACCACGGGCCGCGGTCAGCGCCTTGCGTTCATCGCGCAGGACGATCTGCCGGCCGGCGCGGCGTACGAGGCGCACATCGCGTCGACCGGCTGCGTGCCGACGCGCCACAATCTGCACGACTTCTTCAACGGCTCGATGTGGTTTGCGTTTCCGCGCATCAAGGCGGCGTTGAACGCGCGGCAGTCGGCGGCGATCGACGCGCTGGGCGTCGGCCCGACCCGCGGCGGCGTGCGCGATACGCTGACCTTGTTCGATGAGAACGCTTTGCTGTTCGCCTGTGCCGATCCCGCCTTGAGCATGGCGCTACGCGGCTTCGACTGGCAGACGCTGCTGGTTGCCCGGCGCGATGCGTGGGGTACGAGTTGCGAAGTGCGCTGCTTCGGCCACGCGTTGCTGGAAAAGCTGATCGCGCCGTTCAAGGCTTGCACGGGGCATGCTTGGATCGTCGATGTGCCGGCCGCGTATTTCGAATGGGACGCTGCTGCGCGCGACGCGTGGCTGGACGAATCGGTCAGCACGGCGCTGCTCGGCACCGAAGCGCTGACGAGCCGCATGTTTGCGCCGCTTCCGGTGCTAGGCATTCCGGGCTGGTGGCCCGAGAACGAATCGTCCGCGTTTTACGACGACGCATCGGTATTTCGCGCGGGGCGGCGCAGCCGCTAAAAGGGACCGCGAGGTTTTCGGCGAGACTCGCTGCCCGTATCCACTACGGCGGATCGCTCGCATCCCATTGCTGTTTCCGCTCGCCATTCGGCTATTTCAGCCGATGCGGCGGCTTGCCGGCCGCGCAGATGTTAAAATCCGCCGCAGCAAAGCAGGCCAGGCAGTCGCGGCCTCGGCGGCTTCGGCCAAAGAGGGCGAGGAAAGTCCGGACTCCACAGGGCAGGGTGATGGCTAACGGCCATCCGTGGCAACACGCGGAACAGGGCAACAGAAAGCAAACCGCCGATGGCCCGGCGCAAGCCGGGATCAGGTAAGGGTGAAACGGTGCGGTAAGAGCGCACCGCGGCTGCTGCAAGGCAGACCGGCACGGTAACCTCCACCCGGAGCAATTCCAAGTAGGCAGGCGCGCATCTTCGAGATGCAGGACGGGGCCCCCGTCTCGTCTGCGGGTAGGAAGCTTGAGCGCGTCAGTAATGGCGCGCCTAGAGGAATGGCTGCCACGCGCGTCGCGTTTTCGGACGTTGCGCGTGCACAGAATCCGGCTTATCGGCCTGCTTTGCCACCTGAACAAGAAATGCCGGCGTCCTTGCGGACGCCGGCATTTTCATTTGGTGCGCGTATTTTGGACGCCCCGTCCGGCGCCAGCATGGCGGTTGCCGCGGCGCAGCGCGCCAGGGCCAGCCATTGGCCGCTCAGTTCGCGACGATGTCGAACGAGTGCGTCAGCTCGGCGGTTTTCGCGATCATGATCGAGGCCGAGCAGTATTTGTCGTGCGACAGATTGATTGCGCGCTCCACGGTGGCCGGGTTCAGGTTCTTGCCGGTGACGGTGAAGTGGAAGTGGATCTTGGTGAACACCTTCGGATCTTCGCTGGCGCGTTCGGCCTTCAGCGTCACCGAGCAACCGGCGACTTCCTGGCGGCTCTTCTTCAGGATCATCACGACGTCGTAGGCGGTGCAGCCGCCCGTGCCGAGCAGAACCATTTCCATCGGACGCGGCGCGAGATTGCGGCCGCCGCCTTCAGGCGCGCCGTCCATCGCGACCAGATGACCGCTGCCTGTCTCGGCCGCGAATGCCATCCCGTCTTGCCCCATCCAGCTCACTTTGCATTCCATGCTGTGCTCCACCGCGCTTTGCAATATCGAGACGGCATTGTAGCCCGAGGCCTGCGGATCCGCCCGAGGCGACTTTTGACGAAAATTATGCAGGATAGCGGCTTGTGTGTTGCGGTGCGGCATGTTCAGCCGATTCGGGAATGCCCTGATGAGTTTAGGGGTTTTACTCTAGACATGCTTTGCGCCACCCCTTCGCGTTGAAGCATCGAGTGACTGATTTAAAAGGAGATTTTGGCTCATTCGATGTTTGTGGCTGACTACCGCATTGTGAAATCGAATTTCGCAATGCAAATATTCTTGCGTCGCACAAGCTGGACTCATATAATCGCTACCATCGGTTGCAGTAGTTTGCACAACCTCCGCTGTCTCCTCCACCTCCTCCTTTGGTGGATTAAACCCGAACCGCTCGTTCGGGTTTTTTTTCGCCTGTTTTCGCTCTTGCGGTTGCGTTGCTGTTGTCGAAATTAAGCTCGATTTCAGGCCGGCTGAGGGCGCGAAATGGCCCGCGTCGCATCGCTTACCTGCGGTGCGGAGTCACAAAACCGCGCACGTTTTGACTTGCAGTCGCAAATTCCTTTATAATTCAGGGCTTTTCCGCATCCGCGCCCGCGGAGGAAGAACCAGGGAGAGCCTGCACGCGCCTCGATGCGCACACTACAAGCAGGAAAAAACACATTGGGCGCAGCAATTTTTTTGGATCGATCATGAAGACGTTTTCCGCAAAAGCCCATGAGGTGACGCGCGAATGGTACGTGATTGACGCGACGGATAAGGTTCTCGGGCGTGTCGCCAGCGAAGTGGCACACCGTCTTCGCGGCAAGCACAAGCCTGAATTCACTCCCCACGTCGACACCGGTGATTTCATCATCGTTATCAACGCCGGCAAGCTGAAGGTCACGGGCAACAAGGCTACTGACAAGAAGTACTATCGCCACTCGGGTTACCCGGGCGGTATCTATGAAACGACGTTCGGCAAGATGCAGGAACGCTTCCCGGGCCGCGCGCTTGAGAAAGCGGTCAAGGGCATGCTGCCGAAGGGCCCGCTCGGCTACGCGATGATCAAGAAGCTGAAGGTCTACGCTGAAGCAACGCATCCGCATTCGGCACAACAGCCGAAAGCGCTCGAGATCTAAGGGGAGCCCACATGATCGGTAACTGGAATTACGGCACGGGCCGCCGCAAGAGCGCCGTCGCACGCGTGTTCATCAAGGCAGGCAAGGGCGACATCGTTGTGAACGGCAAGCCTATCGCCGATTACTTCTCGCGCGAAACGTCGCTGATGATCGTGCGTCAGCCGCTGGAACTCACGAACCACGGCGTCACGTTCGACATCAAGGTCAACGTGACGGGTGGCGGTGAAACGGGTCAAGCCGGTGCGGTTCGCCACGGCATCACCCGCGCGCTGATGGACTACGACGCAACGCTGAAGCCGGAACTGTCGAAGGCAGGCTTCGTCACGCGTGACGCGCGTGAAGTGGAACGTAAGAAGGTCGGTTTCCACAAGGCACGTCGCAGGAAGCAATTCTCGAAGCGTTAATCGCTTCGGGTGCGAACCGGCTCCAGGGCCGGTGCGCTGCAAAAGCCGCCAACGCTTTCGCGAAGGCGGCTTTTTTTATGACTCTGGGTTGTGGCTTTGAGTTATGGCTCCGAGGCTCGGGCTGGCGGCTGCGGATTCGTCGCCGGAGCAGTGTTTTTTTTCGTTCGCGCCGTCCGTTGGTGCCGCGGGAAGAACCCATTGATTTTGTGGGCTTCAGCACGATATTCAGATCAGCCCTACAATAGCGGCTAGAAGCTTTTTGGAGAGTTCGAATGAACGCAGTCACCGATACACCCGTGACCGAGATGCCCGCCCCCTTCGTTTTTACCGACGCAGCGGCTGACAAGGTCAAGCAACTGATCGAAGAAGAAGGCAATGCGGACCTCAAACTGCGCGTTTTCGTGCAGGGCGGCGGCTGCTCGGGCTTTCAGTACGGTTTCACATTCGACGAAGCCGTCAACGAAGACGACACCGTCATGAACAAGAGCGGCGTCCAGCTGCTGATCGACTCGATGAGCTACCAGTACCTGGTCGGCGCAGAGATCGATTACAAGGACGACATCAACGGCGCGCAGTTCGTCATCAAGAACCCGAACGCTACCACCACCTGTGGTTGCGGCTCGTCGTTCTCGGTGTGATCGGCGTCGTGCAACAGGCTGTGCAAAAAACGGGGCCTCGACCCTAATGCCGTTCAGTTAAGGTCTTTCTTCAGGAATCGAACGGTGTAGCGGAAAGGTCTGGATTTAACGGCTCGAGCGCAATTGCGCCCGGGCCGTTTTTCATTTGGAAGTTGCTTGAGCCGCTCG
>NZ_VTUZ01000023.1 GCF_008369935.1 Paraburkholderia panacisoli | reverse complement strand
TCAACCGCGCTCGCCTTACCTGGCCAACGGCCATCGTTCGGCTGCGCTGCATCGACAGCAGTTCTTCGCGCTCGGCTTCACTCAGATTCATTTTGCCCATGCACCTTTAGATCGGTGCAATTTAATTGGTTCAATGGACTAGCGCGTTGCGTCACGCTTTAACGTCCACGTGGTTTGCTTAGCAGATTCATTTGGTTTGCAGGGCATCGAAACTGACTTAGCGTATGCCGCTGCAACTGCGCCGTTTGACAGACGTGCGCCTCCCCTCCTCTATTCATCCGATCGCTATGACATTATTGAAAGCGGCACGACGCAAACAAATCGCCCACACGGCATGGATCGCGGCCGCCTTCGCCGTGGCCGCGACTGCGCCGGCCCACGCGGACCAGACCCTCGACAAGATTGCCTCGCGCCATGAAATCACGGTGGGCGTACTGATCGGCGGCAGCCCGTTCGGCTCGCTCGATCCGCAAACCCAGCAACCTCGCGGCGTCAATGTGGACCTGGCCAACGACATCGGCAAACGGCTCGGCGTGAAGGTACAGCTGGTGTCGGTGCAGCCGTCGACGCGCGTGCAGTTCCTGCAGCAGGGCAAGGTCGACATCCTGATCGCGAACATGGAATACAACGCGCAGCGCGGCGAGATTCTCGATCACGTGCCGACGCCGTACTATCGCGTGGGCGCCACAGCGATCACGCCGAAATCGAGTGGCATCACGAAGTGGGAGGATCTGCGCGGCAAGCCCGTCTGCATTTCGCAGGGCAGCAGTTATATTCGTCCGGTTGTCGAGAAATACGGTGCGGTGCCGCGCGCCTTCCCGGGCGCTGCACAATCTCTGCTCGCGCTGCGCGGCGGCAGTTGCGTCGCGGCGGTGCATGACGCTGCACCGCTGCTTTATCCGTTGCAGCAGCATGACCCCGAGTGGCGTGACTACCGCACGATCCAGCCGGAACTCGAACCTGCGCCGTCCGTAATCTGGGTTCGCCAGGGCGAAAAGGACACGGCGGCGAAGCTCGACGCGATCGTGCGCGACTGGCATCGCACCGGCTGGCTGATCGAGGACGAAGCGAAGAACGGCCTGACCCCGCCTTCGCCGGCGCTCGCTGAATGGCACCGGCAATTGCCAGCGGAGCAATGAACATGGCGCCTTCGCTGCATGCGCTGATCGATGCGACGGCCCGCGTCGGGCTCGACTTCCGCTTCCTGCTCGACGCGTATGAGCGGGTCCCGTTTCTGCAAGGAATCGTGGTGAGCATCGAGATCGTCGTTGCCACGATGTGCGGCAGCGCGCTCGCCGGGCTATTGCTGCTGCTCGCCTTGCGTGGCAAGAATCGGTGGATTGCCGGCGCGGCGCGCGCGTTCGTCGAACTGACGCGCAATACACCCACGCTCGTGCAGCTGTATTGCGCGTTCCTCGTGCTGAACATGCTGATCACGCAATGGTTGCGCGACAGCCATCTCGACAACCCATTCAAGCCGTTCTTCTGGGTCGTGCTGGTGTTATCGCTGCACAAGGGCGCGTTCCATGCAGAGGCGCTGCGCGCCGGTTTCGACGCCTTGCCGTCGCAAACGCTCGAAGGCGCCGCGTCGCTCGGCTTCGACCGTGCGACGCGTTTTTGGCGCATCGAGTTGCCGCTTGCGTTTCGCACGGCGTTGCCGGCGCTCGTGAACAACTTCGTCGAACTCGTGAAGGCGTCGGCGCTCGCCTCGGCAATCGCGGTCGGCGACATCACCTATCAGTCGATCATGATATGGACGCAACGCGACAACGTGCTCGCGCTCATGATCCTGATTCTGCTGTTTTTCGGTCTGCTGACATGGCTGGTCAGTCTCGCGGGACGCTGGCTCGAACGACGTTTATGGATTCCTGGTTATGGCGCCTAAAGCAATCGTCACCCCTACCCTTGCCGAACTGGCGCCCGTGCCCGAACACGGCACGCGCGGAAAACAGGCTGGCCACCGATTCGCGTCCGGCATGGCCACCGCGCTCGGCGTACTGATCGTCGGCGCGCTGCTGTGGGCCGTCGCGCCCGAGTCCGGCTCACGCGCCGAAACGCTCGCACGCTTTGTCGAATGGACGCCGGCGCTCGCGCATGGATTTGCACTGAATGTGCTGATCAGTGTCGGTGCCATCGCGATCGGCTCCGCGATCGGACTCGTGGTGGGCGCACTCGCGCTTTCGAACTCGTTCGCGGGACGGCTCGCGAAGCTCTGGGTGCAGGCATTTCGCAACGCGCCGTGGCTCGTGCTGATCTACTTCACCACCTACGTGTTCCCGTTCGAGTTCACCGTATTTGGCACCACGCTGCCGTTTCCCGATTGGCTCAAGGTCACGCTGGGCCTCGCACTGCCGGCCAGCGCGAATATCGCTGAGGTATTTCGCGGCGCGGTGGCGTCCATCCCGACAACCCAGTGGGAAGCCGCCAGCTCGCTCGCGTTCTCGCGCACGCAGATTCTGCTGCATGTCGTGTTGCCGCAGTGCGTGCGGCGCATGTTGCCGCCGTGGATGAATGTCTACGCGATCATCACGATGGGCACGGCGTTGTCGTCGCTGGTCGGCATTCACGATCTGATCGATACTGCGCAGATTGCGAGCAGCACCGTCGCCCGTTCGAGTTTCACCGTACTCACGTACGTCGCGACGCTGGTGATCTTTTTTGCCTACTGCTATCCGATTTCGCAAATCACGCGCTGGCTCGAGAGACGGTTTGTCGCCGCCTGATCACAAATCAGCGCGAGTCTTCTGCGCCGGGGGTTTCAGGCGCTCGTCGGAATTTCAAGGCGCCGCCGCGGGCGACGTCCCAGAATGCACGCCCAATCATCGGCTAGCCGATATATTTGACTCGTGTAAACTGTGCGAATGTCCCAACAGATCGATTACCTCAATCCCGCCCTTCCTGCTGGGCTCCGGCACGTGTCAATGCCCGTGGTCGACGCGACCCCGACAACGCTCGACGGATTTGGCAGACTCGTGGCAAATCCGGGCGAGTGCCCGATCGAGATCGTGCAGTGGCCTTCAGTGGGATCAAGGCCCATCGATCCGGGAACCGGTGACGAGGCAGGCACAACCGAAGGCACATTCGTGAGCGAATGGAGCGGGGACATTCTCTACGGTCGAAATGAGGCTGTAGGCGGCCACTACATTCTCGCGTACGCGAGGGAGCCTGAAGCCGCCCGCGACGACCACACCAATGCACCGGAACGCATGCTGCTTTGGCACGCGAACTACCATCCGGACGGTGGACAACTATTCTTTCCTCTCGACCGTCGCCCGTTCTACGTGCCATTGGCATTGCCCGGGGACGACGTCACGCCGGAGAAGTTCGTGTGCTTTCGCTTCGACGGACAGCAGGGTCTCTACATTCATCCAAACATCTGGCATGAAGGTGTGTTCACGCTGAGCGGGACACAGCGGTTCTTTGACAAGCAGGGCGCCGTCCATGCGCGCGTCTCTGTCGATTTTGCCCGTGAGTTTGGTTGTCTTCTCGAGGCACCCATCATCAACGACGCTTAACCCAGATTCCTCGTCAAATGAGCCCCAGCGCCATTGAGCGTGAGATCGTGGTGCGGGGGCCGGCTGCCCGTAGAGGTCGGCGCACGGCGCTCACGCCGCGAGCTGATGCTCATAATACGGCCGGTCCCGATCATCAAGAATCGCGTGCAGTGTCGCCAGATCCAGTGCATCAGGATTCAGCCATGCGTCGAGATTCTCCGGTTTGATAGGGATGATGCATCGGTCATGTCCTGCGGCCGCAACCTCTGACGGCGGCTCGTCTGTAATCGCAGCAAATGACAGCAGGTCGGGTTCACCCGGTGCGGACCAGCGCGACCAGAGGCAGGCGACGAGCATCTCATGCGCCGGATTCGGCCGGAACTCAAGGACGACGTTCTCATCCTTCTCGCCCTCGGCAAGCTCCCTGCCCTCCATCCTGGCTTTGCTCACATTCTCGTAAAAGGCGTTCAACACAAGGATGCCGTGCGAGTGGCCAAAAAGCGGTTTCCAGAAACCCTCCAGGCTATCGCGGCGCGCGTTGTACGTGCCAGGGTACTTCACGTCGTATGAAGCCGGCTTGCCCGCAATGCGGCATTGATAGCGCATTGGTTTGATCACGCGCTGACCGTCTTCCATCACCAGAACCGGCGCATAGTGCCCTGGGAAGATACGTGAATCACGCTCCTCTGGTTCAGTACGCTGGATATCGTCCAGCTTGCCTCGCGTCCACGCGATCTTGTCAGTTGCGATTCGCTGACTCTCGATCGCGGCCTTCGTCACTTTGGCCTGCAGTGAACGCTCGGCGTCCGCCAGTCGCTTTCGCTGTTTGAACAGGTCCTGTTCGAGCTTCGACGTCTGTTCAGCATTGAACCTGTCGATGAGCGCCTTGATCTCGCGCTCGTCATCCGACTGAGGATTCGCGAATGCGTCTTCAATCCCTTTGGGAATCTTCGCCTTGCTGCCCTCAGCCCGCTCGAAAAAAAGCCGCGCGAACTCATGGATGCTCATCTGGGCACCGAACATCCGGACGTATTTACGATAGTCGGCCTGAATCTGGGCTGAATAGCACATTCGAGTCCTCCGCAATGATCGGTGACGCCATCCAGAAACTAGCACATTCGCGATCGTCGCTGGATCAGCAGAAGTCCCTGCTCGTGCTCACCAGGCCGCCCAGCAGATGCGACATGTCGACGAGCCGCTGCGCAACCAGATGGCGCACTTCACCCTGGCATTGCCAGACGCCATAGACCGCCAGCAGCGATGCGCCCAATGCTTCCTTGCGCTGCTTCTCGAACAGACTCGGCCACACGATCACATTGACGTTGCCCGTTTCGTCTTCGAGCGTCACGAACATCACGCCCTTCGCCGTACCGGGCCGCTGACGCACCGTGACGATCCCGCATCCACGCGCGAGCCGCCCATCGCGATAGCCACGCAACGTCGACGCCGGCATCAACCGGTTGGCAAGCAGTTGCGGCCGCAGCAGTTCGAGCGGATGGCGGCCTAAAGTCAGACCAACCGACCGGTAGTCGGCCACGATGTCGTTCGCTTCGCTCGGCGCGCCAAGCTCCGGTGTTTCGTCCTCGACCGCGGCCGCCGCGAGCATGTCCTTGTCCGGCACAGCGGCGACCGACTGCCACAACGCTTCACGGCGATTACCGGCGAGCGATGCCAGCGCATTGGCATCGGCCAGCACATGAAGGTCTTTCCGGTCCAGTTGCGAGCGGCGTGCCAGATCCTTGACGCTGGTAAATGGCCGCACCGCCCTCGCGTTCTCGATGCGCTCCGCTGCGCCATCCTTCATGCCGCGCAACAGCGACATACCGAGGCGGACCGCCGGTCGCCTGGCTTTGGGCAACGACACCAATACCGAGTCCCAGTTGCTCACCGTCACGTCGACTGGCAGGACTTTGACACCGTGGCGCTGCGCGTCCTGCACGAGCTGCGATGGCGAGTAGAAGCCCATGGGCTGGCTGTTCAGCATCGCGGTAAGAAACGCTTCGGGCTCGTGGCACTTCAGCCAGCTGCTCGTGTAGACCAGTAACGCAAAACTGGCCGCATGGCTTTCCGGAAAGCCGTACTCCCCAAACCCCTTGATCTGCTCGAAGATGGATTCAGCGAACGCAATCTCGTAGCCGCGCTGCTGCATGCCGTTCACAATACGGTCGTAATACTTCTCCAGTCCGCCCTTGCGCTTCCAGGCGGCCATCGCACGCCGCAGCTGATCGGCTTCGCCTGCGGTGAAACCGGCTGCGAGAATCGCGACCTGCATGACCTGCTCCTGAAAGATCGGCACGCCAAGAGTTCGCCCGAGAGCTGTCTTTAGTGCCTCGCTTGGATACGTCACCGGCTCGAAGCCCTGCCTGCGTTGCAGATAGGGATGCACCGCGCCGCCCTGAATCGGACCCGGCCGCACGATCGCGACTTCGATGACCAGATCGTAGAACGTGCGTGGCCGCATGCGCGGCAGCATGCTCATCTGGGCTCGCGACTCGATCTGGAATACACCGACCGTGTCCGCGGCCGAGATCATGTCGTAGGTTTGGGAATCCTCGGCGGGTATGTCCTGCATCTCGAAGTGCTCTCCGCGCTGCTCCGACACGATGTCCAGCGTGCGCCGGATCGCCGACAGCATGCCGAGTGCAAGCACGTCGATTTTCAGAAGGCCAAGCGATTCGAGGTCGTCCTTGTCCCATTCGATGACGGACCGGTCCGCCATCGCGGCATTCTCAACGGGCACCAGCCGCGTCAGCTTGCCGCGACTGATCACGAAGCCGCCCGAATGCTGCGACAGGTGACGCGGAAAACCGAGCAACTGTGACGCAAGTCTCGCCCAGGCCTGGATCAGCGGTTTCTCCGGATCGAGCCCGGACTCTGCGAAGCGCTTGAGCAGGTCCTGACTCGTGTCGAACCAGTGATGCGATTTCGCGACGAGGTCGACGATCTGCGGGTCCACGCCCAGCGCCTTGCCGGTTTCGCGCAGCGCGCCGCGCGGACGATAGGTCGAAATCGCCGCAGCAATGGCCGCGCGATCGCGTCCGTACTTGCGGTAGATGTACTGGATGACTTCTTCGCGCCGTTGATGCTCGAAGTCGACGTCGATATCGGGCGGCTCACCCCGCTCCTTTGAAATGAAGCGTTCGAACAGCATGTTGCCGCGCGCCGGGTCCACCTCGGTGACGCCCAGGCAATAACAGACCGCCGAGTTCGCCGCGGAGCCACGTCCCTGGCAGAGGATGTGCTGGCTACGTGCGAAGCGCACGATGTCGTACACCGTGAGGAAATACGGCTCGTATTGCAGGTCGGCGATGAGTTCGAGTTCGTGCTCGATCTGCTTCTGCACCGTGTGCGGAATGCCCGATGGAAAGCGCCGCTGCGCGCCGAAGTAGGTTTCCTGGCGAAGGTAAGCCGTGGGTGTAAAGCCCGCCGGGACCAGTTCGTCCGGATACTCGTAGCGCAGCTCATCCAGCGAAAACGCGCAGCGGCTTGCGATATCGACAGTTGCGGCAAGCGCGTCGTCCGGATACAGATTGGCAAGACGAAGTCTTGAGCGCAGATGCTGCTCGGCGTTTGGCGCGAGGTCGTATCCGCATTCGTGAACCGGCTTGCCGACGCGGATGGCCGTCATGGTGTCCTGCAGCGGCTTGCGCGAGCGCACATGCATGACGACATTCCCCAGCGCAACCACCGGAACATCCTGATTGCGGGCGACAAATTCGACTGCACCGCGATGGATGTCGTCCATCGCCCGCTGATGGAGCACGAGGCCGACCCATGCGCGGCCCGTGAACGTGTCATCGAGCCACTCGACCTGTGCGGCCAGCACATCTTCTTTCGCAGGAAAGTCCGGTACCAGAATCGCGAAGCAATCCGGCATGCCGAGCAGGTGCCGGTATTCCTTGTCGGGGCGTGACAGGTCCTGAGGTGTGAGCCTGTATTCGCCCTTCGGCGCCCGTGTGCGCGCCAGCGTGATGAGCTCGGACAGGTTGCCGTATCCTTCGCGGTTTCTGGCGAGCAGAATCAGCCCGAACGCTAGAGACCCGTCAGCGTTCACGAGTCGAAAATACGACCCGACGATAAACGGCAGCTTCGCTTCCTTCGCAGCGACATGCGCACGCACGACACCGGCCAGCGAACATTCGTCGGTTACGGCGAGCGCCGAATAGCCGAGTTGTGCCGCCCGTCCGGATAGCTCTTCAGCATGCGAAGCGCCGTGCAGAAACGTGAAATTCGAAAAGCAGAAAAGCTCGGCGTACGCCGGCAGAACATTGAAGGTGGTGTCCATGGCGCTTCATCCAAAGAGGCCATGCAGAAACCAGCGGGGTTCGTCTTCCGCATCGCGGCTGCTCACGCGTTCGCGGTAAATCCAGTAGCAGCTCTGGTCGTCCGCCTGGGCGACGAAGTAGTCGCGCGTGACCAGTTCGCCATCGAACCAGCCGCTCTCGATCCGCTCGCCGGGCGAAACCATGCGCAGTGGCGAGCCATAAAACGGACGATGCTGACGCATCAACAGCCGCACGGGGTTGTCGAGCATCCATGTGGGTCGCGGCAACCCTTCCGGCAATTGTTCCAGCTTTGCCTGCTGCGTCACCGGCACCCAGCGGTTGGCAATCTCAGGACGATGGTCCGCCGTTGGCGCGGGCCGCAGGACATTCTCCTCGCCGAGCCGCGCGACCAGCAGTTCGAGCAATCGCGCATGGTCCTCTTTGGAGCCGCCGGGTTCGGGAAAGAGCGTGTCCGAAGCCGGCGCGGCGGTTTCCACCTTTGACGCGTCCAGACGCAGCGCGATAACGGGTGCGCTCAACTCGATACGATGCAGGCGCTCCTTGAGCAGCCTGACGAGATGTTCCTCTTTCCACGTCGGCTCGCCCAGCGCGATGTCGATGACGGTCGGTTCGATGGCGTCGCGGCCGCGTTCGTGTTCCAGCAGAAGCCTGATCGCCGTGGTCGCCAGTTGCTTCGCACAGAGCCATCCGCAAAGCTGCACGATAAGCCGATGCGCACCGAACACGGCACCGTCGGCATGTTCGAGCCGGTCCGGCATTTCGATGCGCGCAGAGAACGTCGGCGGCAGTTCGAGCCAGTCGAAGAGTTCGGGCGCCGTGCCGAACGCGCGATCGAGCGAATCGAGCAGATGCTCGCCACAGCGGCGTTGCAGACCTGCACGCGGCAGGCGTCTGACCTCGGCGATGGTCTCGCAGCCAAGCCCGGAAAACCAGTCGGCGAATGGCCGGATCTCAGGGACTGCGGTCATCGGCAGCACGGACAACCGCTGTTCGAGCGAAGCGAGCTTGAGCACGCGCCGGTTGCCGTGCTTCGCGAGCAGCCACGCGCCCTGCCCGGTCGGCGCCGCGCTGATGCGCGCGGTGAACCCGAGCGTCGCGAGCACCGCTTTTGCCTCGCGGCATAAGGCGAGCAGGCCGCCGAACAGACGCAAACTCGCGCCGACTTCGACAACGACGCTCGCCTCATCGAGCAGCGCGACTTCTGGCGAGAAGCGCATCAACGCCATGCCTACCTCACGCTGGGCGGCTTCCTCCCGCCCCACGTCCCGCGCGTGCATTTCCGTCTCCGGCGACAGGGTGAGCACGCCACCGCGCTTCATCCCGAGGCGCACGCCGGCGGCTCGCGCAGTGCTGTCAGCGATCATCACCTTGTCTTTTTCAAGCACGGCACTCCCGTGAGGCGGCTCAGACGACCACTTCGGTCGGAAGACCTCGAGCGGCAACTTCGGCAAGTGGACGGCGAGAAAGACGCGCATGGCGGGAAAGCAGAACGGGGGTGGGTTGAAGAGGAATCGACAGGGGCTCTGCGCGAGCGGGCCCTCGTCGTTTCACGATATCGACGGTCAGGCCGTCCGATGATGGTCGTAACGCCAGCCGTAAGAGCGCAGGCGATGAATCCTGCGCGGCCGCGAGCGGCCTCACCATCACGAACAGCGTTTCCGACGACTGCGCCGCAAGGTGCAGGCGCCTGAGCGACGACGACTTCGCGTACTGCGTCCAGAAAACCAGCGCGCTGCAACTGCCGGCCCGCAGAATCTGCTCCGCGGACCAGAGTGCGTCAGCCGTCTTCTGTGCCCTGATGCGCAGCACCTGTCCGATGGAAAGACCGATGTAACTCAGGCCGAGCCCATCGGGCGTATGTGGCGGCTGCACCAAAGCGACCGGCCGGTTTCCTGCGGCGCTGAGCGCGGGTCGCAGAAGCCGAAGCTCCCCGACGCCCGCCTGCTGCACCAGCAGGTCCACGAGCGCGCCGACCGGCCAGCCGCCGCCCGGCAGTTCGGCGGACAGCGCCGGGTATCCCGTGTCCACGACCCGTTCACGACCACGCGCGAGCTGGGACGCCCGCCATAGGGACGGGTGTATTTCTTCAGCCGGAGAGATAGCGGTGGACATGAGTGGTTCAAAAACCTGTATATTTATACAGTATCGTACACTCAATTTTGAGACAGTGAACTGACACTTTTAATCGGAGGCGGAACCATGGATGCGCGCGTTCGCAATGTCGGCCATCCGATGCCGAAGATTGCCGGGTTCACCGCGAAGCAGCGATCGGCGTTTAGACGAGGCGATCGACGAGGCGATCCGGCGCGGAAAAGCTGGAGAGTCGAGAAGAATCGCCCAACTGACCGTACTGATGACGCTTGCTCCGACCGCGCATGCGACGGGTATGGCAAGACGCCTATGCGTACCTTCCTCGACTCACTCGAACTCTAGTTTCGTCGACTTGGATATCCCGCTGCGCGTCCTATACTGAAAGGGAGCCGCGCGGAAGCCGGCCCCTGATCAGAAGCGAACGAGAAATCGTTCATTGGGGCGCGGTAGCGGGGCCACGGAAACGCCTGTGTGACAAGCACAGGCGTTTTCTTTTGCGGGCCAGATGACGACTACGCCGCAATGCCGACACGTTCACCAGCGCCGATAGTGCGAAGTGTGGCTGCGCCCGCATGGAGCGGATGCAACGCAACCTACCCCGGTCACACTGAATGAGTTTGGCGGGAACGACGCGTTAGGCTGAGCCACCTCAGAGAATTCCGGAATACCTACATCCCCGAACAGCTTCTGCATAACATCGAAGCCTCGTCGTCGCATTGAAATGTCCGCGGAGGATAGCGTGTTCGCTGACACGGTCACTAGACGGGAACCGGTAGGCTGCGTTGGTTGAGGCCCAGTCCTGACACGCGAAGGGGATCGTTTTCCCATGCTGGTCCAAAGCTGGCACGGTTACGAAGCGGCGGAGCAACCTGACGTCCTGGAATTTGCTGTCCTGACCCTCCAGATCGCACCGCGACCGATCATCCGTCTGTCGTTTGCCGACCATCTCGCTCGCATACGGGACATGACGTATGCCAGGTTACCGCGTTTCGCGATGATGATGTGGGTAACTACAAGCTGGCAAACCCGTCTTGACGGATTGGGCCAGGCGACGGCCGCCGCTCGTCATGATCGGTCCGCGCGGTCGCCACGCACGCCCGGATATCAAGACGGCCTCGGCCTCGCGTCTGCGCCGCCGCGTAGAGCCGGTCTGCGCCCTTACCGCCCGAGTTTCTGTCATGCCCGATCATGCCAAACGTCGCGTCCACACCGTCCTGTTCGGGGCGTTCGACCGCCATAACTTCGGCGATCTGTTGTTCCCTCACATCGTTGCACGGATGCTCGCGCCGAGCGACGTACTGTACGCAGGGCTCGTTACACGCGACTTGCGCGCGTGGGGCGGTCATGCCCCATGCGCGTTCGCAAACCTCGGCGCGTGGTCGCGCGGAAAATCGCTGAACGTGATTCATGTGGGCGGCGAGCTGCTCACGTGTGACGCATGGGAAGCCACGGTCATGCTTGCGCGGCCCGAACGCGTGCGCACAATGATTGCAGAAGAGAAGCAATGGCGGCGCGATCCGCTGGCATGGGCGATGGCGCATTGCGGCACGGCGTCGCGTGCGCCTTATATCATTTCAACGGCTTCGTTTCCGCAGATTTGCGTGAACACGACCTCTTTTCACGCCGTCGGTGGCGCGGATCTGGACCGACGGGAACCCGCTTTTCGCAATGAGGTTCTGAGCAAGATCAGGCGTGCCGCGCATCTCAGCGTGCGCGATCGGCAGACGCAGGCGCATCTGCGCGCAGCCAACATCGAAGCGCCGCTCGTACCCGACCCCGTCGTCATGGTCGCGGAGTTGTTCGGCGCACGGATACACGAACGGGCGGCCGGCGATGCGGTCAAGCCGCTGCGCGACGCATATCCGCAAGGCTATGCAGCGCTGCAATTCGACGCCAGCTTCGGCGACGATGCCACGCTCGACGTCCTCGCTTGCCAGATCGGGCGCACGGCAAAGACCAATGGGCTGGGTGTGGTCATGTTTCGCGCAGGCGCCGCGCCCTGGCACGATGACCTTGATGTATATCGGCGTCTCGCTGCGCGTCTGCGCGGCACGCCGGTGCACCTTTTTACTTCGCTGCACCTCTGGGACATCTGCGCTCTCATCGCGTACGCCCGCGTGTACTGTGGCAGCAGCCTGCACGGACGGATCGTCGCGATGGCCTTCGCGCGGCCGCGCATCAATCTCGTTCATGCAAGCGAGGCGCAGCAGGCGACCAAGCAGGCGGCCTTCGCCGCAACGTGGGAGCCGCAAGGCATCGCTGCGACGACGGTCGCGGATGGTCTCGCCGATGCAATCGGCACCGCGCTGGAGACCGATGTAGCACTTATGCGCGATACGGCCGCCGAGTTGGCGCGCCGCTATCGCCTGGCATTCTGCGTGTAAAGCGGCTGACGGCGTGTTCTGTCACCTCTTCGCAGGAGTTGAGACCTTGCCCAAAATGACTTTTTTCGTAGCGATTGTCTGACGCGGCGTTTGCAATAAGTCACCCGGCGTATCTCGCCGGCATCGAACTATCGCGGCGTCGCAGGGCTTCGCAGAACATTTCGCCAGAATTCCTTTGCGGCTCACAAAGGCCGTCTCGCGCGCCGGCGCAGTTTCGTGCTGGCCGCGCTCGGCGGCAATCACCCACTTCGACAAAGAGCGGCCCGCGCGTCAGTAACCGGGCGTCCACGAGAATCTAGCGTGAAGACCCGGTCGACGTGATGCTGATTACCACTTCGGCGCGATATCGCTGAGTTGTGCGACTCCGCGGCCGAACGAGAAGTTCTCGTTCGGCACGGGCACGAGCGCGATGAAAACATCGTCGGGCGACACACCGACGTCCTGCTCCAACAGACGCGTGATCATCGCCAGCAACGCTTTCTTGTCCGACGCGGGGCGATGCGCGCCCAGCAAGACCGTCACGATCATTGCGTTCTCGCTTCGCTTCATCTCCATGAACGTGGGATCGATGAACAGTTCATCGTCACCGTGTTCGCTGATCATGATGAACCGGTCACCTTTCGGGATGCCGAGCGCTTCGACCAGTGACATGTTGAGTGCATTGCCCATTGCAATCTTCTGCTCGCGCGTGAAACGCCCTTTGGGAATGTGTGCGTGGAATACCGGCATGTGTGTTCTCCATTTGCCTTAAGTGATTGCAGTGCGATCTGTCCGTCAGATCAATTTGCGCCGGGCCGCATCGCCATCGGCCAGATGCAGCGTGAGCCAGTCTACGGCTGCACCGCTTGCGATATCGAATGCCGCGTCATACGGATCGAAGTGATGGCCCGGAACCAGCACGAGTCGCTTCGGTTCGAGCGCACGTTCGTAGGCTTCGAGTTCGAGATCGGTCATCGTTACGCGATCGTCATTCGCAACGACCATCAGAAGGGGTGTCGGCGAAATGCGGCTTACCCATATGCCTGGCTCATACATGCTCGCGGCAAACGACGAGCGCAGCGTGACGCGGTTTTCCCACGCCGCACCCGCGAGCGGCTGCGAATAGAATGCAATCGCTTCGGGCGACCGATAAGCAGCAGGAACGCTTGCGTCTGCACTAACAACGGCCTGAACGCGCGGAGCGTGGCCGCGATACTGCTCGCGCAGATCCTCGGTCACATTGGCCAGATAGGCGGGCATCGCATCGGGCGCGACGCGGCGACGAACCTGGTCGAAACCGCTGATGGTCGGAACCTGCGAAACGACGCATTTGACGCGGCGGTCCGTCGCGGCGAGCACCAGTGCGTGTCCGCCACTAAAACTGCTGCCCCAGATTCCGATGCGCGCAGGGTCCACTTCAGGCCGGCTCTCGAGATAGCTGATGGCTCTGCGCCAATCGGCGATCTGCGCCCACGGATCGATGTCCTGGCGCGGCGCGCCATCGCTCGAACCAAAGTTTCGATGATCATGAACGAGGACAACAAAGCCTGCTTCCGCGAAAGCAGCCGCGAAACGCTCAAGGCCGTGCTCCTTGACGGCGGCGAATCCGTGACACATCGATATCGCTGCACGACGCTCCGTCGCGGTGGGCGCAAACAGCCAGCCGCGCACGGTGACGCCTCCTTCTCCGGCGAACTCTATGTCAGTCTTGCTGACCATCTCGAACTCCGTCTTTACAATACGTTGATATACTCATATTATGACTGGGACCGATGTTTGACAAGCACCTTTGTCGAGGAAACGATCATGACAGCAGTATCCGATCTGACGAATGATCCGGATCAGCCGAAGTACGACGCGCTGATCTTCATCCATGGCTTTCTCGACAATCACACGGTCTGGAACGACCTGATCGAGGCGCTTGCGCCCTCTTCGATGCCTGTGATCGCGCGCGATCTTCGCGGCGCAGGTGATCGTCGCAATGAAGACAACGCGTGCACTCTGACGCAAGCGGTCGCCGATATCGTGCATGTGCTCGACGACATGCGACTGTCGCGCGTAGCGCTGGTTGGACACAGCATGGGTGCGCAGATCGCAGAACTCGTCGCCAGTGAACGCGCCGCGCAGGTCGAGTCGTTGACGCTGATCACGCCCGCACCATTGCGTGGAAACACATTGCCGGATGAAGTACGCAATCTGCTGCGAGAATGCGGTGACGACCCAGTTGTCCAGCGCCAGATTCGTGTTTCATTCGCGACTCATCTGAACAGCGATCAACTCGATTCACTGACCGCGCCCCATGTATTGATGAACAAGGCCACCGTTCGCCAGTACTACGACGCGTTCACGCTCGGCGATTCGCGTGGCAATGAACCGTGCGCGTTTCGTGGGCCGACCATGGTGATCGGCGCCCAGGACGACCCCGTGGTCACGATTGAGCAGGTCGCCGCCGAATGCCGCGAGCGCTTTCCGGCCGCGAGTTTTCGCATCGTCGCTCATTCCGGTCATTGGCCGCATCTGGAGCAACCGGCGCAAACAGCCCAACTCATCGCGCGACACCTTGGATGGGCTCCGCTCAAACCCGCTACACCGGCGCGTGCGTCACGCCAAGATTACATCAGTGTTTCTGACGATGGCCGCTAAGCCAGGCGTATATTCCCGAGTTCGACGAAACCTTAGCGAATATGACATGCGAATCCAAAGTGAACCGCTGGAAGATATCGATGGGCGTTGCAATTGTCTTGCGGCACGCAAGGCATCCCGGTATCTGACAGCGGCATATGACCAGGCCCTCGCCCCAGCGAATCTGCGAGCCACGCAGTTCTCGATTCTCTACAAGCTCGCCAAAGACGGACCTATCGCGATGGGCGACCTGGCCTCCGCCTTGGCGATGGACCGCACGACGCTCTCTTCGAACCTGAAACCGCTAGAGCGCGACGGGCTCCTCGAAATGGTCCCCGGACAGGATCGCCGCGTGAAGATGATCGTGATTACCATCGCAGGCAGTGCGCGCTATCGCACGGCGTTGCCGTTGTGGCAGGCGGTTCAGCAGGAATTTGAAGGTCACTACGGCGCAAAGCGAGCAGTCGCGCTGCGCAATGCCCTGCGTAACGTGCTGAACAGCGGATTCAGCCCGTGGGCTGACGGCGAAGGCGCTGTCGCTCAAGACTAGGCACGCGCCGAACGAACAGGAGTTGGCGGCGTATGCCGCCTTCGGCAACTCATCCCTCGCGGATAGGTTGCCCCGGTTTATGTGCATATGCACAACATTGCCCACTTAGTCCGGAAGGGAAACAGGAGACGCGAATGAAGCACCCTCATATTGTTGATGCATGCAAGAAGGCGTTTAGCGGGTTCGAGCGCAACGACAAAACCGACCTCATCGCATTACTTGACGACGATGTTGTCTTCGAGTTCTCCGACTCGCTGCCCTACGGCGGAAGCTATCAGGGAAAACAAGAGTTTCTTGCGTTCTGGAAGCACGTTTATGAGAAGTGGGAGACTTTCACTTACGACACCAGAGCGGTCCTCGAAGCAGACGATTACATCATCGTTCCAGTCATTACGCGAGCAAAAGCGCTCAACGGTTATTTGATGGAAAACGAACATCTATTTCTATTCAAGGTCCAGGACGGCAGGATCGTTCACGGGCGCCTATACGCAGACACTGCGCGGGGACGCGACATTCTGGAAGACAGGCCGCCGAAGCGCTATCCGAAGCTGCTCGTCGGGTAAGTCCATGTCGTGGCCGCAATGGATCATGCGTTGATTAGTCGAAGCCGGGGCGGCGGCCTGGAGATACGGTCCGCGCTATCCGCCCGTTTGACACATCGAACTGCTGATACGGCCATGCGGACAAACACACAAAATCACGAGGGTACGAATGCCTCGCGGCACAATCGACGACGGCCGGACGCTACGTCCGATCAAGCGGCAGTTCAATCCGATGCGGGCCGTTGACCCCTTCAGCTCGCTCCTGGAATGATCCTCGCGTTGCGACGAAATGCTTGCGACGGTTGCCCGAATATCCGAACGAACGCCTCGCGCATCCGCCGCGGATCGGAGAACCCCGTCGCACCGGCGATACGGTCGATCGTGTGTCGGTTTTCCTCCAGCATCCGGCGCGCTGCTTCAAGTCGCAGGCGTTCGACTGCCTTTGCCGGTGACTGTCCAGTTTCCGCTCGAAACGCGCGGCCAAACTGACACGGACTCAGCCGCGCAACGTCAGCCGGTTGCTCGACTGACAGGCGGCCTATGCCGGCCAGTTCCATTAGATACGCAGAACACATCGGCTTGCTTTCTAGTTGTCCAAACGACGAAACTCATCATGTCAACGATCCACTTTCACTACAAGACCACTTTGATGCCCGAGCAGTTTATCGCCGCCCTCACAGACTTCGGGCCTGGCCGCACGAAGCTCTTTGGCAACAGCGCCGATGAATACCTCCAGGTTCATCAGCTGGGCGCCTCTGAGGCCGATGTCACAGAGGGTTCAGGCGGAATCTGGGAACGCCTGCACTACGACTGGTCCGATTCCGATTGTGTCGTGATGAAGACAACCGACTCCAACGTATGGGGAGGTTGGTCGGGCCATACCTACAGATTTACGCGTCTGCCCGACGGGACGACTGCGCTGGACGCGGTCGTGATCCGCGAAGGAAAAAACATCAAGGGACGTGTGCTCGGGTTCGTGCTACGAACCGTCGGCAAGCGCGTTCTCGAAAAGGCTTTTGCAAGCAGCATCAAGGCGATCGAAGCCCGAAATGGGGTGGCGAAAAAGGAATGCGTGTGCAGTGCAAAGTACTCCTCATAGCGGCGATCTCGCCGATCCGTCTCGCCATATCCCGGACGCGAATCTTTATGCAAACAGATAGCACGGCTTTGCGATAAAGCAACTGCAAGGCTCTATCGATCCAGGTCCTGCCCACCGGTTAGTGACCTTGACATTTGTCACGTCGAAAAATCCCCTGATTGACGGAGGCTCCGCCCTCCGTCGACACCAACGATCACTTATTCACGTCATCTGGACGTCTACCGCCCGCGAGTTCCCTTCTACCGGTTGTACGCTTCAGCGGCTTCGTCGAGCAATGGATAGTCGTTGTAGCCGGTTTCGTCATCCGTATAGATGGTTTCGACATTGATCTTATTGAGCGGCGCACCGCGCAGGAAGCGCCCCACCAGATCGGGATTGGCGATAAAGGGACGTCCAAACGCCGCTGCGTCCGCTTCGCCGCGTTGTATCGCCTGCTCTGCGCTCTCCTTCGTCAACCCCTCGTTGAGAATATAGGCGCCCTTGAAGATGCGCCGCACGTCACGGCCGATGCGACCGTCGCCGCGATCCAGCGACTCGCGCGCGAAAATGAAAGCGATATGGCGCGCGTCGAGTTGTTCGGCCACATACGTGAACAGCGCGCGCGGGTTTGAGTCGTGCATCGAATACGAACTCGACATCAGGTTCAGATGTACACCGACGCGCTCGGCTGGCCACACCGTCAGCAGAGCGTCGACGGCTTCCAGCAGGAAGCGCGCGCGGTTTTCGATCGAGCCACCATAACGGTCGGTCCGCTGGTTCGATCCGTCGTGCAGAAACTGATCGAACAAATAGCCATTCGCCGCGTGCAGTTCGACACCGTCGAAGCCAGCACGTTTCGCGTTTGCGGCGCCGACCCGGAAATCCTCGACGACGCCCGGAATCTCATCGGTTTCCAGCGCACGCGGAACGCTGTACTGACGCTTTGGCCGCACAAGGGTGACATAACCTTCCGGCGCAATGGCGCTGGGGGCGACGGGAAGCTCGCCGCCATGGTAGAGCGGGTCGGAGACTCGACCTACATGCCACAGCTGCGAGACGATCAGACCGCCCGCATCGTGTACTGCCGAAGTCACCTCTTTCCAGCCGACAATCTGCCTCTCGGTCCAGATGCCCGGCGTGTTCGGATAGCCGACGCCTTGAGGCGTGACCGACGTGGCTTCGGTAATGACTAGCCCTGCGCTTGCGCGCAAAGCGTAATGCTGCGCATTGAGCGGCCCCGGACTGCGTTCGCTGAACGCGCGCATTCGAGTGAGCGGCGCCATGATAATGCGGTTCGACAGGTTTAGCGCGCCGATCTGAACGGGGTCGAAGAGTGTAGACATCTGCGGGTTTCTCGTTTCGATGTTGAATGTGATGGTGGCGTTGATGCGCCATTTCCAATTCGTACGAACGCCATAGAAACGTTCGTGTATCGCCACAACGATCATGATGTAACAATAATAGTTACACCATAAACCATCCACTTTGTCAGCACAAGTCTTACGTGAGATCTCGAGAATCTGCGGATACGTCAGGTACGCGGATTGACAATCCACGTTGTAACGCATATTGTTACAACTAAACTGACTAATATGGGCACGACATGAGCGCCAACAGCCGCTTGACCGTGGCGACTCACATCCTGACGTGGATGGCGCTCGTAGCGCGGAACAATCCCGATCCAGTCACGTCCGACCGGATCGCTGTGAGCGTCAACACCAACCCGGTGGTGATTCGCCGCACGCTCGGGCTACTTGCGAAAGCGGGGCTAGTCGAGAGCTATCGCGGCGTCAGCGCGGGGTGGCGCTTGACCCGAAGCGCAGACTCGATCAGCTTGCTCGACGTCTTCGATGCACTCGAAGAAGGCACGCACTTCGCTCTTCACCCTTCAAAACCTAGCCAGGCATGCCCTATCGGACGTGGCATTGGGTCGACGCTCAGCCAGGTCTATGGCGCCATCGACGACGGCGTTCGAAAAACGCTGGCCGCGTCGACGATCGAAGCTGTACTGGCGGACACACTTGCAGCGCCGCAACGGCGAAAAGCGCGCCCCTGATCGTGTTTGGCCGCGGCGGATCAATCGCACGCCCGCATCGTGGCCATTCCAATCTTTTGGCGACACGACCACAGAAATTGCGTGACTGCGCGCGCTCACGCCGCGCTTGGGCTGGGACTTCAGGCAGGTTCGTTTGCGGCAATGCGTGTAAGCCCGGAGTTCTGCTGGCTGGACTGCAGTTGTTCATCACCGGCTCCTTGAACTTCCGGCGACGCCACTCCGCGACGGGAAGTCACTGGAATTTCAGATCAACCTCGCGGCGATGCGCGCGCAGCGCGCACGAGATCAATGACGAGACGTTGACCAAGCTGATGCGGGAAGTAGACCTATCAGAAACGGCACTCACGACCCGCGGACAGGCACAGACGTGAGCAGCGCCAATGAAAATGTCAAACGAGCGCGAACCCTTGCTTGACCCGATCGACAGGGTGTGTGAGATCGTCTTTGGTGTGCTGATGGCACTCTCGTTCACAAGCGCCCTCAGCGTTGCGACCGCGGGCCGCCGGGAAGTCCGGACGATGATGTTCACCGCGCTCGGCTGCAACCTCGCCTGGGGGCTCGTGGATGCCGTTATGTATCTCATACGCGCGGCAACCGAGCGACGCAGGAAGAATACCTTGCTTGCGCAGGTTCGGACGACACCTGAAAAGGCCGAAGCGCACCGCCTGATTGCAGATGCGCTCCCGAAACCTTTCGCAGCCATCGTCCAGCCCGCGTTGCTTGAATCCCTGCACCAGGTGCTGTTTGCCGTGCCCGAGCCGACTGTCCGACTTGCCGCGAGAGACTATGTCAGCCGTTGGCCACCTCGCACTCGCCACGCGCTGCCTTGTTCTTGCGGCGCAGTTCTTCCGTGGTTTCGCCGTGGCCATCCGGCAGCCAACCCGGCGGCTGGATTACGTGATTGATCGCGGTCCACACGTTCTTCGCCTTCGCAACGTCCCGCACCAGTGTCGCCCAATGCTCGAACTCGACGACGAACGGATTGCGTGAGGTGGTCGGCGTGACGAGACCGTAGCGGCAGGGTTCGTCGGCGCGTTCCTCGACGTAGGTGCCAAACAGCCGGTCGAAGATAATTAGTACACCGCCGTAGTTCGCATCCAGATATTCGACATTCGACGCATGATGCACGCGGTGAGAGGACGGCGTGTTGAACACATACTCGAGCCAGCCAAGCTTCGGAATCCACGTGGTATGCAGCCAGAACTGGTACATGAGGTTGATGAAGAGCGTCAGCAGCACGACTTCAGGACGCACGCCGAGCCACACGAGCGGCGCGAAAAAGATCGCCGAGCCGGACAGCTTGCCCGTCACGCCAAGCCGGTACGCGGTGGAAAGCGTCAACTGGTTCGGCGAGTGGTGCACGGCATGCGTGGCCCAGAAGAAGCGAATGCGATGCGATGTGCGGTGATACCAGTAGTAGCAGAACTCCTGACCGATGAAGAGCGCCAGCACCGTCAGCGCACTATTGAGTTCTATCGTGAAGATTCGATGCTGCCAGGCCAGGGCGAACACAGGCGTCGCGAGCGAGAGCGGCAGCAGCGCGAGCAGCTTGCGCCCAACGACGTCGGCGAGCGAAAGCCATACTTCGTGCCATTCAAATGGCGTGGCCGTATTACGGTTTTTCCGGCTGAGCCAGACGGCTTCGACCATCGATACGGCAATGACGAAAGCCGTGACGTAAAGCGTGAATTTTCCGAGTTGTTCCATGACGATGCCATAAAGTAGTGGCTGGAGGTATCGTCTGCGGTGAAGCGTGGAGCAGCGCATCGCATCCGATGCACGCACTATAGCCATGGGTGCCGTACCAGGCTACGCGGAAGTTATTTCACCGTATGTCATGGGGCTCGGAGCCTTGCCGGGCCCAACCTCGCAGCCGCTTTTGTCAGCTCGGCATCGTTGGCTCGCGCGTCAGTCCTGTCGCCTTGTAATGCTGGCGATTGCACGAGATCGACATGAAACTGGGCGTTCTGGCGCTTGGCTTGATCGTCCGCTGTAAGCCAGGAGTAACGACGACCTACACGGTGACCGGCAGCAATACTGTGGGGAGCGTCACCGCGCAGGTCACCATTGAGGTGAATGTCGCCGTGATTGGCGAATGGCTGCCTGCCGACTACATGAACCAGGCACGCTACCGGCACACTGCGACGCTCCTGTCCGACGGCCAGGTGCTCGTGGCGGCGGGTTTTGGCAAAAACGTGCTGTCCTCCGCCGAACTGTTCGACCCGGTTACGGATAGCTGGTCGCAAACCGGCAACCTGAGCCAGGCAAGGATGTTCCATACCGCTACGCGGCTCCCCACGGGCCGGGCCCTCGTGGCGGGGGGAATCGGGGGAACCCAGCTATCGTCAGCCGAACTGTACGATCCGGCTGCGGGGACATGGACGCCGCTGGCTTCTGCCAGGCTTTCATGTCCTGGTCGACGTCAGGCTGTTGCGCATGCTGCGCGTTCCGGATCCTGAAGCTGCCTCTGTACTTCGACGAGTCTCAGACTCTCTGGCGCGCACTCGTCAGGAGCCGGCAGAAACCGACGTGTCATGGGCTCCGCTCGTGACCGGGGAATCCGTGCGCTTTCAGATGCGGGTGGCGGACACGTATGTGCGCGAAGGCGGCCGCGAGACCAATCGAATCGACTGCGGCGCTCAAGGAGCGCTTGCTGTAGCTGTACATGCCGCACTGTACTTTCGGAGGGTGCGTGCTTTCTTGTTTGTGCAACGGAAAAACGCCGGCCGCAAGAATGCCGCAACCTCCCACGCATCCCGGAAACGCTCACCTGTCACGCTGCGTGCCAACAACAGAATAGGTGGTGATGTACCTCACTTTCAGCACTTACCGAAGGCGGGGAGTTGTGGAAATAGAACTTTGAATGCGTTTTTTAAGGCGTTTTCTTGACACACCGAGCGTGGAGCGTCATAGAATGCGCGTGTTTGCTGCGCGAAGGTGCAGCACACGTCTCCTAAATCAAAAGTGAGTCAACCACGACTATGGCAAAGACTGCAACGAAGACTGCCCCAAAGGCCGCGACGAAGACGGCAACGAAGGCTGCTCCCAAGGCAGCAGTGAAAAAAACTGCCGCCGCCCCCAAGGCTGGCGCGGTCAAGGCTGCAAACGGTGCGGCGAAGAAGCTGATCGCTGGCGCGCCCGTGAAGGAGAAGTTCACGAAGGCATCGCTCGCCGCGTACATTGCTCAAGCGGCTAGCGTCGAGCCGAAAGCTGCCAAGGCCGTGCTCGCAGCGCTGGAAGACACCATTCTCGGCACGATCCACAAGAAGGGTGCAGGCGAGTTCACGCTGTCGGGTCTTCTGAAGATTGTCGTGCAGCAAGTGCCGGCGAAGAAGCGCCGCTTCGGCAAGGACCCGTTCACCGGCGAAGATCGCTGGTTCGACGCGAAGCCGGCGTCTGTGCGCATCAAGGCGCGCGCACTCAAGAAGCTGAAGGACGCAGCAGCGTAAGCAGCAAGACATAGCCTGCCCGCCCCGCGCAGCAGGCCACCGGCGGGCGCCGATTGTCTTTCCGGCGCCCGCTGATTCTCCGGGCCTGATCCCCTCCGCGCCATGTGACTTCTACGTTGGTCGTGTTCGCCGACTTCTAATCAGAGTCTTCGTCACTGCGTGAAGAGTACATGCTGCTCGAATGCATATGGCATTCAAAATGGCCGCCAAGACCGTCAGTTGCGCGCTGTCAATCGATTTAGAACGGCAGCCCGAAAACATCCCGTCGTACTCGTGACCTGGCGAGGTCTGTGGCTGGGAAAATGCCAGACAATATCGCCACAACTGTTGTTGCCGCCTGCCCGCAGCAGTTAAACCAGCCAGGATGGACCATCGCCGTCGACAGGCCTGCCCCGTTCCTTACGAACCGGGTTCCGGAAACCAACTTCCCTCTGAAAAACCTTGACTGACCACCTCGGGGCGTGAAGCCGACGTTCGAAGCCGTAGCGCCTGGACGTTCACGTTCAACGCCTAACGGGCATTCGCCGACCTCAAGTCGTCTGCGTTTTGCCGGACATTGCTCAACTCCAGACGCGCAGAGTAGCTTGTCCGACGGCAACGGCTCATCATTGTCATCGCTGCTTGTTCTTGCTGTGACGGCTTCTGGCCCGACTGCTGTCCGACGCGGTCGGCAGAACCCGATCCTCTCCAGTCATACGCGGTCGCGATCGCTCGCAGGCCGCTTTCGAGGTGCAACGGTCATGCATGCTGTCGTGTCGCCCGCCCGTACTCGGCGATGGCCGCCGCTCGTTGCACATCGAATTTAAGGCTGCAAGCCGCTCCTTGGCTGACGACTCGGCAAACCTCCTGTGCAAGGCAGCTTCGATCGCATGGCCAGCCGTTCCCCTGAATCTGCCAGTGTGTATGCGACCTGGGGAGGAAAACGCCCCTGAAAGACCTACACTGATATCCAGTACAGCCAAATTGCGATGCTGGCCACGACCCCGGACAAGATCCGATTGACTCCGAGAATGCATCCACTGCCGCAGCCCTGACAGGGGAATGTTCATGAAGACTCTGATAATGCTGGTGTGCGTGATGCTGTCGGCGAACACGTTTGCAGAATGTGCGAAGAACGCCCGTGGCGTAACGGTCTGTGGCAACGGACAGACGGCCGGCGGTTATAACCGGAACACAGGTAAGGCCTGGACGTCCCAGACGAACCAGAATGGTGCACGGACGACCCAGACCAGCCGGGGGGGCGAGGCGACGACGAAGAATGGCAAAGGCGTCGTTCACGGCCCAGGTGGGACCAACTGCTACCGGACTGCGAACAGTCACGGGTGCAATTGACGACGTATCGACACCCATTGTCGTGTTCGCCTCGATGACCTGCGCGTTGGTGTTCGCGAATTTCGCCGCAGCTCAGCAACGCCCGATACTCGAAGCCGTCACGAATAGATCCGTGCAGAAGCACCCGCAGCGCAGAACGAAGTACAGCGACGGTTGAAGGCGCGCCGCGCGCCAGGATGGTCTCGCTGGACAAAGCAGTGGTGAACGGGCCGTGCGCAACGCGCGCGTCGTGAACAAGTACCTGATCGCACAAGGGGACTGCCATGCCATTCCGATCGAATACACGCATTTCCGTTAGCCACCGCTGTATTTGCCTTGTTGCGGCTTTCGGCCTGTCCGCCGCATGGGTCCCCGAGTGCGGCGCGGACGACGCCGTCCCGTCGGCGACTGCGCAAGCCGTCCCGAGCGGCGCATCGGTCGACAGCGAGAGTGGCATCGTCAGCCTGATCGACCAGAAAAACGCGATCATCGTCGTGACTGTCCCGGGCCACGAGGACCTGAGTTTCAACGCGAAAGATCACCGGGATGCGCTCAGCGCCGTCAGGATCGGCGACAAGCTCACGGCGAGCTATCTGGAGCCCTATGTCACCGAACTGTCGGTCGCGCAGGGCGTACCGCTCACGCGCCTGAGCCGTACGGTCAGGCTGACCCAGTATTCGCCGGTGGCCGGACAAGAGAAGTTTCAGGCGCTCAGAGTCTTCCAGGGCGTGGCCGAAGTCACCGGCGTCGATCACAAGCTGAACCTGCTGACGGTCGAGGACAAGGCGGGTACGCCGCATTCGGTCCGGGTCAGCCGCCCCGAACTCGTGAAAGTGATGCAGTCGCTCGCGCGCCATAGTCACGTGCGGATCGCGTATGAATCCGAGACCACCGTGGTTATCACGCGCTAGGGCGACATCGCAGTGACACACCTACCGGTGCGGCACATCCCCGTAGCCTCGTGTCCAGTGGAAGTCCGCAGGCACCGCTCCGGTTCGGCATCAACGGGTTTCCCCATTGCCGACGTTCGGATAGCTGCAGCTTTCATGGTTCGCGAATGTCGGCTTACGGGGAAGTCGACGAGGTGGGCCAAGGTCATACCAGCTAAAAGAGGAGTTCCAACTCCACGGGGCCGTCGCTCACTTCACGGATTGAGCCTCGTAATCCGTTGGCCTTGTACGCCAAGCCCGGCCATCAATCCCTGCTGGCCAAAGATAAATGCATAGACATCCGCCTGCAGCGTTGTGGTGTTCATCGACCTGCCCGCGCCCGCATCCACGACTACAACGGTCGGGCCTACGCCAACGGCCCAACCACTACTATCGAAGGGTTGGCGCGCGGCTGCGTCGGTCATCAGAAACAACGCCTCCGAGAGCGTCTGCGCACCAGCCTGCAGGCCCCACGAAACCCCTGTGTTTCTGAAGTAGCCCAGGACTTTGCCGTCGGAACCGAACAGTACGCCTCTTCCGCCTTGCGCGCCCACCCCGAGGCCCGCCCGAAAGATGTTCGGAAACACGAGAACTGCCTTCGCCCGATCATGAAGGTCCCTGGCTCTAGGCGCCGTGTCAAACAGTTGCTGCAGCGCCGCGCGCGCTTGCGCCTCCAGTTCTGGATCACCCGTTCCTGGCGACGAAGTCTGTCGCGTCGAACAGGCCGCCGTGAGCAGCAAAACCCAGACCACAAGAAAAAGCCGCAGACACTTGCTCATGACACGCGCTCCATGCGAAAGGCGACCTGGCGGTATGAAACGGATTCCCGCATCGGGATCTTCCCAGGTCATACGAATAGTGGCACCTGCTTGCCGTCAAAACAATTGGACCTTGGTCTGATAGCGACGCGGCAGGTCCCTGAAGCCATCCGGTCCCGCAATGCTCCGGGAGTCGGCTTGCTCGCCGCGCGACGAGCTTTTCGTCAAGGCAGTGGGTTCCGCAATCGACAAGCGCTACGTGGTCCGCTGACCGGACGAAGGTCCGGACAATGACTTGACGGACATGTTTTGGACCTGACGGTCCGGTATCCATAAGGAGTTGTCCTTCGAATGTCGGTGTGAGAGCGCGGGCCAATGACCGCAGATGGCCACTTGTACCCGCTGAGTTACGAGGCCACAAAGCGGCCATTGGCCCTTTCTGCCCTGTCACACCGCCGTCTCCGTACTGGTTTGTGTTCTTCAATCTGTCCACGACCCGTTCACGACCACGTGCGAGCTGGGATGCCCGCCATAGGGACGGGTGTATTTCTTCAGCCGGAGAGATAGTGGTGGACATGAGTGGCTCAAAAACCTGTATATTTATACAGTATCTCACATTCAATTTTGAGACAGTGCACTGACACTTTTAATCGGAGGCTGCACCATGGATGCGCGCGTTCGCAATGCCGGCCATCCGATGCCGGAGATTGCCAGGTTCACCGCGAAGCTGCGGTCAGCATTTGGAGACGGCGGTCGACGAAGCGCTCAGGCGTGGAAAAGCCGGCGAGCCGACCTTTTACGCCAGTGAAAATGGCCGCACGGTTGGCACCGCGTCGCCCGCCACCGGTAACATCTGGGGCGTCGACGATGCGGTCAGTGACAGGCGATACTGCAGCGGCTGCGATGGCGGATGCGTTGGACTTGGCGTCGGTTGCAGAGAGTGGCTCAAGCGAAAAAGTAGCAAGGAGAGTTCGTGAGAAAAATCGCCCAACTGATCGTACTGATAGCGCTGGCTCCGACCGCGCACGCGGCCGGCAGCTATGTCGAGGTCTGGAACCCGCCCGAAGCACGGGCGAGCGCGCCGCACTACTTCAACACTGCCCATAAAGCGGTACTTCATCGCCGCGGAGCTACGCATACAATCAAGCTTTACACGCGGCGCGCACCAACGCCGGTTGCAAAGCTTGCGACGAAAACCAACCCTCGAGAGAACGTGCCGCCCCACGCACGCGATATGTCTGAAATCCCGCGCCAGATAACTCCTGAAGGCAATGTGCTTCGCGTCGATTCCCGCAGCATGTCAGCAGAGTTGATCCGCTGATGGAGTCACAGAGCTATAACGGCTACAGCATCTGGGGTCATGCCATCCTCCAGCAGGAAGCCATCTTGCAACCCGAACGCTTCGCCGCCAGTGGGACGATCACGCGGTCGGGCAAGCTTGTCGAAGCGTCGGGGATTCTCGGCTATTTCGATACCGAGGATGAAGCACAGCATGCCGGTCTGGACTGGGCTTGCGCCTGGATTGATAGCCACGGGTAGCCCCCGATACCTCGTACTTCGAGCTTCCGCAGTCGGCCGCGCAGTCGACATGTGCTGAGCCAAACGTAGTGGCAAGGTCACTGAACCTCGCATGATCAGCCACGCATTGAAAAGCGAGATTGAACCGCCCACATCGAAAAGCACATCGGCCTTCAGACCGCGAATCAGTTCCGCGCGTCCGATCACGGCTGCGCCCATCGCATCACCATGCCCGTTGATGTACTTCGTCAGTGAGTGAACAACGAGATCCGCGTCATGTTCAAGGCCTCGAAACATGGGTGGGGGCGTGAACGTCGCGTCGATTGAAAGCATGGCGCCGGCATCATGTGCAATCTTTGCAACCGCCTGGACATCTGCCACCTTCGTGGTCGGATTGGCAATCGTCTCGGCATGAATCAGCTTCGTGTTCGGACGTACGGCTTCGCGTACCGCAGCGAGGTCGCTGATGTCCACGAACGTTGCTTCGATACCGTACCGTTTCGGGAGCAGGTCACTGAAAAGACGCCAATCAGCCTCATACGTTACCTCGCTGACAATGACATGATCGCCACTTTCCAGAAAAGTGAAGAATATCGAATGCAACGCGGCAACGCCCGTGCCGATCCTTATTGGGCCGTTGCTGGATGTTCCTGGTTGCCATATACCGTCTTCCTGATGCACACGACCCATCCCTGCCGGTTTTCCGATCCACCATACGCATCGAACGGCACGACCTCACCTGCGCTTCATCGGGGATAGCTTGAGCGTGTTCACACAGCGCAGCACTTCCTTCCTGGCCTGCCTGACCGTCTTACCCGCTTCCGCGACGATGAGACTGGCAAACACGTCCTGATCACGGTCCACGAGCGATGCGCAGGTCTCGAGCACGCGAGCCCGTTCGTAGCGGGACAGGTTGCGGCAAACGCGGGCGCCATCCTTCGCGGTCTGGATCAGCACCTGCGCGCCTTCCGGCGGAATGTTCACGACCGTGCCGACTTCGACGCCATCGAAGGGATTGGTGACCGAGATGAAGCGGGACGATGAGTCAGTGGAGAATGCGGAATTCATTTCGAAACGTCTGCGTCCTTTCTTTCGAATGCGGAAAATGTCGGAAACCAACGCGCAACCAGTTTCGGCGCGTCTCGCGCCCACTCCCTGTCTAGAGCGTAAGCGAGCCCTCCACAGTTGTGACGCAATAACCACCCACGCGTACATTTCCGTTCGCATCGACGCTTACCTTTATTCGTCCATCTCGACCGACGCACTGTCCCTGAGCAGCCACGTAGTCTGTGCAGCCGGGCGGCAACAGGCCGCGTTGCCACTGGAAGGCAGCCACACTGCCGTTGCCGCTTCCGCAGACAGGATCCTCCTCCACCCCACAGGACGGCGCGAAGCTACGCACTTCTATTGCCGCGCCGTCGCCATGCTCGCGAGTGCCGAATACGGTCAGGCCCGTAACGCCGAGGCGGCGCTCGAGCTGCGCCAATCTCATGAAATCCGGCCGAAGATTGAGTACGGAAGCAGCATCGTTCAGATGCACCACCATCCAGATGGCGCCAACATTCACGACAGCTGGCGCAGTCTCGAGGCCCACTTTGCACCCGAGGATAAGCTCCAGCTCCGCTACATCTGCCGCGTGCAGCGGCTGCAACTTCGCAGGCGGCAGGTCGAAGGTGAGCTGGCGTTCTGCGCCTCGCTCCTCGATCGTCAATTCAACGAGGCCGATGCCGCATTGTTGAATCAATCGGCCGCTTGCGCGAGGTGTGACACGCCCAGCTTCCAGAACAGCGTGAGCACTACCCAGCGTCGGATGTCCAGCGAAGGGAAGTTCACTACGCGGTGTGAAAATCCTCAAACGATAGTCGGCCTCTGCTACCGTGGGCGGAAGGACAAATGTGGTTTCTGAAAGGTTAGTCCAGCTCGCGACCGCCTGCATCGCGTCGGTGGTCAGGCCCTCCGCGTCCATTACCACGGCCACCGGGTTGCCCAGAAGCGGCCGGAAGGTGAAGACGTCAACTACTTGATAAGCTCGCTTCATGTTCGCCTCGTCTGACTCCCGCGGACACCCGGACACCCTTTGGATGCTTACTCTCATAGCTGTGCTCCATATGTCCAGCAGTTAAGGTTCCGGTCGCCGTGAGGCGTTCCAGTCAAGAGAAGATCGCCGGGCAACAACGTCATGAATTCACTTGGATGGCGTCGCGCACCGTTCCGGAGGCATTGGGGATACTTGGCCGCTCGTCGCCATGCGGACCAAATCGGACAAGTTTCAGCGCGATGTTTCCCGGCTATCCTGACAAGTCATGCCGTAGCGGCGTCCATGGCCATTGAAAGAGCGGACAGCGCGGGTCCGAAGCGCTCAGGCGGCAGGTAGCCAAAGCCCAGCCGGAATACACGGCTGCTTTCGCCAAACCATGTGCCGGATGCCAGCTGCAAGTCATGACCTGGTAGCAGATCCCAGAAGCGCGCGACAGCGGTTTCATCGAATGCGTCGGAGCGCAGGCGCAGGCAGCACAACGCCCCGGCGTCAGGGCGCACCCACTCGATACGCCTGTGCTCGCTGTCGCACCAAAGCGCCAGTTCCTGGAGAGCACCGGCTAGCAAGCGGCGGCGCGATGCGAGCACACTTTCCCTGTTGCGCAGAAGCGCTGTGGCGAGCGTCTCGTCAAGAACCGATCCGGAGATCACGGTGTTCAATTTGGCGACGGCCAGACGCTCCCGAAGATCCGCGTCCGCTACGGTAAGCCAACCCGTCCGCAAGCCCGGCGCGCCGAGCGCCTTCGACACCGACGCGCCGGTGACGATACGTGAATCGAGTCCCGCGAAACTCTCGACCACTGCACTGTCGCCATAGGTGGCCTCTCGATAGGTCTCGTCGATGAAAAGTATCGCGTCCGGAGACCGCCTTTCCATCAAGACAAGAAGCTTCTCGATGTCGGCACGGGAGGTCTGAATACCCCCTGGATTTTGTGGCGAAGCGATACTGACCAGCTTCGTTTTCGGCGACAAACCTGCGTCGATCTGGTCCAGGTCCAGCCGATAGCCATTCTCGAACGAGAGCTTGATCTCGCGGACACTAACGCCGGCTCCGACAAGGCAATCACGGCTCGGCGGAAAGCATGGTGTCGCGAGGACGGCCTCGTCGCCGCCGGACCGGCAGACTTCGAAAGCGAGAAGGAAGAGACCGAGCGCGGTACCTTGTGTCGTGATGATGTGCCCGGCTGGAACGTTGCAGCCCTCGGCAATTGCCTCGCGAAGCGCGACCGAACCAGCGGATGTGCCATAGCCGAGCTTCAGATTGCGGATATGCTCGAGACCCGCCAGATCCAGGAGTTCGCCGACCGTCAGGTCCTGCGATGTGCTCTCCGCCAGGTTGAACGGCCGATTCACATTGAGAAGTGAAATGATCTCGTTGTGAGGAAATCTCCCGCGCCACTCCGGGGGATTCGATCCGCTGAGCCCGGACTGTTGTCGTTCATCGAAATTCCGTTGAATAGCCTGCATGCTTTTGCCTCGTATTTGCTGTGAGTTGTTCGTCAGACGATCCGTTGCAAGCAGCCAAACCGCTGCTCCAGCACAGCCCTGATAGCAATCACAGCTGTGCGCAGCGCTTTGCTGCGCTGCGGCGTCCGGGCTCCTTCGGACGCGATCGCGACACTTGCATCGTAGCGCCGGCAGGTCGACCGTAACAGTCACAATTTTCTGCGGAATGGACCATCACAATTCCCTTGGCGAACCGGGGCGCCGCATCGATAATCGTGGATTACTCCGTTATGAGCGCGTCCATGAACACGCCCACCCCGTACCGCTACGAGCGGCTGGCCGAGCTCATCGTCGGCATGATCGACAATGGCGCGCTCGCGCCGGGCACGCGTCTGCCGTCCGTGCGCGCCGTCAGCGAACAGCACCGCATCAGTATCTCCACGGCGCTACAGGCGTATCGCCTGCTCGAAGATCGCGGCATCCTGGTCGCGCGGCCGCAGTCAGGCTATTACGTCGCAGCCTCGCGCCGCGGCGCACTCGCGTTGCCTTCGGCCTCGCGAGCGCGCACGAAAGCGTCGACCGTGTCGATCAGCGGAGCCGTCGCGGCACTGCTCGAGCACGCCTCGAACCCCGCGCTCGTGCCGCTTGGCTGCGCCGTACCCGACGCGGCGCTGCTGCAATCGAAGCGGCTCGACCTCGCGCTCGCGCGTGCAGCGCGTCAACACGGCACGCGCTACAACATCTATTGCGCACCGCAAGGCGACCCGCACTTGCGTCGCGAAATCGCGAAGCGGGCGATGCGCTTCGGGCACGCGCAGTCGCCCGACGACCTGCTCGTCACGAGCGGCTGCACCGAGGCGCTGACGCTCGCGCTTACCGCCGTCGCCAAGCGCGGTGACACGATCGCGGTTGAATCGCCCACTTACTTCGGATTGCTGCATACACTCGAAATGCTCGGCATGAAGGCATTCGAGCTTCCGACGGACCCGACTCGCGGCATCGACGTCGGCGCGCTCGCACGCTTGCTCGATATGGAGCCGGTGGCGGCCTGCGCGCTCTCATCGAATTTCAACAACCCGCTCGGCTCGACAATGGCCGAGGCCGACAAGCGAGCGCTCCTCGCCCTGCTCGCGCGCCATGCCGTGCCGCTCATCGAAGACGATGTCTACGGCGACATCCACTTCGGTCGTGAGCGGCCGAAGCCGTTCATCGCGCTCGACGGCGGCGCCAATACGATCTACTGCAGCTCGTTCTCGAAGAGCCTTGCGCCCGGATACCGGATCGGCTGGATTGCGGCGGGCGCCTATGCGCAGCAGGTGATGGAACGCAAGCTCGCTTTCAGCCTCTGCTGCCCCGTCTTACCCCAAGTCGCGCTCGCGGACTTCCTGGCGAGCGGCGCCTACGATACGCACTTGCGCGGCATCCGGCGCCTCTTCGAAGAGAACCTCGCGCGCATGATGCGCACGATCGAGGCAAGCTTCCCGGCGGACACGAAAGTGAGCCGGCCAGCAGGCGGCTTTGTGCTCTGGCTCGAACTGCCGAGGCGCTTCGATTCGCGCGCGCTCTTTGACGAAGCGCTCGAGCAAGGCATTTGCTTCGCACCCGGGGACGTCTTCTCTGCGAGCCGGCGCTTTCGCAATTGCCTGCGGTTGAGCGCCGGACATGTCTGGAACGACCGCATCGAAAACGGCGTCCACCGCCTGGGCCGGCTCGCGCAGGCACAGCTCGCGCGCTAAGCGGCAGTGGTGGACGAACAGGTGTGTGAGCACAACTGCCGCGTTGCGTCGCCAGGTCTGAGGCGCGCGTCGCGCCCCGCAAAAAAATGCGGCCGCTCTCGCATGGAGAACGGCCGTTGTCTATTGCGCGCTCAGCGCTACATCCCCATGCTCGTTCCTCCGCCCGTGCTTGTGCCCGTACCCGAACCCGTGTTCGTGCCTGAGCTCGACGTCGCATTCAAATCGATCCTTCCATAGACGCCATTGGCTTCGTCATTCGGCCCCGCCGCGAAGAACAGCGTATTGGAAGGCTGATTGCTGAAGTTGTTGCCGAACGCGATACCCCACAAGCCCTGCTCGACGATCGGACTGCCGTTCGTTCCATTGAGCGGCCCCATTGACTGGCCGCTCGTTGCATTGAACGCGTTGATCGTGCCGTCGCCGAAATTGCCGATCAGTATCGCGCCGCTCATCGAGCCGAAACTGCCGGGCGCTTGCGCTATGCCCCAGGGCGCGTTTAGCGGGCCGCCCGTCGCGAAGTGCTGCTTCAGGTTGCCCGCCGTGTCGTACACGTCGACCATGCCGAGTCCCGCGCCCGCGACATCGTCGTGCTTGGCCGCATCCTGCTTCGCGTAAGTGACGAACAGATTCGAGCCGATCGCCTGAATGCCGAATGGCGCAAAGCCGGCCGGTATCGCCGGGTCCGTGAAGGCGCCTGGCATTGCGACCTTGGTGAAGGCGGTATTGAAGACATCGATCTTGTTGTTATGGAAGTCGGTCGCGTAAAGGAAGTTGTTGCCGTTCATCGCGGCGAGCGCGAGACCCTTGTACACGGCGCCACCCGTGCCGTCGTCGTACATGACGAACGCGTTGGTCGGCCCGACAGTGGGCGCCCACGCGGTGATGGTGCCGCCTTCGCCCGTGAAGATGAAGGCAGCGACGCCGGACTTGCCGTTTTCCGTGACAGTGAAGCTTTGTGTGCCGTTAAAAACGATGCCCGTGGGCGACGCTGAACCGTTCTTGCCGTCGGGTATGGAGACGACCAGCGATTGCGGCACGCCGTTGCCGTCATAGAGTGTCGCGACATTGGTGCCGTTGTCCGCGACCCAGACGAAGCCTTTCGGATTGAAGGCGACGCCCCAAGGGTTTTTCAGATGCGCGTCAGTGTGCGGCGCGGACACCACGCCATCCGACACGAGCGCCGTCACAGCGAACGACGACTGGATGGGCGGCGGGTTTGAATTGTTCGAACTGGAGCCGCCGCCGCCACCGCATGACACGAGCGTCGCGATGGCCGCGCCGCATGCTACGACGCCGAACACGTCGAGTAAAGACTTCATGACCGCACTCCTTGTTTTGTCCAAAGGCCGTAACGGTCATAGAACGAGGAGGATGCGGGATTTATTCCTCGACGAAGGGCTTATTTCGCGTGCGATTTCGTGCGATTGCAATGGCTGAACTGGCTAGATAAAAGCAAATGGTGCGCAACGAATAACACGCGCGACTATTCCATCCGTCCGGCCAAAAAGTTGTGAACGCGTGTAAGCGTGCTACGCGTCAAGAGCAAATGACTGCACCGCCCGAAGGTTTTTCGTTCGCCGGTTAATCAATGAAGCCTTTGGGCGACGCATGGTGTGCGTGCCGTGCGCCGTGTCGTCGAGTCCGATGGAGGCGATCACTGCAGCCTGGATGCCGCGGTCTTCAGCCAATACTCATACCTCTGCCACTCGCCGGCCTTGCGCCCGGTAACGCCCCGGGCTCTGTCCGGTCCATCGCTTGAACGCGATGCTGAAAGCCGTATCGGACAGGTACCCGATGCGCTCAGCGATATCGACCAACGGTTCTTCCGAGTGTCGCAATGCCGTGCGCGCAATGGTCATGCGCCATTGATTCAGATATTCGAGCGGTGCACTTCCGACTGAGCGGCGAAACCGGGATGCAAATGCGGTGCGCGACATGCCGACCGCGCTCGCGAGACTTTCGACCGTCCATCGTTGGCCGGGCTTCGCGTGCATCATCGATAGCGCGGCGCCAATCTTTACGTCGGACAGCGCTCCGAGCCAGCCTTCGGGCCGCTCAGTCGACGCAAGATACGCGCGCAGCGCGTGGACGAGGACCAGGGTGGCAAGACTGCTCTTCGCAATATCGGCGCCCGGATAGGTCCCGCCGGTCTCCCATTTGAGCAGATCGAGTACGCGCGATAACGCATGCGAACCCACATCCGCGGCGCGCAGATGAATGAGCGGCGGCAGTTGTCTGAGCAAAATCTCCGTTACATCGTTCTCGAAAATGAAGCGCCCGCTCGCAAGACTCACGAGCTCACCTTCACCCTCGCCTTCGCCGTGGTAGCGGACAACACCGTCCGCGCCGCGAATCGAGCGGTACGTCGCAGGACCGTCTAGCGGTGCACGGGCAGGATCGCTCGCCGAGCGAAACGGCAGGCCGTTGGTTAGCAGATAGAAATCGCCTTCCTCGATCTGTTGCGGCGACCCTTCGCCTTCGATCCACAAATGGAAGCGCCCAGACAGCACGCTACCGAACTTGACATGCCGGTACGCCGGAAAACGAAATGCCCATGCGCCCCGCCCTTCGAAGCGCGAGGAGATGGCGCTGCTGACCCGCAGCAGTGACAGCACATCAGAAAGAGCGTCCATAAATGTACGATCTAATAAGAAAAAAGCCGTATTGATTATACAAACAAAGCCTTCATCGCGTGATGATGGCATCCAAGGCTTCATCACGATGCTTCGATCGCCGGCTCTCCGGAGGTATTACGCATGCAATCCGTCGAGAGGACATCCCGCGCCTCTTGCGCATGAGGCTTCTTCGCTCGAATAGCTGCGTCGTGCGCGGCTTTGAGCGCCAGCCACAAACCATTGCCGATCTGTATCGCTCGCCTCGTGCAGGGAAGCTGCAGGTTTCATTCGAGTAAAGGAGTAGCACTGATGAAAGCATGGCAACTCGAGCGGCCAGGCGGAGCGCTCACCCTTGAAGACATCGCGATACCCGAGCCGCGCACCGGCAGCGTGGTGGTGCGAATGGAAGCGTCATCGCTGATGTCGTACATGAAGGACTACGTCGACGGCAAGCTGCCGATCTATCACGCGCCCGAGGGTCCGTTCATCCCGGGTGGAAACGGTGTCGGGGTGATCCACGCGGTGGGGTCCGAGGTCTGGCATCTGAAGCCCGGGCAGCGCGTTGTGATCTCATCGCATTTCGTTGCGCAGGAAAACGTCGCGAATCCGGCGCAGATCCTGATCGGGGTCACTGCGGCGGGCGCGGTCGCCGAGCGCGTTCAGGCGGACTGGCGCGACGGCACGCTAACTGAGTACGCGTTGTTGCCGGCAGCAAGCGTGACGCCAGTCGACGATGGGCTCGATATCGACCCCGCCCACCTCGCTGTGTCGACGCGCTACGTGGTGCCGTTTGGCGGCTTGCTGCGCGGACGCCTGGCCGCCGGTGAGACCGTTATCGTCTCCGGCGCGACCGGCGCGTACGGCACGGCCGCCGTTTTACTCGCCGTGGCGATGGGTGCGGCGCGCGTGATTGCGGTTGGCCGGAATGCGGCTGCGCTCGACGCACTGGCGAACGCGGGACGCGGGCGCGTCACGCCGGTCGTCGTTACCGGCGACAGCGCGGCGGATGTCGAGAGGATCCGCGCCGCGGCTCACGGTGGCGCCGATATGGCCTTCGATATGGTGGGCGGCGCGCGCGACCCGAACATGACGCTTGCGGCGCTGCGCAGTCTCGCGTCTGGCGGCAGACTGGTCCTGATGGGCAGCATGGCTGTGCCGCTACCGCTTCCCTATACCGAAGTAATGATGAATAGCTGGGAGATCCTCGGGCAGTTCATGTATCCGCGCACCGCTTACCGGCGGCTGCTCGCGCTCATCGGGGCTGGGGAACTCGACATGAATGAGATCCGCCCGCTGACCTTTCCCTTCCACGCGTTGCCCGACGCAATCGAGCAGGCCGCGGTGGCGAGCAGTTTCGAATGCGTCGTCATCGAACATAGTGAGTAGTCCGTATGCGACTAATCAGTCAATCAATTCGTCTCTATGTTGCACCAGAGCAGTTGGACCGCACCATTTCGTTTTACCAAGAACGGCAGCAGAGCTCGGTGATGTATTCGGGCAGGAGTGCGCGCGGCACATTGGACGGTATGTTTTCTACGAGCTGCGAAGGGACGCTGAAGATGAATTCGTCCGGTTGATTTTTCAGGCTGTGCTTGCGTGACCCATCGAGCAAGCGATGTCGGCGAGCAAGCCGATGGTAGTGCGGTAATCGTCTCCCAATACTCAAGATACAGATTTTCGCTGCGGCGATTTGCCATGCTTTCGATTCGGCAGTCCCTTGGGGTTGGCCTGCGATACAAAAAAACGCCGCCGATGCGCTGGCGGCTAACAGGGGACGTTGGGAGCAATCGTTACAGCATTGAATCAAGACAGCTTGAACCATATTAATTGCGGCACTCCTGGTTCTGACACTGAGTCGACCAGCCCAAGACATGCGAACCTGCATGCCAGGCGACCAGATGCTGCTGCTTAACGGGAGACGGACGGCGTTTCATCGTCGACATCGAAACAACGGGCGTCGTCTGATTTCCAGGGGATAACGAGCGATGTCGCGTACCTCTTTTCAAGCTGTAGACTAGCTTGGAACGGCGCCCGGCGACATGATACGAATGTATATGTGAACAGATCCCACGTTCGTGCCGATCACTTCGTGCGTCACAGAGCGATTACCTCCTATTTCGGGGCTGGCGAGAGACTGAATGAGAACGTCGCGGCGCCTTCAGGCCTTACTGAATTGCCCACCATGGGCTTCAATAATAGAACTGGAAATAGCCAGACCCATTACCATGCCGGAGCTGCACATCCTCAAGAACGGTTCAAAGGATCGCGGAAGCTTGTCCTCGCGAATACCGGACCCAGAGCCTAAAACCGCGACGGCAATATTGCCTTGAGGGTTAAGACGGGATCAGACCATGCAGGGTTCGACACCGCGCGTTAAATCTCCTAACCGTCGCTATACGCCCGCATACCCTGGCAACGTTAACGCTGCATCGACATATCCCACCGTATAGTAGATTCGCCCTTCGGCAGAGCCTACTCTTGTCCCATCGAGACAGCGTTGCCGTGATGACAGCACAAAGCTCGCGAATCGGCCTGACCACAACATCGTCGTTTTGGGGTGGCATGCCAGGCCGGTTCGCTTGTCTTGCGTCTTCGAGGAGTCACCGTGTCAGTTGTTCTGCATAACTGCACAACTGGATGTATATCGGAAGCAACGCATATACGGAGTACATGTTTGTGCCCTGGCGTGGCAGGAACATCTATCGCCGTACCGTCGACCTCTGCGCAATATGCATCCAGTAGCCGCAAGTCCGGGGTCATTCGACCTCCAGGCGCATATTGTGAAGCCCTACGCGCAGTTATTGGCATTTCAACCGCTCCCGGCACGGACTTATCGCGCGGGTGCACGCAACCGAAAGACCTTGGGAGCCCCCACGATGGCTGCAAAGCGCAAGTCTGCATTGAGGAGCATCACCCCATCCGAAACCCGGACTCTACTCGACGACCTCAAATCACAGCTCGCGCCCATTTCCACCGCACTGACGGAAGAACTCGCTGCGCTATTGGCAGCCGTTCTCGACGACGGAAGAAAACAGACGCTCGACCGTCTGTCGCAAGCGCTAAGCGACGCGGTCCCCGAGTTTCTGCAGCGAGCATTTGAAGAAGAATTGCTCGCAAGCGGAAAGTCATCGTCGGACTATCGGGCATTGCTTGCCGCTGTGTTGCCCGCAAGTGAGGCGCTTGTGCACTCGGCACCCACCGGGCAGACATCCGCAATTGACGAAGAAGGAAGCACCGTCTGCGCTGTCGGCAGTGTCAGCTACCGCGAGAACGCGCCCTTTCAACAAACCGCTTTCAACTCGGGCGAACAACGCGATAGCGGTTGCCGGCAAACGGAGAAAGTGAAAAGCGACCGCTTTGGGGAGGGGTCATGGTAATGGTGTTACTGGTCGAGGACGACATGAACCTGCTTCAGGCGCTTAAGACGTTGATTTGCGGGGAAGGTTACGAGGTGATGACTGCCTCCAACGGGCATGAGGCGCTGCAGGCAGCACACCGAAGGCGCCCCGACATTGTGGTTTCGGATTTCATGATGCCGGTCATGGACGGCCCTGCCCTCATAGGCGCGCTCGCGGCCGAGGCGGACTTCGCAACCATTCCTGTCCTTCTCAACTCGGCGGTGGCGACACCGCCGCCCCACCTGCGGGTATCGGCATTTCTCAGAAAGCCAGTCGCAGCCTCGCGCCTGCTCGAACTGCTTCAACAACACAGCACAAGGTAAGGTTGTCACCCTGACTGGTCACTTTCGATTCGCCGGCAATGGAAAGGCGTAACTCGCAAGTGAAGCATTGACTGAAGGCTGAGCGTCCCAGGGTGCGCTTCGCCGTCTGGCCACAGGAGGCCCAAAATGAAAGTTGAAGGCACGATGTTTGTGCGACTGCGTCGCCTCGCTCCGGTTCTCGATGACGTACTCAGTGCAGGAGAGGTCGGGCACCCAGACCAGGCCGCGGGCCTTGCGTCACTTGCCCAGCTATGCTCTCAGCTGTTCGACGCGTACCAATGCCAACACCGGGCCGCGGGTGCGCAAGCGACTGGAGGCCCTCGAGTCGGAGCAACGTACTGCCTTTGGACGGCTTCTGATCAATACGCCAAAGATTGACAGACCCCAAAAACGCGCACCATAATGCGCACTTTATTCAATAAGTTTAATAATGCGCATAATACTGCGCATCTGCCCTAGGCCCTTGCCGATACAAAAAATGCGGCCAGCGGGTCAAAAAACGCGCACCATTGTGCGCATCCTGAATCAGTGTTAGTCTAATGCGCATTATGATGCGCAAAAAAGTCACCGATCAGCCTATCAATAACGTCGAGCGCCTCGCGGCGAGCCTGCGGGCGACGCGGCGCGACCGCAAGCTGACACAACAGACGCTTGCGGAGCGCGCAGACGTTGCGCGGCGTACGGTCACCAACGCCGAGAGCGCGGAGAATGTGGGCATCAAGGAGTTGTGCCGGCTCGCGAATGCTCTTGGGTATGAGCTGGTTCTGCGGCCTATGGATTGCGTTGTGCTGGAAGATCTCCCCACCATCTTTAAGGACGACGAGGAATGAGCTCTGAGGCATTGCCGGACGTCGAACGGCTGTTCAGGCAAATCCGTTCGCTCGAGGTCCACACACCGCAAGGTAAAAGCGGCCTGCTGGCGAAGGAGAGCCGATATGTCTTCAACTATGCGGAGGTGGCCGACCGCGCCGCTGTGTCCCTGACCATGCCAGTTCGCCGTCAAAGCTACGCTAGCGGCGATCTGATGGGCGTGTTCGCAATGAATCGACCTGAAGGCTACCTGCGGTACGTCATCGAGGAGCGCCTTGCGCGCTACGGAACACCCAGCGATATGTTCCTGCTGTTTCTCGCGGGCCGCAACCAGATCGGGCGACTCACCTATTCGGTCCCAGGCGAGAGCGTGCCGGAGCACGAAGGCGAGCGCCTTGATGAGCTCCTCTCGTTGCCGTCCCGGCGACTCTTCGAGCGTCTGGTCGACCGATACGCGCTTGGCTCCGGCATTTCCGGAGTTCAGCCCAAGGCGGTGGTGCCGATTGCGGTCGAAACCGACGCCCCGCCCTACGAACATGCCGCACTGCCGCTCAAGACGGTGATCGTCAAAGCTGAAGGCGACGATTTTCCAGGGGTCGCCCGAAACGAGTTCTTTTGCATGTCGGTCGCGAAGGAGGCTGGACTTGATGTGCCCCAATTCTGGCTCTCGGACGACGGGAAGCTCTTCGTGATGGCGCGCTTTGACCGGCTCAGCGACGGCTCGCCTCTGGGCTTCGAGGACATGAGTGTTCTCACGGGCAAAGGCAAATATGAGGGCAGCTATGAGATGGTTGCAAAGGCCGTCGATATCTACACGCGTTCCGATCAACTGCAGAAGAACCGGCTCTTCGAGCGTGTTGCTTTGTCGTGCCTGCTTCGTGATGGCGACGCCCACATGAAGAACCTGGGTATCGTCTACGACGACCCGACCGGTGCGCGGCGGCTCGCGCCAGTGTTCGATGTCGTATGCACTGACGTCTATCCGGATCTCGACGGCAAGATGGCCCTGAATCTCAACAAGTCCAAGACGTTTCCCGTGCACAGTGCCCTCGTCGCATACGGTACGCGTTTGGGGCTGCATGCCGATGACTGCGAGGCGATCATCACGCGTCTGCGCAATGCCTACGCGACGGTAGCTGAGCGGTTTGAAGAGGATCGGCGGTATCAGGAAGACAAGCTCCTGAGCACGATGCGGCATGCCATTGAGCGCGAAGGCGTTCGGCCTGTCTCACGGCCGAAATACCGATAGCGCCGCGCCGGTTGCCTGGCGAGATCTACATGATTTTCCAGCTGGGTAGTGTGATGCCGTAGGCCTGTAATGGTCCGCCTTCCTTCACCGTCCACCACTGCTCGCAGGCGGGTCGGCCACGGCGTTCCTGATTTCATCGCATTCCATTTCCTGCAGCTGCTCGTCCGTGACCTCCGTTGCCGCGTGCAATTGGAACATGCCGTCCTTCAGCGAATGCAGGTCAAGCGCTCGCCCCTTGTGAATGGCCACCTGCCGCGTGAAATGCCTGATGCTCTGGCCGACCGTCGATTCCTTGTCACACATCGCCACCGCCATAGCGTGCTGCCCGTGTGTCGGGTACTCGTCGATGACCGGCTTTTCGAGGTCGATCATGCGGAACGTTTCGCCGCTCAGATCTTCCGGGAGTGTCAAAATTCGCGGCAGCACCCGGTGGCGTGCGAACTTATAACAAAATGCGCGCATCGTTCATGCGCAATATGAACACGCGTATTCTTGTGGGCTAAAGCGTGAGCGTTTCGTGTGCCTTGACAATCTCGCTTGCCACCACCTCGATCTGCTCACGCTTGAGCATCGCCTTTGCGCGCAGCAACTGATACGCCTGTTCTTCCGACACGCCGCGCCTTTCCATTACAAGCTGTGTCGCCTGCTGGATCACTCGAACCTTCCCTTGCTTCTTCTCGAGCCGCTCAATGTATCGATCGCGCATCCGCAATGCCTGATATTGCGTCAGCGCCACCGCAATCGCGGTCAGCAAACCGAATGAGCGGACCGGTGACAGTATCATCGCCGACGCATTCAGGCGCAGCACCGCTTCGATGGTGAGCGGGTTTTCGTGGGTCACCACTGGAATCACAGGCGGCGACTTGCCGGTTCCGAGCCACGGAAAATTGATCGAGAGGGTTTCGGGGCGCATCGCCATCAGCACGAGTCCGGTTCCGAAGGGCAAGCAGTCGAGTGTCGGCCAGCCTACCTCCACGTCGCACCCAATGCGGTGGAGTTGCGCGAGAAGCTCGTCGCCATCCTGATCCTGCGGGTGGATCACAACAACCTTCAGCGAGCGCAAATCGCGCAGGATCGCAAAGGTATCCGCGGTCCACTTCATCGTTTCGCACTCGCATGCAAGCACTCACGACGTGAATCTGCGGTGCGTGCCGGCGTGCTGCGCAATATGACGCAGGGATCGGCATTCAGCAGTGAGCGTCGCAGGGCCAGTGAAGCGAGACTCGCAGCGTCGTCTGCGGGTTCGACCTCGCCGGGGTTGAATACATCGTCGAGGCCTGGAGGAAGCATGTCCAAAGGCGCATTGTGTTCAGCGTTCAAGATCGTGCCCCCTCTTCAGGGAAGAGTGAAACAATAGTCGAACAACGATAGCGGTCAAACAGGTTCTGACTTTGCGGCTATTGCATACATACCGAAGAGAAGTCGACCGTACGGCGATAGACGGTCCTGCCGAGCCACGGCACGAACGTGTACTCGCCATATGAGTTGCTTCCGATATGGATCCAGTGATGAAGGGCATGTGACACGACGATTCCTTGGAGACGCTAAAGAGGAAATCGGCCGGGCGGGCATCTGGAAGTGTGGTGTCGTCGCGGGGCCGAACCGCGAGCTTTCCGCTGGTGTACAGGGAGCGTGAAGCGATGAGAGAAGATTAGGTCGAGCCGGAGGGCGAATCTACTCTACGGTTGGATACGCCAATGCCGCGTTAGCGTAACCCGCTTATACGGGCGTATAAGCGCAGCGTGGGGTGAACGCTTACGATTGACTGCTGGTCTCCGTAGATATCTGGACGGCGGTCCCGTAGTACGTGATTGAACGCATTCAATTGCCGGTGCCGGCGCGCGTCGGCCAGATTCACCGACGCCACCAGAATCTCTTCGTCCGTTTGACTGGCAGGACCGGCCGCCCGCCAACCTTGCGAGTCGATCATCAGGCTGCGTCCAGGAAACGGCTGGTCGCGCTCGACGCCGATCCGGTCCGCGGCGGCCACGAACAGTCCGACGCAGCAACCACGCTATTCGCGTCGCTCAGACCCACGGGCACGCCGATCCTGATCGGATCGGCGGCCATGCCACGTGGCTCGTCATCGAGCGATACCAGCAGGGCGGCCGCCGCGCCGCCTGAGCGGCCGGCGGTCAGAAGGGAAGAGATTCTTTCACTATCGTCAAGGCCGCTTGGTCTTTTGTCGAATCGACTCAAGTAACGCAGCTTTGCGGCACTTAGAGTTGCACCCCGCGCGTGAGCGCGCCATCCACTACAAGATTCGCCCCGCTCACGAAGCTCGCCGCCGGACTCGCGACGAACGCGACCGCGTTCGCGATCTCCTGCGGGCGCGCCATGCGCCCGCTGGGATTCAACGCGAGTGCTTCCGCGAACAGCTTCGGATCGTTGTGTTCGATGTGATCCCACACGCCACCTTCGAAATAGACGTTGCCCGGCGACACGGCGTTCGCGCGGATGCCCTTCGGCGCGAGGTGGTACGCGAGACCTTGCATGTAGTGGATCAGCGCCGCCTTGAAGGTCCCGTAAGGGCCGGCGGCAAAGTCGATTTCACGGCCGGACACGCTCGATATCGCGATAATCGAGGCGGCCTTGCTCGCTTCCAGAAACGGCAGCGCGGCGTCGACCAGGTTGACCGTGCCCATCAGGTCAGTTTCGAATTCCTTGCGCCATGATTCGGGGTCGTTGCCGATCGACAGCGCGCTCACATTGGCGACCACGATGTCGATGCCGCCCAGTTGCGCGGCGGCGTCGCGTGTCCAGGCCTGCAACGCCGGACCGTTCGAAACGTCGACCGAGGCGCCGCATACCTTGACCGCACCGCCTGTTGCCTGCACGATGCCGGCCACCGTCTGTTCGACCGCGGCGCCGTCACGCGCGCAGAGCGCGACATCCGCGCCTTCGGCTGCCAGCGTTTGCGCAATGGCGCGGCCGATACCCTTGGTGCCGCCGGTTACGAGTGCCTTCAAACCTTTGAGTTTCAAATCCATGGTGGCGTCTCCTCAGGCAGCCGGCGCGAGATATTTCTTGCTGATCGCCGCGCCGACCGAATACTTCGGGTCGACGAAATTTCCCAGCCGCACCCTGCCGCACTGACTGAGCATCATGTAGGCATCCCAGCGGTCGAAGCCGTATTCCTTTTCCATCCACAGCACCAGTTCGTGGTACGCGATGCGCGTCGCGTCTTCGAGCGGGCGCGCGCTGCCAATCGCCATCAGCAGTTCATCGGTTTCGAGGCGCGGCCATTCGATGTGCCAGCCCTTGATCAGATCGACGTGGATCGTGGTTGTGCTGGAGAATTCGACAGCGGTGCCGCACACTTCGCCGTCGCCCTGGCAGGCGTGCGCATCGCCGATAAAGAGCCGCGCACCGGCGGAGCGTACCGGCAAATAGGTGATGCTGCCCGGGCCCATGTCGGGCACGTCCATATTTCCGCCGTGGCTGTCCGGCGTGAGCGAATTGATCGAGTCGATTTCCGGCGACAGGCTCAGTGTGCCGATATGCGGCTTGTACGGCAGCGTGACGCGCTTGCTCCAGTAGACGCCTTCTTCGTCCACGTCGATCTTGCGGGTGATCTCGGGCAGCGGCTCATTGAGCGTTGCCGTATATTCCGTACCGGTCAGCGCGCCGAAGCGCGGAATCAGGCAGCAGGTGCCGCGCGGATTGTCGCCGCGCGGCAGCATCGATTCGATGTACACCGCAACCACGTCGCCCTTCTCCGCGCCTTCGATCATGATCGGGCCGCTTTGCGGATTCAGGAACGGCACCCGCAGCTTCTGACTCGGCAGATCCTGTTCCGTGAGGATCTTGCCGTCAAATGCATCGCGTGTCTGCACCACAACCCGGTCGCCCGGGGCGATGTTCATCACCGGCGCCGAGTACGGTCCGATGGTGTAGTGAAATGTGCCCTGACGGGATTCACTGAGTTCATGCGTCTCGCGCACCTGGCCGCGGGCGACGCCGCGTGTGTGCATGATCGATTGTTCCAGCCATTTCATCATGGTGTTCCTGCTCAAATGTGGGTTGTCGATGTGGGTTGTCGAAGTGAATAGGCGCAACGCTGCCGCCGCATCACACTGAAATTAGTGCTCTGACGTTATTGGCTTCCATCTGGTCCCCGGGCCCCGCCGACACAACCTGCCCGCGCACCAGCACGACATAGTCGTCGGCGACCGCCTGCGCGAAATCAAAAAATTGTTCGACCAGCAGGATCGACAGCGATCCTTTCAGCGAACGGATCACCGCCTCGATTTCCATCACGATCGACGGCTGGATGCCCTCGGTCGGTTCGTCGAGAATCAGCAGCTTTGGATTGGTCAGTAGCGCCCGGCCAATCGCAAGCTGCTGCTGCTGTCCGCCCGACAGATTGCCTGCAATGCGCCGGCGCATCGTCTTCAGCACAGGAAAGGTATGAAAGACCTCGTCGAAGGAAAATTGCTTGCCCTTGACGGTCTGATTGCGCTCGCCCGCGTAGGCGCCGATGCGCAGGTTTTCTTCGACACTGAGTTGCGGAAAAATCTCGCGTCCTTGCGGTACGTAGCCGAGACCCGCGAGCACACGCCGATGCGACGGCGTGCGCGTCAGCGGCTGGCCCGCCAGTTCGATTTCACCGCCTTTGACCGGCAGCAACCCGACGAGGCACTTCAGCAAGGTCGTCTTGCCCACGCCGTTACGGCCGAGTACGACGGTGCAGGCCCCTTCGGCCACGTTCAGCGACACGTCGCGCAACGTGTGGCTGCTGCCGTAAAACTGATTGAGTGCGGAAATCTTCAGCATGTTCACCGTCCGAGATAAACCTGAATCACACGTGGATCGTTGCGCACCCTCTCCATCGATCCTTCGCCGAGCAGCTGCCCTTCATGCAACACGCTGACGAGGTCCGCGATCTCGCCGACAAAATCCATGTCGTGCTCGATCACCACAACCGCCCGCTCGGGCGACTTGAGCCGCGCGATCAATTCGGCGGTGCGTGCAGTTTCGTGGTCGGTCATGCCGGCAACCGGTTCGTCGAGCAGAATCACTTGCGGATCGGCGACAAGCAGCATGCCGATTTCGAGCCACTGCTTCTGGCCGTGCGACAGCGTGCCGGCCATCCGATGCCCTTCGTGCTCGAGACCGATCGTCTCGAGCACTTCGTCGATGCGCCGGTTCTGTTGTGCGCCGAGGCGCGAGCGAACCATCTCCGCATATCCGCGACCGTTGCGAATTGCCAGTTCGAGGTTTTCGCGAACCCGCAACGCTTCGAACACGCTCGGCTTCTGGAACTTGCGGCCGATGCCCAGGCGCGCGATGGACGTTTCGTCGAGCGTCGCAAGGTCCGTGACCTTGTTCAGAAAGACCTCGCCGGCGGCCGGCCGGGTCTTTCCCGTGATGACGTCCATCAAGGTCGTCTTGCCTGCACCGTTCGGACCGATAATCGCGCGGACCTCGCCGTAACGGAATTCCATCGACAGATTGGTGATCGCCGCGAAGCCGGAAAACCTGACAGACAGCCCGCTGATATAGATGGCCGTGGCCCGTTGTGAGTGGTTCATTGGCCGCCTCCCTTGCTTTCGCTGCCGGCGGCCTTGAGCGTGCCCCACACGCCATTGCTGAAATAGACAACGATCACGAGCGTCACGGCGGCAAGAATGAACGGCCACACCGCCGGCAGTTGCGCGGTCAGCCAGAACTTGAGTCCGTTGACCACGATCGCGCCGACGATTGCGCCGATCAGGGTGCCGCGCCCGCCGATGGCCACCCACACGGCAATCTCAACGGACAGTTGCGGCGAAACGATAGTCGGGTTGACGATACCGACCTGCGGCACGTACAGCATTCCGGCAAACGCCGCGAGGACCGCCGAGAGACACCATGCAAAGAGCTTCAGCGTATGCGTGCGGTAGCCGAGAAAGCGCATCCGCGCTTCGTCGTCGCGCACCGCGATGAGCGCGCGGCCAAAACTGGAGCGCGCGAGAAAGCGCACGCCGACATAGGCCACCACCAGCAGCAGGCACGAACACACCGCGAGGCCGATCTGCGTGGACGTATCGGCAAGCTTGCGGCCCGCGAGGCTCGTGAAGCCGGTCATGCCGTTGTTGCCGCCGAGCCCCACGTCGTTGATGAACAACAGCAGCATCAGCGCATACGTGAGCGCCTGCGTGATGATCGACAGATACACGCCGTTGATGCGCGAACGGAACGTGACGAAGCCGAACGCGCCGGCGACCAGCACGGTGACAACGATCGTGGCGAGGATCGTCACATCGAGCCGCGAGAGCATCTTCCATACGGCGGGAAAATCGTGCGCGCCCATGTATTGCATGAAGTCCGGCAATACGTGCGTTTCGGCGTAGGCGCCGTTCAACAGATAGATGGCCATCATATAGCCGCCTATGCCGAAGAAGATACCGTGCCCGAGGCTCAGGATGCCTGCATAGCCCCAGACCAGATCGAGCGCCAGCGCGAGCAGCGCGAAACACATGATCTGTCCGATCAGGTTGATGCCGAACAGCGAGAGATGCAGCGCATTCGACTCCGGAATCACAAAATAGGCAAAGGGCAGATAGAGCGCCACCAGGACCAGCATCGGAACGATGCCGACCTCCACGGTCTGGCCCATCCATTTGGTTGCGAATGCCGACAGGGTGAATCTCCTGCCGGTACGCGGATCGGGTAACGTGTTCATACGCGGGTCTTCAATGCAAAGAGTCCTTGCGGGCGCTTCTGGATAATCAGCACGATGAGCAGAAGCACGGCCACCTTGGCGGCAACCGCACCGTAGAACGGTTCGATAAACTGGTTGATTTCGCCGAGCGCGAGCGACGAGACGACTGTCCCGGCGAGACTGCCCGCACCGCCTAAAACCACCACCATGAATGAGTCGACCACGAAGCCCGTGCCCATCGACGGATTGACGCTGGCGATCTGCGTCAACACTACGCCGGCCAGTCCCGCGAGGCCCGCACCCAGGCCGAACGCGATGCGATCGACCCGCTCCGCGGGCACGCCGAGGCAGCGCGCCATGTCGCGCAGTTGCGTGGTGGCGCGCATCAGCAATCCGAGCTTCGTGAAGCGGACCACGGCGAAGGTTGCGGCGAAGATCAACACGGCGAGCACGATTGCAAACACGCGGTTGTAGGTCACGAAAAAGCCGGGCGCGACCTGCATGCCGCCGTTGAGAAAGCCGGGCGTGATGAACTCGACGTTTTGCGAGCCGAACAGCACCTGAATCAGCTTGATCAACGCGATGCTGACCGCCCACGTGGCGAGCAGGGTCTCCAGCGGCCGGCGATACAGAAACCGGATGACGAAGAATTCGAGCAACATGCCGCACACAGCGCAGATCATGAACGCCACGGGAATCGCAACGAAAATGTAGGCGTCGAACCAGCCCGGCAGATAGGCCTGCATGAAACGTTCGACGAGATACGTCGCGTACGCGCCGATCATGATGAATTCGCCATGCGCGAGATTGATCACGCCCATCAGGCCGAACACGATCGACAGGCCGAGCGCCGTCAGCAACAACACGCCGGCGTAGCTCAAGCCGCTAAACAGAATCGACAGGCCCTTGCCGAGCGACAGCCACGTGTCCATGTGGCGAATCGCGCCCTCCACTGCCGCCAGCACGTCCGGATCCGAGCGCACGGAGTCCTGCGCCGCAAAGTTCGCCAGCGCGGTCCGCGCGGTTTCGCTCGGCACCTCGGCCACAGCCTTGATCGCCGCCAGGCGCTCGGCCTTCAGATTGCTGATCAGGCCGCGCTTAGCCAGAGCCAGCGTGAGAATGGTCGCGATATCCGGGTCGTGCTGCGCCTTGACCGCACGAGCGACGACAGCGGGATCGAGCAATGCAAAGAACTTGTCGACTTGCCGCGCAGCCGTCGCACGGGTGTCCTGCTGCGGCGAGAAGAGGTCCATCTCCGCCGACGCCACCTCGAGCCTGCGCATCATCACAATGCTCGGCACATAGGGCGAATCCGTCGACGCATTGGCACGCGGCTGAAGGGTCGCGGCGTCGAGCGGAGGGTTTCCCTGCAGCGTCGCCTGACCATCTGCGCCGCAGACCAGCGCGCCGCTACGAATCGCATCGACGACCTGATGCGCCCACGCACGCTCATGCGTATCGTCCGACACGCCGCTTTCGACGAGTTGCTCTAGTGCCGCCGCCTTATCGCCGTTCGTCGCGCAGAACGCCGTGAGCATCGCAGCGCGGCCCGGCGCGGCGCTCGCGGTAGTGGCCCAGACAAGCGCCAAACAAGCGATCGCGAAAAAGATCTGCCTGAAATTAATCATGGGTGTTTCCATTCGATCCTGCTACGGGGATCGGCATGCTTGCGTATGCCGATCCCACCACTGCCTGACTATTCGACAGGAACTGTCACGCCTTGCCGATGAACGGGCTGAATGGCACCGGCTTCTCGATGTCTTTGGACTTCCACATAATGTCGAAGCCCTGAGTCGCGTTGATCGAGCCGATCATGTCGCCACGCCACAAGTACTGCGAAGAAGCGTCCATCTTCACCGTATAACCCGCCGGATCGACCATAGACTGACCCGCGAGCGTCTTGCGCACGGCGTCCGAGCTGATGGACTGAGCTTTCGCGGCAGCCTGCGCCCACAGATGGATGCCGAGATATGTCGACACCATCGGGTCGATCACCATATCCGGCCGATGCTTCAGGTTATGGGCGCTGACGTAGTTCTTCCAGTCGCTCTTGAACTGGCGGTTCTGCGGCGTATCGACGTTCTGGAAGTAGCACCAGCAGCTGAGGTGGCCGACCAGCGGCTTCGTATCGAGACCTTCCAGATCGCTGTCGACCACGTCGAGACCAAGGATCGGAATATCGGTTGCGCGCACGCCCTGATTGATCGCTTCCTTGAACATCGCCGGAATCGAATCGCCGACCACCGTCATCACGACGATGGCCTGACCGCCCGGTTGCGCAGCGAAATCCTTGATATCGCGCACGATGGTCTGGAAGTTCGACTGCCCAAACGGAACGTAGTGTTCGCGCCATGCCGAGTCAGGAATGTTCTTGGTCTTCAGATAGCCCTTGAGCATCTTGTTGATCGTGCGTGGCCAGACGTAGTCGCTGCCGATCATATAGAAGCGCCTGGCGCCGCCGCCCTGGTCGCTCATCAGGTAATCGATCGCCGGGAGCACCGAACTGCTCGGCGGTGAGTTCAGATAGACGACGTTCTTCGACTGCTCTTCGCCTTCGAAGTGAAGCGGATAAAAAAGCAGACTGTCCTGCGACTCGACCACCGGCAGCACCGACTTGCGCGACACCGACGTCCAGCAGCCGAACAGCGCCGCGCATTTGTCGCGCAGGATCAGTTGCTTCGAGAGCTGCGCATACATGGGCCAATCCGACGCCGGATCGACGACGACACCCTGAAGCTTGCGCCCGAGCACGCCGCCCTTGGCGTTGATCTGATCGATCGTCATCAGTGCCGTATCTTTTAGCAGCGACTCGCCGTTGGCCATCGTGCCCGATTGCGAAAACAGCAAGCCGAGCTTGATCGGATCGCTGGCGCCCGCGGCAAACGCAGCCTTAGGTAGCGCAGTGCCCGCAGCGGTCACCAATCCGGAGCCGACTGCCGACAGGAAGGTACGTCTTTTCATTTGCTTCACTCCGACATGGATTAGAAATCGCAAACGCAAAAAGCCCGAAACCAGACAAGCTGGTTTCGGGCTTTTTTGGCCGGTGCCGTTCAAGACGCCTTTGTCTCGAACAGCGAAATGGATGCTGTGGACCCCCGTTATTCACGTCGGGGCAGCGCGATTCTATAAGCAATGGCTATGCCAGTTTTAGCAGTCGGTCGCGATGCGTGCCGCAAAACCCTTTTGTGAACCGGATGCGAATTGATCAGTTGCGTTCCGGCCAAAGCGGAAGGCATCATAAATAAAGCAGTCGGCGCGGCTGGCCGGCTCAGCACCGCACAAAAGAAGTGCGCGTGCGCACCAGCCGCGTGCCACTCGCACAAACAACGTACTTCCCCAACGTAGCGACCATTGGTTTTATCGAATGCCCCGTATTGATGCCCGCAGTACCTCGGACCCAATCAGAATTGGCGTGCTCTACTCATGCTCAGGCGTGACTTCAGCCGCGGAGGTCACTCAACTGCAAGCCACCATGCTTGCGGCGGAGGAGATCAATCGCGCGGGCGGTGTGTCAGGACGTGAGATCGAACTCATCTGTCTCGATCCGCAATGCCAGCCGCGGCGCTATTCCGACCTCGCCGAACAACTCATTCTCGAACACCGTGTTCGGGTCATCGTCGGCTGTTATATGTCCAGCACGCGCAAGGCGGTCATTCCGATTGTCGAAAGGCACAATGCGCTGCTCTTCTATGCGACACCGTATGAAGGCTTCGAATACAGCCGCAATGTGATCTACACCGGTGCGGCGCCCAATCAGAACACACTTCCGCTCGCCGGCTTCATGCTCACGCAGTTCGGCTCACGCGTGAGCATGATCGGTTCAGACTATGTGTGCCCATACGAGTCGAATCGCGTGATGAGCGATCTGATCCATGAACGGGGCGGAGAAAAGGTGGACGAAACCTATCTGTCGCTCGACGCGCCGTGGGAGAGTTATCTGGATGTCGCAAAGCGGATCAAGCAACTTGCACCCGACTTCATTTTCTCCACGGTAGTCGGCGAAGGCATTCCGCATCTGTACCGTGCGTTTGCGCAGGTCGGGCTCGATCCGTACCGCACGCCTATCGCCAGCCATATGACCAGTGAAGCCGAAATTGCGGTAATGGGAAACGACCTCGCACAAGGACACATCACTTCGGCCGCGTACTTCCAGAGTGTGGATACAGCCGCGAACCACGACGCCGTCGCCCGCTATCAGGCCCGCTTCGGCGAGGATCAGCCGACCAACATGTGCTGGGAAGCCTCGTATTTCCAGATGCATCTGCTCGCGGATGCGATTCGTCGCGTCGGCTCCGACGACCCTACGCTGTTGCTGCGCGTGTTGCCCGGACTCGAGTTCGACGCGCCGCAAGGCCGCGTGCGTATCGACGAGCACAATAACCACACGTACCTGCATCCGTTGATCGGCCGGGTCGACGCGCATGGACGTTTCGACATAATCGGACGCGCGCCTGAACGCGTGAAGGCGGACCCCTACGTCGTCTCTCACAGCACGCCAGCGTGGACCGCGAACGCCCACCCTGAACTCGCACGCGCGGGAGCGGATCGATGAAGCGGACCGCGCAGACACCGGCGATCCTGCGCGACCTGCGTTCGCTAAAAGTCGTTGTGATTCATCCGCAGGATCAGGATGGCGACGAGTTGCTCGCGCAGCTTCAGCGTATCGGCTGTGACGTGCAGGTATGCTGGCCGCGCCTCGACAGCCTGCCTTCCGACACCGGCCTCGTTGTCATGGCAATGCGTCCTGAGGCGCTGTCGATCGACTATCCGTGGCTGGGAACCAGCACGTCGCCGCCGGTGATTCCGGTCGTGACCTACGAAAATCCGATCACCATCGAAGCGGTGCTGCGCTTGAACGCGTTCGCTACGATCCCGTCGCCGGTCCGCTCGTTTGGGTTACTGACCGCCATCGCCGTCGCGCTCACGCAATTCAAGGCATCCCGCGCACGTGAGCGATACATCGAGCGGCTCGAGCAGAAGCAGGCGAAGGTTCGGGTGATCCAGCAGGCCACGCGGATCGTAATGGACTCGCGCGGCATGTCCGAGGAGGATGCGTATCAGCTGCTGCGCTCAAAGGCCATGCTCAAACGCGAACAGATCGAGACGGTGGCCGGCGACATCGTCAAGGCACACGAAACCCTGAGTTTCTAAGCTCGGCATGCCTCCGACGTATCGTGACGAGTTCGAAGCCGACGGCTTCGAAACGCGTCATGCCCCAAAGGGGTATTCCGGCGACTTCAACCCTTTCGCATGCGCGCAACTAGCGCGATCAAGCGCGCACTCATTTCCTCGGCCGGCAAGTGCGCGAGCCAACCGTGACCAGGAAGCAACCATTCGAAGCGATACGCGCTCAACTTGCGCAGCGATTCGGTGAGCTCTGTCCATGAGTACCAGCACGCGTCCCTGAACGCGACGAGGTCCTGCGCGCGCGGGCTCCAGGCAAGCGAATCACCCGAGAACAGCACGCGATCATCGAGCAGGTACACGACGCTGCCCCGAGTGTGCCCAGGTACAGGGACCGCGCGCACGCCGGCCGCAATGCCCAGTGCTGACCCGTCGTCGAGCAGATCCGTGGCATATGGGGCAGCCGACGAGTCCTCCCGGTGAATCCAGACACGCGCGCCGAATCGATGTGCGTATTTGTCGGCGTCCGCGACGTCGTCACGATGCGACAGAAGGATGTGCGCAATGCCACCGGCGTCCTCAAACCATTTCGCGAGCTCCGCCGCAAAGCGCGGTGAGTCGATCAGCAGATTGCCATCCGGACGCTCGGCAAAATAAGAATGTGCGCCAAACGACGACCGTGCGTTAAATCCGCAGCGCCACACACCCGATGTGATCTGCTGCGGAAAGATCGCGGCGTCCGGACGATGCTGTTTCGTTTCGCTGCGTACCGATGCTGTAGGACATACGAGCACCGCACGCCAGGCACCAAGCTGCTCTTCCGGCGTGACGGGCTGCCGGGCGAAGACACTTTTGTCGTTTCGTTCGACAATCAGCCCAGGCGCGACGTGACGCGATGCACCACAATTGATGCACCCTGTGTCGATGTACCACTCCCCTGGGACGGAGTCTGTATTGCGTGTGGGCTTCATTAGATGCTCCTGGTCCGAGATAACGCCGTATTGGTGTCGTATCGGCCGCAGTCCGCGATACGGCTACTGGGCCGACCCGCATGCGCGCGCGGCCGGTGCTGACGTGCGCATCCGCCGGCTCGACGTTCGTTGGCGTCTCGCGGTCCTCGGAGCGATTGTCATGCGACCATTAAAGTACAGTTGCCTGCATGTTCTGGCTCGTGTTCCGCGGGTGTATCACTAAATATAGTGCTAACAAAGTGAGTCCAATAGCTATTAATGCATCGGACTAGCTGCGCTTCTGCTGCTCATCCGAGTGCGGCGCCGATTGCTCAAGTGCATGACTCACCGGGGTCGGCGCAAGCTTGAACCGTCGTATCGCTGATATGAGCGCGCGATGATCTGTTCGGCGGCGAATCGACTCTTACGCTTCGGCCCGCCCGGGTAAGGAGCCGACCTTATCGGCTGACCTGGTAATGCGAGAGGTTTGTCATCGCTTCGCCCATTTTCTCCGAAAGAAATTCGGCGAACACCGCTACTGCGGGCGGCACCGGTGGGCGGCTCGTGTAGACGAGCTGCAGGCCGAGGCCGGTGCTGGCCCGCCGATAGGTCGGCAGCACGCGTACCAGTTTCCCCTGCGCGATGATTGGCTCAACTATCAACTGCGGAAGCAGCGCTATACCCAGTCCAGCTGTGCAAGCCTGCGCCAGCACTCGCATGTCGTTGACCGCGAACCGGCTGTTGATCGACACTTCCTGACTACCGCGTGGACCCTGCAGACGCCAGGTGTTGCGACCCTGGCGATTGGATATCGTCAGACAGTCGTGTTCGGCCAGTTCACGCAGCGTGCGTGGTGCAGCCCGCCGTTCCAGATAGGCCGGACTCGCCGCGAGGATCATGACACTCGGCGCCAGCCGACGTACCTTAAGGCCGCTACCGGTCTCGATGCCCATGCGCAACGCAAGATCGATGCGCTCTGCGATCAGATCGGACGGCGCATCGTCGAGCAGAAAGTCGATGCTGATGTGTGGATAGCGCGCGTAGAACTCGACCAACCATTCCATGCGGAAGAATTCGAACAGGCCGGCCATCGCGGTGACGCGAACCGAACCGGACGGCGCCTGCTCATCTGCATGGAGTCGCCCGATCTCCAGGATCTGGTCAAGCGCCGGCGCATAGCGCTCGAACAGCGCCTGACCGTCCGTGCTCGGCGCGAGCTTGCGAGTCGAGCGATGCAGCAGACGTGTGCCGAGTTGCCCTTCGAGCTGATCGATACGCCGGCTCAGCGTATTTGCCGGCATGCGCAGACGCCGCGCAGCTTCGGAAAAGCTGCCGGAACGGACGACCTGGACGAACATCGCGAGATCATTCAGATCGAGCATGGCATTTCTCCATAAATGGATTAATCCGATCCGATTTTACCATCTAGTGTGAAACGCCTTTGATCCCCATACTTGTGGTGTCGCACAGGAGGCGGCCGATCAGGCGCCCGGTGTTCAACGTCGATACGGGCGAGTTGAAGGACACGTCGGCCCTCGCCGACGGCGTGCAGATCAAATTTCATATCGTTGCCACGAGGTCAGCGCGGCGCGCGTTTTATCACCCGATACCGCCCACGGGCGCGGCAACTTAACGATTCAAGGAAATTGATGTGAATAAGCATCTGATGATTGCGGCTGGTGCACTCGCCGCCTCACTGTCCTTGTCGGCATTCGCGGACGTGCCGACGTACCAGCTTGATCCGGAACACACGTACCCGAGTTTCGAGGCCGACCACATCGGCGGCTTGTCGGTCTGGCGTGGCAAGTTCGACAAGTCGCAGGGCACGGTGACGCTCGATCGCGCGGCAAAGACCGGCACCCTTGAAGTAACGACCGACATTGCGTCGGTCCACACGGGAAGCACGAAGCTCGACCAGAACCTGCAGTCGGATCAATTCTTCGATGCGTCGAAATTCCCGGAAGCGACCTACAAGGGCACGATCAAGTTCAAGGGCGACAAGCCTGCCTCGATCGTCGGCAATCTGACGATGCACGGCGTGACCAGGCCGCTGACGCTGGCAATTGACTCATTCAAGTGCATGCCGCATCCGATGCTCAAGCGCGAAGTATGCGGCGTCGACGCGGTAGGCGAATTCGATCGCAGCGACTTCGGCGTCGACTTTGGCAAGACCTATGGCTTCAGCATGAAGACCAGGCTGCTCATCTCGGCCGAAGCACTCAAGCAGTAATTCCGTTCGGAGATCAGTCTCATGAAACTGTTACACGTAGATTCCAGCATTCTCGGTCAGGGCTCCGTCAGCCGTGATCTTTCAGCGGATGTCGTCGCGACCTTCCGGGGCCGTCATCCCGACCTTGCGGTCACTCGTCTGGACCTTGCCGCCACACCGATCGGCCATCTGACGGCAGCACACCTCGCGGCCGCGCAAGGCGCTCCGGTCGACGGAGCATTGAAGGCCGACGTGGCCATGGGCCAGGTCGCGCTCGATGATTTCCTGGCAGCCGACATCGTGGTGATCGGCGCGCCGATGTACAACCTCGGCGTGCCCTCTCAACTGAAGGCCTGGATCGACCGCATCTCCGTCGCCGGGAAAACGTTCCGCTACGGGGAGCACGGCCCGATCGGACTGTGCGGCGGCAAGAAGCTGGTCATCACCTCGTCGCGCGGCGGCGTTTACAGCGAAGGCTCGCCGGCCGCCGTCTTCGATCATCAGGAAACCTATCTGAAAGCGGCCTTCGGCCTTCTGGGCGTCACGGATGTCACCTTCATTCGCGCGGAAGGGGTGGCGATGGGTCCGGAGGCACGCAGCGGGGCCATCGCCTCGGCGAAGAAAGAGACCGCCGCGCTCGCCGCGTGAAGTAGCACCGCCCTAACGAATTACTCCCTGGAGAACAACCATGTCGAACACCCAGAAGCTCATCGCCGTCGTGGGCGCAACCGGCCAGCAAGGCGGCGCCGTTGTGCGGGCGCTGCAGGCGAGCGGTCAATTCAAGGTGCGCGCGTTGACGCGCAATCCGGCCACGCATCCGAAGCTCGGTGACGAAGTCGTGCTGGCGGATTTCAATCGTCCGGAAACGCTTAAAGCCGCATTTTCCGGAGCGCACGGCGTTTTCCTGGTGACCAATTCCTGGGAAGCAGGTACGGACGAACCCAGGCAGGCACGCGCCGCCGTCAACGCGGCGAAAGAGGCCGGTGTGCAGCACTTCATCTGGTCGACGCTCCCAGACGTGGAGACCATCAGCCGCGGCAAGATCAATGTCCCGCATTTCACGGACAAGGCGAAGGTCGAGCGTATCGTCAGCGAAGCCGGATTTGCGCACCACACCTTTGTGATCGCTCCGTTTTACTATCAAAACCTGCTCGGCGTAATGGGTCCGCAGAAACAGGCGGATGGCACCGCGGGTTGGGCGCTACCGCTTGATCCCGAGCGGCGGGTCATCCACATGGGCGACATCACCGAACTCGGCCGCATCGTGGCTGGTGCGTTCGCACGGCCGGAGCTCGCTGGGCACGGTGAACATTTGCCGCTCGTCGGCGATTTCTTGAGCTTCAACGAGATCATCGCCACCCTGAATCGCCAAGGAAACAACTTCTCGTTCAAGCAAGTCCCGCGCGAGGTTTTTGCGGGCTGGTTCCCGGGCGCCGAGGGCATCGCCGCGATGCTCGCCTACTTCGAAGCGCACACCTATCTCGGCTCCGATTCGCGCGACGCGATCGCGCTCGCCAACAAAGTTGCCGGCCAGCAGCCGACGGAGTTTGCCGCATGGGCCAAAGCGAACTTCGCGCCCCCCACGGCCACCTGAAAACCCACCGCTCCGAACTGGAAGACTGACTGAGGCATTCGCATTCTTGAGGCTGACGGTGTTCATGGAACACTTCCTCGATTACGCGCAAACCGATACAGACATCTGACCGGACACCTCATCTATTGCAAGTCGATTACCTGGAGAGCGCCCATGAATGCCGTCATCCAAACCCCGCCCACTCCCCTCGCCGGTGTCGGCCGTAACGTAATCTTCCGCACGCGCGGCGACGCGCACGGGCCGGTCGTCCGCATGGTCAGCCCCTCCGACGTCGGCAAGATGATCAAGCCGTTCGTATTTCTCGATCTCGTCGATACGCAAGAGGCGATTGGCCAACAGGGTTTCGGCTGGCATCCGCATTCGGGCATCGCCACGTTGACCCTGGCGATGGAAGGGCAAGGTCGCTATGTCGAATCCATCGGCCACGAAGGGACGATGGTGGCGGGCGACATCGAATGGATGAGCGCCGGTCGCGGCGTCTGGCATTCCGGCTTCGCCGTGCCCCCGGTCAAGGCCTTCCAGCTATGGGTCGCCTTGCCGCCGGGGCGCGAACTGGCTCCCGCCTTCAGCCAACATCTTTCGGCTGACGAAATCCCGTCGGACGGGCCGGCGCGCGTGCTGCTCGGCCATAGCGGCGAGGCGGTCAGCCCGATTGATGCACCTCCGGGCGTCAACTATTTCGTTGTGGAGCTCAAGGCCGGCCAGCGCTGGACCTACCAGCCGCCGCGGGGCTACCGGGTCGGCTGGATCGCAGTGATGGACGGCAGCCTGTGCACGCCCGATCCAGTCGACAAAGGCGAACTGGCCGTATTCGAACAGTCCGATGCGGCGATCGAGTTCGACGCTGTGACCGACGCGCGCTTCGTGCTCGGTACGGCAATCCCGCATCCGCACGATCTCCACCTCGGCTACTACTCGGTGCACACCAGCTCCGCAGCGCTGATCGAGGGCGAGCGCGAAATCGCGCGCATCGGTCGCGAGCTGCGCGCCAAGGGCGTGGTGAGTTGATCCGCTCTTTCGTAGAACGATGCTATTCCACTCAGCGATCCGGTCGGCGGTCCATGTTCCGGCTGCAGCGATATGCGCGCATTTTCAAAGCCAGGACATCACCCCGCACCTGGCCGAACTCGATGCTGTCGCCGAACAAACGATCGACGACCTGCTGGGGTGGAGCAAGGCGCTGAAGACCGCGCGGTCAAGCTGACGATGCTCGAATGACTCATGCGAGTGGACCCGGGCAACAACGGTGCGATCAGCCATCGACCGCTTATCGTCAAAGATCGACTTGCACATCTGCCTGATTCCGTCTGCATCGACGCGACTAAGGTTAGCAGTATGACGGTGAAGTCAGCAGTCCCTTCGGGATCTTGTGGAAACCGTCTCTTATACCGAACGTCATTGCCGTGGCGCCATCCTCGGCTATGCCGCTACGCACGCCGGCAACGCTCGCGTGCGGCACGCAATTGACTATACGAACGCGATGTGCGGCAAGGCTTTTGCAACCGGCTTCGCCAATCCCGAATCCGCTGTGCAGTCTTGAACTGCCGGCATCCGACAGGAGCAGTTCCATGACGCATGGCATCGACGACCGCAAACGCTGGCTTGCCCTCATCGTACTCTGCATGGGCGTGCTGATGATCGTGCTGGACACGACCATCGTGAATGTCGCACTGCCCTCCATCCGGGCGGACCTGGGCTTTACCGAAACCTCGCTCGTGTGGGTGATCAACGCCTATATGCTCACCTTTGGCGGCTTCCTGCTGCTGAGCGGGCGGCTGGGCGACCTGTTTGGCCATCGGCGGTTGTTCCTGCTGGGTATCACGATATTTACGCTGGCCTCGGCGGCCTGCGGGCTGGCGAATTCGCAAGGGCTGCTAATCACGGCGCGCGCCGTTCAGGGGCTGGGCGGTGCAGTGGTGTCGGCCGTGTCGCTGTCACTCATCATGAACCTGTTCACCGCGCCGGCGGACCGCGCGAAGGCAATGGGCATCTACGGGTTCGTGGGCGGGGGCGGCGGCAGCATCGGCGTGCTGCTGGGCGGGCTGCTGACCAGCGCATTGAGCTGGCACTGGATCTTCCTGGTCAACCTGCCGATCGGTGTGGCGGTGTGTGCCGGATGTGTGGCGCTGCTGCCGGCGGGCAAGCCGCTGGCAGATCGCGCCAGGATGGATGTGGCGGGCGCCATCACCGTTACCGCATCGCTGATGCTGGCGGTGTACGCCATCGTGCACGGCAACGAAGCCGGTTGGACGTCTGCGCAAACGCTTGCCCAACTGGGTATTGCCATCGCGCTCATGATCGCGTTCCTCGTCATCGAATCGCGCGTGTCGCACCCGCTCATGCCGCTGCACATGTTCGCGCTGCGCAACGTGGCCACGGCCAACGTGGTGGGCGTGCTGTGGGCGGCTGCGCTGTTCGCGTGGTTCTTCATCTCGGCGCTTTACATGCAGCGCTTGTTGAAGTACAGCGCAATGCAGGTGGGGCTGGCGTTCCTGCCGGCCAACATCATCATGGCGGTGTTTTCGCTGAGGCTGTCGGCCAGGCTGGTGATGCGCTTCGGGATTCGCGCGCCGCTCTCGCTGGGTTTGCTGGCGGCGGCAGTCGGGCTGGTGCTGTTTGCGCGTGCGCCGGCCGAAGGCAGCTTCTTGCTGAACGTGCTACCGGGCATGGTGCTGATGGGCCTGGGGGCGGGAGTGGCCTTCAACCCGGTGTTGCTGGCCGCGATGAGCGATGTAGCGCCGGATGAGTCGGGCCTGGCCTCGGGTGTGGTCAACACGTCGTTCATGATGGGCGGCGCACTGGGCCTGGCCATCCTGGCGAGCCTGGCCGCAGCGCGCACCGATGGCCTGGCCGCTGCGGGTGCCGATGCCGCTACTGCGCTCAATAGCGGCTACCACCTGGCGTTCCTGCTGGGGGCCATGGCGGCGGTAATGGCCTCCGCGTTGGCCGGGGCATTCGTGCGTACGCGCACGCACGGTCAGGCGCAAGACGAGGCGTCGTCCGCAGGTTCCATCCAGGAAGCGCTAACAAAATGAGTCTTTCAACCGTCGCCAGCAAATGATGCAGCAGGCGATTTTGAGGAAGGCCTCATGGGTCAAAGCAACGCGTTCGAGGCGGATTCGCAGTCCTGGTCGAAGCAAGTTGTCCGACCGCCCGCGCGCCAGCCGGCAAGGACCGTTGTACCTGGCAGAAGCCGCGGTTCGCGTCGCGCTCGCTCCAATGGCCGGAGAGGGGTCGGGATATGCCCTTTCCATGTCCCCTCGCCGGCAAAGGATCGCGCTGCCAGTTGATCGGCTCGAGTGATGTTCGGTCAGCGTACGAAGGTGCATCGACACGAGTTCGCTCCGACTCCGGCCCTCCCCTCAAGGCATGGGCATCGACGGCCCGCTCTTTCCCGCGCTCATCGCCGCGTCTCTTTCCGCTCGATGTCTAGCGGCCACCTTTGCTTCCGCGGCCTGAAGATCGGCGGGATACGAACCATCATCACCCTGCGATGGGTTGTATCCCGCCGCCTCCAGTTCTTCGAGTTCATGCGTGACTTCCGCACGGGTGAGTTGATGGGCCGCAGGCTCCGACACGGTTTGCGCTTCAACGCTCGCGAAGCTCGCCATCGACATCACGCCAACGATCACCAAACTCCGTAGTGGGGAAACCACATACTGATTCATCGATTCCGATTTCATTCTGCACTCCTTTTAACCTGAGACTGTATTCGCGCGCATGCATTCACTCCGGACTGTTGGGTCAGCTTGTGAGTGTTGTGCGACGCGCATCAGGAAGACTGGGATTTCTCGTCGGATATTCCCGATCTCTGGATAGAAGGCAGCGGGCGTAGTCGAATACATCCTTACGGCAAAACAGCGGCTATCTCGCACAGGGTCCTGGCCGTGTCACGAACTCAGCGAACTCTTGCGCAGTCTTCGGCGTTCAAGCCCGTTGCGCAATTGGCCTGCGACAAACGCGCTAACGATCAAAGACAAGTACAAGGTCACGAGATCGTGACGCCAGACATTCAGGGCGAGCTGATGCGCAACCAGTTTTGGATCGGGGGCCGCAAGCACTACGCTCTTCGCCTCGACAGCTCGCATCATCCGGATAAAGCCTGCCGCCGACAGCAACGGCAAGAGAACGACCGATGTCAACAGCGCGGGCTTCATGCGGCGCGCCCACGGGAAATGACGCAATCGAAACCATAGTCCGAGGCATCCGTGTATCCATCCGGGCGCGAGCAGCGCAAGCTGCAAACCCTGCGTACCACTCGTTAGCAGGAGGATAACGACGCGCTCATAGTCAGGCTCGAAGCCATAGAGCGAGGACGCGAGCCGGGTCGTCACTGCATGGCGGATCAGCAGCAGCGGCAGGCTGAGTCCTGCCCACAGGCGGACCCATTCGGCTAGCGGTAGGCTCCAGTGACGGCGCCCGTATATCGTGCGCACGGCCAGCGCAAAATGGAGCGCAGCCGCACCGTACAACGCGATCGTTCCAGGTGCGCTACGCCACAGCCACAGCGCTAAAACGAGGCCGCGTCCGGCAAGTTCGAGTGACCAGATCCCGAGCGCGTGATTGATCAGATGGAGAAAGAGATAGACCAGCAACACCACGCCCGACCCGAGTTGCAGCCGACGCAGAACGGCTTGCATCTGCACCGTCATGCCAGCGTCCGGCGAGCGTTGTGCGACACGCGACGCGCAAACACCGCACGGCCGCCGGATATTCCCACACCTCCAATCAACCTGCGGCGTAACCGTCCAGACAGATCGGCCGCCGGCGACCGCGGCGCAGCAGACTCGCGCTGACTCGCCGCGCCCTGACATACCGCTTCGGCGAATCGCTGTAATGCCGATACCGAACCGCATACGCTCTGGTATTCCTCGCGCCCGATTCTGCCGTCGAGGATGACGGCCAATCCCGATGCACGGGCCATGTCGACGATGTTCATTTGATCACCCCATTTCGTGTCTGTCCTACCTGCAAGACCGTGGGGATGCGTCGGTTATTCCCGGATTCGGCCGGATGCGGGTGAGCGCAGTCCGACGGGCCCGATAGCGGCGGCTCTCCGGCCATGAAGAGCCGCTCGCCTGTCGCAGCATCCTGACAAAATCGGATAGTCAGATTTACGCTCAGAGATGGGGTCACCAGCTAGAGAGCCTTTCCAGATGCGGCGTGATGAAGAGATTGAGTCGCAGATTACACACGCTTGCAGCGCACTCCAGCCGATCACGATGATCCCGGTCCAGCTACGACCGGCAGCGAGGTACGCTGCATTTGCGGCGAACACGGCGGCAACGCTCACTCGGGAACAAAGCCTGTTTTCCCCTCGAACATCACCGACCCGGCGATGTCCTTTTGCGCCTGCAGTGCGGCCAGACTCCCGGCGTAACCGGCTTCCAGCAACGCATAGGCATCCCCGCCGAGGACGGTGCGCAGCGGCGGTTCCGGCATCTGGCTGACCGTATAGATCACGTCGGCCATTTTCACGGGATCGCCCGAAGCATTTGCGTCGCCGCTTTCCTCGATCCAGCGACGCAGCTTGCCGACCGCGCTGTCCTTGTATTCACCGAGTTCTGTGGTCCAGCGGATATTGGACACGAAACCCGTCTTGATAGAGCCCGGCTCGATGATGATGGTCTTGATGCCGAACTCGGCAACCTCCTGGCTCACCGCTTCGGCAAAGCCTTCAAGTCCGAACTTGGCGGCGTGGTACAGGGAGCCTCCCGGGAAGGCGGCACGTCCGCCGACGCTGCTGACATGGATGAACGTGCCGCGTTTCTTTGCGCGCAGCGCACCGAGGAAGGCACGCGTGACGTGAATCGGCGCCAGCAGATTCAGCGCGATCTGCTGTTCGATATCGGCCTCGCTCATTTCCTCCATCGCGCCGATAACGGCTCCCCCCGCGTTGTTGACGACGACCTCGACATCGGGATAGCGCGCCGCGGCGGCCTGAACCTGTGCGCGGTCGGTCAAGTCGACCGATTCCACTTCGAGCAGATCCGGATAAGCCTGCTTCAGCGCCTGCATCGCCTCGACACGGCGCACCGCTGCAACCACAGGATGCCCGTGGGCCAGCACCTTTTCCGTAAGGGTGAGCCCCAGACCGCCGGACGCACCGGTAATGAACCACTTCTGACTGGACATGATGCCGTTCTCCTGGCTAATGATGAGTGACGCATGACACTGCCGGATTCAACTCTGTCGCGGCGTCTTCCGGCGGGGTCATGAGTTGATCTGCTTACTGCACGTTTCGAGCCGGCGAGACCGGTCACTCAAGAATCGCCCGCGGTTCAAGAAATGCCTCGATACCGAAAGTACCGTATTCGCGGCCCACGCCCGAGTGCTTGAATCCGCCCCAAGGCGCCTGGGGATCGTCCCGCATGCCGTTGATCACAACGCGCCCGGCACGGATCTGCGACGCCACGCGGCGCGCTCGCTCGACGTCGGCCCCGCTCACGAAGGCATGAAGACCATACTTCGAATCGTTGGCGATCCGGATCGCCTCCTCTTCCGTTTCATAGGGGATCACACAGAGCACCGGACCAAAAATTTCCTCCTGCGCGATGGTCATATCGTTCCTCACGTCCACGAACACCGTCGGCCTGACGAAGTTGCCGAGCTCCAGACCGGGCGGATGACCCACCCCGCCCACGAGGACTTGCGCGCCTTCCGCGATGCCCTTGCGGATGTGGGACTGCACACGCTCGTATTGCGTCTCCGTCACCATGGGGCCGACGGCAACCTTGGGATCGGCCGGGTCGCCGACCACGAAGGCGGCTATCGCGTCCACGATCGCGCGCCTGATCGCGTCGAGACGGCTCTTCGGCACGAGGAGCCGCGTCCCGGCCGCGCAGGCCTGTCCGCTGTTCAGAAACGCGATGCCGAGGGCTAGCGGAATCGCCCGGTCGAGGTCGGCGTCGTCGAGCAGGATGTTGGGCGACTTGCCCCCGAGCTCCAGCGTGACACGTTTCATCGTTGCCGCGCCGTTGCGCAGGATCTGCTCGCCGACCGCCCCCGAACCCGTGAACGAGATCTTCGCCACGTCGGGGTTCCGCACGAGTTCAGCGCCGACCACGTCGCCGCGGCCCGTGACGACGTTGTAGATACCCGGGGGCAAGCGCGCCTCGTGCAAACATTCGAGCAGGACCTGCGTCTGCAGCGGGCTTAACTCACTGGGCTTCACGACCACCGTGCAACCGCCCGCGATTGCGGAGGCGAGCTTGAGGCAGATGAACAGTGTGTTCGCATTCCAGGCCGTAATCAGACCGGCCACGCCGACGGGCTCGAGGGTCACCGTCGTCTTGTCCCAGCTCCGCACGAGCTGCATCTGCTGGAGCGCCTTTTCGGCGTGGAGGAACGATTCGACGCCCGATTCCACGATGAGCCTCGAGAAGTGCGACACGCCGCCGTATTCCTCGACCATCGCCGCCGTCAGATCGTCGATGCGCGCGGCAACGACTTCGTGCATCCGGCGCAGGATGTCCGCGCGCTCTTTCTTCGTCGTCCGGGCGTAAGCGGGGAAGGCACGCTTCGCGGCGGCGATCGCGCGCCGCGCATCCTCCTCGTCGCCCAGCAGCACGCTGCCGATCACCTTTTTGCTGGTCGGATTGATGCTCTGCATGACTTCGCGGCCATGGGACTCGACGAACGCACCGTCGATGTAGTGTTGCGTGATGGCTCTCATCGCGTCTCCTCAAGGACTTACGGTCCGGACGAAGCACAATGACGCGAGTCAACGCCTCGCGATCATCGGCGCTGCCCGTGCCGCGTCTAACAGCAGGGGCTGCGATGATGGATGGGGCAATTACCAAGCCAATAGCAAGTAGTTGAATCTAAAGTGTGTTTCAAGGCGACGCAGTGGCGATATTTCGCCAATGGCGAATTTCCGTACAACAGCCGGCCGACTAACTTTTCGCTGATCGCGGCCGAAAACGGCTCTTGTCGATTCGCAGCGCACGGATTTTCGATTCGAGCGTCGAGCGAGGAATGCCGAGCCGCATCGCCGCGCCTGCGGGTCCGAAGACCCGTCCACCGCAGGCGCGTAGCGCCTCCTCGATGATCGTCTTCTCGTGAGCGGCGAGCGTCGCTGGAAAGACAACCCGGCTATCGCGCGCAGGGCTCGCCGACAGCCAGCTCTCGTCGATCATGAATTCATCGGAATCGCAGATGATCATCGACCGCTCGATCACGTTTTGCAGTTCACGCACATTTCCCGGCCACGGATAGGCCTTCAGCCGATCGAGCGTTCCTTTGTTGACGTGCCTGTACGACTTGCCCATTTTGTGCGCATAGCGATCGATGAAGTATGCGGCGAGCAGCGGAATGTCGTCTGCGCGTTCGCGCAGCGGGGGCATCTCGACGGGGAAGACGGCCAGACGATAGAAGAGGTCCTGGCGGAAGGTTCCGGCGGCGACTGCTTCCTCCAGGTCGCGATTCGTCGCGGCAATGACGTGAACGTCGACACGGATCACCTCCCGCCCGCCGACGCGTTCGAACTCCCGTTCCTGCAACATCCTCAGCAGCGCAGCCTGCATGGCGGGCAACAGTTCTCCGACCTCATCGAGAAATATCGTCCCGCCGTCGGCGAGCTCGAAGCGGCCGAGGCGCCGTTGCGTGGCGCCCGTGAAGGCTCCCTTCTCATGCCCGAAAAGTTCCGAGGCAATCAGTTCGCGAGGGATGGCGGCGCAGTTCACCGCAACAAATGCCCTTGAAGCGCGACGTGATCGCCGGTGAATCGCACGGGCGATCAGTTCCTTTCCGGTCCCAGTCTCCCCGGTGATCAGAACGGTCGAATCGCTGGCTGCAACCTTGGCTACGCGTGACAGCACGGCGGTCAGCGCGGGCGAGGTCCCCACGATCTCTTCGAACATCGAGACCTTATCGATCTCCTGACGAAGCGCGACGTTTTCTTGTTGCAGCCTCTCCTCGTCGCGCTTGCGGTCGTCAATATCGGTACATGCAACATACCAGCGGATGATTCGTCCCTGATCGTCGCGCAGCGGGTTGTAACGGGCCAGAAGCCAGCGATAGATCCCGTCGCTATTGCGTATCCGCACTTCCATCTCGTAAGCGGAGCCGCCCGACAACGCACGCTCGGCAAGCGCGTTGTGCCGGTCGAGATCGTCCGGTTGAACTTCGGAGCTGGTGTCGCGCTGCCTCCATTCGTCGAGACTTCCGCCGAGATAAGCAAGCGCCGTGCGGTTCGCATAAAGGCGTTCGCGTCGGGGCCCCAATACCGCTATGAGTTGCGGCGTGAGATCCAATATCTGTTGGAACTCTTCTTCGCGCTCGCGCAGCGCCCGAGTCAAACGCTCCTGCTCCGTTACATCCATTCCGATCCCGACGAAGCGCCGGAAAATCCCTCCGTCGCTCACGGGCGTGCCGACGCAACGGATATGATGCGTCGTTCCGTCGGGCCATACGATCCGTTTCGTAAAGTCGAAGGCCTCATGGTCCGCGAGCATCTTTTGAATCGCTTGCGACATGAAGTCCCGATCTTCCGGGTGCACGAGCGCAAGGTATTCTGAAATGCTCGGCGCTTTGTCGGCCGCCTTGAGGCCGTGGATCTGAAACAGCCCGCCGGACCAGTATTCGAAGCGGCCGGCGTTGAATGCCCAGCTACCCGACCGCCCGAGCCGCTCGCCTTCCGCGAGATAAAACTCGGCTTGCTTGCGTTCTTCAACGTCGAAATTGATGCCGATCCAACCCTGGAGCGTTCCATCCTTAGCCAGAAGGGGTTCGGCGTGACAGTGGAACCAGCGGTATCCCCCTTCGGCGTTACGTACCCGAAAAGTCACCTCACCGGCAGAGCGCGATCCGACGCACTTTGACCAGACATTGCGTGCCTCGTCCTGATCGTCTGGATGCAGCCACGCGATGTGGGAGTCCCACGCCGCGCCAGTTTCGATTCCGCATCGAAGGGGATCGTCACTCGCAAGGCCCAGGTAATCCGCGCATCGTTCGCTCACGAACGTGAGGGCACCGGACTGATTCGCATACCAGGAGTGCGCTGCCATCAGATTCAGTGCGGCATGCAGCGGTTCCTTGGTGAAAGCATCCATGAGACACCTGTCGGCGTGACAACAACGGGACTGCGCGCGGGTCGTTCAGCATATCGCCATTGGCGATATCTCGCCAATCGTGCCGCATCGACATGTGCCGAGAGATCTTTCCGACGGAGATGCGGCAAGTGGCGCCATGGGATCGGCTGCGCGAGGTAATCGAAGCACATCATCCGCAGAAAGGCCCGATCATTCACGCGTGCAGTTCGACCAGGAACGCTCAGGCCGAACGCCATCGGGAAATGCATCAGACCAGGAAAGGCAATCAGCGGTACTTCGGGAGAAGGCGCACATTGGCCTGGCTGCCGACTCGAGACCAACGCACACGGTAACGACGACAGCCGCGAACGCGGTCGACTTGGCGCAGACGGCGGCGAACAGGCAACGGAAATCAAGGTTGTGGGAATCCTGCTTGGGCGCTGGATGACCTTTCGTACCTTTCCTGGTGCGGTCGCGATCGAAAAAACGTCGAGCTATTTTATTTTTGATAAGTAATGTTATAACATTACTCGCTGTAGCGCATTTCACATTCTCCGCGCAGAAGTTCCTCAGCCCGGGCAGCGGTGGCGTAAGAAGCTGCGTCGCATTGCTGTATCGCTTCGACAAGGACAACTGAGCGCGATTGCGCGCGGGATTATCCGCGTAGTGCGATGCAACCTATTCAATAACGACAGTGAGATCGATGAAACGTCGCACACTTTTCTCTCACGCTGCGCTGCTGCTTTTCGCGCAAGCGCTAGCGGGCCATGTCGATGCCGCGCCGGGCGACGCCTCGGTAGGCGGCCTCGTCACGGATAGTCTCGGCAAGCCCGTAGCGGGCGCCAATGTGGTCCTTCAAACCGCCACCGGGGCGTCGGCAGGGACAACAAAAACCGATGCAGGCGGGCACTTCTCCGTGCAGGACGTCGCGCCGGGAACCTATGCGATCGTTGTCACCGCGACGGGATTTGCTAGCGGAAGCAGCATCGCCACCACCAGCCCGGGAACGGCAAGTTCCGTTACCGTCGCGCTCGCAGAAAGCGACGCGATCGACGTGCGGGTCACTGCCCAGCGTCTGGACCAGGCGCGCAACGGACTGTCGCCGGAAACCGGCAGCAGCGTGTACCGCATCACCAGCGCGGACATCCACAACATGCCGCAAGGCGAAGCGACGCCGCTCAACCAGGTCCTGCTGCAAGCGCCCGGCGTCGCGCAGGATTCATATGGCATGGTCCACGTGCGGGGCGAACACGCGAACCTGCAATACCGGATCAACGGCATCATGATTCCGGAACCGATCTCCGGTTTTGGCCAGTCGTTCGATACGCGCATCATCGAACAGGTGGACCTGCTCACCGGCGCACTTCCCGCGCAATACGGGTTGCGAACCGCTGGCATCGTCGACATCCAGACCAAGTCGGGCGAAGCGGGCAACGGCGGCACGCTAGGCGTGTACGGCGGCAGCCACGGCACCGCGCAGACAAGCGGCGACGTGTACGGCACCGAGGGTGCGCTGAGTTACTTCTTCAGCGGTTCGGCCGGCGTCAACGATCTCGGCATCGAAGCGCCGACCTCGAACGGCTCGCCGCTGCACGACCACACCCGGCAAGGCAATGCATTCGGCTACATGTCGTACCTGATCAATCCGCTTACCCGGGTCAGCGTCGTCTTTGGCACCGCGAGCAACCAGTTCGAAATCCCGAATACACCAGGGCAACCGACTCAATTCGTACTCAACGGCCGGACTAATTTCGATTCCGCGGCCCTCAACGAAACCCAGAGTGAACTCAACAACTTCGCGACCGTCTCGTTGCAGGGGACGAACGGCGACAAGCTCGACTATCAGATCGCGTACTTCACGCGCTATACGCGCACGCAGTTCAACCCCGATCCGATTGGCGATCTGCTCTTTAACGGCGTCGCTTCGCAAGACTTCCGTAGCAATTGGGCCAATGGGCTGCAGGGCGATACCACCTACCGGCTGAACAGTTCACACACGCTGCGCGCCGGCGTGTATTTCGAACAGGACCGCGCGGTCGCCAACGACAGCGTCTCGGTGTTCCCCACTGTCGATGGCGCACAGTCCTCCGACCAGCCCTTCACGATCAACAGCGCGAGCACGACGATCGGCAGGCTCTTCGGCGTCTATGTGCAAGACGAGTGGAAGGTGAACGACAAGCTCATCATCAATTACGGGCTGCGCTACGACAAAATGAGCGAAGTCGTCGATGCCAGCCAGTTGAGCCCGCGTATCGGAGTGGTCTACAAGGCAACGCCGAGCACCGCGCTGCATGCAGGTTACGCGCGGTACTTCACGCCTCCCCCGCTCGAACTGATCGCGCCGACCACGGTGGCGCAGTTCAACAACACGACAAACCAGGCCGCGAGTCCGCAAAATTCGCCGGTGCAACCCGAGCGAAGCCATTACTTCGATGTCGGCGTCACCCAGCGCGTCACCTCCGCCGTGACGGTGGGCGTGGATGCGTACTACAAGAAGGCGACCGATCTGCTCGACGAAGGGCAGTTCGGCACCGCCCTGATCAACACACCATTCAACTATCAGACCGGCCACGATTACGGCGTCGAACTCACCGCCAACTATAAGGACGAGCATTTTTCCGCGTACGCGAACCTGGCGCTCAGCCGCGCGACCGGCGAAAACATCGTCTCGGGCCAGTTCAATTTCTCACCCGATGAACTTGCGTACATCGAAAGCCACCCCGTCAATCTCGACCACGACCAGTTGATCACAGGTTCGGCGGGAGTCGCCTACACGTTTGCGCGCACGACCTACAGCGCGGATACCACCTTCGGCAGCGGTCTGCGCAGCGGCTTTGCGAACACGGACCATGTGCCGTTCTACGTGAATATCAACCTCGCGGTCATCCACCACTTCCAGGCGCCCCTTGTCGGCAACTTCGATGGACGGCTGGTCGTGGTCAATCTGCTCAATCGTGCCTATGAATTGCGCGACGGTTCTGGAATTGGCGTCGGCGCCCCGCAGTTCGCACCGACCCGCGCTTTCTACGCAGGCATCACGAAATACTTTTAAGCCACCCGCGCGGCGTCCCGCCGCGTGAGCAGGAAGCCACGACACCATGAACGATTTTTCCGAACTGTTTCTCGCTGTGCGCCTGGGCGGATGGGTCATCTACCCGTTGACCGTCCTCGCGGTGGCCGGCCTTGCGATCATCCTCGACAAGGCTTATTCGCTGCACCGGTTCGCGCGAATTCCAGCCCGCATTGACCAACTGATCGAGGCCCCCGTCGTCGATTTCGCGCAGACACGCTCACAGATCGCGGCGCTGCCCGAGCGCCATGCGCTGCGCAGCTTCGCCGCACCGATTCTCGACGGCGGCCATGCGCCGATCTGGTGGATCGAGTCACGTGCCGAGACCGCCGCGCAGCATATCGAGCGCGCGCTGAACCGGGGGCTGTGGCTGCTCGAAACCATCGTCACGGCCGCACCTCTGCTGGGACTGCTTGGTACGATCATCGGCATGATGCACTCGTTCAAGCTGATCGGCGGCCAGGGCGTGGTGAACCCGACCGGTGTAACGGGCGGTGTCGCGCAAGCGCTGATCGCGACCGCGATCGGCCTGCTGATCGCGCTTGTCGCGCTGTTCGCGTTCAACTATTTTTCCCGGCGGGTCGGCGAGCTGCTCGATCACTTCGAGCGGGTCGGCACACGGCTGATCGGGCAGATCCGACTCGACCAGGAAGTTCCGGAAGAAGCGGCGCAACGCCGGCTCGACCGGGAGCGCGCAGAAGGGCCGGCGCAGTTGCGGCTCGCCCGTGAGCATGCGCAAGGACCGCGCACGTGAAACTGAAACGTTCAAGACAGGCTCGGCGCGGGAGGATCGAGATCATCCCGATGATCGACGTGATGTTCTTTTTGCTCGCGACGTTCATGCTCGCATCACTTTCGATGCAACGAGTCGATTCGATAAAAATCGACTTGCCGGGCGGCCAGGCGCAACGGCTCAATCTGGACACGCCTCTAACCCTCACCGTCACGCGCGCCAATGCTATCTTCGTCAACCGCCAGCAGGTGCCGCTCGCGGCGCTAGCGGGCGAACTGCGGCCGTTGCTGAAACCGGACGGCAACCTGGTGGTTGCCGCCGACGACGCCGCGTCGCACGGCGTGGTCGTCAAGGCGATGCTCGAAGCACGGAAAGCCGGCGTGCACCACTTCCTGATCGCCGTGCACCATGAGTAACGTTGGCCGCCGCAGCCACACGGTCTGGCTGGACGAACCGAAGACGCGCATCGCCGTTGCGGCGGCCGTCGCGTTCGGGTTGTGGTGCGTGGCGCTCGTGCTGGTCGGCGGAATGCTGACGACGCCTGAGATCACTCCGCCGTCGCCTCCGAATCTCGACGCGCAACTCGTTGAAATAGAGCCCACGCCGCCGCCCACAAGCACGCTGGCGCAGGCCGCGCCGGTGAAGGTTGCGCCCGAAACACCGCCCCCTGTGCATCACGCAACGTCCCAGCACGCGGCCGCGCCTGCGTTGGGGGCGGCGCGACCTGCTGCCGCGCGTGTGGCGTCGCCCGTTGCACCGTCGCCCGTTGGACCCTCGCCCGTTGCGGCACCTTCCGCTGTGCCATCTCCGGCGGCCGCCGCGCCTTCGGCGGCGCCGGCAGCGCCCATGCCTTCGGCCAGCGCAGCCAATCGTTCATCGGGCGCGACCGAACTCGCCGCCAGCGGCAGTGGCCATATTGGCGCGCACGCAATCACGCAGCCACTGCCGGAAATCCCAGACGACTTGCGCGAAGCCGCGTATCACGCCATTGCGCTTGCGCGCTTCACGATTCACCCGGACGGCTCCGTCGACGTCGAACTCCTGCAGCCGACCCAACAGCCGCGTCTGAACCAGTTGCTACTCGCCTCACTGCACAACTGGCGTTTCTTCCCCGCCACCGAGAACGGCAAGCCCGTGGAGAGCCATCAAGACGTTCGTGTCCACCTCGTGGTGCAGTAGCCGTACAGCGATGGACCTCGACCATCAATCAGAACCGTATTACGTGCATGGCGAATGCATGCCTATGGCTCATCATGCGCCGCGCAACTCGGCATGCGACACAGGTGTTCACACGTGGGGCAGAGAGCTGACGGGCTCACGCGATAACCACTGCGACGCTTCCACCGGTACGGGTCCGGTCAAAGTCTGAAAGGATCACCGCACAGCGATCTCTTTGCATCACAGCCCGAAGGAACGTTAGTCGATTTCATACTTATAAGGCAGCGATGCCATCGCACCATGCCGAGTCACACTGATCGATGCCGCGCGCTGTGCAAAGTCAATCGCACGTTCGAGTGGTTTGCCTGAGACAAGCGCCGCACCGAACGCGCCAATGAACGCATCGCCCGCGCCCGAAGTGTCGACCGCATGTGCGGCATACGCCTGACATCGAAGCTGTGCAACGCCATCGCTGTACAGCACGCCCTGTGCGCCCAGCGTGACCAGTGCGGCACGCACGCCCGTCATATGCAGCGCATCGAGCACCCGATCGGGATCGAAAGAATCGGACGCCGTCTGACCTGCCAGTACCATTGCCTCACTTTCGTTTGGAACCAGCACGTCGACGAGTTCGAGCAGTTCCGTATCGAGCGGCACGGCCGGTGCCGGATTCAGCAAGACTGTCACACCCGCGTCGCGCGCGATTCGTGCAGCATGAAGCGTTGCTGCCTGAGGCGTCTCGAGCTGACACACGAGAAGCGCTGCCGACTCGATATCAGCAGCGGCGCAGTCGACAAGTTCGATATCGACATGCGCATTGGCGCCTTCATACAGCGCGATGCAATTCTGCCCGCTTGAATCATCGACGAGAATCATGGCGGTCCCTGTTGCTACGCCACTCACCTCCTTCAAATGCCGGATATCGATTCCTTCGGCGCTGAGGTTGGCACGCGCATCACGACCGGACTCGTCCGAACCAACCGCGCCAATGAAGCGCACGGCCGCCACGGCTTGATTGGCGCCCTTTCCGCCTGGCAGCCGACGAAAGTCCGAGCCATTCACGGTTTGTCCGCCAACGGGCAATGCAGCACAACGCAGGACGAGATCGGTATTGACGCTACCGAGCACGACAACGTGACCTCGCTTCATGCTTTCTCTCCGGGTTCAGCCATGCAGGCTTTGCTCGAGGGCATTGAGCTTTTCCACACGGCGGCGAAAATCTTCGTCCGTCGAAAATTCAGCAGCGAGAAACGCATCGATCAGGTCGGTTGCGAGCCATGCGCCGACGATTTGCGCACCCAGACACATAACATTGACGTCATCGTGCTCGACAGATTGATGCGCCGAGTGCACATCGTGGCAAACGGCCGCGCGGATGCCCCGGATCTTGTTCGCGGCAATCGATGCGCCGACACCGGTGCCACACACCATGATTCCGCGATCAGCGCGCCCCGCCAGGATTTCCCTGGTCAACAGTTGCGCAATATCCGGAAAATCGACCGGTGTATCGCTAAATCCACCGACGTCGCTCACCTCGTGCCCAAGTGAATTGATATGGCCGATCACCGCGGATTTCAACGACCATCCCGCGTGATCCGAACCGATTACGATGCGCATCCCATGCTCCTTGTTGTGATATTGAACTCCATGGCGTGCCACGCGCGCGCCAACTGCTGACGGCACCTGCTTAACGCATTTGAGGAGGAAGATCGTTACCGTGATACTTCTTGTAAATCGCGTTGAGCTTGCCGTTCTTCAAATTGACGGCAATCCATTCGTTGAGCCTGGCAAGCAACTGCGGCTCCCCTTTCTTCACGCCGATTGCAAGATCGAACACATGCAGTACGACCTTCTTCTCGAAAGGACGGTCGGGGGTCTTCTTCGTGATCTGGTTGACGATTGTGAGCGACGTGGCAATGAGGTCACACTGACCGCTCACCGCCGCGGTCACGTCCGTCGCATCGTCGTCGTACCGGGCCACCTGGAAGCCTTTGTCCCTTGAGATCTGCGTCAATTCGACGTCCTGGGTCGTGCCCCGCGTGACACAGACGGTTCTGCCCTTCAGATCGTCGATGCTATGAACCGGCACGTCTGTGCGTCCGCCGACGACGGACTCCAGCACCGCGTACGGTTTCGAAAAGTCGATAACCTTGGCTCGTTCAGGCGTCACCGACAGGGTCGAGATGGCGATGTCCGCCTTGCCGGTCTGCAGATTCGGAATGCGAGTCGCGCCTGTTGTCTGCACGAAATCGAGCTTCATTCCCCAGTCCTTCGCGAGCAATTGCGCGGTTTCGACGTCCGACCCGATAGGCTTCATGCTCGCGTCCATCATTCCCGATGGCGGGATGGCGAGATCGGTTGCGATACGGATCTCCTTGGCCTTCGAGATGTCATCGAGCACGTCTGCGCGCGCGGCGCTCACGCCCGTTCCGAAGAGGCAGACTGCCAGTGCGGCAAGGGCAAGCGAACTATTTCTTCTCATGATACTACGGTCTCCTGATTGATATCGAATGTGAATTTGGTTCTGACCTTCTTAATCTGATCAGCGCAGGCGCACATTCCGCGCCAATGCGCTATAGGTCGCTGCCGAGGAATTGCTGCAGTTCCGCCGACCCGGGCGCCCGCATGATTTCGGGGCCGCCCCGCTCCCAGACCCGTCCTTGATGCATAAACAGGACTTGATCGGCCACGCTGCGCGCGAAGCCCATTTCGTGCGTCACCATGATCATGGTCATGCCACCGGCGGCAAGGTCTTCGATGACCCGCAAGACTTCGCCTGTCAATTGCGGATCGAGTGCCGAGGTGACTTCGTCGAACAACATCACCTTCGGTTCCATGGCCAGCGATCGAGCTATCGCAGCGCGTTGCTGTTGACCGCCCGACAATTGCTCCGGATAGTGATCGGCCTTTTCGGCGAGTCCCACCCGTTTGATGGCTTCCCGCGCCAGTTCGCGCGCCTGCCCCTTCGGCACCGACTTGGCGAGGCGTGGCGCGAGCGTGATGTTCTCCTCGACCGTTAGATGCGGAAACAGGTTGTATTGCTGAAATACGATTCCGACATCCAACCGTAGCGCCTTGAGCGATACGCCGGGATCGTCGACGCGATGGCCGCACACCGTGATCTCACCATGATCGATTGCTTCGAGACGATTGATGCATCGCAACGCCGTGCTCTTTCCCGACCCACTGCGACCGATGATGACGGTCACCGTGCCGCGACCTACTTCGAAGTTGACACCGCTTAAAACCGTGGTCGCCCCGAAGCTCTTATGCACGTTCTTGACTACGACAACCGGATGTGCAGTATGAGAGACGACTGCGGAAGAACCGGTAACTGGAAGCTGTTGTCCTTCGACCGGCTGAGGAAATTCAGTCATGCGCGATTGCCTCCAATTTCAAAGCCCGCGCAAATCCGGTGCGACGTTCGAGCGAGCGGCTAAGACGCGAGATCGGGTAACACAAACAGAAATAAACAGCGGCGATGATCAGATAGACGATAAACGGCTGGAACAGGGAATTATTGATGATTTGCCCTGAACGCGCGAGTTCGACGAAACCCACCACTGACGCCAGCGACGTGTTCTTGATGATCTGAACCGTGAAGCCAACTGTCGGAGGCGTGGCGATCTTGACCGCCTGTGGAAGAATCACTCTGAACATCCGCTGCGTGCGACTCAGTGCGAGACATTCCGCTGCTTCCCACTGCGGCTTCGGTACGGATTCGATCGCGCCGCGCCAGATCTCGCCAAGATACGCGCTGACATTGAGCGTGAGAGACGCGCCCGCCGCGACGAGTGGAGAAATGGTGACGCCAATGGTTGGCAAACCAAAATAAGTAACGAACATGATGACCAGCAGCGGCGTGCCCTGTATCAGTTGCACGTAACCGGTGGCTACGATCCGCACGGTATCACGAGGCGATATGCGCGCAAGCGCCACGACGAAGCCGAGCAGTCCTCCACCGATCAACGCCACGAGCGAGAGCACAACCGTCCAGAGCGCACCGTCGATCAGAAATTCCACATGATTGACGTTCAAGTGTCCAGGCATTTTCTATCCCTGTATGGAATGCGCTTAAAGCGGGGTACCGAGCTTTCTGCGACGCGGAAACAACCATGTCCCCAGCGCCCAAAAGCCTATTCTCATCAGCAGCGACAGCAGCACATAAGCCACCGCGACGACCAGATACGTCTCCAGCGGCCGATAGGTTTCGGACTGCACGTAGTTCGCGACTGCGGTCAACTCCTCCGCCGAGATCTGCGAGCACACCGACGAAGCGAGCATCATCAGCACGAACTGACTCGTCAGCGCCGGATAAACACGCTCCAGGCCCGGCAGCAGAATGACATGGCTGTAGACCTGAAAGCGCGACAAGCCGAGACATTCGGCAGCCTCGATCTGGCCGCGCTGTATCGAGTCGAAGCCCGCGCGCATGATCTCTGCCGCGTATGCGCCTACGTTGATGACCAGCGCAAGAATCGCCACGGTGATCGCGGACAGCCGCAAGCCCATACTCGACAAACCGAAATACACGAGGAAGATCTGAACGAGCAATGGCGTATTGCGTATTGCTTCGACATATGCGCCACAGGCGGAGGAAATCGCACTGTGTGCGCTACGGCGGCCTATAGCGCACAGGGTGCCGATGAGAAAGCCCAACATCGTCGCCGCGACTGCGAGGGCCAGTGACAGGAGCGCCCCGTTGATCAGTTCTGGCCAGTGCGTCAGTACGGCGGAAAAATCAAGATTCGTCATTGCGGAAGAGAGCGATGTGCGAAGCGGCGGACTAGCAGGATGTTTGAGCCGTCATGCGGTCGTAGACGCGAAACAATGCCTGATTTCCGTTGCGTCCTTCGCCGTGCGCGACCGCATCCAGATATTGATTCGTCACCAGGGACGAAGCCGGCAGCGGCACGTTGAGCGCGTGCGCCTGTTCCTGGACCAGACGCAGATCCTTGAGCATCAGATCGATCCGGAAGCCTGCCGCGACCTCGCCATCGATCATGGCGGGGGCGAGTTTGTCCATCATCCACGATGCAGCCGAGCCGCCCATCAGCACCTCGCGCAACTGCTTGAGATCCACGCCGGAAGCGCGGCCGAGCGCGAGCGCTTCGCAGATCGCCTGGATGTTGATGCCGCAAATCAGTTGATTGCACAGCTTGACTGTTTGTCCCGCGCCGCTCGCGCCGACGTGAGTGACGGTAGTGCCCATTGCCTTGAAGAAAGGCAATGCGGTCTCGAACGCCTGGGCTGTCCCGCCGGCCATGATCGTCAGCGTGGCGTTCTTCGCGCCGATGGGGCCGCCCGACACCGGTGCATCGACATACTCGATTCCTTGCGCTGCGCATTGCGCGTGCATCCGGCGCGCTGCGACCGGCGCAATGGTGCTCATATCGATCAGCAAACGACCAGCCGGCGGATTGGCAAGGAGTCCATGTTCACCGAGCACCACCGCTTCCACGTCGGGTGTATTGGGCAGCATGGTGATGGCCGCGTCCGCGCTCCGCGCGGCATCAGCCGCGCTGCTGGCCGCGTAGGCGCCCAGCGCAGCCAACTCTTCGACTGCTTCACGGCGGACGTCGAATACGCCCACCGTCATGCCGGCCTTCATGAGATTCAAGGCCATTTCGCGCCCCATCGTACCCAAGCCAATAAAACCCACCGTACTCAACGCTGTGCTTTGTGACATTGAATCCTCTTCTAAGCTCTTTTGAGAATGATGAAAGCGCGGACGCGCCTCTCGTTCAGGAAGACTGCCATTCGGTCGCGGCTTTATGCCGGTACTCGTCGCCGATGCGGAAATGCTCGCGCAAAATCTGATCGGCGGCCTGTTCGTCGCGCTCGACCAATGCCTGAAAAATCCGGCGGTGATCCGCTATGACACGCGACTTGATATCCGGATGGAGTTGAACCGTTTCACGGCGATTCCGATGCGAATGCATCAGTAGCGCAGCGACCGTGCTGTGCAGATTCATCAAGGTTTTCGAGCCACCTGCCTGCACCAGCGCGGCGTGAAACTCGAAATCCGCCTGGCTGCCTAGTTCGAGCTGATCGACCGTTGCCTCGATCTGATCGAGCGCGGCGCGCAGCCGCTCCAGATCGGCGAGCGTGGCGCGCCGGCACGCGAGCCGGATGGACTGGCATTCGATGGCGATACGCGCTTCCATGACGTCCTCGACCACGTCTTTTTCCTGGGCGAGCGCAAACGCGAAAAACTCTCCGAGAGTCGATATGTCCGGGCGCCGCACGATGGTGCCGACGCGCTCGCGAATTTCGACGGCGCCGATCATCGCGAGCGCCCTCAATGCTTCACGCACGACGGGTCGGCTGACGCCCAGTTTCAGCGCGAGATCACGCTCCGGGATGAGCTTGTCGCCGGGCTGGATCTCGCCTTCCAGAAGAAGGTCGCGAAGGAATGAGAAGACTTTTTCAAAGCCCTTACTGTCTTCTTCCTGCCGAATAATTTGCATAATGGGTGCGGTCAAACCGTGGTAAGACCAGAAATTACGCGACTTGCAGGCCGTCACCCATACGGACTTACCCCGACACAATGTGACTGTGCGTTTGTCGACTAGCGCGCCGGTTTCCAATGCCAAACGGCCGCGGGGCTGCTTGATCGGCGACCCATGCGCGCGCCGATTTGACGGCCGCACGCGGTCCGCTTAACTGATAGCGAGCGCCGCCGCACGTTGAAGCGCTTAGCCCCCGGCTCGCTTCGCGCTGTAACCGTACTTTTTCAACGCTTCGATGACCCGCTCGCAATGGTCACCCTGCACTTCAATCACGCCATTCTTGACCGTCCCACCAGAACCGCAGGCCGCGCGCAAATGCTTGCCTAGCGAGGCCAACGCAAGAGAATCGAGCGCCAGACCTTTAACGAGCGTCACGCTCTTCCCGCCCCGGCCCTTGGTTTCGCGAGTCACTCGCACTACGCCATCGCCTGCTGGTAGTGTCCTGGCGGCCGCCTTGCAGACACATTCCGCGAGCACGCGTCGGCATTCGGGACACATCCGCCCGCCATCGGTGGAATAGACAAGGCCGCTTTTCGAACTACTCTTCATGACAGTCATACTGAGAGACGCTTTGAGCCCCGTACGTCGGCGACAGCGCTGTTAGCAGCGATACGCGCTCCTTCAGCATTTCATGCAGTTGCCGGATCGCCGGAAGGAACTGCTTGCGATGCGCGCAGATCAGATTCAGCGGCGCAGCCTCGCCGGGCTGCTCGGGCATCAGCACTTCGAGTCGGCCCGCCCGCACGTCTGCGCACACGTCGAGCCACGATTTGTATGCGATACCCTGGCCCTCGACCGCCCAGCGCCGTACCACGTCCGCGTCGTCGCAAAAGAGCGACCCGGCGACGGCGATCTGGCAGAGTTCGCCCCTCACGGGGAACACCCACTTGTCGTAGACACGGCCGCCCAGGACATAGAGCAGGCAGTGGTGTTCTGCCAGTTCGTCCGGCGTGCGCGGCCGGCCATGCCGTTGCAGATAAGCGGGCGACGCGACGAGCACACGCCGATTGTCGCTGGCAAGCGGCAACGCGACGTAGCTGGCGTTATCGGCGCGGCCGTAGCGGATGGCGATCTCGACCGGATCACGAAACATGTCGGTCAGTTGATCGGACAGAAAGAGCCGCACCAGCAGCTTCGGATGCGCCTCGCGAAACGCAGTGATCCAAGGCAGCAGAACATTGCGGCCAAGATCCGACGGCGCGGCGATCTGCAACAGCCCCTGCAGCGCATCCGCCGCGCCATGCAGGCACTCCCGGCCCTCCTGCAATGTCGCGAGCACCTGCTTCGCGTACGGCAGATATTCGTCGCCTTGGGCAGTAAGCCGCAAGCTGCGCGTCGAGCGCGCGAACAAACGAACGTCGAGCTCGCGCTCGAGCCGCTGAATTGCTGCGCTGACCTGGCCTGGCAGCAGGTCCGCTTCGCGGGCGGCGTTCGAGAAGCTGCCGAGCGCGGCGGTGCGCACGAACAGCGCCAGGTCGTCGAACCGGATCATTTTCATTCCTGTAGTGAAAGTATTACCCGATTTTCCCCGTTTTTCGAACTGCAGGTGCAACGCATCATTAAAACAATTTCCGAGTCGCCAAAGCGGCTCATTCGCGAACAGGACGCCAGCAACACAGATGAAAGCCATCGTTTATGACCAGCACGGGCTGCCGATCGAAGATCCGCGCGCACTCTACGAAACAGAATTGCCGAAGCCCGAGCCGGGTCCGCACGATCTGCTCGTGAAGATTCGCGCCATCGCCGTGAACCCCGTCGACACCAAGGTCCGTGCGGGGATGCTCGGCGACTCGCCGCGCCTGCTTGGGTGGGACGCCGCCGGGACGGTCGAAGCCGTCGGCGCGGCCGTCACGCTGTTCAAGGTCGGCGACGACGTGTTTTACGCGGGCTCCATCACCCGCCCCGGCGCCTATGCCGAGTACGGCGTGGTCGACGAGCGCATCGCCGGTCATCAACCCACCACGATCGATGACGCGCACGCCGCCGCGTTGCCGCTCACCTCAGTCACGGCCTGGGAACTGCTCTTTGATCGCCTCTGCGTCGCCGAGGGCGGGGGCGACGGCGATGCGCTCCTGATCATCGGCGCGGCCGGCGGCGTCGGCTCGATCCTCACTCAGCTCGCGCGGCAACTGACGAAGCTGCGCGTGATCGCCACGGCATCACGGCCGCAGACGCAAGAATGGGTTCGTGATCTGGGGGCGCACGACGTCATCGATCACACGCGCCCGCTGAAAGAAGAGCTGAGCCGGATCGGCGTTGCGCAGGTGCGCTATGTCGCGAGCCTCACACATACCGAGGCGCACTATCCCCAGATCGTCGAGGTGCTCGCGCCACAAGGCAGGCTCGGCGTCATCGACGATCCGAAAACGCTCGACGCGATGCCGCTCAAGTTGAAGGCGATCTCGCTGCACTGGGAACTGATGTTCACGCGGTCTTTGTTCGAGACGCCGGATATGATCCGCCAGCACGAGATCCTGGAGCGCATCGCCGCGCTGATCGATGCGGGCACGCTGCGTACGACACTCGGCACGCATTTAGGGGCGATCAACGCCGACAACCTGCGGCGCGCGCACGCGCTCATCGAGAGCAATCGCGCGCGCGGCAAGATCGTTCTCGAAGGGTTTTGAGTCGTCGGTTGGCTTTCTGTTTTGATTACCTGTCATCTCCATAAGAAGATATCACCATGAATCTGATTGACGCCGTGCAAACCCGTCACACTGTCAAAGCATTCGAGCCGGGTCATTCGTTGCCGCAAGCATCGGTCGATGCGTTGCTCGCCGCGCTTCACTACAGTCCTTCGTCGGTCAACTCCCAGCCTTGGCACTTCGTCGTTGCGTCGACGCCGGAAGGCCGCGCACGCATGGCCAAGGCAACGCAAGGCGCCTACGCGTACAACGAACCGAAAGTGGTGAATGCCTCGCACGTGATCGCACTGTGCATGCGCACGGATATGGATGCGGGCCACCTCGATGCTGTCCTCGAGCAGGAAGGCGACGACGGGCGCTTCCAGATCGACGGAGCGAAGGGCATGCAGGATAAGACGCGCCGCTCGTATGTGGACATGCACCGCTACGAATTGCGCGACGTGCCGCAGTGGATGGAGAAGCAGGTGTATCTCGCGCTGGGTGGATTGCTCGTCAGCGCGGCCGTGCTCGGCATCGACGCGACGCCGATGGAAGGCTTCGATTCGCGCGCGCTGGACCTCGAGCTCGGGCTGCGCGAACGTGGGCTTACGAGCGTCGTGCTGGCGGCCTTCGGCCGTCGCAGCGACCAGGATTTCAACGCCAGGTTACCGAAGTCGCGCCTGCCGCGCGAGCAGATCTTCACTTTCGTGTGATCGTAGCAGCACGCCGGCCTTCCGGTGTCTTGCTCTGCAGGAGGGGTCCCGCCGGTTCCTGCTAGACGGAATATGGCAAGCTCAAAGAAGTGCGCCGTTACGTCAGCTATAAGAATGGCTATCAACTGGATCAACATCGCCGCCGGTGACGCGACCATCAGATGTGCACGAAAGGCACGTACGTTCTCCGGCGCTTACAGTTCCGGTAAGCGCATTGCCGAATTGAGCTTGGTTCTCATACCGGCTCGTGTCTTCACGCATAGCTTGATCAAACCGAGTGATGGTCACCGAATGCACTGACGATCAGTATCAGTGATGGGAATAGATCGAGTGGGCGCCCGCGATCGTCATGGGCGCACCCACCTGCGAAGAGTCACTCGACACGCCACCCGTATCAGTGTTGCTCGATGGCATCACGTCATGCGCGTCGAGGCGGGCCTCTGCCGTCTGGATATCAGCGGGATACTGCAGTTTGCTCGGCCGGTAGCCGGCTTGCTCCAACCTGATCAGGTCCGCCTGTACGTCCGCATGCGTCACTGACACGCTAGCGTTCTGAGCGAAGGAAGCGGTCGGGAGTGCGAGCAGCCCAGTAATTAGGGCAGTATATAAATGCAACTTCATCGTGAATTACCTCATGAATATGGGTTTGGTCGGCTTCCATCAGTGATCGAAACCACTGATCCCTCCTCGACGCAACGGGAGTGAGCAACAGCTATTTTGCATCGCGAAGGTGGACGGGTCCTGACGCTCACATTACATCGACGTCATGTCCGAATCTGGACGCTGGGAGTGAGCCGCCAATTGTTCCTTGCATCCATGCAATAGGCCGACTGCGCTTGAGCGATGACCGGATAAGTGTCCCGATTCATGACGTTTTTGTCATGTCCCGTCCATCTTGACGCAAGGAAGTCTTTTTTATAATTACCTGTCCGCCGTATCGAAGAGCACTGCTGAGGCGGTTCCAATAACCCAATTGACTCTGCCTCAACGCGATCCGCTGCGCAGACGCAATTAGCGCAAGGTACTGTCCGCATTGAATGCACCACGTGCTGTGCGAAAGGGTTTTCATCATGCGTATCCTGATCGTCGAAGACGAACCGAAGATGGCCTCGTACCTTCGCAAAGGCCTGATGGAGGCAAGCTTCATCGTCGATGTCTCTAACGATGGCAACGACGGTTTGTTCCTCGCGCTCCACGAAGACTACGATCTCATCGTACTCGACGTCATGCTCCCGGGCATCGACGGGTTCGAAGTGCTCAGGCGCTTGCGAGCGCAAAAACGCACACCGGTGCTCCTCTTGACGGCGCGCGATGCGGTCGAAGACAAAGTCGCCGGACTTGAAGCGGGGGCAGACGATTACCTGGCCAAGCCGTTCGTCTACTCCGAGTTTCTTGCGCGGATTCGCGCGGTGCTGCGCAGACCCACGCAATCGGTCGACCCTGTGCTGCGTGTCGGCGATATGGAAATCGACGTCCTCAGGCGCCGTGTGCGGCGCGGTAATGTCCGCATCGACCTGACCGCGCAGGAATTCACGCTTGTGAAACTCCTCGCCGAGAGGCAGGGTGAAGTGGTCACGCGCGCAGTCGTTACGTCACAGGTCTGGGACATGAACTTCGACAGCGATACGAACGTCGTTGAAGTAGCTGTCAGACGTCTGCGCGCAAAGATCGATAGCCCATTCGAGAAGAAACTAGTCCATACGGTCCGTGGCATGGGCTATGTGATGGAAGAGCGAGCATGACTGCCGCGGACGGCGCGTACTCGCTGCTCAGGCGTCTGAGTCTCGCGTTTACTATCGTTGCCATACTGGTGCTCTCGATGGCCGGCGGCCTGCTCTATCATTCGCTGTCGAGCCAACTCATGCACCGCGACGACAGTGAGGTTTCGATCAAGCTCGACGAGTTTCTGGCGGCAGCTCGCAGATACGGCTCCGCGGAGGCGATCGGCGGTAATACCGACCTGTTTCGCGAGGAATTGCTCGCGCATCCCGCAATCTCATTCGCCATACTGGATGGTCATGGAAGGGTATTGGCCGACTCGGACCGGCGGGACCAGCGCTTGCGGTCGATTGGGCCAGGCAATCCCGTAGAGAAGCAGCCTTATTCATGCTCTCCCCCGTCCATCGGGCCGTCCCGGTGCATATTCGGTGACGAAACGCTGCGTTCAGGTGAATCGATACGCGTGCTTCTCGCACATGAAGCGGCGACGCGCTACTCCGTGCTTCGCGAGTACCAGGGCGATGTATGGCTCGTGCTCCTCGGCGGTTCCGCGGTGATGGGTTTACTTGGCTACGCCATCGCAAGGCGGGGCTTGTCACCGGTCAAAACAATCGGCCAGCGAATTTCGCGCATCGAAGCCCACAACCTTGGCGAGCGCCTCGATATAAGCGGCGGTCCCGTCGAACTCCATGACATCGCGGGTCCGGTGAACCGGATGCTCGACCGGCTTCAGCGTGCATTTGCGCGACTCTCGCAGTTCTCGTCCGATCTGGCGCACGATATGCGCACTCCGCTCGCCAATATGATCAGCGCATCGGAAATCACTCTTTCGCGTAAGCGATCCACCGAGGAATACGAAGCGCTGATCGACTCGAACATCGAAGAATGCCAGCGCCTTCAACGGATGATCGAAACCATGCTGTTCCTCGCGCGAGCGGACCACTCGAAGGAACCGCTCAGGCTGGGCGTACTCGATTGCCATCAAGAGTTCGCAAGGCTGACCTCGTACTTTGACGCGGTGGCCGAAAGCAAAAGCGTCCATTTTGCCCTCGACGGCGCAATCCAGGTTCGCGCCGATCCGTCGATGCTTCGTCGCGCCCTCAGCAACCTGGTATCGAACGCGCTTGCGCATGCTGACGCCGAATCGGAAATCGCGCTGCGCGCCTACCGGTCTGACGAGTACGTGGCCGTGGAAGTCACGAACACCGGCCAAGCCATCCCGCCGGAGCATATCGGCAAGATCTTCGACCGCTTTTATCGAATCAATTCTGCGCGGCAAGGGTCGGCGAAAAACATGGGGCTAGGCCTTGCCATCGTGCGATCGATCATGGAGTTGCATCGTGGCCGAGTCGACGTCGTGAGCCGCGCTGGCTTGACGACCTTCACGCTTTACTTTCCTTCCGTTACGGCGTGACGCCCTAAGTCGCTGTTCCGCGCAATCGCGCGGCATCCTTTCTCGCAGAGTTCCGTTACTGATCCGCGCAAGATGGCGCGCCCGCGCCCCGTCCGCCTTCCGTCCGCCGTCCGTCCGCCCGCCCGCCCGCCCGCCAGCCAGCCAGCCAACCAGCCAACCAGCCAACGGCGCATTCTGCGCGTGCCTTCCCAAGATGTCCGAAATGACATCTCCCCGCCACCTCATAATCAGACGCGTAACACGAAAATACCCTCTCCAGCACTGAGGGAAGTCGTCGCCATCCGTCGGAGTCCAAACGTTTTTTCAACCATCGAGAGCCCTCGTGAACATTCGCTATCGCAAGCGTCTGCAGTTGTCTGTCGGGGCAGCGAGCATCTTCGTTCTTTGCGGCGCCTCGTTTTCCCTTCACGCACGTGCATACGATTGCCGCTACCGGCGTTGTCGCATTCGACGCGCAGCGGCTCGTGCAACCAACCGCGATAAGACATAACATGAAACGACTTTGTACAATTCTTGCGTTCGCGATCGTGCTAAGCGGTTGCGCGACACAGTCGCAATCGCGCCATCCCACTCGAAACCAACAGACATCGGATGACACAGTAGTCGACTACGATGGCATGCCCTGCGGCAATCAGAATTTGCATGTGAAATCGCCCATCTGCCTGTTTCCGAGGACCCTGCTCGCGTCACACGGAGCCCCTATGAGGAGCTGAGCTTCGGTGGCACGCAACTGATTGCGCTTAACGCTCTGTCCGTTGTTAAACGCCTGAACTGAAGTTACAGCAGCGCCGCGCAACATCGGCGACCATGTGACCTAACGCGGAATGTGACTGTTTCAGGAAAATTGCATCGTAGCGAACCGCCGGTACGGCCGGTTCAGTCATCACGATCTGCATCAACCCGTTCTGGATTTGCTGCCTGAAGAGATCGACTGGCAGCAAGCTTACGCCCACGCCGGCCGCCACCAGTCCGCCCACCGCGACGGCATTGTTGCCGCCGCAAATACGCTCGGGATCGACACCCGCGCTCTCGAAGGCCCTCGAACTCAGGATAGTCACGATGGAGAGGGGGATCTGCTCGATCACGGGGACTGCGCCCAGTTCGCGCAGCGACACCGTGCGCTGGCTGTCGAACTGGCCGGGGCGGCAGAACCAGGCGAAATCGGCGCTGCCTAGCGCTATCCGAGTGACGAATGCGGGTAGCTCCGGCTCGGGCAGGATCGCCAGGTCGAGGCGTCCGTCGATCACCTGCTCTTGCAGCGGTCCGGACATATCGACGTAGGGTCGCAGAATGAGATTCGGATAAAGTTCGTGCATCTCCTTCAAAAACGCCGGAAACCAGGTCAGCGCTACGAGCTCCGTCAGTCCGATATGCAGCACACGGGCCATGTGCCGGTCAGCCTCCCGATAGGCCTGTAGCCGCCCGATGCTTTCCAGCAAGCTCTCGCACAGCGTCAACATCTCGTGTCCTTTCGCGGACAGCCTTGCTTTCTTTCCTTCCTTTTCGAACAAAGGCGCCGCGGACTTCGCCTCGACATCCTGCAGGCGCTTGGTCGCGGCAGACTGGGTGATATGAAGCTTGTCGGCTGCCCGCTGTACCGTGCCGAGCTTCGCTACCCAGTAAAACGTTTCGATCTGTTTTACGCTCAGCATCGCACTATCGCTCCTGTGTGCCGAGCGGTTCACGCGCGTCGGCATCCTGATAGCGCGTCCCGTAGTCGCATGTCGCACGCGCGAGCGCGATGACCCTGCGGTGAAAAGGCGTCAATGCGTCGTGCCGCGCGACGGCAACATATCGCACCGGCGGCATCACCGGCGTCACGTGGATTTCCCGCAACCTGCCGAGCGTCACGAGCTCGCCGGCAATCGCATTCGGCAGACAGGCGACACCCAGTCCGGCACTCGCCATGCCGCCAAGCGCGGAAAAGCTGTTGCAGGTCATGATGTTGCGCGGTTGCACGCCGTTGCGCTCAAGCCATGTGCTCATGACATGTCCGGCGGCCGAGTCCGCGGCCTGGGACAGCAGCGTCAACTGACCAAGCTCCGACACGGCCAACCTGCGCCGCTTCAGCTTGAACGCGGGACTGCAATACCAGCCGTTACGCACGGTGGCGAGCGGAAATCTCAGCATGTCCGTCCAGCGAGGGGTGTCGGGCAAGATTGCCAGATCCAGCCGCGCCAGCCTGAGCTTTTCGTAAAGATCCGCAGCGACGCCGCCCACTTCCAGCTCGACATCCACCAGCGGGTAGGTAGATCGCAGCGCATCGATGAAAGCAGGCAGCCAGGTGAGCGCGGCAAGCTCGGTCATCCCCAGCCTCAACGAGCGTCGCAGTACTTTCTCGCTCGCATACTGGCTCAGCAAGACGTCGCGTTGCTGAAGAATCGTGCGCGCTTGCGAGAGCACTTCGAGGCCGTCGACGGTCAGCCGCGCCGAGCGCGAAGCGCGGTCGAACAGCGGCCTCGGGAATTGACTCTCCAGTTCGCGAACGTGGCGCGACACACCGGACTGGACGCTGCCGAGCTTGCGCCCGGCAGCCTCGAACGAACCCATGTCCGCAATCGCAACCAATGCTTCGAGCTGCAGAAAAGTGAACTGACGCGCCACGCTGTCACCTCTGAATTCATCACGTTTTGGAATGAAGAATTATGCACAAATATCTCTTTATTCTGGATTTGTTTCCACCAAGAATACGTTCTCCAAATCCCCCGCAATGCCGACCGGGCACCTTGAGGGCGCTCGCGGTTGCGTTTCGAAGCATCCTGTCTACGGAGACTGCATGAACTCGCTTAATAAACTTACCGCAGGATTGCTTGGACTTACATTAGTCCTGCTGGCGGGTACTGCACGGGCCGACCAGCTCGCGGACATCAAGGCGCGCGGAACGCTGGTGTGCGGGGTATTGGCTAATTTCGAGCCATTCGGATACCAGGACCCTGCATCGCGCGACATAGTCGGATACGACGTGGACTACTGCAAGGGCGTCGCGAAAGCACTGGGTGTCAAGCCGGTGTTGCAGGTGGTGTCGATGGAAGCGCGCGTTCCCGAACTGCTGCAAGGCCGTATCGACGTGCTCGCCGCGGTGCTCGGCTACTCGCCGGCACGCGCCGGGCAGCTCGACTTCACCCACCAGTATTACGTCGCCAGGCAGGTCCTCGCGGTCAAAAGCGGCGGCCCGTTCAAAGTAAGGGACGATCTCAACGGCAAGCGGGTCAGTACGATCAAAGGCTCCAGCAATATCGCGATCATGGGTCAGGTCATGCCGAGCGTGCAGCTCGTGAGTTATGACGATGCGCCGTCCGCGTTCCTCGCCATGGTGCAGGGCAAGGCCAATGGCTTTGTGGTCTCCGAGCCGATCATGCACCGCTTCGCCGCCAAACTCGGCACTAACGTTCATGTCGAGGCGCTGTCGCCACCGGTCGGTCTCGAGCATTGGGGTCTCGGCATCAAGAAGGGCGAGCCCGCATTGCTCAACGCGGTCAACAACGCGCTGGACGGAATGGAGAAATCGGGCGAATCTCAGCAGATTTTCGACAAGTGGCTGGGAGCCAAGACGATCTACCAGATGCACCGCGATTTCAAGACCGGGCCGGTCCAGGGCTGATCACGACACTGCCCGCGCAATAAGGATTACTCATGCTGGCGCATCTCAACTTCTCGGGCATCTTTGCGGCCCCGAACCTGCAGCATCTCGTCTGGGGATTGCAATACACTGCCCTGCTCACGCTGACGAGCTGGCTGCTCGCGGTCTCACTCGGTACGGTGATGGCGACGCTGCGCACGATGGGTAATCCGTTCGTCGAGAAGCTCATTGCCGGCTACGTTGCGTACCATCAGAACGTGCCCATGCTCGCGCAGCTGTTCCTGTGGTACTTCGGATTCCCGACGCTGCTGCCGGACAGCGCGCAGACATGGATCAACGCGCATAGTGGTGAATTCATCTTCGCTTCGCTTGCGCTCGGCCTGTGCATGGCCGCGTACTACTCCGAGGATATTCGCAGCGGTTTGCGAGCGGTGCCGCATGGTCAACATGAGGCAGCCCGCTCGCTGGGTCTGAGCTATGCGAAGTCAATGCGATACGTGATCCTGCCGCAAAGCTTTCGCATTGCCATGCCGCCTTTCATCAACCACACGGTGGTGCTCTTCAAGAACACCAGCCTGGCAATGGCAATCGGGGTTGCCGAGCTGACGTACACGGTGCGCGACATCGAGAACCAGACCTTTAGAACCTTCGAAATATATCTCATTGGAACGGTCGTCTATCTGGCCATTTCTTTGAGCTTGATGGGCGCAGGCGCAGCCATTACACGGCGCACCCGTATCGCGGCGAAATGAACCATGCTCGACATACTGATCCACAACTCGCATTTCCTCCTGCTCGGGCAATATCCCGATGGCCCGATCGGCGGACTTGCACTCACGTTGATTCTCTCGCTGACCGGTCTCGCTTTTGCCTTCCCGCTTGGCGTACTGCTCGCGTTGTGCCGGGTTTCGCCGTACAAGGTCTTCAGCGTGCCCTCGGCCGTGCTCATCTATATCGTGCGCGGCGTGCCGCTCGTGATGCTCGTATTCTGGAGTTATTTCCTGGTGCCTGGATTGATCGGCCACCTCGTGAGCGCGTTCACGACGCTCGTGGTCACGCTGGTGATCTATCAGGCCGCCTATCTATGCGAGATTTTCCGCGCGGGCATCGAGTCGACACCCAAAGGACAGACCGAGTCCGCACGCTCGCTCGGACTGGGTTACGGCGCGACGATGCGCCACGTGATCCTGCCGCAGGCACTGTACAACATGCTGCCCAGCATTCTCAGCCAATGTGTATCGACGGTGAAGGACACGTCGATCGGCTATGTGATCAGCGTCCAGGAACTGACGTTTTCCGCCCAACAAATCAACGCCAGTCTTCTTACACAACCGTTTCAGGTTTTCGCGATTCTCGCGCTGACCTACTTCGTGGTGTGCTACGCGCTCACCCGATGCGCGCATGTCATCGAACGGCGCATCGCGCGCCGGCGTGCTTCAGGAAAAATGCCAGATGTCAGGAGCGTCATCAATGATTCAGTTTTCCAAAGTTAACAAGTGGTATGGCGAGTATCGAGCGCTCGTCGACGTAACTGCAGAAGTGAAGCGAGGCGAGGTAGTGGTCGTGTGCGGCCCTTCAGGGTCGGGCAAATCCACGCTGATCCGTACCGTCAATCGACTGGAGGAGATTCAGGGCGGCGAGATCACAGTCGACGGCACGAGCATCCATCAGGCTTCCTTGAACCTCAACCGGTTTCGCAGCCGCGTCGGCTTTGTGTTTCAGCAGTTCAACCTGTTTCCGCATCTGTCGGTACTGGACAACATATGCCTGGCGCCGCTGAAGGCGGCCGGCAAAAGCCGCGTGGATGCAAAGCAACAGGCGTTGACGTTGCTCGACCGTGTAGGACTGTCGAGCAAGGCGAACGCATATCCGCAGCAGTTGTCGGGCGGACAGCAGCAGCGCGTCGCCATTGCGCGCGCGCTGGCCATGGAGCCGCCAGTCATGCTCTTCGACGAACCGACCAGCGCGCTCGATCCCGAGATGGTCGGCGAAGTGCTCAACGTCATGAAGTCGCTGGCGAGAGACGGCATGACCATGATGTGCGTGACCCACGAGATGGGGTTTGCGCGTGAGGTGAGCGACAGCGTCTGGTTTATGGACCGCGGCGAGATTCTTGAGGTAGCCGACCCACAAACCTTCTTCCGGTCGCCCGTGCATCCGCGCGCGCAGGCATTCCTGTCCGACCTGCGTCACTAACCAACCCTTCCCCTTTCGAAGGCCGCGCCGTGCCGTGCAGCAGCCGCCCGGCACGGATGCGTCGTAACCGACCACCCCATGACAACACCCAACATGCTTAGCCCATTTACCGCGGACCTGGTGCCAGCGGTCGCAACACCTTGCTTCGTGGTGGCGGAAGACCGCGTCCTGCACAACCTGGCGGTCACCGCAAACGCGTGCGGTGGCGTCGAGCGCCTGATGCCGCACGTGAAGACTCATCGCGCTGCGTGGCTCGTTCGCTTGTTGCTGGCGCAGGGCGTCAGCTCGTTCAAGGCCAGTACGCTCGCCGAAGTCGCAATGGCACTGGCGGCTGGCGCCACACGCGTCACCTGGGCATTTCCGACCGTCAATCCGCAGAACATCGGCCGTTTCGTCGAACTGGCCAAAGCTTATCCAGACGCCGAACTCACGGGTCTTGTCGATTCCCCCCATGGACTGAACGTGTGGACTGGACTCCTGAACGGCGCCCCGCGCTCGGTCAAACTGCGTATCGACCTGGACCCCGGGATGGGACGCACGGGAATCCCGATGGACGAGAGCGCACTGGCGCTCGCAGGTGCGGTCGCCAGGCTCGGCCGACTTGCAGGCTGGCATCTCTACGATGGCCACATCCGGGGCGCTGTTGAAGAGCGCCAAGCAAGAGTGCATAAGCTCACCGAAACACTCGATGCGCTGCAGTCGACCTTGCGCGGGAACGGCATCGATGTGGATGTAGTCGGAGGCAACAGCTACACGTTCGACCTATGGCCGCGCTCCGCGATGTCGTATGTGTCGCCGGGCACCTGGGTCTATTCGAACGCCCAGCACCTGCGAGAGCTCGCGCACCACGACTGGATTGCTGCCGGATTTGTATTGACGACGGTCGTGTCGACGCGCAATGGCACGTCCACGCTGGATGCCGGCAGCAAGGCGATCTCCCCGGACAAGCCACAGGCACAGCGCTTTCATGGCGTCGGCGAAATCGTGATGATGAACGAAGAGCACACCGTCATCCGCAACAACACGCTCAACGTCGGCGACCGGCTGTTGCTGGTTCCGGAGCACACGTGCACCACGGCCTACCTGTATAGCAACGCGCTCGTTCGTGCCCTCGACGGTCGGTGGGAGTACCGGGATCAGCTCGGGAACGAACGCTCTGTCGTACCGTTGCCCCGATGACTGTCCCGAGGCGAGCAAGCGCGCACCCCTGTCGAGATATTCTTAACGCTGAAATTGGAAATGAACGAATCAAACAAGCAACCGGCCCTGGGCGGTCACTACAGCCTCTGGCGTCGCGCCGGGGGGCTGATTTTCGTGGCGGGCCAAGTCCCGCGAGATTCCGAACGGAACATTCTCGGCGAAACGATCGAAGAGCAAACCACCGCCGTACTCAATAACTTGCGCCTTGTGCTGGAAGACGCCGGCACCGATTTCAGTCGACTGGTCCGCGTCCAGGCGTATCTATCGGATATGGGCGATTTCCAGCGGTTCAACGCTGCCTATGCCGAAGTGATGGGCACCGCCGCCCCCGTACGGACCACCATCGGATGCGCGCTCAACGGCGTGCGGGTGGAAATCGACGCCATTGCGGAACCCGGCGACGATTCTGTAGAGCCGCACCAGTAACGAGGCCACCCGTTGTTTGAGCGGATAAAAGACGGAACTCTAGCTAAAAGATAAGATCCCCCTTGTGCTCAGCGCCGGCGCGTCGGCTTTCGATCTCGATGAAGACGCCGGCGAACCGGGTACATGCCGCGAAAACCGGCGAATTTCTCGGCTCTGGTCCGAGGCGATCAAAGCGCCTCTACTTTCCCGCTTCTCTCTTCACGAGGACAACATGACTGAATCAACCACCAAAAGGATCGCGCTCGTTACGGGCGCAGGCAGCGGCATTGGCCGAGCCACTGCGACGGCGCTTCTCGCGGACGGCTTCTGCATCGTGCTGGCTGGCCGCCGTGCCGAGCCGCTCGCCGATCTCGTCGAGACGGCAAAGGCCGCGGGCCAGGAAGCACTGGCCGTCGTGACCGATGTTCGTGATGCAGCAAGTGTCGATGCCCTTTTCGGCACCATCGAGCGCACCTACGGCAGACTCGACGTTCTGTTCAACAATGCGGGCGTCAATGCGCCCGCTGTGCCGATGGATGAGCTACCCGTCGAGGCGTGGACAAATCTCATCAATACCAATGTGACCGGTGTTTTCCTCTGTGCGCGCGCCGCCTTCGGATTGATGAGAAAGCAATCACCGCAAGGCGGCCGGATTATCAACAACGGGTCGATCTCGGCACATACGCCACGCCCCTTCACTTCGCCCTACACGGCTAGCAAGCACGCAGTGCTTGGCCTCACGAAGAGTATCGCGCTCGATGGCCGCGAGTTCAACATCGTCTGCAGTCAGATCGACATTGGCAATGCGCTAACGGACCTGTCCGAGCGCATGACGCGTGGCGTACGCCAGGCAAATGGAACAATCGCGCCGGAACCGATGTTCGATGTGAAACACGTTGCAGAAGCGGTCCGTTACATCGCCAACCTGCCCTTGAGCACCAACGTTCTGAATATGACGGTTATGGCGAGCAACATGCCATTCGTGGGGCGCGGCTAGAGCGTATTGGCAATTGGCAGATCGAGATGAAAGAAGCGGCGAGCGTAACGAATGACAAAAAGCATTCACGAAGTTTGTCGTGCCGGGTGGTGGTGGGACGGAGCTGCGTGATGTGACAGAAGAAGCGTTCGACCAGATTTTCAGTTCGTCGAGTAAAGGCGGCGCTTCAGGGCTGTTGCAAGCCAGGCCGCCGACTGTTTTACACAACTATAAGGCGCAATTAATTCGATATACGGAACAATGTAAATTGCATTCGATAATTCCAATAAATAAAAGATCTCTCATAAACACATGCGCAAAAATACTCAATGAAATTGTATCGCTTTTGAACTGCACGATACATACATCACCTGCCCCACATCTCGCGATCATGTGGCTCACACAGCTGTATTTCCCAATCGCTCTGCAGAGCAATGCACGTTCATCGTCATTTCACTTTCTCTAATGGCTTCTAATTTCCAAAGCAATTCTGCGCCTATTGAAATGATAGGAAAAAGAGATTGGATAATAGAACGACTGAGTCATAGTATTCCTCCGGCTCCCCCCTGAACCAGGAATACAAAGTGAAAGTACGGAAGACACAGATTGCTGCAAGCCTTTTCTCGATCGTCTCAGCAATTGCGCTCGTTCAACCGGCGCAAGCGGCGGGTATGACCCAGGATAGCGGGTCGCCGGTCGGCGACAACCAGAACTCCCAGACCGCGGGCCCCGAAGGTCCGGTTCTCTTGCAGGACTCTCATCTCATCGAGAAACTGCAGCGCTTCGACCGGGAGCGCATACCCGAGCGTGTCGTGCATGCACGTGGCACAGGTATCTTTGGCGAGTTCGTGCCGACTACAGACATCAGTTCCCTGACCTCGGCCCAGGTGTTCACGCCTGGAACGAAGACCCCGGTCTTCGTTCGCTTTTCGACGGTGATGGGCTATCGCGGCTCGCCCGAGCAGGCACGGGACCCGCGCGGTTTCGCGATCAAGTTCTACACGCAGCAAGGGAACTGGGACATGGTCGGCATCAACTGGCCGATCTTCTTCATTCGGGACGCGATCAAGTTTCCTGACTTCGTGCACGCAAACAAACCATCGGCTGTGACCGGTGTGCAGGATCCGAATCTGGCGTTCGACTTTTTCGCCCATTCGCCCGAAGCGACCAACATGCTCACGCACCTCTACACGGACGAGGGCATGCCGGATTCGTATCGGCACATGGACGGCTTCGCTGTGCACGCCTTCAAGTTCGTCAATGCGAAAGGCGAAGTTCACTACGTGAAGTTTCACTGGAAGAGCCGTCAAGGCATCCAAACCATTCGCCCCCAGGATATCTCGCATTCGATCGGCGCTGACTGGAACATGATGACCAATGACCTGTACAACTCGGTCAAGGCGCGCTCGTATCCTCAGTGGGACCTTTACATCCAGGTGCTCTCGCCGAAGGATCTGGACAAGTTCGATTTCGATCCGCTGGATGACACGAAGGTGTGGCCATCCTCCATCCCCGAGGAGAAGGTGGGCACGATGACGCTCAACCGCATTCCGGATAACTATTTCGAGTCCACGGAAGAATCGGCATTCGCACCGTCGCGACTCGTACCGGGGATTGAACCTTCTGAAGACCGGATGTTGCAGGGCCGCCTGTTCGCCTATGCCGACACACAGATGTACCGCCTCGGCCCGAACTACAACCAGTTGCCGATCAACCGTCCGCTGTTCTCCGTTTCCAACAATAACCAGGACGGCCTCATGAATGGAGGAGATCGGAAGGGCGAAGTGAACTACGAGCCATCCGGAGTCGCCGAAATCGCACAACAGGACAAGTACAAGTCCGTGCAGACGCCGCTGACGGGGACGACCCAGCAACGAGCGATTCACAAGACGCTCGACTTCCGTCAGGCCGGCGAGTACTACCGTACGCTGTCCGATAACGACAAGACAGATCTGATCACGGCGCTGTCGGGCGATCTTGGCCGCGTGACCAACGACGCGAACAAGTACGCGATGCTCTCGTACTTCTATAAGGCTGATGCCGACTATGGCACTCGCCTTGCACGTGCCACCCATGCGGATGTCACGCGCGTGAAGGATGCGGCGGCGCACCTGAGCGACAACTAAAGTCGATGGGGGAGCCTGCGCAAGCAAGTTTCCCCATTGAATAGGCATGCTTTCTCACGGAGAACACAATGCGATGCTCTTTTGCTGCCCGGCGCCTTGTTCGGACCGTGGCGGCCATCACCCTGACCGCACTGTTGACAGCGAGTTGCGCAGAGCATGTGTATCAGTCGGGAACGTATTCGGCCGTGACGGACACGCCGCGTTTCACCGAAGACTGGTTTGCTGCGGCGCGTGCGGGGCGCACGGATATTGTTCAGGCGTTGATCGATGCCCATTTCCCGCTCGAGACAACGACGCCCGAAGGCTATACCGCGCTGATCCTTAGCGCGTACGACAATCACCCGGAGACCTTGAAGGCCCTCCTCGGTGCAGGCGCCAACGCCTGCGCGGCCGACCGGAATGGTAATACGGCCCTGATGGGAGCGCTCTTCAAAGGCGAGACGAACATTGCAACGATGTTGCTCGACACGCATTGCGCCATCGATCAAACCAACAACGCGGGGGAAACGGCATTGTCGTTTGCCGCGCTATTCGGCCGACTCGATATGGTTCCGGTGCTCGTCGCACATGGCGCCAACGCGAATCATGTCGATGCGCGCGGCGGCACCGCATTGCAAATGGCGATCGCACAACACAATCCGGCTGCAGAGCAAGCTCTACGCCGCGTCGGCGCGACACAATGAGGCGTTGCCGATGCGCCGCATTTCATGCGGCGTCGACCATCGGCAGATCAAGTGATCGCGATACCGGCACAGTCTGCGCCTCTGCCCCCTGTGCTGGTCACGCCCGCTCCAACAGCGCGCTATCTACGGGCAACGCCCGAATCCGCGTGCCTGTCGCATTGAAGATCGCGTTGCAGATCGCCGCCGTCGTCGGCGGCACTCCCGGTTCGCCAACGCCGCCGGGCGGCGCTGCGCTCGGCACGATATAGACGTGGGTTTCCGGCACGGAGTCGATGCGGGCGACCCGATAGTCGGTGAAGTTCGACTGCTCGGCCGCCCCCTGACTAAACGTCAGTTCGCTGTATAGCGTATTGCCGAGAGCCATGACCACCGCGCCTTCGAACTGCGCGATCACGCGGTCGGGATTGACGATACGTCCGCAGTCGACCGCCAGATCGACACGCGTCACCCGCACCGAGCCATCTTCGGCCACCTGCACCTGCGCGACCGCGGCAACGTACGTCAAAAAGCTGCGATGGACAGCAATCCCCCGCCCGTGGCGAGCGGGCAACGCCGCGCTCCAGTTCGAACGCACCGCTGCCGCGCGGACCACTGCGGCATAGCGCGCGGTATCGATTGGATACTCGTCGATCGACGCGCCGTAGTTCGGATAATCGACCCCCAGCGCATGCAGATCGACATGGCGCGGACTGCCCAGCAGCCTGAGTAGATGCTGGACCGGATCCTGCCGCGCCGCAACGGCAAGTTCGTCGACGAACGAGCCCAGTGCAAAGCCGTGCGGAATGTTGTACACCGAGCGATACCAGCCAATACGTGTATGCGCCGGCGCCGCTCCGTTCTCGCACTGCACATTGGCGACTTCATAGGGCATGTCGGTCACACCCTGACCGAGTTCGCCCGCCGAACCATAAATCACGTTCGGCGTGAAGGTCGAACCGATGGACGGAAACACGCTCCGGTGCAACCACGCAATCGTCTTGCCCTGCGCATCGAGGCCGCCTTCCATGTGCTGCGCGCACACAGCATGGAAATAGTCGTTACGTATGTCGTCCTCGCGTGTCCACGTCAGCTTGACGGGTGCGCCGACTTCGCGTGCCAGGTACGCGGCTTCGGCTACGTAGTCCGGCTTCGACTTGCGGCCGAAGCCGCCGCCGAGCAACGTCACATTGATTGTCACGGCCTGTTCCGGCACACCGAGTACTTGCGCGACCGTGGTGCGTGCTTGCTGCGGATTTTGCGTCGCGGTCCAGACCTCGACTGCGCCGTTTGCAAACGACGCAGTTGCGGCCAGCGGCTCCATCGCCGCGTGCGCCAGATGCGGCACGTAATAGTCCGCCGACACGTGTCGTGCCGCGTTCTTCAACGCTCCCGCGGTATCGCCGTTATTGCGCACGACCTTACCAGGCTGCCGCGCAGTGTCTTCAAGCGCCTTGCGATACGCCTGGCTATCGTACGTGCCGTTCGGCCCGAGGTCCCATTCGAGCTTGAGTTTCTGTCGCCCTTGCAGCGCGGCCCAGGTGCTGGTCGCGATCACCGCGACGCCGCCCAGTGGCCGGAAGCCGGCGGGCAGCGGCGCCGAAGAAATGCGCACCACGTGCAGCACGCCGGGCACCTTCATCGCTTCAGTCGAGTCGACGGTTTTCAGCGTTGCGCCATACACGGGCGAACGTTCGACCGACGCATACGTCATCCCGGGTAACACGACATCGATGCCATACGTCGCGCGGCCATGAACGATGTCGTCGAGATCGACGATCGGCAGGGATTTGCCGATATAGCGCCACGTGTCCTCGTTTTTCAGCTGCAGCGTATCGCGGCCGGGCACCGGCTGACGCGCCGCAGCCTCCGCGACCGCGCCGTATGAAATGCGCCGCCCGCTCGCCGCATGCACCACGTGGCCGGGTTCGGTCCGGCAGCTTGCGGGGCTCACGCGCCACTGCGCAGCGGCCGCCGCGATCAGCATCTGCCGCGCGGAGCCGCCTGCCTCGCGCAGTGGCTGGAAGAACTGGCGGATGCTACGCGAGCCATCGGTGTTCTGGTCGCCGTACTTCGCATCACCTTGCGCCTGCACGACCCTGACCGTGTTCCAGTCGGCATCGAGTTCGTCCGCGAGGATCATCGCGAGGCTGGTACGGATGCCGGTGCCCATCTCGGAGCGATGCACGACCAGCACGATCTCGCCGGACGGCGCGACCGACACATAGACGTTCGGCGCAAACACTGCTTTAACGCCGTTGGCCGAGGCGAGCGGGGCCGCCGCAAACGCCATGCGCGCGCCGCCGACATGCAGACCCAGCACCACGCCGCCCGCCAATGTGCCCTTCAGTACCCGGCGTCGGCTCAAATTGACGATCTCGCTCATGACGCCTGCTCCGCCGCCGCCTTGATGGCAACCTTGATGCGTTGATAGGTGCCGCAGCGGCAGACATTGCCGGACATCGCTTCGACGATCTGCTCGTCGCTCGGCTTCGGCGTCTGTTTGAGCAGCGACGCAGCCTGCATCATCTGGCCGGGCTGACAGTAGCCGCACTGCGGCACATTCGCGGCTTTCCACGCTCGCTGCACGGGATGTTCGCCGCCTCTGCCCAGGCCTTCGATCGTCGTCACGGACTTGCCCTGTGCATCCGCAAGCGATGTAACGCACGAGCGCACTGCCACGCCTTCCAGATGGACGGTGCATGCGCCGCATGCGCCCACACCGCAACCGAACTTGGTGCCATGCAGTCCCAACAGGTCTCGCACCGCCCACAGCAGCGGCATGTTCGCGTCGGCGTCGACGTTGTGATGCACGCCATTCACAATCAATTCCATCCGTTCACTCCTTGTTGTCGACGCACGCCACACCCGCCGACGCTGCCTGGTGATCGCCTTACCTGCGCACGCCGTTCATGCTCTTGCCTGATAGGCCTTGCACCATCCGGCGCCGCTCACCTGCTTCGCGCCGAACAGCGCACAGAGCGCGTTGGCGTCAGCTGGCTTACCCTGGTAGAACTGACAGTTCGCGCAGCGCTGGTTGCTGCTGAAATGGGGATATTTCGTGTGATCGACCCGGGTTGCATCGGCCGTGTACCCGAGCGCCTGCGCGGCGGGATCGCTCTCCTGAAGCTGCGGGGGTGCCGCCCAGACGGAGCGTCCGGCGATCGCAAGCGCAGCGGCGCCGATCGAATGGATCATGAAGGTGCGTCGAGGGGTTCGCATACTCAATGTCTCCCTTTTACGCTACGAGCACGCGTTGCGGCGGCGCCATGAACTCCGGCCCCACGGGATCCTTGACGAAGGTCGCGACAATCGCGTCGATCTGTTTGAACGCCTTCTCGTCGAGGTGCCAGCCGAATACCTCTTCGATCCCGTCCAGTTGCGCCGGACGACGTGCGCCCCATAGCGCGATCGTCGGGCCGCGATCGAGCACCCAGCGCACAGCCAGCGCGAGCACCGACTTGTCGAAGTTCTCGCGCGCGAACACGTTCAGCGCTTTCACGGCCGCGACATATTGCTCACGACGCGGCGCGCGAAACTTCGGATCGCGCTGGCGCAGGTCGTCGCCCTCGAAGCGCGTCTCGACGCCGATGCGCCCCGCCAGCAGGCCGCGGCACAGCGCCCCATAGGCAAGCGCGACGAGCCCATGCTGTTTCGCGTACGGCAGCACGTCACGGTCTATCTCTCGCTCGAACAGGTTATAAGGCGGCTGAGTGGTCGCCAGCGGCGCCACGCGCCGGAATGCATCCATTTGCGCAGGCGAGAAGTTGCTGACGCCCAGCGCCCGCACCTTGCCTTCTTTGCGCAGATCGTCGAGCACCGCGGCGGTCTCTTCGATTGGCACGAGCGGGTCGGGCCAGTGGACCTGATACAGATCGATGTAATCCGTCCGCAAGCGTGTCAGGGTGTCCTCTACTTCTTGACGAATGCGCTCCGGCGACGAATTGCGAAATACCGTGCCGTCGTGCCATTCCAGTGCGACCTTGGTTGCGATGATCGCCTTGTGCCGGTACCCCCCGGCCAGCGCCTTGCCAATGATCTCCTCGGAAGCGCCGAAACCGTACGCCGGCGCTGTATCGATCAGATTGACACCGCTGTCGAGCGCCCGGCGGATCACCGCGATCGAGTCTTTCTCGTCGGTGCCACCCCACATCCATCCGCCAATGGCCCAAGTACCGAGGCCGACGCGTGAGACGGGGGTCGTTAAACCTTCAATTGCGATTGTTTCAATAGTCATGTGAAGCTCTCAAATCAAAGCACTACTTCAAACAGCAGCGCATCCGGGTCGAATGCGATCTGACAAATGGCCACATGCCCATCGGACGGCCAGGCGAGCCGATTATTTCAGCGGCACCCGCACATCACAAGAAGGCACCTGGCGGTTTCATACTTTCCCCATGGAAACTAATTGCTACGACGGCGCTTACGCGCACGACAACGCACGGCAATCCGCAGAGGAGAACCGAAGATCTGGCGCGGGTCGACTATCAGCTCACATCACTGGAGCGTCACCGTATCGCTTGACGTAGCCACCGCGACGTGAGGTCGGCACTGACCACCATCGTGGGGCGCTCTGCAAAGCCGTGAGAAATTGCCCATAATTGCGCGCTGTCTTCGAGCAACGGTTTGGACATTTGATGAAAGCAGTTTCTGGCGCACCGCAATCCCCGATCGCATTTCTGGCTGTAGCGTTGGCGTTCGCGATCAACATGACGGGTACAACGCTACCGACAGCAATCTATCGGTACTACCAGCAGCAGTATGGCTTTACACCGACCGTCATCACCGTGATCTACGCGTCATATGCAATCGGGGTACTAGGTGCGCTGCTGTTGATCGGCAACTGGTCCGATCAGTTAGGCCGTCGTCGCATGCTGCTGGCGGGGTTGTGTGCGTCGGCAGCATCGGCGGTGACGTTTCTGCTCAGTGACGGCCTGGCGCTTCTGATGCTGGGCCGACTGCTGTCGGGAGTCTCTGCCGGCATCTTCACAGGAACCGCCACCGTAGCCGTGATCGAACTTGCGCCGCCTGCGTGGCGCGGCAAAGCCATGCTCGCGGCGACCGCCTCCAACATGCTTGGGCTGGGTTGCGGTCCGTTGCTAAGCGGCATCCTGGTCGAACTGTTTCCCTACCCGACGCAGCTGCCCTATACGGTGCATCTGGCGCTGGTCGGCATCGCCGCCTTCGCCGTCCTCGGTGTGCCGGAGACTGCCACGATTCCCGCGCGGGTGAAGCTCGGCATCCAGAGAATTTCGCTTCCTGTCGAGGTGCGCGGTGCGTTCATTCCTGCCGCGCTAGCGGGGTTTGCCGGGTTCGTCGTGGTGGGCTTCTTTGCGGCGGTCGCCCCTCAACTGATTCGGGTCGTCCTCGGCTTTCACAGCGGCATAGTCACCGGCTCGATTGTGTTCCTGCTGTTCGCGTGCTCCGCTCTCGGGCAGATCGTGCAGACGATCATTGCTGCCCGGTGGCGGCAAGCGGCTGGGTGCATTGGCCTCGTCGTGGGACTGATCTGTGTCGGGCTGTGCGTGCCCGAACGCTCGCTCGGCCTGCTTTTGCTCGGCACCGCCCTGGCAGGAATCGGGCAAGGCATCAGCTTGCGCGCCGGGTTGGGAGAGATCGCGTCGGCGGCGCCCGCGCACCGGCGGGCGGAAGTTACGTCGAGCTTTTTCATCGTGCTTTACGTGGCGATCTCACTGCCTGTGATCGGTCTCGGCTTCGCCGTGCAGCTCGCCGGCATTCAGCGCGCGACGCTGCTCTTTGTCGGCTTGACGATCGTGCTTGTGCTTATCGCGCTGCTCCTGCTGATGCGCGGGCAAGCGAACCGGGGGCCAGACGCCGCAGCGATCGGTGACTGAAGACGAAACCCCTTGCAGCTCGAACGCAGCAGCCGCTTGAAGAAGCGTCGGCGACGACCGTCCGGAAACGAGCTAAGGGATTGCGGGCGAGTTCGGTCAATTCACACCGTGCGGCGAAGCGGTCCACAACGCGCACATCCGCGCGTCGTTTGCCGGCTGTTTTCCGCGCTGGGCGAGGCCGCCAGTGCCTGACGATCAGGAACCTTCCAGTGCCGGAAGCAGCGCTGGCGCGCTCGTGAGGAAGGCGCGCACGTGCATCGCAATCACCGCGTCGGTGGGCGTGGTGTTGTCGTTCGAATAAATGCGGCGGCGAATCGCAAGGTGGGATACCGAGCCATGCAGCAGCCAGCCCACCTCGGTCAGATGCGCCGGATCGGCCGGCACGCCGCATCCCAATGCGTGCGCCGTCTCAGTGACAATGATCTCGAGCGCATGCGTCACGACGGCATTCGTGTACGTCGGCGCCATCTGCAGATCTTCAAGTGACGAGTATAGGAAGAGGCGCAGCCACTGCCGCGTCAGCAGGGTGTCGTAGTACTCGCGATAAAAAGCATTGAGTCGGCTTTCAATGGGCACACTGCGGTCTTTCAGTTGAACAAACCACATCGCCTTGAAGGTTCCTACAATTTCGCGCTTGTAAACTTCGTCGATCAACGCGGCCTTGCTAGGGAACAGGCTATACAGCAGACGTTGCGACACGCCACACGCCTCTGCAATCGCGCGAGTCTGCGCGTTCAGGCCGTGTTCGGCGAAATATTCGGCGGCCTTCTCCAGCACGCGCGCCTGACGCTCGGCGCGTGGCAGACGTTGCGGTGCTTTTTTCATCGGCCGCCTGATCGGCGCGCGACCCGCTACGGTCTTGCTGCCCGGTTCTGCAACATCCTTGCGTTTGGCCTTCATGACGCTCCTGTGTCCATCGCTTTCGAGAAATAAGTCTTCACGTGACGACTTATGATTTGGTAGAGTGTATCGTCCGGGTACAAGGAAGAGACTCGCCACGCACCCGGGCGAGGTCATGCATTATCTCAGGCTACCGCGAAGCGAGTCCCAACTTTGGCTGCCATCGATTGCAAACGCTCCAACCTGAAGCGTTTGAGGGCCTGCCGCACAACCCGAATTCCGTTCTCTGTCCATGTCTTTGTCAACCCGCCAGTCAGTCATCATTGCGCTGATCGTCGCCAGTGCCTATTTCATGGAGAATCTGGATGCGACGGTGATCGCGACCGCGCTGCCCCACATGGCCGCCACGTTCGGCGTCACGCCCGTGAGCCTGAGTATCGGCATGACTGCCTATCTGCTGGCGCTCGCAGTCTTCATTCCAATCAGCGGATGGGTGGCAGACCGCTTTGGGCAACGTTCGGTGTTCGGCGGCGCGATCATCGTGTTCACCGGCGCCTCCATACTTTGCGGGCTGAGTAACGGCCTTGTCGAATTCACCGTTGCGCGGATCCTGCAGGGAATCGGCGGCGCGATGATGGTGCCGGTAGGACGCCTCGCCGTGCTGCGCAGCACCGAGAAGCGTCACCTGATGCGCTCGATTGCCTATATCACGTGGCCTGGTCTCGCCGCTCCGGTGTTGGGTCCTGCGCTGGGCGGCTTTATCTCGACCTATTTCAACTGGCGGTGGATCTTTCTGCTAAACGTACCGATCGGTTTGCTGGGTCTGGCGCTAACCGCCCTGTTCATTCCGAACTACCGCGAACCCACCCGCCGTCCCTTCGATGTGCCGGGGTTCGTGCTGAGCGGTATCGCGCTGACGTGTCTGATGTACGGCATGGTCCTGATCGGGCAACCGCATGGCGACTGGCATATCACGGCCGCCGCACTGATCTGCGGCTTTGTTGCTGCAGTCCTGGCCATACGGCATTTCGGCCGCGCCGACCATCCGCTGATCGATCTTTCGCCCTGGCGAATTCCGACGTTCCGCGTGACCCTCGACGGCGGTTCGTTATATGTCGTATCGGTTAGCGTCTCACCCTTCCTCTTACCGTTGCTGTTTCAACTGGGCTTCGGGTTGAATGCATTCGCCGCGGGTTTGCTGGTGCTCGCGTATGCGGCCGGCAATCTGGGCATGAAGACCGTCACCACGCCGATCCTCAAACGCTTTGGCTTTCGCAAGGTGATGATCGTCAACGGGGCGCTTACGGCGGCCACAATCGCTTTGTGCAGCCTGCTTTCGCCGGACACGCCGCGCGCGCTGATCATGCTGGTGCTGCTGGTCGGCGGTCTGTGCCGGTCGATGCAATTCACAAGCATCAACACGCTTGCGTTTGCGGACGTGCCGTCAGCGCGAATGAGTTCAGCGAGCACATTCTTCAGCATGGTCCAGCAGATGACCATCGGTCTGGGCATCGCATTTGGTGCGATCGCGCTGCACGTTGCGGTCCTGATTCATGGCAATCACGCACAACTCTCACTGGCCGATTTCCGGGTCGCCTTCCTGCTGGTCGCTGTGCTGGTGCTGTTTTCGGTTCTCTACTTTATCGGCATAGAACCGGATGCAGGCCAGGAAGTGAGTGGCCATACGCGGACCGCACCGCAATAGCGCGTAGTTGAAACAAGCGAATTCGCATGTCCTGATGAGCAGGATGGTAGTAGTCGAACAGAGAGAGAGAGTCAGTGCAGGAAAAAAGCGGTACCCCGTCCACAGTACGACCGGTCGCCCCGGCCGATGTCATGTCAACAGCAGACGTAGCAGTCCCCCGCAGCGCCTCGCAACAGATGCTGATCCTCGTGGGCATTTGCATCGCAGTGCTCGTGCTGCCGCTGAATTTCGGCGGTGCGGCCGTGTCCGCGCCGGCCATCGGCACCGCCTTGGGCGGCAGCCCAGTGGCGGTCAACTGGATTCTCAACGCCTATATGCTGAGCTTCGGCAGCAGTCTGATGGCCTCGGGAGCGCTTGCCGATCTGTTCGGACGAAAACGTGTATTCGCCATAGGTGTGGTGCTCTTCGCGTTGACGTCACTCGGGATCGCCGCGTCGCCGACTCTGTTGTGGGTCGATTTTCAGCGCGCGCTACAGGGCATTGCCTCCGCATTGGTGCTGGCCGGCGCGTCGGCAGCGCTCGCACAGGAGTTCGACGGACATGGGCGCGCCCGCGCATTCAGCATGCTCGGCACCACCTTCGGCCTGGGCCTGGCGCTTGGCCCACTGCTCGCCGGGTTTCTTACGGAGACGTTCGGTTGGCGATCGTTCTTCCTCGCGGATGCCGCAATCGGCTTGATCGGATTCGCGCTCGGAGTTCCTAAGCTAAGGGAATCGTACGACCCGAATGCCACGGGTCTCGATTGGCCTGGCGCCGCCAGCTTTACAGCCGCGCTGACACTCTTCACATTCGGGCTGTTGCAAGGGCCGGAAAGCGGCTGGAGCAGCCCTCTTATCATTGGGCTGTTCTCAGGCGCCGTGGCGATGTTCGTCGCGTTCGTCTGGATCGAAAAGCGCGCTTCCCGGCCAATGCTCGACCTGTCGCTGTTTCGCTATCCGCGCTTCGTGGGCGTGCAGGTGCTCCCGCTGGCGACGGCATTTTGTTACGTGACCCTGCTCCTCGTCTTGCCGACGCGATTCATCGGAATTGAAGGACATTCTGCGATCGACGCCGGCTTGATGATGGTCTCGCTATCGGCGCCGATGCTCTTTGTGCCCATCACGGCTGCCTTTCTCACGCGATGGATGTCGGCCGGTGTCATATCGGCGGTGGGCCTCGTCATAGCGGCGCTCGGTATGCTTTGGTTGAGCAGCATCGCGCCTGACGCGCCATCCGGCGCCCTGACGCTTCCGCTGTTCGTTATCGGAGTCGGAGCCGGCCTGCCGTGGGGCCTGATGGATGGCTTGTCGGTCAGCGTCGTTCCAAAGGAACGCGCGGGCATGGCAACCGGCATCTTCAGCACGACACGTGTAGCGGGAGAGGGCATGACGCTTGCAATCGCCGGCGCGATATTGGCGGTCCTCACCCGTCTAAGGCTATCCGATTCACTCGCGGCGTTCCCGCCCGTTTCGCGCGATGCCGCCGCGCAAGCCGCCCAACGTGTCGCAACTGGCGATCTGCCCCATGCCGTCGCTCTTCTGCCCGGGCTGGGGCAGCCGGTTCTCGTGCAGGCGTACGATAGCGCGTTCCACATCCTGCTGCATATTCTCGTGGCAATCACAGTGGCCTCCGCGCTTGTCGTCCTGGGATTTCTCGGTCGCACGCCATCCACTGTTAACCCTACGGATACCGGCCCTACACTTTTGGGTAACGAAGGAGTGGCCGAATGAGAACACGTCCGGGGCGAATTGGTGATCGCCGGGGCGCCCACCCCGATCTGTGACGTTTGCTCACAAAGTCAATATTTTTCGTGCATTGTCGTACCCTCGGTGAGGGCGCTTAATCATCCTCGAGAGCATTCCGCAACGCGTAAATCTGGAGGAAGCCATGGATTTCGGGCCGCGCAAACCTGCGATTTCTGATCGGTTGATGAAACGAATCGCCTGGCGGCTCGCGCCGCTGATGATCGTGATGTACATCGCGAACCAGCTTGACCGCGCGAACATCGGCTATGCGGCGCTGACCATGAACGCCGAGCTCCACATGACGACGGCGCAATACGGCTTCGCCGCAAGCCTGTTTTTTCTCGGCTATATCCTGTTCGAAGTGCCGAGCAACCTGTGCATGCATCGGTTTGGCGCGCGGCTATGGATAACGCGCATTCTGCTGAGTTGGGGTCTGCTCTCCTCGCTGACGAGCTTCGTCCCCGACTCCCGCTGGCTGTATATCGCCCGCTTCTTTCTTGGCGCGTTCGAAGCCGGCCTGTTTCCGGGCATGGTGTATTACCTCACGCTGTGGATGCCGGCGCGCAATCGCGTATGGATGATGTCTCTGTTCGTGACAGCAATCCCGCTGACCGGCGTGCTCGGGGCACCGGTGTCCACCTGGCTGATGACACATGCGAACGTGTTCGGCATCACCGGCTGGCGCGCAATGCTTCTGCTGGAGGGGATCCCCGCGATCGTGTTGGCCGGGGTTGCCTACTTCTGGTTGACGGACGATCCATCCCGCTCCCACTGGCTTTCCGCTGCGGAAAAGAGTGAAATCGCCGCGGCGCTGGCTACCGAACGGGCCGAGGCAGCGGCCGCCACCTCGCCGTCCAGCGCCTCGCGGGCGCTCGCAAATCCGAAAGTCTGGGCGCTCGGTCTCGTCTACTTCGGCACCAACGCCGGCATCATCGGCTTGCTCTACTTCCTGCCGCAAGTCATCAAAACGTTTGAAAGCACTTTTGGGGTGAAATACAGCCTGATGGATATCGGGTTGATCACGGCGATTCCATTTGGCGTTGCAGTTGTCGCGACGCTGATCTGGGGCCGAGTGGTCAGCCGTCACCAGGTCGGCGCCCGGCATGTGGCAGGTCCCCTGCTGGTGTGCGCGGCAGCGCTCTCAGTGGCCCTGCTGCTGAAATCGCCCTACCAGTCGATCATCGCCCTCTCGATCGGCTCCGCGGCCTGCTTCTGCAGCATCACGACCTTCTGGCAGCTGCCTAGCCGCATCCTCACCGATCGCGCTGCAGCGGCCGGCATCGCGCTGATCACGAGCATCGGGGTATCGTCAGGATTTTTGTTGCCGTATTTTATCGGTTGGGTAAAGGATACGACCGGCACGTTTGTCCTCGCATTTGTCGGCATTGCCGCGACAATGGTGCTCGCCTCGATTACGGTCGCACTGCTCGAGACCCGCTGGCGCGACGTTGGCCAGCCGCAGCTTGCCAGTGAATAAGCGTGGCCAGCGCCTCGCCGTCCTTGGGACTATCATCGAAGATCCATGCCCATTTCTTTTCGCCAGCAAGGATTTTCGATGCGTCGCGGTGTCCCTAGTCTCAGTGCGCTGCAAGCTTTTGAAGCAGCGGCGCGCCATGAAAGCTTTTCGAAGGCGGCTGTCGAGCTGTCGCAAACGCATGGTGCTGTTTGCAAAAAGGTCAACGAGCTCGAGGCTCATCTGGGCATCCCGCTGTTCGAGCGGGTGCGTCAGCGTCTGGTACTGTCCGCGGCGGGCGCAGAGTACGCGCGGCGAATTCGCGTCCATCTCGACCAGATTCGCCGCGATACGCTCGAGCTGATACGCAAGCAAGGTGAAGTAAAGATCCAGTTGGCGGTCGGCGTCACGTTCGCGTCTCAATGGCTGATTCCGCGTCTGCAGGACTTCTACGAGCTGAACCCGGACCTGCAGCTTCACATCATGGGGCGCGACCAGCCGACGTTCTTCGACAATTCAAGCTTCGATGCCGCGATCTATTTCGGACAAAGCCTGTGGCCTGCCATGCCGGGACAACCACTCGTGAGCGACGACAAGATTCTGGCTGTCTGCGCGCCCGCGTTGATCGGCAGGCACAATAGCTTGAGTAGCGAAAGGATCAGCGCGCTGCCCTGGATTCACACCCGCGATCTTCCGCGCGCGTGGCTTGCATGGTCCGAAAGCGCGTCTACGCAGATCATCGAACATAGCGCGGCGAATCAGCACTACGACATGTTCATCATGGCAATCAATGCCGCGATCTCAGGACTCGGTGTGGCCTTGCTTCCGCATATCCTGATTGAACGTGAACTGCGCAGCGGCGCACTCGTCCAGGTGCATCCTCATTCGATCCCGAATCCGGAGACCATCTACTACTCGTTTCCCGAGCAGAAGCGTGACTGGGAGCCGCTTAAACGCTTCGATCAATGGCTGAGCGCGGCCGTGCGCGAGTATCGCGAAGGCTGCCACCGCGACCGCACGGCAGCCTTCGAAACGACGCTTGCGTCAAACTGAGGACGTCCGCGTGAGGACGTCCATGTTCACGCGAGTTCGCGCAGATCAGGACTGTCGCGCAGGAGTTGCTGGTAGAGCCCCTGGAAGTTGAGCCATGCAACGTAGTCGGACCCCAGTTGCGCGCGCGTTGCCCGCGCGTCCTCGTCCGATAGCGGCTCGATTGGACCCGCCGCCTCGGCCAGCAACTGCACCTGGCAGCAACGCTCCATTGCAATAAAGCGGTACGCCGCGGCGTCGACCGATGAACCAACGGTCAGCAGGCCATGATTGAGCAGAATGGCGGCGCGCTTTGTGCCCATTGTCTCCGCGATTCGGCGCCCCTCTTCGGTGGCGAGCACGACTACGTCGCCGCGAAATAGCACGTGATCGCCATAGAAGAGACAGGCCTCCTGATTGAGCGGAGCAAGCAGCCGAGCGCGCGCTGAAAACGCGCGGCCAGAAGTCGTATGTGTATGGGCTGCTGCAACGACATCCGGATTCGCGCCATGGATGCCGCAGTGAATCGCCGCCGCAGCGGCGTTGACGGGTCCGGTCCCGTGATAAACATTGGCCTCCTCGTCAATGCATACGAGGTCATCCGGATGGATTGACGAAAAGTGCTGCGCATACGGATTGACCCAAAAACGGTCGTGATACTCCGGATCGCGGACCGTGATATGTCCGGCTATGCCTTCAGCGAGCCCGAATCGCGCGAAGATGCGAAATGCCGCAGCGAGTTTGAGCTTGCGATGTTGCCGTTCGTCGTCGAGGCTGGCGAATACCGGCGGCTCCGGCAAGCGTCCGCCGATTGGTTTGGGAATCTGCAACTCGCGGACTTCCGCGTGGCCCATGACGTACTCCTTCGTGCTGGTCGGAGTCTTGATTTTCGTCTGCACAGAAGACACAGTCCATAGACGATTTGTCACAAGATCGCTTCTTGCGCTCACAACGCGCGGCAGACGATTCGCAAGGACGACGTGCGCCTCACAACTCGATCGTCAGGCCGGTGATCCAGCATTCAGCGCGGCGGCTACGAATACGGCTTTGCCGAAGGTGTCCTGAGCAAATACGTCGAGCGCGCGCCGGATCACCGCGATTGATTGCTTCTATCGGTGTCACCGCACTTCCCTGCGCCGATTGCACGCCTTTGAGGCCAACGCTTGAAACAGGCGTACATAAAAAATTCAATCGCAAGTGTTTCGATAGTCATGCGATACTCGTTCTTTGACAAACCGAACCCGTGTCGGATGCTGTCCGAGGAACTGTGGCATGCTGACCCAGCGAACACGCTAACGATCATGTCAGCCACATCAGGCGACCACACAACACCTCGCGGCCCCATACTTCCCCCCATGGAAACAAATTGCGACGATGCGCTTTGCGCCGACGACAATGCGCAAAAGAAAACCGATGATCTTGCGCGCGACATCATTGAGCAGATCGCCGACAAGTGGAGCATTCTGGTGATCGATGCACTTGGCACTCGTGGCGAGATGCGTTTTTCGCGCCTACGCGAACACATCGGCGGAGTCAGTCAGAAGATGCTCACGAAGACGTTGCGCCAACTCGAGCGCGACGGCCTGGTCTCACGCCATGTGCATCCAGTGATACCGCCTCGCGTCGACTATCGGCTGACACCGATCGGAAACAGCCTTCTGGACAAAATCTGCGGAATCTGGGATTGGGCCGAAAGTCACATGACCGAAATGGAAGCGGCGCGGTTGCAGTTCGATCGTAAAGAAAAACGGGCCGACACCTCACGGTTACCCGACAGTGCGATCGTTTAGACGGCACGGCCGCAGCGTGTGAGTTGCAAATGCATGCGACAGTTCGATGCCCACAACGGTAACCGAGGCCTTATACGAACGGGTTAATGACGCTCCGTTGGCAACGAACCGCGTATCCGGAAAGCGCCGACTGCGCTGCGCAACGCAAGCGCCTGCTCTTCCAGTGATCGAGTAGCCGCCGACGCCTGTTCCACGAGTGCGGCATTTTGTTGCGTCGCTTCGTCCATTTGCACGATTGTCTGCCCGACCTGTTCGATACCGATGCTCTGCTCTTCCGACGCTGAGGCGATCTCGGCCATGATCTCGTTGACCTGCCGTACCGATTGCAAAATCTCGGCCATCGTCGCCCCGGCGTCGCGCACCCTGAACGACCCCGCCTGGACACGCTGGACCGATTCATCGATCAGCGCCTTGATTTCCTTTGCAGCGGTCGCCGCGCGCTGCGCGAGCGAGCGGACCTCGCTCGCGACAACCGCGAAGCCACGCCCCTCCTCGCCCGCGCGAGCAGCTTCCACAGCCGCATTGAGGGCGAGAATGTTGGTCTGGAACGCTATGGACTCGATGACCGAAATGATCTCCGCCATCCGCTCCGACGATGCCGAAATGCCGTCCATCGTTTCAACAACGCTTTGCACAGTTTGACTGCCGCGCGTGGCTATCTCCTCCGCCGCCGTAGCTACCGCACTGGCTTGCTTGGCGCTGTCCGAATTCTGTTTGACGGTGCCGGTGAGTTGATCCATCGACGCTGAAGTCTGCTGCAGCGACGCAGCTTGCGATTCGGTGCGCCTCGACAAATCCGCATTGCCCTGGCTGATCTGAATGCTTGTCGTCGAGACGCCGTCGGCATGCTCCCGCACGCTTTCGACGACCTCATGCAATGCGTTGCGCATCCGCTCCATGGTCGCAAGTATGCTGTCGCTGTCACCGCGTCGCACCCGCACCGCCTGCAACAGGTCGCCGCTGCGGATCGCGTCAGCGAGATGTTTGACCTGACCCGGTTCGCCACCAAGCGCCCGCGTGATGTCATGCGTGATCCAATAGGCAATCACACCGCCTATCGAGATTGCCAGCGTGGTCAGCACGAGCATCAGCACCTGGAATGTGCGCCCAACTTCCCGCGCCGCGTGTGCCTGTACGCGGTTCAATTGCTCTTCGAGATCAATGAAACGATCGATGGCGTTCAGCCAGTCGACGAATGCCGGCCGGGCCTGTTCAAGCAGCACGCGCTGCGCGCCGGCTGTGTCTCCCGCCTGCTGCCTTGCAATCACGTCGGCCATCAAAGGCAGGGTGCGAGCCTCGTCGGCCTTGATGGCTGTCAGCGCCGGCTGCTCGTCGTGATACGCCGCGCTGCGAGCAGCGACCATTTTGTCGAGTGGACCGGCCGCCTCCTGGTACGCTTCGTTCAATTCCTTGATACGCGACAGCACCGATGGAAATTCTCCCGGCGGCACGAGCACCACGTCGCGCAGTGCAATTGCGCGGTTGTGGACACTTCCGCGAAACGCAATCGCGTAGGTTTCCTTGACACTGTTAATGTCGTTGATTGTCGTAAGGCTCGCGTTGATCTTGTTGACTCGCGTGATCCCTACAATCGTTAGCGCGATGAGCGCAAACAGAATCAACCCAAAACCCACAGCGACACGCGTGCCGGTGCGAATATTCTGAAGTTTCAATATCGCTCCCTATGCGATCACTTTCACTACCTTGTGCACCGGCTTGCTAACGTCCGACATGCCCGAGCTTTGCGAACAGCCGACTCACGACCTGATCGCCCGTCAAAGAAGTCGCGCACGACGGCGAGCGCAGCTCAATACCCGTGTGCCGCCAGATGACCGGAAAACGCAGACGATATACTCGTCGCCGCGCTCGCAATGCGACATGAGTGCGATAAGATTCGCCTGCGTGCCCGACGACACGAACAGGGCAGATTCCTTGCCGAGCATGTCGCAGACTGTCGCTTCCAGCCGATTGACGGTCGGATCGTCTCCGTAAGCGTCGTCACCGACTTCGGCCGCTGCCATTGCGGCACGCATTGGAGCGCTGGGTCGGGTAACGGTGTCGCTGCGGAAGTCGTCGCGGATTGCAGGGCTCATCGCATTTCCTTCAAAGACCGGCGATGTTGGCATTCCGATCGTGTTGAGCCAATACACAGCAAAGGTGAATCTGTTAGATAACAGATTCACAGCGTTGAACTGAACACCATGCAGGCAGCTGAATCCGTTTTGCCACGATATAAACGACTCGCTCAGCAATTGTGGGAGGGAATCGTCCATGCGGGACTGTGCGAAGGCAGTCGCATACCGTCCGTGCGTACGCTGGCAGTCCAGCACAACGTGAGCCTCACAACCGCAATGCAGGCCCTGCGCTGGCTGGAAACGCAGGGTCATATCGAGGCTCGCCCCCGATCCGGTTATTTTGTCGCCAGGCGACCGGAGCCCTCGTGCCCCGCGCGCGCAACAGCATGGCCCAACCCGCCTCCAGAACTCGATGCCCAGGCCCGTGATCACCTAGCGATGGTAGGGGCTCCCTGTGCGGTTCGTCTGGACCTCGCTGTCGGGGAGCCGTCGCTGTATCCGGTCGACAGGCTGAGCGTCCTGCTGCGCCGCCGCGCGTACCAGCAACCGGACCTGGTTGGTGCACATGCGCGGGGGGCGGGACATCCTGACCTGCTGCGAGAGATCGCTCGTCAGGCGATGCAGTATCGTTGCGAACTCGCCCCTGACGAACTGGTCGTCACCAACGGCTGCATCGAAGCGCTGAATCTTGCGCTCAGGGCCGTGACGCGCCCCGGCGATGTCGTGGCAGTCGAGTCGCCGACTTATTTCGTGTTGCTGCAAATGTTGGGCGCCCTTGACCTTCGGGTCTTGCCGATCCCGTGCCGAACCGGCACCGGGATGGATCTCGACGCGCTGAAAAGTGCGCTCGATGAAACGCGTATCAATGCGGTCGTGACGATCGCAAACGCCAACAATCCGGTTGGTAGCATCGCGTCAGATGCGGACAAGGCGGCGCTCGTGGAGATGCTACAAGCGCGCAACATCCCTCTGATCGAGGACGATATTTTCGGAGACGTCTGCTATGACGAACTGCGGCCGCGTCCGGCACGGGCCTTCGATACGTCCGGCAATGTGCTTCTATGCGGCGGCTTCTCGAAGAGTCTGTGTCCCGGCTTGCGCCTTGGCTGGATTGCGGCGGGAAAATTTAGCGAAAAAGTTCGGGCACTGAAGTACACCACCAGCATGGCCACGGCCGAATTGCAGCAGACCGCAGTCGCCGGGATGCTCTCCAGTGGTGGTTTTGCTTTGCACCTGAGACGGCTCAAAAGTGCGCTGCAGGAGCAGCAGAGTGCACTACGCGATGCCGTCCTCCGCCACTTTCCCGAAGGCACGGAATTGAGCGACCCACGCGGGGGATTCGTTCTCTGGCTAAAGTTGCCCGCCACCAGCCACCTTCGCGTCAGCACGCGCCCTATGTTTGAGCAGGCACGCGCCGAGGGCATCGGTTTTGCCCCAGGACATCTGTTCGGCCAGGGCGGTGCCTACGACGATTGCCTGCGATTGAACGCCGGCTACCGGTGGACCAGCGACCTGGAACAAGCCGTCGAGCGACTCGGCGCGCTGGCACGGATCGCCGTCGCCGCGTCGCAAGAGCAGCGTGCGACGGAGAACACTGGCAAGCGGCTCTAGATCGGCGCAGCAGAGTGTGTCAGAGTAGCGTTTTAACGCTACCGACCCCGGATGACCATGCTGCCGATTGCCGACCGATGGTTCGAGTCAAAACGTATCAGTGACGAAATCACCCTGCTGTGGGAGCCTCATGTCGTGCCGCTGATGCGCTGCAATATCTGGCACGTACGCGGCCGCGACCGCGACCTGATGATCGATACCGGGATGGGCATCGCCAGTCTGCGTGAGGCGGCCCAGCATCTCTTGCAAAACAACGTGACGGCCGTTGCGACGCATACGCACTCGGATCATGTCGGCGGACATCACGAGTTTGCGCATACGCTGGTCCACGAGTTGGAGGCCGATAACCTGCGTTCGCCGCGCGAGCGCGGCACGCTGCTGGCATCGGTATTGGGCGAGAACGCGATACGCCGGTACCGTGAAGCGGGCTATCCGTTCGACGGCGACTTGATCACGGCCCTGCCCAGCGCGGAGTACGTGATGTCCGACTACAAGATACGGGCGGCAACCGTCACGGAAATCGTCAAAGAAGGGAATATCGTCGACCTCGGCAACCGGCATTTCGAGGTACTGCATCTGCCAGGCCACTCACCGGGCAGCATCGGTCTATGGGAGGCGGCGTCCGGCACCCTGTTCTCCGGCGATGCGATCTACGATGGCCCGCTCCTGGATGAAATCGGCGGCGCCGATATCCCAACCTACGTGCGCACGATGAAGCGCTTGCGCGAATTGCCCGTGCAGGTCGTGCACGCGGGACACGACGTTAGCTTCGGGCGAGAACGGCTCGTCGCGTTGGTCGATGCCTATCTGGCCAAGCGCGCATGAGCCTCGTGTGGCAAGACGAACGACTGCAGCGTTGCGCGCAACAGATGACAAAAATGATTCAGGCTGTGCGCTTGCGTCGTGTCGGCGGGAGCGTCCATTCACCGCCCTCCTCAACGTGTTCCGTCAGCTTGTCCACGCACTGAAAAAGCACTCGCTTTTCCTCCGCTGACAGAACGGACATGAGTTGCTCGTCGAAGCTCTTGCCGATCCGATCGCACTTGCGCACAATCGTCTTGCCCTTCCTGGTCAAGTGCAGGTTGATGACACGTGCGTCCGTCGTGCCGGTAGAGCGCGTCAGCAAGCCGCGGTTAGCCAGCGTGGTGACCAGCTTTGAAACCAGCGTCTTTTCAAGGTATGTCAGCTCGATCAGCGGGCCGAGGGAGATACCCGGCTGCATATCGACGAAACGCAGCACGCGAAGGTCGCGCAGAGTGACATCACATGCGGCTTCGTAGAGGCCGGACGCCACGCCCTTGGCCAGCTCGCTTAGTACGTCGAGGCGGAAATTCAAATGCTCCAGTCTTGGATAGGGCGCCTTCGACATGCTGTTCTCCCATTCAGCTATTCTAATTCAGTTGCACACTACAACATTTGAATTTTACGCGTTTCGTGCACGAAACATACCATCGTATGTAACTCCCGGGACGTGCAGACAAGTCGAGCGCTTGACTGACGGCACGGGCATGCCGCATTGCGCACGAATGGGGCAAGCGCGCACGATGACGGTGCAGCAAGCGGATCGATGCTGAATAGCCCGTCGCCTGCTATGGTTGCGGTGCGAATCGCAGGCGAGTGAAAAACCACCTGCCTTTTCGCCCTCTCAGCCCGCCCCCGGCCCCTTCCCGAGAAAGCCTTCGAGAAACTCGACGAACGCCGTCACCTTCGCCGTCAGATTGAGCCGCTCTGGATACACCGCATAGATGTCCGCCGGCGGCAACGACCAATCGGGCAGCAATTGCTTGAGACGGCCAGACTGCAGATAGGTGGTCGCATCCCACTCCGAACGCATCAGGATGCCCTGTCCGTCAAGCGCCCAGACGAGCGTCGCCTCGCCGTCATTGCTGCTTAGCACGCCGTGCACCTTGACCGTTTCGTGGCGCTTCCCTTTGGTGAAATGCCAGGTGCCGTAGGCCGTGTCGCTTTCTCTGAGTACGATGCATTGATGCCGCTGCAGATCGCGCGGCGTGTCGGGTTCGCCTTTCGCGCGCAGATAGATCGGCGACGCGCATATCATGCGTCGGTTTGTCGCGACCTTGCGTGCGATCAACCTTGAATCCGGAATCTCGCCGAACCGGACGCCGACGTCGAATGCCGCTTCGGCGAGATTCAACGGCCGATCCGTCAACTCAAGCTGTACCTCGACGTCGGGATACTGGCGATGAAACGCTGCAATAGCCGGGGCGATGTGACGGCGGCCAAAGCCGAACGTTGCATTGACGCGTAGCAGCCCCTTTGGCGTCGCCCTGCTGCTCGAAATGGTCCGGTCGAGTTCCTGTAACGCAGACAGTAGCTTCGACCCTGTTGTCAGGTATTGCTCGCCCTCGTGCGTCATGCTGAGCCGCCGCGTCGTGCGGTTCAGCAACCTCACACCGAGGCGCCGCTCGATCTGCGCAAGACGCGCGCTCACCGCGGGCGGCGTGACCCCGACGTCCCGCGCGAGCGCCGACAGGCTGCCGTGTTTGACTAGTTCGACGAAAAACTCGAGGTCCGAAACCGCGTCCATTGATAAATAAAATTTAAGAGTAGTTTAGATTTTACTGAATTCTATACCGGAGTTGGCGGATTAGACTCATGCCCATCGGTCCATCATGACCGCGCCCCACGTTTCAGATTCAACCGGCCAGAGGAGTCCATGCCGCACACCTTCTATCAAAAGCTCGTCGCATCACATACGGTCGACCGCGTCGACGAGCAGCATGTGCTGCTGTATGCGGACCTGCACATCATGAACGAATACACGAGTCCGCAGGCGTTCGCCGGACTCGCTGAGAAAGACCTCCTCGTGCGCCGGCCACGGCAGCAAATGGGCATTGTCGACCACGTCATCCCGACGCGCGCGGTACCGGTTGCCGCCCGCACGATCGACATCGTCGACGCATCAAAGCAAGCCGCGAATTTCACACGCAACTGCGTGACGCAAGGCATCCACCTATTCGACGTGAACGATCCGGCACAGGGGATCGAGCACGTCGTCGCACCGGAAATCGGACTGATCCGGCCCGGCATGGTCGTACTATGCGGCGACAGCCACACCACGACTTACGGTGCGCTCGGCGCACTCGGTTTCGGGATCGGCACCTCCGAAGTCGAACATGTACTCGCGACGCAAACGCTCGTCTATCGCGTGGCGCATGACATGCGGATCACCGTCGACGGAGCGCTGCCCCCCGGCACCACGTCGAAGGACCTGGTCCTGCATATCATTGCCCGTATCGGCGCACAGGGCGCACGCGGCTTCGCGCTCGAATATGCGGGATCAACGATCGCTTCGCTTTCTGCCGAGGCGCGCATGACCCTGTGCAACATGACGGTCGAGGCCGGCGCACGCGCTGCGTTGATTGCACCGGACGACACCACGATCGACTACGTGCGGGCCCGCGTGCGCGACCTCGATACAGCGACACTCGAAACCGCGACGGCCGCATGGCGCTCGCTGCGCTCGGACCCGAATGCTGTCTTCGATGTCGAACATCATGTCGATGCATCGCAAATCGCGCCTTACGTTACGTGGGGCACGAGTCCAGACCAGGCCATTCCCGTCGACGGACACATTCCCGAGGTCGACACGGCAACCGGAATCGACGCGGCAACCGCACGCAAGGCCCTCGACTACATCGCGCTGCCGGCCGGCGCAAGCATCGAGGGCACGCCGATCGATCGTGTGTTCATTGGCTCGTGCACGAATGCGCGCATTGAAGACCTGCGAGCGGCAGCGGCCATGGTGCGGGGACGCAAGGTCGCGGCATCGGTTCGCGCCATGGTCGTTCCCGGTTCCGGCATGGTCCGCGACCAGGCCGAACGCGAAGGCGTTGCCCAGATCCTGATCGATGCAGGCTTCGAATGGCGCCAGCCCGGCTGTTCGATGTGCCTCGCGATGAACGACGACGTCCTCGCACCGGGCGAGCGCTGTGCTTCGACGACCAATCGCAACTTCGAAGGCCGCCAGGGCCGCGGCAGCAAGACCCACCTGATGAGTCCCGCAATGGCCGCTGCCGCGGCGATCGCGGGTCATATCGTCGACATTCGCAAGGAGCTTGTACATGGCTGATCGCCGTCTTATTCAGGGCATCGCAGCGCCGTTGCCGATCAACAATCTCGATACCGACCAGATCATGCCGAAGCAGTTCCTGTTCGGCATCGACAAGTCGGGGCTTGCGCGTGGACTGCTTTACGACCTGCGCTACGATGAGCGCGGTCAGCCGCGCGAGACGTTCGTACTGAATCGCCCGGAATACCGCGACGCACGCATTCTGATCGCCGGCTCGAATTTCGGCTGTGGGTCGAGCCGCGAACATGCCGTGTGGGGACTGCAACAAGCCGGCATCGAAGCGGTCATCGCTCCGAGCTACGGCGAGATCTTCTACTTCAACGCCGGCAACAATCGCCTGCTGCTCGTGACGCTCGCGCCGGAGATAGTCGATGCACTCGTGGCCCAACTCGCTCATACGGACACCAAACAGTTATCGATCGACGTCGAGAACGAAGTGGTCGTGAGCTCCTCGGGCGAGCGCCATTCGTTCTCGATCCCGTCGAGGCAAAAACGCATGTTCATGGACGGTCTCGACATGGTTCAGATGACCCTGCAGCAATCCGACGAGATTGACACGTTTGAAAAGCGGCATTGGGCAGCCAATCCGTGGGCACGCATCGATCTTCCCGCCCAACAACGCAGCATGTCGTAATCGAGCGACGCGCATTTCAACCTGATAACGAGACCGGCGCGTGGAACGCGCCGGCGGGAGACCGTCATGCCCCAGCCATCCGAACGCCCTGCCGTGCCCCATGCGCATGCGCCAGAAACGCGCACAGTCAAGAAGATTACATGGCGCATCGTGCCATTCATCGTCGCGCTCTATTTCGTGAGCTTCCTGAATCGCGTCAATGTCGGCTTCGCCGGCCTGACGATGAATCACGACATCGGACTCACGCCAGCGATGTTCGGCTTCGGCGCGGGAATCTTTTTCGTCGGCTACATCGTGTTCGGCATGCCGTCGAATCTCGCGCTTCAGCGCGTCGGCGCACGGCGGTGGATTGCGTTTCTCATGGTCGTGTGGGGAGCCCTCTCCGCTGGGACCGCGAGCGTCAGCGGTCCTTATAGCTTCTATGTGCTGCGGTTCTTGCTGGGGCTGGCGGAGGCCGGGTTCTTCCCCGGCATCATTCTGTACCTGAGCTACTGGTTTCCGGCCCGGCATCGAGCGCTCGTGACGGCGATCTTCATGACCGCCGCGCCGTTGTCCAACATGATCGGCTCGCCGATCTCCGGCGCCATCATGGGCATGGACGGCATTGCCCAAATTCATGGCTGGCAGTGGCTCTTCATTCTCGAAGCGCTGCCGACCATCGCGCTCGGCGTGATCGCGTTCTTCTTCCTGACCGACAAGCCTGAAGATGCACGCTGGCTCGATACCGACGAGCGCGAGTGGCTCACGCTCGAGATGGACCGGGAGCGCGCCGCCAGGGCGACGAACGCGGCATCCAGTGTGTGGGCGGCCACGAAGGATCCGCGAGTGCTCGCCCTCGCACTGGTTTATGCGGGCACCTCGACCGGTCTGTACGCGATCGGCATTTGGGCGCCGATGATCATTAGCCACTTCGGCTTCAGCTATTTCGAACTCGGGCTCGTCAACGCAATTCCCAATGTCGTCGCCGTCGTCGGCATGGTGCTCTGGGCAAAAAACTCCGACCGCACCGGCGAACGCAGATTGCATGTGTCGATCGCATGTCTGGCCGCCGGCGCAGGAATGCTGCTTGCCGGGTATGCATCGTCCGCGCTGCTCCTGATCATCGGACTGTCGGTCGCAAATTTCGGCATCAACGCTGCGAAGCCCCCGCTGTGGAGCATGCCTACGCAGTTCCTCTCGGGATCGGCTGCAGCAGCGGGCATCGCCTTGATCAATGCGATGGGCAGTCTGATCGGCGGTACGATCGGCCCAATGGTCATCGGCCGGCTCCGCGAAATCAGCGGCGACTACTCGCTCGGACTTTACTTCGTTAGCGGTACGCTGGTCGTGTCGGCGGTCATTTCCTGGATGTTCGGCCGTCGACAAAGGGAATCGACCGTCACACCCACAGTCTCCTGATTTCTCTCGTGCGAAAGCTGCATCCGATTCTTCAGCGAACAGGATCAGTGTGCAATAGCCATACAAAACGTGACCAGGATGAAAACGACGCATGCGAGGGTTCCCAACCCCGAACGCGTCGTACTCTCCTGACACACGCAGACGTAGCGGCCGTTCCGGCAATATCGTCGGGCAGAGGCGCCGCTACGCGCAAAGCACTCGCTGGCTTCTGGGGAAAGCGGCGTTTTCCGGCCTCCCCCTGACGCCACGGCATTTCAAGCGGCGGTCGAAGCGACACCTCCTTCCGCATCTCCATCGCCAACACGGCGACCAGATCGAACTCGCAACGCGCTGAATCCAACGCGCCATAAGCCGCAACATAGACGTTCTGATGCGATCGCATTGGCACGGGACTTCAATTCTGAAGGCGGCTCTCGCACCGATTCCCAATCATGAATGTCTTGCAGCGGCCTTTCGCCGCCGAACGTCGGCGTTTCGCACAGAGGCGGTGCGCCGCCGATTTGGTTGCGCCCGATGCACCTTCATTGCGCGTATCTGCACGTTTACAGAACACGGCAGTGTGCTCGTTTCCCTCCGGAAGTACTCGATTCGCCCTTGTATATAGGGGTTTCCGCACGGTGGCACGCTTTGTGCGAATCAAACCAATGTGGATATTTCAAATATTGCAGTTTGCACATAAATTTCGCCGACAAGCAACGAAACCCACAATTACGTGCCCCAATGACAGGCGCTTCACAAGCGTCAACCAGGTGCGAGTCAGCACGATGCCGCGCTGCTGACGCTCGCCGAGTGGGTGGAAGGTAGAACCGGCTGGAACATCGCGATTGCTTCTCGCTGATGCCAGCTTCGCTGTGTGTAGCAAGTATCACGTGATCATGCGAACCCGTCGCGGCTGGTCGGGGTAGCGATGATCGATCGATTGATTGTTTGAGGAAATATGTCAGCAGAATCTTTAAATCCTGTGCGGGGTATCCGCGGGATGGCAGTTACACCCCATGCGCTGGCGTCGCAAAGCGCGCTCGCGATCCTGCGTGACGGAGGCAATGCCGTCGAGGCGATGATTGCCGCCGCGGCGACCATCGCAGCGGTGTATCCGCATATGAACAGCATCGGCGGCGACGGCTTCTGGTTGATTTCGCGGCCGGGCGCAGAGCCCGTCGGCATCGAGGCGTGTGGAGCGGCGGCATCGGCGGCGACGATCGACGCCTACCGCGCACGCGGCCTGCAATCCATCCCGTTCCGCGGCCCGCTGGCGGCGAATACGGTGGCCGGAACAGTGTCGGGCTGGTCGCTGGCGCATCGCTGGTCGACTGACACACTCGGCGGCAAGCTCCCGGTCGCGCGCCTGCTCGAAGACGCAATCGCCTACGCAGGAACCGGTATTCCGGTCACGCGGAGTCAGTCCGAATGCATCGCGTTCAAGCGGCACGAACTCGAATCAGTCGCGGGGTTCGCCGAGACGTTTCTGACGAGCGACGACCCGCTGGGCATTCCGGCCGTCGGCGAGCGCTTTGTGCAGCCCCGCCTCGCCGCGACGCTCGAGCATCTCGCCCACGCGGGTCTCGACGACTTCTACCGGGGCGACCTCGCTCGCAGTATCGCGGCCGACCTGCGTGCCCTTGAAAGTCCACTGTCGCTAGCGGACCTTGAACAGCATCGCGCACAGCTTCGCAAGCCACTGGCACTCACGCATTCGCTCGGCACGGTCTACAACATGCCGCCGCCCACTCAAGGGCTTGTATCGCTGCAGATTCTCGGTGTGCTCGACCGTGTCTTGCGCGACGATATGGATCCGCTCGGGCCCGAGTACGTCCACGCGTGCGTGGAGGCGACCAAGCTCGCGTTCGCCATCCGCGACAAGCACATCACCGACCCGGACTACATGGAGATCGATCCACAAGCGCTGCTCGCGCCGCCCGTGCTCGACTCGATGGCCGAGCGGATTTCGATGTCTGCGGCAGCGCCGTGGGGTCGTGGTCTCGGACCGGCCGACACAGTGTGGCTCGGCGTGATCGACGCCGATGGCGTGGCCGTCAGCTTCATTCAGAGCATCTATCACGAGTTCGGCAGCGGCCTTGTGCTTCCCGATTCGGGCATCAACTGGCAAAACCGCGGCTGTAGCTTCTCGCTCGATCCCTCCGCGCGCAATCCACTTACGCCTGGGCGACGGCCATTTCACACGCTGAATCCGGCGCTCGCGCGTTTCGCCGATGGACGCACGATGGTGTATGGAAACATGGGCGGCGACGGCCAGCCGCAATCGCAAAGCGCCGTGTTTTCGCGGATCGCGCACTTCGGTTGGAATCCGCAAGCCGCTATCGATGCACCTCGCTGGCTGCTGGGTCGGACCTGGGGGCAAACCAATGAGTCGCTCAAGCTGGAGGCGCGGTTTCCCGTCGACACATTCAACACGCTGCGTCGTCTCGGCCATGACGTCGAGCAGATGCGGCCATACGACGAAGCAATGGGCCACGCCGGCGCAATCGTCCGGCACGGCAACGGATGTCTGGAAGCAGGCTACGACCCGCGTAGCGACGGGGCCGCGGCCGGCTGGTAGGCGCGACGGCTAAACCGCGGGCGGCCGCTGCGCCCGCACCCTTTTGAATCGACGACCCGCGAGCGTTAGCGCCGACGGCAAGGACGGCGCACGTCCGTCCGTCTGCCGATACCGCAGTCCAAACGGAGAAGCACCTTGAACACCCGCACGCAATCACTGGCAGGCACCGCCTCGCCCAGCGCGCAAACAACCGCGCATACCCGCTGGATCCAGCTCGGACTCGGTCTTGTCTGCATGATGACGATTTCGAGTCCGCAATATGTGTGGACTCTGATGACCAAGCCGCTCATGGCTAAGCTCGGCATCGCGCTGCCGGAACTGCAAGTGACATTCTCGCTGCTGGTGCTGCTGCAGGCATTCTTTTCACCGTTCCAGGGTGCGCTGATTGATCGTTTCGGGCCGCGCATGCTGATCTCGATCGGTACGGTGCTGGCAGGCGTGAGCTGGGTGTTGGCTTCGTATGCGCACAGTACGTCGATGCTGTACCTCACGTATGGCGTGATCGGGGGTCTCGGTACCGGCATCGTCTACGTCGGTGTAGTCGGGTTCGTGGTTCGCTGGTTTCCCGATCGGCGCGGCTTCGCCGCTGGTGTAGCGGCAGCAGGCTACGGCATGGGCGCCATTGTCACCACCTTTCCGATCTCTGCATCGCTGGCAACGCGCGGCGTCGAATCCACGCTGTGGCTGTACGGCATCATCTTCGCCTTGATCGGCCTGCTCGCGTCGCAGGGCCTGCGGGTACCGCCCGCGGCGGACAGTATCGGCTCGGCAGCATCCCGGACAGCGGTCATGACGCGTGACTACCGCCCGTCCGAGATGCTCAAGACGCCGCTCTTCTGGCTGATGTTCGTGATGATGACGATGATGTCCACGTCAGGCCTCATGGTCACGTCGCAGATGGCAAGCTTCGCCGCTGACTTCGGCGTCAGCAAGGTACTGGTCTTCGGGCTCGCCGCGTTGCCCCTGGCACTGACGATCGACCGCTTCACGAACGGTTTGACCCGTCCGCTATTCGGCTGGATATCGGATCGCGCGGGGCGCGAAAACACGATGTGCTTCGCTTTCGCGCTGGAAGGTGTGGCAATGGCGCTCTGGCTAATGACGCGCGATAACGCGGTTCTGTTCGTGCTGCTGTCCGGCGTGGTGTTCTTCGGCTGGGGTGAGATTTTTTCGCTGTTCCCTTCGACCCTGACCGACACGTTTGGTACCCGTTATGCCACTGCGAACTATGGCTGGCTTTACATCTCGTTCGGGATTGGCTCGATCTTCGGCGGCCCGTTGGCCGCGCTGCTGCACCAGCACACCGGCAGCTGGGTGCCGGTGTTCGGATGCGCGATCGTGCTCGATCTGAGCACCGCCGTGCTCGCGATGTTCATGTTGAAGCCGGCGCGGGCGCGTTTTGTCGGAGCGAAGGGATAACACGTCTATTCGCGGGACATCCCTTCTGCAAGCAGGGCAAGTCACAACAGCCGAAACAGCACGACCGCTCGTTATTGCATCGGTCACGACGTCAATGCCAATGGTCGCTATCGAGGCGACCATTGCGTCTATCGCGATGCCGCGTGAAAAAACCTGCACGAGCTGTAGCACACATGATCACCGATTTCTATCGACTGCGCGGGTCACTTTCGATTATCTCCACTCAGGTCCGCGCCCCTATACTCAATTTCAACCAGCACGAAACGGGCGCCTGCAGCGTTGCAGGTGGCCGGTTCATACATCACCGATGCGCAACGCGCCGGGCGTGTATCTGACATTCAAACAACGCATCAGGAGAACAGGCATGAGCGGAGCACCTTCAGCGGTCGTGGCGTACGCCCAGCCGAAAACATCGGTTCGCTGGAAGATTTTCTTCATCATGTTGCTGCTGGTGACGGTCAACTACATCGATCGTGCATCGCTGTCCGTCGCGATGCCGATGATCGCAAGCGAGTTCACGCTGACGCCGGTCATGCAGGGCCTCATCATGAGCTCGTTCTTCTGGTCATACACGCTGATGCAGATTCCAGGCGGCATGGCGGTCGACCGCTTCAAGCCGCGGCTGGTCCTCGCGCTGTGCACTTTGCTCTGGGGTGCCTTCCAGGGTCTCGGAGCGTTGACGACCAACGCGATGTCCTTGCTCGCGACCAGGCTCGGACTCGGTGTGGCAGAAGCGCCCGTGGCCTCGGCGGGAGGCGCGCTCAATGCGATGTGGCTCACACAGCATGAGCGGGTGCGTGGCGCATCGCTGATGGACGGTGGCTCGCCGCTCGGCGCAGCGCTTGGATCGATACTGATCACCTGGCTGATCGTGGTCGCGCACTCATGGCGCACAGCATTCGCGATCGCCGGCGTCGGCACGGTCCTGTGCGGCATAGGCGCCTGGTACTACATCAAGAATCAACCCCGCGATCACGCCGGGGTCAATGAAGCCGAAGCGGAACACATCGAACGGGCCCGGCGCAAGGAAGATGAAAAGGAAGCCGAAAACCTGTCGGGCAACTCGCTCGATTTCCTCAGGTATCGCTCAGTGTTGCTGATGCTCGTCGGCTTCATGTGTTGCACGACGCTTTACTACGGTCTATTGACCTGGATGCCCACCTATTTGCAGAAAGTTCAGGGCTTCAACATTCAGCAGATGGGCGGCGCCAGCTTCGTGATCTTCTTCTGCGGCTTCATCGGTGAACTCTCCGGGGCCTACGTCGCCGACAAGTGGCTCGCCAGCGGCGCCGCGCCGAACCGCGTCATGCGCACGTTCTTCGGTATCGCCGGCGTGGTTGCCACGATTGCGGTGTTTTCCGTGGCGCATGCGACGAGCCCCACCATGGTCGTGATCCTGCTGTCCATCACGCTCTTTTTTCTGCGGTGGGGCGGTCTGTACTGGTCGATCCCCGCGATGCTCGCCTCACGCAACAAGGTGGGCACGCTTGGCGGGCTGCTCAACTTCGGCGGGAATATCGGCGGCATGGTGATCCCGATTGCGATCGGCGCGATCGTTCAATATACCGGCTCCTATTTCCTCGCGTTGATGTGTTTTGCCGCAATGGGCGTCGGCCTGCTGCTCTGTTCAATCGGAATCGATTATGAAACGAAGATTCCGGTCTGAGCGATCGCCGCGCCTCACATGAGCAACGTTGCTACTGAGATTGGAAAAATGGGAATAGCAAAAGTCGAAGACATCATTGGTCAAACCGTCCGGCGCGACATTGGCCGCATGAAGCGGTTCGTCGAAGGTCAGTTGGAAGCGGCCGCGCGTTCGATCATGAGCACGCCGAACGCCCACGTCGGTATCGTAACTGGCTTTTTCATCCGCAATGCCGTCCCGCCCTCGCCGGAGACGGACGGACTGGGCGGCATGGCCCATCTGGCCGCCGCACTGTCGAACCTCGGCATACCGGTGACGGTGATCTCGGACGCGCCATGCTGCAAGGCGGTCTGGGCAGTCACCACGGAATTGCCGAAAGATGTGGCGTTCGAGATCACCTCGGTGAGCGCGGCATCGGTCAAGTCGCTAAGAGCCCGGCTAAGCGAGGCTGAACGTCCGATCACGCATATGATCGCGATCGAGCGGGTGTCGCCCGCGAGCGACGGCAAGCCGCACCGCGAGTACGGCGCCGACATGTCCGACGATACCGCTCCGCTGCATCTTCTGTTCGAGGATCCCGAGTGGTCGCGTCCGTGGGTCACGATCGGCATCGGCGACGGCGGCAATGAAATCGGCATGGGCGTGCTGCCCGAGCAAATCGTCCACGACGACATTCCCAACGGCCCGTTGATCAGCGCGGCCATTCCCGCGGACTACCTGATCGTTTCCAGCGTCTCGAACTGGGGCGGCTGGGGATTGGTCTCCGCGATGGCGATGGTCGCGCCGCGAGACGCGGCGGCGCGGCTGCTCACCGATTTCACGCCAGAGCGCGACCGGGCGTATCTCACTGCGGCCGTCGACATCGGGCAGGCGGTTGACGATAGCCGCATCGACCGCCCCGCGACGCCGAAGATGAGCGTCGACCGGCTCTCGTGGGAACAGCATGCACAAGTGCTGAGTCAACTCAGGGCGCACGTCGACGGCTACCTCGCGGCGCCGTCGCACGCGCGAGCGTGAGCGTGACGCCCTACTTATTTCCTGAACGTACCAACCATGTCCGACCCTTCGAGTACCACTCTCAGACGTGCGCCGTCGTGGGCTGCCAGCTTGCCAGAAGAATTGCAGACACCGTGTTTCATCGTATCCGAGCGCGGCATTGTCGATAACTTGCATGCGACCGCCCGTGCGTGTGGCGGGGTGGCACGGCTCATGCCGCATGTGAAGACGCATCGCGCCAAGTGGGTCGTCGAGAGACTGATTCGCGAAGGCGTAACTGCATTCAAGGCCGCTACCGTGGCCGAAGTGGCGATGGTGCTCGAAGCCGGCGCGAAACACGTCGTCTGGGCGTATCCGACCGTGAACCGCGCTCATATCCGTACCTTGCTCGCGCTGGCGCACGCTCATCCGGCCGCACGGGTCGAGGCGCTCGTCGACTCGGCGGCAGGCGTAGCCGCGTGGCGTCTCGCGACGAATGGGGCGCCGTCGACCAATCTCGCGCTGTTGATCGACCTGGATGCCGGCATGGGCAGAACCGGCGCGCCGATGGCCGCGGCGACGCTGCAATTGGCGCGTGAACTGGCCACGCTCGGCTGCTTTGGAGGATGGCATGTCTATGACGGCCATATCCATGATCTCGAGAGTGCCACACGCCACGCGCGGGTGGCGGCCATCGTGGAGAAAGTGTCGGCGCTGATGCACGCAGCCGACGCAGAGGGACTGTCGACAAGGCTCATCGCCGGGGGCAGCTATACGTTTGATCTGTGGCCGCACACACTCGCCGACTTCGTCTCCGCGGGCAGTTGGACCTATTCGAGCGCTCAACACGACCTGGAATTGCCCGAGCTCGGCTGGACGCCAAGCGCCTATGTACTGGCAACGGTGATTTCACGTACCGGCACAACCGCCACGCTCGATGCGGGCTCGAAGGCCATCTCGCCGGACAAGCCGCTGGCCGAGCGCTTTCGCTGGGACGGCAAGATCGTCATGATGAGCGAAGAGCACGTCGTAGTCGAAAACACCGATCTGGCAGTCGGCGACCGGGTCATGTTAATGCCGCGTCACGCTTGCACGACCGCCTATCTTTACCCCAGCGCGATGGTGCTTGCCACCGAAGGGTCGTGGGAAGTGCGTGAGCAACTCGGGAGCCGTCGATAGCCCGCGAGGCCCTCAGCGGGCAAGCGTCGATTGAAGCGATAAAACGCGACGCGGCCACGCACGTCATGCGGCAAGTCGAACAACTCCACATCAAGGCGAAGAGAAAAGCATGAACGACAGTGGCACGCGCCGCGCATTGCATGGCGTCAATCCAACCGACTTCAAACCCGGCGGGCACTATTCTTCCGCGATGATCGCGGGCGACTTCGTCTTCCTGTCCGGTCAGACGCCGCGCGACGCCGACCGGAATGTGATCGGTGACTCGATCGAAGAGCAGACCCGTGCAACGCTCGCCAATGTCGAGCGGGTACTGGCCGCCGCGGGCGCGGGACCGGAGGACGTCGTCAAGGTCACAGTCTATCTGACCGACTTGACGCTCTTTAGCCGCTTCAACGCGCTCTATGCCAGCTGGTTTGCTGGGCACAAGCCGGCGCGAACGACCGTGGAAGCCGGTCTGCAGGGTGTGCTCGTGGAGATCGACATGGTGGCCTACATCGGCAAGCGCTGAAGCAGCCGGCGCCGCACGCCGCACGCACGCTAAAAGCCGTAAAGCTTTGCAGGATTTTCGACGAGGATTCGATGCCGCGTCGATTCATCGGGTATCCACAGCGTCAGATCATCCAGCAAGCGGGCAGCGTCCGGCTTGTTGTCGGCCGCTTGCGTCGGATGAGGCCAGTCCGATCCCCACAGCATCCTGTCCTCGGCAAGTTGGGTCAACCTGAGCGCGACCATGCCGGCGTCGGCGTAGACCGGCGCTCCACTTCGCGACGCAAGATAGGGACCACTCAATTTGACCCAGGTACGGCCGCCGGCTAGCAGCGCCTCGACCATCCCGAATGCAGCATGCTCCGCGCCGCCCGGTTGCGGGATCTGCCCCATATGATCGATCACCAGCGGCGACGACAGACTCGCAAGCAGCTGCCGATGCGCGAGTAGCTGCGCAGCGGTGGCATTGATCTGAATGTGCCAGCCGAGCGGTTCGATCCGCTCCGCGAGCGGCGCCATCATCGATACCGTGACGCCGACCAGGTATTCGAGGTTAAAGCGCAACCCGCGTATGCCCATCTCGTGAAGACCGGCCAGCTCACCGTCCGTCACGGTGTCGGGCACGGTCGCGATACCGCGCGCGGTCTTTCCGAACTGCGACAGGGCATCCAGCAGGCAACGGTTGTCGGTTCCATACGTCGACGGTTGAACGACGACATGTCGCTCGATGCCCAGCCTGCGCTGCAACGCGCGATACTCGGCGACCGTCGCGTCGGGCGGCTGCAATTGCGCTGACGGATCGACGGGATAGCGCGCATCGTAGATATGGTGATGACTGTCGGTCGCCTTCGGCGGAACGGGAAAGCGCGGTGGGTCGGTGCGGCCGACGCGTGCCGGCTCCTCTGGAAAGCCGGATTCGCCGGGGGTCGCGAGGCCAGTCGCCCAGCTACCGCGGCGAGGGTCTTCGCCGCCTTGGGGTAGATCACGGTGGCCTTGCTTCTTTTGCTCCAAGCGCATCTCCTTTAGCCGGTGGGTCGATCGGCGCTACGGACTGTCCTGCTGCAAAGTGACCAGCCACGCACTACGCTCCGTCGCAACGAAAAGAATGGCCCAGTATACGAACGCAATTTGTCCGCGAGATAATCAAAGTTAGCGACGCCATCTGATAGAACCCCTCGATCATGCGCATTTCTCTTCAGCAAATTGAAACCTTTTATTGGGTGGCGCGATTAGGCGGATTTCATGCGGCGGCGCGTCATCAGCACCTCACGCAGCCGACCATTTCTGCACGCATCCAGGAGTTCGAAGAGCATCTCGGCGTGCAGCTCTTCACGCGCAGCCGGACGCACTCCGAACTCACGCGCGCAGGCCGCGACGCGCTCGCCAATGCGGAACAGGTGCTAAAGCTAGCCGAAAAGCTCGAACAGATTGCGAAGCGGACCGACCCCATGTACGGGCTGCTACGTCTCGGCGCGATCGAGTCCATTGCCCACGCGGGGCTTGCAGATCTCCTGACCCAACTCAAGACGCGATATCCGCACATGAAGATCGAACTCACGATCGATGTGGGCGTCGCACTCGGACGCAAGCTGGGTGCGCACGAACTGGACATAGCGATCCTGAACGATTCCACCAATGCGCCCCATGTGGTCGAGACCGCCATCGGCTACACCGATCTGCACTGGGTTGCGTCGCCGCAACTCGTGCCCAACTGCAATGTCGCACCTCACGAGCTCGCGTCGGTACCGATCATCACCGTCTCGCAACCGTCATCGAACCATTCGCTTGTGATGAACTGGTTCCGCAGCGCCGGTTGCAATCCGGACAATGTCAGCTCATGCAATTCCCTGTCCATGATGTCGCGGCTGGTCGCGGCGGGACATGCGGCGGCCGTGTTGTCGCCCGCGATAATGCGCACGGAGATCGATGCCGGGCTGATTCACGTGCTGAACACTGGACGGCCGATCACCCAGCAAGGGTTCTTTGTCGCCTATCAGGAAGAGTGTCTGAGCGGCGCGGATACCATCGTGGAGCTGGCAAAAGAGGTGCTCACACGCAGTCGCGTGCTGATTCCGGGGTAGCCGGCGCGAGGGCGCAAACTATTGCGCGCCCTGAAGCGACGCTGGAATCGCAGCCAGGGAACCCCGAGTCGCTTCGAACTCACGCCTCGTCATCGACGCCACGTGTGCGGCCTAGGGGTTGCGAGGACGCGCCGTCGTGCCGCGCACGATCAGATCGGTCGGCACGATGTATTGCGAACTCACGGGCCGTCCCTCGATCCGCGCGAGCAGATACTCGGCGCTGCGCGCGCCGATTTCATCGGCGGCGAGCCGCATGGTCGTCAGCGGCGGCGACGTGAAGCTGGAAAATTCGATGTCGTTGATGCCCGCAATCGACAGGTCGCCCGGCACGTCGATACCCGACTCGCGCGCCTCGGCCAGCGCACCGATTGCAAGCAGATCGGTGCCGCAAATGACGGCTGTCGGACGCTCCGGGCCGCTCATCAGCGCCTTCATCGCCATCTGGCCTTCAATGATCTTGTGTGGCATCTCGATCAGATGCTCGTGGCGCAACTGCAGCCCGCGCGCCTGAAGCGCCGCGCGCACGCCGATGATGCGATCAGCCGCGCGATCGCTATGCTGCGTCATTTGCGTAATCATGCCGAAGCGCGTATGTCCGAGATCGAGCAGATAGTCGGCCAGGCGCCGGCCGACCGCCACGTTGTCGAAGCCGACATACGGATAGTGGTGATCGACGGTCCAGCCATTGACGAGCGGAATCTGTTCCTTTTCGATCAGTTCGTAGAGCGCGGGCGAGTGGCTGCGGCCCACGAGCATCAGCCCGGCGATGCCGTCTGCGATAAGGGCGCGGACCTGCTTCAGCTCGTCTTCCTGGTCGTAGTACGAACATCCGAGCAGCAATGTATAGCCGGCTTCCCCGATGCGCTTTTGCAGCGCGAACACGCCGATCGCGAAGTTCTGATTTTCCAGCGATGGGATCACCGCGCCGATCGTTTTCGAGCGCTGCGATGCTAGCGCGCGCGCCGCGGCGTGCGGTGTGTAGCCGAGTTCCTGCGCGATGTCGCGCACACGGTTCTGCAGTTCTGCCGCTACCTTTGCGTTACCGTTCAACACGCGCGAAACGGTCGCAGTCGATACCCCTGCCGCACGCGCGACATCCATCACCGAAATCGCATTCGATTTGCGACGCGGCGCTCTCTTCTTTGTCTCGTTGGTCAACTTGCATCCTGCCCGATGTCGAGGCGCACCATCGCGCCTGCCCTGCCCGGCATACTATAACGCGGCACCTTGAGAAATGGCCACCGCCGGGCGCGGGACTTCGCCTGGTTGGTCCGTTCGGGATTCGCGCCGAACTTCATTCTCCGGCACATAGCCGAACTGCCGCACCGTTTGCTCCAGCGGTTATGCGCATTGACCGACGCACCGTGCACGATCACGGAGTTGTAGTCGGGTTAATCGATGCAGCGCTTCGCCAGTTGCACCATGTCGCGAGGGTTGAGCCATACGAAGAGGTGGCGCGGCGGCATTTGAGATCATCTGGTCGGGTCGATGAACTCCCACCGCGTGATTCAAGCTCGCGAACACCGCGGGTTTGACGCCGGCATGCCGCGAGGCTCCGAAGCGGTTTGTAGCAAGATTCGATGTTCATGTTGCGGAGACCGGAGTCAGAGGTACGCGCCAGCCAGCGTTTCACTCAAGCACGCAATTTAAGTAATCGCTTTCTATCTCGTTTGAATTTCGGACGGTGCTCGATCAGACCACGAAGACTTTCAATGCATTTTACGGCCAAAAGCGGAGAAATTCCAGAGAAAGCGCTTACTCGTTTGGCAGCGACTTCGCGGCCGGCGATACCCGCGACCGTCACAAAGCACCTTATCGCCTGCGAATACGCCCAGCAGGTCACGTGTGCCGAGTACGCCCCACCCCCGAGCGGCCGGTATTCCCACAAAAACAGGCGATGAGACATCAGATGGTTAGGTCTGCTTCAAGTGCTGATGATTACGTTCATCATCGGCTTCATGGATCGCACCAACGTCGGCTGCGCGATACCGAGCGTGGGCAGCGAGCTGGTGTTGACCTCTGTGGCACCAGGCTTTGCCTCCGGCGTGCTGCTTCCCCGCAACGACATCGCGCAGCATATCCGCGGCGGGCTCGCCGACCGCGGATACGGCAAAGTGCTGATCACCGTGACAACGGCGCCGTGGGGCATCGCCGGACTTGCGCAGGTGTGAACGCGAGCACGTGGCATCCGGCGCGCCGTTGCGGCCGATATGGCACAGACACCTTCACCGCGTCATGGATCGTTCAGCCGCACAACTGCTTGAGAGATTGCCTGCTCATCAAATGCAGGGCTGCACGAGCCCTGGCCTTCAGCAAGCCTCAAGCACGTTGATGACGCGGCTCACGAGCAACGGACGAGTATTGCGTCCATATTCGGCCATATGCGCGGAGGCCCCATGCGCCCTCAACGCTTCCGCGCTTTCCCAGCGTTCGATTACAGCAAAAGTGTCATTGCCGAGCGGTTTCTGAATCGCCCCGAAGTCCGGTACGTCGACGACGGCCTCGTAGCTGATGCATCCCTCTTCCGCCAGCACCGCCGGACGGTTCTTGTTGAAGAGTGCCAGCACAGCTTCGCGCTGACCGGGTTGTGCTGTGATCGTCGCAATGACATGAATCATCCGGGTTTTCTCCTTTCGTGTTTCGGCGCCGATCGCCGCACGAAATCATAGCCGCATCTGGACGCGCTTGCTGATAGGGCGTCGCTGTACGTTCCGGCCGCGCTCCCGACACTGCTTGTGGGATTGCTCATCGGACGGCGACAGGCCTGGCCTGGCGTCACTCCATCAGAACACCCTTTGATTCGCATCTGCCGCGCAACACGCCACATGCGCCGTGGAAGTGAGTGACGTGGCTGTCTGACGCGGAACCATCTGGAAACGGGCATTCGTTACGATCACCTTACCGCGACTGCCCGCTGCCGTTGCCGTTGCCGAACGTAGTTCTTCTGAAATCCTCTTGGCCGTGCCGTGCCGTGCCGTGCCGTGCCGTGCCGTGCCGTGCCGTGCCGTGCAGTTGCAAAACCGCGCCAGCGTCGCTTAGGGTGCCTCGCTCGACGGCGGCTTGGCCAGCGTTGCCGCACGTGCGGGTGTCATCGCCGCTCCCCAAATCGTCGCCGGCACCCGGACAGAATGAAATGGCCAGCCCGATCCAGCAGGCGTCGCAGGATGAGCGGACAGTTCCAACGTTGAGGAGGGTGTCACGAACGAGGCCGCGCTTATTGGAACTGATCTGGGCAAGCACGTTCTCCACGCACACGCACAGGATGCGAAGGGCTGCGTGGTGTTTCGCAGGAAGCTGTCGCGTCAATACTCCTGAACTTCTTCAGCAACTTCAGGTGCGTTGCCGTGGCGCGGCGACAAGCATTTCCGCTGCCTGCTTGTCCAGTGCGCGTGCGGTGATGCAGTGGGCCGAACAGCGAACTGACAGGCGGAGTGAATGGATCCGGTCCGAGGGTGCGACAACTTGTATCACGGTAATCGTCCCTCGTGGGAGCGCTGGGCCTGCTCGTCATTTCACCATTCCTCCAATTTGAATCCCCTTCTTTTGCGCGCTTGATTTGCGCGCGCAGCGTCACACCAGGCTGGCCGCGGATTGCTCCGGGACTCGGCGGTATGCAGTGCATCAATCGCTGCATATTCAAATACTTGTTGCCTTCCGAATGGGCCAGACACGCGCGTCGTTGCGATGCGCGACGCAAGCTCGCCGCATGCAAATCCAGCCCAGTATGCAGAGACAGCAAGAGAACCTCTAACGACAAATATCAGGGTTAACACTTAAAATCGCAATTCAGCCTTGTGCGCGAGGTACTTAATTAAGGGCGGCCTCTTACCTAGACTTGCAATCAACCGCTCGGACAACAGTTCGCAGCGAAACCAAGACTGGAGGTTCCTCATGAAATCGCTCATTCAAGCCATTGCAGTTGCCGCAGTACTCGCCGTCCCGGCTGTTTCGTTTGCTCAATCGAACGCGCCCGTTACCAGCGCCGCCTTGCAGAACGGCACTGCATCCAGCTACGGGGGTGTCGCCGATGGCACATCGGCGTCGGGTTCACGTCATCCGCTTCGCTCGCTGGATCATTCAATCCACTCGATGGAACATACCATCCGTTCATCGATTCGCCCGGACCCCAATGACGGCATGAAACCGATTTACTTTGGTTCTTGATAACAGCCTTGTTCAATTGCGGTTCTGCTTTGTGCGGACTGCTCTCGCTTTCAGCGAGGTGCTCACCTTTGCGCAGGAGTCAGCTGCGCGTAATCGAAATCGGCACTTCAATGCAGAGGGTTGGGCTCCCATGTTAGGCTTCCCGCGGTCCTCGCCGTACAGGCTGTCGAGGGACTGTATTTCGTTCTGTGTCTGGAGGGTTTGTGGCTTTTGAACATCGTGGTTTTCGCGTGACCGCCGATGCTGCGGCGGATGAGCTTGGCGTCCAGTGGGTATGCCACGCCGTGATTGCACGTACCGACGGGGATAAGGGCAAAGGCACGCCCCCGGCAATCGAGATGGTCATTCCAAGGGCCAAAATCGATCCACTGATGGCCCTCAGTGCGCTTGAGCATCGGGCTCGAACCGAGATAGATGATTGGTATGAAAGAGGGCAAGCGTAGATGGACTTCTTTGCTCAGATGAAGCCTCACCGCTTCTGAGCGAGGGCTGCGAACGCCACCACCTTCATCCACGGGTTAGTGCCTCGTCGAAACCAGCGCGAGGTATTGAGGCTGCTCCAAAGAGTCCGGCGCAATCAATGTAGCTGACGCCCCGCTTCGAAGGATCGTTGCCGGCATATCCGGAGAGCCGACAGACGCGCATACCGCGGTCGCCACGCAGTCTGCGCGCCTACATTCGCTAAGTTCTTCCCGGTGGCGAAATGTGGTTGGACGCGGTCCCACAACGAACTTCCGCAGTCGACCGGCCGTGTGAAAGCGCGGCCGACGGCGCACCGGGGCAGTCATATGCTGCCGGGATGCTATCGCGATCGACGATTCGGCGCATCAGTCGCCGAACGCGAATCTAGCCAGCGCCCGCTGGGAACGGCGGCGACCGGCCTCTGCAATTACACCCCAGCCAGCCTCATTTGCCTCAATCGCTTACCGACTAGCCCTATCACACGCTTGAGGTTGCAGTTCGCGCCGATCAGGATAACCGCGAGCGGCGTGCCGTTGGCGTCGGTGACGACATGATGAACTGGTCCGCGTCATCGACGTATTCGTCGATGAACTTCGCTGGACGTCGCACCTGCATTTCTATTTGCGATGCAGTTGGTACCTTGATGCGCCACAGAACACAGCGTGCTCCATGTATCAATATCGTGCGCAGGTACTCATGTGTATTTGGACATGTCGTGGCCTCGCCCTCGCGAGTGCAAAGGCGCGCGCCAGAAAGTCAGTGTTGTGTTCGTCAGGGCACGAATAGCACGTCGGCGCCAAAAAAACCCGCCACAATGGGCGGGCTAACTGTTCTCGGAGAACGCCTCTTGATGACAGCACTACCAGCGCCGTTGTCAGGCCTTTCGTGACCGAATAACGCACTTGATGTAGCTTGCCACCCCTTCAATACGCGACTCTCCCCATGGAAGCGAATGCTCCGCTCCTCCGAGTTGAGCCACAAGGTTGCAAATATCAATCATCGTCGGTTGAAGAACGGTCCCTCTTGCCACGAGCGGATCGCGACGAGATCTACCGTCACTCAACCGTTCTATCAGGCCTTAGAAGCGGGTGCGGATGCCTGCACCCACCACCACCTGGTTCTTAGTTGCCGCAATGCCGCCGATATAGGAGCTCGCGCCTTCAAATGCAGCCAGGTTCGAACCCGCCTGTGCCGACAGGCCGCCGCTCAGGTGTGACCAGTTGGCAACCGCGTACAAGTCCGTGCGCTTTGACAGGTTGTAATCCGACAACAGGCTGACCTGGTTCCACTTCGGCGATGCCGAGTTCTGAGTGTTGCTGAACTTGCCATCGGTGAAGGTGTAAGCCGCGCCCAGGGTCCATGCCGGCGTAAGGTTGTAATGCGCGTTCACTTCGTAGTTCGTGAAATGAACATATGCGGAGTTCGCAAGCGACAAAGCCGCGGTGCCAGTGGTGAAACCGGTTGCATTGTCCAGCTTGCTGTCCGTAATCACAAAACCAACTTTCGCCGGGCCGAACGTGTAGTTCAAGCCGCCGCCGAAGATACGCTGACGTCCTGCGGTGAGAGCCGCATCAGCGCTGGTGCTGGCGGCGCTGCTATCAACTGCGCCACCCGTGTTGGTGACTACGCCCAGTCCCGCGGCGTTATTGGTCAAGCTGTTGTTTATTTGCGTGTAACCCAACGTCGCCAGAATCGGGCCGTTGTTGTACATGGCGCCGAAACTGTATGCACGGTTGTTGCCGAAGCCGCCGGCCTGGTTCGAGAAGCCAAACAAGCCGCCGAAGGTCAGGCCCGAGTAATTCGCGCTCTGGTATTTCACCGCGTTGTTGACGCGGAACGTACCCAGCATATTGTCGTTGTCCAGAGCGTGCGCGAAGACATTGCCGCCTGCGCCGTTGAAGTTTTCCATCGACACGCGGCCAACCCAGTCGTACATGAATTCGTTCTGACGACCCACGGTCAGGGTGCCGAGCTGGTTGCTCGACAGGCCGACATAGGCGTTGCGGCCGAATTCACGGCCACCCTGGCCAAGCTTGCCGTTGCCCAGGGTGAAGCCGTTTTCCAGGACGAACAGTGCCTTCAGGCCGCCACCCAGATCTTCGCTGCCTCTCAGGCCCCAACGGTTGCTTTGCATCATGGCGTTGCTCAAGGCGACATTGCTGTGGCCTGAGTTGCCGACGCGGGTGTTGTTGGTGTAGCTGATGCCGGCATCCAGCAGGCCGTACAGGGTCACGCTGCTTTGCGCGTGTGCTGCGGTCGTGCCGAGTGCTGCGAGCATCGTGGAAAACAATACTTTGTACTTCATCAAAACTCTCCGTGACTGAATGTTCCTCGCCAACGGGGCAGCGTCCGCGAGAGATCGAAGTCTAGCCGTGCAAACAGCAGCAGTTTTCGCAAATCTGCATTTCGTCTGTTTCATGCATATATGTCAAAAACGTAAAGTTCAGGTCATGGTGCCGACAACTGAAAGAGCGGTATAGGGACGACTTGATGAGCAGAGACTTCACGCGGCGACTCTGCTGGGCCGGTTGGTCGTCCTTCACCGGTTCGCCGTTTCTGAAGGGCATGCCTTTCAGTAACGACTTGATCTTGTCGGGGCCGTTGATACGGCGCCAGGCTATCTCTGCTTCTTCAATTGGCCTGAATACCAGACCGAGGGAGGTCGGTCGCGACACGGAGTAAGCACACCACGCTCAAAATCCAGGCGGCGAAGTCGGGGCGCAGCGTATCGGATGTGACGCGCGAGTTTGTCAATCAATTGATCGATTGAACATTTGAGCAAGAGAAGCGGCCCCGCCGATGGGGCCGCGCTGCACTAGCTTTGCCTGGCCTCGCCGGCGATCAATGTCAATTTCTCGGTGGTGGCCAACGTATCGGCCACTCCAAACAGCGCACGTTAGGCAATCGTCCGCGCCACACGACCGCACGGTATGAGTGAACGAACCTCAAGAAAAGTCGCTATCCATGAACGCGAAAAAGCGTAAAGGCCGTGCAGGTCTGAGCGGAGTCATCGGGAGCCGACAGCGGAGGTGTCCACACCAAACTGCTCCGCCGCAGGGCATTGCCTCGATAGCGAGCCAGATCCTTGTATGGAAGCGCACATGGGCTGCGCGCTCAGGCTGCGATGCTTACCTGACTCAGTTTCTCCGTGGGACTTGCGCTCTCATTGCTTTTCACTCGAATCGCTCTGTCCAGCGCGCCGGCCATGGACGACGTCCGAGTCGCTATCAGCCGTTTCAGCCCTTGTGCAAACTGGAAATATACGTTCCTGGCTGGACGATTTATCCAGTGGTCGGTGACGACTACAGTTTGTCGCTACGACGCAGTTCCGATTGTTCAGGACAAGAAAATGAAATAGATGAAGATCGCCCTCGTTGCCATGTCGCTGTGCGGTGCTGTTGCTGATGCACGAGGAGCCGCCGCACCGACCACAGACGGGGTAGCTAAAGATGCTGCACAACCCCAAGTGTCCCGCGCCGCAGGCCTCGCCGCACGAGGTTCTGCTGCGCCGGCCGACGTGAGCAAGGATGAAAGTGCGTTGGTCCGCTCACCTTCTGCGACATTTTTTCAGGCGGCTAAGCGCACGCCGAACATTCGCAGTTTCCGGCCATCAACGCGGCGTGCAGCGCGTCGTTGTCGGCACGTTAGGGTTGTGCAGGCGCTATGATCGAGGCCGCGGTTTCCTCACCCGGCCCACCCGATCGACAGCCGTCACGCGATCGGCACGGGCAAGTCGTCGGGCAGGGGCTAGCGACCCACCAGTGACGGCAGTTCGTTTAAAAACGCATCTCGTGCCCGCACTCCAGCCGTCCCAGATTCTTTCCGGTCGTCCTGAATGAGGCGCGCGAACACGAGAGTATCGCCCCCCCTCGTTGCCCAACCGACGAACCAACCGTGGGGATGGTCTTCGTCAAACGTTCCATCGGGTTTGCGCGGATAAGCCATGCCGGTTTTGCCGTGAACCGTCCAGCCATCGGGGAGCGTGTTCGATTCAACGATCCGCTTCGTCATGGCGAACGCAGTCGGGGACACCGGCAACTGACCGTTAATGAACTTTTGTAGGAAGGTGATTTGCTCCAAAGGAGAAATCTTCAATGACGACTCGATCCAGGAACGATCGAGACCATTGTGCTTGCCAGGGTCGCCTGATACATCGGCGTTCCCATAGTTAAACTCTTTCGCATATTGCGCGAAGCGCTCCGGCCCCAGGGCGTGCGTGACTTGTTGCGAAAACCAGACCACCGAATATTTGAGCCACCGCGTCGGATCTGTCGGCTGTCTCCAGGCGTCGCCACCCCAATCATAGTAACCTTTGCGGTACGGTAGGGTCGGCGTGTGCTCGTCTTTCAGAAAGCCGGCGTCATAGCCCATCAGACTGATTGCGATCTTGAACGTCGAAGCCGGAGTTACCCGTTCGGTACAATTCCCTCGTTGCATCAGGATCTTTCCCGTGTTCGCATCGGCGATCGCCGTACAGACAGTCGTGGCATGGGCTGCCGAAACGGCCAGCACCGAAGTTAGAGATAGTAGTGCGCGTCGAAAATACATCGATTCTCCTGGATTGGCAAAACGGGATATCACTTGCTTGCTTTCGCGTGTCGAATAAGGCATTTCGACGGCAATTCTTCTTTCAGGTTCCATTCGAATAGCTTTCCACATGGAGACAAGGTCCTATTCCGAAATAGTCCGTAGGCTGTCAGGCACGCGGAAGTGCCCGCAGCGGCCTGGATTGTCCTGCCCGGAGCTTCTGGCTTTGCCGCCACACATAATCGCCCGCCAGGTCGCGGTACTCCCAGCCGACGGGCGAAAGCTATGGGAGCAGTGCCGCGTCGACTGATACGTTGCCGGCGCACATTGCGTGAACGGGCCACCCAAGAGATGAAGAAACCCGCTGCGCCGACCTCCCGATTCAAAGGCTATCGTGATTTCGTGGCGCAGGACCTCAAGTTCAGGTCATGCAATAAATGTTGTACTAGACGGCTGACGCGGTAGTGCCCGGAAGGATGAGGTGGTTGCCCGTGTTCAGAGCGGGCATGGCCTGATGGCCGACTCACACGAAGCGGACTGGAGCCATATGCTGCGAGCGCTGACTGAGCGCCAGCGAGGAATATCAGAATCAGCGGGAACGGGACGCGCGTATTCTGACGGACAAGTAACGTGCCGTCATCGTGGCGCTGGCGTCCAACTTCCGTTGGCTATGGCGTGATCCCGCCACGCCTGACCGCGACCGCAAACGCACGAGCAGAGATCCCGCTGTTCACCAAGCCCCGGTACGAATCGACGCGGGACAAGTCCAGCTCCCCGACCGGCTTGCCGGCGATCAGCGCGAAGCGCCGCGCCAAAAAGACCGGCGGGCACCAACGATCCGCCGCCTGGCAATAGAGTCATCTGGCGCGGCATGCATCGCCTTAACGACGTCGAAATCGAGTATTGGCTGGAGCGTGAAAACTGTGTGGAAATCGTAAACAATCCGAAAAGACTGCAAGTCATGCCGGCAAACTCTTGCCATATAACAGTCTCTGCGATTCAGCCTTTCGCGCAATCGCCCAGAGTATCGACGTCCGTCATGCGAACTTTTCATACCAGTCAAATTTATCAAGAGGTATTGAACACCCACACTTGATTTCAACACTTCTCTTTTCACGGTTTGCGCGAGCTTAATTCAGAGAAAATCTGTCAGGATTAGCTGGCACCGGTGCCCCGAGCACAGGCGCAGCGGCTCCCGTAAGTCTCCCTGATGCCCCTGTATTTCTGCAAACTTGAACAAAATATGGATGGAATGCGAAGTGATGCTGCTCTCGGTGGCAGTTGCAGATGCGGTCATGCTCTTCTGTTGATGAGATTCGTCGCGGAAAAGAGTATCGGACTCAAGTAGGGAATCTGATGAACGAAGCAGCTAAGCGTCTTTATGCTTTATCAGACAACGATGCCAAGTGATGCCATAGGAGATGGAAATGTCGAATGACGAACGGTGCGCAACAATTCGAGCGCTACTTGCGTTCGCCGATCTGCGTAAGAGTGAAGAACGCGAGTTCATTTCAACCATGAACCTCCTGCTTCGTGCTTCGCCAAGAAAAAGGCGGGAAATGATTGATCAGTTTAGGGAGAAGACTTCAAGTGTCCCGGGAGCTTACCGCGTGAATTCAAGGTAGTTATCGGCTCAACGATTCAATTTTAGATGGCTTTTCGCACCTGGCAGCGGGTTTGTAGAGCACCGTCACGATTGCCGAGCTGTGCGCTGCAAATATGCGCTTGCCGGGTCCGGGGAGAGGAACCGGATGCCGCGCTGAGTTGGCATACAGTACTCTCGACGAGCAAGGCTCCGTCAAGGGACGACGCACAGCCCCCTTGTACCGCGTACAGATCGCGCTTCCCAGATTAAGGTTTCCCCAAGCGCGACGCCCGATGTTTTCCTGAGGCAGGGACGGAGTTTTGGCCGTGCTGTAACTGAATTCATCAAAAAAGGATGGTCTATATGCGAAAGGGGGTGTCCTTGCTCCGCTAACGTGCCGCAATAGCTGCCATGCATGCGACTGCGATGATCCCCGCGGAGCACGCGATCGTCAGCTTCAAAATCCTCAACGATAGAGCCTCGTTTGCAGCGAGCGCTGTCGCAGACATGCTGCGCGGCCTCGTCAATGACCGCGCACTCGGTCTGCCTGCGAGAAGTGATCTCGACGCCAGGGGCATCATCTGTGGTCCGCCAGCAAGGTGCTGACCAGGAAGACGTTCCTCATCGACATTGCCGTCAACGATCAGCAACTGCTTTGCTGCGTCCCACAAGACCGAGAAGTCAGCGATGGCCTCCCGTCACCTGTTCGACAGACAGCGCAGGTCGCTCGCAGTAGTTCGTCATGCCGGGATTGACCTCGAGCATTATCCAAAGGTGACTTTGCGATATCGAGGCACACATGAAGGCACGTCGCAGTTTCGGCACGCAGCCGTGTGGCGTCTGCTTGGAAAGACGCTGAAGGGGTGCGGGAACAAACTCTTTCATGACAGCACGCCGGGACGACAAAAGCTGCAGGTTCAAGTCAGTCTTGATTGACGCAAAGAGAGGGGCGCGGCCGTCCACCGAAACTGGGCGTTCCTGCGAACCCGTCACTTCACGCGTGCGTCAATCCCCTTTCCGGCATCTCTTGAAGATGCGACGCGACATCGACGCCGGCAAGCCCGACGAGACCCTCGCTTCTGATCCTTGCCTCCAGGGCGGCGCATCGCACCGCGAGCGCACATTGTCTGAACACGCCCAGGGTGCCCCGCAGCGAGTGCAGTTCGGCGAGCACGCGCAGCGCGTCGTTGTTCCGCTGCGCGGCGGCGATCGTCGCGAGCGAAGCATCGAACGACGCGAGAAACACCTGCCGCACGTCGTCGGGCAATGCGTCGCCGCCCAAGGGATCGTTGCCGGCATCTTCTGTCTGCGGGGTATCGGCGGTTCACGCTGTGTACGTCGGCGCCACATGCTTTCGCTCGACGTCACGCGCTCGGGAAGACGCGCTTCCCGAGGCGCCCCTTAGCGCGGACACACGGGCCCGTACGCTGAGCCCGCGCGAGATGGAAGTCATCCGACTTCTTGTGTCCGGTATGTCCATCAATGAAATCGCCGAGCGACTACATCGTACGAAACAGACGATCAGCGCCCAGAAGACCCATGAAGGAGCGGTCCCTTCATCGAAGACGCGAGCACACGGATCGATGCCGCAACGAAAGATCGGGGCTTATGCGCAAATGCCGTTCAGTTAAGGTCTTTCTTCAGGAATCGAACGGTGTAGCGGAAAGGTCTGGATTTAACGGCTCGAGCGCAATTGCGCCCGGGCCGTTTTTCATTTGGAAGTTGCTTGAGCCGCTCG
>NZ_VTUZ01000022.1 GCF_008369935.1 Paraburkholderia panacisoli | reverse complement strand
ACAGCGAGCAAAGGGCAGTTCGTATCAGGCCGCCGTCAGGGCATTGGCGTTCAAGTGGATACGGATCCTCTACCGCTGCTGGCAGACCGGAACGCGATACGACGAGAGCATCTATCTCAACGCTCTGAGGAAGCGCGGTTCGCCACTCCTCAGGAACCTCGGGCTTCCAGGGTAACCCGATTCCAATCGGCGCGGTTACGCAGTTGGATTCCTGGTCTGTGGCGTTCCTCCGTTTGACGCTCGCGAGTTGTCCACCGCTGGCCGGCGGGTCTCCTGTTATGACCATGACGCTGGCCGGCGGTGGGCAACTCGCCAGGCGGGGCGCATGGGCGTCTTCTTCGACATGGGAAGGCCTGCCCGATCCTTACGAACCGGAGTCTTGGAAACCAACTCTTCCCACTGAAAAACCTTGACTGACGACCTCAGGGCGTGAAACGGTCGGTCGTCACCAAGCGCTTGCGACGGCCGCTTGCGAGGTACGACCGCCCCTCAATCAGCCTCGTTGGCCGTCGAGTCCACGCATATCGCCAGCGGTCACACAGACACGACAAAGCTTCCTGACTTCCTAGGATTTGTCGTCGGTATAGCTCTCTCGCGGAGGGTAAACGCCGGCGAGGCGGGCGATCAGGATCGCGACGAACAAGCTGCCGGTGATCTGTTCCATCATGCACATGCCGCGTGCCGGGCGCGTGAGCGGCGTGATGTTGCCGAAGCCTGTGCTCGTGAGGACGGTTAGGCTGAAGTAAAGCGCGTCGGCATAAACGAGCCGGCCCGGCTGCCCGACGATCATGTACGACTGCGGATAGAAGAATCCGATGATTGCATAGATGTACGCCCACAGGTCACCGATCAACAGATACGCCGCCGCGGCGCCAAACAGCTTGTCCGCCGTCATGATCCTGGGCTGGAAAACGTAGCGGAGAAGATACGTAACAGTGATGAAGTAGAGTGAGGCGCTGAACATCCAGGATATAGCAAGGCTCGTCTCGTCGTCGTGCCACAGGCCGAGGTACTGGAACCACATGGCCGGAATGGCAAGTAACAGCACGATCACGAACGGCAGGGTCGTACGGCCGACTGCTGCCACGGTCGCAATTACGAGGAACATATTTACGACGTTCAGGATGAGGCGGCCGCTGTCGCTCGGGGGGACAAACGACACCGCGCCGATGAGCGTGATCAGCACGACAAACAGCCAGAAACAGCGCTGGTAGAAAATGCGAGACAGCGCTTCGCGCGTCGTACGGAGGGCCACGGTGATCTCTCCCCTGGTTCGGGTATGTCGCGGCCAGAGCCGCCGGGCCGCGTGTGACGGGAGTATAAAGCGGTAACACACCCTGCCGCTCCCACCCACGCTGGCAGAAGTCAACCCACTGCCGCCGGTCGAGTCGTCAGAAGTTCAATGGCAGGTATCAAGCGTTGGGCCGTCACGAGGTGCGGCGTGCCGAAACGCCGTCCGTTCGCGATCAGCTTTCGAGCAAGAGCAAAGCTACGCGCTCTTGCGCTACGTTTCTGGCGTCCTGGTCGCTTTGTGCGGCGCGCTACGTCGGTGAAGCCGCCAGCATGGCCAGGGTTCACACGCAAGCTTCTCGCGAACCGATGCCGTGACCTATCCTGTGATGAAACAGGTAGGAGTTCCGGCCATGCGAATAAAAAGTCGCCTTCGCGGTTACCTGATCCTGCTGACCATGCTGCTGGCGGGATGCCACGGTGGCGGTGACAACAGTTCAGTCGCTTTCGCTGGACCGATGAGCCGGGCGGCCCATCACATACATTGGCGACATGGCCGAGTTCCAGAACGACGTCGGCGCCTATACGCCGATCATTTACCAATGCGACCTTGCCAGTGATGGCAAGACAGTTCTCGCCGTCAGTGCGACCGCAGGCAGATTGCCGCCCTGACGACGCCCTGATCCAACCAGAGCATTGAATCATCCCGCTCGATCGTTTGTATCCGTTTGTCATCGTTCACTGTTGCGAACGAAAAGCTGATGGAGATCCAGACTAGTTATCGACTTGAGTCGGCGACGCCGCAGTCCGTGTTCCCCGACGACCCGACGGGTGAAGACGGAGCGCGAAGGTCCGTTTTCTGGTCCGGAGTTGACGTTCGAGTGTCCATGCGAAAGCGCGGGTCAATCCCAATGTTCCGACTCTTCACCGAGTTCGGCTATACCTCTGCGATTGGTTCAGCGGAGAACCCAGCGAAAAAAACCCGCGCAAATGGCGCGCTAAATCCACGTCTTGGAGACATGGAGAAGAGGTCATTACACCCTATGTCGTGACCCAGCATTACCTTTGTTTGAACGGTTGCTTCTTCGCGATGGTCGAATCAGCAACTCCCACCTATTTGACCTTCGCAGCCGCGGCAAAGGGGCTTCGCAGGCTGACATGTGGTCTGTGACATGTGAGCGCGGGTTTGACGGGTTATGCTGCTGCTTCGATGTTTCTTGGCTGGTGCACACCTTGTCGCGACACGAGAAATCGAAGGCAACGCGCGCTCGCGGCAAGCGAACGACCCGGCCACCCTTTATCGATTCTCACTCGAACGCAGTCAACCTCAACCGGCGAGAACAGTCGAATGTCACAAGAACCCGAAGCCTCGATCGATCCCGCCCGCGCCGCCACTTCAGCGAGGGACCGCAGAGGAACCGTTGTGGCAATTACAGGCGGCTCATCCGGGATCGGGCGCTGCACTGCGGGCCTCTTCGCTCGGCACGGATGGCGCGTCGGTTTGATCGCCCGCGGGGAAGTGGGGCTGCAGGCCGCATGCAAGGATGTGGAGGGTCACGGCGCCCTTGTCGCGATGGCGCAGGCAGACGTCACGGATCCGGTCGCACTGGAAGCGGCTGCGACCGCTATCGAAGAAGCCCTGGGTGCAATCGACGTCTGGGTGAATTGCGCCGGCAACGGCACCTATGGACGGTTTCTCGATACCCCTGCCGAGGAATTCCGGCGCGTAACCGATGTCACCTATCTCGGTACGGCGAACGGGACGAGGGTCGCGTTGAAACGCATGTTGCCGCGCGATCACGGCAGGATCGTCAACGTCTGCTCGGCAGTCGCCTTTCATGGCATGCCGCTGCTGTCTTCGTACTCGGGTGCCAAGCACGCGATTCGCGGCTTCGACCAGTCCATCCAGGCCGAACTGTCGCAGGAAGGAAGCAAGGTATTCCTCACCACCGTCTTCCCGCCTGCCGTCAACACGCCATTCTTCGATCACGCCGTGTCTCACATGGGACGCATGGGACGGCCGATGTCCCCCGTCTATCAACCCGAGATTATTGCGGAGGCGATCCATCTTGCTGCGATCACCCGTCGCCGCGAGATGTCGGTGACGTTCACCACGGTGCTGTTTTCCATCTGTTCACGGCTCATGCCGGGCCTGGTCAGCCGCGCAATCCGCAGGCTGGGTTATTCGGGCCAGTTGGCCGGCCACGCGGAGTCGCAGGCGCTGCACCGCCCGACATTGTTCGCTGCCTCCGACCAGGCCTCCCCGGTCAGGGGCGCGTTCGACGCGCAGGCACGCGCGACGAGCGCACACGTTAGCGTCTTGTGCATGCTTGCCAAGCTGACCGGCAAGGCGCGGCGCAAGCCGAAGGGCGTCTCCGTGCGGACGGCGGAAGACAGCTCGATCTAACAACGACGGTTGTCATTACTCCAGGCCGCCTTCGAGACCCTGTAGGGCAAGCTTGCGCGTCGCTGCGTCCACCTTACCGACGAGAACCGGATCGAGCGCACGCCGGTTCGGGCGCACCGCCGCGCGATCCTTCACATAGGCACCCGTGATGTTGGCCCACTTGGGCGCGAGAGCGGCGTCCAGGGGCGCGTCGGCGCCCTGCTCTTCGGTGCGCATGAACGGCGCCATGAGCCGCCATGCGATGCCAATCAGCCCGCTCTCCCGGATCAGGTCCGTGGCGACCGCGCCGGGATGTACGACATGAGCGACCACCCCAGAGCCTCGCAGGCGTTGCGCCAGCGCGAAAGTGGACATCATGATCGCGAGCTTCGACTGGCTATAGGCGCGCACCATGCCCCAGCCCCGCACGAGCTCGAGGTCATCGGGGTCGATGCTTGCGCGGTCCGAGGTCGAGGAGCCCACGTTGATCACACGTGACGGCGCTCCTGCGCGCAACGCGGCTTCGAGTTCATGGGTAAGGACATAGGGTGCAAGATGATTCACTGCCAGCACGCGCTCGTGGCCTTCGGCCGTGACCTGCCGACGCGCGGTGAAGATGCCCGCATTGTTGACGAGCAGCGCTACGCGTGGATGTCTTGCCGCTATCTCCTGGCCTGCGCGCTGCGTCGCAGCCAGCGAACTCAGATCGGCCAGCTCCACTTCGATACTGGAACCCGGCACGCGCTGCCCAATCCACGCGGCGGCGGCGTCCCCTCGCGCGGCGTCGCGGGCGATCATGACCACGTGATGCCCGGCACGGGCGAGCCCCAGCGCGATCCAGCGACCGATGCCGCCGGTGGCGCCGGTGACGACGGCGACTTGTTGCTCGCTTTCATTCATGTGGACTTGACCTTGCGGAACTGAGTGAATGGGGCTGGCACGGTCCTCTCTCTTTGTCGTCGTTGCGGAGGGGATCATAGCGCGAGACGATCGGGGGACAGGTTGGGCAGTTTCACGTCAAGCTCCCGCAGCTGATCGCCAATTTCCGTCGTTCGACGCTACGCACAAATTGGTCGACAATCCGCTGATGGCCCACGAACCGGGGGCGTTTTAAATGACGCAGAACGACGCTGCACAGGAGGTAACATGAGCCCAGTCTCGGATCTCGCCGTCTTGTTAAAAACCTTGGAGCCAGTGCTTAACCCGGGCGTGTTTGTGTTTGCCTCGGTCGAGGACGGTAACGCAATTGACCCTGCCGTCATCGTTGCGTCAATCCGCGAGCCCGAGGGCTTGTCTGTGGTGACGAGTGAGGCGGATGCGCGGATCAGCGGTTTGAATACCTTGTTCAAGTGCGCGTGGATTACCTTGACCGTGAATTCAGCATTGGAGGCAGTGGGCCTGACCGCAGCATTCGCTACTGCATTGGGTAATTCCGACATCAGCTGCAACGTGGTGGCGGGCGCTTACCACGATCATATTTTTGTCCCCCTGGAATTAGCAGACGCGGCGATGCATGTACTCCATCTGTTGCAGACGGATGGAGTCACCGGGCAACCACCGGCGAATATTGTTTAGTTTTTTCGGATCTAACGTTAAGAGGGGCCAAGTCAGACGCAAACCGGGCCAAGAAGGGTCATTCCTCTCTGCAGCTGCGTGCCGCCGAGTTCGGAAACCTTCATGTCACCCCGTCACTGTTTGCGCTGCGCCCCGTGCTACGTTGGTGCTACACGGTCAAAGTGCTACATACGCTCTCGCACGTCCTGCCGCTTCCTGCACCTTTTTAGTTGCTCCCATCCATCGGCGCCACGGAGACGCGGCGCGGGCTGGGAGTTTGAGGTGAAGACATGGGACGGCCAGACGGCTTGAATCAAAACATCGATCTTACCGCAAGGTGGGAAAGCGCTTGATCGGGCTGAAGAGGTCAGGTCGGCGAGGCCTACCCATGCTACTTCGCACCAACTGCGCTCGAGCCATCAAGCGTCGACCGCATCAATGCCCATGTCCACCATGTCCGCCGCCGCCGCTGCTCCACGTGCCGCCGTGCGATCCGCCAAAACCGCCGCCGTGCCAGCCACCGCCGCCATGCCCATGCCAATGGCCGCCGTGACCTCCGTGGTAGTAATAGCAGCAGGGACCACCGCCCCAGCCGCCCCAGATGCCGACCGTCCCGTAAGCCGGCACATAGGGCGGCCCGTACGCGTAGCCATAACCAGGGTAGTAGGGCTGCGCGTACGCATAGTCGTAGCCCGGCGCGACCGCGCATCCGGTGAGACTTGCCGCGAGGGTTATCAAAGCGATTGATGCAACGAGCCTGCTCACGATTTTCTCCTTCATATAAGCATCAGAAAAATCGCGTGCGAACGAGTTCAACAGCATTTGTGTCTGCGCATTACCGCATGTCGCGTGCCTGTACGCGTCGTCGATTTCGGCGGGGCGACCGAAACCCATCGCCACCAGCCACTGCGCGACACTTCCCCCCGTCTTACCGGTGTGCGTTGCCGTAACAGTTGGTTAACTATTAGACAACGAACTGTAGGGGGCGCTTGCTATTTTTCGTTCGGACAATTGCCTTTGAAGCCGCACTCATGCTTGCGCTGCCGCACGACGAAAAAGAACGCCAGTCCCGCTGCCAGGGTCGCGCGACGCGAGGTCTGCCCGCATCCAGCCGTCAATGAAGCACGCTCCCCAGCCGGCTAGCGCATCGGCATGGCGCGCACAGGGCGATGCGAGCATCGTGCGCGGCGACATCCCAGCCGCGCTGCAATGTTTCGAAGCCGCTCGCGCGCTCGCTCCCGATGACGCCGTCAATTACGAACGCCTCGCCGCGACGCTTGCCGCGTTGAAGCGTTTTCCCGAAGCCGCCGGCCGTTATCGTGAGGCGATCGAGCGCGATCCGTGCAATGCCGATTCGCATTACGGACTCGGCTGGACGCTCGAGCAGATGCAGCAACTCGAACCGGCGGTGGCAGCCTATCGCGAAGCGGTGCGCCGCAAGCCGGGCGCCGACGGTTCGCACAACAACATGGGCAACTGCCTGCAAGCACTCGGCCGTTTCGACGAAGCGCATGCAGCGTATCGCCTCGCGATCGACGGTGCGCCGCGCGTGCCGCTGTATTACCGCAACTTCGTGCAGACCACGCGCCTTGCAGCCGATGACCCGGTGTTCGCGTCGCTGGAGCGGCTCGTCGGTGACGCCGTGTCGCTGGACGAGGCCGATCAGGCACAACTTCACTTCGCGTATGGTGAAGCGCTGTCCGGAATGGGCCGCCATGATGCTTCGTTCGATCATCTTCTGAAGGGCAACGCGTTGCAGCGAGCCGGCCTGCGGTATAACGAAGCCGAATCGCTCGGCCTGTTCGCGCATTTGCCGCCGCTGCTGACTTCAGATGCGCTCGCGTCGGCGCATGGCTTGGGCGATGAGTCGGCGGCACCGATTTTTATCGTCGGCATGCCGCGCTCCGGTCGACGTTGATCGAACAGGTTCTCGCGAGCCACCCTCAGGTGTTCGGCGCGGGCGAGCGCACGGAATTCGGCGAGGCGCTGCTGAAGTGCATCCGGCGCGATCCCGGCGATCCGTTGAGGATCAGTCTCGAAGCGTTGCACGAGGCCGGCGCGGCGCAATGGCGCACGCTCGGGGCCGACTACCTGCAACGAATGCGCCGCGCGCTGCCGGAAATCGAGGGCGATGCGAGAGAGTTGGCACAGCCCGAAGCGCGCCACGACGTGCAACGCAATGCGCGACTCGAAGCACCGCACGAAGCACCGCGTCATACCCATTTCACCGACAAATATCCGTTCAACTTCATCAACGTCGGGCTGATTCATCTGGCGCTGCCGAACGCGCGCATCATCCATAGCCGCCGGTCGCCGTTGCAAACCTGCCTGTCGATCTTTTCGCGGATTTTTCACGACGTGCCGTTCGGCTACGACCTCGGTGAACTCGGTCGCTACTATCGCGCCTACGATGCGCTGATGGCGCACTAGCGAAGCGTGCTGCCCGAGGGCGTGATGACCGAGGTCGACTACGAGGAACTGGTCGGCGATCTGCAAGGCAACGTGCGCCGGATGCTCGCGCACTGCGGACTCGACTGGGATGAACGCTGTCTCGCGTTTCATCAGACGGCGCGTCAGGTGATCACGGCCAGCTCGGCGCAGGTGCGCCGTCCGCTGTACAGGACCTCGCTGCAGCGCTGGCAGCCACGGCAGACATTGCTCGCGCCGCTGCTCGATGCGCTGGGGCCGCAGTTGGCGTCGGCCGGGGCTCGAACGAGCACGTGACTGGTGCGGTGACGCAGCGTGCGGAGCCGGGCGTGGAAGGCGAATCGTGACGGGCGCGTGTGTGGTCTGGCGTCGCGGCGGAAACGGCGCGTTTGTCCCGCGCTAATGCAGCGCGGCAGCCGAATGATGCAGCGCGGGGTACACGCCGATGAGGAACGCCGCATAGATCGCGGCCATCGTTACGCCAGCTGCCGTGCCCCAGATGTCGCGCGCCGCGGCGCCCTGGCGAAAATGCAGGGGCAGCCCGACGATCACATAGCCGATCAGAAAAAAGACGATCACCGCGCGCACGGGTGAGAGATCGTGACCGAGAAAGTCCAGCAACGCGGACAGGCTGAATTCAGACATGGACAGGCAGGGCAGGCAAGGTCATGTGTAAAGGTGCGTGCGGTTTTCGATCATTCGTGATTGCGCGACGACCTACGCCGATTAAAGTCCACGGGACCGCGCGGTGCAAGAAAAATCCTGTATAAATTTGTACGGGCTTACATGGCTTGCACGATGCCTGCGTTGCAACTTTCGTCTTGCTTGCCCATGCTTCAGCCGGCTTTCATCGCAAACGCGTCAGCGCTTGCGCAAAGGCGCGAGCAGCGGCTTCAAGCCGTTGTGATCGATCTCGTGCATCAACGCGAGCAGGCGGCCGATCTCGCCCGGCGGAAAGCCTTGGCTGGCGAACCAGTTTAGGTAGTGGCCCGGCAGGTCCGCAATCACGCGGCCTTTATATTTCCCGTAGGGCATGACGCGCGTGACCAGCAGTTCGAGGTGTTCGGGATTCATCGCAGAAGTGGGTGCCAGGCTCATTGAGCGGGGGACAGCGGGCCGCCCGCCGCACTGGCATTCTAGCCTTGCTGCAGGCATCGCGCCGGCGTGGTAACTTCTGCGCTTTCCGATCACATTCGACAGGACAAACTAGATGGAATACCGCAGACTCGGCGACTCCGACGTGCAGGTTAGCCTGATTGGTCTGGGCACCATGACGTGGGGCGAGCAGAACACCGAACAGCAAGCGCACGCGCAGATCGACTACGCGCTCGATCATGGCGTCAATCTGATCGATACCGCAGAAATGTACCCGGTGCCGCCGCGCGCCGAAACGCAGGGTTCGACCGAGCGCTACATCGGCACGTGGCTCGCGCAGCATCGCAGCGCGCGAGAGAAAATCGTGCTCGCCACCAAGATCGCCGGACCGGCGCGTCAGCCTCACAACCCGCGCCATATTCGCGGCGCGGGCAACCAGTTCGATCGCCAGAATCTGACCGAGGCGCTCAACGACAGCCTCAAGCGCCTGCAAACGGATTACGTCGATCTGTATCAGCTGCACTGGCCGGATCGCAGCACGATGACGTTCGGCCGCCCCGCGTATCCGTGGGTCGACGACGCGTACACGGTGCCGATCGAAGAAACCCTGTCGGTGCTGGCCGAATTCGTGAAGGCGGGCAAGGTCCGCCATATCGGCGTGTCGAACGAAACGCCCTGGGGTGTCGCGCAATTCCTGCGCGCCGCCGAGAAGCTCGGCTTGCCGCGCATCGTGAGCATCCAGAATCCGTACAGCCTGCTGAACCGCACCTATGAAGTGGGCCTGTCCGAGTACGCGCATCGCGACAACATCGGCTTGCTTGCTTATTCGCCGCTCGCGTTCGGCTGGCTGTCGGGCAAGTACGAAGGCGGCGCGCGTCCGGCCGGCGCCCGCATCACGCTGTTCGAACGCTTCCAGCGCTACAGCAAGCCGCAAGCGGTGAAGGCGACCACGCGTTATGTGGAACTGGCGAAACGCCATGGCTTGTCGCCCGCGCAATTTGCGCTCGCGTTCGTCAATAGCCGGCCGTTCTTGACCAGCAATCTGATCGGCGCGACCTCGCTCGATCAGTTGAAGGAAAACATCGCCAGTGCCGAAGTGAAGCTGTCACCGGAAGTACTCGCGGAGATCGACGCGCTGCATGAATTGCAGCCGAACCCGGCGCCTTGACGCGGCGCCTGCGCGGCGGCTTTCGAGAGCCCGGTTCGGCGCAATGCCGGGTCAGGCTCGAGCCGCGCTCCAGAGTTTCCCCGGCTCGGCTGCCGGGGCGCCCACAATCCGCTCTGCTGCACTTCCTTAGTGTTTCACCAGGGTTGCGCAACCGCACGCATCCTCAGCGGATCTTCAACTTCGCTCGTACCGCGTAGAGCGCAAGCAGGCTCGCCCCCGCGCAGAACATCAGATAAAAGCCCGGTGCGAGCCGGTTGCCGCTTGCGTCGATCAGCCACGTAATCACGAACGGCGCGAAGCCGCCGAACACCGTCACGCCGATGTTGTAGCTGACCGCAAGACCGGTCGCGCGCGTTTGCGTCGGGAATATCTCGGACATCAGCGCGGGCAGCGCGCCGAAATACGTCGCCTTCAACACGCCGATCCAGATCAGCGCGAGCAGCATCGTCGCGAACGACGGATGCGCGTTCATGTACATGAACGCCGGATACACCGTCAGCAACATCAGCGCGGCGGCCGCGGCCATGATGCGGATGCGTCCGAAACTGTCGGACAGGTGGCCCGCGAACGGCGTGAGCACCGTCAGCACGACACCGGTCGCGAGCGTGGCCGCAAAACCGGTCGACGCGGGCAGATGCAGTTGTTTGATCGCGTAGGTCGGCATGTACAGGATCATGTAGTTGGCCGCCGTCGAAATGATCAGCGAGCCGACCGCGAGCAGCATGCGGACCTTCTGCGTGCCGAACAGATCGCGCAGCGGCGTGCGGGCTTTCGGTTGTGTGTCGAATTCGGCGCCTTCGTCGACGTAGCGGCGAATATAGAAACCGACCGGGCCGATCGCGAGGCCGAACAGAAACGGCACCCGCCAGCCCCATGATTCGAGTTGCGCGGCCGTGAGCTGGCTCGTCAGCAACGCGCCGAAGCCGGAGGCGAGGAGCGTCGCGAGGCCCTGGCTCGCGAACTGCCAACTGCCCATGAAGCCGCGCCGCTCGGGCGCATGCTCGACCAGAAACGCGGTCGACGCGCCGAACTCCCCGCCTGCCGAAAACCCCTGCACGAGCCGCGACAGCATGATGCCCGCGGGCGCCCACAGGCCGATCGCCGCATACGGCGGCATCACCGCGATCGTCAGGGTGCCGATCATCATCAGCCCGATCGACAGCAGCAGCGACGCCTTGCGCCCGGCGCGGTCCGCGAGGGAACCCAGCACGAGTCCGCCGAGCGGACGGATCAGGTACGAGATGCCGAAGGTGCCGAGCGTGAGCATCAGCGAAATCGCTTCGGTGCGTGCGGGAAAGAACAGCTTCGCGATCGTCACCGCGAAGAAGCCGTAGACGACGAGGTCGAACCATTCGAGCGCGTTGCCGATCGACGCCGCGAGAATGATGCGGTGGACCTTCGTGGCGGACGGCCGCGCTGAGCTGGCGGACAGGGTGGAGGTGATCATCGTGGACGGGTCTCGTAACGGATGCGGATAGCGGCATGCCGTGTGCACCGCGCGCGATCGATCGGGCGCGGCTGGGGTTTCGTTCAGGCGTGGTTCAGGCGTCGTTCGGCTCGCGGCTCACGCCGTGGGTGCCGTGTTCGCCGTACCTCGCGCATGCGTCGCGTCTGCCGTTGCACGCGGCGAGTTCTCGCCGAGGTCCCAGAACAGCCCGGCCATCATTTGCAGTCCCTCGCGCACGACCGGCCCGAGCAGGTGCTCGTTCGGCGCGTGCTGCGCGCAGGCCGGGTACGAGTGCGGCACCCAGATGGTCGGCAGGCCGAGCGTGTCGGAGAACACTTCGTTCGGCAGCGTGCCGCCCAGGTTCGGCAGCACCGCGGTTTTCTTGCCGGTAGTCTGTTCGAGCGACGCGACGGCCCATTTGACCCACGGATCGTCCGGGTTCAGACGTGTGGCCGGTGCGCCGCGCTCGACGGCGATCTCCACCAGCGAGAAGCCATGCGCATCCAGATGCGTGCGCAGATGCCCTTCGAGATGCGTCCAATCGGTGCCGATCACGAAACGCAACTGGCAATGCGCGTACGCCGACGGCGGAATCGCGTTGACCGGGTTCTCCGGATTGCCGGCCTTGAAGGCCAGCACTTCGAAGCTGTTCCAGCCGAACACCCGCTCGGGCGCCGTGAGACCGGGCTCCCCCCAGTTGTCGTCGATCTCCGGGTCGCCGGGGCCGCCGCCTACCGTGAGGTCGGCGAGCGCGCGGCGCACGGCGTCAGGCAGCGGCGGCGGACGCAAGCCGTCGACGGCAATCACGCCGCGCGCATCGACGAGGCTCGCCAGCGCGTTCGCCAGCACCGTGGCCGGGTTGCGCAGCAGGCCGCCCCAGTTGCCGGAGTGATGCGCGCCGTCGCGCAGATTCAGCGACAGCTTGAAGTTCACCGCGCCGCGCGAGCCGAGGAACACGGTAGGCCGCCGCGCGGCGACACGCGGGCCGTCGGAGGCGATCAGCACGTCGGCCGCCAGTTCGTCGCGGTGCGCGCGGCAGATCGCGTCGAGTCCCGGCGAGCCGGTCTCTTCCCCCATCTCGATCAGCAGTTTCGCGTTGAAGCCGAGCCGGCCGCCGCGCGCGGCGAGCACGCTCGCCAGCGCGGCCAGGTTGATGGTGTGCTGGCCCTTGTTGTCGGCGGTGCCGCGACCGAACCAGCGCTCGCCTTCGACCGTCACGGCCCACGGCGTCAGCGGCGCGCGCCACTGGCTGTCGTAGCCGCGCACGACGTCGCCGTGGCCGTAGATCAGCACGGTCGGAAGATGGTCGCCCTCATGGCGGCTCGCGATCAGGAACGGCCCGAAGCTGCCCACCGGGTTGTCGACGATGCGCGTGCTGAAACCGAGGCGCGCGGCTTCGGGCGCGATCTCGTCGGTCAGATACGACAGCAGCATGGCGGCGCGATCGGCTTCCTGACTTTCAGTGCGAAAGCCGACACGGCGATTGAGGTCCTCAAGGAAGGCGCCTGATTCGAAATGCTGGGTCGCGTGCTCGATCGCCTGGGTGCGGCTCATGGGGTGTCTCCATTGCGGGGTGCGGATGCGGGGGCGGCGGCGCGTGGCCGGATGCCCGGTCGGCATCGGCATCTGGCCTATCGTGTCGAACCGATTCTAGGAGGCCGTTTTTTTTGTCACAATGATCGTGTTTCGAATCTTGCGTTGCCGAAAAGGCAAAGCTCAACGCGCGCAGGCGCGCTTACGGATTTCACCGTGCGCTCGCGCCTCGCTGCATAAGGCGTCCCCATGGCACTTTCGCTGCACGGCATTGCATTGCGCTACTTCGTCGAAGTCGCGCGCACTGGCTCGCTTAGCGACGCGTCGCAACGGCTGCATGTGGCCGTGTCGGCCATCAGCCGCCAGGTTGCGCGGCTCGAAAGCGAACTCGGCGCGGCGCTGTTCGAGAGGCGCCCGCGCGGCATGGCGCTGTCCGAAGCCGGCGAGCGGCTGCTGGCCTACGCGCAGCGCAGCCTGCTCGAAGCCGAGCATGTGATGAAGGAGATCGGCGGTATCGAGACCTTGCACGGCAGCATGATCAAGGTGGTCAGCTCGGAGGGGTTCGCCGCGGACTTCCTGCCCGCCGCGATGGCGAGCTTTCGCGGGCAGTATCCCGGGGTCGACTTCACGCTGTCCGTGGTGTCGCCGGGTGAAGCGACGCGCCGCGTGCGTGACGGCGACGCCGATCTCGCGTTGACCTTCAGCCTCGCGCCGGAGAAGGGCGTCAAGGTCGAGCACACCGAACGCGCGCCGGTGCTGGCGCTGCTGCGCGCCGATCATCCGCTGGCCGCGCGTGCGAAGGTGTCGCTCGCGGATGTGCGGCACTATCCGCTGGTGCTGCCCGAGCCGGGCACGACGATCCGCCAGCTCATCGACATAACGTGCGCGCTCGAAGGCATCCTGCTCGAACCCGAACTCACGTGCAACAACAGCGGCGCGATGTATCGCTATGCGCAGAAGTCCGGCGCGATCATGTTCACGGGCCTGCTGTCCGTGCGCGACCGCTATGCCGGCGACGGCTTCGTCGTGATGCCGCTCACGCATCCGCAGATGCGCCAGCGCAGCATTCAGGTGCAGACCATGGCGGGGCGTGAACTGCCGCCTTCAGTGCGGGCGTTCCGCGATCATCTGATCGTCGAGATCGGCGGCGCGAAGCTGGGCGATGCAGGTGGATCGAAGGCGGCGCGTAAGCGGAGCGCGCCAGTGCGCTAGCGTCGCGCAAGCAGCGTTCGATATTGCAAATGCCCATGTATGTATCCGGCGCAGTGCATGACGTTGATACCGTTCGTAACCAATCGAGGGGCAAATGTCCCTGCCGGAACCCGATTCACGACCTAAACTGAGGTGGACGAGGAGACCGGGAAGAATAGCGATGCGAGCCCCATGCCCGCGCATGCCAAAGCTCTGCGCGGCTGGCGATGCTGCAACGCACACCAGTGGTACGATTCAGCCCGAAAAATGGAGCGCGGTGCGCAGTCGACGCCGCGTGCCGTGCACAACAGAGCGATAGGACCAAGGACATCGAATGGCCCAACAAAAAACCAACCCAAAACTCGAGCAGGCGCTGACGCGCGGGGATCTGGCAATCCGTCAGGCGAACTCGGCGCGAGCGACAGCGTTACTGCGCGCGCTGGCCAAGATGATCGTCGAGGCGTCGGCGACCATCGGCGTGGAAGCGTTCACGCTGATTCCCGATGGCGACAAGATTTACGATCCGGCCGACGGACTGTGGCCGCAGGAATTGCAGATCTCGCTCGACGGTCCCGTCGAGGAAGCCGATCCGGACGAAGTGCGCACGGTGCGCCTGATCGCCGACGATCCGGGCACGGTGTTCCGTGTTGAATGGCAGCGCGCCGATGGGAAGATCGGGCGTCAGGATGGCGGGCCGTTCGCGACGGTGGCGTTTATCTCCGACGTCGACATTCCGTGGACGGACGACGAGGACTGAAGCGGGTTGGTTGAGTACGGGCGCGAGGTGTGGAGTGCCGGGCGCCCGGCTTGACACCACTGCAACCGCGGCGGTCACAGAAGTTGCAGCGGGTTCGCCGGGCGCCCGCTGTCAGCCGCCCGGGGCTCTTCAAAGCCCGCGGCTTATTTCATCATCCGGCGGCGAAACAGCATTGCCGACACGATGAACCCGCCCACCGCATAAGCCATCAGCACGGCAAGATGCAACACCGCGTGCTCGATGGGCCGCGCCAGCATCGCCGGGCGCATCAGATCGACCGCGTGCGCGAGCGGCAGCACGCCGGTCACGGCCCGCGCGGCAGCGGGCAGTTGTGAAGCGGGAAAGAACACGCCCGAGAGCAACAGCATCGGCGTCAAGACCAGCGTTTGGTAAAACATAAAAAAATCATACGAGGGCGCGAGCGCCGTCACCACCATCGCGATACTCGCGAACGCAAGCCCGGTCAGGATGATGACCGGCAACGCCAGCAACATCGAGGGAAAATTCGCGTAGCCCAACACGCCGGCCACCAGCATGATCGCCGCGCCCGACAGCATCGACTTGCTGCCCGCCCACATCACCTCGCCGAGCACGATGTCGCCGAGCGTGAGCGGGGTGTGCATGATCGCTTCCCACGTGCGCTGTACATGCATGCGCGAAAAGCCCGAATACATCGACTCGAAACTCGCCGACATCATGACGCTCGACGCCACCGTGCCCGCCGCCAGAAACGCGATGTAGGACACGCCGTCGACCTGCCCGACCATCAGCCCGAGGCCGAAACCCAGGCCGAACAGATAGATCATCGGATCGGCGAGATTGCCGAACATCGACGCGAGCGCGAGCTTCTTCCACACCAGATAGTTGCGGCGCCAGACCGCGATCCAGTTCACCGCGTTGGCCGGGAAGGCGCCGAAGGGCGCCTGTTTCGACGGCGCGTCGCCCGGGGCTTCGTAAGTGCGTGCGTCCATTGCGTGTCTCGTGCGGTGGCGTTGCTGTGGCGTGGTGGTTTGGTTGCGGTCTTGTTATAGCTGTCGAGAGCGTGCGCTTATCGATGCGCACCTTCAGTCCTGCATCTCGCGGCCGGTGAGCCGCAGGAACACGTCTTCCAGATTCGCTGGCCGATGCAGATAGCGCAGATCGGCGCGCAGCTTGAGCCGCGCGTGCACTGGCTGGGCGTCGTTCACGTAGCAGAACAACGTCTCGCCGCTGATTTCCGTGCGTTCGACCAGCGGCGCCAGTTCATCGCGCAACGCCAGCGGATCGGGTCCGAAGATCTCGATTACATCGCAGCCGATCTCGGAGGCGATCAGCGCGCTCGGCGCGCCTTCGGCGATCTTGCGTCCTTCCTCGATCACGCACAGCCGGTGACAAAGCCGTTCGGCTTCTTCCATGAAGTGCGTGGTCAGCAGAATGGTCTTGCCGCGTGTGAGCAACGAACGCAGCCGCTCCCAGATCAGATGCCGCGCCTGCGGATCGAGGCCGGTGGTCGGCTCGTCCATGATGAGCACGTCCGGATCGTTGATGAGCGCGCGCGCCAGCGTGAGACGCCGCTTCATGCCGCCCGACAGCTCGCTCACGCGGGAATCCGCCTTGCTTTCGAGGCGCGCGAATTCGAGCAGCGACGGCACCGCCGCGCGGCATTGCGCGGCGCTCATGCCGAAGTAGCGGCCGAACACCAGCAGATTCTCGCGCACCGTGAAATCGGGATCGAGGTTGTCGAACTGCGGCACCACGCCGACCCGCGCGCGTGCCAGGCGCGCGCGGCCGGGGATCGGTTCGCCGCATAGCCGGATCGCACCGGCGTCCGGCGCCGCGATGCCGAGCAACATGCGCAGCGTGGTGGTTTTGCCCGCGCCGTTCGGGCCGAGCAGGCCGAAACATTCCCCGGCGTTCACATGAAACGACAGTCCATCGACGACCGTCTTTTCGCCGTAGGTCTTTTTGACCTCGTGGAACTCAATGGCGGCTTCAGGCATAAATATCGATCGAGGCTCCGCAAAACGGCGTTGATGACCGGGAAGGCCGCCTATTCTAGGCTATCGCCGGCTAACGTCGAGTGGCGGCGAGTCATTGCGCGAGCTTCTTTTGCACTGCGGCATCGGCGCGCAAAAGCATCCCGATGGACGACCAACCCAGTGTGCACCGGGTTAGGGCATGCCGGTCGTGCACTTAGCGTTTTCCATCCCTTGCCAGTTGAATTGCGGCGCACCATGATTGATTCAGACCGCGCTTTCCGCGCGAAGGGAGAAAAACGATGGCGAGCTACCAGAAAATCCTGCTGTGCTACGACGGCTCGCGCGAAGGCCGCAAAGCCCTGCGTTGCGGTGCCGATCTCGCGTTGGATCTGAAGGCGGAAACGCATCTGCTGTCGGTGGTCGACATGCGCTCCAGCATCGCGCAAAGCGCGGGCCTGCTGACCGATGTGGCCTGCGGCAGTTTCGAAAAGACCGCGCGCGATATCCTGCAGGAAGGGGTGAACTGGCTCACCGAGCGCGGCGTGAATGCGCAAGGGCATTTCGCGTTCGGCCATCCGATCGACGAGATCGCCAATCTCGCCAATGAATTGCATGTCGACCTCGTGGTGGTCGGGCATCGCTGCCGCACCGGCTTGTCGCGCTGGTGGATGGGCGCGGGCAACACGCCTTTGCTCGACCGGGTGTCGTGCAGCATTCTGGTGGCCTGTTCTTCCGCGCAGGAAGAGCAGCAAGCCGCGGCTTGAGGCGGCTTGCCGCTCGCTGACTGTTGCGCGCAAACGGGTAGTGCGTCGATCGAGTGGCTGGCCGTAGGGCCAGCTGATCACTCGTTCAGATTAATTGCGGCGAGCTTCCACGTGAACAGACCTTCGCGTCTGAAAATCGCCGAGTAATGCACGGCGGCCTCGCCGCCACGCCGGTAAGTCACGGCGAACTCGTTGAGGCTGCGATAACCCGCCGAGGTTTGCCGTTGCGCGGGAGCAGCGTTACTGTTATCAGCGGCCGCCGGGGACGCGGGTGTTTCCGCGGCTGCAGGCGGCGCATTGTTCGCGGCAGGGGCTTCGGGTGGGTGCTCGCCTGGGTTGCCGCTCGGGGGCATACCGTTTAGCAAGGCCGCGACGCCGTCCGGCGTCGCATAAGCATCGACCAGCGGACCGATCAGCGTCACGCCGATCATTGCGCCGATGGTGGCGAGTTTGCTGTTGTTATCCGCGTCCAGCCGACGTGTCAGCAAGCCGGCGATCTGCAGCTTCAGGCTGTCACGCAACGCGGGGAAATCCACATACTGATTGACGGTTTGCACGTCGCGCGCATCGGCCGCGCGTTTGAGGTTGTTCAGTGCGATATACGGTGATGCGTAAGCAAACCCCAACACGGCGATCACCGCAATCACGATCAGCGTGATGATCAGCGGCCGGGTGGCGATGCCTTTGCTGCGTGTCGGAACTGTCATTGAACGGGACTCCCCATCAGGTTTGATCTAACGTGGACCGCGGTCACGCAAAAACAATCCCATTCTAGGCAAATATCCGACGGCGGGTCTGAAAAGGGAGAAGCAGCGAACGATTACGCGCGATGCATCATGCCGCCGCTTTCGCGCTCAACACTGACTCGATCTCAAGACTCGAAGACCGCGCCGTGCACATTGGCTTCGTCGGCAATGCATCGATCGATCATGCGGCACACTGCGTCGACCGTGCCGACCATGATCAGCCGCGACGGCCCGTGATAGACCCGCACCGGCGCGCGACGCGCCGGCTCCGCCGTGTTCAACCCCGAGTTCAACGACACACGCGCAAACGCCGGCAACGCGGAGGGCAGGCTCGCTGCCTCGGCGGGCGTGTCGAACAGCGACGCGGTATTCGCGGCAGCCGCTTCGATCAATGAGCAGGGCACCAGATTGCGCAAATGGCGCAGACGACCGAACTGGCGAAAAGGCAGCAGGCGGGCAAGGCGATCCATGAGTCTCTCCAGGCGAGGCAGCGTTGATGCAGCGTGAGTGTGGCCAATAGGTACGAGCGAGGCGCAAGCGAGGTACGAGCAACGCCTATGCGCCGCCCGGGCGCCGCGCGTGCGGCTTAGAACTCGCCGGGGCGAATCAGCCCCACGGCGATGCCTTCCAGCGCGAAATCCGCACTGCCGGTCTCGACGAAGATGTTCTCGTAGTCCGGGTTCTCCGCGATCAGCTCGATGCCGTTGGGCCGGCGCTTCAGGCGCTTGACCGTGACGTCGTCGCCAAGGCGGGCAATGATGATCTGGCCGTCTTTCGCTTCGCTTCTCTTTTGCACCGCGAGCAGGTCGCCGTCGAAGATGCCCGCGTCGCGCATGGACAGTCCGCGCACCTTCAGCAGGTAGTCGGGCTTGCTCGAGAACAGCGCCGGGTCGCACGCGTAGTGCTGTGAGATATGTTCCTGCGCGAGGATCGGGCTGCCGGCGGCAACCCGGCCGATCAGCGGCAGCGACAATTGCATGATGCTGGCGTGGGGCAGCGTGAACTGGTACGGCGCCTCGTCCGGACCAGCCAGCAGGCGGATGCCGCGCGACGCGCCGGCCGCGAGTTCGATCACACCCTTGCGAGCGAGCGCGCGCAGGTGTTCTTCTGCCGAGTTGGCCGAGCTGAAGCCCAGTTCGGCGGCGATCTCCGCGCGGGTGGGCGGAAAACCGGTGCGTTCGATCGCCCGGCGGATCAGATCGAACACCTGCTGCTGTCGTGCGGTGAGTTTTGTCATGGCCACTGTATGAATGAACAGGTGACTGTATTTTTATACAGTATTCGGCGCAATTCAAGCTTTACTTTAAGTTCACCGTTTGAGGTGCCGCTCCAACGTCGTCCAGCGACGTCGAAACGGTCGTTTTCGTGCCGCAACGCCTTATCCAGCTGCCATTACCACTTTTGCGTATTAAAAAATGAAGAAACATTATTTTTAATGATGAAAGCCCTTCGATAGACTGGCCTCCAGTTGGCGCTCATGTGCACGTGACCGCGACGCAAAACGACACCAGACGCTGTTTCAGCGGACCACAACGCGGAGAAGATTGAACATGAACCATCGACAGACGGGGCTGGCGGGCAGGACGAGGCAACTCATCGCGGCGCTGGCGTTCGGCGCGGCCGGCGTGCTCGGCACGATCAGCCTGGCGCATGCGGCCGACAGTACGCTGCTGAACGTTTCCTACGATCCGACGCGCGAGTTGTATCAGGACGTCAACCAGGCGTTCGGCAAGGAATGGAAGGCCAAGACCGGCGAGTCGATCACGTTCAAGCAGTCGCACGGCGGCTCCGGCGCGCAGGCGCGCTCGGTGCTCGACGGTTTGCAGGCGGACGTGGTGACGCTGGCGCTCGCTTACGACATCGACGCGCTCGCCGGCAAGGGCCTGCTCGACAAGGGCTGGCAAAAGCGCCTGCCGGACAACGCGTCGCCGTACACGTCGACGATCGTGTTCCTCGTGCGCAAGGGCAACCCGAAGCACATCAAGGACTGGGACGATCTGATCAAGCCGGGCGTGTCGATCGTCACGCCGAATCCTAAGACCTCGGGCGGCGCGCGCTGGAACTATCTGGCGGCGTGGGCGTATGCCGAACATCAACCGGGCGGCAATGCGCAGAAGGCGAAGGAGTTCGTCGGCAAGTTGTACAAAAACGCTGGGGTGCTGGATTCGGGCGCGCGTGGCGCGACCACCAGCTTCGTGCAGCGCGGTATCGGCGACGTGCTGATCGCATGGGAAAACGAAGCGTTCCTGTCGTTGAAGGAGTTTGGTCCGGAGAAGTTTGAAATCGTCGTGCCGTCGGTGAGCATTCTGGCCGAGCCGCCGGTCGCGGTGGTCGACAAGGTCGTCGACAAGCACGGCACGCGCAAGCTCGCCGAGGCGTATCTGAACTTCCTGTACAGCGAAGAGGGCCAGGAGATCGCCGCGAAGAACTTCTACCGTCCGCGTTCGAACAAGGTGCCGGCCGACCTGACCGCGAAGTTTCCGAAGCTGAAGCTGTACACGGTGGATGATTCGTTCGGCGGCTGGACGAACGCGCAGAAGACCCACTTTGCCGACGGCGGCGTGTTCGATTCGATCTACCAGCCCCAGTAAGTCTGCCGATGCCTGCCTTGTCCGGCATCGGCGTCGACAACGGGGCGCGGCAACGCGCCACTTCCGAGCGCGCCCCTGGGCGCGCTTTTGGCTAACCGGAATCCGGCAGCCGAAGATCGGCATCACAACGCAAGCATCAACCTGAAGAGTATCCAGCATGACGACGTTGACCTTCCGAAAGCCGAGCGCGTTGCCCGGTTTTGGCCTGACACTCGGCATCACGGTGGCTTATCTGAGCCTCGTGGTGCTGATTCCGCTGGCGGCGACCTTTCTCAAGACCGCGACGCTCGACTGGGATCAGTTCGTGCGCGCGGTGACGTCGCCGCGGGTGCTCGCGTCGTATCGCCTGACGTTCTTTTCCGCGCTCGGCGGCGCGCTGATCAACGCGGTGTTCGGCTTTCTGGTCGCGTGGGTGCTGGTGCGCTACACGTTTCCGTTCAAGCGCATCGTCGACGCCGTGGTCGATCTGCCGTTCGCGCTGCCCACGTCGGTGGCGGGCATATCGCTCGCGGCGGTGTACTCGGGCAATGGCTGGATCGGGCAGTTTCTCGAACCGCTCGGCATCAAGATCGCGTTCACGCCGGCGGGCGTGCTGGTTGCGCTGACCTTCATCGGCTTGCCGTTCGTCGTGCGCACGGTGCAGCCGGTGCTCGAGGAGTTCGAGCGCGAGCAGGAAGAGGCGGCCGCGTGCCTGGGCGCATCGCGCTGGCTGACGTTTCGCCGCGTCGTGCTCCCCGCGGTGTTCCCGGCGCTGCTGACGGGCTTCGCGCTCGCCTTCGCGCGCGCGCTCGGCGAATACGGCTCGGTGATCTTCATCGCCGGCAACGTGCCGATGAAGTCGGAGATCACCTCGCTGCTGATCATCACCAAGCTTGAGCAATACGACTATGCGGGCGCGACCGCGCTGGCGGTGGTGATGCTGGTCGTGTCGTTTCTGATGCTGCTGTTCATCAACAGTTTGCAGTGGTACTTGCAGCGCCGCACGGGCCGCGGCAGCGCGGGGCCGGCGCCGGTTGCAGCAACCAGTGCGGCCGCGATCGGCGGAGGTGTGCAATGAGCCGCCAACCCGTGAACGATGCAAGTCGCGCGGAGGGTGCGAACCATGCGAACGACAGCGCAGCGGTGGCGCTTGCGCCGCGTGCGCCGCTGAACGTCGCGCGCCGTCCCGATCCGGTCACCGAACGGCCGCTGGTGCGTTGGCTGCTGACCGGCATCGCGCTGCTGTTTCTCGCGCTGTTTCTGGTCGTGCCGCTGGTGGCCGTGTTCTATCAGGCGCTGAACAAAGGCCTCGGTTTCTATTTCGAAGCGCTCGTCGATCCGGACGCGCTGGCCGCGATCAAGCTGACGGTGATCACCGCCGCGATCGCCGTGCCGCTGAATCTCGTGTTCGGACTCGTCGCATCGTGGTGTATCGCCAAGTTCGAATTTCGCGGCAAGGCGCTGCTGACCACGCTGATCGACCTGCCGTTTTCGGTGTCGCCGGTGATCTCGGGTTTGATCTACGTGCTGATGTTCGGCGCGCAGGGCTGGTTCGGCCCGTGGCTGCAGGACCATAACGTGCAGATCATCTTCGCGGTGCCGGGCATCGTGATGGCGACGATCTTCGTCACGTTCCCGTTCGTCGCGCGCGAGCTGATTCCGCTAATGCAGGCGCAAGGCAACGACGAAGAGGAAGCCGCGCATGTGCTGGGCGCCTCGGGCTGGCAGATCTTCCGCCGCGTCACGCTGCCCAATGTCAAATGGGGCCTGCTGTACGGCGTGATCCTGTGCAACGCGCGGGCGATGGGCGAGTTCGGCGCGGTGTCGGTGGTGTCGGGCCATATTCGCGGCCAGACCGACACGATGCCGCTGCACGTCGAGATTCTCTACAACGAATACAACTTCTCGGCGGCGTTCGCCGTGGCGTCGGTGCTGGCCTTGCTCGCACTCGTGACGCTGGGGCTCAAGCTGCTCGCCGAGCGCCATATGTCGGCGGAACTGTCGGCCGCGCGCGACGTGCCCGCGTATGCCGGGCCGCCGACGCAGTCCGCCGCTGCGCCGTCGGGCGCTGCATCGTCACGTTCCGCATCACATTCATTCTCGCAGTCCGTCAACGCGACGCATGCGACGCAGCAACACCCGCTCAAGCAAGGAGAGCTGTAATGGGTATCACCGTTCGTAACCTGCAAAAGCGTTTCGGCGATTTCGTCGCGCTCGACAACGTCTCGCTCGACTTCCCGCCGGGCGAACTGGTTGCGCTGCTCGGGCCGTCGGGTTGCGGCAAGACCACCTTGCTGCGCGTGATCGCCGGGCTCGAATACGCGGACGGCGGCCAGGTCGTGCTGCAAGGCCAGGACGTCGCGACGGTCGGCGCGCGCGAACGCGAAGTGGGTTTCGTGTTCCAGCATTACGCGCTGTTCCGTCACATGACGGTGTTCGAGAACGTGGCCTTCGGCTTGCGTGTGAAGCCGCGCAAGGAGCGGCCCTCGGAAGCCGTGATCCGCGAGAAAGTGCATGAGCTGCTGAAGCTCGTGCAGCTCGACTGGCTCGCGCAACGCTATCCGTCGGAATTGTCGGGCGGTCAGCGGCAACGGATCGCCTTGGCGCGCGCGCTGGCGGTCGAGCCGAAGGTGCTGCTGCTCGACGAACCGTTCGGCGCGCTCGATGCGAAGGTGCGCAAGGAATTGCGCAGCTGGCTGCGGCGCCTGCACGACGATCTGCATATCTCGACGATCTTCGTCACGCACGATCAGGAAGAAGCGCTCGAAGTAGCCGACCGCATCGTCGTGCTCAATCGCGGCCATGTGGAGCAGGTCGGCAGTCCGCAGGACGTGTACGACCATCCGCAGACTTCGTTCGTCTACGAGTTTCTCGGCGCGGCGAACCGTTTGCACGGCAAGGTCGACGCGAGCGGCTTCGTGGTCGACGGCGCGGCGCTGCCGGTTGCGATCAGCGCGGATTTCCACGGTCCCGCATTCGCGTATGTGCGGCCGCACGATCTGCAGTTGTATCCGCAGGCGTCGGGGCATCGCGAAGGGATTGTTGTCGACGTGCGGCGCGTGGTCACACTGGGCGGCTCGGTGCGGGTCGAACTGGCGGGGCGCGAGGGCAATCTGCTCGAAGCCGAACTCGATCGCGAATCGTGGCGTGATCTGCAACTGGCGATTGGCGATGGCGTGACGGCGGTGCCGCGTGCATTGCGCGTTTTTCCTGCGCAATAAGCTGTGCAATGTAACGCGTTAGCACCCAGCGTTCCAGTCGAATACTCGGATAGTCGAATACTCTAATAACTCAACTCTGGCTGAACCGGAGACATACAAATGAACTTCCAGCAACTGCGCTTCGTGCGCGAGGCCGTGCGTCAGAACATGAATCTGACCGAAGTGGCGAACGTGCTGTACACGTCGCAGTCGGGCGTGTCGAAACAGATCAAGGATCTGGAGGACGAACTCGGCGTCGACATTTTCATCCGGCGCGGCAAGCGTCTGACGGGGCTGACGGAGCCGGGCAAGGCGGTGCATCAGCTGATCGAGCGGATGCTGCTCGATGCGGAGAATCTGCGCCGCGTCGCGCGCCAATACGCCGATCAGGATAGTGGCCATCTGGTGGTGGCGACCACGCACACGCAGGCGCGCTACGCGCTGCCGAAGGTGGTCCGTCAATTCACCGAGGTGTTCCCGAAAGTGCATCTGGCGCTGCGCCAGGGCAGCCCGCAGCAGATCGCGCAGATGATCATCAACGGCGAAGCGGATATCGGCATTTCGACCGAAGCGCTCGACCGCTTCCCGGATATCGTCACGTTCCCGTGCTATTCGTGGCATCACGTGGTGGTCGTGCCGAAGGGACACCCGCTCGTCGGGCGGCCGAACCTGACGCTCGACGAGATCGCCGAATTCCCGATCGTCACCTACGACCAGGACTTCACGGGCCGCTCGCACATCGACCAGGCGTTCGCGAAAGCGGGCGCGTTGCCCGATGTCGTGCTGACCGCGATCGACGCCGACGTGATCAAGACGTATGTCGAACTCGGCCTGGGCATCGGCGTGGTCGCGGCAATGGCCTACGATCCCAAGCGCGACACCGAACTGGTCGCGCTCGACACGCAGCATCTGTTCGAAGCGAGCACGACGCGCGTCGGCCTGCGCAAGGGCGCGTTTTTGCGCGCCTACGCGTACCGTCTGATCGAGATGTTCGCGCCTCAGTTGAACGAGGCGGACATCGCCGCACAGCTGCGCGAAGCGGTTTGATGCAGGCGCCGGGCGTGCGGAGTCCGGCATCTGAAGCGTGCATTGAAGGTGCATTGATGCGCGCCGCGTCCGCGTGGACCCGGCGCGAAATTCCGGTAAGCCTCGCAACGAACGGGCGGCCGTTTTTTCTCGCGTGGCGGCGCGCGGCGCATCGCTTACAATCGCCGCCATGAATACATCAACTTCTTCTTCCGCGCCGACTTCCGGGCAGAGCGCCACGCTGCCGCGCATCGCCGTGCTGGCGACCGGCGGCACGATCGCCGGGGCCGCTGCCGACGCCACCAATACGTCCGGCTATCAGGCGGGCGTCGTCGGCGTCGATCAATTGCTGGCGGCGGTGCCGGCCTTGTCGACGGTGGCGCGTATCGCGCCCGAGCAGATCGCCAGCGTCGACAGCAAGGACATGGCGATGCCGCTGTGGACCACGCTCGCGCAACGCATCAACACGCTGCTCGCCGCCGACGACATCGACGGCGTGGTGGTCACGCATGGCACCGACACGCTCGAAGAAACCGCCTACCTGCTGCATCTGACGATCAAGTCGGACAAGCCGGTGGTGCTGACCGCGGCGATGCGCCCGGCGTCGGCGTTGTCGGCCGACGGTCCGTTGAATCTGCTGAACGCGGTGACGGTTGCCGCGCATGCGGGCTCGCGCGGGCAGGGCGTGCTGGTGGCGTTCAACAACCGGATTCATAGCGCACGTGACGTGGTCAAGACGAGCACGTACGCGGTCGATGCATTCCAGTCGCCCGAGATCGGCGCGCTCGGCTGGGTGCAGGACGGACGCGTCGAATTCCAGCGCGGCGTGGTGCGCGCGCATACGCTCGCGACCGAATTCGTGATCGGATCGACGTGGCCGCATGTGGAAATCGTCACGAGCTATGCGGGTGTGTCGCGCATCGCGGTCGATGCGCTGGTGGCCGCCGGCGTGCGCGGGATCGTCGTGGCGGGCACCGGCAACGGTTCGATTCATGCGTCGATGGTGCAGGGGCTCGGCGATGCCGTTTCGCAGGGCGTGGCGGTGGTGCGCTCGTCGCGCGTGGGTTCGGGACACGTGATGCACAACGGCGCGGCCGCCGACGATGCGCTCGGTTTCATCAGCGCGGGCTCGCTGAATCCGTACAAGGCGCGGGTTCTGCTGATGCTGGCGCTGGCCGCGGGTGGCACGGGACCCGTTGCGTTGCAGAAGGTGTTCGACACGTATTGATACTGATGCGGTACTGACCCAGTGGCAGGCAGCACGTGTCTGTTCTGTGCGTGAAGGCTCCATGAAAAAGCGCGGCGCCCGGTTTCAATCCGGGCGCCGCGTTGTCGTTTGGCGTGCGCGTTACAGAGGCACGTGATGCCCGACGACACCAGAGCGCATCACTGCGGCGGAATCACCAGCACCTGGCCCGGATAAATCTTGTCCGGGCTTTTCAGCATCGGCGTGTTCGCCTGGAAGATCACATCGTTCTTCGCGCCGCTGCCGTAATACTTCTCGGCGATCTTCCACAGATTGTCGCCGGACACGACCGTGTGGAACTGCGTCGGCGCGGCGGCGGGGGTGGTGACGGTCAGTTGATCGTCGACCTTGTCGACGTTCTGCACGTTGCCGGCCGCGACGAGGATCTTGTCCTTGGTCGGCTGATCGGCTGCTTCGCCGGCGACGGTGACCGTGTGGCTGGTGCCGTCGTAGCTCACCTGCAGATTGGTGGCGTCGAGGCCCTGGCTGCGGATGTAGGTGGCGATCGCGTCGCCCGCCGTTTTATTCAGCGCGGCGAGATCGGGCGCGGCCGGCGCGGCGGCCTGCGCGGGAGTAGAGGCGGCGCCGAACAGCTTTTCGCCGGCTTCCTTGATGAAACTGAGAATACCCATCGATCACACTCCTGACGTAGTGGCACAAGAACAAGTTGTGCACGGGGTTGGGGCACGGGTTGCGAGATTCCGCGGGAGATTCGAATCACACGCGCACGACATGCGGATGACACGCCTGCATGACGCAGGAAGCGATATACGGCGCGCGTCGCGTTCGCAAACTTAACGAACGCAGCTAACCGGACTCAACGAGTTTAGGAGAAAAGCGCGCGGCAGTGTGTCAAAAAAAGTGCGGGGGAGAGTGCGGAGTTGCAAGCAAATGCAAACGGACGTGCAAGCAGGCGGCATGCATGATTGCAGCCGCTGCGAGAGATTGGCGGAAAAAGCATGACGATGAATCCGACAGGCGGACACCCGACGACGACGTCTGACCGACCAAGGCTTCCCCGGCGTTGCCGGGTGCCGCTGCGGACCCCACTTGCCGCTCTCAGCCCAGAGCGGCACGATTTGCCCGTTGCGCCGCGCATACCGCGCGACGAACGGGCGCCCCACCTGTGCTTGCGATGATGTCGACGATGCAACGATCACGGCAAACCGTATGACTGTCTGAAGTACTTTTTATGTGCCGCCTGTGACGCTTGCGGCACGCTCCCCGATTAGCCTGTCGCTGTTTCGCGTGGTCTGTTGCGGCTCGCTGTTGCGCGTGCCCATACGATTCGCGCAGCAGCGCAGATTTGACGCAGCGCATGCTGCAACGAACCTGTGCGGCGAACCCCGCAACCCGTTCACACGATGACTCGCGTCAAGCCGCCTTCGCTTCGTTGCCCGGTGCTTGCGCGACCTCATGGTTCGCCATGATCTCCAGTGCGCGCACCATCGCCGAATGGTCCCATGCCTTGCCGCCGTGCGCCGCGCACACGCTGAACAGCTGCTGCGCGCTCGCCGTATGCGGCAACGCGATGCCCAGCTTGCGCGCGCCGTCGAGTGCGAGGTTCAGGTCCTTCTGATGCAGTTCGATTCGGAAGCCCGGATTGAATGTGCGCTTGGTCATGCGCTCGCCATGCACTTCGAGAATCCGCGACGACGCGAAGCCGCCCATCAAAGCCTTGCGCACGCGCTCCGGATCGGCGCCCGAACGCGACGCGAACAGCAGCGCTTCGGCCACCGCTTCGATGTTCAACGCAACGATGATCTGATTGGCCACCTTGCAGGTCTGACCTGCGCCGTTGTCGCCGATCAGCGAGATGTTCTTGCCCATCAGTTCGAACAGCGGTTTCGCAGTCGCGAACGCTTGTTCCGGGCCGCCCACCATGATCGTCAGCGACGCTTCACGCGCGCCGACTTCGCCGCCGGACACCGGCGCATCGAGATAGTCGACGCCGAGCGCGTTGATCTTCTTCGCGAACGCCTGCGTATCGAGCGGCGAGATCGAGCTCATGTCGATCACCAGCTTGCCCTTCGTGAGACCGGCGGCGACGCCGTCGTCGGCGAACAGCACGTTGGCGACGTCAGGCGTGTCCGGCACCATGATGATGACGATGTCGGCGGCCTGCGCGACAGCGGTCGAACTGGCGACCACGCTGGTCGTTTTGGCGAGGTCTTCCGGCACCGGGTAGGCGCCGTTCACGAACAGTGAATGACCGCCCTTGATGAGGTTGCGCGCCATGTGCGCGCCCATGATGCCGAGGCCGATGAAACCGATCTTTGCCATGTGTGTGAATCTCCGAGGTTGTTTAGTGTCCCGCGAGGGGACTTCGTTCGGGGTGTGAGGCGCGCGATATGCGCCTGCTTCGCTCGTTGCGCGTGATGCGGCTAAGGCGCTGCAGACGTGCCGCGCCTGCAAGCGCTCAAGCAGCCGCGTGCGCCGCGCCGCGCGCTTGCCCGGCCACGCTTTGCACCCAGCCGAGGCCGGCGGCGGTGGTCGTGCGCGGCTTGTACTCGCAGCCGACGTAGCCGTCGTAGCCGAGCGAGTCGAGCAGCGCGAACAGGTATGGATAGTTGATTTCACCGGTGCCGGGTTCGTTGCGGCCCGGGTTGTCGGCGAGCTGGATGTGCGCGATCTGCGGCAGGTTCTTCCTGATGGTCGCCGCGAGTTCGCCTTCCATCCGTTGCATGTGATAGATGTCGTATTGCAGGAACAGGTTGTCCGAGCCCACCGCGCGAATCACGTCGAGCCCTTCGCTCGAACGGTTCAGCGCGAAGCCGGGAATGTCGTACGCGTTGCACGGCTCGACCAGCAGTTTGATGCCCGCCTTCTTCAATTCACCCGCGGCGAAGCGCAGGTTGTCGACGATCGTCGCGCGCGCCTTGTCCGCATCGACGCCCGCCGTCGGAATGCCGACGAGGCAATTCACCTGCGGCACCTTTAGCGCGCTCGCATATTCGATCGCGCGTCCCACGCCTTCCTGAAACTCGCTCACGCGATCCGGCAGACACGCGATGCCGCGTTCGCCGGCTTCCCAGTTGCCAGCCGGCAGGTTGTGCAGTACCAGCTTCAGGCGGTTCTGCTGCAAACGCTCGCTCAACTCCGCGATCTGGTACGGATACGGAAACAGGAATTCGACGGCGTCAAAGCCCGCGTCCGCCGCCGCCGCAAAGCGTTCGAGGAACGGGACTTCGTTGAACAGCATGGTGAGATTCGCTGCGAATTTCGGCATGGTGCGTGTGTCTCTCTGGTCGGTCAGTGAAAGAACTTCTTGAGGTAACTTCGTTCGTGACGGGCATCGCGGGCGAGCGGGCAGCGCTGCATTGCGACGCTGCCCGCGCACTCACGTGATGCAAAGCCTGCGGCGCTCAGTCGAGCATGCTGATCGCGGTCGGCGCGTCTTCGCGCTTCGCGGCCAGTTCTTCGAACTCGTTGATCGCATCGATCTCGGTGCCCATCGAAATGTTGGTCACGCGTTCGAGAATCACTTCGACGATCACCGGCACGTTGAACTCGGCGAGCATCGACTGCGCGCGTTGCAGCGCGGGCTTCAGCTCTTCCGGCTTGAACACGCGAATCGCCTTGCAGCCCAGACCTTCTGCGACCGCGACGTGATCCACGCCATAACCGTTCATCTCAGGCGAGTTGATGTTCTCGAAGCCGAGCTGCACGCAGAAGTCCATCTCGAACGCGCGTTGCGCCTGGCGGATCAGCCCGAGGTACGAGTTGTTCACCACGACGTGAACGTAGGGCAGCTTGAATTGCGCGCCGGCCGCGAGTTCTTCGATCATGAACTGGAAGTCGTAGTCGCCCGAGAGTGCGACGATCGGCCGTTGCGGGTCGGCTGCGCGCACGCCCAGCGCTGCCGGAATCGTCCAGCCGAGCGGGCCGGCCTGGCCGCAGTTGATCCAGTTGCGCGCCTTGTACACATGCAGGAATTGCGCGCCGGCGATCTGCGACAAACCGATCGTGCTCACGTAGCAGGTATCGCGGCCGAACACCTGGTTCATCTCTTCGTAGACGCGCTGCGGCTTCATCGGCACGTTGTCGAAGTGCGTCTTGCGCAGCATGGTGCGCTTGCGTTGCTGGCAGTCGGCGACCCATGCGCTGCGGTCCTTCAGCTTGCCGGCGGCCTTCCATTCGCTCGCCACTTCGACGAACAGTTCGAGCGCGGCTTTCGCGTCCGACACAATGCCCAGATCCGGGCCGAACACGCGGCCGATCTGCGTGGGCTCGATGTCGATGTGCACGAACTTGCGGCCCTTCGTGTAGACCTCGACGCTGCCCGTGTGACGGTTCGCCCAGCGGTTGCCGATGCCGAGCACGAAGTCCGACGCGAGCATCGTCGCATTGCCGTAGCGGTGCGAGGTTTGCAGTCCGACCATGCCGGCCATCAGCGGATGGTCGTCGGGAATCGCGCCCCACGACATCAGCGTCGGGATCACCGGCACGCCGACGGTTTCGGCGAACGTCACCAGCAGGTCTTCAGCGACTGCGTTCAGCACGCCGCCGCCCGAGACGATCAGCGGCTTGTCCGCCTCGTTGAGCATCGTCAACGCGGCTTCGATCTGCTTGCGCGTCGCCTTCGGCTTGTAGACCGGCAGCGGCTCGTACGTTTCGATGTCGAATTCGATCTCCGCGAGCTGCACGTCGATCGGCAGGTCGACCAGCACCGGACCGGGGCGGCCCGAGCGCATCAGATGGAACGCCTGCTGGAACACGCGCGGCACCAGCGCCGGTTCGCGCACGGTCACGGCCCACTTGGTGACGGGTTTGGCGATCGCTTCGATATCGACGGCCTGGAAGTCTTCCTTGTACAAACGCGCGCGGGGCGCCTGACCCGTGATGGCGAGAATAGGGATCGAGTCGGCCTGGGCGGAGTACAAACCGGTGATCATGTCGGTGCCGGCGGGGCCCGACGTGCCGATGCACACGCCGATGTTGCCCGGCTGCGCCCGCGTGTACCCCTCGGCCATGTGCGACGCGCCTTCGACGTGGCGGGCCAGCACGTGGCTGATGTTGCCGGCCTTGCGCATCGCCGAGTAGAACGGGTTGATCGCGGCGCCCGGCACGCCGAACGCGGTGTCGATGCCTTCTTTTTCGAGCACCAGCACGGCTGCGTCGACGGCTCTCATCTTGGCCATGAATGTCTCCTGAATGTCTTGGGGAATAGCTGGGAATAGGCGAACCAAAGCGTGTTGAGAGCAACTGTAGGCCCGACCTAAAGGTTTGATAAGATCAGTCGGGGTCGCTTATTCCGAAACAAAAAGTATGTAATGGGGCGCAGCCTCGCGGTGGCGCGGGATGCGCCCCGGAATGCACCCCGGATTGCGCCCAGGAGGAGACGGAAATGGACCGCTTCAAACAGATCGAAACTTTTGTGCGTGTCGCCGACGCGGGCAGCCTCGCGGCGGCCGCGCTGGAAGAGGGCGTGTCGCCGGTGATTCTGGGGCGCCGCATTGACGCGCTGGAAAAGCGCCTCGGCGTGAAACTGATGTACCGCTCGACGCGGCGCCTGGTGGTCAGCGAAGACGGCGCCGCGTTTCTGGAACGCTGCCGGGGGCTGCTCACCGAGTGGGACCAGGCGGAAAACGAACTGAGCGCCGGACGGCGCGCGGTCAACGGCCATCTGATCGTGTCGGCGCCGGCTGCGTTCGGGCGCAAGCACGTCGCACCGCTCGCGCCGGTTTTTCTCGCCGACAAGCCGGAGCTGCAGGTGTCGTTCAATCTGACCGACCGGGTCGTGGACCTGGTGCGCGAGGGGTACGACCTGTCGATCCGCATCGGCGGCGTGGTCGATCCGAACTTCGTCGCGGTGAAGCTGGCGTCGAACCGGCGCGTGGTGTGCGGCACGCCGGATTATTTCCGCCGGCACGGCAAGCCGAAAACGCTCGAAGACCTGCCGCGCCACAACTGTCTCGCGTTCAATCTGCAAGGCGGGCAGAACCGCGGCTGGTACTTCCGCCGCAATGGCAAGCTGGCGACGGTGCGCGTGGGCGGCACGCTCGACTGCAACGACGGCGAACTGCTGCATCGCTGGGTGTCCGAAGGGCTCGGTCTCGGCTGGCGCTCGACATGGGAAATCCAGCAGCAACTGGCGCGCGGTGAACTCGAAACCGTGCTCGACGAATACGCGCTGCCCGACTACGACATTCTTGCGGTCTACCCGCAGCAGCGCTATGTGCCCGCCAAGGTGCGTTATTTCATCGATTATCTGAAAGAGGTGTATGCGAGCGAGGATTACTGGAACCGGTCGGCTTACTAGCGAGCGGCTTTTGCACGCTTTTTACGCCCATTTGCAAATCCGGCGGCGACGGCGGGAATAAACTCGGCAGATGGCCAGTTATGCGGTGAAGGGAGCGTTATGATGCGCCGCCCAGCATCGCCGCAATGCCTTGGAGGGCCGAGGTGGTCCAGACCGATTCAGATGCCGCCGCTCACGAGCGACGCGAAACCGACGCAGCCAGGAGCCGCCGCTTCGAGCAGCTCGCGCTGCCGCATCTCGACGCCGCGTACAACCTCGCGCGCTGGTTGTGCGGCAACACCAGCGACGCGGAGGACGTGGTGCAGGAAGCCTACATGCGGGCGTTCCGCTTCTTCGACACGTTTCGCGGCGACTCGGCGCGGCCGTGGCTGCTGGCGATCGTGCGCCGCACCTGGTACACCGAATGGCGGCGGCGCGCGTCGCCGCAAGACATGCTCGAATTCGACGACACCATGGACGACGCCGTGTTCGAAGGTTGGAGCGCGGGCGGCGCCGATCCGCAGGCGCTGCTGATTCGCGACGAGGACACGCGGCTGGTGCACGAGGCGCTCGCGCAGCTGCCAGTCGAATTTCGCGAGGTGCTGATTCTGCGCGAACTAGAAGAGATGGAATATCGGGAGATCGCCGCGGTGGCTGACCTGCCGATCGGCACGGTGATGTCGCGGCTCGCCCGGGGGCGTCGCAAGCTGGCGGCGCTATTGATGTCGAAGCCAGGGGTGGGGGCGTCGGCCGGGAAAGACGCGTACGGGTCCGCGCGTGGCCACGCGCCGCGGCAGCCGGAGTATCCGGAGCAACCACGGCATGGTCTTCCCGATTTGCCCGACAGTGCTCCGCGTATGGCCGCCGGCAAGCCGGCTACCGCGACGGTCATGCCACTGCGGGCGTCCGCCAACGGGCGGCCGCTCAACATTCCCGGCGGCGACGCCGCCGGCCCAGTCAAGGAGACGCCGGATGGACTGTAACGAAGCACGGCCGCTCCTCGATGCGAACGCCGATCATGAATTGCCCGCGCCGGATGCGCGGCGCGTCCAGCAGCATATCGAGAGCTGCGATGCTTGCCGGCGCGAGAGCGAAAGCTTGCGGGCGTTGAGTGGAGCGCTGCGGGCGGCGCCGTATCATCGCGCGCCGCAGTCGTTGCGAGCGCGGATCGTGGCGGGATTGCCCGCGCTCGAGGATGCGCTGGCCATGTCTGGAGCAGCGGCTGGGGGAGATGCGGCTGCGACCGCTGAGGCGGTTGGAGCAAGCGGGGCAAACGCAGAGGTGGAGAAGGCCGGGCCGGCAGATGTAGCTGGTGCAGCCGGAACGGCTGAGACCACGGGAGCCACGGGAGCCAGCGCGAGGCCGGACTCGGCGCCCAAGCCACGCCCACGCCAGCGCCGCTGGCCTGCCTGGCTGACCGGTTGGCGCATCCCGGAGGGCGGCTTTGGCCAGCCGGTCGCCGTGGGCGGTGCGAACGGTGTGCTCACACCGGGCTGGCTGGCCGCACTCGCTGTCGTGTTATGCGCGGCGACGGCGGTCATCACGCTGAATCTGCGCCGTCCGGCCGACTTCACGCCGTTCGCCGACGAGCTGGTGGAAAGCCACGTGAGAGCGCAAGTATCGGGGCGCGACATCGACGTGATTTCGACCGACCGGCATACGGTCAAGCCGTGGTTCAACGGCCGGCTCGACTATTCGCCACCCGTCGAGGACCTGGCGGCAAGCGGCTTCGCACTGGAAGGCGGCCGCCTCGACTACATCGGGCATCAGCGGGTGGCCGTGCTGGTGTACCGCTATCGCAAGCACGTGATCGACGTCTACGTGTTCCCGCAGGCCGGCTCCGGCGGTGCACGTGCGGGCCGGGGCGCGGCGCCGGCGGCGCTTGGGCACGAAGGCTATTCGATTGCGCGCTGGGACGCGGAAGGCATGACCTGGTGGGCCATCACCGACGCCGCGCCCGACGCGCTGAGCGGCCTCGAAGCGGCGCTGAAGGCGCGCTTGCAGGGCGGCAGCGAGCGGACCGAGGGCGGTTGACGGCCCGGCAGGGGACGCGGGGAGGCATGTGCAGGGGAAATAAGAGCCGCAGGAAGCGGGTAGAGGGTGGGGCAGGAAGCCGGGTGGAAGCAGGCAGGAACGACTGGCATACGGGCCAGCCGGCCCGCCCTGCATCGCCCCGCCACCCCTAAACCCTTGAAAACACACCCGATTCATGCGTCGCATCAACGGGATATCTTGCAACCCGGCCCCATTCGGGTTACACTGTTTGGCTTCTCACTTGCCACACCGGTTCCGACGCCCGGGTGGCTTTAATCCACAAGGAGTGTGTATGCGTCATTATGAAATCGTCTTTATCGTGCATCCCGATCAGAGCGAGCAAGTGCCCGCCATGATCGAGCGTTACAAGAGCACGATCACGTCGCACGGTGGCCAGATCCACCGTATCGAAGACTGGGGCCGTCGCCAACTGGCCTACATGATCGAGAAACTCGCGAAGGCTCACTACGTCTGCATGAACATCGAATGCGACCAGACCACGCTCGACGAGCTGGAACACGCATTCAAGTTCAACGACGCTGTCCTGCGTCACCTGATCGTCAAGATGAAGAAGGCCGAAACCGGCCCGTCGCCGATGATGAAGGAAGTGCAGCGCGAAGAAGCCAAGAAGTCGGCTGCTACGCAACCGTCCGAAGCGCAGGCTTAAGACACACTATTTAAGCTACCAGAACAAGCGTCGCTCTCGCCAAAGGCTTCATGAACCGGCTGCAACTCACGGCCAGCGTCGTCGAACGCGAACCGGTGCGGTACACCCCCGCCGGCGTTCCGATTGCAGGCTGCACGTTGCACCACCGCACGGAAGTCGTCGAAGCCGGCATCGCCAGGCAAGTCGAGCTGACCATGCAGGCGGTCGCCGCGGGCGAAGCGAGCGGTAAGCTGGAAAGCTGTCAGATGGGCGTGGAAACGCTCTTCACCGGCTTCCTGGCGAAAAAGCACCGCAACGCAAGAACTCTGGTATTTCACATCACAGCATTGCAGGACATTGGAAAGGACTGAACATGCCCCGCCCGACTGGTAAGAAATTCGACAAGCGTCGTCAGCAACAAAATCCGCTCTTCAAGCGCAAGAAGTTCTGCCGTTTCACGGCCGCTGGCGTCGATCACATCGACTACAAGGACCTCGAAACGCTGAAGGACTTCATCGGCGAAAACGGCAAGATCACGCCGGCGCGTCTGACGGGTACCAAGGCCCACTATCAACGCCAGTTGGACACGGCAATCAAGCGCGCACGTTTCCTCGCGCTGGTGCCGTACACCGACCAGCACAAGGCCTAACCCGACGACGCGATAAGGAGCATCTGAATGCAAATCATTCTTCTGGAAAAAGTCGTCAATCTGGGCAACCTGGGCGATATCGTGAAGGTCAAGGACGGTTACGCACGTAATTTCCTGATCCCGAACAAGCAAGCTCGCCGTGCAACGAAGGAAGCCCTGGCTGAATTCGAAGTGCGCCGCGCAGAACTCGAAAAGATCGCCGGTGAAAAGCTGGCCGCGGCTCAAGCTCAAGGCGAAAAGCTGGCAGGCTCGACGGTTCAGATCGGTCAGAAGGCTGGCGTCGACGGCCGTCTGTTCGGCTCGGTGACGAACGGCGACATCGCCGAAGCACTGGTCAAGCAAGGCTTCGTCGTGGAAAAGGCGCAAGTGCGTCTGCCGGAAGGCCCGCTGAAGACGGTCGGCGAGCACCCGGTTCAGATTTCGCTGCACACCGACGTTCTGGTCGATGTGACGGTGGCTGTGATCGGCGAACACGTCTAAAGCATCAGCTAGTATTTGCCAGGATGTTGCTGGCGAAGGGCAGGGGCCGGGTAACCGGCCCCTGCTTTTTTTGTGCCCGTTTTTTCGCGCGCTTTTTCGTTTTCCCGCTCGCCGCCGCCGCCCGATTACCCGATAATCCCTCTCCATGAACGCACCGTCCAAAGATCCCCAACTCGAGTCGCTGAAAGTCCCGCCGCATTCGATCGAAGCCGAGCAATCGGTGCTGGGCGGCTTGCTGCTCGACAACGCGGCCTGGGACCGCATCGCCGACTTCCTGTCGCAGAGCGACTTCTACCGCTACGACCATCGCATCATCTTCGAGCATATCGGCAAGCTGATCGCGGCCACGCGTCCGGCCGACGTGATCACCGTGTACGAGGCGCTAGGCACAGCGGGCAAGGCGGAAGAGGTCGGCGGTCTGGCGTACCTGAACGCGTTGGCGCAGAACACGCCGAGCGCGGCCAACATCCGCCGGTATGCGGAAATCGTGCGCGATCGCGCCGTGCTGCGCCGGCTGGTGTCCGTCGCCGACGAAATCTCCGCCGACGCATTCAACCCGCAGGGCAAGGAAGTCCGGCAGTTGCTGGACGAAGCCGAATCGAAGGTGTTCTCGATCGCCGAAGACGGCGCGCGCGGCACGCAGGGCTTCCTCGAAATCGGGCCGCTGCTGACCGAGGTGGTCGAGCGGATCGACACGCTGTATCACACCGCCAATCCAAGCGACGTGACTGGCACGCCAACCGGCTTTGTCGATCTGGACCGCATGACTTCGGGCATGCACGGCGGCGAGCTGATCATCGTCGCGGGCCGCCCGTCGATGGGTAAAACGGCGTTTTCGATGAACGTCGGCGAATACGTGGCGGTCGAGTATGGTCTGCCGGTGGCGGTGTTCTCGATGGAAATGCCGGGTTCGCAGCTCACCATGCGTATGCTCGGCTCGGTCGGCCGGCTGGACCAGCACCGCATGCGAACCGGGCGCCTGACCGACGAGGATTGGCCGAAGCTCACGCACGCGGTGCAGAAAATGAGCGAGGCGCAGATTTTCATCGACGAAACCGGCGGTCTGAACCCGATGGAATTGCGCTCGCGCGCACGCCGGCTGTCGCGCCAATGCGGCAAGCTGGGGCTGATCATCATCGACTACCTGCAGCTGATGAGCGGATCGTCGTCGGGCGAAAATCGCGCGACCGAAATTTCGGAAATCTCGCGTTCGCTGAAGAGTCTCGCCAAGGAACTCGACGTGCCGGTGATCGCGTTGTCGCAGCTCAACCGGGGTCTCGAACAGCGTCCGAACAAGCGGCCGATCATGTCGGATCTGCGTGAATCCGGCGCAATCGAGCAGGATGCGGACGTGATCCTGTTCATTTACCGTGACGAAGTGTATAACCCGGACAGCCCGGACAAAGGCACCGCGGAAATTATCATCGGTAAGCAGCGGAATGGTCCGATCGGGCCCGTTCGACTCACGTTCCACGGTCAATTCACGAAGTTCGACAACTTTGCCGGTGCGCAGAATTTCTACGGCGAGTAAAGAAACAGAGGCGGCGCCTGTTGTAACGGCGCTTTCGAAAGTGCGATATCAGTCCCGCAACGGTACAATATGGCGGTTTTATGTCAGCCATTACATGACCAATTTTCGGGATCCCAATGTTCGGTCGTTTCATGCCCACCGAGGGCAAGTTCTTTGAAATTTTCAATGCACACGCAACGTGCATCGTCTCGGCGAGCCGCGAACTCGAGCTGCTGATCGACAATCTGCAAGACGCGGAAACCCACAAGCAAAACGTGCAAAAGGCCGAGAAGGCCGCTGACAAACTCACGCACGAAACCATCGACCTGCTGCACAAGACTTTCATCACGCCGCTCGACCGCGATGAGATCCACAAGCTGATCACCACGATGGACGACATCCTCGACCTGATGGAGGACGTCGCCACCGCTATTTCGCTGTACGACGTGCAAGCGGTGACTTCCGAAGCAAGCCAGTTGGCACACATCTGCACGGCAACTTCCGAGCGCGTGCAGTTTGCCGTCAGCCTGCTGTCGGACATGAAGCAGGCGAGCCAGATCCTGAAGGCCTGCGAGGAAATCGACCGCCTGGAATCGGAAGCCGACCGCGTGCTGCGCTCGGCCATGTCGAAACTGTTCCGTGAAGAAGACAACGTCAAGACCCTGATCAAGCTGAAAGCAATCTACGAATTGCTCGAAACGATCACGGACAAGTGTGAGGATGTAGCGAACATCATCGAAGGCATCGTGCTGGAAAACGCATAATGCAATCGATACAACTTGCAATCTGGGTCGTCGCCGGCCTGGTCGCCGTCGCGCTGATTTTCGACTTCATGAACGGCTTTCACGACGCGGCGAATTCGATCGCCACGGTCGTCTCCACCGGCGTGCTGAAACCGCAGCAGGCGGTGGCATTTGCGGCGGCGTTCAACGTCATCGCGTATTTCGTGTTTCACTTGAAAGTGGCCGCGACCGTCGGCCGGGGCACGATCGATCCCAATATCGTCGACCATTACGTGATTTTCGGCGCGCTCGTCGGTGCGATCGGCTGGAACGTCATCACGTGGCATTACGGCATTCCTTCCAGCTCGTCGCATGCGCTGATCGGCGGACTCGTGGGCGCGGCGCTCGCCAAGTCGGGCTGGGGCTCCCTCAATATGGATGGCCTGATGAAGACGGTGGCCTTCATCTTCATCTCGCCGCTGCTGGGCTTCGTGCTCGGTTCCTTTTTCATGCTGGCGGTGTCGTGGCTCTACTTCCGCACGCCGCCCAGCAAGGTCGACCGGCGTTTCCGGCGTTTGCAAATACTGTCGGCGGGCTTGTACAGCCTCGGCCATGGCGGTAACGACGCGCAGAAAACCATCGGCATTATCTGGATGCTGCTGATCGCGACCGGTTTTGCGTCATCGGCCGCAGACGCGCCGCCGTTGTGGGTGATCGGCGGCTGCTATCTGTCGATGGGCCTCGGCACACTGTTCGGCGGCTGGCGGATCGTCCGCACGATGGGCCAGAAAATTACCAAGCTCAAGCCGGTCGGCGGCTTTTGCGCGGAGTCCGGCGGGGCGATCACGCTATTCACCGCTTCGTGGCTCGGCATCCCGGTGTCCACCACGCATACGATCACTGGCGCGATCGTCGGTGTCGGTGCTACGCAGAAGCTCAGTGCGGTGCGTTGGGGCGTGGCCGGCAACATCGTCTGGGCGTGGGTTCTGACGATTCCGGCCTCTGCGATCCTCTCTGCCGCGGGTTGGTGGTTTGGCCACCATTTCCTGTAAGTAGGCGTCGGGAAGCGCGTGACAGCGCTGCGCGCGGGTGTCACGTGTCGGGCTTTGACAGCTTTAACACGCGAGTCTCCCCACACGCAGACTGTCCCGCCTATCCGCAGCAGCGCGTCGCTCAGATCAGCGGCGCGCTGCCACCATCCATCGGGACGATCGCGCCCGTTACATAGCTCGCGCGGCGGCTCGCCAGAAACAGCGCGACGTCGGCAATCTCCTCCGGTTTTGCATAGCGTCCGAGCGGCACTTTGGCCTGCCCGCGCGCCAGCGCTTCTGCGTTCTCGACACCTTGCAGCGCGGCTTCCAGTTTGACCGCTTCCTCGACGCGCTCGGTCAGCGTCGCTCCCGGATTGATCGCGTTGATGCGGATGCCATAGCGCGCGTAGTAGTGGGCGAGGCCGACGGTGGCCAGCATCAATGCGGCATTCGCGGCGCCGCCGGCGATGTGGATATCGCTCGCGACCTTGCCGCCCATGCCGATAATGTTGACGATCGTGCCGGGCTCGCCGCCGCTGCCGGCTTTCGCGCGCTCTGCCATGCGGCGCAGCACTTCCTGCTGCGGATAGATGTAGGGGAAATACTTCGCTTCCATCGTCGCCTTGAACGCGTCGGCGTCGAGCGTCTCCGGGTCGTAGCGGCGCGCCGCGCCGGCGCTGTTGATCAGCACGTCGATCGGGCCGACCGCGGTGCTGACTTCCTCGACGATATCGGCGGCGCTGTGCGGTTCGTGCAGATCGGCGCGAGTGCGATGCACGTGAAAGCCTTCCTGTTTCAACTGCTCATACGCGCGAGCGAGATTGGCGGGATCGCGCGAAACGATCGCGACTTTCGCGCCTTCCTGAGCGAACGCGCGCGCGCAGGCGAACCCGATTCCCTTGCTGCCGCCCGTGATCAACACCACCTTGCCTTTCAGCCCAAGATCCATCGTTGCCACCTGGTGTCGGAAGAATATCGATGACGATAGCAGATCGGCGGCGTCGTTGTGCCGTGCTGTCCCTTTGATGCGGCGAGAAGGCGGCGCGGTTCGATAGAGCGAGGCGGCGCTACGGCGTCAGTAGTTGCCGTTCGCGAAGCGGGCGATCGGATCGTCGTTGGTCTGCGTAGGAGCGGGCATGCCGCGAGAGGTTGTCGAGGCTCGCATGATCTGCACGCCGCCATTCGTATCGGCTTGCTGAGCCTGACGTGCGGCGACAGAAGCGGGCGGCGGCGGCTCGAACGCATCGGCGGCAGCGTCGATCGCGTCGGGCACGCGAGCAGCCGGGCCTTGTGGTGCGGCGCGCGTGGCGGTTGCGGTCTGCTCCGGTGCGGCGGCAGGGGGCGCGTAGGCGCTTGCTTGAGCGGCTGGAGCCATGGTCGGCGCCACGGCGCCGGCTGCGCGCGCCTGCATCTGCGCGGCGGTCATGCCGGGCGGCGGTGGTTCGAACGGATCGGCTTGCGCTGCCGGCGCGCCGGCGGTAGTGACAGGGGCGGCCGAAGTCGGCTGTGCCGCCGTGCTCAACGATGCGCGCGGCGTCGTCGCAACCCGGACTGCTGGCTGCTGTGATGACAGTTGCGCTTGCGACGACCCGGCCGCATAGCCCGTCGACGGTACCTCACCCACTCCCGCGGCTGCTGAAGGCGCCTCGCTTGCCGTCACGGCCGTCATCGCGCCCGCATACGCCGGCGCCGCGCGCGCCACCCCCGGCGCAACCCGTTCCGGCGACTGCGGCGCCGCAGCCTGATAGCTCGGCGTATCGAACGGCGCAGGTGCGGCGGCCGGCCCAGCCACGCGGCGGATACCGTCGAAGCGCTTGGCCCAATAGGGATTGGTCAGGTAGTCGAGCCGCACCGTGCCGCCGGTGGACGGCGCATTGACGAAGCGCAACTTGCCCACGTAAATGCCGACGTGCGAATGCGCGCGTCCCGTCGTATTGAAGAAAATCAGGTCGCCCGGCGCGATCTCATCCGGTTCGATGGTCTCGCCGCGTCCGCTCATATCCGCCGTGGTGCGAGGCAGGTTCACCGACGCCGCGCGCAGCACGACATAGCGAACTAGTCCGCTGCAATCGAAGCCGCTATCAGGCGTATTACCTCCCCAACGGTATGGAATGCCGACCAGGCTCATCGCCTGAATCGAGATTTCCTCGCGGCCGATGCTGTGGTCGACAAAATGGGGAAAGCCCGGTGGCGGCGCGTGATACGCGCCGTTCGCCACCACGATCGAGTTGCCGGACCCGCGCGAACTCTTCTGCGGTGCGCCGGCGCAGGCGGCGAGCAGCAGGACGGGCAGCAGCGAAAACGCGAGTCGGCGCATTGAAGGCAAGGCGAGCGTTAAGCGCTCGCTTACGGTCGGACGATCCTTGGATGGTAGCCCGCGCAACATGGCTCGGGCAAGAATTGTTGATAAATTACTTGAAGATCGTGCGCTAAGTGTTGCCTCTCCGTGACCGCCAGGCAATAAAAAAGCCGCGCCCGGACTCCCGGGCGCGGCTTTGCGATACAGCTAACTGACTGAAACTTAAAGAATTTCCGATGCGTAATCAGCCAGTCGCGAGCGCTCGCCACGCGCCAGCGTGACGTGCCCGCTGTGCGCCCAGCCCTTGAAGCGATCGACCACGTACGTCAAACCCGAACTGCCTTCGGTCAGGTAAGGCGTATCGATCTGCGCGATATTGCCCAGACAGATGATCTTCGTCCCCGGACCGGCGCGCGTGACCAGTGTCTTCATCTGCTTCGGCGTCAGATTCTGCGCCTCGTCGATGATCAGATACTTGTCCACGAACGTACGGCCGCGCATGAAGTTCATGCTCTTGACCTTCAGGCGCGAGCGGATCAGCTCCTGAGTCGCGGCGCGGCCCCATTCGCCGGCGGCGTCGTCGGTTTTCTGCAGAACTTCGAGGTTGTCGTCGAATGCACCCATCCACGGCTGCATCTTTTCCTCTTCCGTACCCGGCAGAAAGCCGATGTCTTCGCCGACCGGCACCGTGGCGCGCGTCACGATGATCTCGTTGTAGCGCTTGTCATCGAGCACCTGCGCGAGACCGGCGGCGAGCGCAACCAGCGTCTTGCCGGTGCCGGCCTGGCCCAGCAGCGTGACGAAGTCGATTTCCGGATTCATCAACAGGTTCAGCGCGAAGTTCTGCTCGCGGTTGCGCGCCGTGATCCCCCACACGTTGTTCTTGTTGTGGCCGTAATCGCGCAGCGTTTGCAGCAGCGCCGTCTTGCCGTTCAACTCGCGCACCAGCGCATGAAACGCGGGCTCGCCGTTTTGCGGCTCCAGATAGACGAATTCATTGACCAGCATCGACGCGCACAGCGGACCCGTCACGCGGTAGTACGTGGTGCCGGTCTTGGTGTCCTGCCAGCTCTCCATGCCCTTTGCGTGCTTGGTCCAGAAGTCCTGCGGCAGCGCGCGGATGCCCGAATACAGCAGATCGCTGTCTTCCAGCACCTGGTCGTTGAAGTAGTCTTCGGCGGGCAGACCGAGCGCATGCGCCTTGATGCGCATGTTGATGTCTTTCGACACCAGCACGACCTGGCGATCCGCCCGGTCGCGCTGCAGTGCGCGCACCACGCCGAGGATCTGGTTGTCGGCCTTGCCTTCCGGCAGACCTTCGACTGGCTCGATCGCGGTGAGCTTGGTCTGGAAGTACAGACGCCCGGATGCCTCGCGGCTGCCCAGCCGCGCGAGCGAAATGCCGTCGGACATATTGCCGGCGTTCGCCACCAGCGCGTCCAGCGTGCGGCTCACCTGGCGGGCGTTACGCGCGACTTCCGACATGCCCTTCTTGTGGTTGTCGAGTTCCTCCAACGTCATCATCGGCAGATAGACGTCGTGTTCCTCGAAACGGAACAGGCAGCTCGGGTCGTGCATCAGCACGTTCGTGTCGAGCACGAAGAGCTTCTGGACTTCGACCGGTTCGGCAGCCGTGCCGCGTTTCCTGCTCGTGCCACGCGTGCTGGGCGCGGCGGCGGGTGTGCCGGCCGCGGGTTGTTTCGCGCTCGGCGCGCGCGCGACGACCGGTTGCGGTTCGACTGCGGGTGGGGCCAGTTCGGCTTGCGGCCGCGCAGTCGGAACGGGCTGCAACAGGGCAGCGGTCTGCTTCGATTTGCGCCCGCGCGCCGGGGCGGCTTGCGCGGCGGACGAGTCGGCCGCGGCGGACGACGAAACCGGCACGGGGCGCAAGGTCGTCGCGGCATTGGCGGCGTGCGCCATCGGCGTGGCGACGTTCGCGCGGCCGTAATCGGCCGACTCTGCGGATTCCCCAACGCCTGCCTGTTTCTTCGCGGCGGAGCGCGCCGTCGAGGCGGGTTTGGCCTTGTATTCGTCAGGTGGCAGAAGATTGCCGAGCTTGCTGGGGGGAGTAGGCAAAGGCATGGTTTCCCTCGAATTTATCGGGTCACATATCGTGCGCCGCCTGTCGCATTCTGCCGGTGCCAGTGGATGCGCACGCAGTTTGCGCCCGGAGGCGCGCATTCGGTCTAGAGATGCCGGTTCGCCTGGTCTTCGATCGGCTCCTTGATGCAAGTGCGCGGCCGAGTGAACGAACGGTTGCGCGCAATTAAAAAAGCCGCCGCCCCGGCGTACGGGGCAAGCGGCTCGCCTTCGGTGCTCGCGTTGCGCCTCATGACCCGGACGGCCCCGGTAAATCCGGGAAAGCGGCCGTCAAGTCTGGCGCAGCGGAGGAAAATGTGGGGTGGACAGGCACTCATTGCAACCCAATATAACGCGCCTCAAAGCGCTTGTACAGCCGCCAGAATATCGTCGACGTGGCCGGGCACTTTCACGCCGCGCCACTCCTCGCGCAGCACGCCATCGGCGTCGATGAGGAACGTGGAGCGTTCAATCCCCCGTACTTCTTTGCCATACATTTTCTTCATTTTGATGACATTGAAGAGCGCGCACAGGTTTTCTTCCGGATCGGAGATCAGCGGGAAGGGCAGTTCGAGCTTGGCCTTGAAATTGTCATGCGAGCGCAGGCTGTCGCGCGACACGCCAATGACTTCCGCGCCGGCCTTCCTGAACTTCGGATATAAGTCGCGGAATTGCAGACCTTCGGTGGTGCAGCCCGGCGTGTTGTCCTTCGGGTAAAAGTACAGCACCACCTTCTTGCCCCGCAGCTTGGACAGCGTGATCTCGCCGCCGGTAGCGGGGGCGGTGAAGTCGGGGATGGGTTGGTCGACTGCGATGGACACGAGGTTCTCCGGTTGTTATGGCCGGCGCCGGATTGCTGCGGCGGCGTCGGCCTGGCATCGAGGCTTATGGGGAGGTCGGCCTGTGCGCGGCGTGCTCTCGCGCTGCGGCCGGGTCGTCAGGGTTGGCTGCTGGCGGGCCAGTCAGGGCTGGACGATCAGTTCGCCGGAGCGCCCTGGAATTTCACCCCACGTAACAGGGTACGATGGCAGCGTGCTGCGGTCTAGCGTGGCGTAGTAATCACCCATCGTCGCGAAGGTATGGCCTTGTGCGCGCCAGCCTTCCAGCAGTTGCTCGAAGATCGGCGCGAGCTTTTGCCCTTCGAGTTCCGCGTGCAGTGTGAACACCTGGTCGTGCGGATTGTTGGCAGTGTGTTTGAGCATCCATTGCGCGACGGTGTGCTCGTCGACGCCGTCCACGCCGAGCACTTCGTCGAGCGTGGGCAACGTGGTCGGCATCTGCACATGCGTGAGCGTCCTGCCGCCAACCACTGGTAGATACGGCGAGTGGCCGCGCCCGTCGGACGCGTAGCGCATGCCCCACGCGTCGATCTGCTCGAACGCGTGGCCGTTCATCTGCCAGCCCGCCGCGCCGTGCGTGACCGGCGGCCCGCCGAATACGTCGACGAAACGGTCGTGGCTTTTCTGCATCTGCGCGGTGGTCCACGCGCGATCTTTCGAGCGCACGTTGTCCTGCCAGTACACGTGATCCCACGTGTGAATGCCGCATTCGAAGCCGGCTTCGTGGATCGCGCGCATCTCGGCGGCCGCCTTCGCGCCGATGTCCGGACCGGGCAGCAGCACACCGTACATCAACTGCTTGACGCCGTAGTGTTCGACCACCGAGGTGCGCGACACCTTCTTCAGAAAGCCCGGCCGCAGTACGCGGCGCATCGCCCAACCAGTGTGGTCGGGGCCGAGGCTGAAGAGGAAAGTGGCGCGCGCCTTGAAGCGGTCGAAAATACGCGCGAGATTCGGCACGCCTTCGCGGGTGCCGCGCAGCGTGTCGACGTCGATCTTCAGGACGATACGGGCCAAGGATCAGCCCTTATTGCTGTTCGACGAGTGCGCGTGCTTCGCCGACATGGCCGCGATACGCTTCGAAAATCTTGCGCAGCGCTTCGTCGAAGGTCGACTTCGGCGCCCAGTGGAGTTCCTGCATCGTGTTGTCGATCTTCGGCACGCGGTTCTGCACGTCCTGGTAGCCCGCGCCGTAGTATGCGCCCGACGACGTTTCGATCAGCTGCACCTGCTTGGCCGTCGCCGCGTACTCCGGGAATTCGGCGGCGAGCGCGAGCATCTTGTGCGCGAGTTCGCGTACCGAAAAATTGTTGGTCGGGTTGCCGATGTTGTAGATCTTGCCCGTGGCGATGCCGTCCTTGTTCTCGATGATCTTCATCAGCGCGCCGATGCCGTCGTCGATATCCGTGAACGCGCGCTTTTGCGCGCCGCCGTCGACGAGGCTGATGTTCTCGCCGCGCACGATGTGGCCGAGGAACTGCGTGACCACGCGCGAGCTGCCTTCCTTCGGCGTGTAGATCGAGTCGAGGCCCGGGCCGATCCAGTTGAACGGACGGAACAGCGTGAAGTTGAGGCCTTCCATGCCGTAACCCCAGATCACGCGGTCCATCAGTTGCTTCGAGCACGCGTAGATCCAGCGCGGCTTGTTGATCGGGCCGTACGACAGTTGCGATTCTTCCGGATCGAACTGCTCGTCCGTGCACATACCGTAGACCTCGGACGTGGACGGAAACACGAGGTGCTTGCCGTACTTGACGGCCGAACGCACGATCGGGAGGTTCGCTTCGAAGTCCAGCTCGAACACGCGCAGCGGCTGCTTCACATACGTGGCCGGGGTAGCGATCGCGACCAGCGGCAGAATCACATCGCACTTGCGGATGTGATACTCGACCCACTCCTTGTTGATCGTGATGTCGCCTTCGAAGAAGTGCATCCGCTCATGATTGATGAGGTCGCCCAGGCGTTCGGTCTGCATGTCCATCCCGAAGACTTCCCAATCGGTCGTTTCGAGAATGCGTTTGGACAGGTGATGGCCGATAAAGCCGTTCACACCCAGAATCAGGACTTTTTTGGCGAAACCTTCGGTTTTCATGAATGTCGGGGAGTTGGGATGAGCTGGGCGAATTCGGCCGGGGTGACGACAGGCTCGCTGCCGTCGTGCTGGTGCCGCAATTCGTGGATGGCGATAGCGCGGCCGTCGCCGCAGATCGCAAAAACGGCATTATCGCTTACGTGCAGGCCCGGCGGCAAATCCGAGCGTAGCGCGCCTGGCGCGGCCAGGCGCGCGCGCGCGACGATGAAACGGTGGCCGTCGAGGTCGGTGAAAGCGCCGGGGTACGGCGGCGCGACCGCGCGGATCAGGTTGTACACCTGCTGCGCGGATTGCGTCCAGTCGATCCGGCCGTCTTCCGGCTTGCGTCCGCCGTAATAGCTGCCGTGCGCGAGGTCGTTCGGCAGATGCGGCGCTTCGCCCGCCAGCAAGGCCGGCAGTACGCGCCAAAGGGTTTGCTCGGCGGCGACTGTGACCTTGTCGAACACTTGCGCGGCGGTGTCGTCGGGCAGGATCGGCACCGGCGTTTGCGCGATGATCGCGCCCGCGTCGGGTTTGGCGGCCATCTCGTGCAGCGTTGCGCCGGTTTCGGTTTCGCCGTGGATCACCGCCCAGTTGGTCGGCACGCGGCCGCGATATTTCGGCAGCAGTGAACCGTGCATGTTGTAAGCGCCCCGTGCGGCGAGCGCGAGCAGGTCGACCGGCAACATGTGGCGGTAGTAGAACGAGAAGATGAAATCGGGCCGCGCGGCGCTGATCGCGGCGCGCAGCTCCGGGCTCTTCGGGTCACCCGGCGTGACGACCGGAATGCCGTGTTCGGCGGCAACCGACGCCACGCTGCCGAACCAGATGTTTTCGCTCGGGTTGTCTTCGTGGGTGACGACCAGCGTCACGTCGACGCCGCGCGCGAGCAGCACCTGCAGGCAGCGCACGCCGACGTTGTGATACGCGAATACGACAGCACGTGGCTTCATGGCGTCGGCCCCTGATCGGCCAGCGGCGCGGCTTGCACCGCCTGCACCACCGCCTGGCGCGGCGCTTCGGTGAAGGTCGTGCCGTCGCGCTGTTCGAGAATGGTCTGCACCAGATAGCGCGGCCGCGCGCGCACCTGTTGATAGATCCGCCCGATGTACTCGCCGAGCAGGCCGAGCGCGAAGATGATCACGCCGAGCAGGAAGAAGGTGATGGCGAACAGCGTGAACACACCTTGCACTTCCGCGCCGATGATGAAGCGGCGAATCAGCAGCAGCACGAACAGCGCCGCCGACCCGAGCGACAGGATCACGCCGATGAACGACAGCCATTGCAGCGGCACCACCGAGAAGCCGGTGACGAGGTCGAAATTCAGGCGGATCAGCGAGTACAGCGAGTACTTCGATTCGCCGGCGAAACGCTCTTCGTGCGCGACTTCGATTTCGACCGGATTCTGCGCGAAAGTGTAGGCGAGCGCCGGAATGAACGTGTTGATCTCGCCGCAGCGATTGATCGTGTCGATGATGTGCCGGCTGTACGCGCGCAGCATGCAGCCCTGGTCCGTCATCTTGATGCGGGTGATGCGCTCGCGCAGCTGGTTCATCGCGCGCGAGGCCTTGCGGCGCCACAGGCTGTCCTGGCGTTGCAGACGAATCGTGCCGACATAGTCGTAGCCTTCCCGCATCTTCGACACCAGCTTGCCGATTTCCTCGGGCGGATTCTGCAGGTCGGCGTCGAGCGTGATGACGATCTCGCCGCGCGATTGCTCGAAGCCCGCGAGAATCGCCATGTGCTGGCCGTAGTTGCCGTTCAGCAGGATCACGCGGGTCGTGTCGGGCCGCGCGCGGAATTGCTCGGCGAGCAGCGCGGCGGATTTGTCGCGGCTGCCGTCGTTGATGAAAATCACCTCATAACCGGTGCCGAGCGCGTCGAGCGCCGGATAGAGGCGCGCGAACAGCGCGGCCAGTCCGGCTTCCTCGTTGTACACCGGAATGATGATCGACACTTCCGGTGCGGCGGCGCGATGTTCCGAATAACTCATTTCCGCTTATTTTCCGTATTGTTCGCAAATTTCGTTGACCGCGCGGCACACGCGTTCCACGTCGCTCCCGTTCATCAGCGTGAAGAGGGGCAGCGTGACGGTGCTCGCGCCGAAGCGCTCCGCATGCGGGAACATGCCTTCCCTGAAACCGAGCGCGCGATACAGCGTGAACAGATGGATCGCCGGGTAATGCATGCCCGAGCCGATCCCGCGCTCCTTCAACTGGCCCATGAAGCCGGCGCGGTCGAGCGAGAGTTTTTCGAGCGGCAGCGTGATCTGGAACATGTGCCAGTTGCTGTTCTCGAAGTCCGCAAGCGGCAGGCCGACGCCCAGCTTCACCGCCGCGCCGCCTTCGAAGCCCGCGAAATACGCGCGCACGAGCTTCCTGCGCTGCGCGAGGAAGCGCTCCAGATGCGGCAGCTGGCCGAGGCCGACGCGCGCGGCGACGTCCGTCAGGTTGTACTTGCCGCCGAGCACGTCGCAGTCCATCCCGTCGAAGCCCGTGCGGGTGATGCCTTGAAGCCGGTACTTCTGGGCCAGCACGGCTTCTTCCTCGTTGTTCAGCACCAGGGCGCCGCCTTCGATCGAGGTCAGGTTCTTGTTCGCATGGAAGCTGAACGACACGATGTCGCCGAGCTTGCCGATGCGCTCGCCGTGCCACGTCGAGCCGAACGCCTGCGCGGCGTCTTCGATCACGCGCAGCTTGTGCGCGCGGGCGATCGCGTAGAGCCGGTCCATGTCGACCGGCAGGCCGGACAGGTACACCGGCAGCAGCGCCTTGGTGCGCGGCGTGATGGCTTTTTCGAGCAGGTCGAGGTCGATGTTGCGCGTGGCCGGATCGATGTCGACGAACACCGGCGTCGCGCCGGTTTCGAGGATCACGTTGCTGGTCGAGACCCACGACGCGGGCGTCGTGATGACTTCGTCGCCCGCGCCCACGCCGGCGATGCGCAGCCCGATTTCCAGCGTCGCCGTGCCGGAGTTGAACGTGCGCACCGGACGGCCGCCGCAGAACTCGGACAGCGCCGCTTCGAACTTCTGGTTCTGCGGGCCGGTGGTGATCCAGCCGGAGCGCAGCACGTCGGCGACGCCCTGGATCGTTTCCTCGTCGATCTCAGGTTTGACAAACGGCAAAAACGGGACTGTTGACTGGCTCATGAATGCTTCGCTCGATTGATAGGGGCGCAACCCGAAAGGGCGCGAAGTAAACCACAAACTACGCGCAAACCCAAGGCCGCGCTAAAGAGCAACCGCACAGGATAGTACGGTCAACCTTATGTCATGCTTAGCCGGTTTGCAGCTTTTGCTTACGGTATCTTGTGCCGGCGCGCGCCGCGCCGGCCCGGTACGCACGATAAAAGGCAATGAATCGTGTCCGGCGATGCGCTGCCGGGTTCGCCGCGCGTGGCTAGCTGCGCGTCAGCACCACCACGCCGATCAGGATGATGCCGATGCCGATCAGCTTCTGCAGCGACAGCATTTCGCCGAACAGATACCACGCCGCGAACGCGTTGACGACGTAGCCGAGCGACAGCATCGGATAGGCGATCGACACGTCCACCCGCGACAGCCCCACCACCCACACGACCAGGCTGATCACATAGCACGCGAGCCCGCCGATGATCGGCGGCTGGGTCGCGAGCCGCCAGCCGATGGGCAGGATGTTCGCACGGGTGAATTCGAAGTGTCCAACAGCATTGGTGCCGGCTTTGAGCAGCAACTGCGCGCCGGCGTTCAGCGTCACGCCGGCGAGGATGCAAAAGAGGGAAATCGGGTTCATCGAACGGTTGGATCCTGAGATGGGGTCATGGTTGCTGCTTTTCCACCGGCGCCGGCGCATCGGGCGCCGCGAGCGGCTTCATCACCACCACCCGGCGCGAATCGCGCGCGATGACCTGCATCGGCAGGCCTTGCTTGACGAGCCGGTCGTAGGTCGGCGGCGGGATCAGCGCGAGCGCGTAGCGCTCGGCCTTCCAGCGTTCGATCCACGCGTCGACGGACGGCACCCATTTCTGCGGTTCGACGGACACGCCGAACGCCAGTTCGTCGGGATGCTCGACCATGATCATCGTGTGGTCGACGTAGAAAGGCAGCGTGTGGTCGAGCACGCCGACCGAGTAGAACGGGGTATCGGCCGGCAGCTTGGCGAGCTGGGCCTTGATCGCCGGGGCGAGCGGCGCGCCAGAGCTCAGGCGGCCGAACACGTCGTGACCCGTGCCGGCGATCGTGCCGAGCAGCAGCCACGCCGCGCCGAAGCAGGCGATCGCGCCGAGGCTGCCCGCCCGGCTGCGGCGGTTCAGCCACAGCGCGGCGAGCGTCAGCGCGAACGCGACGCCGAGCGCGGCGAGCACCCACGTGCGGTACTCGGCATACAGTTCGGCCGGATTGCGCGCGCTGCCAAAGCGCGTCATGAAGAGCGCGGCGAACGCGGCGACCACCAGAAACAGCGCGTAGCCGGCCAGATGCCGGCGCAACTGGTCGCGCGTGACGAGCGGCAGATACATGCCGATCAGCAACGCGATCGGCGGGGCGATCGGCAGCGTGTAGGACAGCAGTTTCGAGTGCGACGCGCTGAAGAACAGGAAGATGAAGCCGATCCACACCAGCATCAGGATCACCGGCGCGAAGCCGTTCGGCTGGCGCGGCAGGCGCCACGCGTGGCGCACGCTTTGCAGCGTCACCGAGAGCCACGGCAGAAAGCCCACCAGCAGCACCGGCACGAAGTAATAGAACGGCCCGGGGCGATTCTGCTCGGGCGTCAGATAGCGCTTGAACTGCTGAACGATGAAGAAGAAGTTCAGGAATTCGGGATTGCGCTGCTGCACCAGCACGAACCACGGCGTGACGATCGCGAAGAACACGATCAGGCCGCCGATCAGGTGCAGGCGCTTCCACAGCGCCCAGTCGCGTGCGACCACGGTATACAGCACCAGCACGGCGCCCGGCAGGATCACGCCGACGAGTCCCTTGGACAACACCGCCAGCGCCATCGAGCCCCAGCACACCCACATCCAGCCGCGCACGCTCGACGTCGACAGGTTGGGGCGTTGCGCGAGCAGCAGCGCGCACAGCGTGAGCGCCATCCAGAACGACAGGCCCATGTCGAGCGTGTTGAAGTGGCCCATCAGGTTCCAGTACGGCGAGCACGCCAGCACGATCGCGGCGAACACGCCGGTCGCGGCATTGAACACGCGCGCGCCGGTGAAGCCGATCAGCAGCACGCCGGCGAAGCCCGTCAGGGCGGTGTACAGGCGCGCCTGCCATTCGCCGATGCCGAACCACGCGAACGTGAGCGCGTTCGCCCAGGTTTGCAGCGGCGGCTTCTCGAAATATTTGTAGTCGTTGTAGCGCGGCGTGATCCAGTCGCCGGTGACGAACATCTCGCGCGCCATTTCGGCGTAGCGGCCTTCGTCGCTCGGCAGCAGGTGGCGCCAGCCGAGCGGCACGAACCAGATCACGGCGAGGGCCAGCACCAGCAGCAGGATCGTAGTGCGATTGAGCGGTAGCCTCGACGGCGTATCGTTCATGGATTTCAACCTGTTGGGCGACGCCGCGTGTGGGCGGCGAAGCGGAGTTGTCTGGAAACGGCGACCGGCTATGCGCGGGTGGCCATTTGCGGATTCTGCGGGCGGAGCTGCGGCGCCGGGCGAGCCGCGGACGGCTTCGGCGGCGGGTCGCCAAGGCGTCGGTTGCCTGCTGCCTGGCGGCGTAACGTGACCAGTCGATTGACGCACAGACGGGTGACGCACGGCCTGGCCGGGCTCGTCAGCACCGCACCGATGGCGCGCAGTGTACGTGATCAGCCGTGACGCGGCCAGGGTGGCCGGGGGCGATGTGGCGTCACGACCGTCTTTTCGCACGTTGCCACGCGGCGCGGAAGCGTGCCGCCGCTGCGAAGCCGCTCCGGGCGGGACGGCGCCACGGCCATGCCGCAGCCGCACCGGCGCGTCACGACGCCCCGGCCGCTACGCTTCGATCAGCAACGCGGCGGCGACCTTGCGGCCTTCGGCCATCAGAATGTTGTAGGTGCGGCAGGCGGCCTTGAAATCCATCGTTTCGACGCCGATGCGCTTCGCGGTGAGCGCGGCAGTCAGGCGCGGATGCGGAAAGCGCAGCCGCTCGCCGCTGCCGAACACGACCACTTCGGGCGCGGCCTCGATCAGCATCGCAAAGTGCTCGGCGCTCAACTGGTCGAACGACGACACGGGCCAAGGGATGACCGGTGCGTCCGGCAGCACGAGAATGCTGCCCGCATGACGCACCAGATTGATTTCGACGTAGTCGGCGCCGTAGCCGGTCACGGTGTTGAGGGCGCCGCTGGAATCCTGATGTAATTTCAAATTGGTTTTCCGAAGTCGTCGTGAGACATCATGCGTGCGGGCCGCCTGATCGGACGGAGCGAAGCAGGGCGGGTCGACGCGAGTGGGCACGAAGGGGCCGAAAAGGCTTGCCGATGCGGTTGGTGCATTGCGGAAGTCGGCCAAAATCCGCTAAATTATAACTTTTTGGCCGCCTTGCGGCGCCCCTCGCTCATGTGCCGCCACAAGCTGCGCCGTGCGCAGCGGCGCGGCCCATCGGCTACCTGCCCTGGTTTTGCCCGCTTTCGTCGGATTTTTGCCGGGTTTTCGCCCGTGTTGGCCCGTTTTGACTGCTTCATCCCGTTTTTTCCCGCTTCGCTGCTACCCCGGCGCAATCCGCCGCAAGCGCATGGCGGGCGCGGCGGGCGAAGCAACGGGCCGCGCAAGCGGCACTCGAGCGGCACGAAAGCAAGCGGCACGAAAGCTTGCCCCGAAAAACGCGTCAGCTGCGAAAATGCAGCGGCGGCTCGACAGGGCGGTCCGATTTGCGTCTGGCGGCCGTCGCCGGCCCTGCGCGCCCGAATCCCCCTATCGGCGAACTGGCCGGCCTGGCGTTTTTAGCCAGCGCCGGTTCGCCCAAGCCATCAACAGGATGAAGTGCCCGCCGTGAAACCGATTCTCAAATCCAACAAGTTGCTGAATGTCTGCTACGACATTCGCGGGCCCGTCCTCGAACATGCGAAGCGGCTCGAAGAAGAGGGCCACCGCATCATCAAGCTGAACATCGGCAATCTCGCGCCGTTCGGCTTCGAAGCGCCCGACGAAATCATTCAGGACATGATCCTGAACCTGCCGGGCTCGTCCGGCTACTCCGATTCGAAGGGCGTGTTCGCCGCGCGCAAGGCGATCATGCATTACACGCAGCAAAAGGGCGTGCACGGCGTCGAGCTGGACGACATCTACATCGGCAACGGCGCGTCGGAGCTGATCGTGATGGCGCTGCAGGGGTTGCTGAACGACGGCGACGAAGTGCTGCTGCCGGCGCCCGACTATCCGCTGTGGACCGCCGGCGTGAGCCTCGCGGGCGGCACGCCGGTGCACTACATCTGCGACGAGTCGAACCGCTGGATGCCCGACCTCGACGACATCCGCGCGAAAATCACGCCGAACACGCGCGCTCTCGTGGTGATCAACCCGAACAATCCGACCGGCGCGCTGTACTCGGACGAACTGCTGCTCGGCCTGATCGAAATCGCGCGCCAGCACGGCCTCGTGATCTTCGCCGACGAGGTCTACGACAAGATCGTCTACGACGGCAAGACCCATACGTCGATGGCGGCGCTTTCCGAAGACGTGCTCACCGTCACGTTCAACAGCCTGTCGAAGAGCTACCGCTCGTGCGGCTATCGCGCCGGCTGGATGTTCATCTCGGGCCTGACCGGCGAGAACCGCCGCAACGGCCGCGACTATTTCGAGGGCCTGGGCATCCTCGCGTCGATGCGGCTGTGCCCGAACGTGCCCGGCCAGTACGCGATCCAGACCGCGCTCGGCGGATATCAGAGCATCAACGACCTGATCGTGCCGACCGGGCGCCTGTACAAACAGCGCGAACTCGCGTATGACATGCTGACGGCCATCCCCGGTGTGAGCTGCGTGAAGCCCGAAGCGGCGCTGTACATGTTCCCGCGCCTCGATCCGAAGGTGTATCCGATCCAGAACGACCAGCAGTTCATCCTCGACCTGCTGCTCGAAGAGCGCGTGCTGCTCGTGCAGGGCACCGGTTTCAACTGGAAGACGCCGGATCACTTCCGCGTCGTGTTCCTGCCGAACGTCGACGACCTCGCGGATTCGATCAACCGGATCGCGCGATTCCTCGACGGCTACCGCAAACGGCACACGGCCTAGCGCACGAGGTGGCGCGCGGCGCGGCGCATAGCGCGCCGTGCAAAGCGCCACACCCGACATCCGTTTCCTTTCAATCATCTACTCGAAAACACACGCTGCATGGAACCGATCAAAGTTGGACTGCTGGGCTTCGGCACGGTAGGCAGCGGCACCTTCACGGTACTGCGCCGCAATCAGGAAGAAATCAAACGCCGCGCGGGCCGCGGCATCGAGATTGCGCGCATCGCCGTGCGCAATCCCGCGAAGGCGACGGCGGCGCTCGGCACACAAGCCGGCACGGTCGCGCTGACCGATGACTTCAACGCGGTGGTCGACGACCCCTCGATCGATATCGTGGCCGAAATGATCGGCGGCACCGGCGTGGCGCGCGATCTCGTGCTGCGCGCGATCAGGAACGGCAAGCATGTGGTCACCGCCAACAAGGCGCTGCTCGCGGTGCACGGCACCGAGATCTTCGAAGCGGCGCACGCCAATGGCGTGATGGTGTCGTTCGAGGCGGCAGTGGCGGGCGGCATTCCGATCATCAAGGCGTTGCGCGAGGGGCTGACGGCCAATCGCATCCAGTACATCGCGGGCATCATCAACGGCACCACGAACTACATCCTGTCGGAGATGCGCGACCGCGGGCTCGATTTCGCGACCGCGCTGAAAGCCGCGCAGGAGCTGGGCTACGCGGAAGCCGATCCGACCTTCGACATCGAAGGCGTCGACGCTGCGCACAAGGCGACCATCATGAGCGCGATCGCGTTCGGCGTGCCGGTGCAGTTCGACCGCGCCTATGTCGAAGGCATCAGCAAGCTCGCGGCGATCGACATCAAATACGCCGAGGAACTCGGCTACCGCATCAAGCTGCTCGGCATTGCGCGCCGCACCGACAAGGGCATCGAATTGCGCGTGCACCCCACGCTGATTCCGGAAAAGCGCCTGCTGGCGAACGTGGAAGGCGCGATGAACGCGGTAGTCGTGCATGGCGACGCGGTCGGCACGACGCTCTACTACGGCAAGGGCGCGGGCGCGGAACCGACGGCGTCCGCGGTGGTGGCCGACCTGGTCGACGTGACGCGCCTGCACACGGCTGATCCGGAGCATCGGGTGCCGCACCTCGCGTTCCAGCCGGACAGCCTGTCGAACACCCCGATCCTGCCGATCGACGAAGTGACGAGCGGCTACTACCTGCGTCTACGGGTGGCGGACGTGACCGGCGTGCTGGCCGACATCACGCGCATTCTGGCCGACACCGGCATCTCGATCGACGCGCTGCTGCAGAAGGAATCGGAGCAGGTCGACGCGAACGGCAAGGGCGAAACCGACATCATCCTGATCACGCATGAAACGGTCGAAAAGCACGTCAACGCCGCGATCAAGTCGATCGAAGCCTTGAAGACCGTCGTCTCGCAAGTCACGAAGCTGCGCATGGAAGCGCTGAACTAGGCCCACTATGAACTACCTCTCCACGCGCGGCGCCGGAGCCGGCGAGCGCCACACCTTTTCGGACATCCTGCTGGGCGGTCTCGCGAAAGACGGCGGCCTGTATCTGCCCGCCGAATATCCGCGCGTCAGCGCTGAAGAACTGACGCGCTGGCGCACCCTGCCTTACGCGGACCTCGCCTTCGAGATCCTGTCGAAATTCAGCGACGACATTCCCGCCGAGGATCTGCGCGCACTCACGCGCAAGACCTACACGGCCGCGACATACTGCAACGTGCGCGCCGATGAAAGCGCTGCGCAGATCACGCCGCTGAAAACGCTGGGCGTCGAGAACGGCGCGCCGCTCGCGCTGCTGGAACTGTCGAACGGGCCGACGCTCGCGTTCAAGGACATGGCGATGCAGCTGATCGGCAACCTGTTCGAGTACGCGCTCGCGAAGCACGGCGAGACGCTGAACATTCTCGGCGCGACCTCGGGCGACACCGGCAGCGCCGCCGAATACGCGATGCGCGGCAAGAAGGGCGTCCGCGTGTTCATGCTGTCGCCGCACAAGAAGATGAGCGCGTTCCAGACCGCGCAGATGTACAGCCTGCAGGACCCGAACATTTTCAACATCGCGGTTGAAGGCGTGTTCGACGACGCTCAGGACATCGTCAAGGCGGTGTCGAACGATCATGCGTTCAAGGCGAAGTACAAGATCGGCACGGTCAATTCGATCAACTGGGCGCGCGTCGTCGCGCAGGTCGTGTACTACTTCAAGGGCTACTTCGCGGCGACGAAGTCGAACGAGGAGCGCGTATCGTTCACGGTGCCGTCGGGCAATTTCGGCAATGTCTGCGCGGGTCACATCGCGCGGATGATGGGTCTGCCGATCGAGAAGCTGGTCGTCGCGACGAATGAAAACGATGTGCTCGACGAGTTCTTCCGCACCGGCATCTACCGCGTGCGCAAGGCGGCCGAGACGTACCACACCAGCAGCCCGAGCATGGACATTTCGAAGGCGTCGAACTTCGAGCGCTTCGTGTTCGATCTGCTGGGCCGCGATCCGGCGCGGGTGCTGCAACTGTTTCGCGATGTCGAGGAAAAGGGCGGTTTCGATCTCGCGGCGAGCGGCGATTTTGCGCGCGTAGAGGAGTTCGGTTTCGTGTCGGGCCGCAGCAGCCACGACAGCCGCCTGGAGACGATCCGAGACGTGTTCGAGCGTTACGACACGATGATCGACACGCACACGGCCGACGGCCTGAAGGTGGCCCGCGAGCATCTGCAACCTGGCATTCCGATGATCGTGCTGGAGACCGCGCAACCGATCAAGTTCGGCGAGACGATCCGCGAAGCGCTGTTGCGCGAACCGGAGCGGCCGGCGGCGTTTTCGGGGCTGGAGTCGTTGCCGCAGCGCTTCGAAGTGCTGCCGGCGGATGCGCAGCGCGTGAAGGACTTTATCGTGGCGAACACGGGCGGGTGAGGCTGTTCTGCGCGCTGCGTGAGCCGGCGGGCCACGCAGCGCTGCTCGGGCGGGCTGGAGCGGCCGGATGCGGTTTGATGCGCTGCGAGGCGCGCCGATAGGAGCCGCGCCGCGCAGACAGGCGTTCAGCCGCATTGGGACGGGCCGAAAGGCCCGCTGCAAAAAGAGCGCTTGCAGCGAGTTCGCTGAGCGCGCTAAATGAGCAACCCCCCCGCAGTCACACGAAGCAAAACCCCCGCATCATGCCGGGCCGCCCAGGCCGACGGCATCGACCGCTACAATGTTCATTTAATCCGCGGTTTCGAAACCAGAGATGTCCACACCAACGCCCCGCGCTCCCATGCTCGCCACTGCCGAAGCGTTGGCGACCCTGCTTGGTGCCGCGAGTCCGATCGCCGGCACAGAATCCATTCCCACGCTGGACGCGTTGAACCGCGTGCTGTCGGCCGACGTCACGTCGCCGCTCGACGTCCCACCGATGAACACCAGCGCAATGGACGGTTACGCAATCCGCACCGCGGATCTGGCGCGCGCGGGCGGCAGCCGGTTGCCGGTGTCGCAACGCATTCCGGCCGGCCATGCACCCATGCCGCTGGTGCCCGGCACCGCGGCGCACATCTTCACCGGCGCAACGGTGCCGCCCGGCGCCGACGCGATCGTGATGCAGGAGCAAACCGAAGCCGCCGGCGACGAAGTCGCGATCCTCCACACGCCGCAAACCGGTGAATGGATCACGGCGCAAGGCGCGGACATCCGCAGCGGCTCGATCATCCTGCCGGCGGGCACACGGCTCACGCCGCAGGCGCTGGGGCTCGCCGCGTCGGTCGGCTGCGCGAAGCTTCAGGTGCGCCGCCGCGTCAAGGTCGCGGTGTTCTTCACCGGCGACGAGCTGACCATGCCAGGCGAGCCGCTGAAACCGGGCGCGATTTACAATTCGAACCGCTTCACGCTGCGCGGGCTGCTGGAAAAGCTCGGCTGCGAAGTGACCGACTATGGCATCGTCGCCGACCGGCTCGACGCGACCCGCGCGACGTTGCGCGAAGCCGCCGGCGGGCACGATCTGATCCTGACTTGCGGCGGCGTATCGGTCGGCGAGGAAGATCACGTGAAGCCCGCCGTCGAGGCGGAAGGGCGTTTGTCGATGTGGCAGATCGCGATGAAGCCGGGCAAGCCGCTCGCCTTCGGCGCGGTGCGCCGCGCCGCGGCGCATACGAATGCGAATGCGGACGCATCGGCATCGGCTTCGGCATCGGCCGAAACGTTCTTCATCGGCCTGCCGGGCAACCCGGTTTCCAGCTTCGCCACCTTCCTGCTGTTCGTGCGTCCATTCGTTCTGAGTCTCGCCGGTGCACGGACGGTCGCGCCGCGCACGCTGTCGCTGCGCGCGGATTTCACCCAGAGCAAGGCCGACCGCCGCAACGAATTTCTGCGCGCGCGGCTCAACGAGGCAGGCGGCCTCGATCTGTTCCCGAATCAGAGTTCGGCCGTGCTGACCTCGACGGTCTGGGGCGACGGCCTGATCGACAATCCGCCGAACCATGCGATCCGCGCGGGCGAGACCGTGCGCTTCATTCCCTTTTCCGAATTGCTGAACTGAGGCCGGCCATGCGTAGCAGACCGGCGACATCCCGATGAAGATCGAACTCCGCTATTTTGCGAGCGTGCGCGAAGCGCTCAATCTGGCCGACGAAACCGTCGAGCTGCCCGACGGCGTCGCGACCGTCGGCGACGTGCGCGCGTGGCTGCGCGTGCGCGGCGGAATCTGGGCCGAGACGCTCGCCGAAGGCCGCGCGCTGCGCATGGCCTGCAACCACGTGATGACCGGCGCCGGCACCCGGATCACGGATGGCTGCGAAGTCGCGTTCTTCCCGCCGGTTACTGGCGGCTAGGCGGCAACGCCGCCAGATCGTCACCAGGGAGCCACCCATGCCCGTTCGCGTCCAGACTGAAGACTTCGACCTCACAGCCGAGGTGGCCGCATTGCGCGCACGCAATCCGAAGATCGGCGCGGTCGCCTGTTTTGTCGGCACCGTGCGCGATCTGAACGACGGCAGCACCGTCGAGACGATGGAGCTCGAGCATTATCCCGGCATGACCGAGAAGTCGCTGGAAGCGATCATCGTGAGCGCGCGCGAGCGCTGGCCGGGTATCGAGGTGCTGATCATCCATCGGGTCGGCAAGCTCTATCCGCTCGACCAGATCGTGCTCGTCGCGACCACGGCTGCGCATCGCGGCGACGCATTCGCGTCGTGTGAGTTCGTGATGGATTATCTGAAGACCCAGGCGCCGTTCTGGAAGAAAGAGAAGACCGAGGCCGGCGAACGCTGGGTCGACGCCCGCGTCACGGACGACGCCGCGCTCGCCCGCTGGGGCATCGAATCGGGGAATCGCACGCAGGAGTAGAGGCGGGTCAGGCCGCTATCGAAGCGGTGCTCGGCACTCGGCGTCAAGACGCCTGTCGTGCGCGATGCACCCAAACGCACCCAACACCCGTTCACTCGTCGCGAGGCCGCCCGATGATCCGCGCCGGAAACGGCTCGCCAGCCGGACGTGTCGCGTGAGCCGGCCCATCGTCATCGTGCGGACGGCGCTTCGGCGCCACGCGCTCCAGCAGCGCCTGCTGCTCGGGCGGAATCTTGTAATCCCAGCCGAAGCGGCTCAATTGCAGGCTTTGCGCGATACGCAGCGCCGGTTCCATGAAGCGCACCGCCGCAGCCGGCTGGTAGCGTGACTCGACCGTATCCAGAAACAGATACAGCCAGCGGCTGAAATGCTGCGGCTCGACGCCTTCCAGCGGCTGATGCGCCTGCTGCACGTTGCCGCGGTACTGCTTCGCGCCCAGCACGAGCGAGCCCCAGAACGTGCACATCTTCGGCAGATGGTCGTCCCAGCGGCCGGCCAGCTTTGCTTCGAAGACCGGGCCGAGCAACGCATCGGCGCGCACGCGATCATAAAAGCCGTAGACGAGTTCGCGAATATTCTCTTCGGTGGGCTCGGCGGCGCGCTCGACGACCGGCGCTGCGGGGAAGGACGGATTCATGCAAATTCCAGATAAATGCTGCGCAAGGCGGCGCGTCACGCGGCGCCCGGGCCGCTCGGAAGCGGCCCTTAAATGCGTGCGATCGAAAAGAAGGCCGGGAATAACTCGCTTTTCGCGTGAAAGGTTGACGCAGGAAACGTTACCATTACTACCCGAACACCGGCGCGAACACCAACGCCGCCCATCCGCGCAAAGTTGGCAAACATGCGTACTGGCTGCATCTTATGGCGAAGCGGTGCGCCACGGCAACCCTAGCATCGACGCGGTTATCTCAGGGATCGCGGCTTGCGCTTATCGTGACCTGCATTTATGAGACTGACCGATTATACGGATTACTCACTACGCGTCCTGCTGTACCTCGCTGTGCGGGGCGATGGCCTGTCGACGATCCAGGACATTTCGCAGGCGTACGGGATATCCAAGAACCACTTGATGAAAGTCGTGCAGCAACTCGCCGAGCACGGCTGGATCGAGACCGTGCGCGGGCGCAACGGCGGCCTGCGGTTCGCCGAACGATCTCGCGCGTTGACGGTGGGCGAGGTGGTCCGCGCGATGGAAAGCGACTTCGCGCTGGTCGCCTGTCTGCCCGACCAGCACGGCGCGCACCGCTCCTGTGTGATCATGCCGGCGTGCCGCCTGCGCGAGGCGCTCGACGCTGCGGGCAAAGCCTTCCTTGCCGAACTCGACCGCTACACCATCGGCGAGGTCGCGCAGCCGCATGGCGCGCTCTCTTCGCTGCTCGGCCTGGGTGGCGCGGTGATCCCGATCGTGCCGGTCGCACCGACGCCGTCCGCGTAAATCAGGGCGCGGACGGTTCTTGCGCTCAAATGTTAAATACTTGCTGTTGAGCGCAAAAAAGCGCTTGAAACCTGGATAAAACGCCTCATTTTGGTGGTAATCGAAATTGGAGGTCTCTTGATGAGAATCGACAAACTCACCACTAAATTCCAGGAAGCACTGGCGGATGCGCAGAGTCTGGCCGTTGGCCATGACAATCAATACGTCGAACCGGTTCATGTGCTGTCGGCGCTCGTCGCGCAGCAGGATGGGTCGGCGCGCTCGCTGCTGTCGCGCGCCGGCGTGCACGTTCAGGCGTTGCAAACCGCGCTCGGCGACGCGATGACGCGTCTGCCGCAAGTGCAGGGTACCGACGGCAACGTGCAGATCGGCCGCGAGCTGACCGGCCTGCTGAATCAGGCGGACAAGGAAGCGCAGAAGCTCAACGACACGTTCATCGCCAGCGAGATGTTCCTGCTCGCGGTCGCCGACGACAAGGGCGAAGCCGGACGCCTCGCGCGTCAGCATGGCTTGTCGCGCAAGTCGCTGGAAAGCGCGATTGCGGCGGTGCGCGGCGGCTCGCAGGTGCATAGCCAGGACGCCGAAAGCCAGCGCGAGGCGCTCAAGAAGTACACCATCGACCTGACCGAGCGCGCGCGGGCCGGCAAGCTCGACCCGGTGATCGGCCGCGACGACGAAATCCGTCGTTCGATCCAGATCCTGCAACGCCGCACCAAGAACAATCCGGTGCTGATCGGCGAACCGGGCGTGGGCAAGACCGCGATCGTCGAAGGGCTCGCGCAGCGCATCGTCAACGGCGAGGTGCCGGAAACGCTGAAGGGCAAGCGCGTGTTGTCGCTCGACATGGCCGCGTTGCTGGCCGGCGCGAAGTATCGCGGCGAGTTCGAAGAGCGGCTGAAGGCCGTGCTCAACGATATCGCGAAGGACGAAGGCCAGACCATCGTCTTCATCGACGAAATCCACACGATGGTCGGCGCGGGCAAGGCCGAAGGCGCGATGGACGCGGGCAACATGCTCAAGCCGGCGCTCTCGCGCGGCGAACTGCATTGCGTGGGCGCCACCACGCTCGACGAGTATCGCAAGTACATCGAGAAGGATGCCGCGCTCGAGCGCCGCTTCCAGAAAGTGCTGGTCGACGAACCGACGGTAGAAGCGACCATCGCGATCCTGCGCGGGCTGCAGGAAAAGTACGAACTGCATCACGGCGTCGATATCACCGACCCGGCCATCGTCGCGGCAGCCGAGCTGTCGCATCGCTACATCACGGACCGCTTCCTGCCGGACAAGGCGATCGATCTGATCGACGAAGCCGCGTCGAAGATCAAGATGGAAATCGACTCGAAGCCCGAAGAGATGGACCGGCTCGACCGGCGTCTGATCCAGTTGAAGATCGAACGCGAAGCCGTGAAGAAGGAAAAGGACGAAGCGTCGCAAAAGCGCCTGCAACTGATCGAGGAGGAAATCGAGCGGCTGAATCGTGAATATTCGGACCTCGAAGAGATCTGGACCGCGGAAAAAGCCGCGGTGCAGGGCAGCGCGCAGCTGAAGGAAGAGATCGAGAAAACGCGTGCGGAAATCATGCGCCTGCAGCGTGAAGGCAAGTTGGAGAAGGTCGCCGAGTTGCAGTACGGCAAGCTGCCGGGTCTCGAAGCGCAGTTGAAGGAAGTGACGCGGGTCGAGGCTGAGGAGCAGAGCAATCCGCAGCGTCCGCGTCTGTTGCGCACGCGGGTCGGCGCGGAAGAAATCGCGGAAGTCGTGTCGCGTTCCACCGGCATTCCGGTGTCACGGATGATGCAGGGCGAGCGCGAAAAGCTGCTGCAGATCGAAGCGAAACTGCACGACCGCGTGGTCGGTCAGGACGAGGCGATCAACGCGGTGGCCGATGCGATTCGCCGTTCGCGCGCGGGCCTCTCGGACCCTAACCGTCCGTATGGTTCGTTCCTGTTCCTCGGGCCGACCGGCGTCGGCAAGACCGAACTGTGCAAGGCGTTGGCGGCGTTCCTGTTCGATTCGGAAGATCATCTGATCCGTATCGACATGAGCGAATTCATGGAGAAGCACAGCGTCGCGCGTTTGATCGGTGCGCCGCCGGGCTACGTCGGTTACGAGGAAGGGGGTTACCTGACCGAGGCGGTGCGCCGCAAGCCGTATAGCGTGATCCTGCTCGACGAAATCGAGAAGGCGCACCCGGACGTGTTCAACGTGCTGCTGCAGGTACTCGACGACGGACGCATGACCGACGGCCAGGGACGTACGGTGGACTTCAAGAACACGGTGATCGTGATGACCTCGAACCTCGGCTCGCAGGTGATCCAGTCGATGGTCGGCGAGCCGCAGGAAGCGGTCAAGGACGCGGTCTGGGAAGAGGTGAAGTTGCACTTCCGGCCTGAGTTCCTGAACCGGATCGACGACGTCGTGGTGTTCCATGCGCTCGACCGCTCGAACATCCAGTCGATCGCGCGTATACAGCTGCAGCGTCTGCATGAGCGGCTTGCGAAGCTCGACATGCAACTGGTGGTGTCGGATGACGCGCTCGAGCACGTCGGCAAGGTCGGCTACGATCCGCTGTTCGGCGCGCGGCCGTTGAAGCGCGCGATCCAGCAGGAGATCGAGAACCCGGTCGCCAAGCTGATCCTGGCCGGCAAGTTCGGGCCGAAGGATGTGATTCCGGTGGAAGTGGAAGACGGCAAGCTGGTGTTCGACCGCGTCGTGCATTAAGCAAAACGCGTGTTCGGCGGCGAAAAGCGGCGCTAGTCGAGCTGCTTTCCCGCCGGCGATAATGAGTAGCAACGGAAAAGCGGCAACGAAGGTGACTTCGTTGCCGCTTTTTTTTTTGCGTCCGCAATGCCGCTCAGGTGCGGCTACTCGCGTCGTTAAGCGTTGTTGTTCTTGCCGAACAGCGCCGACAGGCCGCCGAGCGCGCCGAGCACGGTGGTCGCGTTCAGCTTGCCCTCGGCCGGCACTTCGCCTTCCGGCGTCGCCGCATTGACGACGTGCGGCAGGATCTGCGACAGCAGGCCGGTCACCTGATCCGGCTGCACGCCGGCTTTCGCCGCGAGGTTCGTGACGGCCTCCGAGCCGAGCACGCTATGCAGCGCATCAGGGGCGATCGGCTGGTTCTCGCCGTTGCTGACCCACGACGATACGACGTCGCCGAGGCCCTTTTCCTTGAAGCGGTCGATCAGGCCGTTCAGGCCGCCCGGCTGGCTATTGACGAATTCGAGTGCGGCTGCGACAAGCGCTTGCTGGCCGCCGCCTTCGGGCGATTTGCCAAGCAGGGAACCAATGGTGTCGAGTAGGCTCATGACGGTCTCTCTTGAAAGCCGGCACGTGCTTGACGGGCCGGCGGGTGAAAACGCCGCGCGGATGCGCGGCGCGGTGGGAAGGCGGGCGGGCCGCTTCGATATGGGCATGGCGCGAGGCTCATGCGTGTATCGGTGAAGCTTCGCGATGCCGTCGCCCGCCCCGTTGTGCGTCGTTGATGCGTCTGCCTATGTGTCTGCTTATGCGCCGGAAGCTGCAGCCGCCGAAGCGGCCTTGCTCTTCTTCGCCTTCTTCGAAGCTTTGGCGCCGGACGCGTCGGCGGGCGCTGCCGCCGGTGCGGAAGCCGCTGCCGCTTCGGAGGCCGCGGCTTTGCTCTTCTTCTTCGACTTCGACGCTTTGGTGCCCGACGCTTCCGCCGGCGCAGCCGTGGTCGTTGTCGTGGCCGGCGCGGCGGTGGTCGCGGCGGGCGCGGCTGCCGGCGCCGCCTTGGTGCTCGCGGTGCTGCTGGACTTGGCGGCGGGCTTGGCCCCGCTCGGCGGCGCGGACGAGCCGTTGATCGTCAGGCCGGCCGCCTCGAGGTTGGTGACCGATTTGGTGCCGATGCCCTTGACGCGGGCGGCGAGATCGTCGGCATCCTTGAAGGGGCCATTCTTGGTGCGTTCGTCGATGATCGCCTTTGCATGCACCGGCCCGATGCCCTTGACCGATTCGAGCGCCGCCTGATCGGCGGAATTCACTTCGACGGCCGCCGCAAATCCGGCCGACAGCGACAAAGCCAAAGCAACGCAAAGCATTAAAAGCTTCTTCAGCATGGCAAGCACTCCATTGAGGGCAAAAAAGTAAGCCGGGAACGGACGACGCATCCAGCACGCGCTGCGCTTAAGCATAGAACAATTCAAGCGCCCCTATTTGCGAACGCCGACGATTTATACCGACCGATTCATGACAAGTAAATCAGCGCGGACAATATTTAAACCTTTTGCATCGCGATTAGGCTCGTGCGAGTTTATCCATCCATATCGCGCGCCATAAAGAATGACAACGCAGACAAATGACAACGACGAGTGCTTGACTTAGAGTGCACTCGAAGTCCTAACCTGAGTCCGTCATGTCGAAACTCCCAACTGCACTCACCATCGGTCAGGTTGCCGAAACGATCGGCGTCTCGACGCATACGCTGCGTTATTACGAACAGGCCGGGCTGATTCGCCCGGTGGGGCGCACGCAGGCGGGGCATCGCCTGTATTCGCCCGCCGATCTCGACTGGCTGCTGTTCGTGATGCGTCTGAAAGCGACCGGCATGCCGATCGCCGGAATGCAGGCTTTCGCGACGCTGCGCGCGCAAGGCCGGCCGACGACAGGCGCGCGCCGCGACTTGCTGGTGGCGCACCGGGATGCGGTTTTGGCGCGCATCGCCGAGTTGCAGAGCAACCTTGGTGCGATCGTCGACAAGATCGCGTACTACGAAAAAGCGGCGCAGCAGAACGCCGATGCGGGAAATCCGGCACGACAGATCGACGCAAGTTCAACGCATTCACATTCGGACAAGGACTCACCATGGACTACGCACACAACGACCGCTACACCCGAGGCTGGGACAAACTGAAGGAGATCGACGGCTCGGCCGGCGAACAGGTGATCGCCGCGCTCGCGCCGATCGCGCCGGATTTCGGCCGGCTGCTGATCGAATTCGGTTTCGGCGATATTTACAGCCGGCCACAGCTCGATCTGCGTGTGCGCGAAATCGCCACCATCGCGTCGCTCGCGACGCTGGGCTGCGCACAACCGCAGTTGAAGGTGCATATCGAGGCGGCGTTGAACGTCGGCTGCACGCGCGAGGAGATCGTCGAGGTGTTTATGCAGATGGCCCTTTATGCGGGCTTTCCGGCGGCGCTGAATGCGCTGTTTGCCGCGCGGGAGATTTTCGAGCGGCACGATCGGGCGGCGGAGATGGCGCAGCGGGAGAGGGCAGGCGAGGTGGCGGAGGAGGCGCTCGTCGGTTGACGGGTTGGTGGTTGGGTGGGAAAGCGGCCGCCTTGTGGCGCCGCTTTTTCCTTCGACTTAAATGCAACTAACAGTCTGTTTTTGAGGGAGACCTCGAAGAGGCGTGCGTGGTGACTCCTGACAGCCGTTTAGCAGGAGCGGGGCCATGCCAAATTATCGTTGCCAGGCAAGCCAGCAACATGGTCAATTGGGGAGTCAGCCAGGCAGTCAGATAGGCACCGGGCCACGCGAGCAGCCCGTCAGGCCTACCCATCGACCTTCACCCCGCCGAATCCAGCGAAACCGCCGCACCGCCGCGCAAATACCGCTTGCTCACCGTCCGCCAGTACATCAGCAAACCAACTCCGGCAATCGCCAGACTCGCGGTATTCGCGACCCAGAATCCACGCGCGCCGGTCAGCCATTGAGGCGTGACGCCGCTCACATCGAAGCCGAGCAGATAGCCGCCGCCCAGTCCGACGCCCCACAGCGCCACCGCATAGATGACGGTCGGCACGACCGCCACCTTGTACGCGCGCAGCACGAACGCGGTGGTGATCTGCAACGCGTCGAACAGGTGGTAGCACACGACGATCAGCACGAGCGGCATCGCCGCCGCCACGACCTGCGCATTCGGCGTATAGCCTTCGATGATGTACGGCCGCAGCACCAGCACGATCGCGCCATAACAGCAGGCGATCGCGACCGCCATCACGATTCCGTGACGCGACAGCGTGCGCGCCGCTTCCGGACGATGCGCGCCGAGCGCCTGCGCGACCAGCGTCGAAGAAGCAATGCCGATCGACAGCGGCGTCATGTACAGCACCGCGCCGATGTTGCCGGCGATCTGATGTCCGGCGAGCGTCGTCGTGCCGAAGCGCGCGATGAACAGCGCCATGAACGTATAGGACGTGACTTCGATCAGATATGACAGGCCCATCGGAATGCCGAGCCGCAACTGCGCGGCCTGGCGCCGCCACACCGGCCAGCAGAAGTGCGCGAAGATCGCGAACGGCCTGAAGACGTCGACACGCGTCAGCAACACCATACCGAGCACCGCCAGAGCCCAGTTGATCGACGTACTGGCAAGCGCGCACCCCGGACCGCCTAGCGCCGGTACGCCAAATCCGCCGAAGATGAACCACGTGTTGAGCGGAACCTTGAGCAGCAGCGCGCCGATCTGCAGGATCATCACGAGCCGCGGTTTGCCGACCGCATTGGTGACCGAACTGTAGACGCGAAACGCGAGGCCGGCAGGCAGGCCGAAGGCCAGAATCCGCAGATACGCGACCGTGCGTTCATGCAGCGCGTCGGGCACGCGCGCCAGATGCAGCACGGGTCCGGGGAAAAACAGAATCAGGAAGCCGATCACGGTCAGCACGAGCGTGAGCCACAGCGACTGCCGCACTTCCTCGCCGATCTCGGCGTCGCGGCGCGCGCCGTAGAGCTGCGCGGCGATCGGCTGCAGCGCGGTCAGAATGCCGGTCAGTCCGATATAGACGGAGATATAGATCGACGAGCCGAGGCCGAGCGCGGCCAGATCGACCGCCGAGTATCGGCCGACCATCGCCGTGTCGATCACGCCGAAGGCGATGATCGCCAGCTGGCCGATCAATACGGGCCACGCCAGCGCGGCGATTTTCCGTACGTCGGCGAACATGGTCAGTCGAGCTTCTTGTGCCAGCTGCGACGCTTGACGACTGGCGGCTTCGGCCGGTCGATCCGTACGTACAGACGGAAGCGTTCATCGCGGTCAGCCACGCGGCGGCCTTCCCACACCAGTTTCCAGATGTAGTCGGGCATCGCGCTCGGGTCGCCGTACTCATTCGAGTCCTGACGCAGGATGACGTCGCAGTCCTGGTCGAACGAGAAGTGCATGTCGCCGAAATAAGCGAACGTGGCGATCTGCGCATTGCCCAGGCGCACCGGCGAAATGCAGGTGTAGTCATCCGGCAGATGGCTTGCGATCTGTTGCGCGACGTCCTTATAGGTCCGGCTGTAGTTGACGACGGGCAGCCACAGCGTCATCAGCAGCACCCACATCAGCGTCGTGCCGGCGCTCGAGAGCACCACGCTGCGCCACAATACTTTCGGATGACGCGCGAGACGCCAGCGCACCAGCACGAACCAGCACACGGTCACGGCGACCGCGCAGACGAACGACAGAATCTTGAACTGCGGCGCGAAACCTGGCGCGAGGCGCGCGAGATTGCGCGCGAGCGGATGCGGAAAGCCGGTCAGGCCCGCCACGTAAACCAGCCAGACGAAGCTGCCGAGGATCGTGAAGCTTAGCAGCGCGAACCAGTCGATCGCGTTGATCGCGCCGCGTTTGAGCGTGGGCAGCGCAAAGGTGGCGAGCACCGCGAGCGGCGGCAGCAACAGCATATAGAGCCGGTTGGACTGATGACTCTGCAGGATCACCAGCGCCAGTAGCGGCCCGATCACCGAAAGTGGAATCGCCACGTGCGGCGCACGCCGCAGACCTTTCCAGCTGAACCACGACCACAGCGCGAGCGGCCATGCCGGCCACGTGAAAAGCGGCAGGTTTTTCAGCGCATAGGCGGCGACCGAGCCCGGCGGCCCGGCAAACGAACTCAGGCTGACATGCACCCATTGATTCAGGTACCAGACGGCGTCGTCGGGAAAGGCGGCGAGCGCGGCGATCGGCCACGACACCGACACCACGAGCGCGACCGGCAGACCGGCAAGCAGCAGCCAGCGGGAACGCCCTTCGCGCACGATCAGCGACATCGCCAAGGTGCCGATCAGCAGTGCGCAGACCAGCACCGGGCTGCTCGCGAGCGTGACGAAGCCGAGCGCGAGACCCCAGATCAGCGCGCCTTGAATCGGCTTGTCGATCATCCGCACGAGCCCGTACACGAGCATCGCGATGCCGACGAACTGCACCAGTTGCGGCGTGGTTTCGTGACCGCGTTCGGCAAGGCCGAAGCAGGCCAGCAGAATCAGCAGCGCGCCGTCGGCGAGTGTGCGGCCGTAGTCGCGCGGCTCCGGCTCGCCGCCGAATGCGTACTTGAACGGCTGAACTTCGGCGCGCCGGCCGAGCAGGTAGGCCGCATACCAGACGAACGCGCAGCCCGCGCAAAACAGCAGGCCGGTGAACACGCGCGACGCGTTGCTCGCATCGACCCACGGCGCGAGCGCGCGGATCGCGCTGGCGCCGAGCCAGTACCCGAGCGGACCGTCCTCGGTCAGGTATTTGCCGACCAGATTCGGCAGCAGCCAGTCGTGGGCGCCGCCGTTCGCCATGGTCCACATGACACCGAAGCCGGCTGCGTCCTCGTTCTTCCACGGATCGCGGCCGAACAGCCCGAACGATGCGTAGACGATACAGATGGTCAGCAGCAGCCAGCGCGGTAGCGCACTGGTCGCAGAGGCAGTGAGGCGAACGACAGGTCTCATGCGGTGTGTGGAAATTGGATAAGCGGTGCGGCCATGACCGGACGACGTGTCCGGCCGGAATGGCCCATCTGGAGCATCCGGCATTGTAGTCGTGCCGTGCGTTGCGCGTCACGGCTGATAACGGTCCGCAACGTCGTTGTGAAGCCTGTAACACGCGCATTGCGAGCGCAGCTGCAGCGGGTGCCATGAGCACGGCATCGGCGATCCTTGGCCGGTGCATGAGGCAACTACCGAGGCTACAAACAAGCCCGCAAACAAGCCGCCAGCGCAGGTGACAAAAAAAGGGCAGCTCGCGCTGCCCTTTTTTGCTGCTTCGCTGCCGGCCAAAGCCAGCGACGAGGCGGGTATTACTTCGCTGCTGCCTTGCCGGTAGCGCGTGCGCCGAACTTCTTGTTGAACTTCTCGACGCGGCCTGCCGTGTCCATGATCTTTTGCTGGCCGGTGTAGAACGGATGCGATTCCGACGACACTTCGATCTTGGCGAGCGGGTAGGTCTTGCCGTTGAATTCGGCGGTTTCACGCGTCTGGATGGTCGAGCGCGTCACAAACTTGAAGTCGTTCGACATGTCGATGAACAGGACTTCGCGGTAATCCGGGTGAATGCCTTCTTTCATGGTCTTTCCTTTAATCTGGCGGTAGCCAACCCGCGTGCAGCCGCAAAGCGCGGACCGCATCTAGGCGCGAGCCACTTGCCTATGGTCGAAAAACGGCGATTATGCCAGAAAATCAGTCGCTTGACGACTTTTCTGCCAGCTTTTTGGCAGCCGTGAAGGAGGCTGTTTCCGCGACGACAATGCCGGCCGCCGCAGCGTGGGCGGATTTTGGGCTCTGGGCCTTGCCCGGCCGACCCGAGGCATAACGGCGGGAGAAGCGCGCTGTCAGGCCGGCGTGAAGGTCACTCCGACGCGCGCCGGGTCCTGCCGGTAATAGCGCGCGAGCAGCCGGTAAAGCTCCGGATACTCCGCTTCGAACGCCCGCGGCGTCGCGAACAGCGCCTCGCTGCACACGGCAAAAAATTCCGACGGATGATCCGCCGCGTACGGATCGATCAGCGACTCGCGCTCGAAACGCGCCCAGCGACGCTCCGGCACCGCATCGACGCGGGCGCAGAACTGGTCGTACGCGGAGTCGAACACGTCGGCCCACGCCTGCGAGTCGAGCGGCGCATGCCAGCGGCGCATCAGAGGCGGATGGCCGTCCGCCTCGCCGTTGAGCATGTCGATCTTGTGTGCGAATTCGTGAATCACGACGTTGTACGCTTCCGTGCCGTCCGTCATCTGCGCGTCTTCCCACGACAGCACCACCGGGCCGCCTTCCCACGCTTCGCCGCTCGCATCGTGCTCGACTTCGTGCACCACGCCGTCCTCGTCCTCGACGGTCTTGCGGATCACGAATTCGCCCGGATAGACGATCACCCCGACCCAGCCGCGGTACAGATCGAGACTCAGGTTCAGCACGGGCAGACACGCCTGCGCGGCGATCGCCACGGTCATCGCGTCGGTCAGCTCGAGCTCGTGGGCGGTCGAGAATTCCTTTTGCGCGATGAACAGGCTGGTCAGCTCGCGCAGCCGCGCGAGGTCCGGCGCATCGAGGTGCGCGAGAAACGGCAGGCCGTCGAGCGTGGCTTGCCACAGCGCGTCGTCGATCGCGTAGTCGCGCAGCGCGCGGTCGCGGCGGCGCGAGCCCAGCCATTGAGTGAGTTTCGAAAGCATTGCCTGGTGAACCTTAGTCGATCTGTTTTTGCCATGCGGCGAAAATGCCGCCGCAAATCGCTACGCCGATCAGAAAGTAGAAGCCGTCCAGCGAAGCCAGAAAGCTTGCCTGCTGCGCAACCGTCCGGCTGATTTCGACGAGCGCCAGCGAGTGCGCCTCGGGTGCCGGGCGGCCTGCTGCGGCGAAGCCGTGCGTCAGCGCGGCGAGCGCGTTCTGGAACACAGGATTGTACGGATTCACGAACTCAGAGAGGCGAGTTTGATGCAATGCCTGCCGATGCTGCTCGACGATGATCACCGAGGCTGTGGCGAACGAGATCGTCAACTGCCGAACGATGTTTTTCAGCCGGTAGCCGTGCGTGAATTCCTCGATCGCGAAGATTCTGAACGTCAGATTGGCGACCGGCAACACGATGAACAGCAACAGCAGTCCGCGTAGCAACAACGGCACGACGAGCGCCGCTTCGCCGACACCTGGCGACATACGTGTCATCCACGCAGCGGTGAACGCCGCCACCGCGAAGCCCGGCACGATGATCCACTTCTTGCGCGGCAGCAGCTTCGCATAACGCAGATAAACGAACAGCGCGCTCGCGGAAATCAGCGACGTCACGCCGACCAGCCGCCCGGTGTTGTCGACCGGAAAGCCGAGGCCGCCTTCGAGAAAGCGCGAGATCAGATAGCTGAACACGGTCGAGATGTAGTAGTAGAACATATACAGCACGAGCCCGACCTGGAAGACCCTTTCGCGCAGCGCATGTAGACGCATGAGCGGCGCGGGATGGTGCCACTGCTGATACGCGAACCAGCCCAGCGCGACGAGGCCGGCGACCGTCAGCAGAATCAGCCCGGGCGACGCGCTGAACAGCTGGAAGCGCAGCTGCTGCATCACGATCTGCAGCGCGCCTTGGGCGAACGCGAAGATCAGATATGGCCGGAAATGCGCCGACCCGCGCTCTTCGGGCAGGCGGTTGCCGGAGTCGGGTAGCGCGAGCAGGGCCAGTACCGCGAACAGCACGCCCAGTGGCGCGGTGCAGGCGAACAGCGCGCGCCAGTCGAAATGCGCGACCAGTTGACCGCCGATCAAAGGCGCGAGCGCGCTGCTCAACACGATCAGCACGAGAAACGCGCGCGTGGCCGCTGGCCGCTGCTGCGGCGTGAAACTCATCTGGATCAGAATGCGGCAAGTGCCCATCATCGGGCCGATGAAGTAGCCCTGAAAGCCGCGCGCCACGGCGAGTTCGATCGACGATTCGCAGAGTGCGGCGGCGATCGCGCCGGCGCAATAGAGCAGCATGCAGCCGGCCACGTAGCGCCGGTAGCCGAAGCGCTCGACCCACCATTGCTGCTGCAGGATGCCGAGCACCGCCGCGATCGCGTAGGCGCTCGAGGCCCACACCAGTTCGTCGGGCGACGCATTGATGCCGCCGGCGATATAGCTCGTGAAAAACGAGAAGATCGAATTGTCGAAGTAGTCGAGGCCGGTGACGACCGCCAATACCCAGGGGAAAAAATCGCCGCGCAGTTTTTCGACGCTGAAGAGCGCGACGCGGGACGACGCCGCGCTCATGACGATTCGTCCGGCGCGGCGGGTCGTGCTTTCTTTGCACGCTTTGCCGAAGGAGATTGTGCCGTGCTCGCGGTCTTTGCCGCTTTGGCAAGCGCGCTGCGGCGTTGTGCGAGCAGCGCGTCGGCATTCTCGCCGGCGAGGCGTCGTTCGAGATAGTCGAGGTCGGGGCTCAACTCGGCGCGCAGCTTTTGCGCTTCCTTGAGTTCGCGGCGCATCGTTTCGATGCGAGCGTCGAGCGCTTCGACCTGTTGCCCAATGGCGTCGCGAATCTGCTTCAGCGATTCGGTCGAAAAGCGATGCCCGCCATCGACGGGCTCCAGCGGACGCTTGAGCATTTCGGTGATGCCGTGCAGCGAGAAGCCGAGCGAGCGCAAACGCAAAATGCGGCCGAAGCGCTTGAGGTCCTCTTCGTCGTAGAGCCGGTAACGGCCCTCGCTGCGCGTGGGCGAGACGAGGCCGCGTTCCTCGTAGTATTTGAGCGTGCGCGGCGTGACGCCGAGGCGTTCGGCGGCGTCACGCACGGTCAGTAAGGCGGGTGAGTCCTTCGACATGAGCAGTGGCAGGTATGACGGACTGGTCGCATTGTACTCCAACGTGTACGTTCACGTACAGGTTCAGCGGCTGGGCAGCGCCGGAACCCGAAAAGCGAAGTGGGCGGACGAAAAAAAACCGCTCGTTGGTGACGAGCGGTTTTTGCGGTACGGCCGATGCGGCTGAGCTGGCGTGAGGCTTTAGCTGCCGCCGCCACGACGCATCATGTCGAAGAACTCGGAGTTGCTCTTCGTCTGGCGGATCTTGTCGAGCAGGAATTCCATCGACTCGACTTCGTCCATGTCGTGAATGAACTTGCGCAGCACCCAGATCTTTTGCAGGACTTCGGGCTTGATCAGCAGTTCTTCACGGCGCGTGCCGGACTTGTTCAGGTTGATCGACGGGTAAACGCGCTTCTCGGCGAGACGGCGCTCGAGGTGCACTTCCATGTTGCCGGTGCCCTTGAATTCTTCGTAGATCACATCGTCCATGCGGCTACCGGTTTCGATCAGCGCCGTGCCGATGATGGTCAGCGAACCGCCTTCCTCGATATTGCGCGCCGCGCCGAAGAAGCGCTTCGGACGTTGCAGCGCGTTGGCGTCGACACCGCCCGTCAGCACCTTGCCCGAGGCCGGCACGACGGTGTTGTAGGCGCGCGCGAGACGTGTGATCGAGTCGAGCAGAATCACCACGTCGTTCTTCATTTCGACGAGGCGCTTGGCTTTCTCGATCACCATTTCGGCGACCTGCACGTGACGCGCGGCGGGTTCGTCGAATGTGGAGGCGATCACTTCGCCGGCCACCGAACGCTGCATTTCGGTCACTTCTTCAGGGCGTTCGTCGATCAGCAGCACGAACAGCACGACGTCGGGGTGGTTCTGCTTGATCGCGTGCGCGATGTGCTGAAGCATCACGGTCTTGCCGGACTTCGGCGATGCCACCAGCAGGCCGCGCTGGCCTTTGCCGATCGGCGCGATCATGTCGATGATGCGGCCCGTGACGTTTTCCTCGCCGCGCATTTCACGCTCGAGCAGCAGCACCTTGTTCGGGTGCAGCGGCGTCAGGTTTTCGAACATGATCTTGTGCTTCGAGGCTTCCGGCGGCTGGCCGTTGACCTTGTCCACCTTGACCAGCGCGAAATAGCGTTCGCCGTCTTTCGGCGTGCGCACTTCACCTTCGATCGTGTCGCCCGTATGCAGATTGAAACGGCGGATTTGCGACGGGCTGATGTAGATGTCATCCGTGCTGGCGAGGTACGAGGTTTCCGGCGAGCGCAGGAAGCCGAAGCCGTCCGGAAGCACTTCGAGCGTGCCGTCGCCGAAGATCGTGTCGCCCGTTTTGGCTCGTTTTTTTAGAATGGCGAACATCAGTTCCTGCTTGCGCAGGCGGTTCGCACTTTCGATCTCGAGGCCATTGGCCATCTCGATCAATTCGGACACGTGCAGAGTCTTAAGCTCGGATAAATGCATACGGAGAACCCGCAGGAGAAGGTGCGACGAAATGAAATCTGGGAGGAGAGTGAGCGGAACCGCTCAAGGACTTACACGTCTTTTCGACGTTTTGCGGATTCTAGCATAGCACACGCCAATTTCCGCCAGTGCGGCGGCATGGCATCTTTCTTGTTGAGCGTGTTGCCGGATGACAACACGCCCATTTCGACCTGCTCGCGAGTCTCGCGGACTCCGGGAGCGCCGATATGCGCCGCTTTACAGGTTGCCGTCAAGGAACGCGGTGAGCTGCGACTTCGACAACGCGCCGACCTTCTGCGCGGCGACAGCGCCGTTCTTGAACAGGATCAGCGTGGGGATGCCACGCACGCCAAACTTGACCGGCGTCGACTGATGTTCGTCAACATTGATCTTGGCGATCTGCAGACGATCCGCGTAATCCTTCGCGACTTCGTCGAGGATCGGCGCGATCATCTTGCACGGACCGCACCATTCGGCCCAGAAATCGAGCAGCACGGGTTTGTCGGATTTCACGACGTCCTGTTCGAACGATGCGTCGCTAATATGCTTGATTTGTTCGCTCATTGTATGAATACCTCTATCGGTTCGAGGCCCGCCTGAATTGCTCGCCACGATACGTCAAAACCTAAGGAAACTTCCGTTCGCTTTGCCGCACTCGGAGTCTTGCCAACACATGCCGGAAACGTTGATGCCATATCCTGGAATGTGCGGAAGCCTCGCGCATGCGGGTCATCCGTACGGCAGTTTAGCTTAATTCGCTATGCGTTGCCGGGGGCGATAGTACTCATCAGGGGCAGTGGGGCTAACGGCTGCCGGTGAAGTGCTACTACGTTCCAGGCGCGTTTCAACCACCTTCAATCACTGTGACGCAGCTTATGTGGTGGCTGGCTGCGCGAACTCAAGTGCCTCGCCCGCGAGCAAGCGGGGCTCCGTCTATATGGTGTGAAGAGCCTGATTCGGCGCGTCGATGTCCCTTTGCTCGTATTAACAGTCGCGCGATGCGCCAAGCGGTGATAGAATGTTTCGTGACGGGCCTCCTCGCATGGAGGGATGGTCAACCTGGTCAGGTCGGGAACGAAGCAGCCACAGCCGTTTTCCACCAGTGCCGAGGGTCGGGCTCGTCACCTTCCTTTTTCTGTCGTTCTTCTGTTTGTCTCCGCGGGTTCTTCCGCAATATTCCTCAACTCGGGTTTTACCCTTAGCGTCGCCTTCCTCGGTGCATGCCGTCGTGTCGCGGTCGTATTTCGCGCGCTTCATCCATTTTTTTCTATCGGTCCGTTAGCCTCTTTCAATGAAGCGGTGACACGCGCTCGCACATCGTTTCGATTCGGTTTTGCGCGGCATCGTTACTGATACAATTTCCGGATGACCTATCAAGTTCTCGCACGCAAATGGCGGCCGAAGGATTTCGCTTCGCTCGTCGGACAGGAGCACGTGGTGCGCGCGCTCACGCACGCGCTCGACGGTGGCCGTCTGCATCATGCCTATCTGTTTACCGGCACGCGCGGCGTCGGCAAAACCACGCTGTCGCGCATCTTTGCCAAGGCGCTCAATTGCGAGACCGGCGTGACTTCCACGCCGTGCGGCGTGTGCCGTGCGTGCCGTGAAATCGACGAAGGGCGCTTCGTTGATTACGTCGAGATGGACGCGGCGAGCAATCGCGGCGTCGACGAAATGGCGACGCTGCTGGAGCGCGCGGTGTATGCGCCGGTCGACGCGCGCTTCAAGGTCTACATGATCGACGAAGTGCACATGCTGACTAACCACGCCTTCAACGCGATGCTGAAGACGCTGGAAGAGCCGCCGTCGCACGTCAAGTTCATTCTCGCCACCACGGATCCGCAGAAGATTCCGGTCACGGTGCTGTCGCGCTGTCTGCAGTTCAATCTGAAGCAGATGCCCGCTGGTCATATCGTGTCGCATCTCGAGCACATTCTCGGCGAAGAGAGGGTGCCGTACGACGCTCAGGCGCTGCGCCTGCTTGCGCGCGCAGCCGATGGCTCGATGCGCGACGCGCTGTCGCTGACCGATCAGGCCATCGCCTATTCGGCCAATCAGGTCAATGAAGAGGCGGTGCGCGGGATGCTCGGCGCACTCGATCAAAGCTATCTGATCCGTCTGCTCGACGCGCTCGCGGACGGCGACGGCGCCGCTGTGCTGGCGGTCGCCGACGAGATGGCGCTGCGCAGCCTGTCGTTTTCGACGGCCTTGCAGGATCTGGCGAGTTTGCTGCACCGGATTGCGTGGGCGCAGTTCGCACCTTCGTCGGTGCTGGACGAGTGGCCGGAAGCCGGCGATCTGCGCCGCTTTGCCGAAACGCTGAGCGCGGAGCAGGTGCAATTGTTCTACCAGATCGCGACGATCGGCCGAAGCGAACTGGGTCTCGCGCCGGACGAATACGCCGGCTTTACGATGACGCTGCTGCGGATGCTGGCGTTCGAGCCGGCGCCGACCGGCGGTGGCGGCAACAACGCGGCGGGTGCGGCGCGTGCTGCTGGTCAGACGGGGGCGGCGGGTGCGAAGCGCACGGGTGCGCCGACGGTGGCGGCATTGCGGGCCTTGCCGGGCTCGACCGTGACGGCTGCCGCTGCGCCGGCGAGTGCTCGCGAAGCGCAGGGCAGCGATGCGTTGGCGAACAAGGGTGCTGCATCGGTTGGGGCGGCCGCAGCCGCATCGTCCGCTGCGCTACGAAGCGCCGATGCAATGGGCGCTCAAGCGCCTTCGGTTGATACGGCAGCATCGCAATCATCTGCTGCCGAAGCGGCCAACGTCGTCGAGTCGATGCCGGCTGCCGATGAAGCGAAGTCGGCGCCTAGCGTACCGGCTGCGTTGGCTCCGTGGGACGATGCGCCCGCCGACGCCGTTTCGAACGCAGTCGCCGCGAACGCTGGTCTCGATAGCGCGCGCGTAAGCGATATCCCAGCAAAACCCGCTCCCGCTGCCGCGGCGCCTGCGTCATCTCTCACCGCGTCGGCCACTGCGGCGCTCGCGCGCACGGAACAGGCGGCGGCCTCGCAGCAAGAGCCGCCATCCGCAGCCGGAACCGCGCCGCGCCGCGCAGGCGGCGCAAGCGCCGCGCTCGACGTGTTGCGCAGCGCTGGCCTGAAGGTCTCGTCGGATCGTGGCCGCGCCACTTCAGCAGCGGCTGCCGCGCCGGCAGCGCCGAAGCCCGCCGCCGCGCCGCGCGTGGTGGTCCCGGTGCCGACGCCCGGTGGTCCACGCCGCGCGCCGCAGCAGGATGCCGCGCCGGCCGCTCGTGCAGCGTCGTCGCCGCCTGCGCGTGGCAGCGCGGAGCAGGGTGGCTCGTCGGTTCCGCCATGGGACGACATGCCGCCCGACGACTACGTGCCGATCTCGGCATCGGACGACGGCTATTTCGGCCCGCCGGACGACGACTACATGCCCGTCTTCGACCGCGGCCCGGACGATGTCCGCATGAATGCCACGGCCACGGCTGCCGCCGCATCGGCGCCGGCGGTCGACCCGCGCCCGCTGCCGCCCGCCGTGCCGCTCGATCCGCTCGGCTTCAAGGGCGACTGGCCGGCGCTCGCCGTCGATTTGCCGCTGAAGGGCATTTCGTACCAGCTCGCGTTCAACAGCGAACTGATGTCGCTCGAAGGCAACACGCTCAAGCTGAACGTGCCGGTGCCGCAGTACGCGGAAGCGTCGCAGGTCGCTAAACTGAAGAGCGCGCTCGCCGAAAGGCTCGGCCAGAATGTCGACGTGCTGGTCGAAGTCGGTGCGGCGCGGCGCACCGCCGCCGCGAACGACGCCGCGTTGCGCGCGCAGCGCCAGCAGGAAGCGGAGCGCGAGATCGGCGCCGATCCGTTCGTGCAGTCGCTGATTCGCGAGTTCGGCGCGAGCATCGTGCCCGGCTCGATTCGCCCGATTACCCCGGACGCCGCCTCGAACGGCGCGTCGTCGGTCCACTGATTCGCCGCGTTATCCGCTGTAGCGCGACCGATTTCCAGATTTCACGCTATCAAGAAGGAGCATGTCCATGATGAAAGGCCAACTCGCCGGGCTGATGAAGCAGGCTCAGCAGATGCAGGAAAACATGAAGAAGATGCAGGAGCAACTCGCGCAGATCGAAGTCGAGGGGCAGTCGGGCGCCGGTCTCGTGAAGGTTACGATGACCTGCAAGAACGACGTGCGCCGCGTGTCGATCGACCCGAGCCTGCTCGCCGACGACAAGGACATGCTGGAAGACCTCGTCGCCGCCGCGTTCAACGACGCCGTGCGCAAGGCCGAAGCCACCGCCCAGGAAAAGATGGGTGGCATGACCTCGGGCCTGCCGCTGCCGCCGGGCTTCAAGCTGCCGTTCTGAACCCCGCCGCGAGGCGGGCGAGCGCCGCGGCGTGAGCGGAACGCGCCGGCCGGACTCGCGAATGGAATGCGCGGCTCGAACGCAACGCGCCGCCTGCACGCGCATCTCCATTCGCGCCAGCTCGTGCTGGCTCACCCCAGCTCGAACTGCCCTGCGGCGCGGGTATCCGCGCCGCAGCCGCGCCGGCATTTGCCTGACCGAATCCGCCGCATCGCCACCCGCCTGCACGGGCACTAAACACTTCGACGCCGATCCGCATGAAACAACCTTCCGCCTTGTCGGCGCTCGTCGAAGCGCTGCGCGTGTTGCCCGGAGTCGGGCCGAAGTCCGCGCAACGCATGGCGTATCACCTGATGCAGCACGACCGCGAGGGCGCCGAGAAGCTCGGTCGCTCGTTGCTGTTCGCGACCGAGCATCTGCAGCACTGCGAGAAATGCAACACCTTTACCGAGGCGCAGATCTGCGAAGTCTGCCTCGATGATGAGCGCGATCCGACGCTGCTATGTGTCGTCGAAACGCCTGCGGACCAGATCATGCTCGAACAGACCATGACCTATCGCGGCCTCTATTTCGTGCTGATGGGGCGGCTGAGTCCGCTCGACGGCATCGGCCCGAAGGAGATCCATTTCGACCGGCTGGTCAGGCGCGCGTCGGATGGCGTCGTCAAGGAAGTCGTGCTCGCGACCAATTTCACCAACGAAGGCGAGGCTACCGCGCATTACCTCGGGCAGACGCTCAAGGCACGCGGTCTCGCCGTCACGCGTCTCGCGCGCGGCGTGCCGGTGGGCGGCGAGCTCGAATATGTCGACGCCGGCACGATCGCCCGCGCGATGCTCGACCGCCGTTCGATGTAGCGCGGCGCCGGCAGACGGCTGACCAGACCGCCGCGCGCATCCGCACCCGCCACGTCACGACCGCCCACGTCAGGACCAGAACAAAGGAGACCCATGAGCGCCACCCCTGAATCAGGCGCGAGCGCCGCGCCGCATGGACAGCCCGGCCCGCTCGCCGGCGTCAAGGTGCTGGAACTCGGCACGCTGATCGCCGGCCCGTTCGCCGCGCGTTTTCTCGGCGAGTTCGGCGCCGACGTCATCAAGATCGAAGACCCCAAAGGCGGCGACCCGCTGCGTAAATGGCGCAAGCTATATCCGGAAGTCGGCGGCACGTCGCTGTGGTGGGCCGTGCAGGCGCGCAACAAGAAGTCCGTCACGATCAATCTGAAAGCCGAAGAGGGCAAGGAGATCGTGCGGCGTCTCGCGAAAGAAGCGGATATCGTCGTCGAAAATTTCCGGCCGGGTTTGCTGGAAAAACTCGGGCTCGGTTACGACGTGCTGTCCGCCGAAAACCCCGGCCTCGTGATGGTGCGTCTGTCCGGCTACGGCCAGAGCGGCCCGTATCGCGACCGGCCCGGTTTCGGCGCGATCGCCGAATCGATGGGCGGCTTGCGGCATATCACCGGCTACCCGGATTTGCCGCCGCCGCGCATCGGCATTTCGATCGGCGATTCGATCGCTGCGTTGCACGGCGTGATCGGCGCGCTGATGGCGCTGCATCACAAGCAGGTGAACGGCGGCAAGGGCCAGGTCGTCGACGTCGCGCTGTATGAGGCCGTCTTCAACATGATGGAAAGCGTGGTGCCCGAGTACGGCGTCTACGGCATGGTGCGCGAGCGCACCGGCGCGTCGCTGCCGGGCATCGTGCCGTCGAATACGTATCCGTGCCGCGACGGCAGCATCGTGATCGGCGGCAATAGCGACCCGATCTTCAAGCGGCTGATGGTGGCGATCGAGCGCGACGATCTCGCCAACGATCCGGGGCTCGCGCATAACGACGGACGTGTGCCGCGCACCCAGGAAATCGACGGCGCGATCGCCGCGTGGCTCGCCACGCGCACCATCGATGAAGCGCTCGCGGTGCTGAATGCGGCCGACGTGCCGGTTGGCCGCATCTACAGCGTGGCGGACATGTTCACCGATCCGCAGTTCATCGCGCGCCAGATGATTCAGCGCTTCAAGTGGCAGGACGGCCAGGAAATCACGCTGCCGGCGGTCACGCCGAAGCTCTCGGCGACGCCCGGCGAGACGCGCTGGCTCGGTCCCGAACTGGGTGAACATACCGATGAAGTCCTGCAATCGCTAGGTTATGATGCTGAGCACATCGCAAGGTTGCACGCGCAACAGATCGTGTGAAGCGCAGCGCCCACGAGCGCCGCGGCAAAAAACAGAGCAGCGATAGAACAGCTGCAAAACAAGCTGAAAAAAGCCGGACAACAAAGTTTGGAGACGACAGACCATGCAACGCAGAACCTTTCTCGCCGGTAGCGCCGCGCTCGCGGGAGCGACGCTCGTGGCCCCGCCGTTCGCTTTCGCGCAGGGCAAACCTGAAACCACCAAGGTGGCGATCGCGGTCGGCGGCAAGAACCTGTTCTATTACCTGCCGCTCACGATTGCCGAGCGTCGCAATTACTTCAAGGACGAAGGGCTCGAAGTCGAGATTTCGGATTTCGCCGGCGGCTCGCAGGCGTTGAAGGCGGCGGTCGGCGGCAGCGCGGATGTGGTCTCCGGCGCGTTCGAACACACGCTGCTGTTGCAGGCGCAGAAGCAGATGTTCCGCGAATTCGTGCTGCAGGGCCGCGCGCCGCAGATCGTGCTGGCGGTGTCGAAGAGGACCATGCCGAACTACAAGTCGATCGCCGATCTGAAGGGCAAGAAGATCGGCGTCACCGCGCCGGGTTCGTCGACCTCGATCATGGCGAGCTTCGTGCTCGCGAAGGCCGGGCTGAGCGCGAAAGACGTTGCGTTCATCGGCGTGGGAGCAGGCGCGGGCGCGATCGCCGCGCTGCAGTCCGGGCAGATCGACGCGATCGCCAATCTCGACCCCGTGATGACCAAGCTCGAACGCGCGGGCGAGATCCGCGTCGTGTCGGACACGCGCACGCTCGCCGATACGCGCAGCGTGTTCGGCGGCGACATGCCGGCAGGGTGCCTGTATGCGTCGCAAAGCTTCATCACGAAGAATCCGAACACTACCCAGGCGCTGACCAACGCGATGGTGCGCGCGCTCAAGTGGCTGCAGGCGTCGACCGGCAGCGAGTTGATCAACACGGTGCCGGAAGGCTATCTGCTCGGCGACCGCGCGGTGTATCTGGATGCGTGGCAGCACGTGAAAGAAGCGATGTCGCCCGATGGCTTGATGCCCGCAGATGGTCCCGCGACGTCGCTGAAGACGCTGCAGACATTCGACCCAAATATGCAGGGCAAGCCGATCGATTTGTCGAAGGCGTGGACCAACGACTTCGTGAAGAAAGCGCTGACTACCGTCAAGGCGTGATGCGGGCGTAACGCGTAAGCGCAAAGCGCGGACGTAAAGCGCAACGCCAACGCGGCTCCGCTGCGTCTGCCTCGCCCACGCCCGCCACAACCACATCACCTACTAAAACCCGATCTTCGAAGAAGCGAGCCGAACGATGACCGTTGCCGCTCTGGCGCTCGAAAACATCACCTGCACGTTCGCCGCGCGCGACAACCGCGCGCAGCGCTACACGGCGGTCAAGGACACCACGCTGCGCATCGCACCCGGCGAGTTCGTCTCGGTGGTCGGCCCGACCGGCTGCGGTAAATCCACGCTGCTGAACATCGGCGCGGGCTTGCTGGCGCCGTCATCGGGCACGGTCAGCGTGTTCGGCGAACCGCTCGACGGCATCAACCGGCGCGCCGGCTACATGTTCCAGGCCGACGCGTTGATGCCGTGGCGCTCGGCCATCGACAACGTGATGGCCGGCCTCGCGTTTCACGGCGTGCCGGCCGCGCAAGCGCGCGTCAAAGCCGACGAGTGGTTAAAGCGCGTCGGCCTCGGCGGGTTCGGCGACCGTTATCCGCATCAACTGTCGGGCGGCATGCGCAAGCGCGTCGCGATGGCGCAGACGCTGATTCTCGACCCCGACATCATCCTGATGGACGAGCCGTTTTCCGCGTTGGATATCCAGACGCGTCAGCTGATGGAAAACGAATTGCTCGACCTGTGGGCCGCCAAACGCAAAGCGGTGTTGTTCATCACGCACGATCTCGACGAAGCCATCGCGATGTCCGATCGCGTGGTGGTGTTGTCGGCGGGACCGGGCACGCATCCGATGGGCGAATTCACGATCGACTTGCCGCGTCCGCGCGACGTCGCCGAAATTCGCGCGCATCCGCGCTTCGTCGAGTTGCACGCGCAGATCTGGAGCGTGTTGCGCGATGAAGTGCTCAAGGGCTACCAGCAGCAACTGAACGCGGTTTAACCGCGTCGATCCAATCGTCCAAGGCAAACCGAGTCATGTGGAAGACGTTACGCCCGAGGCGGGCGAATCTGGTGATCTGGCAATGGCTGCTGCTCGTGCTGTGCTTCGTGCTCTGGTACGTGCTGACCAGTCCGACGCTGCTGCCGGCGTTCTATTTCGACGATCCGAACAAGGCCGCGTTCTTCTTCGGCGAGCCGCAGAAGGTGCTGCAGCGGATCTGGGAGTGGTTCACAGGCGGCGAGATCTATCTGCATCTGTGGATCACGCTGGTCGAGACCGTGCTTGCGTTCGTGCTGGGCACGGCGCTCGGGCTTGGTGTCGGGTTGTGGCTCGCGCTCGCGCCGCTCGCGAGTGCGTTGTTCGATCCGTATGTGAAAGCGGCCAACTCGATGCCGCGCGTGATTCTCGCGCCGATCTTCGGCGTCTGGTTCGGGTTGGGGATCTGGTCGAAGGTCGCGTTGGGTGTGACGCTGGTGTTCTTCATCGTGTTCTTCAACGTCTATCAGGGCGTGAAGGAAGTCAGCCCAGTCGTGCTCGCAAACGCGCGGATGCTCGGCGCGAACCGCAAGCAACTGCTGCGCTTCGTCTATTTGCCGAGCGCGATGAGCTGGGTGTTTTCGAGCTTGCATACGTCGGTGGGGCTGGCGTTCGTCGGCTCGGTGGTGGGTGAGTATCTCGGCTCGGCGCGCGGCGTCGGCTATCTGATTCTGCAAGCCGAGGGCACCTTCGATATCAACACCGTGTTCGCCGGGATTCTGGTGTTGACCGCGTTCGCGCTGGTGCTCGATGCGATTGTCGGCATGGGCGAGCGGCGCCTCATGAAATGGCAGCCGAAAACCGGGGACACCGAGAAGCTGTAGGCGCGCGCTCGATAAAAAAACGGCATGTGGTTTTGAACACCGCATGCCGTTTTTGCTTTTGCTGAACGACTGACCACGCGTTCAACAAGCATCGATCAGGCGCACAAAGACTTAAGGCGTGATCACCACCTTCCCGATCACACGACGCTCGGCCATATCGCGCAATGCGCGGCCAGTGTCCTCGAGTGAATAGCGCGCGGACACGTACGGCTTGAGCTTGCCTTTACCGATCCAGTCAGTCATCTGCTGGAACGCGGCGTGATTGCGCTGCGGCTCGCGCTTCGCGAAATCGCCCCAGAATACGCCGACCACACTCGCGCCTTTGAGCAGCATCAGATTGAGCGGCAACTTCGGAATTTCGCCGTTCGCGAAACCGACCACCAGATAACGCCCGCGCCAGCCGATGCTGCGAAACGCCGGCTCCGCATACACGCCGCCGACGGGATCGTAGATGACGTCCGGACCTTTGCCGTCGGTGAGCGCCTTGATGCGCTCGCGCAGATCTTCCGTGCTGTAGTTGATGGTGGCGTCCGCGCCATGTGCGACGCAGGTGGCGAGCTTCGCGTCGCTCGATGCCGCCGCAATCACGCGCGCACCTAACGCCTTGCCGATCTCGACGGCGGCCAGTCCGACGCCGCCGGCCGCGCCCAGTACCAGCATCGTCTCGCCGGCCTGCAATGCGCCGCGATCGACCACCGCGTGATGCGAGGTGCCATACGCGAGCGTGAACGCCGCGGCCAGTTCGAACTCGACGCCGTCGGCGAGCGGCACGCAGGCCGCGGCCGGCGCCAGCGCCTGTTCGGCGAAGCCGCCCGAACCGGTGAACGCGACCACCCGCGAGCCCGGCGTGAACTGCGTGACGCCGGCGCCGACCGCGCGCACGATGCCCGCGACTTCCGAGCCGGGCGTGAAGGGCAGCGGCGGCTTGAACTGGTATTTGTTTTCGATGATCAGCACGTCGGGGAAGTTGACGGCTGCCGCTTTGACGTCGATCACCACGTGGCCGGGCGGCGCTTCGAGCTCCGGCAGGTTTTCGACGACCAGGCTCTCGGGCGGCCCATATTGATTACAGCGAATCGCGCGCATCGTGTCTCCATATCGATCAGGGTTCGCAAGCATTTCGGAGTGTAGAGTAATTCGCACGGTCGTGCGTTTATTTTATGTGGCACATTTCGGCACGTTTTTGACACCTTCCTGGGACCTTTCGACAGCTGGGCTGCTATCACGTAACAGCCGCGCGAGAATCCCACGATAGTCCCGCAGCACCGATACAACGCAGCAACGGCAAGCGGCCGGCGCCGCTTCACCACGCACCTCGCGCGTGCGCTTTTACACGCTACGCGCGCGGGGCCGCCGTGTCGTTCGCGTGCCATCTTTCCTCGGTTACAATCGCCGCATGCGAATCCTACTCAGCAATGACGACGGTTATCTGGCGCCAGGCCTTGCCGCGCTTTACGAAGCGCTCAAGCCGATCGCGGACGTCACCGTGATGGCCCCCGAACAGAATTGCAGCGGCGCGTCGAATTCCCTGACGCTGTCGCGGCCGCTCTCGGTTCTGCGCTCGGCCAACGGCTTCTACTACGTGAACGGCACGCCCACCGACTCGGTGCACATCGCGCTGACCGGCATGCTCGACCATACACCGGACCTGGTGGTGTCGGGCATCAACAACGGTCAGAACATGGGTGAAGACACGCTCTATTCGGGCACCGTCGCGGCCGCCACTGAAGGCATCATGTTCGGCGTGCCCGCCATCGCGTTTTCATTGGTCGACAAGGATTGGGCACATCTCGAAGACGCGGTGCGGGTCGCCGCGGAAATCGTCAAGCATTATCTCGAGCAGCCGCTGCCCGGCCATCCGTTGCTGAATGTCAATATTCCGAACCTGCCGTACGAGCAACTCGGCGACTGGCTTATCACGCGTCTCGGCAAGCGGCATCCGTCGCAGCCGGTGATCCGCCAGACCAACCCGCGCGGCGAGCCGATCTACTGGATCGGTCCGTCGGGCAGCGCGCGCGACGCGAGCGAAGGCACGGACTTCCACGCGGTTGCCAATGGGCACGTGTCGATCACGCCGCTGCAGCTCGATCTGACCCACACGCAAATGCTGCCCGTGGCGCGCGACTGGCTGCGCGCCGGCAGCGGCGCTTCATGACCAGCGAGCGCGCCAAGCGCTTTCCGCTCGGCCTCGAGGACCTGGTGCGCGAACCGCGCCGCCCCGAAGGGCGTCCGGGCGAAGTGCGCGCGGCGGCGCTCGCTGCGAGCGCGGCGCTCAATGCGCGTCAACAGCCGGGCAAATATGCGCCGGGCGGCGCCGGGGGCAAGTCGCAGTCCAGAGCGCCGGGCAACGCGCAGACCGTCGTGCAGGCGAAACCGCAGCCGAAGCCTCAAACCATTGCGCCGCCGAAGCCGCAGGCCGCGCCGTCGCTGTTGCAGTCGCAAGCGAAGCCGCAGCCGCAGTCGGCCAAAGCACAGCCCAAGCCGTCGACCTCCGCATCGGGCGCGGCCGCGCGCGGCGCACCGCAATCGAGCTCATCCGCCAGATCCGCCGCCCGTTCCAACGAACGCGCGGCCGCGCCGAACGTCGCGTTGAGCGGCGCGTTGGCGCTGACTTCGGAACGGGTTCGCGAACGGATGGTCGAACGCCTGCGTGCGAACGGCGTGACCGATCAGCGCGTGTTGAACGCGATGTCGGTGGTGCCGCGCCACATGTTCGTCGACCCGGGTCTGGCGGCCCAGGCCTACGAAGATGCGGCGTTGCCGATCGGCCATCACCAGACGATCTCCAAGCCCTCGGTGGTCGCACGGATGATCGAACTGGCGGCGGCCGGCCGCGCGCTCGGCAACGTGCTCGAAATCGGCACCGGCTGCGGTTATCAGGCGGCGGTGCTGAGCCAGGTCGCGCGCGAGGTCTATTCGATCGAACGCATCAAGCCGTTGTCCGAACGCGCGAAGACGAATCTGCGGCCGCTGCGCATTCCGAATATCCGGTTGCACTATGGCGACGGACGACTCGGCCTGCCGTCCGCGGCGCCGTTTGACGCGATCCTGATCGCCGCGGCGGGGCTCGACGTGCCGCAGGCATTACTTGAACAACTCGCGATCGGCGGCCGTCTGGTCGCGCCGGTCGGCTCGCAGGACGGCCAGAACCAGGTGCTGACGCTGGTCGAGCGCCTCGGGCCCGCGCAGTGGCGCGAGTCGCGGCTTGATCGCGTTTTCTTTGTACCCTTAAAATCCGGAGTGATTTGACACCGATGAGTATGTTGCGCGCGATGCAGAGAACCAGCCTGAATGTCCCAATGACCGTAACCCAGCGTAGCGTGTGCGTGCTCGCCTTGTCCCTGTTGATGACGGCCTGTGCATCCCGGCTCGATCAGGCGCCCGTCGTCGATCGTTCCGGCGGCAGCCCGCTCAGTACGCAAGCTGCGCAGCCGGCCGTGCCGCTCGGGCCGCCGCCGCCGGGCTACTATCGCGTGAAGCCGGGCGACACGCTGTACCGGATCGCATTGGAGAACGGCCAGAACTATCGCGATATTTCGGCGTGGAATAATCTCACCAACCCGAATCAGATCGAAGTCGACCAGTTGCTGCGTGTGGTGCCGCCGGGTGCGAATACGGCCGCGCTGACGCCGGGCGTGTCGACTGCGCCGATCGGCGGCGGTGGCGCGGTGCAAAGCGCGCCGCTCGGCAGCACGGCGCCGTCCGCGGGCGCCGCTGCCGGCGTGGCGGCACCGCCGTTGTACGGCTCGGCCGCGAACAATGCAGCGTTGACGCCGCCGGCCCCTGCGGGCGCCGCGAGCGACTCGGGCACCGGCGCGTCGGGCAATGTCGCATTCGGGTGGCCGGTGCGCGGACCGCTCCTCGGCACGTTTAACGATTCGACCAACAAAGGTGTCAACATTGGCGGCGCCGCGGGCGATCCAGTGAAGGCTTCCGCGGATGGCCGCGTGGTCTATGCCGGAAATGGGCTGCGTGGTTACGGCAATCTCATTATCATCAAGCATGATGCAACTTATCTCACCGCGTATGCACACAACCGCTCTTTGATGGTAAAAGAGGGAGACGCGGTAACGAAGGGGCAGAAGATCGCCGAGATGGGCAATAGCGATTCCGACCGTGTGATGTTGCATTTCGAAGTTCGCCGTCAGGGTAAACCTGTCGACCCACTGAAGTATTTGCCGCCGCAATAAGCGATACGACCATGCCGAAATCGAAGCGCCGCCCGCCGCAAGCCGAGTCTGAAACGATCAGCCAGGTTTCGTCCGCCGCAGTGGACGAAAGCGGCGCTTCGGAAGTCGAAGAAGAGATCGCGGAAGAGCACGATCTCGACGAACGTCAGAGCGGCGTGGACGAAGTCGGCGACGCCCGCGAAGGCGCGAGCGAAGCCGCGCCGGACGCGGACGATTTTCGCGCGCTGCTGCAAGCCGAGCTGACCGCGGACACGATCCAGCATTATCTGAATCGCATCAGCGTGAAGCCGCTTCTCACGGTGGAAGAGGAACAGAAGTATTCGCGTCTTGCCAAGGCCGGCGAGTTCGATGCGCGTCAGGTGATGATCGAACGCAATCTGCGGCTCGTCGTCAGCATCGCCAAGGGGTATCTGAATCGCGGCGTGCCGCTGCTCGATCTCATCGAAGAGGGCAACCTCGGCCTGATGCACGCAATCGAAAAATTCGATCCGACGCGCGGCTTCCGGTTTTCGACCTATGCGACCTGGTGGATCCGCCAGAGCATCGAGCGCGCGATCATGAACCAGGCGCGCACCGTGCGCTTGCCGGTGCACGTGATTCGTGAGCTCAACCAGGTGTTGCGCGCCAAACGTCACCTCGAAAAGAATTCGATGAATTCCGGCGAGGCGGCCGAGCGCCGCGACGCCAGCATCGACGACATTGCCTATCTGACCGGCAAGACCACCGACGAAGTCACCGACATTCTCGCGCTGAACGAGCACACGGCGTCGCTCGATGCGCCGCTCGATCTCGACCCGGCGAGCAGCCTGCTCGATCTGCTGTCCGACGACCAGAGCCAGTCGCCGGATGCCGAAGTGCAGCATCGCGAGCTGGAAACGCTGACACGCGCGTGGCTCGCGCGCCTGTCGGACAAGCATCGGCATGTGATCGAGCGCCGCTTCGGGCTCAATCACATCGAACCCGCCACGCTCGAAGAGCTGGCCGATGAAATGGGCCTCACGCGCGAGCGTGTGCGCCAGATCCAACAGGAAGCGCTGGTGCGGTTGAAGCGCTTCTTCGCCTCCAATGGTGTTCGGAAGGACGCCGTTCTATAACTTGATGACACCGATTCTTGTTTTCGACATCGAGACGATTCCCGATGTCGCCGGCATTCGCCGCCTCGAAGATTTGCCTGCCACGCTGAGCGACGCCGAAGTCGCCGAGCATGCGTTCGCCGCGCGTCGTGAAAAGACCGGCAGCGATTTCCTGCCGCATCACCTGCAACGGATCGCGGCGATTTCCTGCGTGTTCCGCGATAACAACGGTTTCCGGGTGCGCTCGCTCGGCACGCTGGAAGACGGCGAGGCGGCGCTGGTGCAGTCGTTCTATCGCGTGATCGAGAAGTACACGCCGCAGCTCGTGTCGTGGAACGGCGGCGGTTTCGACCTGCCGGTGCTGAACTACCGGGCGCTCGTCAACGGCATTCCCGCGAGCCGTTTCTGGGATCTCGGCGAGGACGACCGCGAGTTCAAGTGGAACAACTACATCAGCCGTTACCACGCGCGTCACACGGATCTGATGGACGTGCTCGCGATGTACCAGGCGCGCGCCAACGCGCCGCTCGACGCGCTCGCCAAGATGTGCGGCTTTCCCGGCAAGATGGGCATGGACGGCAGCCAGGTGTGGCAGGCGTACCAGCAAGGCCGCATCGAGGAGATCCGCAATTACTGCGAGACGGACGTCGTCAATACGTACCTGCTGTATTGCCGCTTCCAGCTAATTCGCGGCGCGTTTTCGGCGGCGGAGTATGCTGACGAGATCAACCTGGTCAAGAATGCACTGGCGCAGGAAATCGCGCCGCAATGGGCCGAGTATCTGGCGGCGTTCGAGCAATAGTTTTTCGTTGGCCGGCTCGACAGCCGGCCGACGCAGCGTCGCGCCGAACCTCGGCAGCCCGGCGCTTCGTCTACAATCTCGCCTTTCCCCAAGTCTGTCAGGAAGTCGCAGGTGTCCCGAACTGCCCCCCATCGTCGCTCGCCGAAGCGCCCTTCGAAATACCACAAGGCGCCCGCTGCGGCGCCAGCGCTCGTCATCACCGGCAACGAGCCGGTCGTCGAAATCGTTTCGCTCGATATGGAAGCGCGCGGCGTTGGCCGCATCGAGAGCGAAGACGGTACGCCCGGCAAGGTGATTTTCGTCGAAGGCGCATTGCCCGGCGAACGCGTCAGCTACTCGACGCATCGCAGCAAGCCGAAATTCGAGCAGGCCGAAGTCGTCCAGGTGTTCCGCGAAAGCGTGATGCGCACCAAACCGAAGTGCCGCTACTTCGATATCTGCGGCGGCTGTTCGATGCAGCATCTGGACGTGCGCGCGCAGGTCGCCGTCAAGCAGCGCGTGCTCGAGGACAACCTGCAGCATCTGGCGAAACTGCGCCCCGAAACGGTGTTCCGGCCGATTCACGGTCCGGCCTGGGGTTATCGCTATCGTGCGCGCCTGGGCGTGCGCTATCTGCCGGAGAAGGGCGGCATGCGCATCGGCTTCCACGAGAAGAAGAGCAGCTACATCGCGGACATGAAAACCTGCGAAGTGCTGCCGCCGCACGTGTCGGCGATGCTGATGCCGCTGCGCTTCATGGTCCGCAAGCTGTCGATCTACGACCGCATGCCGCAGCTCGAACTGGCGGTGGGTTCGTCGGTGACGGCGTTGGTGGTGCGCAACCTCGAACCGATCACCGCCGCCGACGAACAGGTGCTGCGCGATTTCGCCGACGAGCACAAGGTGCAGTTCTGGCTGCAGCCGGGCGGCCCGGATACGGTCATGCCGTTCTATCCGCTCGACGTGGAGCTCGACTACACGCTGCCGGAATACGGCATCCGCATGCCGTTCAAGCCGACCGACTTCACCCAGGTCAATCACGCGATCAACCGCGTGCTGGTGAGCCGCGCATTGCGCTTGCTGGCGCCGGCGCGCACCGATCGGGTGCTCGATCTGTTCTGCGGGATCGGCAACTTCACGCTGCCGCTCGCGCGGATCGCGCAGGAAGTCGTGGGGATCGAGGGCAGCGAAGTGCTGACCTCGCGCGCGCTCGCCAATGCCGAGCTGAACGGTGTGGCGGGGCATACGTCGTTCGCGTGCCGCAATCTGTTCGAAATCACCGCCGACGACATGCGCGCGCTCGGCCACTTCGACAAATTCCTAGTCGATCCGCCGCGCGAAGGCGCGCTGGCTGTCGCGAAGGCGCTGGCGGAGATCGCGCAAAGCGGCAATGGGCCGCTGCCGAAGCGGATCGTCTACGTGTCGTGCAATCCGGCGACGCTCGCCCGCGATTCGGGCCTGCTCGTGCACGAGGCGGGCTATCGGCTGGTGGGCGCGGGCGTGGTGAACATGTTCCCGCATACGTCGCACGTGGAGTCCATCGCGTTGTTCGAACGGGACTGAGGCCCGTCGAACTGACGCGGTGACGTGGGGCCGGCTGCGCGGGCCTCGCACGAGAAAAAGCCACGCACAAACAGAAACGCCACGACCGAGGTCGTGGCGTTTCTGTTTGCAGCGGGGAGTGTCAGTGCGTGGCGCGCGTTAGAACTGCCACCACGACTTCTGCGTGCCCGGCCGTGCGTGGCCCGTGATGTACGGGCTATCCGGGAAGGTGCCGGCCAGCACGCGCTTGGTGTCGTCGGCCAGTTGCGGCTGGTTCAGCTTCTCGTACGACAGCATCATGATGTGCAGCGCGTCTTCGATAGCCGGTGCGTTCTTGTACTCGCGCAACGCCAGTTGTGCGCGGTTGATCGCGGCGACATAAGCGCCACGGCGGTAGTAGTAATCGGCCGCGTGGACTTCGTGCGACGCCAGCGCGTTCACGATGTAGCGCATGCGTTGCGCAGCGTCCGGCGCGTACTTGCTGTTCGGGTAGCGGTCGACCACGACCTTGAACGCGTCATACGACTCGCGCAGCGACTTCGGATCGCGCTCGCTCATGTCCTGGCCGGAGAAGCGGCCGAACAGACCGAGGTCGTCGTTGAAGTGGATCATGCCCTTCAGGTAGTACGCGTAAGCGATGTCCGGATGATCCGGGTGCAGCTGGATGAAGCGGTCGATCGCCTGATCGGCGGCGGCGTTTTCGTTGTCTTTCCAGTTGCAGTACGCGACGTTGATCTGCGCCTGCTGTGCGAAATGGCCAAACGGATCGCGGCCTTCGAGCATTTCGAAATACTTCGCGCACTTGCCGAAATCACCACCGGTCAGGGCGTCGTTCGCCTCCGTATATAATTTGTTGTTATTCCACGTTGCCGTTTCGTCGGTCTTTTCCGGCAGGCCGTGGCAAGCCGCAACGACGGTGACGGCCGCGGCGCATGCAATGTATCCGGCCACTTTCCGGGCCGCCTTCTTGATGGCCGCCAAATTGATCGCCGCTTCAGTGATGGTGTTCAAGGCTCGCATTTTCCAGTCTAGCTTTACGTCCAGGTGACCCAGACTCAATGACCCGCTCAAATACTCCAGGCGCCGCAACCGGTGCCCGGAATAGCAACGAAGATTATAGCGTAAGCGCCAACCCCTCCGACGCGTTGGGCGTCGATTCCCTCGACGACGATCTCGGCAGCGATGCGCTCGCGGCCGCAGCCGCGCCGTCCATGGTGCCGACCGTGGCGAGCCGCGTGGCGGACGAGAGTCCGCGCAACGTCGTCGTGCCGGACGAACTGGCGGGCGAGCGCCTCGACAAGGTGCTCGCGCGCGTGTTTCCCGAGTTCTCGCGCAACCGTCTGCAAAGCTGGATCGAAGCCGAGCGCGTGCGGGTCGACGGTAAGCCGGCGAAGATCCGCCAGCCGGTGCCGCTCGGCGCGACCATCGAGCTCGTGCCCGATCTGCTGCCGGAGCAGCTCGCATTCACGCCCGAGCCGGTGCCGCTCGACATCGTCTACGAAGACGACACGCTCGTGGTCATCAACAAGCCGGCCGGCATGGTCGTGCATCCGGCGGCCGGCAACTGGAGCGGCACCGTGCTCAATGGCCTGCTGTACCGTTACGGCGACGCGGCGGCGGGGCTGCCGCGCGCGGGCATCGTGCACCGGCTCGACAAGGAAACCTCCGGTCTGATGGTGGTGGCGCGCACGCTCGAAGCGCAGACCGACCTCGTGCGCCAGTTGCAGGCGCGCACGGTGAAGCGCCGCTATCTCGCGCTGGTGTGGGGCAACATGCCGGAGGAAGGCACGATCGACGCGCCGATCGGCCGCGATCCGCGCGAGCGCACCCGCATGGCGGTGGTGACGAGCGCGGCGGGCAAGCCGGCGCGCACGCATTTTCGCCGCGTCGACTCGGCGATCTGGCAGCGTCAGCCGGTCACGGCGATTCACTGCGATCTGGAAACCGGTCGCACCCATCAGATTCGCGTGCATTGCGCGCACATCGGCCATCCGCTGCTCGGCGATCCGGTGTACGGGCGCGCGCGCGGCAAGCGCTCGGTCACGCCGCTGCCCGGCGGCTTCGCGCGGCAGGCGCTGCATGCGTGGCGGCTCGGGCTGATTCATCCGCAAACCGGCCGCACGATGCAATGGCGCGCCGATGTGCCGGAAGACATCGAGGCGCTGTCCGCGGCGCTCGGTCTGGGGCGCGACGAAGCGGGCGAGTTCGACGACACGTATTATGAGGAAGACGGCTACGACGCGTCGTTGGACGGCGATGCCGACGAAGACGGCGCGCTCGATCACGACGACGCGGACGACGGCGATGACGACGCAGCCGATGACCACGACGACAACCCAAGGGACGATCACGCATGAGCGCGAGTTTGCCTGAGCTGAGCTTTGCCGATGTCGTGCAACCCGCATGGAACGTATCGCCACGCGTGCGCGCGCTCGTGACCACGCGCAACGGCGGCGTGAGTCAGCCGCCGTTCGGCCGCTGGCAGGCCGGCGCGGATCAACCCGGCGGCCTGAACCTGGGCTTGAAAACGGGTGACGATCCGGCCGCGGTCGCGCAGAACCGCGAGCGCTTGCTGGGCCTCGCCGGCGTCAGCGAGGCCGCGTGGCTCGAACAGATTCACGGCGCGGGCATCGTGCGCGCTGAGGATGTGCTCGCGCAGGCGAACGCGCACGGCACGCGCACGCGTGCCGATGCGAGCGTCACCGATCGTCCCGGCACCGTGTGTGTCGTGATGGTGGCCGATTGCATGCCGGTGCTGTTGTGCGACGAAGCGGGCCGCGCGGTCGGTGCGGCGCATGCGGGGTGGCGCGGGCTGGCGGCGGGCATCGTCGAACAGACCGCTCAGCGCGTCGCGCAACTCGCGGGCGTCGAGCCCGCTGCATTGCATGCGTACCTCGGACCGTCGATCGGTCCCGGCGCGTTCGAAGTCGGAACCGATGTGCGTGACGCCTTCATGAACGGTGTAGACGGCGCGCAACGCGATGCCACCGCGGACGCATTCGTCGCGCATCCGGACCATGCGGGCAAATATCTCGCCGATCTGCCGGCGCTGGCGCGCTTGCGTCTGCAAGCGCTCGGCGTGACGCGGATCGTCGGCGGGGATCTCTGCACGGTCACGCAACGCGATCGTTTCTATTCCTATCGACGCGACCGCGAGACCGGCCGCATGGCCGCGCTGATCTGGCTCGACGCTCACGCGCAGACGCTCGCGGACTGATGCGCAGCGCGGCTCGACCCTGCGTCTGAGGAAGTCGCCCGCCCGCATGATGATGATTGGGCCGCCGGGTGCGCCGGTGCGCGCGATTGCATCGCCACGCGGGCGTGTCGCATGCGGAGCGCGTCGACCGTGCGGGCTGCGCGGGGCCGCAAGCAGCGTTTGCGGATCGTACGGGGGGGCGTATGCGGGTTTATTCCGAGGCGCGCAGCGCGTTTTTGCTGCGGTGCCGGAATTCATCGAACTAGCGTAAATCTGCCGCGAAAAGTGTGTGCCCACGCACCGATAAATGCACATAACCCCATGCAATCTGGGAGCTTTTTTCGCTCGACCGATCCATTAGTCATACGTGCCTCAAAAGCGCGATCTGCTACACAGGGAAAACGATAATTAAAAAACTATCGCACTGCGGCAAAATCGGGAACAAGCATTGACATGCCTTGCCATGGGGAGCAAGAATGTTCCTCACGAGATCCTCGTACATGGGACAGGGCGTGACGAGGTCGCGAGCAATCGCACACGTGCGCACGAACCTGCCTCTCCAACCCGTCCGCAAGGACTTACCGGTCAAAAGCAGGTATGGCAGCTTCATATTCCTCAGCTTCCCCCAGCACGGACTCCTCGACGGAGCATACGCAGCAGGCCGGTACGAGCGGCGCAACATCCGCCGCAGGCATGCAGCAATTCGTCGACGCCTGGATGAACGCATGGCGTTCGCTCGGGACGCCCCCGGGCGCCGCCGGCACGCCTTTCCAGATGCCGCCCATGCCGCAAGTGCCGGGCATGCCGCAAATGGGTTTCCCCCCGATGCCGTCGTTTCCCGGCATGCCGGACTTCAGCAAACTGGCGGCGGGGGCGATGCCTTCCATGCCTTCGTTCGCAGGTCTGAACATACCCGCCGCCGCGATTCCCTCCGAACGTCTGCAGAAACTGCAGGCGGATTATTCGCGCGATGCGATGGAGTTGATCCAGCAGGCAGCCACGTCGGTTTCGAAGGCGCCCGAACTCAAGGACCGCCGCTTCAGTTCCGAAGCATGGAGCGCGACACCGGCCTATGCGTTCACCGCCGCGTGGTATCTGCTGAACGCGCGCTATCTGCAGGAGATGGTCGACGCGCTCGACACCGAACCGAAGGTGCGCGAGCGCATCCGTTTCGCCGTCCAGCAATGGACCGCGGCCGCTTCGCCGAGCAACTTCTTCGCGTTGAATCCGGAAGCGCAAAAAACCCTGCTCGACAGCAAGGGCGAGAGCCTGCGGCAAGGCGTGATGAACCTGCTCACCGACCTGCAGCGCGGCAAGATTTCGCAGACCGACGAATCGGGCTTCGTGGTCGGTGAGAACCTCGCCAACACCGAAGGCTCGGTGGTGTTCGAGAACGACCTGCTGCAACTGATCCAGTACAAGCCGCGCACGGCGACCGTGCGCGAGCGGCCGCTGCTGATCGTGCCGCCGTGCATCAACAAGTACTACATTCTCGACCTGCAGCCGGAGAATTCGCTGGTCGCGCATGCGCTCGATTCGGGGCACCAGGTGTTCCTGATCTCGTGGCGCAACGCGGATCAGTCGATCGCGCACAAGACGTGGGACGATTACATCGGCGAGGGTGTGCTCGCCGCGATCGACACCGTCTGCAAGATCAGCGGCCGCGAACAGGTCAACACGCTCGGCTTTTGCGTCGGCGGCACGATGCTCGCCACTGCGCTGGCGGTGGCCGCCGCACGCGGCGAGCACCCGGCCGCGTCGATGACGCTGCTCACCGCGATGCTCGACTTCTCCGACACGGGAGTGCTCGACGTGTTCGTCGACGAGACGCACGTGCAGATGCGCGAGCAGACCATCGGCGGCAAGAATGGTGCGCCGCCGGGATTGATGCGCGGCATCGAGTTCGCCAACACGTTCTCGTTCCTGCGGCCGAACGATCTGGTCTGGAACTACGTCGTCGACAATTACCTGAAGGGCCGCACGCCGGTGCCGTTCGACCTGCTGTACTGGAACAGCGACTCGACCAGCCTGCCGGGCCCGATGTATGTCTGGTATCTGCGCAACACCTACCTCGAGAATCGTCTGCGCGAACCGGGTGCGTTGAGCACCTGCGGCCAGTCGATCGACTTGTCGAAGATCGACGTGCCCACCTTCATCTACGGGTCACGCGAAGACCATATCGTGCCGTGGCAAACGGCGTACGCGTCGGCGCCGCTCCTGAGCGGGCCGCTGAAGTTCGTGCTCGGCGCGTCGGGCCATATCGCCGGCGTGATCAATCCGCCCGCGAAGAAAAAGCGCAGTTACTGGACGCTGGAAGGTGACGCCGCGACGTTGCCGGCGAGCCCGGACGAATGGTTCGGCGCCGCGACCGAAGTGCCCGGCAGCTGGTGGCCCGAATGGACTACGTGGCTCGATCAGTACGGCGGCAAGAAGGTGAAGCCGCGCGCCGCGGCGGGCTCGGCGGAGTTTCCGGAGATCGAGCCGGCGCCAGGACGTTACGTGCGGCAACGGGAGTAAGTTGAACGCGCTTCACAGTGCGATGGTTGGCAATAGGTGAGTGGGCGTCTGAATAAGTAAAGGCGTTGGAGCAACGAATTTTTAACTTGACGGGCTGCGGCGCATTCGGCCGACATGCCCGGAGGATATGGAAATGACTGATGTTGTGATCGTATCGGCCGCCCGTACGGCAGTAGGTAAATTCGGTGGATCGCTGGCGAAGATCGCCGCGCCCGAACTCGGCGCCACGGTGATCCGTGCCGTGCTCGAGCGGGCCGGGCTGAAGCCGGAGCAGGTGAGCGAAGTGATCCTGGGCCAGGTGTTGACGGCCGGCTCCGGCCAGAATCCTGCGCGTCAGTCGCTGATCAAGGCGGGCTTGCCCGCGGCCGTGCCCGCCATGACGATCAACGTGGTGTGCGGCTCGGGTCTGAAGTCCGTGATGCTCGCGGCCAACGCGATCATCGCGGGCGATGCGGACATCGTGGTGGCCGGTGGTCAGGAAAACATGAGCGCCGCGCCGCACGTTCTGCCGGGCTCACGCGACGGCTTCCGCATGGGCGACGCGAAGCTGATCGACTCGATGATCGTCGACGGCCTGTGGGACGTGTACAACCAGTACCACATGGGCGTGACGGCGGAAAACGTCGCGAAGGAATACGGCATCACGCGCGAGCAGCAGGACGCGTTCGCGGCGCTGTCGCAGAACAAGGCGGAAGCCGCGCAGAAGGCGGGCCGTTTCGACGACGAAATCGTGCCGGTCGAGATTCCGCAGCGCAAGGGCGAGCCGCTGCGTTTCGCAACCGACGAGTTCGTGCGCCACGGCGTCACCGCTGATTCGCTGGCGGGCCTGAAGCCGGCCTTCTCGAAGGAAGGCTCGGTCACGGCGGCCAACGCGTCGGGTCTGAACGACGGCGCGGCGGCGGTGCTGGTGATGTCGGCGAAGAAAGCCGAGGCGCTCGGCCTCACGCCGCTTGCGCGCATCAAGGCTTACGCTACCTCGGGTCTGGATCCGAAGGTGATGGGTATGGGCCCGGTGCCGGCTTCGCGCCGCTGTCTCGAACGCGCGGGCTGGACGCCGGCCGACCTGGACCTGATGGAAATCAATGAAGCGTTCGCCGCGCAGGCGTGCGCCGTGAATCAGCAGATGGGCTGGGACACGTCGAAGATCAACGTGAACGGCGGCGCGATTGCGATCGGCCATCCGATCGGCGCGTCCGGCTGCCGGATTCTCGTCACGCTGCTGCACGAAATGCAGAAGCGCGATGCGAAGAAGGGTTTGGCGTCGCTGTGTATCGGCGGCGGCATGGGTGTCGCGCTGGCGATCGAGCGCGCTTGAGCACGCCGCGCTGATCCGGCGCCGCCAGGCATCGGAGAACCGGCATCGGGCAGGTTGCCGCGCGCCGCGTCGACACAGTTGGCGCGCGGTGTCAGCAGCGGCCTCGCCGGCCGGTCGCCCGGCGGCAGCGACGAGGAAGCATCAGGCGAACAAGAGGTGGTCGGTCGGGGTGGCCGGTCGGCGCCTCGAAAACGATAACGGAGTGTGGTTTATGACACAGCGAATTGCGTACGTAACGGGCGGCATGGGTGGCATCGGCACGAGCATTTGCCAGCGGCTGCACAAAGAGGGCTTCAAGGTGGTCGCGGGCTGTGGCCCGAACTCGCCGCGCCGCGTAAAGTGGCTCGAAGAGCAGAAGTCGCTGGGCTTCGATTTCGTCGCCTCCGAAGGCAATGTCGGCGATTGGGAATCGACCAAGACCGCGTTCGAGAAGGTCAAGTCCGAAGTGGGCGAGATCGACGTGCTGGTGAATAATGCCGGCATCACGCGCGACGTCGTGTTCCGCAAGATGACGCATGAAGACTGGACAGCGGTGATCGACACCAACCTGACCAGCCTGTTCAACGTCACCAAGCAGGTGATCGATGGCATGGTCGAGCGTGGCTGGGGCCGCGTGATCAACATTTCGTCGGTGAACGGGCAGAAGGGCCAGTTCGGCCAGACCAACTACTCGACCGCGAAGGCCGGCATTCACGGCTTCACGATGGCGCTGGCGCAGGAAGTGGCGACCAAGGGCGTGACGGTCAACACCGTGTCGCCGGGCTACATCGGCACCGACATGGTCAAGGCCATCCGTCCGGACGTGATGGAAAAGATCGTGGCGACGATTCCGGTGCGCCGCCTGGGTCGGCCGGACGAAATCGGCTCGATCGTCGCGTGGCTCGCGTCGGAAGAATCGGGTTTCTCCACGGGCGCTGATTTTTCGCTGAACGGCGGCTTGCATATGGGCTGAGTCTACAGCGCGCCGCTCACAAGGCGGCGTGCTTCGGCTCAGATGGTTCGGCGGCGTGCCGGCTGCGCAATGGCCCGATTGCGCAGCCGGCACGACGCCGTTTTCGCGCTTAACTCGCGCTCAAAGGCGTTACATGACCACTACTACAAAGAAAACAGCCGAACGACTGATCAAGAAATATCCGAACCGTCGGCTCTACGATACTGAGACAAGCACGTACATCACGCTGACGGATGTCAAACAGCTCGTGCTCGATCAGGAGGATTTCAAGGTCATCGATGCGAAGAGCAACGAGGACCTGACGCGCGCCATCCTGTTGCAGATCATTCTCGAAGAGGAGAGCGGCGGCTTGCCGATGTTCTCGTCGTCGATGCTGTCGCAGATCATCCGTTTCTATGGGCATGCGATGCAGGGCATGATGGGCACGTATCTGGAAAAGAACATCCAGGCTTTCATCGACATTCAGGCGAAGCTCGCCGACCAGTCGAAGAATCTGTATGAAGGCAAGGCGATGAATCCGGAAGTCTGGTCGCAGTTCATGAACATGCAGGCCCCGATGATGCAGGGCATGATGACCAGCTATATCGAGCAGTCGAAGAACATGTTCGTGCAGATGCAGGAGCAGATGCAGAACCAGGCGAAGTCGATGTTCGCCACGTTCCCGTTCACGCCCGGCGGCCCGGTTAATGCAGGCAACGCACCAGCCGTGCCGCAAACGAATCCGGAGCCGGAGAAGAAGTAACGCCAATAATTGTGCGAGCGGCGGCGCGGGCGCCGTCGTTGTTGTCGTTGTCCCGGTGACGCAGACCGGCTCCGATTGCGCATGGCAGCGGCGCGGACCCGTGGGTTCGCGGCAGCCTCGCAGCCGATATGCACCGCAGCGCCAGGCAACGTGCGCACGCTTCACTTCAGCTCACCTCAGCGTGGTTCATCGCCGCCAGCGCGGTACAATCGCGACTTTCGCGCGCAGAGCGCTTTGCGCCACGGCCGGATTTTCACGGCCCTTGAACGTCTGTCGTTCCTGTCGCAGCGCTCTCCATCGCCGCTATCGTCATCGCTCCACGCCGGACCCACCCTATGCTGCAGATCATCTCCCTCACCGCGCCGTCCCCTTCGGCTTTGAAGGCCGGCTGGGTCTGCCACGCTTGACCCGCCGATCGCATAACCGGATTTGCGCATGAGCCGGCTGTTTCTCGCCCCGATGGAAGGGCTTGCGGACTACGTGCTGCGCGACGTGCTGACCAGCACGCGCGGCTTCGACGGGTGCGTGTCCGAATTCGTCCGCGTGACGGGTTCCCTGCTGCCTGCACGCGTCTACGAGCGGGAAGCGCCCGAAGTTCTCGACGCAAGCCGCACTCCCAGCGGCACGCCCATGGTGATCCAGTTGCTCGGCAGCGATCCCCAGTGGATGGCGCGCAATGCAAGGCATGCGGCGGCGTTGTCGCCGTATGGGGTCGACCTGAACTTCGGCTGTCCCGCCAAGGTGGTCAATCAGCACGGCGGCGGAGCCATGCTGCTGGCCGACCCTGAACAGCTGCACCGGATCGTTTCCGCGGTGCGCGCCGCGGTGCCGGCCGGCATCGCCGTGACGGCGAAAATGCGCCTTGGCGTATCCGACACGTCGCGGGCGATCGATTGCGCAGTGGCGCTCGCGGAAGGCGGCGCGGCCTCGCTGGTCGTGCATGCGCGCACGCGCGATCATGGCTACCGGCCGCCGGCGCACTGGGAGTGGATCGCGCGTATCGACGACGCGGTGGACGTACCGGTCATCGCAAACGGCGAAGTCTGGAGCGTGGCGGACTGGGAGCGGTGCCGGGCCGTCAGCGGGTGCGCGGACGTGATGATCGGACGCGGCGCCGTGTCGGATCCGTTCCTCGCATTGCGAATCCGCGGATTGATGGACCCGACCCCTTCTGCCGGCGAATTGCAGCGCGTGCTGCGCCAGATCGCCGGCTATCTGAGGAAATTGCAGGCGCGCGCCTCGTCCAGCCACGAGCACGGACGCGTCAAGAAGTGGCTGAGCTATCTGCAGCGCACCTGGCCGCAGGCAGCCGAACTGCATGCGGCGATCCGCCGGGTGCAGGATTCGCACGAAATTCTGCGGGTGATCGAGGCCGCGCTGGCATCCCGCGAATCCATCCGAAGCCAGCGATCCGACGCCGTCGAACAGTTCGATCCGGCCGAGGCCGTAGCCGGTTGAGGGCTAAAATTCAAAGACTTACGAGCGGTGGCCGTGCCGAACCGCTACAATTCAAGGTTTAACGTCTTCAAGCGGTCCCCCATGTCTGTCACCCCCACGATTGCCCCGATTGCCGCGCCGAAGGTCGGCTTCGTTTCGCTCGGTTGCCCTAAAGCCCTGGTCGATTCCGAACAGATCATCACCCAGTTGCGCGCCGAAGGTTACGAAATCTCCGGCACGTACGACGGCGCGGACCTCGTGGTCGTCAACACCTGCGGCTTCATCGACGAAGCCGTGCAGGAAAGCCTCGACGCGATCGGTGAAGCGCTCAACGAGAACGGCAAAGTGATCGTCACCGGCTGCCTCGGCGCGAAGAAGAGCGCGAGCGGCTCGGGGCTGATCGAAGAGGTGCATCCGAAGGTGTTGGCCGTGACCGGGCCGCACGCGGTGGGCGAAGTGATGCAGCACGTGCATTCGCATCTGCCCAAGCCGCACGATCCGTTCATCGATCTGGTACCCGCGGCGGGCATCAAGCTCACGCCGCGCCACTACGCGTACCTGAAGATATCGGAAGGCTGCAACCACCGCTGCACGTTCTGCATCATCCCTTCGATGCGCGGCGACCTCGTGTCGCGTCCGGTCGCCGAAGTGATGCTCGAAGCGGAAAATCTGTTCAAGTCCGGCGTGAAGGAATTGCTGGTGATCTCGCAGGACACCAGCGCTTACGGCGTCGACGTCAAATATCGCACGGGCTTCTGGAACGGCAAGCCGATCAAGACGCGCATGACCGATCTGGTCGCGGCTCTCGGCGAACTCGCCGCGCAATACGGCGCGTGGGTGCGTTTGCACTACGTGTATCCGTATCCGAGCGTCGACGAAGTGATTCCGATGATGGCCGAAGGGCCGTTCAAGGGTCACGTGCTGCCGTACCTCGACGTGCCGTTCCAGCACGCGCATCCCGAAGTGCTCAAGCGCATGAAGCGGCCGGCCAACGCGGAGAAGGTGATGGAGCGCGTGAAGGCATGGCGCGAGATGTGCCCGGATCTGACGATCCGCAGCACGTTCATCGCCGGGTTCCCGGGCGAGACCGAAGAGCAGTTCCAGACGCTGCTCGATTTCATCCGCGAGGCGCAGCTGGATCGGGTCGGCTGCTTTGCGTACTCGCCGGTCGAAGGCGCGAGCGCCAACGAACTCGACGGCGCGCTGCCCGATGAAGTGCGCGAAGAGCGGCGTGCCCGCTTCATGGAAGTGGCCGAGGAAGTGTCGGCCAAACGGATCGCGAAGAAGGTCGGCAAGACGGTGAAGGTGCTGGTCGACGAAATCAATGCCGACGGCGGCATTGGCCGCACTGCGGCGGATGCGCCGGAGATCGACGGCGTCGTGTATATCGCGCCGGCCACCAAGGCGTCCAAACGCTACAAGGTCGGCGATTTCGTGTCGGTGAAGATCACCGGCGCAGACGGCCACGACCTGTGGGGCGAGGTCTGAGCGATGACCATCAAGATGGCAGCCCGGCCTGAAGGCCGCCCCACGGATGGCCGTCCCGCCGCGATCCTCGCGCTCGGCGAGGCGATGATCGAATTCAACCAGTCCGGGAAAGATCAGCCGAACTACCTGCAAGGCTTCGGCGGCGACACGTCGAACTTCTGCATCGCGGCGGCACGGCAGGGGGCGCGCACCGGCTTCGTATCGGCGGTCGGCGCGGATCATTTCGGGCGCCTGCTGATCGATCTGTGGGAACGCGAGCAGGTGGATACGTCGCTCGTGCGCATCGATCCGGATGCGTCCACCGGCGTCTATTTCGTTTCGCATGGTCCCAACGGCCATGCGTTCGACTATCTGCGCGCGGGCTCCGCGGCGAGCCGCTATGCGCCGCGCGATCTGCCGCTCGAGGCGATCGCCGCGGCCAAGGTCGTCCATCTGTCCGGAATCAGCCTCGCGATCAGCCTGAGCGCTTGCGACGCCGCGCTCGCAGCGATCGCGCATGCCCGCGCCAACGGCGTGCGCGTCAGCTTCGACACCAACCTGCGCCTGAAGCTGTGGCCGCTCGCGCGGGCTCGCGCAGTGATGCTCGAAGCGATCCGCCAGACCGACATCTGCCTGCCGAGCTGGGACGACGTCACCGAGCTCACCGGCCTGACCGGCCGTGACGAGATCGTCGACTTCCTGCTGTCGCACGGCCCGCGCGTGGTGGCGCTGAAGCTCGGCAAGGAGGGCTCGTACATCGCGACGTCCGACGAGCGGCGCGTCGTGCCGGGCCACGTTGTCAATGCGGTCGATGCGACCGGCGCGGGCGACTGCTTCGGCGGCGCATTCATCGCGCGCATTGTCGCGGGCGACGATCCTTTTGCGGCGGCGCGTTACGCGAACGTCGCCGCGGCGCTGTCCACGCAAGGCTACGGCGCGGTGGCGCCGATTCCTTCGCGCGCGACCGTCGAACAACTGCTGGCGGGCTGACCGCCGCGCGCCACGACGCGCGACCCGCCGAGGTAAGATCATCCTGCAGATTTTCAGAGACTGGAAGAGGAGCTAGCGATGCAACGGGACGTAGTGGTGGTAAGCGGTGTGCGTACGGCAATCGGCGGATTCGGCGGCAGTCTGAAGGACTTTGCCCCAACCGATCTCGGCGCGCGCGTGGTGCGCGAAGCGCTGGCGCGCGCCAGCGTGTCGGGCGACGAAGTCGGTCATGTGGTGTTCGGCAACGTGGTGCATACCGAGCCGAAGGACATGTACCTGGCGCGCGTGGCCGCGATCAACGGCGGCGTCGCGCAGCATACGCCCGCGTTGACCGTGAACCGCTTGTGCGGCTCGGGCCTGCAGGCGATCGTGTCGGCTGCGCAAAGCATCCTGCTCGGTGACGCCGACATCGCGATCGGCGGCGGCGCGGAAAACATGAGCCGCGCGCCTTACTCGATGCCCGCCGCGCGCTTCGGTCAGCGCATGGGCGACGCGCGCCTCGTCGACATGATGGTGGGCGCGCTGAACGACCCGTTCCAGTCGATCCACATGGGCGTGACCGCCGAAAACGTCGCGCGCAAATACGACATCTCGCGCGAAGCGCAGGACGCGCTTGCGCTCGAATCGCATCGCCGCGCGGCCCACGCGATCACGAGCGGCTACTTCAAGGAACAGATCCTGCCGATCGCGCTTGCGTCGAAGAAAGGCGAAGTTGTGTTCGACACCGACGAACACGCGCGCATGAACGCAACGGCGGAAGACTTCTCGAAGCTCAAGCCGGTGTTCGCGAAGGAAAACGGCACGGTGACGGCCGGTAATGCGTCGGGCATCAACGACGCAGCCGCCGCGCTCGTGCTGATGGAGCGCAGCGTCGCCGAACAGCGCGGCATGAAGCCGCTGGCGCGGCTGGTGTCGTACGCGCATGCCGGGGTCGATCCGGCGTACATGGGCATCGGTCCCGTGCCGGCGACCCGCAAGGCGCTCGAACGGGCCGGCCTGACGGTGGCCGACCTCGACGTGATCGAGGCGAACGAGGCGTTCGCCGCGCAGGCCTGCGCGGTCAGCAAGGAGTTGGGCTTCGATCCGGCGAAGGTGAATCCGAACGGCTCGGGCATTTCGCTCGGCCACCCGATCGGCGCGACCGGCGCGCTGATCGCCGTCAAGGCGCTGTACGAATTGCAGCGGATCGGCGGGCGCTACGCACTGGTCACGATGTGCATCGGCGGCGGCCAGGGCATCGCGGCGATCTTCGAGCGGATCTGACGCTCGGGGGGAACCCGGGGGAAACTCCGGGTAAGCCGCCAGTAGATATGTATCAGGCAATAAGGAAGGAACGGATGCGGGAATCGAAAGCGATGAAGGGCGCGGTGAAAGATACGCTGAAGCACTCGGCGGCGCGGCGCGGTTGGGCAATCATCAGCGCGGCCTCGTTGCTGTGTGCCGGCACGGCGGCGTTGATGCCCGCGCCGGCCTGGGCGGAAAGCGATGCCGTCAAGGAACTGGCGGCGCCCCCGCCGATTCAGTTGCCGCTCAAGCCGAGCCCCGAGTTCGCGAAATTCCCGCGCTACGCCGGCATGCTGGGCAAGCGTCAGATCGTGCTGCGGCTCGGCGCGAAAACCGACGATCCGTCCGGCGTGCACGGCGAGTACCAGTTCACCGACAACGGCGAAGTGATCCTGATCGCCGGCGACCGCGACGGCGATACGCTCGAAGTGGAGGAGTCGAACGACGGCACCCACATCACCGGCAACTGGGTCGGCAAGTTCGCGACGGACGGCTCGGTTGCGGGCGACCGGATGAACGTCGACGATTCCGATCCGCAGCCGTTCGACCTGAAGCCGCTCGCGGCGGGGCAGGTGGTGCCGCCGCCCGGTGCGCCGGCGGCCGCACAGGCTACCCCGGCTACCCCGGCCGCCCCCGCAGCGGGGCCGGCGCCGCAAACGTCGGCAAGCGGCCACGCCGCTGCACCGGCTCCGGCTCCGGCCGGCGCGCACCCGGTGGGCGGCGTCAGCAACCTGCAAACCGGCGAGTGAAACCGCTGCCGCGCGAGCTGGCCGGCTCGCGCGCCGTCCGTCTGGTTCGGTCCCGCTGACTCGTCTACTCTTTCTCAAGCGGCGCACGCCATCACTGCGTGACCGCCGCTTCCTTTTCGCTCTGTCAGTTCCTGTCTGCTTTCACAGAACTTCATCATGACCCAATCCAAACTCAAACGCGCTCTGCAAACCCGCACCGTACGCGCCGAGGACCAGATCACGCCGGGCTTCGAGTCGTTTTCGACGCCGGTCACGCGCGCCTCCACGGTCGTGTTCCCCGATCTCGCCGCCATGCGCGCGCTCGACTGGAAAAACGACGCGCAATGGCGCTATGGCCTGCACGCTACGCCGACCTCGCTCGCGCTGGCACAGCGCCTTGCCGCCATCGAGGGCGGCAATCATGCGTTGTTGCAGCCGTCGGGGCTGTCGTCGATTTCGAACGTGTACTTCGGCCTCGTCAAGGCAGGCGACGACGTGCTGATTCCCGACAACGCGTACTCGCCGAATCGCGATCATGGCGACTGGCTGGCGCGCGATTTCGGCATCACGGTGCGCTACTACGATCCGATGATCGGCGCGGGCATCGCCGATCTGATCCAGCCGAACACGCGCCTCATCTGGATCGAGGCACCCGGCTCGGTGACGATGGAAGTGGCCGACGTGCCCGCCATCACGGCGGCGGCGCGCGCGCGCAAGGTCGTCACGGCGATCGACAACACGTGGTCCGCGGGGCTTGCGTTCCGGCCGTTCGACCACGGCGTCGACATCTCGGTGCAGGCGCTGACCAAATATCAGTCGGGCGGCGGCGACGTGCTGATGGGCGCGACGATCACGGTCGAGCGCGAACTGCATCTGAAGCTGAAGGCGGCGCGCATGCGCATGGGGATCGGCGTCTCTTCGGACGACTGCTCGCTGATTCTGCGCAGTCTGCCGTCCATGCAACTGCGTTTCGCGCAGCACGACCGCGCGGCGCTCGGATTGGCCACGTGGCTGAAGAGCCGTCCGGAAATCGCCGCGGTGTTGCACCCGGCATTCGCTGACTGTCCGGGCCACGAGTTTTTCAAGCGCGACTTCACGGGGGCGGGCGGGCTGTTTTCGGTCGTGTTCGACGGCCGCTACAGCGCGGCGCAGATCGACACGTTCTGCGAGTCGCTCGAACTCTTTTCGCTCGGCTGGAGTTGGGGAGGCGCGCACAGCCTCGCCATGCCGTACGACGTGGCGTCGATGCGCACCGCGGGGCAGTGGCCGCATCGCGGCACGCTGGTGCGGTTTTACATTGGCCTCGAAGAAGAGGCGGATCTGCGCGCGGATATCGAGCAGAGCCTCGCCGCGCTCGCCTGAACCTCTGAGCCTCATTTGTCACGACGATGAGTCGGCCCATCGGGATATTTTCCCGGTGAGTTTTTTTTGTCCAGATAGCCGGTAAGCCTAACCATTTGGCTGAATGGCCGAAGCCGGATCTCGACGCTACGATGGTGCGCATTCCGCCTCAGGGCTGCCGCACGAAGGTGAGCTTCGATGATTCTTTTCTTCTGGATGTTGCTGAATCTTGGCATGCCGATTATCGGCCCGATCTTCACGCTTGCGCTCGTCGCACCGGCGCACGGGTGGCGCGTCGCGAAGGCGTTGATCGCTGCGTCGGTGAAAGACGGTCAGCTGTTCTGGTGTGCAAGCGGGCTGTGCGCTTGCGCCGCTTATGAAGTGGTGGCGGCGTTGGAGCGGGGCGGTCGCGAGGTGCCGATTCTCGCCTTTTGCATGGTTGGACTGTGCATCATGGGGTTCGTCTGTTCGGTCCTCGTGATGTTGGGATCGGTGAACGCCTATCGCGATCGGATTGGCAAAGTCGTTCGCGAGGGAAACCCGCCAGTCATCGTCTATGCGTTCTCGCGTATCGAAGTGAGTTTATCCGTTTTGCTTACGCTCATTGCCGCCACTCTGTTTGCATTCCTACACGTGCACTTTTCCTGATTTATTAGATAGTGCGGCATTTATACTGGTCTGGTCTTTTCAAGGAGGCGTCGATGAAAAAGTTATCCCTTTATCTGGCATCCGACGAAATTTACCCGCGTGTTTTGAAGTGGTCCGGCATTGTCGTCAGTGTCTATGCAATTTTCCTGTTTGTAGTAATCCTGATCGACGGTCTAATGAGATAACGCGTCGCCGGCGCCGGGCCGCCGCTCAAGCGGCCCCACGCATCAAACAGACACTACACGGGCACCACCCCACGCGTTATCCGGGCTTCGCGCCGGCATCAGAACAACCGCAGCAAGCCGTCCAGTCCAACATGGTTGAACGCCACGCTGGCCGCTTCGCGCACCACCGGCTTCGCGCGGAATGCAACGGAGAGTCCCGCTGCGGCCATCATCTTCAGGTCGTTCGAGCCGTCGCCCATTGCAATCGCACGAGTCGATTCAATACCTAGCGTGGCGCATGTTTCGCGCAGCGTGCGCGCTTTCACGTCCGCGTTGACGATCTCGCCGATCACGTTGCCGGTCAGCTTGCCATCCACGATTTCGAGTGTGTTCGCGTGCGTAAAATCAAGACCCAGGCGTGCCTTCAGCTTTTCGGTAAAGAACGTGAATCCGCCCGACACCAGCAGCGTTTTCAATCCTGCTTCTTTCGCGCCGGCCAGCATCCGTTCCGCGCCCGGCGAGAGTTGCAGCCGCTCTTCGTAAACGCGTTCGAGCGCGCTTGCGTCAAGACCCTTGAGCAGCGCCACGCGGCGCGTCAGGCTTTCGTTGAAGTCCTTGATCTCGCCGCGCATCGCCGCTTCGGTGATCGCGGCCACTTCCGCTTTCAACCCGCAGAAGTCGGCAATCTCGTCGATACACTCGATCGTGATCAGCGTCGAATCCATGTCCATCGCGACGAGGCCGAAGTCACGCAGCTGCCGGCCGGGCTCGATAAACGCGTAGTCCAGTTGGTGAGTGCCGCAATAGACCTCGAGGTCGGCGCGCTGCGCGAGGTTCGCGTCGGCGATACGCAGCGCATGCGCGTCGATCATGGTGGCGCGCGAACCGCGTGCGAGCGCGACGAGCGTTTTGTGGTGGTCGGCGCTAAGGGGCGCGGAGCTTTGAATGACGAGGTTCATGGACGACGCAGTAACGCTGGAAAGATGAAGCGCGCGGCGCGCGCGGAAAATGCCGCTATTGTATCGGTTCTGCGCGATGCGCCGCCGCGCACGGCCGCGGTGCGAACTGTTGGGCGCGAGCCTATCGTGCAATCCCGCAAGGCCCGGTTCATACTGGCGCTTCCAACCGCGCCTCGCAGCCACTGCGTTTTCTGATCGCGTCACGCGCAACGCACAGCGTGTCTGACGGGAAGTGCATCGCACAAGCAAAAACGCCGCGCACGAGGCACATACAAGCACATACCAGCGCGCACCCAACGTGCACCCACGGAGACGACGCATGACCCAGGCGACCGCCAGCGACGCATCCCTGCTTGCACGCGACTTCGATCTGCGCCACCTGAGCCCCGCGTTCTACGCCGATCCGTATCCTGTCTACCATGCGCTGCGCGCCCACGAACCCATCAAGCGCATGCCCGACGGCTCGCTGTTTCTGACCCGGTATCGCGACGTGCAGGCGGTCTACCGCGACCCGAAAGCCTTCAGCTCTGACAAGACCGTCGAATTCAAGCCGAAATACGGCGACTCGCCGCTCTACGCGCATCACACGACCAGCCTGGTATTCAACGATCCGCCGCGCCACACGAGGGTGCGCAAACTGATCGCCGGCGCGCTCACGGCGCGTGCCATTTCGGCGATGGAGCCGGGTCTGGCGCGCCTCGTCGACGGCCTGCTCGACGTGGCCGCCGAACGTGGCCGCATCGACCTGATCGGCGAGTTCGCGGCGGCGATTCCCGTCGAGATCATCGGCAATCTGCTCGACGTGCCGCATGCCGGGCGCGGGCCGTTGCGCGACTGGTCGCTTGCGATACTCGGCGCGCTCGAGCCGTCGCTGACCGACGCGCAACTCGAACGGGGCAATCGCGCGGTGAGCGAATTCATCGACTATCTGCGCGGTCTGGTCGTGCGACGCCGCCGCCAGCCCGGCGACCCGCAGCACGACGTGCTGACGCGGCTGATCCAGGGCGAGGAAGGCGGCGAGCAGTTGTCGGAAGCGGAGCTGTTGCAAAACTGCATTTTCATTCTGAACGCCGGGCACGAGACGACCACCAACCTGATCGGCAACGGCCTCGTCACGCTCGCTGGCTGGCCCGAGCAGCGCGCCGCGCTGCTGCGCGAGCCGTCGCTGATCGAGTCGACGGTCGAGGAGTGTTTGCGCTTCGAAAGCTCGAACCAGCTCGGCAACCGCATGGCGACCGTCGACACTGAGATCGGCGGCGTCGCAATCGCGCGCGGCACGCCAATTACGCTGTGCATCGGCGCGGCCAATCGCGACCCGGAACAGCTTCCTGAGCCGGACCGCTTCGAGATTCGCCGCGCTCCGAACCGGCACCTCGCGTTCGGCTTCGGCATTCATCAGTGCGCGGGGCTGTCGCTCGCACGGCTTGAAGCGCGTATCGCGATCGGTCGGTTCGTGCAGCGCTTTCCGGCTTATCGCCTCGATGGCGAGCCGATGCGCGGCCCACGCGCGCGTTTTCGCGGCTTCGCGGCTGTGCCGCTCGAACTGGAGCCGCTGCCCGGGCAAGCCGGATAGCAAGCCGCTAGCGCCGCACGCCGTAGCTTTTGCCGGCCTGTCGCAAGACTTACAGCCCTGGTCGTTGGCCGCCCGCACGGCGCCACGCGTTGTCTCAGGCCTGAAAACCGTGGCACGCTTGCTGCTTCGCTTCAGTTCTCAGCCCCATGGGAGCGCACGATGGCACACATGATCTGGAAGGGCGCGATCAGCTTCGGGCTCGTCCATGTACCGGTGCAACTGTATCCGGCGACGCAGTCGGAGAAAGTCGGCTTCAATCTGCTCGACAAGCGCACGATCGATCCGATCGGCTACAAGCAGATCAACAAGCGCACCGGCAAGGATGTGACGCGCGAGAACATCGTGCGCGGGTTCGAGTACGAGAAGGACAAGTACGTGGTGCTCTCGGACGACGAGATCCGCGCGGCGAATCCCGAATCGACGCAAACGGTCGACATCCTTGCGTTCGTCGACGCGCCCGACATCTCGTTCCTCTATCTCGACACGCCGTATTTCCTGACGCCCGACCGCAAGGGCGACAAGGTGTATGCGTTGCTGCGCGAAGCGATGAAGGCGTCGGGCAAGATCGGCGTTGCGAGCGTGGTGTTGCACAACAAGCAGCATCTGGCGGCGTTGATCCCGGTTGGGCCGGTGCTGGCGTTGAACACGCTGCGCTGGGCCGCCGAGGTGCGCGACTTCGACGAATTCAAGCTGCCGCCCGAAGGCATGAAGGCCGCCGGCGTATCCGCGCGCGAACTCGACATGGCGAAAAAGCTGATCGACGACATGAGCGATAAGTGGGATCCGTCGCAGTATCACGACACGTTCCGCGACGACATTATGGCGCTCGTCGATCGCAAGATTCGCGCGGGCAAGACCGAGGAGATCACCGAGGTCGAAGCGCCGCGCGAGTCCCGTCACTCGGCCGACATTCTCGACCTGTCCGACCTGCTCAAGCGCAGCCTGGACCGGGGCAAGGGCAAGCAGCCGGCCAGCGGCCGCAAGCGCGCGGCTGACGATGACGACGAGAGCGACGCCAAAGCCGATAACGAAGCTGCTGCACCGGCTCGCAAGAAGCCGCGCGCGGCAAGCGCGGGGGGCACCTCGCGCAGCCGCGGCGGCACTTCCGGCGCTCGTGCCGCGACGAAGGCCGCAGCGAAAACCGCCGCTGCGCCGGCAGCCCGGAAGCGGCGCGCGGCGGCCTGAGCGCACAGCTGATGACAGCCGGGCGTAAGCGCCGCGCCCACCCACAAGCGACGATGTCACCGCCATGGACGAGAGACTCGATCTCTACCACCGCAAGCGCCGCTTCGATGAAACGCCGGAGCCTTCCGGCGCTCACGCGGCGCGCAAGCGCGCCGGCCGGAAAGCGGCGCCGTGCGCCGTGGACCACGCGCTTTCGTACGTGATTCAGGAGCATGACGCGCGGCGTCTGCATTACGACTTCCGGCTCGAACTGAATGGCGCGCTGCTGTCGTGGGCGGTGCCGAAGGGGCCGAGTCTCGACCCGTCGGTGAAACGGCTGGCGGTGCACGTCGAAGACCACCCGGTCGAATACGGTTCGTTCGAAGGAGAGATTCCGCCCGGCAATTACGGGGCGGGCACTGTGATCGTGTGGGACCGCGGCACGTGGGAGCCGGTCGGCAGCATTGACGACGCCGCGCGTTCCTATGCGGCCGGCAAGCTCAAGTTCAGGCTTCACGGCGAGAAGTTACGCGGCGGCTGGACGCTGGTGCGCAGTCATATGCGCGGCAGCGGCGACAAGGAGCAATGGCTGTTGATCAAGGAGCGTGACGACGAGGCGCGCGACGAGAGCGAGTACGACGTGCTGAAAGAGCGGCCGGGAAGCGTGCTGGGCGAGGGCGCGTCGGCGGGCAGGAGCGCGAAGGCAGGGGGTGTGGCGCGCGCGAAAGGGACCGGTAAAACCGCGAGCAAAGTTGCAGGCAAGCGCGCAAGCAAAGCCTCAGCGAACCTTGAAACCGCCGCCGCTTCGAACGCATCCACCACTGCCGCGAAAGGCGCCAGCAAGCGCGGCGCGTCAAGCGCTTCGTCAGGCCGGGCCGACCCGAAGCGCCCGGATATCGTCGCCACACGCACCACGCAGTCGCTGCGCGAACTGGCCGCATCCCCGTCGATCGAAGGCGCTGTCAAAGCCCGTCTGCCCGCCTCGTTCAAGCCTCAACTGGCGACCCTCGTCGACGCCGCGCCGCCCGGCGACGACTGGCTGTATGAAATCAAGTTCGACGGCTATCGGGTGCTGGCCCGCATCGACCGGTCGGGCAAAGGCGGCGCCGTCAAGGTGTTCACGCGCGCCGGCAACGACTGGACCGCGAAATTCAGCAAGCAGGTCGAAGCATTCGATCAGCTTGCCCTCGATAGCGCATGGCTCGACGGCGAAGCGATCGTGCTCGACGAACGCGGCGTGCCGAGTTTCCAGGCGCTGCAAAACGCATTCGACTCGAACCGCCCGCAGGACATCGTCATCTATCTGTTCGACGTGCCCTTTCTGAATGGCTATGACTTGCGCGGCGTGCCGCTCGAACAGCGCCGCGCGATTCTGCGCGCGCTGCTGGAGGGCTTCGACGACCGCGTGCTGCGCTTCTCGAACGACTTCGACTTCAGCGCCGACGAGCTGCTCAAAAGCGCCTGCGACATGTCGCTCGAAGGGATCATCGGCAAGCGGCGCGATAGCGGCTACCTGTCGGGGCGCTCGCAGACGTGGATCAAGCTGAAGTGTCGGCGGCGCCAGGAGTTCGTGATCGGCGGCTATTCGGAGCCGAGCGGCAGTCGTGCGGCATTCGGTGCGCTGCTGCTCGGCGCCTACGATGGCGAAGGCGAGCTGCGCTATGCCGGCCGGGTCGGCACCGGTTTCGACGCCGCCTTGCTGCGCTCGGTCAAGAAGGCGCTCGACGCGCACGAGACCTCGCGCATGCCGTTCGCCAGCGCACCGCGCGAGCGCAGCCGCACGCCGGTGCATTGGGTGAAACCCGTGCTCGTCGCCGAATGCAACTTCGCCGAATGGACGAGCGATGGGATTGTGCGTCAGGCGTCGTTCGTGAGTCTGCGCAACGACAAGCCGGCGCGTCAGATCGTCAAGGAAGCACCCCGTCAAGGAGCCGACGTGCAACAGCAAACCGACACCGGGTCCGATGCTGCGCCGAAGAAGCGTGCGGCGTCGAAGACCGCGACCGCCACGTCCACGGCCGCCAAGACCGCGATCGCCAAGTCCACGGCCGCCAAGACCGCGACCGCCAAGACCGCAATCGCAAAAACCGCGACCGCGAAGACCACAGCCGCAAAGTCCACCGCAAAAACAGCCGCCGCCGCCGAAGTCGCCGGCGTGCGGGTGTCTCATCCCGATCGCGTGATCGACAAGAGCACCGGCACGCGCAAAATCGATCTTGTGCAGTACTACGAATCGGTCGCCGACTGGATGCTGCCGCATCTGCAGGACCGGCCGGTGTCGCTGGTGCGCGCACCCGAGGACATCGGCGGCGAGCTGTTTTTCCAGAAGCACAGCCAGAAGCTGTCGATTCCCAACGTCACGCAGCATCCGGGTCTCGACCCCGGTCATCCGCCGCTGATTACGGTCGAAACGCTCAAAGCGCTGGTCGGCGCCGCGCAGATGGGCACGGTCGAATTTCACACATGGAATGCGGTCGCGTCGAACATCGAGAAGCCCGATCGCATGGTGTTCGATCTCGACCCCGACGCGTCGCTCGGCTGGGAGCGCATGATCGAAGCCGCGCAACTCACGCGCTCGCTGCTCGAAGAACTCGGCCTCGAATCGTTCTGCAAGACGAGCGGCGGCAAGGGACTGCACGTCGTCGTGCCGCTCGCGAAGCAGGCGGGCTGGGACGAGGTGAAGGACTTCTCGCAGGCCGTCGCGCGGCACATGGCGACGACCCTGCCCAAGTACTTCAGCGCGAAGATGGGCGCGCAGAACCGCAAGCAGAAAATCTTCGTCGATTACCTGCGCAACAACCGCGGCTCGAGCACGGTGGCCGCGTTCTCGGCGCGCGCGCGGCCGGGCCTGGGCGTGTCGGTGCCGCTTGCGTGGGACGAAGTCGCGTCCACCACGGGCGGCGATCAATGGAACATCGAGAACCTGCACGAGCGCCTCGCCAGTCTGAAGCGCGATCCGTGGGCGGACTATGCGAAGACCCGTCAGCGCATCACGGCCGCGATGAAAAAACGTCTGGACCAAGCGCAATGAGCGCTTGCCGGTGGACCTCACTCAAACGACAAGGAGCACGTCATGAAAACCGCACCGCAATCGTCGGATGGCGACAAGCAGGCCGATCCGCATGCGCAAAAGCAGCCGCGTTCGTTGCAGGAAGCCGGCGCGCCGCTGCCGAATGAAGCCGACCAGAATCCGGAGTCGCAGCACGAGGACGAGCCGCGCCATGTCGGCAAGCAGGCGCACCGCGACCTCGAGCGCGGCCTGAAGGACACCGACCGCCGCGGCGGTGACGAGTATCAGCAGATGACGCAGAACGATGCGCACAGCGACGTCAATTCGGACGAAAAGCGGGCTGGTAAAAAGCGGTAGCTCAGGCCCTGACGGATGCAGGGACGGACGGTGGCAGCGACAGTCGCAAAGCTTCGACTGTCGCCGGCCGGTTTGAGCCGGGGCCATCACTGGCGTTGGCGCCTGCGCGGCGCGATCCAGCTCGCGCCATCCTCAAGCCCAACAACCTCAACCCGGCTCCGCATCCCCACGCGCAATTCTGCCGCCGCGCGCATCAACTTCTCGAAGAAGGGCGCGCTCGGCAAGCTGGTGCCGACGGGGTTCTGAATCGCGCATTGTGTTGATCGAAGATGGCCGGCGTTGCAGCGAGGCGCGCCGGCCACGCATCGTTCGATGCCCGATGCATGATGCCAGGCGCCGCGGGGATCGCGGGCAAAGAGTCGGGCGTCTCGCCGGCCATCGCTCACGCACAACAAACACACACAGAAGAAAACACACGCAGAAAACGCGTCCCCGCAAGCGGGTTAACACCCGAGCGCGCGCGGCACGCGCAGCCTTAAGCTTGGCGTTAGACTGGCGGTGCATCATGCGAAAACGGTTGCGTGTCCCGCGACCCGGCTGGCCGCGCATTCACCGGCTCCAGTCAGGCGGTGCGCAGGCAGTAGCGCTGAAGCGGGCGCGCAGCGGCACAACAACGAGGTGACAGTATGAGCTCCAGCTTCAAACTCTCCGCCGTTTCAGTTGTGGCTTCTCTCGCTTGCGCGCTCGCGCCCGGCATGCTCACGCCGGTGGCGCACGCAGCCACGCCGATCACGGTGACGTCCCAGGCCGCGCTCGACGGTCCGATCCGCTATACGGTTCGCGTCACGTCGAAGCAGTTCGGCAATTCACAGGAAACCCGCACGATCCGCTCCGGCGAATCGGACGACTTCACGTGGAAGACCGTGCCGCCGGGCGGCCCGGTGGCGGGCACGGATGCGTGTCCGAACTATGCGTCGCTGCCGGTGGACGCCAACGGCGCGATGATTCGCCAGACGCAGATCCGCTTTGCGCCGGTCGTGTCCAGCGACGGCACGGCGAGTGTGCAGATGAGCTTCCAGGCGCAAACGCCGCACGGTGTGAAGACCGTCACGAGCGGCGGAAAAACGATCAAGTGTCCGAACGATGTGAGCGTGAGTCAGATTCTGCGCTTTACGATGCCGGTCAACGGCAGCACGAAAACGCTGACGCTCAACGACGGCACTGAAGTGGCGGTGAGCGCGAAGCGTTGAGGCGACGCGCCGCGAGAGCGGCGCAACGCGAGCAACGTCCACGAGGTAGTCGACGCGCAGGCGCCGCATGCAGCGTGCGGCGCCGGTTCTCGTCAGGCCGCGCCGCTCACCGCAGTTTCGCCGCGCGCTCCACCAGTCGCGCGGACAGAAACCGGTGCTCCGCCGAGAACAGCCGCCGGTACGTCAGCAGCACCGCGCCCACGGTCCCCAATGCCGACGCCGCGGCGATCAGAAACATGATGACGATCTGATAGCGCACCGCCTGCAACGGCGACTGCCCGGCCAGCACCTGGCCCGTCATCATGCCGGGCAGGCTCACCACGCCGACCACCGCCATCTGATTCAACACCGGCATCATGCCCGCGCGCACCGCCTGCCGCGCCGGCGCCTGCGCCGCTTCCCAACGCGTCGCGCCGAGCGCGAGCGCCATGTCGACGCGGTCGCGCCGCGCGGTCAATTCCTCGGTCATCCGCTCGATGCCGAGCGAGACGCCGGTCAGCGTATTGCCGAGGATCATGCCGAGAATCGGAATCGCATATTGCGGCTCGTACCACGGATGAATGCGGATCACGACGAAGAGCCCGACGGCCGCGACCAGCCACGAACTGGCCCAGATCGACAGCACGCTGTCCGCGCGCTGTCCGGCATAGGTGCGACTGCCGCGCTGCGCGCCCGCGAAGCCGGCGATCAGCGTCATCACGATCATCAGCGGCAGCACGACGAACCAGCGGTCGTTGCGGAACACCCAGCCGAGCACGTAGCCGATCGCCAGCAACTGGACCACGGTGCGCAGCGCGGCCCACGCGAGCTTGCGTTCGAGATCGAGCTTGAGCACGACCGACACCGCGCCGTTCACGAAGATCAGCAGCGCCGCAATCGCGACGTCCCACAGACTCAGGTTTTGCAAGGTCATTGGCCGGCCTCCTGATGCGCGGACGCTGCCTGCGCCGCTTCGTCGAGCACGCCGGCGCGCATCGTGAGATGACGCTCGCTCATGCGCGCGGCCTGCGCGGGATCGTGGGACACCCACATCGATGCATGGCGGCCGGGGTCGGCATCGAACCATGCATGCACGAGACCTTCGATCGCCCGCGACGACTCCGGGTCGAGCGACGCGGTCGGCTCATCGAGCAGCAAGACCTCGGGCGCCAGTTGCAGCACGCGGATCAGCGCGGTGATCTGCGCCTCGCCGCCGGACAGTTCGCTTGCGCGCTTGTCGAGAAAGTCGGCGGCGCGGCCCGCCTGGGCGGCAAGGCTCGCCGCGCGCGCGCGCTCGAAGCGCGAGTCGCGATAGGAGCGCAGCTCGAACGGGTAGCGCAGGTTGTCTTCGACGCTGCCGTCGAGCAGCGCGGGCCGTTGGCGGATATACGCGACGTTGCGCCGGTAGCGTGGAATCGCGGCGCGCTCGACTGCGGCGCCATGCCACAGTATGCGTCCGGCATCGAGCGGATCGAGCAAGGCGAGTGAGCGCAGAAATACGCTCTTGCCCGAGCCAGACGGTCCGGTGATCGCGACGCGGTCGCCCGCATGGAGTGCGAAGGTGGTCGACTGCAACAGCGTCTGGCCGCGCAGTGCATCGCGCCGGACGATGCCGTCGGCAAGGACGAGGGGAACATCGGTCATGAGTTGGATCGTATTGGGGTGGGCGTGACGGCGACGCGGCAACGCGTATTCATGGTGGCGCGCGCGCGGCCGATCTGTTGTCCGGCTGTGCAGCATGATAAAACGGCAAGCACAAAGGTGGCGCGCCACCGAGGTCCGGGCACGATATCTGCTGCTCGGTGCGCAACCAGAACAATCGCGGAGCCTCTCAATGGCAGGGTCGAGCAGTATCGGACGGCGGATCGGAAAAATCATCGTATGGCTGCTGGCGACCATCGTCGTCCTGATCGTCGCGCTCGCCATTTTCATCGTGACGTTCGACTGGAATCGCGCCCGGCCTTATGTCAACGACAAAGTCTCGCAGGCTATCGGCCGGCCCTTCGCGATCAACGGCGATCTGAAAGTGGGCTGGCGGCATCCGGTCGGCGAGACCGGCTGGCGCGGCTGGGTGCCGTGGCCGCGCTTTTCCGCGGCCAACATCACGGTGGCCAATCCCGACTGGAGCAAACAGCCGCAGTTCGCCACGCTCGACGAAATCGACTTCGAGGTGAAGGTGCTGCCGCTGCTCGCGCACGACATCGTGATCCCCGCGATCAACCTCGTGAATCCCTCCGTCGATCTCGAACGTTTGCTCGACGGGCGCGACAACTGGACCTTCAAGCTGGCGTCGTCGAGCGGGCCGTCGGAATGGAAGCTCGATCTGCACGACATCGCGTTTGCGAAGGGCAATATCGCGCTGTCCGATCAGCAGAAGAAGGTCGATCTGCAGATGGTCATCGACACGCTCGGCCAGCCGATCCCGATCGGCGAAGCGATGAAGCAGCAGGAAGCGGTCTCGCGCAGCGAGTCGGCGCAGGCAATCGGCAAGGCCGGCGCCAGCAAGCTGACCGCGCAGGCCAATGCGCAGGCGGCGTCCGAGGCGGCCGCCGCGTCGGCGGCGGCAGCGTCCGGCGCGTCGTCGACGGATATCAGTGCGTCGGGTACGACGGCGGCCAGTGGGGCGTCGGGGGCGCCGATGGCCGGTGGTTCGCGTGCGGCAAGCGAAGCGAGCCGCAGCGTGGCCGCGTCGGAAGCGAGCGGGACGAGCGCGGCGACTGGCACGCAACAGCAGACGCCGTCGTATGCGATCGGCTGGACGGTCAAGGGCACCTACGACAAAACACCGGTGGCGGGCAGCGGCAAGGTCGGCGGCGTATTGGCGCTGCAGGACGCGAACCGGCCGTTCCCGGTGCAGGCCGACGTGAAGGCCGGTGATCTGCACGTGGGCCTGGTGGGCACGATCACCGACCCGGCGCATCTCGCGGCGGTCGACCTGCGGCTCTGGCTGCAAGGCAACAGTATGGCGCGCCTCTATTCGCTGACCGGCGTGACCTTGCCGGACACGCCGCCTTATGCAACCGAAGGGCGGCTGATCGGCCAGTTCAAGTCGAGCGGCAACGTTTTCAAGTATGAAAATTTTACGGGTCGGGTGGGCGGCAGCGATCTGAACGGGTCGCTCATCTACACGGCTCGCGAGCCCCGTCCGCTGCTGCAGGGCGAACTGGTGTCGCACCTGCTGCAATTCTCCGATCTGGCGCCAGTGATCGGTGCGGACTCGAATGCGAGCAAGGCCAAGCGCGGCGACGCGACCCGGCAGCCGGGCGACCGCGTGCTGCCGGTCGAGGAGTTCCGCACCGACCGCTGGAAGGCGATCGACGCCGACGTGAAGTTCACCGGCCGACGCATCGTCAAGACCACGGACCTGCCGATCACGGACCTGTACACGCACGTCGTGATGACCAACGGCGTGCTGTCGCTGGAGCCGCTGAAATTCGGCGTCGCCGGCGGCTCGCTCGCGTCGGACATTCATCTGGACGGCAGCGGGGTGCCGTTGAAGGGCCGCTTCGCGACGTCGGCGCGGCATGTGAAGCTCAAGCAGCTGTTCCCGAACTTCAAGACGATGCAGAACGCGCTCGGCGAAATCAATGGCGACGCCGCGCTGACCGCGACCGGCAATTCGCCGGCGGCGTTGGCGGCCACCTCCAACGGCGAAGTGAAAGCGCTGATCACGGACGGCACGGTGAGCCGTCTGCTGATGGAAGCGGCCGGGCTGAACGTGGCGAACGTCGTGTATGAAAAGCTGTTCGGCAATCGCGACGTGAAGATCAACTGCGCAGCCGCCGATTTCGTCGCGACCGACGGCGTGCTCGAGTCACGCGTGTTCGCGCTCGATACCGACGACGCGGTGATCAACATCGACGGCCACATCAATCTGCGCGACGAGACGATGGACCTGGGTGTGCATCCGCATACCAAGGGCTTCCGGGTGTTTTCGCTGCGCTCGCCGCTGTATGTGAAGGGCACGTTCAAGGATCCGCACGTGGGTGTGAACGCGGCCGCGCTGGCGTTGCGCGGCGGCGCGGTGGTGGGGCTCGGCCTGATCAATCCGTTTGCCGCGTTGATTCCGTTGCTCGCACCGAGCAACAACAAGCCGCTGCCGTGCGCGCAGTTGCTGTCGCAGGTTCGTCAGTCGCCGACGGCGCCGCCGCCGGGCGTCAAGCAGCAGCCCAAGGCGGCGCTTTCGCTCGAAGGCGCGCCGGTCAACAAGTCGGCCAACGGGGCGGCCTCGTCGCCTGCCGCAGCTGATAAAAAGAAGCCCGCTGTCATGTCGCCGGCCAGCGCGGCCGAATACAAGGGGAGCTGATGTTGTCCACATTGCCCGCGGACTGGCTGAGTTGGAGCTTCGGCAGCGGCCTGTCGATAATTTTTTTGTGGCTGATCAGCGTGCCGCCCGCGCGCGGTCCTGCCGACGAGGCCATCGCGGAATAAGCAAGCGCTGCAGCGGCTCGACATGTGTGCCGTGCACGCAAATGTCCTGCCCGCCGCGCCAGCGCGAGTTCACGAATTCAAACCAAGGGAAAGAGATGCAGCGCTGCCGGATCGATGAAGGGTAGATGTAAGGCCGGCAGCGAATGCCGACCGTGTGCCTACCTTAACGACCTTGGCGTAGCATCACCGGCCGCATCCTGCCGGCGCACCCCGCGACGGGCGCCCACGCGCGTGGCGCCGAATTCGGTGAGGATCCTGCCGCGCGCCCGGCTGGCAAATACGAGGAAACCGAAGCCGTCCGCCTCGTACCAGTAACCGCCGTTCTCGAGCCCGTCGAGCGGCTGCTCCAACGCATTGGTGATCGATTCGATGCAGCGCCGCCGCAACTCCGCTGCGGCCGGATAAGGCGGTTGCGCGCCACGCACGCTGCACAGGAGCACATCGAGCCCTGGCAACACATGGGCATAAAGAACCGGCTCGTCTTGCGCGCGAGCGCGCGCAATCTTGGTGTCGAGCTGACCGAACGGCTTGAAATGCCGCAGTACCGCGAGGAACGACTCATCGCCGTCCACCTTCGCGCGTCTACGCTTTTTCGGGAAGGACATAAAAATTCGCCTGAAAAAGAATTGCAAGAAACGCAGCGTCCTCATGCGACAACTCCCGGCTTCGCGCGCCGCACGTCGATCTTTTATAGCATACGACAAGGCCGGATTCACGGTGATTCGACGACTGCGCCGCCTCCACCGCTTCCCGCACGAATCATGCCGAATCGCCTCGCCGCGCGCTTTCGCATCCCAGCACATCTGTCTCCATCATAGACGCACGAGCCGTCGAAAAAACATCCGATACCAATAAAAAAGTCATTTTTGTGTGGTCGAACGCATCTTGCAGTGTCGTTGAAATATCTCCCGTTCGCGTCGATAATGGCCCGTCCGGCCGCGCTGCGCCGCTTGTCTGGCCGCTGCAGCAGAGGTCCGGCAGCGCGGTGCGCAACGGCTGCTCGCGAGCCGCTTCGGCTTGGATGATCCCTCGACCCTTTGGGTGAACATGAAACTATTCACCAAGGGTCTGCTGCTGATTGCAGTGCCGAGCGTGGTGGAACTGGCGCTTCTTGGCGTCGTCTTCGATACCCAGGAACAGACAGCGCAGGCCGCGCAGTGGGTCGACAACAGCAAGCAGATCCTTTTTCAATCGTCGGCTATCGTCGATCCGCTGTTGCGCCAGGCCGCGCGAGTGCGCACGGCGATGGTGACCGGCGATGCGTCGCTGATCGATCGCCATGCGGTGTGGGTCGATCTCGGCGACCGGCTCGCCAAGCTCGACGCGCTGGTCGCGCAAACGCCACGGCAGGTCGAGCGCGTGCGCAACATGCGGCAGGCGATCGACGCCTATCGCGCGCACGCCGTCGAGATTTCGCAGGCCATGCACGAAGGACGCAGCCTGGCTTCGTATGTCGCGCTGGAGACCGGCGCGTTGCCCGAGCAGGTCGCGCTGTTTCGCGAGGAGCTGGCCGCGTTCGCCAACGAGGCTGCGCGGCTCGACACTGACCGCTCGGCCGCGCTCGAAAGGCGGCGCGAACGCGAGCAATACGCGCTGGTCGCCGCCGTGCTCGGCTCGATGCTGATCTGGGCGGGCACCGCGGTGGTGTTCGCGCGCAACATCGGCAGGCGGCTGGAAGTGTTGACCGGCAACGCGCAGCGGCTCGGCAGCGACCGGCCGCTCGCGCCGCCGCTGTCGGGCCATGACGAGATCGCCGCGCTCGACGCCGTGCTGCATCAGACCGGCACGCGTCTGCGCGAGGCGGACAAGGAGCAGGCCACGCTGAAGACGCGGCTCGAAGCGCGCGCCTATGAACTCGCAAGTGTCAACGAGGAACTGCGTCAGGAAACGCAAGACAACGAAATGTTCATCTACAGCGTGTCGCACGATCTGCGCTCGCCGCTGGTGAATCTGCAGGGTTTCTCAAAGGAATTGCAGGTGTCGTGCGACGAGCTGGACAGTATCGTCAGGCAGGCCGGCTTGCCGCAAACGCAACATCGGCGGATGGTGCATATTCTCGATGGCGACGTGCGCGAGTCGCTGCGTTATCTGCGCACCTCGGTCACGCGGGCCGCGGCAATCATCGACGCGCTGTTGCGGATTTCACGCGCGGGCCGGCTCGAGTATCAATGGCAGCGGGTCAGCGTCGGGCGCGTGGTGGGCCGCGTGGTCGAGGCGCTGCAGGGCGTGATCAGCCAGCGCGCGGCGGTGGTCCGCGTGCGCGAATTGCCGCCCGTCTGGGGCGATCCGGCCGCGGTCGAGCAGATCTTCAGCAACCTGATCGGCAATGCGCTGAATTTCCTCGATCCGGCGCGTCACGGGCGTATCGAGATCGGCGCGCTGGAGTCCGAGCCGGTCGACGAAAGCGATCCGCGCGCGGTGCGCATGCGCACGTATTACGTGCGCGACAACGGGCTGGGGATTCCGGCCGCGTATATGTCGAAGGTATTCCGCGCGTTTCAGCGCCTGCATGGCGATGTCTCGAATGGCGACGGCATCGGTCTCGCGGTGGTGCGGCGCACGGTGGAGCGACATGGCGGCCGGGTGTGGGTCGAGTCGGCCGAAGGCGCGGGGTCGACCTTTTTCGTGGTGCTGCCCGAGCAGCCGCTGCGCAACTGAAGCGGCGCGCGCGGTCGCGGCAACGGTGCGGACACGCCGAGCGGCGCGCATCACGAATCGTTAGCACGGAGAACATATGAGTCACGGGGAAACGGTCAGCATCGTGCTGATCGAAGATGACGACGGCCACGCCACGCTAGTCGAACGTAATCTGCGCCGCGCGGGCATTTCGAATCAGTTTCTGCGCTTTCGCGACGGCCAGCAGGCGCTCGATTATTTCTTCGGCGCGCAGCCGGCCGATGTCGATGCAGTTGGCGGCTCCCCTGCGAGTGCCATGGCAAATGCTTCCACCGCGCGCGAGAATCTGACGAATTTCGTCGTCCTGCTCGATCTGAAAATGCCGCGCGTGGACGGCTTCGAGGTGCTGCGCCGTCTGAAGGAGTCGCCCAGCACGGCCGCCGTGCCGGTGATCGTGCTGACCACCACCGATGATCCGCGCGAAATCGCGCGCTGCTACGAACTCGGTTGCAACGTCTATATCTGCAAGCCGGTCGAATACGATGCGTTCATCGAAGCGGTGCGCCGGCTCGGCTTCTTCCTGCAGGTGGTCAAGCTGCCGCCTGGCCATCGGCTCGCGGCGCCTTGAGCGCGGGCTCACGAGAAGCTGTCCGAAAGCCGCTCGTGACAAGATAGATCATCCGACCGACCCATCGACACAGCCAGAGAATGCTCCGCATGACCGAAGAAGTGTCCACGCCGCATGCCGCGTATGTGCTGGTCGTCGATGACGACGCAGGCATCCTGCGGCTCGCGCGCAAGTCGCTCGAACGCGCCGGCTGCCGGGTCGCGCTCTGCGCCGGCGTCGAGGTCGCGCGCGAGCGGCTCGCAAGCGGCAATCCCGATCTGCTGGTGCTCGACTATCAACTCAGCGGACCGGAGACCGGGCTCGACTTCTTCCGCCGTCTGCGCGCGCAAGGCGTACGGATTCCCGCGATCCTCGTGACCGGCTTCACCGACGAATCGCGCGTGATCGAAGCGCTGCGCGCGGGCGTGTCCGACGTGGTGCCGAAGTCCGGCGATTACCTCGATTACCTGCCCGAAGCCGTCGAGCGCGTGCTGTCGCAGGTGCGGTTGCAAAAGGCGTCGGACGAAGCCTTGCTGCTGCGCGATCGCGAAGAGCACTACCGCACGTTGTCGGAAGCGTTGCCGCACCTCGTGCTGACGTACGACGCGGCGGGCGACTGCGATTTTCTGTCGAAGCAGTGGTACGACTACACCGGGCTCGCATGCAATAGTTCTCACGGTCTCGCGTGGCTCGACGCCGTGCATCCGGACGATCGTGAAGGAGTCCGCCGCAACTGGCTCAAGGCGGTCGCGAGCCAGGCCGGCGACTACCGGCACGAGATGCGGATTCGCCGCCACGACGGCGAATACCGCTGGTTCGACGCACGCGCGGTCGCGATGCGCGACGCCGAACGCAACGTCACCAAGTGGTTCGGCACGTGCACGGACGTGCATGCGCAGCGCGAGGCGATCGAGGAACGCGAGCGGCTGCTGGCGTCGGAGCAGGCGGCGCGCCAGACCGCCGAAGAGGCGAACCGCGCGAAAGACCGTTTTCTCGCGATGCTGTCGCACGAATTGCGTACGCCGCTCACGCCGGTATTGGCAGGCGCCCGCGTGCTGGAGATGATCCCTGATCTGCCGGATCAGGCGCGCAGCAGCGTGCGCATGATCCGCCGCAACGTCGAACTGGAAGCGCGGCTGATCGATGATCTGCTCGATCTGACGCGGGTGGCGAACGGCAAGCTGCGTCTGTCGCTCGAAACGGTCGACGTGCACGACGTGCTGGACAGCGTGCTCGAACTCTTTCTCAGCGAGATTCAGGTCAAGCAGCAGGATGTGCATGTCGACAAGCGCGCGACGCACCACTACGTGCTGGCTGATCGCGCACGCTTGCAGCAGATGCTGTGGAACCTGATTCGCAATGCCGCGAAGTTTACGCCGGACGGCGGCCACATCTATGTGCGCACGCGCGACGAACGGATGCACGTGCAGCTATCGGTCGAAGATACCGGCATTGGCATCGAGCCGGAACAGATCGGCAAACTCTTCAATGCGTTCGAGCAGGGCAGCCAGAACATGACGCGGCAGTTTGGCGGGCTGGGACTCGGTCTTGCAATCACCAAGGCGCTGACCGACGTGCACGGCGGCACGGTCAGCGCGCACAGCCCCGGCCCGCACTGCGGCGCGACCTTTACGATCACGCTGCCGACCGCGGCCGCACCGGCCGGCATGCAGCCGGTCGCCGCACCGGACGAAGCGCATCCGGCCGGACTGCTGACCATTCTGCTGATCGAGGATCACGTCGATACCGCCGAGGTGATGGCGCAACTGATTCGCAGCCTCGGCCACGACGTGACGGTGGTGGGCCGGGTCGACGATGCGCTTGCCGCCAGCCAGCAGCGGCGTTTCGATCTGATCGTGAGCGACGTCGGCTTGCCCGACGGCACGGGCCTCGATTTCGTCAAGACGTTTCGCGAGCGCTCGGACGCGCCGGCGGTCGCATTGACCGGCTTCGGCACCGACGAGGACGTGCGCCGCTGTCTGAGCGCGGGCTTCACTTCGCATCTGACGAAGCCTGTCAATTTCGGCCAGCTTGAAATGATGATCGAAGCCGCGGTGAGGCTGAAGGCGCAGAAGCATGCGTGACGCGTGCGCTGCATGAACGCATTTTTGCGCTCAAGAAGATGAAAGGCCTGTTGCGACAACAATCGCAACAGGCCTTTTTACTGGACCCGGCCAATGCGCCGGATCGCTATCTTCAACGCGGTGAGTTCTTCAACGCATCGCGGATTTCACGCAGCAGCAGCACGTCTTCCGGCGTCGGCGGCGGCGCCGCTTCGGCCGGCGCGGGTTCAAGTGTTTTGCGCAGGTTGTTGATGAACTTGACCATCAGAAAAATGATGAACGCGAGAATCACGAAGTTGATCAGCACGGTGATGAACGAGCCATAACCGAACACTGCAACGCCGGCCGTCTGCAAGTCTTTATACGACGTAGGGTTGCCGTGGTAGGTGGCCGGAATCTCGCCGAGGCGGACAAACTTGTTGGAGAAATCGAGGCCGCCGGTGACAAGCCCGACGACCGGCATGATCAGGTCTTTAACAATTGAATTGACGATGGTGGAAAAGGCGCCGCCGATAATCACACCGACCGCGAGATCCATCACGTTGCCCTTGAGGGCAAATTCCTTGAATTCCTTGATCATGCTCATAGAGATCCTCCCAGATGTCGATGTTCGAATGATACCAACCTGAAATGGATAGGCTAGTGTTTCGGCCTGGGAATCGCTGAATGCGTCTATTGAGGAAACTGTGACTGGCTATGACGCGCCCGTTCCAGATGCGCAGCAAAACTGACTGGATCGGTATTGGTGCCGCACAACAGCACGCCGACGCGCTTGCCCTGCAACTGCTCGCGCAGCGGTCCGAGCAGCGCTGCGGTGGCGGCGGCGCAGGCCGGCTCCACGGCAAGTTTCAGTTGTGCGAACAGGATCAGCATGGCCGCGCGCAGCTGATCGTCGGAGACTGTCACGAGCTGGTCGATATGGCGGCGGCATAACTCGTAGCTGTATTCCTCGGTATGCGGCGACATCAGCGAGTCCGCGATGCTGTGCATCTTGCCCATCTTCACCGTGTGATTGGCCGCGAAGCTCTTGCTCATCACATCCGCGCCCTCGGGCTCGACGCCGTACACGTGGACCATCGGATTGGCGAGCCGCATTGCCGTGGAGACACCGGCGGCGAGACCGCCGCCGCCGACCGGCACGATGACCGCTTCGAGGTCCGGCGTTTGCGTGGCCCACTCGTAGCCGAGCGTGGCCGAGCCCAGCACCGTGCGATAGCCGTTGAACGGATGCACGAAATAGCGGCCTTCTTCGGCCTCGATACGGCGCACCAGTTCGAACGCTTCGGCAATGTCTTCGGCGAACACGATGTCGGCGTGATATTGCCGGCACAACGCGATGCGCGCTGGATTCGCCGAGCGGAACAGGACGACCTTCGCGCTGATGCCAAGCCGCTTGGCCGCATAGGCGAGCGCCACCGCATGATTGCCGCCCGACACGCAGGTGACACCGGCGCTGCGCTGTGTTTCGTCGAGCGCGAGCAGGTTCGTGAACGCGCCACGTGCCTTGAAGCTGCCACCCGCCTGCAACAATTCGAACTTGAAATTCACCACCGTGCTTTGCAGCGATGAAAAGTCGAGCCGGTCGAACACCGGCGTTCGCATGACCCACGGTGTCAACGCAAAGTGTTGCGTGGCGATGTCGTCGAGCGTGGGGATCGGCTCGCCGTCGATCGTGTGGTCGGTGTGCTGCGGGGTGGCGGTAGACATGGCGGCAGCCTGTTGTCCTCGATATGCGTAAGACCTGTTTTGCAGCGCTCAGTTTCAGTGTGCGTGAGCTTCCACCGACATGCTGTAAATGAATTTATGCAGGAAGCGCTCGCACGCCACCAGCTGATCCAGCGCGACGAACTCGTTGGCCTTGTGCGCCTGCTGGATGTCGCCGGGGCCGCACACGATGCTCGGAATGCCCGCCAGCGAGAAGAGCCCGGCTTCGGTGCCGTACGCGACCTTGCGTTTGTCCTGGTCGGCGGTCAGCGCGCGCACGAGCTGCGTGATCGCGGCTTGTTCAGACGAATCGAGTCCGGGCGCCGCGGCGATCTTCGTGATCTCGATGGCCGCCGACGGATGTTCGCGCAGCATCTTCGGCAACAGCGTTTCACGCGCGTATTGATCGATGCGCGCGAAGATCGATTCGGGATCGAGTGTGGGCAGATTGCGGAATTCGAACTGGAACCTGCATTCGGCCGGCACCGTGTTGAGCGCATTGCCGCCGCTGATCGTGCTGGTTTGCGCGGTGGTGAAGGGCACGTCGTACAGTTCGTCGAACGGGCCTTGCTCGCGGAACTGATCGGCCATGTCGCGGATGTAGCAGATCAGACGCGCCGCGTATTCGATCGCGTTCAAGCCCTGCGGCGTCAGCGACGAATGCGCGGCCTGGCCGCGCACGCAGCACTGATACGCGTTGATGCCCTTATGCGCGACGATCGGGCGCATGCTGGTCGGCTCGCCGACGATGCAGCCGTCCGGTTTCACGCCACGCTTCATCAGGTCGGCAATCAGAAGCGGGGCGCCCGCGCAGCCCACTTCCTCGTCGAACGACAACGCGAGGTGAATCGGCTTGGCCAGCTTCGTGCGCTGCATCTCCGGCACGAGTGCCAGCGCCGCGCCGATGAAGCCTTTCATGTCGCAGGTGCCGCGGCCATACAGCTTGTCGCCGCGAATTTCCGGTTTGAACGGATCGCTGTCCCATTGCTGGCCGTCCACCGGCACGACGTCCGTATGACCCGACAGCACCACGCCGCCATTGGTCTCGCCATCGTGTGCGGGGATGGTGGCGAACAGGTTCGCCCATTTGCCGCGGGTGTCGTGTGTGAGCGTGGCTTCGACACCGACCGCGCGCAGTTCGTCGCGCACGGTTTCGATCAGGCCGAGATTCGGATTGCGGCTGACCGTGTCCATCGACACGAGGCGGGTGACCCAGGGCAGCGAGACGGGAGAGGCAACCGAAGCGGAGGCGGACGATTGTGACGAGGACTTCGCTGATTCAGCGACGTGAGACATGACCAGGACTCCGGCATTTAAGTCTTTCGATCATACCCAAAAAAAATGCGCTCGTATGCTGCGGCGGCGCATTGGCGCACCGCAGCATGAACGGAAAAACGCAGGACGTACCCCGGTTTTCTAACGCAACGCCAACGCGCGTGACAGACGGACTCAGCGCGCTGCGGCAGCAGGCGCGGTGCCGCGGCTCGGCGTTCCGAGCGCGCGCAAGGTCTCCTTGACCGTCGCGACACGCACCGCGAGATCGGGGCTGCGCGTTTCGATACGCAGCTTGTCCTGACCCGCGAGCTTGATGTGCTTGTGCTTCTGCACCATCTCGATGATCCGCATTGCGTCAATCGGCGGATTGGGGATGAACTGCAAGCCGATTACCGCTTCACCCGCATCGATCTTCGAAATGCCCAACGGCTTCGCGGCGAGCCGCAGACGATGCGTTTCCACCAGCGCATGCGCTTGCGGCGGCAATTTGCCGAAGCGGTCGATCAGCTCCTCCTGAATGCCGTCGATCGAGTCGTTGTGTTCGCAGTTGGCGAGCCGTTTGTAAAGCGACAGACGTTCCTGCACGTCGCCGCAATAGTCGGCGGGCAGAATCGCCGGCGCGTGCAGATTGATTTCCGTGGTCGCGGCGAGCGGCGCGGTGAGGTCGGGCTCCTTGCCTTCCTTGAGCGCCGTCACCGCGTCGTTCAGCATATCCGTGTAGAGCTGGAAACCGATCTCCTGGATCTCGCCCGACTGCTTGTCGCCGAGCACTTCGCCGGTGCCGCGAATCTCGAGGTCGTGCATTGCCAGATAGAAGCCCGAGCCGAGTTCCTCCATCTGCTGGATCGCTTCGAGCCGGCGTTGTGCCTGCTTGGTGAGCCCTTGCGGATCGTGCACCAGCAGATACGAATACGCCTGGTGATGCGAGCGGCCGACCCGGCCACGCAACTGATGCAATTGCGCGAGGCCGAACTTGTCGGAGCGATGAATCAGGATCGTGTTGGCGCTCGGTACGTCGATGCCGGTTTCGATGATGGTCGTGCAAAGCAGCACGTTCGCGCGCTGTGCCACGAAGTCGCGCATCACACGTTCGAGTTCGCGTTCATGCATCTGTCCGTGCGCGACCGCGATACGCGCTTCGGGCACGAGCCCTTCGAGCATCTGCCGGCGATTCTCGATGGTCTCGACTTCGTTGTGCAGGAAGTAGACCTGGCCGCCGCGCTTGAGCTCGCGCAGCATCGCCTCGCGAATCACGCTGTCTTCCTCGCGGCGCACGAAGGTCTTGATCGCGAGGCGCTTTTGCGGCGCGGTGGCGATCACCGAGAAATCGCGCAGCCCTTCGAGCGCCATGCCGAGCGTACGCGGGATCGGCGTGGCGGTCAGCGTGAGCACGTCCACTTCGGCGCGCAAGGCCTTCAGCGCCTCTTTCTGACGCACGCCGAAGCGATGTTCCTCGTCGATGATCACGAGCCCGAGGCGCTTGAACTGCACATCCGACGACAGCAGCTTGTGCGTGCCGATCACGATGTCGACCGTGCCTTCGTTGATCTGCTGGATCGCCGCGTTGACCTCTTTGGTCGACTTGAAGCGCGACAGTTCGGCGATGCGCACCGGCCAGTCGGAGAAGCGGTCGGTGAAGGTCTGCGTGTGCTGTTCGGCGAGCAGCGTGGTGGGCGAGAGCAGCGCCACCTGCTTGCCGCCCATCACCGCGATGAACGCCGCGCGCAACGCGACCTCGGTCTTGCCGAAGCCGACGTCGCCGCACACGAGCCGGTCCATCGGCTTGCCGCTCGTCATGTCGCCGATCACGGCCGCGATCGCGGCGGCCTGGTCGGGCGTTTCCTCGAAGCCGAAGCTCTCGGCGAACTTCACGTAGTCTTTCGGTTCGAGCGCGAACGCATGGCCGGCGCGCGCGGCGCGGCGGGCGTAGAGATTGAGCAACTCGGCGGCCGTATCGCGAATCTGCTGGGCGGCACGGCGCTTGGCCTTTTCCCACTGGCCCGAGCCGAGCGCGTGCAGCGGCGCGCTTTCCGGATCGGCGCCGCTGTAGCGCGAGATCACGTGCAATTGCGCGACCGGCACGTAGAGCTTGCTGTCGCCCGCGTATTCGAGGTGCAGGAACTCGGTCTCGCCTTCGCCCAGGTCCATCGTGACGAGACCCATGTAGCGGCCGATGCCGTGCTGCGAATGCACGACCGGATCGCCGAGCTTCAGCTCGGACAGGTCGCGCACCATCGAGTCGACGTTGCTCGCCTGTTCCTGGCGGCGGCGCCCCGCGCGGCGCGCGAGCGGTCCGTACAGCTCCGTTTCGGTGATGATCGCGATGCCGTCGGCCGGCACGGCGAACCCGTTGGCGAGCGGCGCGACCCCCAGCGAGAAGCGCGCGTCGCCGAGCAGCCAGTCCTGGAAGCTGTCGCTCGAAGCGGGCTTCAGATGATTGTCGGCCAGCAGCTGCAGCAGCGTTTCGCGCCGGCCCGCCGATTCGGTGGCGAACAGCACGCGGTTCGGCGTGGTGTTCAGATACGCGCGCAAGGCCAGCACGGGGTCGTCCGCGTGACGGTCGATCGCGAGATCGGGCAGCGGCGTCGACCAGCCGCCGCCCGCGTTGGCAGGCAGCGCGAGCCGCGCGAACGGCTTGGCGAACGTGAAGAAGTCCTGGTCGGTCAGGAACAGCCGCTCCGGCTCCAGGATCGGCCGGTCGCGATCGTGTGAGAGGAAGTTGTACCGCTGTTTCGTGTCGGCGCTGAAACGCCGGATCGCGGCCTCGAGATCGCCGACCAGCGCCAGTTGCGCGCCTTCGGGCAAATAGTGGAACAGCGTCGCCGTCTCCTCGAAGAAGAGCGGCAGATAGTATTCGATGCCCGCCGACGGCACGCCGTTGCCGATGTCCTTGTAGACCGACGCGCGGCTCGGATCGCCTTCGAAGGTTTCGCGCCAGCGGCTGCGAAACGCGGTGCGCGCGGCTTCGTCGAACGGGAATTCGCGGCCTGGCAACAGGCGCACGTCTTTCACCGGGTAGAGACTGCGCTGCGTGTCCGGATCGAATGCGCGGATCGAATCGACCTGGTCGTCGAACAGATCGATCCGGTAAGGCAGCGGCGAGCCCATCGGATAGAGGTCGAGCAGCGAGCCGCGCACGCAGTATTCGCCGGGACGCACCACCTGGCTCACGTGCTCGTAGCCGGCCAGCGTCAGCTGCGCCTTCAGGCGCGCTTCGTCGAGGCGCTCGCCTTGCGAGAACGAGAACGTGTAGGCCGCGAGGAACGACGCCGGCGGCATCCGGTAGAGCGCCGTGGTGGCGGGCACCAGCAGGATGTCGCAGCGGCCTTCGCCGAGATCGTGTAGCGTGGCGAGGCGCTCGGAGACCAGATCCTGATGTGGCGAAAAGGTATCGTAAGGGAGCGTCTCCCAATCGGGCAGCAGGCGCACCCTTGCTTCGGGCGCAAAGAAGCCGATTTCCTGCGACAGACGCTGTGCATCGACGGCGCTTTCGCACACGACCGCCAGCAACGGCACTTTGTCGCGATAGGCCAGATGGTAGCGGGCGATCAGCAGCGCGTCGGACGACCCATGCGTGCCGTCGAAGGCGAAGCGCTGGCCGGCCTTGACGAGCGCGACGGGCGGGGAGTACTGCGATGATGCGGCGATGTCTGGCATAGAAGAGAGAAAGCGGCCTCGGGCTCACACGTGATCGGCAAGTTTACGCGCGTCGGGGCGTGGATGCGAAGGACCTATTATAAAATCCGTCCTTTACTTTGACTTCGCGGCATCCGCACTCGTGACTTCCCGTCTATTTGCCCTGATTCCGTGCGCAGGCACCGGCAGCCGTTCCGGCGCCGCGATGCCCAAACAATATCGCACTGTCGCCGGTCGCGACATGTTGCATTACTCGCTGGCCGCGTTCGACGCGTGCAGCGAGTTTGCGCAGACCCTGGTCGTGATCGCCCCCGACGACCAGCACTTCGACGCGCGCCGCTTCGGCGGGCTGCGGTTCGCGGTGCGCCGCTCGGGCGGCGCGTCGCGCCAGGCGTCGGTGCTCAACGGCCTGCATGCGCTCGCCGAGTTCGGCGCGCGCGACGGCGACTGGGTGCTGGTGCACGATGCGGCACGCCCGGGCATTACGCCCGCGCTGATCCGCACGCTGGTCGCCGCGCTGAAGGACGACCCGGTGGGCGGCATCATGGCGTTGCCGGTCGCGGATACGTTGAAGCGGATCGACGCTACATCCGCGGATGGCCGCATCGCCCGCACCGAGGCGCGCGACGGCTTGTGGCAGGCGCAGACGCCGCAGATGTTCCGCATCGGCATGTTGCGCGAAGCGATCCTGCGCGCGCAGGCCGACGGTCACGATCTCACCGACGAAGCGAGCGCAATCGAATGGTTGGGGCATGCGCCGAAGCTGGTGCAAGGCAGCTTGCGCAACTTCAAGGTGACGTATCCGGAAGATTTCGATCTGGCCGAGGCGATTCTGAGCCGGCCTGCGGCTTCGTGATGGATTCCAATTTTTGTAAGCGGACTTGAGGACTTGACGCATATGGATTTGAGAGTGGGGCAAGGGTACGACGTGCATGCGCTGGTGCCGGGGCGTCCGTTGATCATCGGCGGCGTGACGATTCCTTATGAGCGCGGGCTGCTCGGCCATTCGGACGCGGACGTGCTGCTGCACGCGATTACCGACGCGCTGTTCGGCGCGGCGGCGCTGGGCGATATCGGCCGGCACTTCTCCGACACCGATGCGAAGTTCGCCGGCGCGGACAGCCGGGTGCTGCTGCGCGAGTGTGTTGCGCGTGTGAAGGCGGCGGGCTTTGCGATCGCCAACGTGGATAGCAGCGTAGTCGCGCAGGCGCCCAAGCTCGCGCCGCATATCGAAGGGATGCGGGCGCATATCGCCGGCGATCTCGACTTGCCGATCGAGCGGGTCAATGTCAAGGCCAAGACCAACGAGAAGCTCGGCTATCTCGGCCGGAGCGAGGGGATTGAAGCGCAGGCCGTGGTGCTGCTGATCAGGAATTGATCGGGTTGTGCGGGTGGCCTTCGGTTCGCCCGAGGGTGACGACCGAAGGCCACCAATCACGGCGTCCAACGCAGAAAGAGAAGTTGCGCGCCGCGCGCGGCAAAACCGCTATTGATCCTCGGCGGCGATACACTGCGCGGCCGCGTTGATCACGGCCGCGATGCGGCCCACGTCGCGCAATTGCGTGGAACTCATGCCTTCGGCGACCAGCGTATCGAAGTGCGACTTCACACAGAAATGGCATTTGCCGATGATCGAAGCCAGCAGCGCATACATCTCGAAGCGCCGCTTGTCCACGCCGCCATCCGACGCTAAGCGTTCATCCGTAACTGCGCCGGTTGCGATTTGAGGTCCGCGCTGTCCGTCATCTCGACGTACGGATACCAGACGTTGTTCATCCCCATCCGCGCGGCGGCGGTCAGCGCGCCATTCGTCTCTTCCGCAGACAACACGCTGGCATTGCGAATCGCGTCGACGATCACCGTGCTTTTCGCGGCGAACGCCGCTGCGAGCGCGACGCCAACCGCTTCGTTTCCTTCGAGGGATGAGTGTGCAATGGTCCCATCGAGATTCAGCCGGATGTCCTTCGCATAGTCGGGCACGCGCGCCTTGATCGAAGACAAGAATTTCATTGGCATCTTCTATCGGGTTGTCGATAAAAAAGCCCGCGGCTTTTTCAAGCGAGGCGGGCTTCTGACGGCACGGCTTACAGCGTTGCGCCGCCGACGGCGCGGTTGGAAGGACACAGTTCGTCCGTTTGCAAGCCGTCCAGAATGCGCAGCACCTCTTCCGGATTGCGGCCCACGTTCAGGTTGTTCACCGACACGTGCTGGATCGTATTGTCCGGATCGACGATGAAGGTGGCGCGCAGCGCGACGCCCGCTTCCTTGTCGCGCACGCCGAGCTGGTCGATCAGCTCGCCCTTGACGTCACCGAACGAATAGTGGTTCAGCTTGCTCAGGTCCTTGTGCTCGCGGCGCCATGCCAGCTTCACGAATTCGTTGTCGACACTGCCGCCCAAGAGCACCGCGTCGCGTTCTTCGAAGTCCTTCACAAGCTTGCCGAACTCGACGATTTCGGTCGGGCACACCAGCGAGAAGTCCTTCGGGTAGAAGTAAATGATCTTCCACTTGCCCGGAAACGACTGCTCCGTGATCTCTTCGAACGCCGATGTGCCGTTTTCTTCGTGGTTGTTGAAGCCCGGCTTCGCAGCAGTGACGGTGAACGCGTCGACTTTATCGCCAACGGTTTTCATGCAAGTTCTCCTTCGTGTGCTGGAAAAACAGCATGTTGAGGCCACCAGCCAGTGGTAACGAACGCGTTACCGCTCCACTATAGTTCTATGAATTTGTCTTATCAATAGTTTTTTTCTAACGAGGTGGAGAGTTTATTATTCAACAAGGCGCGGGGGCGCAATGGTTGCAAGGGTCACAAACGGCTGTCGTGGTCAGGCGCCCCTTGCCAGCGGAAACTCGATCGTGACTTCGAGTCCCGGCCCTGGCGTGCGATTACGCAAGCGCAGCGCCCCGCGGTAGCGGCCGACCAGCCGCTGAACAATCGCCATGCCCAGGCCCGTGCCGTTGGCCTGCGTGCGCGCCGAATTCACGCGATAGAAAGGGCGCGTGACGAGCGCCAACTGATCCTCCGGAATGCCCGGGCCCTCATCGACCACCGACAGTTCGACGCGGGAGTGCGACACGCGGGTCTCCAGAATCACGTGCGGGATGCCGTCGCCGTCGCTCAGGCCGTATTTGCGCGCGTTCTCCAGCAGATTGCCGACCACGCGCCGCATATCGGTCTCGTCGGCCTCGATCACCGCCGACGGCGCCAGCCGCGTGATCAGGCGCATGCTGTCCTCGCTTTGCATGCGCGCGGCCAGTTCGCCGGCGATCACGGACAGGTCGACAGGCTCCGGCACCCGCTGCACCGGGCGTGCGTAATCGAGGAACCGGCCGATGATCATGTCCATCTGCTCGATGTCGTCGACCATCGCGTCTTTCGTGCTTTGGTCCGACGGACTCATTTCGGTTTCGAGCCGCAGCCGCGCTAGTGGCGTTCGCAGATCGTGTGAGATACCCGCGAGCATTAGTGCGCGATCGGCTTCGAGCTGCTCGAGATCCTGCACCATCTGGTTGAAACTGCGGTTGGTTTCGGCGGCCACGCCCATGCCGCGCTCGGGCAGCGGCTCGGGCGACTGGCCCGAGCCGACTTTGCGCGCGGCCATCGCGAGACGCGCGAACGGCCGGTTCACCAGACTCGTGATGAACGCCGCGCCGAACAGCGAGAGCGCCAGTGCGAACACGCCCCAGCCGGCCCATTGCAAGCCGGTCGCGTTATCGAGCTGATCGCGGTCGAGCGCGACCCAGTAGTCGTCGTCGTCGATCTTGAAACTGATCCACACACCGTTGATGTCGTTCACGCTTTGCGCGATGACGGTGTCGTCGCCGAGGCGGCCGCGAATGTCGTGCTCGATCAGACGGTTCAGCGACTCGTCGGGCTGGAGCTTGTACTTGTCGGTTGCTTCGCGCGGGTACACCCGCACCCCTTCATTGCTTTCCAGATCCTGCAGCAGCGCACGCCGCAGGTCGGGATCGGAATAGAGGAGGGCGGTGCGTGTGAGCTTGACGATCGCGACGAGTTGCAACGCCACGCGCTGCGCGCGCGGCTCGCGTTCGATCACCCGGAAGCTCTGGAACCACGCGGCGAGACTGACTGCGATCAGCAGTGCGATCAACAGAAAGGTCCGCCAGAAAAGGCCGCCGAACGCGAGCGTCAGGAGGCGCCGGTCGATCCGCATGGGCCCTTCTTATCTGAAATCAAAGACAGCAACTGTTTTGAATGGGACCAGAGTAAGTGCTAAAGCGCCAACTCTGGTCGATGCGGGGCATGGGACCAGAGTAAGCGCTAAAGCGCCAACTCTGGTCGATGCAGGGCATGGGACCAGAGTAAGCGCTAAAGCGCCAACTTTGGTCGACATCGGAGATGGAAACAAACTCAGGCTGCACCGTCGGGGATGAAGACGTAGCCCAGACCCCACACGGTCTGAATGAAACGCGGGCTGCCCGGATCGGGTTCGATCAGCTTGCGCAGGCGCGAAATCTGCACGTCGAGACTGCGGTCGAACACTTCATATTCCCGGCCACGCGCGAGTTCCATCAGCTTTTCGCGCGACAGCGGCTGGCGCGGATGACGCGCGAACACCTTGAGCACCGAGAACTCGCCCGTGGTCAGCGGGATTTCCTGGCCGGCCTTGGTCAGCGTGCGGGTGGCGAGGTTCAGCGCGAATTCGCCGAATTCGAACACTTCGGTGGTTTCGGACGGCGCGCCCGGTAACTCCGACGGCGACTGACGGCGCAGCACCGCGTGGATGCGCGCGACCAGCTCGCGCGGATTGAACGGCTTGGGTAGATAGTCGTCGGCGCCCATTTCGAGGCCGACGATACGATCGACGTCTTCACCCTTGGCCGTCAGCATGATGATCGGCGTGCGGTCGTTGCTGCCGCGCAAGCGGCGGCAGATCGACAGGCCGTCCTCGCCGGGCAGCATCAGATCGAGCACCAGCAGATCGAAGCGCTCGCGCACCCAGAGCTTGTTCATGGACGGCGCGTTCTCGGCGACATAGACATTGAAGCCCTGTTCACCGAGGTAGCGGCGCAGCAGATCGCGCAGGCGTGGATCGTCGTCGACGACGAGGATTTTCGAAGGGTTTTTGGTTTCCATGGTCGGCATCTTAGCGCGATTAGAAAGTGGTGCGCGGGTGCATCGTTTACCGGGTTACAGTCAGTTACAAAATTTACCCGCACTGTGGCACGACGTAAAGCATGGGCAGTTAGACTCCTTTACTGCAGGCGGCTGTTCGGTGGATACTTCACTCGACAATAACTCTCGCACCCGGCTCGTTACCGGGGTTTGTATACGCATTTGAGGTAGCCGGTTGCCGCGCCACGAAGGGAACAACATGAAGGGAGGGGTTTGGCCGAATGTGCGCCTGAGCGTCATTGCACTGGCAGTAGCCGGTGCGCTCGCAGGCTCGCTGGGACCAACGCTCGCCCATGCCCAGCCTTCTGCCGACAGAGCTGCGAGTGAGCACGCGCCCAAGCCCGGCAACTCCCGGGCTAACCACCGCAACCCGACTCCCGACCACCCCGCATCAGACGTGATGTTGCGCACGGCAGTTCCCCCCGATCTTGATCAACGTCGTCGCGATGGCCATATGACACCCGACGAACGGCGTCTGTTGCGACAGCACATTGAAGATGCTGTCCGCGAACTCTACAAGCGGTAGCTTTTTTCGTGCCTGCTCGAGGCGCGTGTGTCGCGCGGACATCTTGCGTGAAATATTCCGGTGCACTTCCATGGTCAGTTTCTTCCGTGCGGACGGCCGCTGAGCGGTTTGTGCGACCCGTATACCCGTTTGGAGGCTTCTCTGTGACGGTCCGTCAATTCTGGCGACTGGGCGTGGGGCGAGAGAGGTGCGGTCATCGCGGCCGATAGCTTGTAATCTCGGCGTACTGCGTGCGTGCTCAGCGTTACGAAACATTACATGCAAGGTGAGTGCGCAAGTGGCTGAGCGTGCATCAAAAGTTGGTCGTGTGCCGTTGCAAGTGTGAAATAGCGGGCGTCGACCAGGTAGCGTACGCTTCAATGTCACAACCGGGCACACTCATTCCAGAACTGCGTCGACGGCGGCCCGGCTCACGCCATCGCAATCGAACGAGGAGCAGGATGAAACGACGCAGCTTTCTTTCGATGAGCGCAGCCGCCGGCGCAACACTTTCGCTGCGGAGCGCGTTCGGTGCGCTGGCGCCCACGGCGCGCGCATGGTCGAGCTGCGGCTCCGACAACCTGCTGATTCTCGTCGAACTGAAAGGCGGCAACGACGGTTTGAATACCGTGATTCCGTTTGCCGATCCTGGCTATTACAAGCTGCGCAAGAACATCGGTATCAAACGCGAGCACGCGATTGCACTCGATGAGCGCACCGCGCTGCATCCTTCGCTGCTGCCGTTGATGCCGCTTTGGCGCAACCGGCAACTCGCGATCGTGCAAGGCGTCGGCTACGCGCAACCGAATCTCTCGCACTTCCGCTCGACCGAGATCTGGGATACCGCGTCGCGCTCCGATCAGTATCTGCGCGATGGATGGCTGACGCGTGCGTTTGCGCAGATGCGGGCGCCCGCCGGTTTCGCCGCTGACGGGGTACTGATAGGCAATGCCGAGATGGGGCCGTTCGCGAACGGCGCACGGTCGATTGCGCTGAGCGCTTCGACACAACACGGCAACGCATCGCGCCTCGTAAGTCCCGCGCTGCTGCACGAGCGCGATGTCGCGGCGTCGCGGATTCTCGACGTCGGTAAAGAGATCGGGAACGCCGACGGTGGTCTGGGCGCCGCGCGGCACCACGTGCAGTTGAACACCGTGTTCCCCGGCGGTGTTTTCGGCAACTCGGTCAAGGCTGCAATGCAGATGCTCGCCGTGTGCGGCGCGCCGCAAGAACAACGGCGAAGCGGGCGGGACGTCGCCGCGATCCGTCTGACGCTGAGCGGTTTCGATACACATCACAACCAGCCGGTGCAGCAGGCCGCGTTGCTAGGACAACTCGCTGAAGGATTGGCGTCGATGAAAGCGGCGCTCGTCGAACTTGGCCGCTGGGACCGCACGCTGGTGATGACTTATGGCGAGTTCGGGCGTCGTGCGCAAGAGAACCACAGCAACGGCACCGACCATGGCACCGTGGCGCCGCATTTTCTCATGGGCGCACGCGTGCGCGGCGGTTTGTACGGGCTGCCGCCGACGCTTGCTCGGCTCGACGGCAATGGCGAATTGCCGCTCGGCATCGATTTTCGACAGCTGTATGCGACCGTGCTTGGGTCCTGGTGGGGGCTCGACGCATCGGCGATTCTGCAGCAACGGTTCGAGCCGCTGCCACTACTACGCGTTTGATGCTGCCCAAAGCGCGCCTGTTTTAAGCGGCGCTACTGCAAGACCTGGCCGCAACACGTGAGGCGATTGCCAGCTTCAAGTCGGCGTCAACGCGAAGCGGCGCATCGAGCCGCCTCGGATATCCATCTACTTCGCGCGCCAAGCGATCCAGAATTTGCGGATCGGCGTCAACGCGATGCGTTGATGCAGAACGTGATAACCGTCGCGTTCGATTTCATCGAGCAGCGCCAACGCCAGCGCCGCCAGCGCAAGCAAGGTGCGCTGCGCGCGGCGCTCGGCGGCGGGCACAGCGGCGAGCGCGGTCTGCAACGCATCGCGGGCACGCCGGGTTTCGAAGCGCATCAACTCGGTGAAGGCATCGCTATATTTTCGATTGATCAGATCGGCAGCGGTGACGTTGAAGCGCTGCATCTCGTCGATAGGAATGTAGATGCGGCCGTGACGCGCATCGTTGCCTGTCTCGACGACGAACTGTGCAAGCAGCAGCGCCTCGCCCAGCGGCGCCGACCAGTCCTGCGCCCGCGCCGCGTCTTTCGCCGTGGCGCGCGCGGCCAGCGACGCGAAGGTGCCGCCCACGCTTTGCAGATAGCGCCGCAGATTCGGATAGTCGAGGTAACGCGCCTGGTCGAGGTCGATTTCGAAGCCGGCGAGCAATGCCTGCAGCGCCGGATATTCCGCCTTCACATCGGACAGATGAGCCGCGAGCGCATTGGAAACCGGATGCGAGGGCGAGCCCGACGCGAGCGCAGCGATTTCGTTTTGCCACCACGCGAGTTTCGTGCGGCCGATCGTCGGATCGCTGATCTCCTTGACGGTCTCCTCGAATTCGCGGCGCAACGCGAACAGCGCCGTCAGCAGCGGTTGACTTGCTGTGGGCGCCTGCCGAAGCGCATAGTAAATGCTCGATCCTGGCGGCGCCGCTTTCTGCTGGCAATATTCGTCGAAATTCACTGGATTGGAAATGTGGGGAAGGGCAGGCGAAGAAGGGGCACGGCATGCCTGCGTCAAGCCAAAAATTGTAGCATCGGCGTTGCTTCTACAGATGAGGCGAAGGTGCAGACAAGCGCGAATCAATCGGTTAGAATCTCGCGCTTACGCTTTCGGGCGCCTGTTTCTGGCGCGCTCGCGAGTAGGCAGGACATCGGGCAGACGCACAGCGGCTTGCCCGGCTGCGAGGGTGGCGAAATTGGTAGACGCACCAGGTTTAGGTCCTGACGCCCGCAAGGGTGTAGGGGTTCGAGTCCCCTCCCTCGCACCATTTTTATCTGTAGCGAAGAACCCCGTTAAGTCATTGGACTGACGGGGTTTTTCGTTTCTGGCGCAGGTCGGGCAGGACCTGCCCAACATCGCTCAGACGCCGGGCGTGTCGGATTGCCCCCGTGCGCCTGGCAGTTCTGCCTGCGCCGCGCCTTCGAGGAAGCGGCGGGTCGATTCGAATGCTTGCAGCATCGGATCCGGCCACGGCGTTTGCAACATGACCGCCTGATGGTTGTCGAATGCCGACGCCAACAGTTTTGCCAGCTCGGGCGAGCGAAGATGACGCAGCAGCACGCTGACCGCGATCGCCGTCGCCTGGCTCGCGCCGGCGGTCTGGAGTTCCGAAGCGGTAAGTGCCGCGACCTGCTTGTTGATGTCCACTGAAACTTCCTTGGATGAAAAGTGGGGGTGTGAAGGCGCAGTGGCCAATCGCGAATTTTGACATGGTTGACGGCTTGTCGCGAATTCGGGCGGGGTGCGGCGGCTCTGCGGCGGCGCGATGGCGTGCGAATGCGCGCATGTGCGTACGCCAATTTAGGTAATCTGGACGCCCAGCGCGCACGCGGCGATGATTGGGGCGACGCGGCTGTTTTTGCATCATCGGCGGCTTGCTGCTGACGGCAAACCGCCGACGGGTTGTTGCTGTTCGACCCGTCACCCGCCACTAGCATCGAGCGGCTCGCGTCTTTTGTCGGTATCGGTTCGAGGTGGCCGCTGGCCGGCCACTTCTCGCCGTTGCCATCCAAGTTTGTGCTCCCGGAAACTGAGCGATGAAGCGTCTCTTGAGACTGACCGGCGGGTGCCTGGCGCTCGCCGCCCTATGGACGTCGGCGCCCGCGGCGGCCGCCGATGCTTTCGCGCAGCGTTTCGCGCTCGAGCTCGAAGACGGCGCCGCGTTTTACAGCGTGACGCTGTCAGCTTCTGTGTATGAGGCCAGCCGCCGCAGCGATCTCGGCGATCTGCGCGTCTTCAACGGCGCCGGCGAAGCCGTACCGTATTCGCTCGACGCGCCGCGCGAGCCCGCGCGCACTCCGCCTGTTCTGCGCCAGGTGCGCTGGTTTCCATTGCCACCTGCCGCTGCGAACGGCAATGGCCCGCCTCCAGGGGTCGCAATTTCGACCGACGGCTCGTTGCGCGCGACCTCGGCGCCGCCGCCGCGCGCCCAACACGATGTGGACCTGATCGATGCCGGCCGTGCGGCGCAGGCCGGCCGTGTCGGCGCGTTGGTCGTGCATCTGCGTGACGACAATTACCAGGGCCGCGTGCGCGTCGAGGCCAGCGACGATTTGCATCACTGGCGGCCAGCCGGCGATGCGCAACTGCTCAAGGTCAACTACAACGGCAGCACCCTGAGCCAGAACCGGATCGAACTGGACGCCGTTCACGTGCGTTACCTGCGTCTGCACTGGCTCGACGGTGCGCCGTATGTCGATTCGATTGATGCCGAGGTGCTTGCAGCTGGCGTCGACGCCGCGCGCCGGGCGGACACGCAGCGGGAATGGCGCAAAGGCCTCGTCGCTCAGGCCAGCGTGAAGCCCGGCGAATATTTCTTCTCGACGGGCCGGCCGTATCCGGTCGACCGGTTGGTCATCGGTTTGCCTCAGCCCAATACGGTGACCCAGGCGGTCGTCTACTCGCGGGCCGGGCTGAACGCGCCGTGGCGGGAGGTCGCCCACGCGACGCTGTTCCGCTTGCATAACGGCGATGTGGAGCAGAGTAACGCCGCACTCGAATTGAAGCCCGACACAGATCGTCAATGGCGCATCGTGGTCGACACGCGCAACGGTGGAGTCGGCGTCGGCGCATTGACGGTTGCGGCGGGCTGGCATCCGGCGACGCTGACTTTCGCCGCGCAAGGGAGCGCGCCGTTCACGCTGGCGGTGGGGAGCGCGACGACGACGTCGGCGGCGGTGAGTCGCGACGCGTTGTTGAAGGACGCGTCGTCGGTTGCCGCGACGGCGCGTCTGGGCGATGCGCTGCACGCTGCGCAGCAGGCGGGCGCAACACCTGTGGCCGGCGATCCGGCGGTGTCGCGCCGGTATCTGCTATGGGCGGCTTTGGCGCTGGCGGTTGGTTCGCTCGGGGTGTTCGCGTGGTGGCGCGCGCGCGTCTTGCAGACGCGGCCCGGTGAGGTGGCCGGTGGTGTGCCGGGCGGCGCCGGCACGGTGGGGACTACGGCCGACAATGCGGGAACGGCTGGTGCCGATGCAGATGGACCCAGTGAAAAGGGACCCCGCGACGAAAAGGGGTGATTCTGGTGGTCGGGCGGACGCGCCGCGAAGAGTCGCGGCGTCCGCTGAAGCGGGCGCTGCATACTTGCCAACCGTGAGCAGTGCGAGGAGTGCCTGAGCCGATCAGCCAAAAGGTTCAGGAATCAACCACCAAGCGCAACGACGTTGAAGCAGACGGCGCCAGCAGCGGCCCCGTACGTCCATCAACATGGCAGTGCACCTGCCACTCGCACGCGCCACGCATCATTGCGCGCGCGCTGTCATCGTTTCGATGATCTTGTCGAGCGCGGCGCCGAATGCGGCCTTTTCCTGCTCGTCGAGACAGTCGAACATATCGCCGTTCCACTTGCGCGCGATCGGCATCACCTTCCGGTATAGCGCACGGCCGTCCGGTGTCAGCGAAACCAGCACCACGCGGCCGTCTTCGGCGCTCGGCTGGCGCTGCACGAGTCCTTGCCGGATCATCGCTTCGGCCGCGCGGCTCGCCTGGCTTTTGTCGAGATTGGCGTGTCTCGCCAGATCCATGATCGAGAACGGTCCGAACGAGCCCACCGACGCAATCACCCGTGCCTCGGGCAGGGTCACGCCGAGCTTCGCCTGATAGCGCTCGCTGATGCCACGCTCCGCGAGTTTGTTCAGCACATGCAGCCGGTACGTGAGGAATTGTTCGAGCCCGGCTTTAGCGGAGTCCTTCATGGTCATCCCGTGGTGAGTGGATCGGTCGCGGCGCTGTGATTGTTGCCGCAACCGTTCCGCCGGTCAACGCGTGCCGTATTTGAGGCGCGTCAGCTGTTCGGCCTCGTTGGCGAGCAGGCGCGCCGCGTCGCTGATCGCGACTTCGAGCGTGATCGGGCCGGGCGCCGGCGAGAAGCAACCGCTGAAGTATTCGGCGAGGCGCGGCAGGGCCGCGGAATCGACCGCACCGGACAGCAGCGTGGCGGGCAAACCGGCCGCTTGCGCATGACGGCAGGCGATGAAGGGCGCCTTGCCGTGCAGCGTTTGCACGTCCGAGCGGCCTTCGCCGGTAATCAGCCAGTCCGCGCCTGCAAGTGCGGCATCGAGACCGATTTGCCGCGCGACCGTTTCCGCGCCCGGCTCGAACTGCGCGCCGAGCATATGCAGCGCGAAGCCGAGGCCGCCCGCTGCGCCTGCGCCTGGCAGCTCGCGCGCGGTGCGCCCGAGCGCGGCTTCGAGCAGGTCGGCGAAGCGGGCGAGGGCGGCGTCGATCGCCGCCACCTGATCCGGTTTGACGCCCTTTTGCGGACCGAACACCGCGGTCGCGCCGTGCTCGCCGGTCAGCGGGTTGTCCACGTCCGACATGCCCACGAACTGCGTGTCGGCGAGCCGGGCGTCAAGTTGCGAGGCGTCGACGCGCGCCACGCGCGCGAGCTGTTCCGGGGTGCCGTCGAGTTCGTTGTCTTGCGCGTCGAACAGTTTGAGGCCGAGGCCGGTCAGCAGGCCGGCGCCCCCGTCGTTCGTGCTGCTGCCGCCCAGTGCGACGAAAAAGCGCCGCACGCCGGCATCCAGCAGCGCGCGAACCGCCTCGCCCATCCCGCGCGTGCTGCGCGCCTGGACCGGCACGCCCATCCCCACCGGGTCCGTGATGCCGACGATCTCGGCCGTTTCGATGATCGCGCTGCCGTCCGCGAGCAGGCCGGTCAGCGCTTCGCGCAGCGGACCGGCCGCGCCGCGCACGCTCAGCGTGCGGCGTTCGCCGCCGCTCGTGAGCATTGCGTCGAGCGTGCCTTCGCCGCCGTCGGCCATTGGACAGATGCGCACGCTGGCGTCGGGGCGGGCGCGCTGGATGCCGGTCGCGATCGCCTGCGCGACCTGTTCGGCGCTAAGCGAGCCTTTGAAGGAATCGGGAGCAATGACGACGACAGGCGAGGACGACGAATTCGGCATGGTGTCTCTGGATGGTTGGAATCGTTGCGAGGATGGGGGAGCGGATGTGGGTGCAGCCCCGAGCGCGTTCGTTAGCTTATCAGCATGGGCGCGCTGACTGAATATGTCGAACGGCATAGCCGGAATGGTCCGCGGCGAGGCGTGCCCCGCCCGCTGCCCGCCTAGGTCGTGCGAGCGACGCAAGGCTGTTGACACGGCTGCGCGAGCCGGACGCGCACAAGCAGCGAAAGGCGCTGGCAATCCCGTAAGCGGACGCTGGAAATCGCGCGCGGCCCAGACGGAAACCGCGCCGAAACAGCCTGGAAAGCAGCCGGAATGCCGATAAAAACGCGCGCATTCATCGAATCCCGGCTGGGCGCGCAAATAGTTTGCTAAAATATTCGGCTCTTTGGACCCAACCGTGCTGCCGGCGGCCTGCAAGCCCGCGGCGCAGGCGCGCAATCGACGCGAAGCGACGTCGAAAAGCGGCACGGAGAAGATAACTGATTCGCTCGAATAATTTTAGGACGATTGAAGCCATGGCTAACGTTGTTGAAAACCTCGGCAAGCTCGAACGCCGCGTAACGATTTCCCTGCCGAAGGACGCCGTGCAGAAGGAAGTGGACTCGCGTATCCGTCAACTCGCGAAGAACGTGCGCATGCCGGGTTTCCGCCCGGGCAAGGTGCCGCTCAAGATGGTGACGCAACAGTATTCGGGCCAGGTGGAAGCCGAAGTGCTGAGCGACAAGGTCGGCAAGGAATTCTTCGACATCAGCCGCGCCGAAAACCTGCGCGTCGCCGGCCAGCCGAGCTTCGCGCCGAAGGCCGACGCGGTCGAAGGCGACTACGCGTTCGACGCGACCTTCGAGGTGTACCCGGAAGTGAAGCTGGGCGACGTCGCCACGGCTGAAATCGAGCGCACCACGACCACCATCAGCGAAGCGGAAATCGACCGCACGCTGGAAATCCTGCGCAAGCAGCGCGTGCACTTCCACGCTCGCGGCGAAGCCGGCGAGCACGGCGACGGCGGCGCGGACACGGCTGCGAAAGAGGGCGATCGCGTGACGGTCGACTTCGTCGGCAAGATCGACGGTGAAGTGTTCCAGGGCGGCAGCGCGGAAGACTTCGCGTTCGTGCTGGGCGAAGGCCGCATGCTGCCGGAATTCGAAAAGGCGGCGCAGGGCCTGAAGGTCGGCGACTCGAAGGAATTCGATCTGGCCTTCCCCGAGGACTACCACGGCAAGGACGTGGCAGGCAAGACCGCGCAATTCACGATCACGATGAAGAAGATCGAGTGGCCGCACCTGCCGGAAATCGACGCTGATTTCGCTAAGTCGCTCGGCATCGAAGACGGCGATCAGACCAAGATGCGCGCCGAGATCAAAGACAATCTCGAGCGCGAAGCGAAGCGCCGCACGCAAGCCATCGTCAAGAACCAGGTGATGGACGCGCTGCTGAAGATTTCAGACCTCGACGTGCCGAACGCGCTGATCGAACAGGATCAGGAGCGCCTCGTCGCAATGGCTCGTCAGGATCTGGAGCAACGTGGCGTGCCCAACGCCAAGGACGCACCGATCCCGGCCGCGATGTTCAAGGAACAAGCAGAGCGCCGCGTCAAGCTGGGCCTCGTGCTGGCCGAGCTGGTCAAGGCCAACGAACTGCAAGCGAAGCCGGAACAGATTCGCGCCGAAGTCGACGAATTCGCGAAAAGCTACGAAGACCCGAAGGAAGTCGTCCGCTGGTATTATTCGAACCAGCAACGTCTTGCTGAAATGGAAGCGTACGTCGTTGAAGCCAACGTCGTCGAATTCGTCCTCGGCAAGGCCAAGGTGACGGACAAGGAAGTGAGCTTCGAAGAACTGGCAAGCGCAACGGCGCAAGCGTAAGCGTCGCTGCAACGGCGTGCCGGCTGTCGGAGCGACGGCCAGCACGCCGTTTTTTTGTGCTGTTTTTGTGCTGTTAATGTGCACGACGTGTTGCGTTCTGTAGCACAACGCGTTCGTACTGATCGCGCACTTGAATACGGGCTCGCCGCACACACCTGTCTAGCATCCAATATCCAGAGTATTTCCAGACAAGGATCCATTGCATGACCTTTCGCGCCCAAATGCTGGACACGTTGACCTCCCAGTCGTCCAGGGATCTCGAAGCGCAGGCGCTCGGACTGGTGCCGATCGTCGTGGAAACGAGCGGCCGGGGCGAGCGCTCGTATGACATTTACTCCCGTCTGCTGAAGGAACGCATCGTGTTCCTCGTCGGTGAAGTGAACGACCAGACGGCCAATCTCGTCGTCGCGCAGATGCTGTTCCTCGAAAGCGAGAATCCGGACAAGGACATCAGCTTTTACATCAACAGCCCGGGCGGCTCGGTGTCGGCTGGTATGGCCATCTACGATACGATGCAGTTCATCAAGCCGGACGTCTCCACGCTGTGCATGGGTCTTGCGGCCAGCATGGGCGCGTTCCTGCTGGCGGCCGGTGCGAAGGGCAAGCGTTTCGCGTTGCCGAATTCGCGCGTGATGATTCATCAGCCGCTCGGCGGCGCGCGCGGTCAGGCGTCGGACATCGAAATCCAGGCGCGCGAAATCCTGTATTTGAAGGAACGGCTGAATCATCTGCTCGCGCACCATACGGGCCAGCCGGTCGAGCGCATTGCGCGCGACACCGACCGCGATAACTTCATGTCCGGCGACGACGCGCAAGCGTATGGGCTGGTTGACCAGGTCGCACACAAGCGTCCTTGATCTGGTGCGGCTTTGCCCCGAATTGGGGCGAAGCCGTCGGCGGATCCGTTGTGAAACAATCGAGAATCGTCCGAGCGCCTGCGGCAAGCGCCGTCACCTTGGCTCAAGTCCCGCCGCGCCCAAACTGCGAGGCGGGGGCAAACGGCGTATTATGTAACTGAGTGTCCGGAGGCTCACACATCTATGGCGGACAAGAAAGGTTCTAACAGCGAAAAGCTGTTGTATTGCTCGTTTTGCGGCAAGAGCCAGCATGAAGTCAAAAAACTGATTGCCGGCCCGTCGGTGTTCATCTGCGATGAATGTATCGACCTGTGCAACGAAATCATTCGTGACGAAGCTGCGGGCGCGGGTATCGAGGCGGGCTTGTCCAAGTCCGATCTGCCGAGCCCGCAGGAAATCCGTGAAATCCTCGACCAATACGTGATCGGTCAGGAACGTGCGAAGAAGATTCTCGCGGTCGCGGTGTACAACCACTACAAGCGCCTCAAGCATCTCGACAAGAAGGACGAGATCGAACTGTCCAAGAGCAACATCCTGCTGATCGGCCCGACCGGTTCCGGCAAGACGCTGCTCGCGCAGACGCTCGCGCGCCTTCTGAACGTCCCGTTCGTGATCGCCGATGCGACCACGCTGACGGAAGCCGGCTACGTCGGTGAAGACGTCGAGAACATCATCCAGAAGCTGCTGCAGAACTGCAATTACGAAGTCGACAAGGCCCAGCGCGGTATTGTCTACATCGACGAAATCGACAAGATCAGCCGCAAGTCGGACAACCCGTCGATCACCCGCGACGTGTCGGGCGAAGGTGTGCAGCAGGCTTTGCTAAAGCTGGTCGAAGGCACGATGGCATCGGTGCCGCCGCAAGGCGGCCGTAAGCATCCGAATCAAGACTTCATCCAGGTCGACACCACCAATATTCTGTTCATTTGTGGCGGCGCGTTCGACGGGCTCGAGAAGGTCATCGTCGATCGTACCGAGAAAACCGGTATTGGCTTCGGCGCGAGCGTGAAGAGCAAGCAGGACCGTGACGCCGGTGAAGTGCTGCGCGAAGTGGAACCGGAAGATCTGATCAAGTTCGGCCTGATTCCCGAACTGATCGGCCGTCTGCCGGTGGTCGCCACGCTCGGCAAGCTGGACGAAGCGGCTTTGATGAAGATCCTCGTCGAACCGAAGAATGCGTTGGTGAAGCAGTACCACAAGCTGTTCAACATGGAACGCGTCGAGCTTGAGATTCGCCCGGCGGCGTTGCAGGCCGTGGCGCGCAAAGCAATCCGTCGCAAGACGGGCGCGCGGGGTTTGCGCTCCATCCTGGAACAGGCATTGCTTGATGTGATGTACGACCTGCCGCAAATGAAAGGTGTCAGCAAGGTCATCATCGACGACAACGTGATCGACGGCGACGGCAAACCGCTACTGATCTACGAAGACGCGCCCAAGGTCGCGGGTTCGAACTGATCGGCTTTCGGGTTCTGCAAAAAAGCCGTTCATGGCGACGTGAACGGCTTTTTCGTTTATCGTGTGGTCAGCATGGTTGTTTTCACTATGGAGTCACTGAACCTTCGGAGTCACTGAACTTTTCCCACACGCGGAGGCTTGCAATATTTTCTGCTGGCCTCACCTATCGAACGAACTGATTCCACTCATGGGGAAATGAAATGTCAGGAACCCAACTCCTCCCGCCGGAACGCATTACGCTCCCGCTGCTCCCGCTGCGCGACGTAGTCGTCTTCCCGCACATGGTGATTCCGCTCTTCGTAGGCCGCCCGAAGTCGATCAAGGCTCTCGAAGCAGCGATGGAAGGCGGCAAGCACATCATGCTAGTCGCCCAGAAAACGGCTGCGAAAGATGAGCCGACCGAAAAGGACATGTACGAAGTAGGGTGCGTTGCCAACATCCTGCAAATGCTGAAGCTGCCCGACGGCACCGTGAAGGTGCTCGTCGAGGGTTTGCAGCGCGCGAAGACGCTTTCCATCGAAGAACAGGAAACGCAGTTCTCGTGCGAAGTCATGCCGCTCGAACCCGACCATGCCGACAGCGCTGAAACCGAAGCGCTGCGTCGCGCGATCGTGTCGCAGTTCGACCAGTATGTGAAGCTGAACAAGAAGATCCCGCCGGAGATCCTGACGTCGCTGTCGGGTATCGACGAAGCCGGGCGTCTGGCCGACACGATCGCGGCACATCTGCCGCTCAAGCTCGACCAGAAGCAGCACATCCTCGAGATGTTCCCGGTGATCGAGCGACTCGAGCATCTGCTCGCGCAACTCGAGGCCGAGATCGACATCCTGCAGGTCGAAAAGCGCATCCGTGGGCGTGTGAAGCGTCAGATGGAGAAGAGCCAGCGCGAGTACTACCTGAACGAGCAGGTCAAGGCGATCCAGAAGGAACTCGGCGAAGGCGAAGAAGGTGCGGACCTCGAAGAACTCGAGAAGCGCATCACGGCTGCCCGCATGCCGAAGGAAGCCAAGAAGAAGGCCGACGCCGAACTGAAGAAACTCAAGCTGATGTCGCCGATGTCGGCTGAAGCGACGGTCGTGCGCAACTATATCGACACGCTGATCGGCTTGCCGTGGCGCAAGAAGAGCAAGGTCAACAACGACCTCTCGAATGCAGAACGCGTGCTCGACGAAGACCACTTCGGTCTCGAGAAGGTGAAGGAACGCATTCTCGAGTATCTCGCGGTCCAGCAACGTGTCGACAAGGTCAAGGCGCCGATTCTGTGCCTCGTCGGGCCTCCGGGTGTCGGTAAGACGTCGCTGGGTCAGTCGATCGCTCGCGCGACGAACCGCAAGTTCGTGCGTATGGCGCTCGGCGGCGTGCGCGACGAAGCCGAGATTCGCGGTCACCGTCGTACGTACATCGGTTCGATGCCCGGCAAGATTCTGCAAAGCCTGACCAAGGTCGGCGTGCGCAATCCGCTCTTCCTGCTCGACGAAGTCGACAAGATGGGCCAGGATTTCCGCGGCGATCCGTCGTCGGCGTTGCTCGAAGTGCTCGATCCGGAACAGAACCATACGTTTGCCGATCACTATGTCGAAGTGGACTTCGATCTGTCGGACGTGATGTTCGTGGCGACGTCGAACTCGCTGAACATTCCGCCGCCGTTGCTCGATCGGATGGAAGTGATCCGCTTGTCGGGTTACACGGAAGACGAGAAGGTCAGCATCGCGCAGCGTTATCTGTTGCCGAAGCAGAAGAAGAACAATGGCCTCAAGGATGGCGAGGTCGATGTGACGGAAACTGCGATCCGCGACATCATTCGTTACTACACGCGCGAAGCGGGCGTCCGTTCGCTCGAGCGTGAAATTTCGAAGATCTGCCGCAAGGTCGTGAAGATGCTTCTGCTGAAGAAGGCGGAAGGCGCGGTGAAGGTCGACGGCACCAATCTCGACACCTTCCTCGGTGTGCGCAAGTACGACTTCGGTTTGGCTGCGAAGGAAAATCAGGTTGGCCAGGTTACGGGTCTCGCGTGGACAGAAGTGGGCGGCGATCTGTTGACCATCGAAGCCGCTGTGATGCCGGGCAAGGGCAACGTGATCCGCACGGGTTCGCTCGGCGACGTGATGAAGGAATCTGTCGAAGCAGCGCGCTCGGTCGTGCGCTCGCGTTCGCGGCGTCTTGGCGTCAAGGACGAAGCGTTCGAGAAGCAGGACATTCACATTCACGTGCCGGAAGGCGCTACGCCGAAGGACGGTCCTTCGGCCGGTATCGCGATGACGACCGCGCTGGTGTCGGTATTGACCGGTATTCCGGTGCGCGCCGACGTCGCGATGACGGGCGAAATCACGTTGCGTGGCGAAGTCCTGCCGATCGGCGGCCTGAAGGAAAAGCTGCTGGCGGCGCATCGCGGCGGCATCAAGCTGGTGCTGATTCCGGAAGAAAACGTCAAGGACTTGACGGAGATTCCGGACAACGTGAAGAACGCGATCGAAATCGTGCCGGTCCGCTGGATCGACAAGGTGCTCGAGCTGGCGCTCGAACGTGTGCCGCAAGCGTTGCCGGAAGAAGAGCCCAAGCCTGCTGCGCCTGTTGCGGCCGAGGCGGGCAAAGACGCCGCCACGGAGTTCGTGAAGCACTAAGCACACTGAAATAATCGGCAACGAAACTGTTTGCTGAACGAAAACCCGCGGTCCAGGCCGCGGGTTTTTTTTGTCCGCGCGATCCTGGTAGCGCGCTTCGTAGCTGGCGTTTTCCCATCTTTTGAGTAATGCGCGCTGTCTGTGCCGCCCGTTTCCATGCGTATCGCTTGCAAGCAACATCTGGTGATAAAAATCCTCTTAAAAAACGTGCCGGATCAGGCTCAACCCGGCTTGACACAAGGGTTTCGGCCAATTCTAATGAGGCGGCTCGGCGTTACCCGCCAGCCGCGTGATGCCAGGTGCTAAAGAGCACCATCGCGATTGCCATAAAACATTCTCGGGGGTTGGAATGAACAAGACGGAATTGATCGATCACATTGCACAGCAAGCCGACATTTCGAAGGCTGCGGCAGGCCGTGCACTCGATGCAGTGATCGGTGGCGTCAAAGGTACGTTGAAGAAAGGCGGTTCGGTCACGTTGGTCGGTTTTGGCACGTTCGCGGTCGGCAAGCGGACCGCGCGCACCGGGCGCAATCCGCGCACCGGCGCTGCGATCAAAATCAAGGCAGCAAAGGTTCCTAAATTTAGGCCTGGCAAAGCTCTGAAGGATGCGCTAAACTAATGGGCTTGCTGCTTGAGGAATGTCAGTCAGCGAACTCAAGTAGCAAATTCAAGCAGTAAGTCAGGCAGTAAGAAGCACACTGAATCGGAAACGGGTGCTTAGCTCAGTTGGTAGAGCGGCGCCCTTACAAGGCGTAGGTCGGGAGTTCGAGCCTCTCAGCACCCACCAGTTTCAGATTCAAGCCAGTGTTTCATGCAGTCAGCGCAGTATAAGGAGTGGTAGTTCAGTCGGTTAGAATACCGGCCTGTCACGCCGGGGGTCGCGGGTTCGAGTCCCGTCCACTCCGCCAGTATCCACGAAAGGCGAACTCCGGTTCGCCTTTTTTATTGCCCGCTGTTGTAAGATCGGGCGTTCTGTTTTTGGCACTCCTCACGCATGCTCGATTTTTTCCGCAATCACAAACGCCTGATGATGTTCATGCTCATCCTCGTCATTGTGCCGGGGTTGGGTTTTGTGGGTATTCAAGGTTTCCGCGGCTTCTTTGACGAAAGTGCAAACGTCGCGAGCGTCAACGGTCACAAGATCACGCGCGCCGAGTATGACGACGCAATGCGTCAGCAACTCGACCGCGCCCGTCAGATGCTTGGCGCGCAGTTCGACGCGAAGTCGTTCGATACGCCGGAGCGCCGCCGCGAAATGCTCGACGGTCTGATCGAACAGCGCGTGCTGGCCGATGAAACGCAGCGCCTGCATCTGACTGCATCCGACGACGCCGTGCGCCGTGTGCTGCTCAACGATCCGGTGATCTCGTCGCTGAAGAATCCCGACGGCTCGATCGACGTCGAACGCTACAAGCAACTGCTCGCGATGCAAGGCATGACGCCCGACCAGTACGACGAACGTGTGCGCTACAGCCTCGCGATGCAGCAGTTGCCCGCGAGCATTCAAGGTAGTGCGTTCACGTCGAAGGTGCTCGCGCAGCATCTGACGGAGCTGGCCGAGCAGCAGCGTGAAGTGCAGGGCATTGCGTTCCATCCGCGCGACTATGCGGCGAAGGTCCAGCCGACCGACGCGCAACTGCAAGCGTATTACGATGCGCATCGCAACGAGTTCGCGACGCCGGCCACGGCGACGATCCAGTACCTGGTGATGTCGCCGGCAACGCTCGCCGCATCGATCCAGCCGAGCGACGCGGATCTGAAAAAGTACTACGACGACAACATCGCGCACTACCGCACGGACGGTGAAGTGCGTGCGAGCCACATCCTGATCTCCGCGCCGAAAGATGCGAGCGCGGCTGACAAGGCCAAAGCGAAACAGAAGGCCGAAGAGTTGCTCGCTCAGATCAAGGCGCATCCGGATCAGTTTGCGCAAATCGCGCAGGCCAATTCGCAGGACCCGGGCTCGGCGTCGAAGGGTGGCGATCTCGGTTACTTCGGCCGCGGCATGATCGCGGGCGGCCAGGCGTTCGACGACGCTGTGTTCGCTCTGAAGAAGGACGAAGTCAGCGGCATCGTGCAGACCGACTTCGGCTTTCACATCGTCAAGGTGACGGACGTGAAGCCGGCAGTCACGAAGCCGTTCGACGAAGTGAAGGATCAAATCGCGAAAGACCTGAAGACGCAGCTGGCAAGCAAGGCATTCAGCGACAGTTCGGAAGGCTTCACGTCGCTCGTGTATGAGAAGGCGAAGAGCCTGCAGCCGGCCGCCGACAAGTACAAGCTGCAATTGCAGACCGCTACGGTGACGCCGCAACCGGATCCGAAGCTGCCGCCTGACAGTTCGTTGAACAACGCGAAGTTCCTCGCGGCAGTGTTCGCGAACGACGCGGCCGTGCAACGCAACAACACGCAGGCCATCGACGTTGGCGGCAACACGTTGGTCGCGGCGCACGTCACCGACTACAAGGCCGCAGCCGTGCCGGCGTTCGACGCTGTGAAGGACGCGGTGCGTCAGAAGGTCATTGCGGCGCAGTCGAACGAAGCGGCGCACAAAGACGGTGTGGCGAAGCTGGCCGAGCTTGAAAAGTCGAAGGCCACGACCGGTTTCTCGTCGCCGTTGAAGGTGTCGCGCAACGACGCGCAAGGCGTGCCGCCGGTTGCATTGAGCGCAATCTACAAAGCAGATGCGCAAAAACTGCCGGCCTACGTAGGTGTTGACCTCGGCGACGACGGCTATGCGATCTATCGTGTGAACTCGGTGGTGGCGGCTGCGCCCACCAATCCGCAGCGTCTCGCCGCTGCTCAGCAGCAGATCGCGCAGGTCAATGCGCAATCTGAAGCCGAGGCTTATGTCGAAGCGGTGCGTGCGCGCTCGAAGGTGAAGTTCTACGGTTCGCTCGACAGCAGCAACGCGCAAGCGAACGACCAATAAGCGTCAGCAGAACGAAGCTTGCGCGCAGAGCAACAGGGCTAAACCCAACACGCGCAGACACAAAAAAGCCCCGCCATTGCGGGTAATGCCGTTCAGTTAAGGTTCTTCTTCAAGAATCGAACGGTGTAACGGTGAGGGCGAGATTTGACGACCCGGTCGCATGTGCGGCCGGGTCGTTTTTCATTGGGCAGCGACTTGAGGCGCTC
>NZ_VTUZ01000021.1 GCF_008369935.1 Paraburkholderia panacisoli | reverse complement strand
TCGCCACTCGCCACCAGACCGAAGTCCGTGCTGCCGTTCGACTTGCATGTGTAAGGCATGCCGCCAGCGTTCAATCTGAGCCAGGATCAAACTCTTCAGTTCAAACCTGTTACTGTTTTCGGTTGTTTTACCAACCGGTCGCTCACTCAACGTACTGACGAAGTGTTCAACCATCTTTCAACGGCCAAACCTTCCTTTCATTACTGTGTGAGACTTGATACTTTTGCTTTATGGCAGATTCAAAGAACCCGCCCCGCATCTCGCATCAAGCGCCCACACTTATCGGCTGTTAGTTTTTAAAGATCGATCCGCTTCACGTTCGCGGCGTCCGTTTCACCTACCGGCACCGCTTCCGTTCTGCGTCGCTGCATCAGCAGCAGAGAAAGGAGATTATGGAGAACTTCCGCTTTGCCGTCAACAGGTTTTTCGAGACTGCCTAACCTGCCCGGCGCGCTGGAAGCCTTGCCACTGCTGGCTTTCCCGCCTCCCCGTGCGCCGGCGTCCGGAGCACGAAAGAGCGGAATTCTAGCGAGCCCGAAGGGGACTTGCAAGCGTTATTTTGACAAGCGTATTAACGATGCTTGAAAACCGGCTTGCGCTTCTCCACGAACGCGGCCATGCCCTCTTTCTGATCTTCAGTGGCGAAGAGCGAATGGAACAGGCGGCGCTCAAAATGTATGCCTTCCGCGAGCGTCGTCTCATATGCGCGGTTGACCGACTCCTTCACCATCATCACCGCCGGCAACGGGAACTCCGCAATGGTCGCTGCCGCGGCGACCGCCTCGTCCAGTAGCAAGGCAGCCGGAATGACACGCGACACCAATCCCGCGCGCTCGGCTTCGTTCGCATCCATGAAGCGGGCGGTGAGGCACAGATCCATTGCCTTCGCCTTCGAGACCGCACGCGGCAGCCGCTGTGTGCCGCCTGCACCCGGCATGACGCCGAGCTTGATTTCCGGCTGACCGAACTTGGCGGTGTCGGCAGCGAAAATGATGTCGCACATCATCGCCAATTCGCAGCCGCCCCCAAGCGCAAAACCCGCCACCGCAGCAATGATCGGCTTGCGGATGGAGCGAACCGTCTCCCAGTTGCGGGTGATGTAGTCGCCCTTGTAGACATCCATATAGGTATAGGCCGACATCATGCCGATGTCGGCGCCCGCGGCGAACGCCTTCTCGCTACCCGTCACCACGATCGCGCCGATCGCGTCGTCGGCGTCGAACTCGCGCAGCGCGCTGCCCAGTTCGTCCATCAAGGCGTCGTTCAGCGCGTTCAGCGCCTTCGGACGATTCAACGTAATCAGACCGACCCGTCCCCGCGTCTCAACAAGAATGTTCTCGTAAGCCATGCCGCCTCCTAATCTCCTAGTGGTTAATCACACGCGAAAACGTTTCGCGCGCCTCTCTTAATAATGCTAACATTCACCAACCAACCGGTCGGTCAATTATTAGACAGGCTTCCTCCCAACGCACAGCCAAGTCCCTCTGCCATGACACATCCGCTATTCACGAAACACGAAGACACGCTGCAAAAGGCACTCACCGCGGTTGAAACGCGCGGCTACTGGAGTCCGTTCGTCGAGATGCCCAGTCCGAAAGTGTACGGGGAAACAGCCAATGCGGACGGCGAAGCCGCCTTCAAAGCGCTACTCAACGCGACATTCGAACTGGACCAACCATCGACGGGCGAAACGGTCGGCGCCGAAGTCTCGCCGTTCGGCTTCCCGCTCGGCGTGCGCTACCCGAAAAGCGACCCCGACGCACTGATCGCGGCGGCCGCCGCCGCGCAGAGCGGCTGGCGCGCGGCAGGCCCGCAGGCGTGGATCGGCGTGAGCCTGGAAATTCTCGCGCGGCTGAATCGCGCCAGTTTCGAAATCGGCTACAGCGTGATGCACACGACCGGCCAGGCGTTCATGATGGCTTTTCAGGCCGGCGGCCCGCACGCGCAAGACCGCGCGCTCGAAGCGGTCGTGTACGCGTGGGACCAGTTGCGCCGCATCCCCGCTGACGCTCACTGGGAAAAGCCGCAAGGCAAGAATCCGCCGCTCGCGATGCACAAACGCTACGCCGTCGTACCGCGCGGCACGGGCCTTGTCCTCGGCTGCTGCACGTTCCCGACGTGGAATGGCTACCCTGGCCTCTTTGCCGACCTGGCCACTGGCAATACGGTCATCGTCAAGCCGCATCCGGGCGCGATCCTGCCGCTCGCGCTGACTGTGCGAATCGCGCGCGACGTCTTGCGCGAAGCGGGTTTCGATCCGAACGTCGTCACGTTGCTGGCCACCGAACCGAACGACGGCGCACTCGTGCAGGATCTGGCTCTGCGCCCGGAGATCAAACTCATCGACTTCACCGGCAGCACGCAGAACGGCACGTGGCTCGAGCGTAATGCACACCAGGCTCAGGTCTACACCGAAAAAGCCGGCGTGAACCAGATCGTGATCGACTCGGTCGACGACATCAAAGCCGCCGCCCGCAATATTGCCTTTTCACTGGCGCTGTACTCGGGCCAGATGTGCACCGCGCCGCAGAACATCTACGTGCCGCGCAATGGCATCCGCACCGCCGACGGCACGCTCGGTTTCGACGAAGTCGCGCAAGCCGTCGCCGGCGCCGTGCAGAAGCTCGTCGCCGACCCGGCCCGCGCGGTCGAACTGCTCGGCGCGATTCAGAACGAAGGCGTCGTCCAGCACATCGACGATGCCGCCAAGCTCGGCCGGGTTCTGGTCCAGAGCCAGACGCTCGAACATCCGTCTTTCGCTGGCGCGCGCGTGCGCACGCCGCTCGTGCTGCAATTGGACGCAACGGCCGACTACGCGCAGTTCACCAAAGAATGGTTCGGCCCGATCTCGTTCGTGATCGCGACGGACTCGACCGCGCAGTCGCTCGATCTCGCCGGCGCGATCGCCGCCGAGCACGGCGCGCTGACGCTGTCGGTGTACAGCACGGACGAAGCCGTGCTCGACGACGCGCACGAGGCATCGATCCGCGGCGGCGTAGCCCTGTCGATCAATCTGACGGGCGCAGTGTTTGTCAACCAGTCCGCGGCCTTCTCCGATTTCCACGGCACGGGCGCGAACCCGGCGGCCAATGCCGCACTGGCCGATGCAGCCTTCGTCGCGAATCGCTTCCGTGTGGTTCAAAGCCGCGTTCATGTTGAACCGAAAGCGGCGCCGGCAGTAGCTGGCTGAATGGCCTAGGACAGCGGCATAAGAAAAGCACGGCCTCGTTCCTATGCCGTTTGGCCGAATGGACCGGGTCGTGCGCCCCAACTAACATGAGACATCGGATCGGCACTGCGCGCCGCTCCGCCCCAGCGGGAATCCCTATGAACGACGCCTTCATCTGCGATGCGATTCGCACGCCCATCGGCCGCTACGGCGGCGCCCTCAAAGACGTGCGCGCCGACGACCTCGGCGCCGTACCAATCAGGGCGCTGATCGAGCGCAATCCCGGCGTCGACTGGCGAGCCCTCGACGACGTGATCTACGGCTGCGCCAACCAGGCCGGTGAAGACAATCGCAACGTCGCGCGCATGTCGGCGCTATTGGCGGACCTGCCCACGGATGCGCCGGGCGCAACCATCAATCGCCTGTGCGGCTCGGGCATGGACGCGGTCGGCACCGCCGCGCGCGCGATCAAGGCTGGCGAGGCCCGTCTCATGATTGCAGGCGGCGTCGAAAGCATGACGCGCGCGCCGTTCGTGATGGGCAAAGCAAGTAGTGCGTTCTCGCGTCAAGCCGACATTCACGACACGACCATCGGCTGGCGCTTTATCAATCCGCTGATGAAGCGCCAATACGGCGTCGACTCGATGCCGGAGACCGCGGAAAACGTCGCCGTCCAGTTCGGTGTGAGCCGTGCCGATCAGGACGCGTTCGCGCTCGCGAGTCAGCAAAAAGCGGCCCGCGCGCAACGTGACGGCACGTTCGCGCAGGAAATCGTCGGCGTCGACGTCGCGCAGAAGAAAGGCGACCCCGTACGCATCGTGCTTGACGAGCATCCGCGGGAAACGTCGCTCGAAAGTCTGGGTAAGCTCAAGGGCGTGGTTCGTCCGGACGGCAGCGTGACGGCCGGCAACGCGTCCGGTGTGAACGACGGCGCTTGCGCACTGTTGCTCGCGAATCAGCAGGCGGCCGAACAGTACGGCCTGCGCCGCCGCGCACGCGTGGTGGGCATGGCGACCGCGGGTGTCGAGCCGCGCATCATGGGCATCGGACCGGCGCCGGCGGCGCAAAAACTGCTCAAGCAACTCGGCATGACGCTCGAACAATTCGACGTGATCGAACTGAACGAAGCATTCGCGTCGCAAGGCCTCGCGGTGCTGCGCACACTCGGTCTGCGCGATGACGATCCGCGCGTCAATCCGAACGGCGGCGCCATTGCGCTCGGCCACCCGCTGGGCGCATCCGGGGCGCGTCTGATTACCACCGCGCTGTACCAGCTGGAACGGATCAACGGGCGCTTTGCGTTGTGCACGATGTGCATCGGTGTCGGGCAAGGCATTGCGCTGGTCATCGAGCGGCTTTCATAGCAACCGCAGTAGTGCCCATCGGCCAAAGAGACTTTGAGGAGACACCCAATGTCATATGAAGCGATTCGCCTGGACATCGACGCATCGAGCCATGTAGCAACCATCACGCTGAACCGGCCGGACAAGCTCAACAGCTTCACCCGCGCAATGCATCTGGAACTGAGCGCCGCGCTCGGTGAAGTCGAAGCCTCCGGCGCCCGCGCTCTCGTGCTGACTGGCGCGGGCCGCGGCTTCTGCGCCGGCCAGGATCTCGCCGATCTCGACTTCACGCCCGGCGCATCGACGGATCTTGGTGATCTGATCGACAAGCACTTCAACCCGCTGATTCGCCGTCTCCAAGCGCTACCGTTGCCGGTGATCGCCGCGGTCAACGGCACGGCTGCGGGCGCCGGCGCCAATCTCGCGCTGGCTTGCGACCTCGTGCTCGCAGCCCGCTCAGCAAGCTTCATTCAGGCGTTCGTGAAGATCGGCCTCGTGCCGGACTCGGGCGGCACGTGGTTCCTGCCGCAGCGCGTCGGCATGGCGCGCGCGTTGGGACTCGCGATTACCGGCGACAAGCTCAGCGCGGAAAAAGCCGAAAGCTGGGGCATGATCTGGCAGGTGGTCGACGACACGGAACTCTCCCTGGCCGCCGCCAAACTCGCGTCCCAACTCGCGCAGCAACCCACGCGCGCCATCGCCGCGATCAAGCAGGCCATGCGCGCGGGCGCGACGCAAGCACTCGACCAGCAGCTCGATCTCGAACGTGATCTGCAACGCGAACTCGGTGCTTCGCACGACTACACCGAAGGTGTGCAAGCGTTTGTGGAAAAACGCGCGCCACGCTTCGAGGGCCGTTGATATGTCCATTCAAGCCAACCACCCCAACCAGATGACACCCGACGAACTCGCTCGCGCGACCGCTGCCGCGATGTACGAGAACGATACCTGCAGCCGTGCGCTCGGGCTCGAAATCCTGGCCGTGCGTGCGGGCTATGCGCGCCTGCGCATGGCCGTGCGCGACGACTTTCTGAACGGCCACCAGATTTGTCACGGCGGCCTGATCTTCACACTCGCCGATTCGGCGTTCGCATTCGCCTGCAACACGTACAACATCAACACGGTTGCGGCTGGTTGTTCGATCGAGTTCCTGAAGCCTGTACGAGGCGGCGACGTGCTCACGGCGGAAGCGGTCGAGCAAACACTGAGCGGCCGCACCGGCATCTACGATATTCGCGTCACGAATCGCGCTGACGAAACTGTCGCCATGTTTCGCGGCAAATCGGCGCAAATTAAAGGCAACCTGATTCCCACGGGCGATTGACCGGCAAACGCGCGGCGAGCCGATGGCAAAGCAGCGGTGAGATCCGCAGCAGCGCCGCGGCAGATGCGCGAACCGATGGCGGCTCACCGACGCCACGCCCCGTATAGCAGCCAGTTCCCGTTTTTGCGCACGAGCGCACCGTACATCAGACTCAAGCATTGAGGCAGCAAGGAGACATTCAATGACGACCGCCCTTCCGCTCGATCCGATCGAGACCGCCAGCCGCGACGAACTTGCCGCGCTTCAACTTGAACGGCTCAAATGGTCGCTGAACCATGCCTATGAAAATTCGCCGGTGTATCGGCGCAAGTTCGACGAAGCCGGCGTCCACCCCAGTGAAGTCAAGACGCTGGCGGACCTCGCGCGCTTTCCCTTCACCACCAAGAAGGATCTGCGCGACAGCTACCCGTTCGGAATGTTCGCCGTGCCGCAGGAACAGATTTCGCGAATTCACGCGTCGTCCGGCACGACGGGTAAGCCGACCGTCGTGGGTTACACCGCGCGCGATATCGACACGTGGGCGAATCTCGTCGCCCGGTCGATCCGCGCCGCCGGCGCAAAGCGCGGCGACAAGGTCCATGTGAGCTACGGCTATGGCCTGTTCACCGGCGGCCTCGGCGCGCACTACGGCGCCGAGCGTGCCGGCCTCACGGTGATCCCGTTCGGCGGTGGCCAGACCGAAAAGCAGGTGCAGCTGATTCAGGACTTCCGGCCGGACATCATCATGGTGACGCCGAGCTACATGCTCTCGATTGCCGACGAACTCGAACGGCAGGGCATCGACCCGGCCAGTTGCTCGCTGCGCATCGGCATCTTCGGCGCGGAGCCGTGGACCAACGACATGCGGCAGGCGATCGAAAAACGCATGGGCATCGATGCGGTCGACATCTACGGACTGTCCGAGGTAATGGGACCCGGCGTCGCGTCGGAGTGCGTGGAAACGAAGGATGGTCCGACCATCTGGGAAGACCATTTCTATCCGGAGATCATCGACCCCGAAACCGGCGAGGTGTTGCCCGACGGCGAACTCGGCGAGCTGGTGTTCACGTCGCTGACCAAGGAAGCGCTGCCGATCGTCCGCTACCGCACGCGCGATCTCACGCGCCTGCTGCCGGGCAGCGCACGCACGATGCGCCGGATGGAGAAGATCACCGGCCGCTCGGACGACATGATGATCGTGCGCGGCGTGAACGTGTTCCCGACGCAGATCGAAGAACTGCTGCTCAAGCAGCATGCTCTCGCGCCGCACTATCAGATCGTGCTGACCAAGGAAGGCCCGCTCGACGTATTGACGCTGAACGTCGAGCCCTGTCCGGAAACCGCGCCGGATACGGCAGCGCTGAACACGGCCAAGCAGGCCCTGGCCTATGACATCAAAGCGCTGATCGGCGTGAGCGCGGTGGTCAATGTGTTGGCGGTGAATGGCATCGAGCGTTCGGTGGGTAAGGCGCGGCGCGTGGTGGACAAACGCAAGTCGGGGCTTTAACTCGCATGAAAAAAACGGCGTCGCGTCCGGATTGACAACCGGCACGCGACGCCGTTTTCAGCTAACCGGCGAAGCTCGCCGGAAGCGGGCGATTCTGTTGAGAACTCAGCTCGTGCAAGCTTCGGTCTGCAAATCACGGAGCGGCGGATTCGATCCCGAAAGCCACCGCTTCACCGCTCACAGAACTCCACGATCATGAGTTCGGCAGCAGCAACCACATCCGGCCACCCTGCTTCATCTTGCCGGCCAGGTCGCCAGCGTCGTCGCCGAGACCCCAGAAGTAGTCTGCGCGTACACCGCCCTTGATCGCGGTACCGGTGTCCTGCGCGAACACGAGGCGGTTCATCGGCGAGTTCGTCAATGGACGCGTGGTCTGCAAAAACACCGGCGTCCCCAGCGGAATCGAAGTCGGGTCGACGGCGATCGACCGCTCCGGTGTCAACGGCACGCCTAGCGCGCCGATCGGACCGTCCGCGCCGCCGCTCGGCACGCTTTCGCCGGACGGCATCTCACGGAAGAAAACAAAGCGCGGATTCGTATCGAGCAGCGCGTCGACACGAGTCGGATTCGCGCGCGCCCATGCCTTGATGCCCTGCATGGTCGCCTGCGCCGGCGTGAGTTCGCCGCGATCCAGCAACCAGCGTCCGATCGACTTGTACGGCTGATTGTTGGTGCCGCCGAAGCCCACGCGCATCACGCTGCCATCTTCCATCACGATGCGCCCCGAACCCTGCACCTGCAGGAAGAACGCTTCGATCGGATCGTCGACCCAGACCAGTTCATTGCCGTTGAGCACGCCGCTGCGCTCGAGTTGCGCACGCGCCGGCAGCGGCGCGCCCGCGCGATACGCGCCGGGCCAGCGATACAGCGCCGTCTGGTACACGCCGTGCCGTGTCCGCGAGCCGCGCAGCAAAGGCTCGTAGTAACCGGTGACGAGACCGTCGAGCGTGCCGTCGTTATTGGCTAGCTGGAAAGGCGTGAAATAGGCTTCGAAAAAGGCTCGCGCGCTGGTGACGTCGAGATCGTCGATTTGTGCAGCCGCCGCGCAGGCGCGCGACCAGTTCGGTTGGCGCGCGAGCCTCACGCAGTTCTGCCGCAGCGCGGCGGTCGCGCCGATCAGCGAGTCGTCCTGCCAGCCCGGCACCTGTTGCCACGCGACTGCCGTGAGGCGCGTCGCGGCGATCTGACCGGGTATGATCGCCGCACCCGTGGGCGGCGAAACCGACGGCCGGATCGCGCCGCCACCTCCGCAGGACGCCAGCAGCACCGCAACCGAAAGCGCCCCGAGCCACGCCCCGGCCGTGCGGACAAAACGCATACAATGTTCGTTCTTGATGGAAACCGCCATGTCTGATCTGTTCGACGAATACCCGATGCTCATCTTCGCGCTGGAGTCGCTCGTCGCGCTCTTTCTGCTCGTCTTCATCGTCGTGTGGACATCGTCCGGCAAGAAGAAGGTGAAGCGCGCCAACGCGAGTAAACAGTCCGGGCAGCAAAAACAGCAGTAACGCGCTGCGTCAAACCACGCATTGAACCTCGTGTTGAACCCGTCACCCATGCGCTCAAAACGCGTTTGACCGTGTTTAAAGACCGCGGGCTCACGCCCCGGTTCAATGCAACGTGCGCGGCATGCGCAGAATGAACTCGGGGACCGGCGCTTCGAAACGCTCGCCGTCTTCCGCGACACAGAAATAATCGCCGCGCATGGTGCCGACCGGCGTGGCGATGACCGCCCAACTCGTATATTCGAAATGCTCGCCCGGTTTGAGCAGAGGCTGATGGCCGACCACGCCGAGGCCTTTCACTTCCTGCACGTGGTTCTCGCTGTCGGTAATCACCCAGTGGCGCGCAATCAGTTGCGCGGGCACCTGGCCGGTGTTACGGATAGTCAGCGTGTATGCGAACGCATACTGGCGGCGCTCCGGGTCCGACTCTTCGGGCAGGTATTGCACCTGCGCCGAGACGCTGAATTCGTACTGGCTCATCCTGATTCCGGTCTGACGAAACGGGTGGGAAAAATCGCGCGAAGCCCCGAACGCCAATGGTTTGCGGCGTATTGGCGAAGCGGCGCGCATGGATTGGCATTCTGCTTGATGCGCGGCATGCCCGCAACCCGCTAAAACCTTTGGCCAGGGTCCATTAGGACGCTGGGTCACCTGCTCGGCTCGACCGAGCCGGTGCTGAACGCCCGCTCTCCGGTCCAGACCTGCGCAAAACGGTAAAATGGCGCTTTCCCGCTTGCATCCGCTCCCCGCCATGACGCAATTCCGCATCGCCCCCAGCATTTTGTCCGCCGACTTCGCCCGTCTCGGCGAAGAAGTCCGCAACGTCGTCGCGGCCGGCGCCGACTGGATTCACTTCGACGTAATGGACAACCACTACGTGCCGAACCTGACCATCGGCCCGCTCGTGTGCGAAGCGATCCGCCCGCACGTGGACGTGCCGATCGACGTGCATCTGATGGTGCGTCCGGTCGACCGCATCGTGCCGGACTTCGCCAAGGCCGGCGCGAACCTGATCAGCTTCCATCCGGAAGGCTCGGACCATATCGACCGGACACTGTCGCTGATTCGCGACCACGGCTGCAAGGCCGGCCTGGTGTTCAACCCGGCCACGTCGCTGAACTACCTCGATCACGTGATGGACAAGCTCGATCTCGTGCTGATCATGTCGGTCAACCCGGGCTTCGGCGGCCAGTCGTTCATTCCTGAGGCGCTGAACAAGCTGCGCGAGGCCCGCAAGCGGATCGACGCGTACAAGGAGCGGACCGGCCGCGAGATTCATCTGGAAGTGGACGGCGGCGTAAAGGTCGACAACATCGCGGAAATCGCGGCGGCCGGCGCGGATACGTTCGTGGCCGGTTCGGCGATCTTCGGCCAGCCGGACCACAAGGTCGTGATCGACAAGATGCGCGCGGCGCTCGCCAACGTTCAGCACTAAACCGACACGCTCCATGACCGCTCCGTTTCCCGCCCCGACCTTCACCGGCCCCCGCCTGCAAGCCGCGATCATCGACCTCGACGGCACGATGGTCGACACCGCCGACGACTTCACCGCCGGCCTGAACGGCATGCTCGCGCAACTCGATGCGGAGGAAACGTCGCGCGAGGAAGTGGTCGGCTATGTCGGCAAGGGCTCGGAGCATCTGATCCGCAGCGTGCTCGCGCCGCGCTTCGAAGCGGACCATGCGCAGGACCGCTTCGACGAAGCGCTCGCCATCTATCAGGCGGAATACGCGAAGATCAACGGTCTGCACACGCGCCTTTATCCCGATGTCGAAGCCGGTCTGCGCGCCATGCGCGATGCCGGCCTCAAGCTCGCGTGCGTGACCAACAAGCCGCATCGGTTCGCGCTCGAACTGCTGCAACAGTACGGGCTCGCGCAGTATTTCAGCGTCGTGCTCGGCGGCGACAGCCTCGCGAAAAAGAAGCCGGACCCGCTGCCGATGCTCACCGCCGCGGCTCAACTGGGCGTCGAGCCGCAAGCAACGGTCGCGATCGGCGATTCGGAAAACGATGCGCTGGCGGGCCGCGCGGCCGGCATGGCGACGCTGACCGTGCCCTACGGCTACAACCACGGCCAAGCTATACAAACGATAAAATCCGATGGTATAGTTGCCTCGCTGCTCGACGCCGCCAAGGCGATCGCAGCGCACCAATCCACGACTTGAAAAGTCCTTCATCCTCATGTTTCTGAATAAAAAACGGAGTCTGATTAGCATCGACCGGGGAGCCTGGCCCTGGCGTCGCTGGTCGCGCTAACCTCGCCTGAGGTACGCTGAAGCTCGTCTTCGGCAACCGTTTTTTACTTCGCTGCGCTCACGCGTTTTTTCCATCGTCTTGTTTCGCTGCACTGGTTGATTCGGCCTGCGTGTACCCGCAAAGTACAGCTGTGCGCTGAAATCCGCTGCTCGCGCTGATGGGAAACTCGCGCCGGTCCGTATCATCGTGTCGACATGTCGACGAGCGTGCTGACCGGTCGCGCAACGCCCCGCTTTGTCCGACGCACGCTGCCGCCGGACCACCGTACAGGATCGGAACATGACCGAACTCGAATTCCAGTCCCTCGCCAATGAGGGCTTCAACCGCATTCCGCTGATCGCCGAAGCGCTGGCCGACCTCGAAACGCCGCTCTCGCTGTACCTGAAACTCGCGCAGACCGAGCGCAACGGCGCCAACTCGTTCCTGCTGGAATCGGTGGTGGGCGGCGAGCGCTTCGGCCGCTATTCGTTCATCGGACTGCCGGCGCGCACGCTGCTGCGCACGCGCAACGGCGTGTCGGAAGTGGTGCGTGACGGCCAGGTCGTCGAAACGCACGAGGGCGATCCGCTCGAGTTCATCCAGCAATTCCAGAGCCGCTTCAAAGTGGCGCAGCGCCCCGGGCTGCCGCGTTTCGCGGGCGGCCTCGCCGGTTACTTCGGCTATGACGCGGTGCGCTACATCGAGAAAAAGCTCGCGCACACCGCGCCGAAAGACGATCTGAATCTGCCCGACATCCAGTTGCTGCTGACCGAAGAAGTCGCGGTGATCGACAACCTCGCGGGCAAGCTCTATCTGGTGGTGTACGCCGATCCGACGCAAGCCGAGGCGTACACGAAGGCCAAGCAGCGTCTGCGTGAACTGCGCCAGCGTTTGCGCACGACCGTGCAGCCGCCGGTCACTTCCGCCAGCATGCGCACAGAGACCTATCGCGAATTCGCGAAAGACGACTATCTGGCCGCCGTGCGCAAGGCGAAGGAATACATCGCCGCCGGCGAACTGATGCAGGTGCAGGTCGGCCAGCGTCTGATCAAGCCGTACCGCGACAATCCGCTGTCGCTGTATCGCGCGCTGCGCTCGCTGAATCCGTCGCCGTACATGTACTTCTACAACTTCGGCGAATTTCATGTGGTTGGCGCGTCGCCGGAAATTCTGGTGCGCCAGGAAAAGCGCGGCGAGGATCGCATCGTGACGATCCGCCCGCTCGCCGGCACGCGTCCGCGCGGCAACACGCCGGAACGCGACGCGGAACTCGCGACCGAACTGCTGAACGACCCGAAGGAAATCGCCGAACACGTGATGCTGATCGACCTCGCGCGCAACGACGTGGGCCGCATCGCGCAGATCGGCTCGGTGGTCGTGACCGACAAGATGGTGATCGAAAAATACTCGCACGTGCAGCACATCGTGAGTTCGGTCGAAGGCAAGCTGAAGCCCGGCACCACCAATTTCGACGTGCTGCGCGCGACCTTCCCGGCCGGCACGCTCTCCGGCGCGCCGAAGGTCCGTGCGATGGAACTGATCGACGAACTGGAACCCATAAAGCGCGGCCTGTACGGCGGGGCGGTCGGCTATCTGTCGTTCACCGGTGAAATGGATCTGGCCATCACGATCCGCACCGGCGTGATCGCGAACGGCAATCTGTATGTGCAGGCGGCCGCGGGTGTGGTCGCGGATTCGGTGCCGGAATCCGAATGGCAAGAGACCGAGAACAAGGCGCGCGCCGTGCTGCGCGCCGCCGAACAGGTTCAAGACGGCCTCGATAGCGACTTCTGACCGGAGACACACCATGCTGCTCATGATCGACAACTACGACTCGTTCACCTACAACCTGGTGCAGTACTTCGGCGAACTCGGCGAAGACGTGCGCACCTACCGGAACGACGAAATCACGCTGGACGAGATCGCCAGGCTCAACCCCGAGCGCATCTGCCTGTCGCCCGGCCCCAGCAATCCGCAGCACGCCGGCATCACGCTCGACGTGTTGCGCGAATTCGCCGGCAAGATGCCGATTCTCGGCGTCTGCCTCGGCCACCAGGCGATCGGCGAGGCGTTCGGCGGCCGCGTGGTGCGCGCGCAAACCATCATGCACGGCAAGGTGAGCACGATCGAAACGGACTGCAAAGGCGTGTTCGCCGACCTGCCGAAGCATTTTGTCGTGACCCGCTATCATTCGCTCGCGATCGAACGCGAATCGCTGCCGGATTGCCTCGAAGTCTCTGCATGGACCGAGGACGGCGAGATCATGGGGGTGCGCCACAAGGAACTCGCGGTCGAAGGCGTGCAGTTCCATCCGGAATCGATCCTGTCCGAACACGGCCACGCGCTGCTCGAAAACTTCGTGAAGCAGTCGAAGCTTGCCCGCAGTGGTGCGACCCACAGCGCGTCCTAACGCAACGCCTGATAAAGAGAGACGAAGCCATGTCGATTACGCCCCAGGAAGCGCTGCAACGGACTATCGAGCACCGCGAAATTTTCCACGACGAAATGCTGCATCTGATGCGGCTCATCATGCGCGGCGAACTCTCGCCCGTGATGTCGGCCGCGATCATCACGGGCTTGCGCGTCAAAAAAGAGACCATCGGCGAAATCACCGCCGCCGCCACGGTGATGCGTGAATTCGCCCGGCACGTCGACGTGCAGGACAACTCGAACTTCGTCGATATCGTCGGCACCGGCGGCGACGGCGCGCATACCTTCAACATTTCCACCGCCACCATGTTCGTGTCGGCGGCCGCCGGCGCGAAGGTCGCGAAGCACGGCAATCGGGGCGTGTCGAGCAAGTCGGGCAGCGCGGACGTGCTCGAAGCGCTCGGCGTGAATATCGATCTGCAACCGGACCAGGTCGCGGCGTCGATTGCGGAAACCGGCATGGGCTTCATGTTCGCGCCGAACCATCACCCGGCGATGAAGAACATCGCCGCGGTGCGCCGCGAACTCGGCGTGCGTACCATCTTCAACATTCTCGGCCCGCTGACCAACCCGGCCGGCGCGCCGAACCAGTTGATGGGCGTGTTCCACGCGGACCTCGTCGGCATTCAGGTGCGCGTGATGCAGCGCCTCGGTGCGAAGCACGTGCTGGTGGTGTACGGCATGGACGGCATGGACGAAGTGTCGCTCGGCGCGGCCACGCAAGTCGGCGAGTTGCGCGACGGCGAGGTCCGCGAGTACGAGATTCATCCGGAAGACTTCGGCATGCAGATGGTGTCGAACCGCACGCTGAAAGTGGCCGACGCGAGCGAATCCAAAGCGATGCTGCTTGAAGCGCTGGACAACAAGCCCGGCGTCGCGCGCGAAATCGTCACACTGAACGCGGGCACGGCGCTGTATTCGGCGAACGTGGCGGCGTCGATCGCGGATGGCATTCAACTGGCGCGCGAAGCGATCGCGAGCGGCAAGGCGCGCGCGAAGGTCGACGACCTGATCCGCTTCACCCAGCAATTCAAGCAGTAATCACGTAGCGAGACACTTATGAGCGACATCCTCGACCGCATCATCGCGGTCAAACGCGAAGAAGTCCGCGCGGCCGAACAGAGCGCGCCGCTCGAAGAACTGCGCCTCGAAGCATCGTCGCGCGATATTCGCGATTTCGTCGGCGCGTTGCGCGCCAAGCACGCAGCGGGTCTGGCCGCGGTGATTTCCGAAGTGAAGAAGGCCAGCCCGTCCAAAGGCGTGCTGCGCGAGCACTTCGACCCGGCCGAGATCGCGCGTTCGTATGAGAAGCACGGCGCAGCCTGTCTGTCGGTGCTGACCGACGTGCAGTTCTTCCAGGGCAGCGTCGCGTATCTGCAGCAGGCGCGCGCCGCGTGCCAGCTGCCGGTGCTGCGCAAGGACTTCATCGTCGATCCGTACCAGATCGTCGAAGCCCGCGCGATGGGCGCCGACGCGATCCTGCTGATCGCCGCCGCGCTCGACACCGCGCAGATGCAGGACCTCGAAGCGCTCGCGCATTCGCTGGGTCTCGCGGTGCTGGTCGAAGTGCACGACAGTGGCGAACTGAAGGAAGCGCTGACGCTGAAGACGCCGCTGATCGGCATCAACAATCGCAATCTGCGTACTTTCGAAACGTCGATCGACACCACCATCGGCATGCTCGACTCGATTCCCGACGACCGCATCGTCGTCACGGAATCGGGCATTCTGTCGCGCACCGATGTCGAGCGCCTGCGCGCGATGGACGTGCACACGTTCCTGGTCGGCGAAGCGTTCATGCGCGCCGACGAACCGGGCGTCGAACTGGCGCGGATGTTTTTCTAGGCGCGCCGGCGACATAGCGAGCGAATCAGATCATGGGCATGGAACGCGAAATCAAACTGGCTCTGCCGGCTGACCAGGTGCAAGCCGCGACGCAATGGTTCGTCGCGCGTACCGGTGTGGAGGGACGCCCGGTCAAGCTGGTGAACATCTACTTCGATACGCGGCAGCTCACGTTGGCGACGTCGAAGAGCGCGCTGCGTCTGCGTCAGACGCCGGACGGCTGGCTGCAGACCTTCAAGACGGTGGGCAATGCGAACAATGGTTTGCACAGCCGGCATGAATGGGAAATGCCGGTGGCAGGCGCGAAGCTGGAGCTCGACGCCTTGCTGCGCGCCTGCGACGAGCCGGCCGCAGCCGATGCGTTGCGCGAGGCGGCGCCCGCATTGACCGAACTGTTCCGCACGAATTTCACCCGCACGCTGTGGCCTGTCAACGCGGATGGCACGGAAATCGAAGCTGCGATCGATCAGGGCGACGTGCTTGCCGAAGTCGACGGCAAGACCCGCCACGCGCCGATCTCCGAAATCGAACTCGAACTGAAGTCCGGCGACGAAGCCGCGCTGCATGCGCTCGCCGCGCAACTTGGCAAAGAAATAACTGCCCTTGCGCCCGACAACATCAGCAAGGCGCAGCGCGGCTATCGGCTGCGGGCTGCTTGAGCGGCTTCGACAAGCGCACGTCGCCGCAGCTTGAGCCAGAGCGCGTTTGCTGCGACACTCCCTCGCCATGACCTCTGCTTCCCGAAACCGCCCCCACCCGTCGCAGGCATCCCTGTTTGGTGACGCCGCATCGCAACCGGCCAGTGACATGAGCGCCCCGCCGCCGAACGCCGACGCTCCGCCGACGCTCGAAGCCCAATTCGCCGCACTGCCCCCGGCATGGCGCGCGCATCTCAAGCCGTTCATCGAAAGCGACACGTACGCGCCGCTCTGCCGCTTTGTCGACGGCGAGCGCGCGGCAGGCAAAACCGTTTATCCCGCCGACGTGTTTCGCGCGCTGCGCCTGACGAGCCCCGACGACGTCAAAGTGGTGATCCTCGGCCAGGACCCGTATCACGGCGAGGACCGCGGCACACCGCAAGCGCACGGACTCGCATTTTCGGTCGCGCCGAACGTGCGCACGCCGCCGTCGCTGCGCAACATCTTCAAGGAAATCACCGCGAGTCTCGGCCACGAGCCGCCGCGTCACGGCTGCCTCGATACTTGGGCCAAGCAAGGCGTGCTGCTGCTGAACACGGTGCTGACCGTCGAGCGCGACAGCGCCGCGAGTCACGCGAAACGCGGCTGGGAAAAGTGCACGGACACGCTGATCCATGAACTGGCGATGCGCCACGACGGCCTCGTGTTCATGCTGTGGGGCGCGCACGCGCAAGCCAAGCGCGCGCTGCTCGGCGGCAAGTCGCACTACGTGCTGGAGGCGCCGCATCCGTCGCCGCTGTCGGCGCATCGCGGCTTTCTCGGCTGCGGGCACTTTGCCAAGGCCAACGAATATCTCGTGAAGCACGGCCGCGAACCGATCGACTGGCGTCTGCCCGACGAAGCACAAATGCTCGCATAAGCACGCGGGCCGGTCTTCAATAAGAGAAAACGCCACGGACTCACGTCCGTGGCGTTTTTCATTGCACCGCTATCTGCCGCGTTGAAGCGGCAAGACCTTACGCAGCGGCGATCGCTTCGCGCGCGGCAGCCAGCGCTGCGTCCGCTGCTTCCGCGCCCATGTTCAGACCTTCGGCGTAGATGAAGCTCACGTCGGTCATGCCGAGGAAACCCAGGAAGCTCTTCAGATACGGCGTCTGGCTGTCGTTCGGCGTGCCGAGGTACTTGCCGCCGCGTGCCGACACGACGTAAACCTTCTTGCCCTTCACGAGACCTTCGGGGCCGTTCGCCGTGTACTGGAACGTGATGCCAGCGCGGGCGATGAAGTCGAAGTACGTCTTGAGCTGCGACGAGATGCCGAAGTTGTACATCGGTGCGCCGATCACGATGACGTCGGCGGCTTGCAGTTCGGCGATCAGCGCTTCGCTGCGCGCAGCGATCGCGGCTTGCTCGGCGGTGCGCTGGTCGGCCGGCGTGAAGAACGCGCCGAGGACGGCGTCGTCCAGATGCGGCAGCGGTTCGGCTTGCAGATTGCGGACGACGACTTGCGCGCCCGAATTCGACTGTTGCAGCTTTTCGGTCAGCTCGTTGACGAGCAGCGTCGAGTTTGCGCCTTGCGAACGGGCTGCCGAGTTGATTTGCAGGATCGTGGTCATGGTTGACTCCAGTAGGGGCGCGCAGTGTTGCGCGAATGGAGTCATTGTGTTTTTTTACCGGCTCGGGAAAAAGCCATCCAGCGGCGACGGATTGTTGCACTGGTAGAACAATCCGCCCCCCTCGCCCGTCAATTGACGGCAGCGGCGATTACGATCAGCTTGCCAGCCAGCGTTCACGCGCCTTACGCGCGGCAGGCCGCTTGTCGCTGACCGCGAGCTTGTAGCGCGCCGCCTCAGGCCCGTCCAGCTTGACTTGCGTCGTGCGCAGTTCGTCGCGGCGGAACGCGTGGATCTCGACTTTCGCGCCCGGCTGATAGCGCGCGAGCAGGCCGTCAAGATTCGAGCCGGTCACGCGCAGGCCATCGAGCGCGATCAGCACGTCGCCAGCCGAAAGTCCCGCTTTCTGCGCCGCGCTGTCGTCATGGACCGCTGCCAGCGTGCAATCCGCTCCGCCGCGCAGACGCACACCGAGCGACGGCTTGCCGTTCTTGTCGAGTTCCGGCGCGAGCGAAACGCCGAACGGCGCGAGTAGCGCATCGAGCGGCAGGTCGCGCATGCCGTGCACGGCCTCGGCGAACAGTTCGCCGAGTTGGGCGCCGGTCGCTTCCGCGAAAATCGCCTCGATCTGGCCCTCGTCGACACCGACCGGTTTGCCGCGATAGAAGTCGCGGCCGAAGCGCTGCCACAGCAGACGCATCACGTCGTCGAGCGATTTGCGGTTGCCGGTCTGCTCGCGGATCGTCAGATCGAACGCGAGCGCGACGAGCGAGCCCTTGGTGTAGTAGCTGACGATCGCGTTCGGCGCGTTCTCGTCCTGCCGGTAGTATTTGACCCACGCGTCGAACGAGCTTTCGGCGACGCTTTGCTTCAGCCGGCCGCTGCCGCGCTGTACGCCGCCGATCACCTTGCCGAGCATGCCGAAATAGTCGTCCTGCGAGATCAGGCCGCTGCGCACCAGGATCAGGTCGTCGTAGTAAGACGTAAAGCCCTCGAACAGCCACAGCAGCGACGTGTAGTTTTCGACGCTCAGGTCATATGGCGCGAACACCGCTGGCTTGATGCGCTTCACGTTCCAAGTGTGGAAGTATTCGTGGCTGCACAGGCCGAGGTAGGTTCGGTAGCCTTCGCTCATCGCGTCACGGCCTTGCACCGGCAGATCGCCGCGATTGCAGATCAGCGCCGTCGACGCGCGGTGCTCCAGCCCGCCGTAACCGTCGGTGACGGCCTGCGTCATGAACACGTAGCGATCGACGGGCGCTTTCTTCGTCTTCGGTTCGAACAACGCAATCTGCGCTTCGCAGATGCGCTTCAGGTCGGCCGAGAGGCGCGCCATGTCCAGCCCGATCACGCGCCCGGCGATCACGATGTCGTGCGGCACGCCGTGCGCGTCGAACGTCGCCAGTTCGAATTCGCCCAGCGTGACCGGATGATCGATCAGCTCGTCGTAGTTCTGCGCGCGGTAATCGCCAAAGCCATAGCGCTTCGTGCCGCGCGCTTCCGGCAGCGCGGTCGCGACGCGCCAGTTGCGATAGGCCGTGCCTGCCGGCTTCTGGATCTCCACCACGCACTGTGCTTCCTCATGCCCGAGCGGCGACAGGAATACACTCGTGCCGTTGAAGAAGCCGGTCGTATCGTCGAGATGCGCGGCGCGCACCGACAGGTCCCACGCGTACACCTCGTAGCGCAGCGTCAGCGCCCCCTTGACCGGCGCGGCCTGCCACGTGTGCTTGTCGGTTTTCTCCACGCGCACTTTGCGGCCCGCGTCGTTCACGGCGCGCAGCGTGACGATATTGCGCGCGAACTCGCGCACCATGTAGCTGCCCGGAATCCACACCGGCAGCATGAAACGCTGGCCGGCCGGGTCGGGATCGGCGACGGTCACGGTGACTTCGAACAGGTGGGCGGCGGGTTGCTTCGGAACGATGGTGTAGCGGATCGGCTTCATCGGCGGAGAGTAGGAGGTGTGAGGCGGGAATCTGCGGGGCTCGATGCGAAAGGAGGCGCTCTGCGCGCCTCCTCGTTTTTTGCGTGTGCCGCGTGCTCAATGCACGGCGGACATTTCCTTGTCCAGCCGGTCCGCCGGCACGGCGCCAGGCAGGCGGCGGCCATCGGCGAGGAACACGGTAGGCGTGCCCTCGACGTTCATCGCGTGACCGAGCGCCAGGTTCTTGTAGATCGCGGCGGTGTCGCAGGTGGCGGCGGCGGTGGGCGCCTGATGGTCCTGCATCCACGACTCCCAGGCTTTCGCGCGATCCGCAGAACACCAGATCGACTTCGACTTGGCCGTCGAATCCGGCGACAGAACCGGATACAGGAACGTGTAGACCGTCACGTTGTCGAGCGACTTCAACGACGTTTCAAGCTGCTTGCAGTACGGGCAGTTCGGATCGGAGAACACGGCGATCTTGCGCGCGCCGTTGCCCCGCACGACCTTCACCGCGTTCGCAAATGGCAGGCTCGCGAAATCGATGCGGTTGGTGTCCGACAAACGCGCTTCGGTCAGATTCTTGCGGGTCTTCGCGTCGACCATGTCGCCAAGCAGCAGGTAATCGCCGTTCGCGTCGCTGTAGACGATCTGCGTGCCGAGGTTCACTTCGTACAGCCCGGCGATCGGCGACTTCGTGATGCCCTTGATCTGCACGTCGGCCAGACGCGATTGCAGCGTGGCTTTGAGCTTGTCGGTGGCCTGGTCGGCCTGCGCCGAGCAGCCGATCGTGACGGCGGCGATCGCGAGCGCGCCGGCCACCATGCGGAAGGATTTTTTCATGCTGAATTCCTGGTTTCGATCGCGCGTCGTGCGCGGTGTGTCACGTGTCGGGTCCGGCTGGAACGGTGTCAATGCGTCAATGATACCTGTGTTGCAAACCGCGCCCGGCGTTATCCGAGCGCGGCCGACACCAGCCAGCGCTTGATGAACGGCTGCGCGCCGACGAACGCCATGCCGCTATTGCGCAGCGCCTTGGCGAACGGACCGGGGACCGCGAAGAGCTTTTGCAGGCCATCCGTGGCGATCATCAGCGCACGGATGTCTTCGCGGCGAGCGCGTTCATAGCGGCGCAGCAGCACCATGTCGCCGAGATCGCGGAACGATTCCTTGCCGGCGACCGTGTCGGTGAGCGCCGCGACGTCGCGCAAACCGAGGTTCATGCCTTGCCCCGCCAGCGGGTGAATCAGATGCGCGGCATCGCCGACCAGCGCGACGCGCGGCGCCACCAGCCGGTCCACCGTTTGCAGCGCGAGCGGAAAACCTTGCGCGGGCGTCACGCATTCGAGCGCGCCGAACTGGCCGCCGCTCACGCGCTCCACTTCGGCGGCGAGCTGCGCCGGATCGAGCGCGAGCAGTTGCCCAGCGTGCTCGGTGCGTGCCGACCAGACCAGCGACAGATGACCGTCTGGCATCGGCAGCAGCGCGACGATCTCGCCATCGCGGAACCATTGGTAGGCGGTTTCGCCGTGCGGCTTGCTCGCCTTGAAGTTAGCGACCACGCCGGTTTGCCGATAGTCGCGCCGATTCATCTTCGAGCCGATCTGCGCGCGCACCCATGAATGCGCACCGTCCGCGCCGACCACCAGATCCGCTTCGACGACGTTGCCGTTCGTGAGCCCCACACTCGCGCTTTCGGCGGTGAAGTCCAACGCCTGAGCGCGCGTGTCGATCCACGTGAGATTCGGCTGAAAGCGCAGCGCCGCATCCAGCGCGCGCTCGATCACCGACGATTCGACGATCCACGCCAGTTGCGGCACCGAGGCCTGAAACGCGGAGAAATGCAGCTCAGCGTGCGCGTCGCCGTAGACGCGCATGTCGTAGACGGGCCCGAGCCGCGACAGATCGAGCGCCTGCCAGACCCGCAAGCGCTCCAGCAACGCCTGCGAACTCGCCGACAACGCGTAGACCCGCGAGTCGAACCCGGCGCCTGCGGGCAACGCCGCGCACGGCTGCGCGAGCAGCGCCACGCGCAGGCCGCCTTGCGTGAGCGCCAGCGCCGCGGTCTTGCCGACGAGCCCGCCGCCGATCACGGCGGCATCAAAGGTCTGGTGGTGTGCGTTCATCCGCGCATTATAGCTGCGGGGGTTGCGGGGGACGGATCGGCGCATGCGGCATTTGCGCCGGGAGAAACCGCGGAGCTCAGGTTAATGCGCACCCGACGCCAGCGCCGCATTCGCCTCGCGCAGGCGCATGAATTTGCGGTCCGATTGCAGGATGCTCCACGCGCTCGCTTCGAGCTGGGCTTTGCGCTCGCGCTGGTCGCCCCGCACGGCGCAATCCGGGAACACGCGGTCGTACACGCGCCACAATGACTCGAAGTCGTTTTTATCGGCGAATTGCGCGATCTGCGCCTGGTCGTCTGCCGTCAGGCGGTTCGTCAGGCACTCGACGGTCTGCCGGTCCGTGTTCGCCTGAGCCTCGTCGAAGCCCGGCGCCAGCCATGTCGCGACGGCGCCGCCTGCCAGCACCACGGCCAAACCCGTTACCAACCATCCAACTATGCGCATGCCTTTTCCCCGGAGAGAGCTCTAGCGGCCCTGAACTGATAATTTTACAGCGACCTTAAAGAAATCGGCTGAGGAAATGGATTGCGGGCGGGGGCCGGCAGCGTGGTGTTACTGCGGTCGCGCCCGCTGCCCGGCCAGCCTCGCTTTCCCGCCGCCGCAACGGTAAGCCGATCCGAACGGGTTACAATTGCGCTTTCCGTGAAAACTCGCACTCAATCGTTGAGCCAACGCCCCGATTCGGTGACTTGTCCCGCTCCGCCACGATTGCCGCGCCACGCCAGACGCGCTGGCTTCCCGAATCCGCACACGGCGTCGAGCGCATCACGCAACTTACTGATTCACTGAAGGATTCCCATGAGCCTCAAATGCGGCATCGTCGGCCTGCCTAACGTCGGCAAGTCCACCCTGTTCAACGCGCTGACCAAGGCGGGCATCGCCGCCGAAAACTATCCGTTCTGCACGATCGAGCCGAATGTCGGCGTGGTCGAGGTGCCGGACGCGCGTCTGAATGCGCTCGCCGACATCGTCAAACCGGAGCGCATCCTGCCGGCGGTGGTGGAATTCGTCGACATCGCGGGTCTCGTGGCGGGCGCGAGCAAAGGCGAAGGCCTCGGCAACCAGTTCCTCGCGAACATCCGCGAAACCGACGCGATCACGCACGTGGTGCGCTGCTTCGAAGACGACAACGTGATTCACGTCGCGAACAAGATCGATCCGCTGTCGGATATCGAAGTGATCAACACCGAACTGGCGCTGGCCGACCTGGCCACCGTCGAAAAGGCGCTGACGCGCTATTCGAAGGCCGCCAAGTCGGGCAACGACAAGGATGCCGCCAGGAACGCCGCCGTGCTGGAAAAGGTGCGCGCGCAGCTCGACCAGGCCAAGCCGGTCCGTGCGCTCGATCTGACGGACGAGGAAAAGGCGACGCTCAAGCCGTTCTGCCTGATCACCGCCAAGCCGACCATGTACGTGGCCAACGTGAAAGACGACGGCTTCCATAACAACCCGCATCTGGACGCGGTGACGAAATTCGCGGCGGGCGAGAATGCGCCGGTGGTGGCCGTGTGCGCGGCGATCGAAGCGGAAATCGCCGACCTGGACGAAGCCGACATGCAAGTGTTCCTCGCCGACATGGGCATGGAAGAGCCGGGCCTGAACCGCGTGATCCGCGCGGGTTTCAAGCTGCTCGGCCTGCAAACTTACTTCACGGCCGGCGTGAAGGAAGTGCGCGCGTGGACGATCCATATCGGCGACACCGCGCCGCAAGCGGCGGGTGCGATCCACACCGACTTCGAGCGCGGCTTCATTCGCGCGCAGACGATCGCGTTCAATGACTTCATCACCTACAAGGGTGAGCAAGGCGCGAAGGAAGCCGGCAAGATGCGCGCTGAAGGCAAGGAATACGTCGTGCACGACGGCGACGTGATGAACTTCCTGTTCAACGTCTGATCAAGGTTCAGGTGCACAGCATGCGCGTATAGAGAAGCCCGCTTCCAGCGGGCTTTTTTATTGCCGTCGCCCAATCGCACGGGAACGCGGACGATCCCCACGCACCTCGCCCAAAGCCCCCGGTGACCACACGCTATTCCGTAGCATCTCCCCACCGCGGGCCGCCCCGCCCCCCCCCCGCGATACCGCCCCGATAATTTCCGTTTAATGACCGCCGATGTTAAATTGCGCCTTCCGACGCCCGTCGAACGCGGCCCGCGCCGCCTGGTCCATGACGCCGGAATGTCATCGAACACAAATAGAATCGCGCGATTCGCATTCGCGCCCGTTCCGTACCATCTGTGATCGGAGTAAGCGCTGAAGCGTTAACTCCGATCGACAGCTTTGCATGGGAGACAAAATCGATGAATTGCAAGCCGCTGTTCCGTTCGCTATCCGTTGCCGCCGTATTGGGTATCGGCATCAGCCAGACTGCCCATGCTGCCACTGAAATCCAGTTCTGGCACGCGATGGAAGCTGCGCTGGGCGAACGTCTGAACGATATCGCCAACGACTTCAACGCGTCGCAAAGCGACTACAAGATCGTGCCGGTGTTCAAGGGCACTTATGACCAGACGCTCGCGGCCGGCATCGCCGCGTATCGCAGCGGCAACGCACCGGCCATTCTGCAAGTCTACGAAGTCGGCACCGCCACGATGATGCAGGCGAAGAAGGCCGTGGTCCCGGTCACGGAAGTGTTCAAGCAAGCGGGCGTACCGCTCGACCAGAAGGCGTTCGTGCCGACCATCGCGAGCTATTACAGCGACGCCAAAACGGGCCAGCTGATCTCGATGCCGTTCAACAGCTCGACGCCGGTGCTCTACTACAACAAGGACGCATTCAAGAAAGCCGGCCTCGACCCGAACCAGCCGCCGAAAACCTGGGCCGAGTTGCAGACCGACGCGCAGAAGCTGAAAGCGTCGGGCATGGCATGCGGCTATTCGTCGGGCTGGCAGAGCTGGATTCAGCTCGAGAACTACAGCGCGTGGCATGCCGCGCCGTTCGCGTCGAAGAACAATGGTTTCGACGGACTCGACGCACAGCTCGAATTCAACAAGCCACTGCAGATCGCGCACATCCAGTTCCTGCAGAACATGCAGAAAGACGGCACCTTCACCTATGTCGGCCGCAAGGACGAACCGGTGTCGAAGTTCTATAGCGGCGACTGCGGGATCATCACGAACTCGTCCGGCTCGCTCGCCACGATCAAGAAGTACGCGAAGTTCAATTTCGGCACCGGCATGATGCCGTACGACGTGAACGTGAAAGGCGCGCCGCAGAACGCGATCATCGGCGGGGCGAGCCTGTGGGTGTTGTCGGGCAAGGACCCGGCAGTCTACAAGGGCGTGGCGAAATTCCTCTCGTATCTGAGTTCGCCGCCGGTGGCCGCGAAGTGGCATCAGGACACGGGCTACCTGCCGGTCACGACCGCCGCGTATGACCTGACTCGCCAGCAAGGCTTCTACGAAAAGAATCCCGGCAGCGACACCGCGATCCGGCAGATGCTCAACAAGCCGCCGCTGCCGTTCACGAAGGGCTTGCGTCTGGGCAACATGCCGCAGATCCGCACGGTGATCGACGAAGAACTCGAACAGGTGTGGGCACAGAAGAAGACGCCGCAGGAGGCGCTCGACGCGTCGGTATCGCGCGGCGACGAGCTGCTGCGCCGATTCGAAAAAGCCGGCAACTAAGGCATTCGCCGGTACGGTCCCGGCGCGCTCGCGCCGGAACCCGTGGTTGCAGCCAACCTTGGAATCCTCGATGGAAAAGCGCTCCAGCTTCGGCACCAGCCTGCTGCCCTATCTGCTCGTCGCGCCGCAACTCGCGATCACGCTGCTGTTCTTCCTGTGGCCGGCCGGCGAGGCGCTCTGGCAATCCACGCAAAGCCAGGATGCGTTCGGCACGTCGAGCGAATTCGTCGGACTCGCGAACTTCAGGCAATTGCTCGCCGATCCGCTCTATCTGTCCTCGTTCAATACGACGCTGATCTTCTGCGCGCTCGTCACCGTGTCGGGGCTCGTGATCTCGCTGTTGCTGGCAGTCTGCGCGGATCGCGTGACGCGCGGCGCGAAGACCTACCAGACGCTGCTGATCTGGCCTTATGCGGTCGCGCCCGCCATCGCCGCGGTGCTGTGGTCGTTCCTGTTCAATCCGAGCATCGGCCTCGTCACCTACGCGCTGGCGAAGTACGGCATCGTGTGGAATCACGCGTTGAACGCGGGCCAGGCGATGTTTCTGGTGGTGCTCGCGTCGGTCTGGAAACAGGTCAGCTATAACTTCCTGTTCTTCTATGCGGGCTTGCAGGCGATCCCGCGCTCGCTGATCGAAGCGGCCGCGATCGACGGCGCCGGTCCGGTGCGGCGCTTCTTCGGCATCGCGCTGCCGTTGTTGTCGCCCACCAGTTTCTTCCTGCTGGTGATCAACATCACCTACGCGTTCTTCGACACCTTCCCCGTGATCGACGCCGCCACCGGCGGCGGCCCCGCTCAAGCGACCCGCACGCTGATCTACAAGATCTTCGCCGAAGGTTTCCAGGGGCTTGACATCGGCAGCTCGGGCGCGCAGTCGGTGATCCTGATGGTGATCGTCGTCGCGCTGACGGTCGTGCAATTCCGCTTCATCGAACGCCGGGTTCAATACTCATGATCGAAAACCGCCGCGGTTTCGACCTCTTCTGCCACGCGGTGCTGATACTCGGCGTCGCGCTGGTGGTGTTTCCCGTGTACGTCGCGTTCTGCGCGGCGACGATGAGCGAGCATGAAGTGTTCAGCGTGCCGCTGTCGCTCGTGCCGAGCACGCATCTGTTCGAGAACATCGCGACCGTCTGGTCGCACGGCAGCGGCAATGCGGCGGCGCCGTTCGGGCGGATGCTGTTCAACAGCCTCGTGATGGCGCTGGTGATTTCGATCGGCAAGATTGCCGTGTCGATGATCTCCGCCTACGCGATCGTGTTCTTCCGCTTTCCGTTTCGCACGTTTGCGTTCTGGCTGATCTTCGTCACGCTGATGCTGCCGGTCGAAGTGCGGATCTTCCCGACCGTGCAGGTCGTGTCGTCGATGCATCTGAGCAATACGTACAGCGGTTTGACGTTGCCGCTGATCGCATCGGCCACGGCGACGTTCCTGTTCCGCCAGTTCTTCATGACGCTGCCGGACGAATTGATGGAAGCGGCGCGCATCGACGGCGCGGGCGCGATGCGCTTCTTCTGGGACGTCGTGTTGCCGCTGTCCAAGACGAACATGGCGGCGCTCTTCGTGATCACGTTCATTTACGGCTGGAATCAGTATCTGTGGCCGATCCTGATTACGAGCCAGCAGTCGCTGACGACCGCCGTGGTCGGCATCAGAAGCATGATCGCGTCCGGCGACACCGCGACCGAATGGCATCTCGTGATGACCGCGACACTGCTCGCGATGCTGCCGCCGCTCGCGGTCGTGCTGACGATGCAGCGCTGGTTCGTGCGCGGGCTGGTGGATTCGGAGAAGTAATCCGCGTCGCCCGGGCGAGCTTCTTCCGACATTCGAATACCCAATACCGCGCGAACGCGGCACGTAACGAAAGGCTAAAACGGCATGGCTGCACTGACTCTGCAAGGCGTTAAAAAAACCTACGACGGCAAACAGTTCGTGCTGCACGGGATCGACGTGGACGTGGCCGACGGCGAGTTCGTCGTGATGGTGGGTCCGTCCGGCTGCGGCAAGTCCACATTGCTGCGGATGGTCGCGGGACTCGAACGCATCTCCGACGGGCGCATCTCGATCGCGGGCAAAGTGGTCAACGCGCTGGAGCCGAAGGACCGCAACATCGCGATGGTGTTCCAGAACTACGCGCTGTACCCGCATATGAGCGTGGCCGAGAACATGGGCTACGCGCTGAAGATCGCGGGCGTCGAGCGCGCGCAGATCGCGAAGCGCGTAGGGGCCGCCGCGCAGATTCTCGAACTCGAAGCGCTGTTGCAACGCAAGCCGCGCGAGTTGTCCGGCGGCCAGCGGCAGCGCGTCGCGATGGGCCGCGCGATCGTGCGCGAGCCGGCGGTGTTTCTGTTTGACGAACCGTTGTCGAATCTCGACGCGCGTTTGCGTGTGCAGATGCGCCTCGAAATCCAGCGGCTGCACGCGCGCCTCGCCACCACGAGCCTGTACGTGACGCACGATCAGATCGAAGCGATGACGCTGGCGCAGCGTGTGATCGTGATGAACAAGGGCCACGCCGAACAGATCGGCGCGCCGACCGAGGTTTATGAGCGGCCGGCCACGGTGTTCGTCGCGAGCTTCATCGGTTCGCCGGGGATGAATCTGCTCGAAGGCCGCGTGTCGGATGACGGCGCGACGTTCGATGTCGCCGGCAACGGTCCGAGGCTGCCGCTGACGGGCGTGGCGTCGATCGGCCGCGAAGTCGCCAAGGGACGCGAATGGACGCTCGGGATTCGCCCGGAGCATATGAGCCCGGAGCAGGCGGACGCCGCGCACGCGACGCTCACCGTCGATTCGTGCGAACTGCTCGGCGCGGACAACCTCGCGCACGGCCGCTGGGGCAAACACGATGTGACGGTGCGCTTGCCGCACGCACATCGGCCGGCGGCGGGCGACTTGCTGCAAGTGGCGCTGCCGGCGCGGCATCTGCATTTCTTCGATCCGGCGACGGGACGGCGCGCGAACTGACGCCGAGACGAAGCACGCACGGCCGGTCCGAATAACAACCGCCAGATAAACCATGGCAGGCATCGCGCACCACCCTGCGCCAACACCCGTCGCCGCCCTCTGCCGTCCCACCCGCCCCGCGAAGTACAATGCCACCTGAACCAACCGCCCGCGCGCGGCGCGTCGTTGAACTCGACGCCGCGCCGGCCGGCGCCGGGCGCTCCGTCCGGCCTCAACACCGATTACCCATCCACCCACGACTGCCCGCCCCCGCGCGGCCGGCGTCGTCAACGTCTATTGCAAGCAAATGGCCCAATACGTTTTCACCATGAACCGGGTCGGCAAAATCGTGCCGCCTAAGCGTCAAATCCTGAAAGACATCTCGCTGTCGTTTTTCCCCGGCGCGAAGATCGGCCTGCTCGGCCTGAACGGCTCGGGCAAGTCGACGCTGATCCGCATCATGGCCGGTGTGGACAAGGACATCGAAGGCGAAGCCACGCCGATGCCGAACCTGAACATCGGCTATCTGCCGCAGGAACCGCAGCTCGATCCGACCAAGACGGTGCGTGAAGCGGTCGAGGAAGGTCTCGGCGACGTATTCAACGCGCATAAGAAGCTCGACGAAATCTACGCGGCCTACGCGGAGCCGGACGCCGACTTCGACGCGCTCGCGGCCGAACAGGCGAAGTACGAGGCGATCCTCGCGACGTCGGACGGCGGCAGTGCCGAGCAGCAGATCGAAATCGCCGCCGACGCGCTGCGCCTGCCGGCCTGGGACGCGAAGATCGAGCATCTGTCGGGCGGCGAAAAGCGCCGCGTCGCGCTGTGCAAGCTCCTGCTCGAAAAGCCGGACATGCTGCTGCTCGACGAGCCGACCAACCACCTGGACGCGGAATCGGTCGACTGGCTTGAACAGTTCCTGACGCGCTTCCCGGGCACTGTCGTCGCCGTGACCCACGACCGCTACTTCCTCGATAACGCCGCCGAGTGGATTCTCGAACTCGATCGCGGCCACGGCATTCCGTGGAAGGGCAACTACAGCAGCTGGCTCGATCAGAAGGAAGAGCGACTGAAGCAGGAAGAATCGTCGGAATCGGCGCGTCAGAAGGCGATCAAGAAGGAATTGGAGTGGGTGCGCCAGAATCCGAAGGGCCGTCAGGCGAAGTCGAAGGCGCGTATCGCCCGCTTCGAGGAACTGAACAGCCAGGACTATCAGAAGCGCAACGAAACGCAGGAAATCTTCATTCCGGTCGGCGATCGTCTCGGCAATGAAGTGATCGAGTTCAAGAACGTCAGCAAGTCGTATGGCGACCGTCTGCTGCTCGACGACGTCAGCTTCAAGATTCCGGCGGGCGCGATCGTCGGCATCATCGGGCCGAACGGCGCCGGCAAGTCGACGCTGTTCCGCATGCTGACCGGCCGCGAACAGCCTGATTCGGGCGAGATCGTGCAAGGCCCGACCGTCAAGCTCGCTTACGTGGACCAGAGCCGCGACGCGCTCGACGGCTCGAAGAGCGTGTTCGAGGAAATCTCCGGCGGTGCGGACGTGCTGACCGTTGGCAAGTACGAAACGCCGTCGCGTGCGTACATCGGCCGCTTCAACTTCAAGGGCGGCGATCAGCAGAAGATCGTCGGCAATCTGTCGGGCGGCGAGCGCGGCCGTTTGCACCTGGCCAAGACGCTGATCGCGGGCGGCAACGTGCTGCTGCTCGACGAACCGTCGAACGACCTCGACGTCGAAACGCTGCGCGCGCTCGAAGACGCGTTGCTGGAATTCGCGGGCTCGGTGCTGGTGATCTCGCACGATCGCTGGTTCCTCGACCGGATCGCAACGCACATCCTCGCTTTCGAAGGCGATTCGCAAATCACGTTCTTCGACGGCAATTACCAGGAATACGAAGCGGACAAGCGTGCGCGCCTCGGTGAAGAAGGGGCGCGTCCGAAGCGTCTGCGTTACAAGCCGATTACGCGGTAAGGTGTGGAGCCGCGGGCCTGTTCTCGTGGGTTGGGAACGGGCCGCGCTTTGTTGTTCCGCATTGTTGGTCCATCTTTGCAACGCCGCTGAGACCGTCCTTCGCCGGCCGGGTCGCCAGTCATTTCCGTTTTGCTCTTCCGGTAGTCGCGCTGGTCGTTGTTCAGGTCATGGCACGCGCCGCACATGCCTCGCCTCAACGGAATAAACGGCATGGGCGCAATGCGCGTTAGGGCACACGCATTGCTTGCCACCGCTGCGTGATACATCTCGTCGTTCCGCGGAACGCAGCCGTTCCGCCAGCACCGCGTGCGCCAGGCCAGCGCACGCCATTGCCAGTTACAGCTCACCGCGCAAGTGGTGACGAGGAGGCAAGCATGGCGATGTCGAAAGGCAAGCGCTGGATGGTCGCCGTGGGCGGCGTGTTGCTGGTGTTGATCGTCGTGACGATCGGCGGCTTGCGGTTCGCGCAGCAGCAGGTCAAGGAGCGCGTGGTGGCGGCGCTCGGGCCGCTCGGCAGCGCCGGAAGTATCGACGTCGGCCTCACCTCGGTTCATCTCACCAACGTACTCCTCAAATCGCCGCCCAACTGGCCGGCCGGCGCCCCGCTGCGGGCGGACGAAATCACCGTCACTCCAGACATCCACGATCTACTCGCGCGGCGCATGCATATCCGCAGCGTGGTGGTGCGCGGTTTCGACATGTCCGTGCTGCGCACGAAGGACGGCTCGCTCAACCTGCTGCCGAATCTGCGCGAATCGCTGAACCGCACCGATGAAGAAGCCAGCGGCCTGGCCGCGCCCGTTTCGCGCGACAAGCGGGTCGAACACATCAGCTTCGAGCAGGGCAACTTCCATTTCTACGACATGACCGTCGGGCCGCCCTCGTTCAAGGTGACGGTCAGCAACGCCAACGCGAGCATCGACAATCTGCAGTTGCCCGCGCTCAGCGAGCCGACCCGGGTCAGCGTCAGCGGCTCGATCAAAGGCCCGGCGCACACCGGCACCGTATCGTTCGGCGGCTGGATCAAAATCGCCAGCCGGGATTCGCAGACCACCAGCAAACTGCACGGCGTCGATGTCGTGACGCTCGATCCGTATCTGCTGAAAAAGGCCGGCGGGAGAACCCAGGTGACGGGCGGCACGGTCGACCTGACGGTCGAGTCGACGGTGCGCAACTATCAGCTGCACGCACCCGGCACGGTGACGGTCCACAATCTACAACTCGCCGACAGCGGCAATCCGCTCGATACCTTCCTGTCGATTCCGACCAAGGCAGCGGTCGCCGCGCTCAAGTCGCACAACGGCGACATCACGCTGCATTTCGTGCTGGACGGGGATTTGCGCGACCCGAAATTCTCGGTGCGGGACGGCATCATGATGCGCATCAGCGCCGGCTTTGCGAAGGCGCTAGGCGTGAGCGTCGAAGACGTGGCCAAAGGCGCTGGGGAAACCGTGAAGGGACTCGAGAACGCGTTGAAGAATCTGTTGGGCCAGTAGGCGGCACGCAAAACGGGTACCGCGCAAACCGCGAGCGCCCTTATCGCCACTCAACCAGACTCAACCTCAAACCGGCAAGCCCAATTCGCGCAGCTTCGCTTCGGTTTGCGTGGCGCTCGTATGATGCACGCCGTGCCATCCGAGCGCCGTCGCGGCTTGCGCATTCTTCGCGTTGTCGTCGATGAAAACCAGCTCGGCTGGCTCAATGCCCGGCAATTGCGCGTCGATCCGCTCGCGCATGGCCGCGAAGATCGCCGGATCGGGCTTCACCAGCTTCACCCGCCCCGACACGACAATGTCGCGAAACCGCCGCAGCACCGGGTAATGCTCCCACGCATACGGAAAGGTCTCCGCCGACCAGTTGGTCAGTCCGAACAGCGGCACGGCGGCGGCTTCGAGCTTTTCCATGAGCGCGACGCCGTCGTCCAGCACGCCGGCCACCATCTCGTGCCAGCGCTCGTAGAACGCACGGATCAGCGCGTCGTGATCGGGAAACTTCGCGATCAGCTCATCGGTGGCCTCGACGATCGGCTGGCCGCCGTCCTGGCGGATCACCCAGTCCGTCGAGCAGACGTGGGTGAGAAACCAGCGGCGCTCGGTTTCGTCAGGGATCAGCTCGCGATACAGATACTCGGGACTCCAGTCGATCAGCACCCCACCGAAATCGAACACCACTGCCTTGATCGCCATGCGCTCTCCGTTAGCCAGGTCGTTGCCGCGCTCAGATGGGTTGCGTGCGCAACTCGAGCCACGCTTTCGCGTCGCCGGACACATGCGGCGACAGCCGCGCGCGCACAGTCTCGTGATACGCGTTGAGCCACGTGCGCTCGTCGTCGCGCAGCAGCGACAGGTCGAGGCAGCGCGTGTCGATCGGACAAAGTGTCAACGTCTCGAACTTGAGGAAGTCGCCGAACTCGGTCTTCCCGGCCGGCACGTTCAGCACGAGGTTTTCGATCCGCACGCCCCATTTGCCCGGCCGGTAAATGCCCGGTTCGACCGACGTGATCATCCCCTCTTCCATCGCAGTCCACGGTTCGGCCGGCGCGTAGTGCGAGATCACCTGCGGCCCTTCGTGCACGTTCAGGAAGTAGCCCACCCCGTGACCGGTGCCGTGGCCGTAATCGGCGCCCGCTTCCCAGATCGGCGCGCGGGCGATCGCGTCGAGCATCGGCGAACGGACGCCGCGCGGGAATTGCGCGCGCGACAACGCCATCGTGCCCTTGAGCACGATCGTGAAATCGCGCCGCTGCGCGTCGCTGGGCGTGCCGATCGGCACGACCCGTGTGATATCGGTGGTGCCGCTCAGATACTGCGCACCGGAGTCGATCAGCAACAGGCCATTGCCCTCGATCACCGAATGCGCTTCCTGCGTCGCGCGGTAGTGCGGCATCGCACCGTTCGCGTTGAAGCCCGCGATCGTCGCGAAGCTCAACGACACGAAGCCCGGACGACGCGCTCGCACGGCCGTCAGGCGTTCGTCGATGGTCAGCTCGGTGATCGTCTCGCGGCCCAACGCGCTTTCGAACCACGCAAAGAATTCGGCCAGCGCCGCGCCGTCCTGTTCCATCGTCGCGCGCACATGCTCGGCTTCCGCCGCGGTCTTGCACGATTTGAAGAAGGTGGACGGATTGACGGCTTCGACCACCTTGACTGCCGGCGGCACCGATTGCAGCGAGCCGTAGGTGATGCGGCGCGGGTCGATCAGCAGCGTGCTGCCGGCGGGCAGCGCGGCGAGTGCATCCGCGGCCTTCGCATACGGCTCGACGCTGATGCCGTCGCGCGACAGCGAGTCGGCCAGTTCCTGCGACACTTTGCCGTCGGCGACGAACAGCGACACGCGATCGACACCGATCAACGCGTGCGCGACGAACACCGGGTTATAGCTGACGTCGGCGCCGCGCAGATTCAGCAGCCACGCGAGGTCATCGAGCGTGGAGACGAAATGCCATTGCGCGCCCTTGTCCGCCATTGCCTCGCGAATCCGCGCGAGCTTTTCCGCACGGCCGACGCTCGCCTGCGGCGCGACGTGTTCGAACACGGCCGCAGCCGGCAGCGATGGACGCTGCGGCCAGATTGCGTCGAACAGATCGACGTCGGTGCGCAGTTGCACGCCGCGCGCGCTGAGCGCCTCGCTCAACGCGCGCGCCGCCGCCACGCCGAGCACGGCGCCGTCCACGCCGACCGTGCCGCCCGCCGCCACATTCTGCGCGAGCCAGTCGACGTGCGGCGCGGTTTGCTGGCCGCCGGTCATCTTCATCAGCTGAACGCCGGTGCCGGCCAGTTGTGCGTTGGCTTGCTCCCAATAGCGGCTGTCCGTCCAGACGCCCGCGAAGTCGGCGGTCACGACCAGCGTGCCGGCCGAACCGGTGAAGCCGGACAGCCATTGGCGTCCCTGCCAGCGCTCAGGCAGATACTCGGACAGATGCGGGTCCGCGGACGGCACCAGATAGGCGGCCACGCCTTCGCGCGCCATCGCGCTGCGCAAGCTCGCGAGGCGTTCGGGAATGGAGGAAGTTTCGGGGAGTCGGGCATTCATCGGAGTCACCTGCAAATATTTATCGACGGTAAAGCAAGCCGACCGTCGCGGCAACGGCGATCAGCGCGATGGCGGTGCATACCGGCCATTCGAGCGTATCGCCGTCATGAAAGAGACCTGTCACGTTGCCGGCCATGCGCGCGACCGCCGCGCCGAGCACGCCGGCCAGCAGTGCCATCCACCAGCGGGCGCTGCTCGCACGGCGCAGCGGATGGAGCCACCACCCCGCGAGACCGATTGCCACCCCCAACACGACAATGCCGGGCCACCCCATTAGCGAGCGACCCCGCGCATTTTCAGATTTGTCTGATAGACGCAAGGGTTGAGGGTAGCTAGCATTTTTTTCTCATCAACTTGGAAGTTCAGCACGGCGCTTTCCGCATAGCGGTTGAGTTTAGGGGTCGGGGTGATGTTAGGCAAGCTGGGCAGGCCTCACAGATAAGCCGGCTCCCAGTCGTCGCCACCCTGAAGCCGCGCCATGCGAATCGCCCTGATCGAACCGGACGTCCAACACGCCAAACTGGTCGACCGGCTGATCTTCGCCGGCGGCCATGTGTGCCTGCATTTCACCACCAGCGCGTCATTCCTGCATCACGCCAACGACGAGTTCTTCGACCTTCTGATCACCGAAAACTGGGCCGGCGACCACCCGGCCGAAGACGTGATCCCACGCGCTCGCTGCATCCTGCCAGGCCTGCCGGTCATCGTGCTGATGTCGGCGCCGCGCGAGAGCCAGATCGTCGCCGCACTGCACGCCGGCGCCGACGACTGCCTGAGCAAACCTGTGCGCGGCCCGGAAATGCTGGCTCGGGTGGACGCGCTCTTGCGTCGCGCAGGCCTGAGGCGGCCGGCCAACCGGCGGCGCGACATCATCGGCGGCTATGCGTTCGACGCGGCGCACTTCGCCGTCACCTACCGCAACAGGACGGTGATCCTGACCCCGAAGGAATTCCGCCTTGCGCTGATGTTATTCAACAATCTGGCGCGCCCGGTGTCGCGCGCGCATATTCTCGAAACCGTGTGGGCGCGCCGCCGCGACGTGAAGTCGCGCACCATCGACACGCACGCGTCGCGCGTGCGCAGCAAATTGCAACTGCGCCCCGAGCTTGGCTATAGCCTGACGCCGGTCTACGGCTACGGCTATCAGCTCGACGCCATCCCGCAAGACGCTGCGGCGCAGGAGGACGCGTCGAAGATGTAAGAATCGTGGAAACGCTATAATAATGGGTCAAACCATAGCGCCCCAAAATGCAGCTTCTCACGATCGGAATTAATCACCACACTGCGCCTGTCGCCTTGCGCGAACGCGTGGCGTTTCCGCTCGAACAGATCAAGCCTGCATTGGACACGTTCAAAGGCGTCTGGCTGGGCCACACGGCTCGCACGGCGCCGGAGGCGGCGATTCTGTCCACCTGTAATCGTACCGAGCTCTATTGCGCCACCGACGACCACGCCGCGCGCGAAGCCGCGGTCCATTGGTTCTCGAAGTACCACAACCTGCCAATCGACGAACTGGCGCCGCACGTCTACGCGCTGCCCCAATCCGAAGCGGTACGCCACGCATTCCGCGTCGCGTCGGGGCTCGACTCGATGGTGCTGGGCGAGACGCAAATCGTCGGACAAATGAAGGATGCGGTGCGCACCGCGTCCGAAGCCGGCGCGCTCGGCACCTATCTGAACCAGCTATTCCAGCGCACCTTCGCGGTCGCGAAGGAAGTGCGCAGCACGACCGAAATCGGCGCCCAGTCGGTTTCCATGGCGGCGGCCGCGGTGCGGCTCGCGCAGCGCATTTTCGACAAGATTTCGAACCAGCGCGTGCTGTTCATCGGCGCGGGCGAAATGATCGAATTGTGCGCGACGCACTTCGCCGCGCAGCACCCGCGCGAGCTGGTGGTCGCCAATCGCACGGCGGAGCGCGGGTCGCGGCTCGCCGAGCGCTTCAACGGCCGGGCCATTCCGCTGTCGGAACTGCCGGCACGAATGCACGAGTTCGACATCATCGTGTCGTGCACCGCGTCCACGTTGCCGATCATCGGCCTCGGCGCGGTCGAGCGGGCGGTCAAAGCTCGCCGTCACCGGCCGATCTTCATGGTCGACCTGGCCGTTCCGCGCGATATCGAACCCGAAGCCGGCCAGCTCGAAGACGTGTTCCTGTACACCGTCGACGACCTCGGCGCGATCGTCCGCGAAGGCAATGCGTCGCGGCAAGCCGCGGTCGCGCAGGCCGAGACGATCATCGAAACGCGCGTGCAGAATTTCATGCAGTGGCTCGACGCGCGCAGCATCGTCCCGGTCATCCGTCATATGCATACGCAGGCCGACGTGCTGCGCCGCGCCGAAGTCGAACGCGCGCAGAAAATGCTCGCGCGCGGCGAGGATCCGGCAGCGGTGCTCGAAGCGTTGTCGCAAGCGCTCACCAACAAGCTGATCCACGGGCCCACGCACGCGCTCAACCGCGCGAGCAGCGAAAACCGTGACACGCTCATCGAACTGATGAGCGGTTTCTACAAGCACTCCGGTTCCACCGAGCGTTAGCGGCGCAGTCAGCGCCGCGCTGTCGTGCCGCCCGCAAGTGGCGCGCGACGTGCTTCCGTTCAGGGCATCCGCCCACTTCCCTAGTCGCTGTCCTTGCCGGAGCCCGCTCCGAAACCCGTCCGATGAAAACGAGCATGCAACGCAAGCTCGACCAGCTCACCACCCGGCTGGCCGAACTGAACGACCTGTTGAGCCGCGAGGACATTACCTCGAATCTCGACCAATACCGCAAGCTCACACGCGAACATGCCGAGCTTGGACCGGTGGTCGAGCATTACGCGCTGTGGCGCCTGGCAATGAACGACGCGGAAACCGCGCAGGAACTGCTGGCGGACACGTCGATGCGCGACTTCGCGGAAGATGAAATCCGCGCGGCGCGCGAGCGCATGGACAAGCTCGGCGCCGAGCTGCAGAAAATGCTGCTGCCGAAAGACCCGAACGACGACCGCAACATCTTCGTCGAAATCCGCGCGGGCACGGGCGGCGACGAGTCTGCGCTGTTCGCGGGCGATCTGCTGCGCATGTACCTGCGCTTTGCCGAGCGCAATCGCTGGCAGGTCGAGATGATGTCGGCGAGCGAATCGGATCTCGGCGGCTACAAGGAAGTGATCGTGCGGATTGCCGGTGAGGCCGCGTATTCGAAGCTCAAGTTCGAATCCGGCGGCCATCGCGTGCAGCGCGTGCCGGCCACCGAAACGCAGGGGCGCATCCACACGTCCGCCTGCACGGTCGCGGTGATGCCGGAAGCCGACGAAATCGGCGAAGTCGAGATCAATCCGGCCGATCTGCGCATCGACACGTTCCGCGCGTCGGGCGCCGGCGGTCAGCACATCAACAAGACCGACTCCGCGGTGCGCGTCACGCACTTGCCGACCGGCATCGTCGTCGAATGTCAGGACGACCGCTCGCAGCACAAGAACAAGGACCGCGCGCTGAAGGTGCTCGCCGCGCGCATCAAGGACAAGCAGTCGCACGAGCAGCAAGCGAAGGAAGCCGCGACGCGCAAGAACCTGATCGGCTCCGGCGACCGTTCGGAGCGGATTCGCACGTACAACTTCCCGCAAGGGCGTCTGACCGACCATCGGATCAATCTGACGCTGTATCGCCTCGACGCGATCATGGACGGCGATCTGGACGAGCTGATCGCGGCGCTGGTCAGCGAGCATCAGGCTGAATTGCTGGCCTCGCTGGGCGACGCGGACTAACGCCGCCGATGATGCCCGCCACGCCAGACAACCCGGCCAATCCGGCCACCCCGGAGCCTTCGGCCACGCCCGCCGCGCTGTTGCGCGCGTCGTCGCTGCCGCCTTTAGAAGCGCGGATTCTGCTCACGCACGTGCTCGGCTGGCGGCGCACGCAACTGATCACACGCAGCGACGAACCGCTCGAACGCGCGAACGTCGAGCGTTACCTGGCGCTGGAAGCGCGGCGCAAGGCGGGTGAACCGGTCGCGCAACTGGTTGGCGCGCGAGAGTTTTTCGGTCTGGATTTCGAAGTCACGCCACACGTGCTAATTCCGCGACCAGAAACCGAATTGCTGGTCGAGACTGCGCTGGCCTCACTCGAAAACATCTCGCGGCCCCGCGTGCTCGATCTCGGCACGGGTACCGGCGCGATTGCCGTGGCGATTGCGGCGACGCGGCCCGACGCGCAGGTATGGGCGCTCGACCGTTCCGCCGAAGCACTGGCGGTGGCCGCGCGCAACGCCGCTCGCCTGCTGGATGCGAAACGCCCGGGCGGCGCCGTCGCGCTCGAGCAAAGCGACTGGTACGACTCGCTGGACGCCGCGCTGCGCTTCGACGTGATCGTCAGCAATCCGCCGTATATCGCCTGCGGCGATCCGCACCTGTCAGAAGGCGATCTGCGCTTCGAGCCGCGCGGCGCGCTGACCGACGAAGCCGACGGCCTCAGCGCGATCCGCACGATCGTCGCCGGCGCACCGGCACGCCTCGCCGTGAACGGCGCAGTGTGGATCGAGCACGGCTACGACCAGGCTGAAGCCGTGCGCGGGCTGCTCACCGTGCAAGGTTTCGCGCGGGTATGCTCGGAACGGGATCTCGCCGGTATCGAGCGGATCAGCGGCGGCCGGCTCGGCGGCTAGCCTGCTGCATGATGTGAATACCCACAATCGGCACACGGGCAAGAGGTCCCTCGGCCGGGCGTAGCGAAATCCGCTATCATTTCAGCCTATTCCCTACACATCACGGAACCGCAAGGTCAGTCATGGATACGCAACAACGCATCAAGCAAATCGTCGACGATAACGACGTCGTCCTCTTCATGAAGGGCACCGCCCAGTTCCCGATGTGCGGCTTTTCGGGCCGCGCTATCCAGATTCTGAAAGCGTGCGGCGTCGGTGAACTCAAAACCGTCAACGTGCTCGAAGACGACGAAGTCCGCCAGGGCATCAAGGTGTTCTCGAACTGGCCGACCATTCCGCAGCTCTACGTGAAAGGCGAATTCATCGGCGGCTCGGACATCATGATGGAAATGTACGAATCGGGCGAACTGCAGCAACTGTTCGCGTCGGCCTGAGCGGCCGCGGTCCGCGTATCCGCATCATCAAGGCGCCGCAAGCCATGGAAACACGCGCAGCGGCGCCACGCCGGCTGATCGTCGCGATCACCGGTGCAACCGGAGCCATCTACGGCATCCGGTTGCTTGAGACGTTGCGCCGGCTTGGCGGCGTCGAGAGCCACCTGCTGATTTCGAGCGCAGGCTGGCTCAATATCCAGCACGAACTCCAGTTGAGCAAAGAAGACGTCCATCCGCTCGCGGATGTCGTCCATTCGGTGCGCGATGTCGGCGCGAGCATCGCGTCCGGCTCGTTTGCCACCGACGGCATGGTGGTCGCCCCCTGCTCGATGAAGACGCTCGCGAGCGTCGCGCACGGACTCTCCGACAATCTCATCACGCGCGCGGCCGATGTCACGCTCAAGGAGCGCCGCCGCCTCGTGCTCCTCGTGCGCGAAACGCCGCTCAATCTCGCGCATCTTCGCAATATGACCGCCGTCACCGAAATGGGCGGCGTGATCTTCCCGCCGCTGCCCGCGTTCTACAACCAGCCTGCGTCGATTGACGAAATGGTCGATCACACCGTCGCGCGCGTGCTGGATCTGTTCGCGCTGGGGCCGGCTTTGTCTCCAGCGTGGGCGGGGTTGCGCGGCGCTCAGGAGTAACGCGCAAGGATTCCTTGGCGTGGCGCGCACCTGTTGCACCGTGCGAATTGACAACAGTCGCGACACAATCAATTCTGTTTTCGCCCGTTTATCAAACGACAGTGCGGGCCTATAGTGGTAGCAATCCCACCTCTGCGCTGCGCCCTCTGGGCTGCGTTGCTGCCATGAACCGTCTACCCTCGCTTTTCCTGTCCCACGGCGCGCCCACGCTGCCGATCGACCCATCGATGCCGTCCGCGGAATTCGGTGCGCTGAGCGCCCAACTGCCGCGTCCGCAAGCGGTGCTGATGCTGTCGGCACACTGGGGCACCGCCGAGCCGCTGGCGAGCACCGCCACGGCGCCGGAAACCATCCACGATTTCTACGGCTTTCCGCGTCAGTTGTACGAGATTCAGTACCCGGCGCCGGGTGCGCCCGAGGTCGCGCGCCGCGCCGCCGCGCTGCTCGGCGAGGGCGGCATCCTCGCGGACGTCCAGCCGCACGGGCTCGATCACGGCGCGTGGGTGCCGATGCTGCTGATGTTCCCGAACGCCGATGTGCCGATCGCGCAATTGTCGATCCAGCCGCGCCGGGACGCCGCGCACCACTTCCGCGTGGGCCGCGCGCTGCGCGCGTTGAAAGACGACGGCGTGATGGTGATCGGCTCCGGCCAGATCACGCACAACCTGCGCGCCGCCGACTTTTCCGCGCGCCCTGAAGATGCCGACCCGCGCGTCACCGAATTCACCGACTGGTTCGAGGCGAAGCTCGCCGCGCACGACGTCGACGCGCTGCTGGACTATCGGCGCCAGGCACCGCACGCCGTGCTGATGCATCCGACCGACGAGCATCTGCTGCCGGTATTCGCCGCACTGGGCGCGGCGGACGACGATTATTCGCTGGCGATCCAGTCGCTCGGCACCTACCAGCGCTCGCTCGCGATGACGAACTACGTGTTCGGCATTGCCTGACTCCGCACCGCCACGCAGTGACGAAAAAAAGCCCGCCTGAGCGACAACTCAGGCGGGCTTTTTACCATCCGGACCAAACCGCGATCCGGCCGGCATACGAAGCGCGGCGCTTACCTTAGTGAACGGCCATGCCTTCGAGCACTTCGTCGTGCGTCTGACGCTCTTCCAGGTACTCCGAGCGGTAGCCGCTATTGACGCCCCAGTAATAGAACACCAGCGAGAAGGCGATCACCACCAGCATGTCCCAGCCGTACGGCAGGACGCCGAAGCCGCCGAACTCCTTGCTGCCGATCAGCGACAAAGTCGCCATGATCGGCAGGTAAGCGACCAGCCACCATGCCGCCTTCAGATCGCGGCCCCAGCCGGCAAAACCTGACTTCGCCTGGAAGTAGAAGTACACCGGCAGCGCAACGACCATCAGCAGAATGATTTCGCCGGTGAGCGGCCATCTGGCCCAGTACAGGATCAGCGACGCGCACACGAACGCGAACGGCGCGATCAGCTTCATGCCGACGATGTGCAGCGGACGCTCCAGGTCGGTCGCCGCGCGGCGCAACGCCATCAGGCTGATCGGACCCGTCAGGTACGAAATCACGGTGGCGACCGAAATCACCGCCGCCAGCGAACTCCAGCCGCGGAAGAAGAACAGGAAAATGAACGACACGAACAGGTTGAACCACATCGCCTGACGCGGCACACCATAGAACGGGTGGACGTTGCCGAACATCTTCGGCATCGTGTTGTTGCGCTCCATCGCGTAAATCATGCGGGTGGTGGTCGCCATATAGGTCGTACCGGTACCACTCGGGCTAACGAATGCGTCGACATACAGCAGGATCGCCAGCCAGTTCAGGTTCAGCGCGATCGCGAGTTCCGCGAACGGCGATGCGAAGTTGAAGTGGCTCCAGCCCTTCATGACGTCGCTCGGGTTCACCGCGCCGATATACGCGATTTGCAGCAGCACGTAGATGACCAGCGCCAGCAGGATCGAGCCGATCACCGCGAACGGCACGCTTTTGGCCGGATTGCGCGCTTCACCGGCGAGGTTGATCGGGCTCTGGAAGCCGTTGAACGCGAACACGATGCCGCTCGTCGCCACCGCCGTCAGCACGGAGGACCATCCGTAGGGCGCGAACGTGCTCACTTCGCCGAAGTTTTCCTTGTGGAAGCCTGTCAGCATCAAGCCGAGGATCGTCGCGCCGGGGATCAGGAACTTGAAGATCGTGATCGCCGAATTGGCGCGCGCGAACAGCTTGACGCCCCAGTAGTTCAGCAGGAAGTAGATGATCACGAGCGCGGCGGACAGCAATAGCCCGTTCGTGGTCAACGATCCACCGACGAATAGCGCATGCGCCCACGGATAGGGCCACGTACTCATATATTGGATGGACGCTTCCGCTTCGATCGGAATCACCGAAACGATGGCGATCCAGTTGGCCCACGCGCTGATGAAGCCGACCAGCGCACCGTGCGAGTAGCGCGCGTAACGCACCATGCCGCCGGATTCCGGGAACATCGCGCCGAGTTCCGCGTAGGTCAACGCAATCGCCAGAATCACGACCGCGCCGATGACCCATGCGCAAATGGCAGCGGGGCCGGCAATTTTTGCAGCCTTCCACGCGCCGAACAGCCAGCCCGATCCGATGATCGAACCCAGGCCGGTCAGCAATAGCGCGAACGGCCCGATGTTCCGTTGTATAGAACTTTTCACATCTTCTCCTGTATCAGAACCATGTCGGCACCGCGTGACATCGCTTGTGGCGGCGTTGGGAGACGGGTGACGCGCATGCATGCGCGACGGATCCATTCTGGACAGGTGCAACCGACGCGCGGCGCGTAGTTTAACGGTTGCACCGATTCGCTGCAGCGAAACCAAGGGTTCTCCCTAGTTAAAATTTCGGACGAATCGCAAGCTTTGTAAGCCGAAATCGCAGCTATTGGTCAAAAATTCGTAAAGATTGGCGGAGAGTGTTGACCTTCTCTCAAAATGGCCGTATAACGTTCGGGCAGGATTTCAAGCGGCGAGTGAATTGGTCTTTCGTAGTTCGCCCATCAACGGTACTCCGGTTGGTCCCATTACCCCCTTCCTTGATTTTCATGCACCCTCTGGGCTTCGGCCTTATTTACCATTTTTAGGAACAAGTAATATGGAAACCGGTACCGTCAAGTGGTTCAATGACGCAAAGGGCTTTGGCTTCATCACGCCGGACGGCGGTGGCGAAGATCTGTTCGCGCATTTCTCGGAAATCCGCACGGAAGGCTTCAAGACGCTGCAAGAAAACCAAAAGGTTACGTTTGAAGTGAAGACGGGCCCGAAGGGCAAGCAAGCTGCTAACATCAAGCCGGTGTAAGCAACACGCTTCCTTCTGGACGCAAAAAACCCCGCCTCGGCGGGGTTTTTTTATATCCGTCGCAACTGAATGCGCGGATTAACTTCGCAGTATGCGGCCGATTAATTGTTGGTTATCCGAACAAACGTCGCGCGTGAATGCCGAGTCCCGTTGCGACGCTGGCGAGACGATCGCCGAATACCGCTTTAGCATCCGGAAACGCCGCCGCCAATGCGCCCGACAGAAACGCCAAACCGGTCGAGCCGCCCGTGAAGTAAATCGCGCCGACGTCGCGCGGCGCAACGCCGGCTGCCTGGACCGTGTCGCGCGCTGCCTGCACGATGCGCTGCGTTTCGTCCTGGCCGGCCTTGATGAGCTGGGCTTCGTCGAACGCGAGGCGCAGATCGTCTTCCACTTCGTCGAGATCGATCAAAGTCTCGCCGCCCGCCGCCACGCCGATCTTCGCCTCTTCCGCATGCGCCGCCAGCGCGTGCCCGAGGCGGCGTTCCACGACGCGCATCAGGCGGTCGTGGTGCTTGACCTCGGTGAACAGGTGCCGCATCAGCGCGAGTTCGCTGGTGCGCTTCGGCGCATAGACCGTGTTGATCAGGTGCCAGGTGGCCAGGTCGAAATAGATCCGGTTCGGAATCTCGCGCCCTTCCGGATCAAGCGATTGATAGCCGAGTTCGCGCAAGATCGTCGTCAGTTCGACGCGACGGTCGAAGTCCGTGCCCGCGACGTGCACGCCGTGGTGGGCCAGCACGTCGTCTTTGCGCTCGACGCGCTTCATCCGCTCCGGCCCGACCCGCACCAGCGAAAAGTCCGACGTGCCACCGCCGATGTCGGCCACCAGCACCAGCCCCTCTTCCGTCAGATGCGATTCGTAGTCGAACGCGGCCGCGATCGGCTCATACTGAAAGTGAATTTCCCGCAGTCCGACCGAACGCGCGGCGGCTTCGAGCTGCTGCTGCGCCATCTGATCGGCGCGCGGATCGTCGTCGACGAAAAACACCGGGCGCCCTAGCACCGCGCGATGGATCGGGCCGCCGGCACTCTTTTCCGCCGAGCGCTTCAGGTGATCGACGAAAATCGCGATCACATCCGTGTACTTGATCGCGGAGCCGTCGCCCAGATCCGTGGAGTTTTCGGCGAGCGGCGAGCCGAGAATGCTCTTCATCGAGCGCATCAGCCGGCCGTCGAAACCGTCGATGTAGGCCGCCAGCGCAGCCCGCCCGAATTCGCGGGTGTCTTCGTCGGTATTGAAAAAGACCGAGGTGGGCAGCGTCGTGTAGGCACCCTCGACCGGCGCGAGCTTCAGCAGAGCGCCGTCAGGCACGGCCACGGCCGAGTTGGAAGTACCGAAGTCAATCGCGCAATAGTTCATGGCAGGAATCGCCGCTCACGGCTGGCGCGGACAGAAAGGGGAGCGGCTTTGTAACACGAAAGTTCGATCAGCATCAACTTACGCTTTCACGACGGCCGCGGCATCGCAATATGTCGATCGACGGAACGAATATTGCTGTTTTCGACAGGATACGCCGCCAAATTTCGAATTGAGGAGACTTCAAGCAATGAGCGCGCCGCCGACTGCCGCTGTTCAAGATAAAAAGACCACGCTGATCGAAACGGACCTCCCCTCGCGGCTCGACCGGCTGCCGTGGGGCCGCTTTCACACGCTGATCGTGGTGGCGCTGGGGGTGACGTGGCTGCTCGACGGTCTGGAGGTGACCTTGGCGGGCGCTGTCGCGAGTGCGTTGAAGTCCAGCCCGGCGTTGCACTTTTCCAACGCCGACGTGGGGCTCGCGGGCAGCGCGTATATTGCCGGCGCGGTGCTCGGCGCGCTCGGCTTCGGCTGGCTGACCGACCGGCTCGGCCGGCGCAGGCTGTTTTTCATCACGCTCGCGCTTTACCTGGCCGCCACTGCGGCGACCGCGCTGTCGTGGAATCTGGGCAGCTTCCTGCTGTTTCGTTTCCTGACCGGCGCGGGGATCGGCGGCGAATATACGGCAATCAATTCGACGATTCAGGAATTCACGCCGGCCCGGGTGCGCGGCTGGACCGATCTGGGCATCAACGGCACCTTCTGGGTGGGTGCCGGCCTTGGCGCGGCCGGCTCGCTGGTGCTGCTCGATCCGCACCTGCTTCCGGCCGACTGGGGCTGGCGCGCGTGCTTCTTTATCGGCGCGGTGCTGGCGCTGGGGATTTTGCCGATGCGCATGTGGGTGCCCGAAAGCCCGCGCTGGCTGCTCACGCACGGGGACGAGCGCGACGCGCGCTCGATCGTCGAAGGCATCGAGGCGGGTTTTCACCGTAAAGGCCACGTGCTGTCCGACGACCAACTCACGCGATTGCGGCTGCGCGCACGCAGGCATACGCCGCTGCGCGAGGTCTTCCACACGCTCTTCAACGTGCATCGACGCCGCGCGCTGGTCGGCCTGACGCTGATGACCGCACAGGCGTTCTTCTACAACGCGATTTTCTTCACCTACGCGCTCGTACTCACCGATTTCTATCAGGTGCCGGGCGATCGCATCGGCTGGTATCTATTGCCTTTCGCGCTCGGCAACTTTCTCGGCCCGCTGCTGCTCGGCCGCCTCTTCGACGTGATCGGACGACGCAAGATGATCGCGGCGACCTACGCCATGTCCGCGATCCTGCTGACAGTGAGCGGCTATCTGTTCGAACAGCAGATGCTCACCGTCGTCACGCAGACGATTGCCTGGATGGTGATTTTCTTCTTTGCGTCGGCGGCGGCGAGTTCGGCGTATCTGACGGTCAGCGAATCGTTTCCGCTCGAAATCCGCGCGCTGGCGATTGCGGTCTTTTACGCGTTCGGCACAGCGCTCGGCGGGATTGTCGGGCCGGCGTTCTTTGGCCGGCTGATCGACACGCAGCAGCGCAGCGAAGTGTTCATGGGTTATCTGGTGGGGTCCGGGCTGATGCTCGTTGCGGCCGTGGTCGCGGCGATCTGGGGCGTGGATGCGGAACGGAAGTCGCTCGAGCATGTGGCGACGCCGCTGTCGAGCGTCGCGGACGACGCGGAATAAAAAACGCGCGGGCGGTGCCGCGCGTTTTGCGTTGCATCGAGCGCGGCAAGCCGCTCAGAACGCTTTTTTCCAGCCGCCGCCGTAGACGATATCCGCCAGCGGCGCGCGCTGGCGCACCGACTTCTCACGTTCGCGCAGCACCGGATCCAGCTTGTCGATCTCACCGTAATGGCCGAGCGAAATGATCGCGATTGCGTCGACGTCGTTGGGCAGCGCGAATGCCGTGCGGAACGCGTTCGGGTCGAAACCGCTCATCTGATGCGCGGCAAGTCCGAGCGCATGCGCCTGCAATACCAGCGCCATGGCGGCGGCGCCCGCGTCGTACTGGGCGCAGCGATTGACTTCGCCCTTGCTGGTGAGCGTGTGCGCGGTGACGGCGATCAGCACCGGCGCGCGCGAATTCCAGCCCTGGTTGAACGGCACCAGCGTCGCGAAAGCCTGCTTGAAGGAAACTTCGTCGACACTGCGATCGAATACAAGAAAGCGCCACGGTTGCGCGTTGTACGAAGACGGCGCCCAGCGTGCCGCTTCGAGCACGGTACGCAGATGCTCGCGGCTGACCGGCTCGCTCGAATACGCGCGCGGGCTCCAGCGGCCTGCAATAAGCTCGTGAATGGCAACTTCGGTAGGGGCGGGTTTGTTGGTCATGCGCTTCTCTCGGTCGAAATTCATGATCGCCGGGCGGTTGCCCGCGGTCACATAGCATAACCGGGCTTTGGGGCACGCGCGCCAACAAGCGAGCAGTTTGTTTCCGCAAAAGAAAACGGCCCTTGTGGGGGGCCGTCGCCTGTTGCTTCGTTGCGCTTGCGGCGGGAAGCTTTAGACCGCTTGCGGCTCCGGCACCTTCGCCGGCCGGTTGATCCGCAACACGATCACTGCCGCGACAAGGCATAAGCCGCCGGAAATCATCGACGCCACGGTATAGGTGCCCAAACTCGCGCGCAGCATGCCCGCGCCGAGCGCCGCGAACGCCGCGCCGAGCTGGTGGCCCGCGACCACCCAGCCGAACACCACTGGCGCCGATTCCTTGCCGTATACGTCGGTCGCGAGACGTACGGTCGGCGGAACAGTGGCGATCCAGTCGAGCCCGTAGAACACGGCGAACAGCGGCAGGCCGAAGAAGTCGATACCGAACGCGTGCGGCAGATACATCAGCGACAAGCCGCGCAGACCGTAATACCAGAACAGCAGCACGCGGCTATTGAAGCGGTCCGACAGCCAACCCGACAACGTCGTGCCAAACAGATCGAAGATGCCCATCGCGGCGAGCAGCGACGCGCCCTGCACCTCGGTCATGCCGTAGTCGCCGCACATAGCGATCAGATGGGTGCCGACGTAGCCGTTGGTGCTCGCCCCGCAGATGAAGAAACTGAAGAACAGCAGCCAGAAATCACGCGTCTTGCTCGCCATCGCGAGCGTGCCGAACGCAATGGCGAGCGGATTCTGTTTGGTGACGGTGTTGGTGACCGCTGCGTCGTGCGGTTCGCCATACGGGCGCAGCTTCATGTCCGCCGGGCGTTCCGGCAACAGGAATGCGACCAGCGGGATCACGATCGCCGCCGCGAGCGCGACGACCCACACGACCTGGCGCCAGCCGTAATGCTCGGCGATGGCCGCGAGCATCGGCAGGAACACCAGTTGGCCGGTGGCCGAACTCGCCGTGAGAATGCCCATGACGAGGCCGCGGCGAGTCGTGAACCAGCGCGTCACCACGGTTGCCGACAACGACAGCGCCGCGACGCCCGTCGAGCCGCCGACCATCACGCCCCAGATCAACACCATCTGCCACGGATGGGTCATCAGCGACGACAGCGCCACGCCCGCGGCCATCGTGCCGAGCGCAGCGAGCAGCGTGGGCCGCACGCCGAAGCGCTGCATCGCCGCCGCCGCGAACGGCCCCATCAGCCCGTACAGCGCGATGTTCACGGATATTGCCAGCGAGATCGTCGCGCGGCTCCAGCCGAATTGATGCTCGAGCGGCACCATCATCACGCTCGGCGTGGCGCGCGTGCCGGCCGCCGCCAGCAGTACCAGAAACACCACCGCGACGGTCAGCCAGCCATAGTGGAAACGTCCGCGAATCAGTCTCGCTGCCCAGTTCATTGGTTCTCCAGTCGACGCTTGGCCACCGCGGGCTTGTGTCGTTCGTATTATTACGGTTTGTGTAAAGGACTTGTGACAGATCAGTCACAATGGTGTTGCGATACTAGTTACTGATCGGTAACATGTCAAGGCGTCAGTTCAATTCAGGTGGCCATCATGTCCGACAGCGATACCCTCAAGCCGACCGGGAAGGCTCCGGCGCGGCGTGCGCGCAGCGCGCAGACAGCCGGACCGCAGGCGCAGCAGAACTTGCTGCGCGCCGCGAGCGAGTTGTTTTATCTCGAGGGCGTGCGCGCGGTCGGCGTCGACGCGGTGGTCGAGCGCGCCGGCGTGAACAAGATGAGTCTGTATCGCCAGTTTTCGTCGAAGGACGAATTGGTGATGGCTTATCTGGAGCAGCAGGACAAGCAGTTCTTCGGCTACGTGGAGAAGAGTTTCGCCAAACATCCGGGTGAACCGGCGCGCCAGCTTCAACAGTATTTCGACGATCTCGCGGTGCGCGCGTCGATCGACGACTATCGGGGTTGTCCTTTCGTGAACGTGTCGGTGGAGTTTCCCGATGCCGCGCATCCGGCGCGGCAGTTCGTGTTCCGCAACAAGCAGCGCCTGATGGCGCGCCTCACCGAATTGACGACCGCGGCAGGCGCCGAAGACCCGGTGGCGCTTGCGAATGCGCTCGGTTTGATGATCGAGGGCGTGTACGCGGCGAGTCAGACCTACGGTCCGGGATGCGGGCCCATTCTGGCCGCGCCGAAGGTCGCCGCGCAGTTGATCGCCGCCGCATGCGGCGGGACGCGCGGGAAGTGAACCGAGTCGCGTCGCGTCATTCGACGCCGCAGTTTGAGCTGGACGCGAATCGCTGCGAACCCGCGCCGTTAAAATGGCGCTTTTATCCGCTGTGACCCCCGCTATGCCGTTGCCCGCCGAATCCCACGATACCGTCGTAGCCGCCACCCGCCACTGGCTGACCGAGGCGGTGATCGGGCTCAATTTGTGTCCGTTTGCGAAGGCCGTGCACGTGAAAGGGCAGATTCGCTACGCCGTGAGCGACGCCGTCGACATGGAAGCCGTGTTGACCGATCTCGAAGCCGAGCTTCAGACACTGATCGCAACCGATGCGGAAGCCATCGACACCACGCTGCTGATCCTGCCGCGCGCGCTCGGCGATTTTTTCGACTTCAACGACTGCCTGTTTTTCGCCGACCGGCTCATCAAGCTGCTTCGGCTCGAAGGGATCGTTCAGATCGCGAGCTTTCACCCGGCTTACCAGTTTGAAGGCAGTGAGCCCGACGCCATCGAAAACTACACGAACCGGGCGCCCTATCCGATCCTGCACCTGCTGCGCGAGGACAGCATCGAGCGGGCCGTGCAGGCCGTCCCCGATGCGGAGGATATTTACGAGCGCAATCAGGCAACCTTGCGGCGCATTGGACTAGCCGGCTGGAACGCATTGATGAAGCGCTGATTCGCTCAAGAGCGGCGGCTCGCGAAGGCCACCGCGACGGGTCAAGAAGTTCCGCCCCTGCCGGGCAGGACAAAGATCAGGCAGGAGCAAAAAACCGCTCTTTCAGCTCTTCAATGCCGAGCGTTTCCATCACCTCGTTGAGCCGTTCGGCCGGCCGGCGCCGCGGCAAATCCTTGTACTGCGCGATGATCAGTTCGTTCTTCATCGAGTGCTCCCACCCGACCAGTTCGGTCACGTTGACCTGATACCCGTGCGCTTCCAGCTGCAAACAGCGCAGCACGTTCGTGATCTGGCTACCGAATTCTCGCGTGTGCAACGGATGCCGCCAGATCTCCGTCAACGCGTTCGCGAGCGATTTCCCCTTATTGCGCCGCAGCACGCCGGCTACCTCGGCCTGACAGCAGGGCACGACCACGATGTACTTCGCCTGTTTTTCCAGCGCGAAGCGGATCGCGTCGTCGGTTGCGGTATTGCACGCGTGCAGCGCCGTCACGATGTCGATCTGCGCAGGCAAACTCGCCGACGTGATCGACTCCGCCACCGACAGGTTCAGAAACGACATCCCCGTAAAACCCAGCCGCGCGGCCAGTTCTTCGGACTTCGTAACGAGGTCTTCGCGCGTTTCAATGCCGTAAATGTGCGAAGCAGCACCTGCGGCACCCTGAAATTCCTTGAAGAAAAGATCGTAGAGGATAAAACCTAGGTATGACTTGCCCGCGCCATGATCGACGAGCGTCAAGTCGCCCTGCTTGTCCTTGAGGTCTTTGAGCAGCGGCTCGATGAACTGGAACAGATGGTAGACCTGCTTCAGCTTGCGGCGGCTGTCCTGATTCATCTTGCCGTCGCGCGTGAGGATGTGGAGCTCTTTCAACAGCTCGACGGACTGGTTCGGACGGATTTCGTGGGTTTTGCTGGACATCGTGTGAACCGTCGTCAATTGCAACGCGAACGTGCGACAGATGACGGAAAAAGGGAAAAATTGCTGTCAGTTTACCTAATGTGCGGATCGCTCACCCAAGGAGCTGCGCAAACCATTCAGGGAAAGCGGTCAACCTGGAACGCTTGCTGCCCGAAAAGCATCACGCGAACGTTTCGGGAGTGGCCAAAAAATCAGCTTGCGCAGCGGCCGAGCCAGTCGCGCAAGCCGTGTCGCCAGAACAAGACGCTGCCGGGCGTGACAACGCTCACGCGAACCGAATGCATGTGGGGAGGACGGACCCTGAACACGGGCCCAACGTAACGTAACCAGCAGCGCGCCGAGACATCAACCGGACGCGCGCTCGGATAGAAGAGGCGGCAATGGATACGGTACCCAACGGAAACGTCGAACAGAAATTTCAGGAAATGCTGGCGAAGCTCACCGCGACGCCCGTCTGGTCGGAAAAGCAGCAACTCGAACTGGAGATGGCGCGCGATATCTCCACGGAAATGCTTCGTCTCGCCGAAGTGATGCGCGATGGCAGCGTCGACATGGAAACGTGTCTGACCATGCTCAAGTACGCCAAAGTGCTCGACTTCGTGATGACCACGCTCGCGTCGCGGCGCGACATCAAACCACAAACGCTGCGAGTCATCTTCAAGCTCGCCGGGCTGAAGGTGGACGAGGCTTACCCCGGTTGACGATCAGGACACCCCCGCAGGTTGCACGACAACGCCGCGATCCGCGAACGGTTCTACACCGCTCGCGGGGGTCGGCTGGCGCCTTCCGTCCGCGCAGGACGGCCACTCACGCGCGCGGTGCTTCGGCCGGCGGCGTGCCTTCATGAAACAGCGTCTTCAGTTGCGAACGCAGTTCCGGCGAATCCGTGTGTTTGTGGATGGCGACCGCGTGCTGTACGGCCGCTTCGAGCAATTCGCTCTCGGTGTCGGCGGATAGCGCGACGGTGCAGTTCATTTCGCTCGGAAACTCACGACAGTCGATGTACTTGCGGCTCATGGCAGGCTCCTCGATCCAGACGATCAAACCTTCATGCGGACAGCGGACGCGCGAACCGCGTCGCCGACGATGACCGCGGCTGCGATCGCAGGCACGGCCAAACCGGCGGCAAGCAGGCAGTGGACTGGTTTAGCGCGGGGGAAGAACGCGGACAGCGTTCGATGAAAGGCTTTTAAAAGTATAGCTCGCACGGGTCAAGAACAAAGAAGCGGGTGCGCGCCCCGAGGGATGCGAAAACGCCTGAACCCAGCTTATTTCGGCACCCTGTGCCGCCCGCACGTTTGCCCTGCGCTGTGGTCGGTGTGAAAATAGCGCCCTTCGCGCCACCCATCTTCGTTCGATCAGGCCGGCGTGCCGCCTCCTCCTTCCGCTTATCCGCAGGACCGCATGCCATCTTCCTTCGCTTCCGCCCGTGTCGCCGTGATAGGCGGCGGCCCCGCCGGTCTGATGGCGGCCGAGGCGCTCACCGGGCGCGGTTTGCAGGTCGACCTCTATGACTCGATGCCGTCTGTCGGCCGCAAGTTCCTGATGGCGGGCAAAGGCGGCATGAACATCACGCATTCGGAACCGCTCGAACCATTTCTCGGGCGCTATGGTGCCCGCCGCGAGAGGATCACACCGCTGCTGGACGTGTTCGGGCCCGACGCGCTGCGAGCGTGGTTGCAGGGGCTGGGCATCGAGACCTTCGTCGGCAGTTCCGGTCGGGTTTTCCCAACCGACATGAAAGCGGCGCCGATGTTGCGTGCGTGGCTGCATCGACTGCGGGAGGCAGGGGTGCGCTTCCATATGCGGCACAAGTGGAGCGGTTGGGTGACGGACGCAGGCGATGGCGGTCACGCCGCCCCCGCCGCGCACACGCTGCGTTTTGACACGCCCGACGGCGAACACACCGTGACCTGCGATGCCGTGGTGTTCGCACTCGGCGGCGCGAGCTGGCCGCGCCTCGGATCGGATGCTGAGTGGGTGCCGCTGATGGCCGCGCGTGACGTGCCGGTAACCCCCTTGCGGCCCGCCAACTGCGGCTTCGACGCTCACTGGAGTCCTTATCTGCGCGAGCGTTTCGCGGGTCAGCCAGTGAAACCGGTCGCCATTTCGCTCACCGACGTAGACAATACAGTCCACAATCGACAAGGTGAAATACTTTTAACCGAAACCGGCGTCGAAGGGAGTCTGATTTACGCGTTGTCGGCGGCGATCCGCGAGCGAATTCTGGCCGACGGCGACGTGACAATCGCGCTGGATCTGACGCCAGGCTTGACGCTCGAGCGAGTGGTCGCCGAGGTCACGCGGCCGCGCGGTTCGCGCTCGATGTCGAGCCATCTGCACGGCCGGATCGGCATAGGCGGGGTAAAACTGGCGCTGCTGCACGAGATTCTGTCGAAGGAGGCCTTCGCCGATGCGCACGGCCTCGCGCATGCGATCAAGGCGCTGCCGGTACGGCTCACGCGCGCGCGGCCTATCGCGGAAGCGATCAGCACCGCCGGCGGGATTCCGTTCGAAGCGCTCGACGCGCAGTTGATGATCGAGCAGCTGCCCGGCGTGTTTTGCGCGGGAGAGATGCTCGATTGGGAAGCGCCGACCGGCGGCTATTTGCTGACCGCCTGTTTTGCCAGTGGCCTGGTGGCCGGGCGGGGGACGGCAGCGTTTCTCGAGGCGCGCAAGGGGCGCGGGGCGTCGGTCTGACGCACCGCCGAGCGACTTCCCTGCTACCCGGCAAATGCCCGTCTTGCCGGTCAACGCGCCTTAAGGCGCCACAGCGACGTTACTTCAGCCACCCGCGCCGTATGTAGCGCGTCGGTTTCATCTGTCGATTTCGGATGCCGGGGACGAATATCCTCGCGCCCCACCACGCTCAGTCCCGCCTTTTCAATCGCGGCAAGCAGCCAGTCGCGCGTGCGCAAGCCCAGATGCTCCGCGAAGTCCGACAGGATCAGCCACCCCTCGCCGCCCGGCGACAGATGTTCCGCGAGTCCATTCAGGAAACCCAGCAGCATGCGGCTTTCCGGATCGTAGATCGCATATTCGACCGGCGACGCGGGCCGTGCCGGCACCCACGGCGGGTTGCAGACAACCAGCGGCGCCCGGCCTTCCGGAAACAGATCCGCCTGCACCACGTCAACTTGCTGGTCGTAGCCAAGACGCGCGATGTTCTCGCGCGCACAGGCGAGTGCTCGCGGGTCCTGGTCCGTGGCGACGATTTTCTTCACGCCGCGCCTGGCCAGCAGCGCGGACAACACGCCTGTGCCCGTACCGATATCGAACGCCTTGTTCAGCGACGGCAGCGGCGTGCGCGCAACGAGATCGACATATTCCCCGCGCACCGGCGAAAACACGCCGTAGTGCGGATGGATGCGATCGCCCAGTGCCAGAATCTCGACTCCCTTCTTGCGCCACTCATGCGCGCCAATCAGTCCGAGCAGTTCGCGCAGCGACACGACCGACGCTTCGTCGGCGGACGGCCCGTAGGTTTCGATGCACGCCTGCTGCACGTCGGGCGCACGGCGCAGCGGAATACCGTAGGCGGCGTCGAGTGGAATCAGGATCATGCCGAGCGTGCGGGCGCGCTGCGACTGTGCCTGCCGATGCAAGTTGAACGCATCGATCGGCGTTTCGCCCTGCTTGCGCGGTTTGCGCTCGAGCCGTCGCGTGACCGCCTGCAGAAGTTGGCGAGCGTTCTGGAAGTCGCCGTTCCACAACAGCGCCGTTCCTTCGCAGGCGAGACGGTAGGCCGAGTCGGCGGTAGTCCGGTCATCGGCGACGACCACGCGTTTGGGCGGCGGCACGGCCGCCTCGGAACGCCAACGCGCGGTGCGAGGGCCGTCGGCTTCGGGCCAGGTAATGGTTGCAGGGCTGGTCATGGTGAGGTGGGATTGGTGTTGCAGGAGTGACGCGATGAGAATCCGCGTCGTCGGGGGCGTTGCCCGCCGGGGTACTTTGATAGCGATGCCGACTGACGCCCGAATAGTACCTCTGTCGTAACGGTTCGCGGTGGGCTATTCGCCTGTGGCTCTGCTTTGCAGACGATAGGCGCAGGAAATGTGGACAAAAAAGTCTACTATCGACAAGGTGAAAGAGATATGGTGATTTTGGCCCGCTTGCGGCCTCACCGACGCTGCGGCCATCGGTGCCGCTGCGCCGTTTTCCTCGATCGGCGGACCGCCTTCCGACTGAAAACGCTGAGCCAATCGCCAGTTTCACCGTGCCCGATTTAGCAATGGCTCGATCCCCGCACGATCGAACGCAGTCGTCTTGGCTTCTGAAAATATGCTAAATGAATAAATAACCCCGTTGATTTGCTATTGCTCGATACCGGGTTTCAGCGGGCCTCACGATCAGAAAATAGACAGCTCCAGAACGGCTCGGTATAGTTCTCAAAAGCAGGAATACGGCTGACCAAGAGAACCTGAGAGATCAACAGCGGCGCGGCATGTCAGCTTGCACAGCGCCCACCCGAAGAATAATTATTTAGTTGCGGACATTTCTCTGTCCGTAACTCATTTTTCTCAACGCTTTATCGACGTCACTGCGTCATTCGCATTAACGCATTCAGGCTTATTTACTTCACGAATACGCGCGCGATTTAATAATCACACGCCGATTGCAACGACTAACGGCGGCGTAAATAAAAAACGGGGTTTCTGACTGAACAGAAACCCCGTTTCGTACTTCTGGTGCCGGCTGCAGGACTCGAACCCGCCACCTCATGATTACAAGTCAAGCGCTCTACCTGATGAGCTAAGCCGGCATGAGGCCGTGATTCTACTTCATTTCACGATCTTAAGGCGAGCCCTTCCGCCACCTTTCGATCCATCGTCGTCGGGCTGGGAGCCGTCCGTCGCACTTTCGGCCTTCGCGGCAGCCGCATCGGTCGCCGGCGACGTCTCGACCGCACGCGGCGCAGCCGGCGCATCGGTCTCATCCGCCAGTTCCGCATCGGCGCCGGAGTCCTGCGCTTCGCCGCCCGCCGACTCGACCGGGAACGCCATTCCTTGCCCGTTTTCGCGCGCATAGATCGCGAGAATATTGGCGACCGGCACTTCGATCTTGTGCGACTTGCCGGAGAAACGCGCGCTGAACTCGATCCACTCGTTGCCCATCTGCAGCTGGCTGGTCGCCTCGAAGCTGATGTTCAGCACGATTTCGTTGTCGCGCACGAACTGGCGCGGCACACGCGTCTGGTTGTCGACCCGGACCGCGATGTGCGGCGTGTAGCCGTTATCCGTGCACCACTCGTACAGCGCGCGCAACAGATAAGGCTTGGTGGAAATTTCTTGCATCAACAGTCCTCTTACGGACGGGGGCCCGCACAAGCGTGCGGCGCCCTCACCCCAAAGCCAAACTCAACGGCGCATCACCTTTTCCGAAGGCGTCAGCGCTTCGATGTAAGCCGGGCGGCTGAAAATGCGCTCGGCGTACTTCATCAGCGGTGCGGCGTTCTTCGACAGCTCGATACCGTAGTGGTCCAGACGCCACAGCAGCGGCGCGATCGCGACGTCGAGCATCGAGAACTCTTCGCCGAGCATGTACTTGTTCTTCAGGAAGATCGGCGCGAGCTGCGTCAGGCGATCGCGGATCGCGAGGCGGGCCTTTTCGTGATTCTTCTCGGCGGCCTTGCCCTTTTCATTTTCGAGCGTGCCGACGTGCACGAACAGCTCCTTCTCGAAGTTCAGCAGGAACAGGCGCGCGCGGGCGCGCTGCACCGGATCAGCCGGCATCAGTTGCGGATGCGGGAAGCGCTCGTCGATGTACTCGTTGATGATGTTCGATTCGTACAGAATCAGGTCCCGTTCGACGAGAATCGGCACTTGACCGTACGGATTCATCACGGCGATGTCTTCCGGCTTGTTAAACAGGTCGACGTCGCGGATTTCGAAGTCCATGCCCTTTTCGAACAACACCAGCCGGCAACGCTGGGAGAACGGGCAAGTTGTGCCGGAATACAGAACCATCATGTTTACGTTTCCTCAAAAAGCTGAAGGGCCAGCGCGCGGAAAAACCGTTCAGCAGGTTTTTCCTGGCGCCAGCCCCACACCGTGTGACGGCGTGATTATTTGATATGTTTCCAGTACGCAGCGTTCAGTCGCCAGGCGAAAAAGCTCAGGATACCGAGGAACAGCAGCACCCACACGCCAAGCTGTTTGCGGGTTTTCTGCGTCGGTTCGGACATCCATGACAGGTACGACACGAGGTCGGCCACAGCAGAATCATAATCTACCGGCGACATCGTCCCCGGAGTGAGCTGCTGGAAGCCGACAAATTTGTGTACCGTCTCGCCGGTTTTTTCGTCGGTTTCGTCACCGAACTTCGCTGCACGTTGCCCCTGAAGCTGCCACAGCACGTGAGGCATGCCCACGTTCTCATACACCAGATTGTTCCAGCCGGTCGGCCGCGTATCGTCGCGATAAAAAGTGCGCAGATACGTGTAGAGCCAATCCTTGCCGCGCGCCCGGGCTTCCACCGACAGGTCCGGCGGCGTCGCGCCGAACCACGCTTTCGCGTCGTCCGGGCGCATCGCCACGGTCATCGTGTTGCCGACCTTGTCGGTGGTGAACAGCAGGTTCGCCTGAATTTCGCTCGGCGTGATGCCGAGGTCGGTCAGCCGGTTGTAGCGCATCAGGTTCGCGCTGTGGCAATTCAGGCAGTAGTTTACAAACAATTGCGCGCCGTGCTGCAAAGAAGCGAAATTCTCCGCGTTATCCGGCGCGCGGTCGAGAGGGAAATTCTCGTCCGCGTAAGCCGGGGCGGTCAGCACCGCGAGCAGTGTCGCGCCGATCAGCGCGCACGTCGAAAGCAGTTTTTTCATTGCGTGTTCTCCTGGCTCGCGATTAGTGAGGCTTGAACCGCACCCGTTCGGGCGGCTGCTTGAACGTGCCAAGCCGCGTCCAGAACGGCATACCGAGGAAAAACGCGAAGTAGATCAACGCACACACCTGAGCAATCAGCGTGGAGGCTGGCGACGGCGGTTTAGTGCCGAGGAAGCCCAACGTCAGGAAAGCGAGCACGAAAATCCCGTAGAACACCTTGTGAAAAAACGGCCGGTAACGAATCGACTTGACCGGCGAGCGGTCGAGCCAGGGCAGGAAGAACAGCGAGATCACCGCGCTGCCCATCACCACCACGCCCCAGAACTTCGATTCGGTGAACGCCATCGCCAGAATCACCAACACCGCGAGCACCGGCAAGCCGGGCTTCCACTTGCCGCGCGCGCGCACCAGCGCGAGCAGGCCGAGCAGTGCGATCACGATCATCAGCACGATCTTGAACGGATCGGTGGTGGCGCGCAGCATCGCGTAGAAGGCGGTGAAGTACCAGACCGGCGCGATTTCCGGCGGCGTTTGCAGCGGATTGGCGGGCACGAAGTTGTTGGCTTCGAGGAAGTACCCGCCCATTTCCGGCGCGAAGAAGATGATCGCCGCGAAGATCACCAGAAACACACACGTGCCCATGAAATCATGCACCGAGTAGTACGGGTGGAACGGGATGCCGTCGAGCGGGATGCCGTCCGGGCCCTTCTTCGCCTTGATCTCGATGCCGTCCGGGTTGTTCGACCCCACTTCATGCAGCGCGACCAGGTGGGCGATCACCAGCCCGATCAGCACCAGCGGAATCGCGATCACGTGAAAGGCGAAGAAGCGATTGAGCGTCACGTCCGAGACGACGTAGTCGCCGCGAATCCACAGCGACAGATCGGGGCCGATGAACGGAATCGCCGAGAACAGATTGACGATCACCTGCGCGCCCCAGAACGACATCTGTCCCCACGGCAGCAGATAGCCGAAGAACGCCTCCGCCATCAGGCTCAGGAAAATAAAGCAGCCGAAAATCCACACCAGTTCGCGCGGCTTGCGATACGAGCCGTACATCAGCCCGCGGAACATATGCAGATACACGACGACGAAAAACATCGACGCGCCCGTGGAGTGCATATAACGGATCAGCCAGCCCCACGGCACCTCGCGCATGATGTACTCGACCGACGAGAACGCGAGCGTCGCGTCGGGCTTGTAGTTCATCGTGAGGAAGATGCCGGTGACGATCTGATTGACCAGCACCAGCAACGCGAGCGAACCGAAGAAGTACCAGAAGTTGAAGTTCTTCGGCGCGTAGTACTCGGTAACGTGCTTCTTCCAGGTGGACGTCATGGGAAAGCGCCGGTCGATCCAGCCGGCCAGCCCGGTCGTCTCTACTTCGTGGTCCATCGCCATTACGCTTCTCCTTTCTCGTCCTTCCCGATCACGAGGCCGGTGGCCGACGTGAACATGAAGCGCGGGATGTCGAGGTTCTGCGGCGCAGGTTTGTTCTTGAAGACGCGGCCGGCCATGTCGTAAGTCGAGCCGTGGCACGGGCACAGGAAGCCGCCTGGCCAGTCGTCCGGAAGATTGGGCTGCGCGCCCTCCTGGAAGCGCGGCGTCGGCGTGCAGCCCAGATGGGTGCACACGGCGACGGCGACTAAAAGATGCTTGTTCTCGGCGCGTGAACGGAATTCGTTGTTGCAGTAGTCCGGCAACGGCATCGAGAAGGGATTCGTGGTGTGGGGGTCCGCTACCTGGTTATCGGCTTTCTGGACATCGGCGAGCATTCTGTCGGTGCGGTTGATGATCCACACCGGCTTGCCACGCCAGGCGACAGTCATCATGTCGCCGGGCTTGAGATTGCTGAAATCGACTTCGACCGGGGCACCTGCTGCCTTGGCCCTTTCAGATGGTGCAAACGAACTAACAAAGGGTACGACAATGGCAACGCCTCCTATGCCACCTGCTACGGTCGTCGCTACCAGCCAGTTCCGGCGGCTGCCGTCGACGCGTTCATCTTCTTTGTCTCGCATCACACGCCCCACTTCTGAGTTGGATTTTTCCTTCACGTCTCTTCTACCGCCGCTAGTTTGCGCGAATGGAGTCGCCATTTACAAGGGCCGATTGCCAAATACCGTGCGAAGTCCTTGATAACTCAGGGTTTCTCCGTACGAATCGCAGAGCATTTCACACCTCCTTTTAAGTGCCCTCTGCGTTATTCGCGCCTTTTGCTTCTTCAATGCAATTCGCAATTCAAACGGGATTAGGGATATCGATAAACAGGTGTTCGATATCGAACTGCTCGGACAGATGTTTGCCCACTGCCTGCACGCCGAAGCGTTCCGTCGCGTGGTGCCCGGCCGCGAGAAACGCGACGCCGCTTTCCGCCGACGTGTGCATCACCGACTCCGACACTTCGCCGGTCAGGTAGACGTCGGCGCCCGCGTCGATCGCCGCGTCGAACATGCCCTGCGCAGCGCCCGTGCACCAGCCCACGCGCCGTAGTTCGCGATCCGGGTCGCCGAACACGAGCGGTGTGCGGCCGAGCGTCTGTTCGATCTGCGCGGTGAAGTGCGCAAGCGTGATCGGCATCGGAAACGTGGCGAGCCAGCCCAGATTGTTTTCGCCGAAACGCGCGTCGCTGATCCAGCCCATCTTTTCGCCGATCTGCGCGTTGTTGCCGAACTCGGGATGGTCGTCGAGCGGCAGGTGATACGCGAACAGGTTCAAGTCGTTGCCGATCAGCAGTTTCAGGCGCGCATGTTTGCGGCCGGTGATCTGCGGCGCTTCGTTGCGCCAGAAGTAGCCGTGATGGACCAGCACGGCGTCCGCGCCCCAGTCGAGCGCTGCCTCCAGGAAGGCCACCGACGCGGTCACACCGGTCGCGAGCTTGTTGATCCGGCGACGCCCTTCGACCTGCAATCCATTGGGGCAATAGTCCTTGAAGCGCGCGGTTTCAAGAAGATTGTTCAAGTACAATTCAAGTTCGATCCGATCCATATAATCCTCTAGTCTTCAGATGCTTAGACGCTTTTGGCTGTTCTTTGCCCAAGCGGTGACCGTGCTGTTGGCGCTGATGTTCATCATTGCGACTCTCAAACCGCAGTGGCTCCAGCGTCAAGGGCAATTCGGCAAGCAACTCGCCGAACCGATCGTCGCCCTGCGGGAAGTGGCGCCAGGCATCGGCGGCGGGCCAGCCCAGACGTCCTATGCGGACGCCGCGCAAAAGGCCATGCCCGCGGTCGTCAACGTGTTCTCAAGCAAGGATGGCTCACTGCCGCCCGATCCGCGCGCGAAAGATCCGCTGTTCCGCTACTTCTTCGGCGACAAGAACAAACGCAAGCAGCAGGAGCAACCGGCATCCAACCTCGGCTCCGGGGTGATAGTGAGTTCGGAAGGTTACATTCTAACGAACCAGCACGTCGTCGACGGCGCCGACCAGATCGAAATCGCTCTGGCCGATGGCCGCACCACCAATGCGAAGGTGATCGGCATCGATCCCGAAACGGATCTGGCTGTGCTGAAGGTCAACATGACCAACCTGCCCACCATCACGCTCGGCCGCATGGACCAGACGCGCGTGGGCGATATCGTGCTGGCGATCGGCAATCCGTTCGGCGTCGGCCAGACGGTGACGATGGGCATCGTCAGCGCGCTCGGGCGCAATCACCTCGGCATCAATACGTTCGAAAACTTCATCCAGACCGACGCGGCGATCAATCCCGGCAATTCGGGCGGTGCGCTGGTCGACGTGAACGGCAACCTCCTCGGCATCAACACCGCGATCTATTCGCGCTCGGGAGGCTCGCTCGGCATCGGCTTTGCGATCCCGGTGTCGACGGCGCGCAGCGTGCTGGAAAGCATCATCACCACCGGCTCGGTCACGCGCGGCTGGATCGGCGTCGAGCCGCAGGACGTGACGCCGGAGATCGCCGAGTCGTTCGGGCTCGACCAGAAGTCGGGCGCGATCGTCGCGGGCGTGCTGAAGAACGGGCCGGCCGACCGTGCGGGCATCAAGCCGGGCGACATCCTGATGAGCGTGAACGGCCAGGAGATCACCGACACCACGCGCTTGTTGAACGTCATCGCACAGATCAAGCCGGGCACGGCTGCGAAGGTGCATCTGGTACGCAAAGGCCACACGGTCGATCTGGACGTGACCATCGGCAAGCGTCCGCCGCCGCCGAAGCAACCCGCCGAAGAAAACGGCGGCGATCAGCCGGACGAGGAAGGCGGTTGAGGCGAGACGCAATACTGCGCGAGCCGCCATAGTCAGATAGCGTGGCCAATGAGCCGAAACCAAAACGAAAGGGCAGTCCATCACTGGACTGCCCTTTTTGTTTGTCTGCCGTTTCGCGCAAAACGCCAAGCGCTATATCAACTCGACGGCGGACTCGCATCCTCGATCGCCGCTGGCTGCTTGCTGACGAAGAGCCGCGCTGCAATGATCCCCGCCTCATACAGCACGATCAGCGGAATCGCCAGGATCAGCTGCGAGAACACATCCGGAGGCGTCACCACAGCCGAAATCACAAACGCGCCGACGATCACATACGGACGAATTTCCTTGAGCTTCTTGATGGTCAGCACGTTCATGCGAACCAGCAGCACGACGACGATCGGCACTTCGAACGTCACGCCGAACGCAATGAACATGGTCAGCACGAAGCTCAGGTAATTGTCGATGTCGGTGGTCATTTCCGCGCCGAGCGGCGCGTTGTAATGCGCCATCACACGGAAGATGGTCGGGAACACCACGAAATACGCGAACGCCATGCCGCACAGAAAGAGCGTATAGCTGCTCGCCACCAGCGGCCCCACCAGCTTCTTCTCGTGCTGATAAAGCCCCGGCGCGACGAACGCCCAGATCTGGTACAGCACAACCGGCAACGCGATCACAAAAGCGACCAGCATCGTCACCTTCATAGGCACGAAGAACGAGCCGGTGACGTCGGTGACGATCATCTTGCCGTCCTTCGGCAGATTCTGCATCAGCGGGCGCGCCAGCAGCTTGAAAATGTCCGGCGCCCAATACACGAGCCCGATGAACACCACGATGACGGCAAGGCCCGCGCGGATGATGCGGTCGCGCAATTCAACGAGGTGGGAAATGAAGGTCTCTTCAGTGCCTTCGTCCTGGGATTGCTGGGGGTCGCTCACACCGGCCCTCGGTTAGGGATTGTCGTTCTGATCATCAGAAGAACCGCGTTGGACGACGCATGGTGGCAGGCGTATGCCGCGCGACGCGCGCAGCACCCGACTGCACGCGCGTACGACGCGTGGTTGCGCGCTTGTACCAGGTCGGCATGGCGCTCTGCTTGACACGCCAGTTCTTGCGCTTGGGCGCTGCAGCCGGCGTGCTGCTCGGCCACGACGAATTGCCGACGTCTTCGAGCGCGCCGCCGGCAATGCTCGGCGACACCGAAGTGCCGCTGTTCCACGCTTCGTTCAATTCGCTTTCGTGCTTGCGCAGATTGTCCTGAACGGAGGTTTCGACATTGCTCGCCGCTGTTTCGAACTCGGTCTTCATGCGACGCAATTCGTCGAGTTCGATTTCGCGCGTGACTTCGGACTTCACGTCGTTGATATACCGCTGCGCGCGGCCGAACAGCGCGCCAGCCGTGCGGGCGACGCGTGGCAGGCGCTCAGGTCCGAGTACGACCAGCGCGACGACGCCGATCAGCGCCATCTTGGTTAGACCGAGGTCCAGCATGAAGTGGAATGTCCGTCAGTAACGCGGATCAGCCGCGGCTTAGCGGAAATCGCCGGAACGCGGCGTCTTTTCTTTCGCTTCCACATCCACCGCGCCATTGCGCGGCAGTTCGCGCTGCTGCTGCGCGTCGCCAGCCGGCGTTTCGGCTTCCTTCATGCCTTCCTTGAAGCCCTTCACCGCGCCGCCCAGATCAGTGCCGATATTGCGCAGCTTCTTCGTGCCGAACACGAGTGCGACGATCAACAACACGATCAACCAATGCCAAATGCTCAATGAACCCATGACTGCTCTCCTTAACCCCGACACCGCACCGCGATGCGGTAAATTTCGTGCGCCTGGCGGCGTGATTTGAAGCGCTGACGCTTCACCTATACGATACCGCTGGCTGTTCCGATTCGACCGGTGGCACACCCACCTTAGCATTGTGGCCGGACGACCGCGTCGGCGTTATTACAAAGGCGCAAAAACGACGGCCGCGCCATTGTCTCCGACCAAAAGTCGCAGCAAAGTCCGCGACCCCGTTTTTTCCGTCAACCCATTCGCTGCCATGGGCGCGGTCCCGCAAGAATGTGCGCGTGCAGGTGATACACCTCCTGACCGCCGCCCGGACCGGTATTGATTACCGTGCGAAAGCCCGTTTGACCGCCTGCGTAGGCCACGCCCAATTGATCGGCCAGACGCGCCACCAAAACTAACATTCTACCAAGCAGCGGCGTATCGCTTTCGGTGCAGTTCGACAGCGTGGCGATGTGCTTGCGCGGAATCACCAGCACATGCGTTTCGGCCGCCGGACGGATGTCGCGGAAGGCAACAAACTCTTCGTCTTCATGGACTTTGGTCGACGGGATCTCGCCGGCGGCGATTTTGCAGAAAAGGCAATTCGGGTCGTGACTCATCGTATTCCTGACGCGGTATGACTGGAGCGCAAAGCGTGGCACGGCGAGCGTCAAGCCGGACCCGATGAACGGGCCAGCATGACTCAGACCCAGCCACGCGGATTCGCAAGCGGCTTGTTATCGTACAGATACAGCCAGCCTTTAATAATACGGTACAACATCCAGATGCTGACGGCCCATAGCACCGGAATGCCAATCACCACCAGCAGCAGCATGGCGCCGATCACGTAGCCGAGCAGACACATCCAGAAAGAACGGATCTGCCACTCGAAGTGGGCTTCGTACGGCGTACCCGCCACATCGGCCCGCTTCACGTAGTTGATGATGATCGCGATCAGGATCGTCAGGCCGCCCGTCAGCCAGTGGACCGCGTACAGCGCGTACAGCACGTGAGTCAGCGTGCGCAGGCTGCGTTCGCGCTCCGGTTCCATGGCGTTACGATAAACCGGCGGCGGATAGCTCTCGTGCGACTGTTCCATGCTTGCGTCCTCCCGAAGATGCGCTCAGTGCAATGTGGGCGCCGATGCTCGCGACTTCAACCAGGGTCGGTCAATCGCCGTTCTGCTCGCGCTCGCGGCTCTTGCGCAGCGCCTTCTCCTCGATACCCGACAGGCCTTCCCGGCGCTCGAGTTCGGCGAGCACGTCGGTCGGACTCAGATCGAAATGCGACAACATCACGAGGCAGTGAAACCACAGGTCCGCAACCTCGCCGACCAGCGCCTTCGGCGCACCGCCGTGGCGCGCGTCTTTGGCGGCCAGCACGACTTCGGTGGCTTCTTCGCCAATCTTCTTCAGCACCGCGTCGTCGCCCTTGTGAAACAGGCGCGACACGTACGAGACATCCGGATCGCCCCCCTTGCGGCTGTCGATGATCGCCGCGAGGCGCAGCAGGGTGTCGGCGGTGGGCGCGGGGTTGGACGACGTGGTTTGCGTGGATTGCGTCATTTGTAGATGTGTTCGGGGTCTTTCAGCACGGGATCGACGGCGAGCCAGTCGCCCTCGTCCACCGAGCCTTCGAATTTCTGGAAAAAGCACGAGTGGCGGCCGGTGTGACACGCGATGCCCGACACCTGCTCCACTTTCAGCAGCACGACGTCTTCATCGCAATCGAGCCGCACTTCGTGCACGTGCTGCACGTGGCCGGACTCTTCGCCTTTGAACCACAAACGCTGGCGCGAGCGCGAGAAGTACACCGCGCGGCCGGTTTCAATGGTCTTCGCCAATGCTTCGCGGTTCATCCACGCGAACATCAGCACGTCGTTGGTCGACGCTTCCTGCGCGATCACCGGCACGAGGCCGTTCGCGTCCCACTTGACCTTGTCGAGCCAATTCACTGCCGAGGGATTCACCACGTCACAACCTCACCGAAATACCTTGATCGGCCATGAAGCGCTTGGCCTCGCCCACCGTGTATTCGCCGTAGTGGAAGATGCTCGCGGCGAGCACCGCATCGGCGTGGCCGGTCTTGATGCCGTCGGCCAGATGCTGCAGATTGCCCACGCCGCCCGACGCGATGACCGGAACCGGCACCGCATCCGACACCGCGCGCGTCAGCGCAAGGTCGAAGCCGCTCTTCGTACCGTCGCGGTCCATGCTGGTCAGCAGGATTTCGCCGGCGCCGAGCTCGGCCATCTTGCGTGCCCATTCGACCGCTTCCAGACCGGTGGCCTTACGGCCGCCGTGCGTGAAGACTTCCCAGCGCGGTGGCTCGCCGTCCGCGGAGACACGTTTGGCGTCGATCGCGACGACGATGCACTGCGAGCCGTATTTGTCCGTGGCGTCCTTCACGAGCTGCGGATTCGCGACCGCCGACGAGTTCATGCTGATCTTGTCCGCACCCGCATTCAGCAGGCGCCGCACGTCTTCGACGGCGCGCACGCCGCCGCCGACCGTCAGCGGAATGAATACTTGCGAGGCGACCGCTTCGATGATCGGCAGGATCAGATCGCGCTGGTCGGAGGTGGCGGTGATGTCGAGGAAGGTGAGTTCGTCGGCGCCCTGGTCGTCGTAGCGGCGGGCGATTTCGACCGGGTCGCCCGCATCGCGCAGTTCGACGAAGTTGACGCCCTTGACCACGCGTCCAGCCGTGACGTCGAGACAGGGGATGATGCGTTTAGCTAGAGCCATGATCTTGCAATTCTGCCAATACCGCTAATGAGGCCGCTTGCGCGAGGCTTGCGGCACAGTGCCGGCGCGATGAGCCGCGTCGCGCCGCGAGTGAGTCACGGCCCTGCGGCTCGGCGCGCTGCCGGAACGGAACGTCGCGCCCGCTCTGGACACCGCACGATCCAGCCGGCGCGGCGCCCGAGGCGCGAGTCCGGAATGACTCAGGCGTCGTCCGATTCGCGCAACCGGTCCGCGAGCGTCTGCGCCGCCGCGAAGTCGAGATCGCCGGAGTAGATCGCCCGGCCGCAGATCACGCCTTCAATGCCTTCGTCTTCGACTTCGCACAGCGACTCGATGTCGGTGAGGTTCGACAGGCCGCCGCTCGCAATCACCGGAATCTTCACCGCGCGCGCGAGGCGCACCGTCGCTTCGATGTTGATGCCTTGCAGCATGCCATCGCGCCCGATATCGGTGTAGATGATCGACTCGCAGCCGTAGTCCTCGAACTTGCGCGCGAGATCGGCCACTTCGTGTCCGGTCAGCTTGCTCCAGCCGTCGGTCGCGACCTTACCGTCTTTCGCATCCAGCCCGACGATGATGTGGCCGCCGAACGCCGTGCACGCATCCTGCAAAAAGCCCGGATTCTTCACCGCCGCCGTGCCGATGATCACGTAGGACAGGCCGTCGTCCAGATAGCGCTCGATCGTGTTCAGGTCGCGGATCCCGCCGCCCAATTGCACGGGGATCTCGCCGCCCACTTCCTCGATGATCGCCCGGATCGCGTCTTCGTTCTTCGGCTTGCCGGCGAACGCGCCATTCAGATCGACGAGGTGCAGACGGCGGGCGCCACGGTCGACCCAATGTCGGGCCATCGCCGCCGGTTCCTCGGAGAATATCGTCGCCTGGTCCATATCGCCTTGTTTGAGGCGTACACACTGACCGTCTTTCAGGTCGATGGCGGGAATCAGCAGCATAGCAATCGGGTGTTGTCTGGGAAGGGGTTGAAGGTCGGCGGCAGCGGCTGGTGAGCCAGTCGGCAGAAACGCCGTTTCGCTAGTTTAGTACAACTCTTTCGACGCCCTTGCGGAGCGCCCTGTGGGAGCGAAATCGTGGTGCTGCGGTTGCGGCGCGCGGCAACCGCTCCGCTCATGGCGGAATGGCGCGCGACAGCGGGATGAAGAAAAGCGCTCACGGGTTCCAGTGCACGAAGTTGCGATACACGCGCAGCCCGGCTTCGGCGCTTTTTTCCGGGTGGAATTGGGTGGCAAAGATGTTATCCCGCGCCACCGCCGAGGTAAAGGGCACACCGTACACCGTTTCGCCCGAGGTGTGGGCGGCATTGTCCGGCTGCACGTAGTAGCTGTGCACGAAATAGAAGAACGCGTTATCGGCGACGCCGTCCCACAGCGGATGCGGCTGCGCCTGGCGCACGCGGTTCCAGCCCATTTGCGGGACCTTGAAACGCGAACCGTCGTCCTGCACCTGGCCTTCCAGGTCAAAGCGCAGCACCTTGCCGGGCAGCAGGCCCAAACCCGGCGTATTGCCCTCGGCGCTCCAGTCGAACAGCATCTGCTCGCCGACGCATACGCCCATCAACGGCTTGTTGCGCGACGCCTCGATCACCGCTTCCTGCAGGCCGGACTCACCGAGACTGCGCATGCAGTCGGGCATCGCACCCTGGCCAGGCAGCACCACGCGGTCGGCCGCGCGGATCGCCTCCGGCCGGTCGACGATCGCCACGTCCGCTTCCGGCGCGGCCTTGCGCAATGCCTGAGCAACCGAACGCAGGTTGCCCATTCCGTAATCCACAATCGCTATCGAAGTTTTCATTTCAAGTTTGGCGGCGACGCCGTCAATTCATCGACGGTGATGTCCAGCGCCGAACGACGGTTGGCCGACGCGCGGTTTTGGTCGATGAGTCGTCTAAAGGTGAACGGCTTGCTTCGGCTAAAGGCTGCCCTTGGTCGACGGAATCTGCCCGGCCGCGCGCTCGTCCATTTCAGTGGCCATGCGCAACGCACGGCCGAACGCCTTGAACACCGTTTCCATCTGATGATGAGCGTTCAGGCCGCGCAGGTTGTCGACGTGCAGCGTGACGCCGGCGTGATTGACGAAGCCGCGGAAAAACTCGATCGACAGATCGACGTCGAACGTGCCGATGCGCGCGCGCGTGAACGGCACGTGGAACTCGAGGCCCGGACGGCCGGAAAAATCGATCACGACGCGCGACAGCGCTTCGTCGAGCGGCACGTAGGAATGGCCGTAACGGCGGATGCCCTTGCGGTCGCCGATCGCCTTCGCGACGGCCTGGCCGAGCGTGATGCCGGTGTCTTCGACCGTGTGGTGGTCGTCGATATGCAGGTCGCCATGCGCTTCGATTTCGAGGTCGAACAGGCCATGCCGTGCGATCTGGTCGAGCATGTGATCCAGAAACGGCACGCCGGTGGCCAGTTTCTGCTGACCGGTGCCGTCCAGATTGATCTTCACACGGATCTGCGTTTCGCTGGTGTTGCGAACGACTTCCGCAAGGCGCATGGTAATTCCTCGAATCTAGCTAGAAAGCGATAGTAGTGTAGGGATGGGAAACGGCAGGCCGCTCAGTGCAGCACGAGTTTCAGTCCGGCGAGCAACTGCGCGTTTTCTTCCGGCGAACCGACGGTCAAACGCACGCAATTAGCCAGCAATGGATGCATTTTACTCACGTTTTTGATCAGAACCCGTGCGGTGAGCAGGGTTTCGAACAGCACGGATGCGTCGGGCACGCGCACCAGCAGGAAGTTGCCGGCGCTGGGGAACACCTCGGCGCCCGGCAGCGCGGCCACCGCTTGCGCGAGTTTCGTGCGTTCCTGGCGCAGTTGCGCGGCTTGCGCGTCGAGCACGTCGACGTGGTCGAGCAGGAAATCGGCGGCGGCCTGCGTTAGCACATTGGTGTTATACGGCGGCCGCACCTTGTCGAACTCGGTCAGCCACGCGGGTTTGCCGACCAGGTAGCCGAGGCGGATGCCGGCAAGGCCGAGCTTGGACACCGTGCGCATCACGACCACATTATCGAACGCGTCGGCGCGCGGCAGCCAGCTTTGCTGCGCGAACGGTTGATACGCCTCGTCGATCACCACCAGGCTCTTGCCGGCCGCGGCGATGATGCGTTCCATGTCGGCGGCGTCGAACAGCGTGCCGGTCGGGTTGTTCGGATACGCGAGGTAGATGATCGCCGGTTCATGCTCCGCGATTGCCGCGAGCATCGCTTCGGTGTCGAGCGTGAAATCCGCGTTCAACGGCACGCCGACGAATTCGAGATTCGCCAGCTTCGCAGACATCTGATACATCACGAAACCCGGCACCGGCGCGAGCACCTTGGCGCCCGGCTTCGCGCACGCGATCGACACCAGGCTGATGATTTCATCCGAGCCGTTGCCGAGCAGCACCTCGCAGCCGGTCGGCACGCCCATCACGCGCTTGATCTTTTCGATCAGCGCGTCCGGGCGCGGCGCCGGATAGCGGTTCAGCGCCACGCCGGCCAGATGCTCGCCGAGATGCGCGGCCAGGTCAGGCGGCAGTGGAAACGGATTCTCCATCGCGTCGAGCTTGATGTAGCCCGTGGCGTCCGGAACCGGATAGCTCGTCATCGCGAGCACGTCGCGGCGGATGATGTCTTGAGGTGTCGTCATAGCTCTGTGGACCGGGCCGCGAGGAAGATGCCGGCCGGGCATCGGCGGCGCATCGGCCGCCCTGGTTGGTCTCTATGGTCTTTACGAACGCGAACGTGAACGGTCGCGCGCACAATCCGTCGCGAGAAGTTAGCCGGCGCCGGGTCGCTGCCCGCCTGCTTCGCTTCCCCGTCAGGCGCGCCGCGCCGCGCTGCTTCTAGCTGCGATCGTTGCTGTTTTGCCGCATCCGGTATTCCGCGCTGCGGGCGTGCGCCTGCAGGCCTTCGCCATACGCGAGCTCGGCGGCGATCTCGCCGAGCGTCTGTGCACCTTCCGCGCTGACTTCGATCACGCTGGAGCGCTTAAAGAAATCATAGACGCCGAGCGGCGACGAGAACCGTGCGGTACGAGACGTTGGCAGCACGTGATTCGGTCCCGCGCAGTAGTCGCCGAGACTCTCGCTGGTATAGCGGCCGAGGAAGATCGCGCCGGCGTGGCGGATCAGCTGGCCCCACTGATGTGGCTCCAGCGCTGAGATTTCGAGGTGTTCCGGCGCGATGTCGTTGGCGATCGCGCAGGCTTCCGCCATGTCGCGTACCTTGATGAGCGCGCCGCGGCCTTCGAGCGACGCGCGGATTACGTCCTGGCGCGGCATGGTCGGCAGCAATTCGTTGATCGCGTCATGCACGCGGGCGATGAACGCGTCGTCCGGGCACAGCAGGATGGATTGAGCAAGCTCGTCGTGCTCGGCTTGCGAGAACAGGTCCATCGCGACCCAGCGGGGGTCGGTGGTGCCGTCGCACAGCACGAGGATTTCCGACGGCCCGGCGATCATGTCGATCCCGACCGTGCCGAACACGCGACGCTTGGCCGACGCGACATACGCGTTGCCGGGGCCGCAGATCTTGTCGACCGCGGGCACGGTCTGTGTGCCGTAGGCCAGTGCGCCCACCGCCTGCGCGCCGCCGATCGTGAAAACGCGATCCACGCCGCCCAGCAGCGCGGCCGCCAGCACTAGCGGATTCTTCACGCCATCCGGCGTTGGCACGACCATGACGATTTCACGCACGCCGGCCACGCGCGCCGGAATCGAGTTCATCAGCACCGACGACGGATACGCCGCCTTGCCGCCCGGCACGTAGATGCCCGCGCGATCGAGCGGCGTGACCTTCTGGCCGAGCACCGTGCCGTCCGCTTCCGTGTACTGCCAGCTATGGCTGCCGCACTCGATCTTCTGCTTTTCGTGGTAGCCGCGCACGCGCGCCGCCGCCGCCTCGAGCGAGGCCCGGCGCTTCGGCCCCAGGCCTTCGAGCGCGGCTTCCAGCTCGGACATCGGCAATTCGAGCGCAGCGATACTCTTCGCATCGAGTCGGTCGAAGCGGTTCGTGTACTCGAGCACCGCCGCGTCGCCGCGCGCCTTCACGTCGTTCAGAATCTGCGCGACCGAGCGCTCGATTGCTTCGTCTTCGCTCGCCTCGAACGCGAGCACCGCATGCAGCGACTTCTGGAAGTCGCGAGCGGTGGAATCGAGTTTGCGAATCTTGATAGACATACAGTATCCGTTTCGGTAAGGCGCGCTTTTTACAGCGGGGTCACACTAACACTATCAGGCCACGGCGGAGTCAGCTTTCGACGCGCGTTCGAACGCGTCGAGAATCGGCCGCAACGCGGCGCGCTTGAGCTTGAGCGCCGCCTGGTTCACGACGAGGCGCGACGAAATCTGCATGATTTCCTCCACCTCGACAAGATTGTTGGCGCGCAAGGTATTGCCTGAACTCACCAGGTCGACGATCGCATCGGCCAAGCCCACCAGCGGGGCCAGTTCCATCGAACCGTACAGCTTGATCAGGTCGACATGCACGCCCTTGGCGGCAAAATGCTCACGTGCGGTTTCAACGTACTTGGTCGCCACGCGCAAGCGGGCGCCCTGGCGCACCGCGTTCGCATAATCGAAACCTGCCGCGACCGCAACCGACATCCGGCAACGCGCGATATCCAGGTCGACCGGCTGATACAGCCCGCTGCCGCCATGCTCGAGCAGCACGTCCTTGCCCGCCACGCCGAAGTCGGCCGCGCCGTATTCGACATAGGTCGGCACGTCGGTGGCGCGCACAATGATTACGCGCAGGTTGGCGTCGGTGGTCGGCAGGATGAGCTTGCGCGAGGTTTCAGGATCTTCGGCGACTTCGATGCCGGCTGCGGCGAGCAGCGGCAGCGTTTCTTCGAAGATACGCCCTTTCGACAAAGCCAGCGTAAGCGGCGCGCTCACCGCCGGCGACGACGACGTTTGCGGCATCGAACTCATGCGTGGCTCCCGGACACGCGGCGCACCTTTGCGCCGATCGCGTTGAGCTTGGTCTCCATCCGGTCGTAGCCGCGATCCAGGTGATAGATGCGATCGATCAACGTCTCGCCTTCGGCGCGCAGCGCGGCGATCACGAGACTCGCGGACGCGCGCAGATCGGTGGCCATCACCATCGCGCCGGACAGCTTGTCGACGCCGTTCACGAGCGCGGTGTTGCCGTCGATCGTGATGCTCGCGCCGAGGCGGTTCAATTCCTGCACGTGCATGAAGCGGTTCTCGAAGATCGTTTCGACGACCTGCGAGGTGCCGTCCGCGATCGTGTTCAGCGCCATGAACTGCGCCTGCATGTCGGTCGGGAACGCGGGGTATTCGGAGGTGCGGAACGTGACGGCGGCCGGACGCTTGTCCATGCGTACGCGCATCCAGTCGTCGCCCTCTTCGATCGTGACGCCGGCTTCGCGCAGCTTTTCGGTCACCGCTTCGAGAATCAGCGGACGCACCTTCCGCAGCGTGACGTCGCCGCCGGCCGCCGCCACCGCGCACAGGAACGTGCCGGCTTCGATGCGGTCCGGAATCACGGTGTGCTTCGCGCCGTGCAGCTTGTCGACGCCCTGGATCACCAGGCGATCCGTGCCGATGCCTTCAATCTGCGCGCCCATCGCGACCAGCAGATGCGCGAGGTCGCCGACTTCCGGCTCACGCGCCGCGTTCTCGATGACCGTTTCGCCTTCGGCCAGCACCGCCGCCATCAGCAGGTTTTCCGTTCCCGTCACGGTGATCATGTCGGTGACGATGCGCGCGCCCTTCAGGCGCTTCGCGCGTGCTTCGATGAAGCCGTGCTCGATCGTGATCTCGGCGCCCATCGCCTGCAGGCCCTTGATGTGCTGATCGACCGGACGGGCGCCGATCGCGCAGCCGCCCGGCAGCGACACCCGCGCATGACCAAAGCGCGCGACCAGCGGGCCGAGCACGAGGATCGACGCGCGCATGGTCTTGACCATTTCGTACGGCGCGACGACGTTGTCGACCTTCGACGCGTCGAGCGCCACGCGCCCTTCGCCGCTCTCGATGCGCACACCCATCTGGGCGAGCAGCTTGAGCATCGTGCGCACGTCCTGCAGATCAGGCACGTTCTCCAGATGCACCGGCTCCGCGCTGAGCAGACCCGCGCACAGGATCGGCAACGCCGCGTTCTTCGCACCCGAGACGACAACTTCACCCGACAGCGGGTAGCCACCTTCAATGACGAGTTTATCCATGCCTGTCAGTTCCTGATTGACCCGGACTTCGGCCGGGGCTGCATTGACCGTGTTCGACGCGCCGCTACCGGCGTCGCGTCCTTCTTGAGTAATTCGCACTAAATTTCCAGATTACGCGTTCTGCCATTCGGCGGGCGTCAGCGTCTTCATGCTGAGCGCGTGGATTTCTTCACGCATGCGGTCGCCGAGCGCCGCATACACGAGTTGATGGCGCTGGATCAGACGCTTGCCTTCGAAGCTCGGCGAGACGATGGTCGCAAAGAAATGCTGGCCGTCGCCTTCGACTTCGAGATGCTGGCAAGCGAGACCAGCCGCAATGTATTGCTTGACCTGTTCGGGAGTCGGCAACATGAGAGAAGCTCCTGATCAGTGGCGCAGTTTGTAGCCGGAAGCGAGCATGCGCATCGCCACCACGGCCAGCACCACGAAGAAACCGGCGACGATTGCGAGGCTCACGAGCGGATTGATATCCGACATCCCGAAGAAGCCGTAGCGAAAGCCGTCGATCATGTAGAAAAAAGGATTGAGCCGCGACACTTCGCGCCACCCCGCGGGCAGCGTGTGCGTTGAGTAGAACACGCCCGAGAGGAACGTGAGCGGCATAATAAGAAAGTTCTGGAACGCAGCAAGCTGATCGAACTTCTCGGCCCAAATGCCGGCGATCAACCCGAGCGTGCCGAGAATCGCCGCGCCGAAAATCGCGAACAGAATGATGTAGAGCGGCGCTGTGAAGCTGACCGGCACGAACCAGATCGTCACGATGAACACGCCGAAGCCGACCGCCAGCCCGCGCGCAACGGCGGCGAGCACATAGGCGCCGAACATCTCGTAGTGCGACAGCGGCGGCAGCAGCACGAACACCAGGTTGCCGGTGATCTTCGACTGGATCAGCGACGACGAGCTGTTCGCGAACGCGTTCTGCAACACGCTCATCATCACGAGACCCGGGATCAGGAAGCTCGTGTATTCGACACCCGGATAGACCTGCACGTGGTCGCGCAGGGCGTGGCCGAAGATGGTCAGATAAAGCAGCGCGGTGATGACCGGCGCGAGCACGGTCTGGAACGACACCTTCCAGAAACGCAGAAGCTCCTTGTAAAACAGCGTACGGAAACCGCTCATGCAAGCCCCTCGATCACTTCCGGACCGTTCATCACCTGAACGAACACGTCTTCGAGGTCGGCCTTGCGGACCTCGATTTCTTCGAATGTACAGCCCGCCGCACGGCACTGCGCGAGAATCCGCTCGACTTCGTCGTAGCTCGACAGGCGCAGCAGATGCTGGCGGCCGTTACCGTTGCCGGCGCCGCTCTCCGCTTCGAGCGGACGCAGTTCGACTGGCAGCACGCCCTGCGCGAACCGCACGAACAGTTGCATGCCGGCAAAGCGTTGCAACAGCGTGCTGGTGCGATCCAGCGCGACCACTTCGCCACGCCGCAGCATCGCGATGCGGTCACACAGCGACTCGGCTTCTTCCAGGTAGTGCGTGGTCAGCACGATGGTGTGGCCTTCGCGGTTCAGACGCGAGATGAATTTCCACAGCGTTTGACGCAGTTCGACGTCGACGCCCGCGGTCGGCTCGTCGAGCACGATCACCGGCGGCCGGTGCACCAGCGCCTGCGCAACCAGCACGCGGCGCTTCATGCCGCCCGACAGCGCGCGCATGTTGGCGTCGGCTTTGTCGGTGAGGTCGAGATTGGCCATGATCTCGTCGATCCACGCGTCGTTGTTGCGCAGCCCGTAGTAGCCGGACTGGATGCGCAAGGTTTCGCGCACGGTGAAGAACGGGTCGAACACGAGTTCCTGCGGCACGACGCCGAGCGCGCGGCGCGCATGGCGGAAATCGTCCACGACGTCATGGCCGCGCACTGCGATGCTGCCTTCATCGGCGCGAGCGAGGCCCGCGAGGATGCTGATGAGCGTCGTCTTGCCCGCGCCGTTCGGACCGAGCAGACCGAAGAACTCGCCTTCTTCGACCGTGAGGCTGACGCCCTTGAGCGCCTGCAAGTCCTTGTAGCGCTTCTTGACGTTACGAATTTCTATGGCTGACATGACTGTGGACCGCGTGCGTCGCGGCGCCTAAAGGAGCCCGGAGTGGGCGCGCAAATGCTGGAAAGGAACGGAATTGGGGCCGGTTAGCCGCCCCAAAAAACGTTTGATTATAGGGCAAAAACCAGAGGCCTCGCCTGAGGCAGGGGGATTGGAAGCGACGCGCTTACCAGCTCAATGCAGCGTCAATGTCGCGCCGACGCAACCAGGTTGCGTGGGACCGGAGTAAGCGCTAAAGCGCTAACGCCGGTCGACACAGGAGGGTATCGACGCCGTAGGCTTGCGCGAGACTGGCAAGACCAGCCGGCAGATTGACGATCACGAATTCGACGCCGCGAGTCTGAGCGGCACGCTTCCACGCGAGCAGCACGGCCAGCGCGGACGAGTCGAATTGCACGAGCGGCGCGCAGTCCACGCTGCCCGCGCCCGCCTCGATGCGTTGCAAACCCGCCGCGAGCGCGGCTTTCGCACTCGCGTGGGTCAATGTCCCGCCGCTTTCGAAGCGGTTGGCGACGGGAGTCAGCAGTTCGCTCACGACTGCTTGCCTGCGGCGAGTTGCTGGTTGCGCTGCGTGAGGAACTGGATCAGTCCATCCACGCCCTTCTGCTGGATCTGCTCGTTGAACTGCTGCTGATACGCCTGGATCAGCCATGCGCCGAGCACGTTGATGTCATACACGCGCCAGCCTTGCGGCGTCTTGTACAGACGGTAGTCGAGTTCGATCGGCGAGCCGTTGTTCATCACGACCGAGCGCACCACCGTATCGGTGTCGTCGGGGTTCATGCGGAACGGCTTGTACTGGATCTCCTGATCGCGCACCTGCGCAAGCGCGCCCGAGTACGTGCGGATCAACAGCGTCTTGAACTGCTCGACCACCTGGCTCTGCTGCTCGGGCGTGGCCGTGCGCCAGTTGCGGCCCATCGCCAGTTGCGTGGTGCGGCGGAAATCCGTGTACGGCAGGATCTTTTCGTTGACCAGACGCGTGATGTGCGAGATGTCGCCTTGCTGAATCGACTTGTCGCCACGGATCGCATCGATCACCTGCTGGGTGACGGTCTTGACCATGCCGTCCGGCGAATTCGTGTCGACGGTTTGCGCCGATGCACCGGCGCTGGCGAACGAGAACAACGCGGCAAACAACGGAATCAGGAAGAATTTTTTCATATCGAACCTAGCCTCAAAAATAGTGCAAGCGTTGGAGCGGACCTTAACACGCGAGTTCGACGGCAATCCATGCGCAAACTGCGAGAGTCGTATCGATCTGTTACGGCTTCACACTTAGTGCAATTTGAAGGACGGAAAATTGAAACGCGTGGGCGGCACCAGTTGCCCGGCCGGAATCTGCGTCGTTTCGGGACCGCCGTTGAGGTCCAACGGCGGCGTTTCAGTGGCGCCCGATGCGGGTTCCGGCGCGGCGGCCGGCTCACCCTGCGGCGGCGTCGCCACAGCGGTGCCGGAGGCCGCGGCCGCCTTCGCGGCGGCACCCGCGGTGCCGGTGACGGCGCCGGCCGGCGCGGCGGCCGCGCCGGAGTCGACGTCCTCGTATTTCGGCAGCGGCGCTTCCTGATCGTAATTCGGCAGCGTCGCCGAACGCCGGCCGTCCGACAGCAGATACTGGCGACGTTGCAGATACGCGTTACGCACGAACGAGTATTTGTCGAGCGCGGCGCCTTCCAGCACGTCGCTCGCACCCAGCAGGTTGGCGCGCACGTTGACGATGTTCAGACCATACAGCCCCCAGCTCAGACCCGGCGGATCGATGTAGCTCAGCGGGTTCACATAGTAGTTGCCGACCGAGCCGACCGCGTCGCGCACGGTGCTCGGCCCAAATAGCGGCAGCACCAGATACGGCCCCGGCGGCACGCCGTAGTGGCCGAACGTCAGGCCGAGGTCGTTCTCGTGCTTGGGCAGCTTCGCGAGCGTCGCGACGTCGAACAGCCCGCCGACGCCGAACACCGTGTTGATCACGATCCGCATGATGTCCTGCACGCCGTCTGTGATCTTCAACTGCAGCAAGTTGTTCGCCGCGATGTAGACGTCGCCGATGTTCGAGAAGAAGTTCGTCACGCTGTCGCGCACCGGCTGCGGGGTGGCCCACACGTAGCCTTTGGCGACCGGCTTCAGCGCGTATTGGTCGATCTTGTCGTTGACCGTGAAGATCGTGCGGTTGAAGCCTTCGAACGGGTCGCCCTTGGTCGGCGTCTGCACGGTCGTGCAGCCGGCGAGCAGCACGGCCGCCACCGCCACCTTGCCTAGCTGGAAGGCGCGCGCGCCCTCGATGCGTGAGGTCTGCATGCTTGTTCTCCTTATTGGCCCGCGGCGCCGGAGGCGGGCATACCCGGTGCCGGAGCCGCCCGTGCGGGCGCTGCGGCAGCGGGCTTCGACGCCCCGGAATCTGCGGCCTTGCTATAGAGGAACTGACCGATGAGATTTTCCAGCACGATCGCCGATTGCGTCATCGCAATCGTGTCGCCGGCCTTCAGCATTTCGGTGTCGCCACCGGGTTCGAGTCCGATGTACTGTTCGCCGAGCAGACCCGAGGTAAGGATCTTCGCCGAGGTGTCCTTCGGAAACTGATACTGCTTGTCGAGATCAATCGTGACGACCGCCTGATACGCGTTGCTGTCGAAGCCGATCGAGGCGACCCGGCCGACCGTCACGCCCGCGCTCTTCACCGGCGCGCGCGCCTTGAGGCCGCCGATATTGTCGAACTTGAGTTTGACCGGGTAGGTTGCCTGGAAAGACAACGAGCTCATGTTGCCGGCCTTCAGCGCGAGAAACAGCAACGCCACGAAACCCAACACCACGAACAGGCCGACCCAGAAGTCGAGAACAGTCTTTTTCATCGTCATCCCAAAGTGAATCCGCCACGCCGTCGACGTTCCCCGCGCAGCGCGAGACGCGCCGCCGGCGGAAAACGTGCAGCGCGGACTTAGCTGAACATCAATGCGGTCAGCAGAAAATCGAGGCCGAGCACCGCCAGCGACGCATACACGACGGTCTTGGTCGTCGCGCGCGAGACGCCTTCCGGCGTCGGCTTGGCTTCATAGCCTTGAAACAGCGCCACGAACGTGACCGCGAGGCCGAACACCACGCTCTTGACGACCCCGGCGCCGACATCGCGCCACACATCCACGCCGCTTTGCATCTGCGACCAGAACGCGCCGGCATCGACGCCGATCAGCAGCACGCCCACCACGTAGCCGCCCAGCACGCCGACCGCGCTGAAGATGGCGGCAAGCACCGGCATCGCGATAATGCCGGCCCACAGGCGCGGCGCGACCACGACCTTGACCGGGTCGACGGCCATCATTTCCATGGCGGTCAGTTGCTCGCCCGCCTTCATCAAACCGATCTCGGCCGTCAGCGATGTGCCGGCCCGGCCGGCGAACAGCAGCGCCGTGACCACCGGTCCGAGTTCGCGCACGAGCGACAGCGCGACCAGCAGCCCCAGCGCCTGTTCGGAGCCGTAGCGGTTCAGCGTGTAATAACCCTGCAAGCCGAGCACGAAGCCGACGAACAGCCCCGACACGGCAATGATCACCAGCGAATAATTACCCACGAAGTGGATCTGCTTCGTGACAAGGCGCGGACGGCGCAGCAGCGGGAAGAATTCGAGCAGCAGCCGGAAGAAAAATCGCGTGGCGTAGCCGGCCGTGCCCAGCCCGCTGATCACCGAGCGACCAATCGCACTGATCATGACTGGCCTCCGCCGATGCCGAAGTCCGCCGCCAGCGGCGCGTTGCTCGGATAGTGGAATTTGAATGGGCCGTCCGGCGCGCCGTCGATGAACTGCCGCACCGTCGGATCGGTCGATGCGCGCAGTTCGGCCGGCGTGCCCTCGGCGTGCACCCCGCCGTTGGCGAGAAAGTAGACGTAATCCGCGATAGCGAACGATTCCGGCACGTCGTGCGTGACGAGGATCGAGGTGGCGCCGAGCGCCTGATTCAACGCGCGGATCAGGTTCGCGGTGATGCCGAGTGAAATGGGATCGAGACCGGCGAACGGCTCGTCGTACATCATCAGTTCGGGGTCGAGGGCGATTGCACGCGCCAGCGCCACACGTCGCGCCATGCCGCCCGAAATCTCCGACGGCATCAGGTCGCGCGCGCCGCGCAAACCGACCGCGTTGAGCTTCATCAACACGAGGTCGCGCAGCAATTCTTCGGGAAGGTCGGTGTGCTCGCGCAGGGTGAAGGCGACGTTTTCGAACACCGACATGTCGGTAAACAGCGCACCGAACTGAAACAGCATGCCCATCTTGCGGCGCAGCGCATAAAGCCCGTCGCGCGTCTGCTGGCCGACATCCTGGCCCTGAAAAAGGATCTGACCGCGCTGCGCGCGCACCAAGCCGCCGATCAGACGCAGCACCGTGGTCTTGCCGCAACCCGAGCCGCCCATGACCGCGACGACCTGGCCGCGCTTGAAGCGCAGGTTCAGGTTCGACAGGACAAGCCGGTCGCCGTAACCGAAGTCGACGTCGCGCAGCTCGAGTAAGGTCTCGGGGGAGGAAGACACGAAACTGACAGTCCTTTTACACGGAAGGCCGAATTATAGGGCCATCATGCAAAAGTTGCCGTGAAGCGCCCAGTCCCTTAACGATGCCTGACCATTATCGCGTAAACCCTTGTTGCAACGCAGAAACGGCGGCCGCAGGATCGACCGCTTCCGTCACGGCGCGCACCACCGCCGCGCAGCCGACGCCGGTCGCCAGCACGTCGGGCAGCACCTGCAGGTCGATCCCGCCGATCGCCACCAGCGGCACGACGCCGTCCAGCAACCGCACGTAGCGGGCCAGACGCTTGAGGCCCTGCGGCGCGGTCGGCATGACCTTGGTCGTGGTCGGGAACACTGCGCCCAATGCAATGTAGCTCGGCCGGAAATGCAGCGCCTTCAGAATCTCGTAGAAACCGTGCGTTGACAGACCCAGCCGGACGCCGGCTGCGGCCAGCGCGGACAGGTCGGCGGTATGCACGTCTTCCTGGCCGAGGTGCACGCCGTACGCGCCCGCTTCGAGCGCGGCCCGCCAGTGGTCGTTGATGAACACCTGGGCGTCGTGCGCGCGGCCGGCGGCCACGCAGCGGGCGATTTCGCGCTTCAGTTCGTCGGCGGGTTCGGCCGATTTGCGGCGCAGTTGCACCGTCTTCACACCGAAGCCCACTACCCGTTCGACCCACTCGGCGCTCGGCAGCACCGGGTACAAACCGAGGCGCTCAGGGCAGCGCGCGAACGCCTGCGCCGGCGCGGTCGGCAAACCGGCGAGACGCGGAAAACGGGCGAGATCGGCCGGAAAGGCGTCGTCGGCGCGGGTTTCGTCGCCGTCGCGCCACGCAAGGGCCAGCACCAGCGCATCGTGCGGATCGAACCCGCAATCGAGGAAAGCGGCCAGCGCGGCGATCCAGTCTTCCGCCAGATGGCCTTCGAGGCGGTACTTCTCGCCGCCCAGATGCAGCGTGGCCTTGTTCTCCGCCGCCTCGATCACGCCAGCGCCCTGCACCAGCCAGCGCGCGACCTGCTCGCCATGCTGCTGCGCGTCCGCGATCACGATCAGGTCGCCGCCGTTGGGTTCGTCCGGCGCGGTCAGGCAGATGCGCCACGGCGCATGGGTCGGCGGCCAGTCGCCGAGGCGCGCGCGGATCCGCTCGGTGGCTTCGGTGAGTTCGTCGGCGGGCGGCCAGAACAGGTCGCGGTCCTTCAATGCCAGTGTTTGCGTCATGCGGCGCTCCCGTCTTGATGCCAGAACGGCATGCCGACTACCGGCGTGCTCGCGTGCGCGCTTTCGCGCTCGGCCATCGGTCCCGCCAGATAGGCCTGGCGCCCCGCTTCGACGCCCAGCGCAAAGGCGCGCGCCATCGCGTCGGGGTGTGTGGCCTGCGATACCGCGGTGTTCAGCAGCACGCCGTCGAAGCCCCACTCCATCACCTGCGCCGCATGCGACGGCACGCCGAGCCCGGCGTCGACGATCAGCGGCACGTCCGGCAGCCGCTCGCGCAGCACGCGCAGCCCGTACGGATTGATCACGCCCTTGCCGGTGCCGATCGGCGCGCCCCACGGCATCAGCGCTTCGCAACCCGCGTCCAGCAGACGCCGGCCGATCACCAGATCTTCGGTGCAATAAGGCAGCACCTTGAAGCCGTCCTTGACGAGCCGCGCGGCCGCTTCGATCAGGCCGACCGGATCGGGCTGCAGCGTGTAGTCGTCGCCGATCAGTTCGAGCTTGATCCAGTCGGTTTCGAAGATCTCGCGCGCCATGTGCGCGGTGGCCACGGCCTCGCCGACGGTCAGGCAGCCCGCCGTGTTCGGCAGCAGCGGCACGCCGTGGCGCTTGAGCAGATCGAAGAAGCCGGCTTCGGCGCCGCCTTCGTTCATCTGCCGGCGCAGTGCGACGGTCACCATGCCGGGCCGCGCCGCGTCGATCGAATCCGACAGCGACTGCAGCGATGGATAACGCGAGGTGCCGAGCAGCACGCGGCTCGCGAAAGTCTGGCCGTACAGCGTGAGCGCGTCGGCGGTTTGGGGGGAAGTCATTTGCATCATCCTGGTCTCCGGCAATGCGTGGCGGGCGGCGCTTAGCCGCCGGCGACGGGTTGCACGACATCGAGCCGGTCGCCCGGCTGCAGCGCGCGCGCGGCATGCTGGGTGCGCGCGACGAAATCGCCGTTCAGCGCGACCGCGAACGGCGGCCGCGCGCCGTACGCGGCGAGCGCATCGGCAACAGTCGCGCCTTCGGGCAGCGACAACGGCTTCTGATTGATATGAATGTCCATGGTGTTCGAATACGGTTCAATCGATGGCGAAAGCAGCACGGCGCGCAACGCTCATGCCGGCTCCCGCGCGGAATCCAGTTGGAAAAGCTCGCTCCAGCGCGCGTCGCGGCGCCAGTCGGCGAACGCGTCGGCATCGGCGATGCGGCCGTCGAGCAGCGCCGACGCAAAGCGCACGGCTTCGTCGGCGACCTCGGGCGCGATCATGTAGCCGTGTCGATACAAGCCGTTCACGCGCAGCGTCAGCGCGCCGTCCCACATGAGCGCCGGACGGTGGTCCGGCAAGGTCGGGCGGCACTGCGAATTCAGTTCGAGGATGCGCGCCTCGCCGAAGCCTGGATGCACGGAAAACGCCGCGCTCAGCAGTTCGAGCGCCGAGCGCACGCTGACCGGCGACATGTCCTCGCCTTCGACTTCGGTTGCGCCGATCACGTAGAGGTCGTTCTGCTTCGGCGCGATATAGAGCGGATAGCGCGGATGAAGCAGCCGCACCGGGCGCGTCAGGTTGATTCCGGGCGCATGCACGCGCGCGACTTCGCCGCGAATGCCGCGCAGCGTGGGCAGCACTGGCTTCGCGCCGAGGCCCCGGCAGTCGATCGTGACGCGCGCGGGCGGCGGCGCGTGATCGTCGACGGGCGTGTTCCAGTGTGTTTCGACACTGCGCTGCGCAAGGCCGGCGGCCAGCGCGGCCAGCACCTGGCGGTTGTCCAGCTGACCCTCGCGCGGCAGCAGCCAGCCCTGATTGAAGCGACCTGCCAACGCAGGCTCAGCGGCGCCTACCTGCGCGCCCGCCAGCGTCACGAAACCGCCGTCGAGCAATTCGGCCGGCGCGTTCGAGCGCACCCGGCGCTCAAACAGCGGCGCTTCGGTACGGTCGGCGTGATGCCACACGACCAGAGTGCCGTTACGTTGGAAGAACACCGGCTCGGGCAACTCGGCCAGCACTTGCGGCCAGCTATCAAGCGAACTCGCGCCGAGCCGCGTAATCAGCAACTCGGCGCTGGCGGCTTCGGCCAGCGGCGCCAGCATTGCCGCGGCGACCCACGCGGCGGCCTGCGAACCAGCGGCGTCGCCGCGCTCGTAAAGCGCCACGCGATGTCCTTGCCCGGCCAGCCGCCACGCGACCAGCCGGCCGCAGAGACCGCCGCCGAGGACGGCGAAATCGGGTTGTGCGGGACGGTTCATCGCGCGCACTCCCACTCCGGCTCGCGGCGGCAAGCAAGGCTAAAGCACGACGCGCCGACGGCGCCGTGGCGAAGAGCAAAACACATATCTGAAGAATAGGCGGTCATCGAGTCCTTTCCGTACGGCAAAAAAACGCACGTACCCAGGACGAAACCGGCGGGTGAAGCCGGCCGGACGATACGCGCGTACCGAAGTACGGACGCCGCCCGGCGGGGAATGGAAGACTGGCTGCTTCCGGAAACTTCCCGCGCCGGTATTACCCGGATCGGGTGCAAAGGGTCTCTCTCAGCCTCGCCGCCGCGGTGTGAAAATCACGCCGCCTGTGGGCGAAGCACCCCTGTTTCGTCGCAGGCCATTAGACCATAAAAGGCGCGGCGCCCGCAAACCAGCCGCTTGCACGCCCGGCCGGAGTTTGATCCGGCGCCTTGTTTCTGCGCGTCGATGCGAGCGGCCTCGGCGCTCTGGCACAATGCCGGGACCGGATGCCGCAACAAGCGTGGTGTGGACGGCTCGCATGCCGGCACGCGCAGGCGGCGGCATCGACGTGAGGCCCTTAAGCGAAAATTAATTCTCGCTTAAGGGCGTCACGCCAGAATCGGGCGCTCGCCCGGACGCGCGTTCGCCGAACCCGACGTCCGGCAAGTACCGCACCCCCGTTGCAGGGCGGCCCCGAGGATGGGCCGGTCCTCAGCGGGACAGCCCGACATGGGCCGGCCCGCATGGGCAGGCGCTTCGGATCAGCACTTCGGGCCAGCACTTCATCAGGACGCTCATGACATCAAACATCTCTGCCAGCCCCGCGCTGCCGGCCGACGAAAAAGTCTCCGCCTGGAGCCTGATCAAACCTTATTGGGTCTCCGAAGAACGCAAGACGGCGTGGGGTCTGCTCATCGCGATCATCGTGATGAACCTGCTCGTCGTGTGGATCAACGTGCGCCTGAACCGCTGGAGCGCCGACTTCTACAACGCGCTGCAAACCAAGAACGTGCACGATTTCCCGCACCTGCTGATGGTGTTCTCGGGACTCGCGTTCGGCTTCATCATCCTCGCGGTGTATGGGCGTTATCTGCGCCAGATGCTCGGCTTCCGCTGGCGCCAGTGGCTGACCACGCGCTACCTGAACGAGTGGCTGCACGACAGCGCCTTCTACCGGATCGAGCGCGACCGGCTCGCCGACAACCCCGACCAGCGGATCAGCGACGACCTGCAATCGTTCGCCACCACCACCCTGTCGCTGACGCTGGACTTGCTGTCCACGATCGTCACGCTCGTGTCGTTCATCACGATCCTGTGGTCGCTGGCTGGCGCGCTGACCATCTCGCTCGGCGGCATGCCGCTGCAGATTCCCGGCTACATGGTGTGGGCCGCGGCGCTGTACGCGGTGGTCGGTTCGCTCATCATCCAGAAGGTCGGCCATCCGCTCGTGTCGATCAACTACCAGGCGCAGAAAGTCGAGGCCGATTTCCGTTTCGGCCTGATCCGTCTGCGCGAGAACGCCGAGCAGATCGCCTTCTACAACGGCATGGATACCGAGAAGACGAACGCCCACTCGCTGTTCCATCGCATCCGCGACAACTGGTGGCAGGTGATGAAGTACACGAAGCGGCTCACCTTCGTGCTGAGCTTCTACGGCCAGATCGCGATCATCTTTCCGCTGGTTGTCGCCGCGCCCCGCTACTTCGCAGGCGCGTTCACGTTCGGTGTGCTGATGCAGATCTCGAGTGCATTCGGCACCGTCAGCGATTCGTTTTCGTGGTTCATCAATAGTTACGCGAGCCTCGTCGAATGGCGTGCCACCGTGAACCGGTTGCGCGAATTCGGGCGCGTCGTCCATGCGCCGCGCCTGAAGGAATCGGTCTCGCCGGCCACCGAGCATGGCGGCATCAATCTGCATTTCGTCGATTCCGATCAGCTTTCCACCGACGGCCTCAAACTCGCGTTGCCGAACGGCAACCCGCTGTCCCGTATTCGCGATATCGCTATTCAGCCGGGTTCACGCTGGCTGGTGCGCGGTCCCTCCGGCTCGGGCAAGAGCACGCTGATGCGCGCGCTCGCCGGCCTGTGGCCGTTCGGCGACGGCTCGATCGACGCGCCGGTCAACGCGCGCATGATGTTCATCCCGCAGGTCAGCTACATGCCGATCGGCACGCTCAAGGCGGCGCTCGCCTATCCGTCCGCAGCCGACGCCTACAGCGACGACGAGTGCCGCGAAGCGCTCGTCACCTGCCACCTGTCGGAGTACGCCGACCGTCTGAAGGAATCGGGACACTGGACGCGCATTCTGTCGCCGGGCGAACAGCAGCGCCTCGCCGCCGCGCGCGTGCTGCTGCACAAGCCCGACTACCTGTTCCTCGATGAAGCCACCAGCGCGCTCGATGCAGAAAACGAAGCGCGTCTTTATCGCATGTTTACGGAGCGGTTGCCGAAGGCGGCGATTGTCAGCGTCGCGCATCGCGAATCGCTGGCTGCGTTCCACGACGAAACGCTCGACGTCGAACGCTCCGGCGAAGCGGTCGCGGCCTGAGTATGAGCGCGGGCGATAACAGCAACGCAAGCGGCGCCGGCCCCGCGCGCGTCGTGCTGATTACCGGCGCGGGTTCCGGCATCGGCGCGGCGCTCGCGCGGCGCATCGCCGCGCCGGGCTCGGCACTGATGCTGCACGCACGTGGCGCCGACGCCGCCGCCCGCCAGCGTCTCTCCGATGTCGCCGCCGAGTGCGACGCGAAGGGCGCAAGCTGCGCGACGGTATTCGGCGATCTCGCCGAACGCGGCGCCGCCGAGCATCTGGTCCACCAAACCCTCGCGAGCTTCGGCGCACTCGATCAACTGGTCGCCAACGCCGGACATGCGCAGCGTCAGACGCTCGCCGCCCTCGACCCCGACACGTTCGGCGCGGCGTTCGCCGCGATGCCGGCCGCGTTCGCTGCGCTCGTCAAACGCGCCACCCCCGCATTCGAAACGTCGAAACGCGGCCGCGTGATCGCGCTGAGTTCGTTCGTCGCGCACCGCTATCGCGCGGATGTGCCGTTTGCCGCCACGGCGGCGGCGAAAGCGGCGCTCGAATCGCTGGCGAAAACCGCCGCCGCCGAACTCGCGCCGCACGGCGTGACGGTCAATTGCGTGGCGCCTGGGTACACCCGCAAAGATCGTGGGCCGAGTGCCGATAACGCATCGGTGTGGGCCCGCGCCGCCGAAGCAACGCCGCTCGGCCACGTCGCCGAGCCCGCGGATGTCGCTGCGCTGATCGCGTTCCTGCTCTCCGACGAAGCGCGCCACATCACCGGCCAGGTGATTCACGTCGACGGCGGGCTGACGCTCGGCTGAGCGTGGCCCAGGCCCGCAGCGAGCCATCCGGCGCGACAACCCGGCGAGCCTCACGCGCGCCGATCCAATGCGCGAAACACCGCCACGGCGATCGTCGCATTGCACACAGACACGCAACGACGCGCGACACACCCGCGCACTCATCACCCGCCGCACGGCAACACAACGCAAGTCCCTGAAACACGCGAGAAGAATTCGCAAGCATTTGCGAAGCGGCCAAGCTGTTCCGCCCTTTGAAAATGCCTGCCGGCAGCGACGATAGTCGTGCGGGCCGTACCACGCGTCGGCCCCAACGTCATTCACCGCTACTGGACTCTCCGCCCATGTCATTCGATCGCCGCTCCCATGCTTTGACCCAGCGCGCCGCGCTCGCTCTCGGCGCAGCCTTGCTGCTCGCGAGCGCCGCGCACGCAGCGCAAGCCACCTCGCCGGCCGAGCCTGCGGATGTTTGCCCCGCGCTCACGCACATCGTCGGCGCGGCCGATTTCAAGCAGTTGCGCACGCAACCCGCCGCGCAATTGCCGGGCCTCTCGAACGCCGACGACTGCCGCGCCAACACGCACGCATACGATTGCCACTGGCGCGCGCACTGGCAAGCCGACGGCGTGGTCAACGATCCGCTCGAAGAATTCGGCGCCGACATCGCGGCGTGCTTCCCGAACATCGTGCACGACGTCAACACGCCGACGCGTCAGCATTTCATCGTGACCACCGCCGACCGGCGCGTCAGCGTCACGGCAAGCGTGCAAGGGCAAAACGAATTGCGCCTGCGCATCACGCGCTGAGCGTGGGATTCATCGCCGCTGTCCGTTGCGAGCCGCCGCATCCCCTGACCGCCACCAGGCACCGTCTCATGACCTTCACGCCGAGCATGCACGCTTATGCTTTCACGCGAGCCCCTCGGGCCGCGTGGGTCAGATTGCGGCGGCCCTGCGCGTGGCTGGCCGTCGCCGCGTCGCTGGCGTTCGGCCTGAACGGCTGCGCGTGGACTCTGATTCAGGCGGCCGACGCCACCGGTTCGGTGATTCAGGCCGGCTACGCGATCGCGGCGAACTATTCGTCGCCGACCTTCGTCAACGGCCGGCCGGCCGACCTGCACCACGTCTGCATCGAGGTGAACCAGATGGTGTCGGTCGGCGATTTCGTGCCCGCGCTGCAACTCGCGCTCGAACGGCGCGGCATTCGTTCGGACGTCTACAATCCGGGCACCTCGCCCGCCGGCTGCGAGGCGCGGCTCGTATACAACGCCGCGATCGACTACGGCCGCCGTTCGTTCAGCGACGAATCGGTCCAGTACCTGTCGATCATCGATCTGACGCTGATCCAGGACGGCCGCATTCTCGTCACGGCCCGCTATCAGACCGGTGGCCTCAACACCGACCGCTTCTCGTCCGCGTCGACCAAGCTCAGTGGTCTGATCGACCGGATGGTGGTCGATCAGACCGACTTCGGGCGGCAGCCAATGCAGACCATTCAAACGTCGCAGGCGAATTGAGCGCGCGCTCCTTGGGTCGTTGCTTGCGTCGTCTTACACGGGAAAGAATTCGAAAGCCTCGCGCGCTTTTCGGCGCCCGCGCGGATCACTAAGATGACCTGAATGAACCAAACCATTCTTGTCGTCGACGACGACGCCGTCGTCCGTGAGCTCGTCAGCGAATATCTACAGGGGCGTGGCTTCAAAGTCGCCACGCTCGAACACGGCATGGCGCTGCAGCGCAAATTGCAGGAAGAGCGTCCCGCGCTGATCGTGCTCGACATCATGATGCCGGAGCTCGACGGCATAAGCGCGCTGCGCGCATTGCGCGTCGCCGGCGACGATATTCCCGTGATCCTGCTGACCGCGCGCGCCGATCCGATCGACCGCGTGATCGGACTCGAACTCGGCGCCGACGACTATCTCGGCAAGCCATTCGAACCGAGCGAGCTGGTCGCGCGGATTCGCACGGTGCTGCGCCGGCGCGGCGCAATTGCGCCGGGCGCGCCGGAGCAGCGTGCACCGTATCATTTCGGGCGTTTCGAAGTGAATTTCCCGGCGCGCGAATTGCGCCGCGACGGCGAGCGCATCCCGCTGCGTTCGAGCGAATTCGCGATGCTCAAGGTGTTCGTCACCCACGCGATGACCGTGCTCACACGCGCGCAGTTGCTGGAGAAATTGCACGGCAATAGCGAGGCGCATCGCAATCGCAGTCTGGACGTGTCGATCTGGCGTCTGCGCCGGCTGATCGAAGTGGACCCGTCCGAGCCGCGCTATGTGCAAACGGTATGGGGACGCGGCTATGTCTTCGTGCCGGACGGCGAGATCGGCGCAGCCGAGCGCAGCGCGTCGCTGAGCTAACGCGGTGTGTGTGACGGGCGACGAGCGATGCAGGCGGTACGTTGCATCGCGCGCCGCCCGGCCTCAGAACGTCAGCACGCTGAGGAACATTCTCTGCAGCCAGCCCATCGTGGTGGAGTCGGACACCATGCCCACGCCGGCCTGCTCGATGCGCGCGTTCGCGACCTTGCTCGACGCGACGAAGTTACCCGCTTCGATATCCTTAGGATTGACGATACCCGACAGCCGCAAGCGGTCGCGGTTGCCGCTCATCGCAATCACCTTCTCGCCCGACACCACCAGGTTGCCGGTCGACATCGTGCCGATCACGGTGACGGCCAGCGTGCCGCTCATGCCGCTGGCGTCGGTGAGACTGCCCTGCCCTTTGTATTCCGTGCTCGCCGAGCCGATGTTGAACAGCCGCGCGAGGCGTGCGGCGGCGTTGCTGGAGTGATCGGCGGCGTCGGCAGTGATGCTGCTCGCGCGACTCGCCGCGGCGGTCGAGCTGTTGTTGCCGCTATACGATTCCGCGAGGCGGATCGTCAGCACATCGCCGATATGCTGGGCGCGCGGCGTTTCATAGAGTAGCAGCGGCGTGCCCGCCTGATAGATCGCGCCTTGCGTGTTGACGTTCAGCGGCGCCGAGGCGAGCGGCGGCGCCATCGGCGTATCGACGATCGAGTTCTGCTGATGGCTCGCGCAAGCCGCGAGGCAAACCGTGGCGACTAGCGCGACAGTCAGACGTAGCGCGCTCATGCGTGCTCCTTGGCGGGACAGGCCGGGTCGGCCGGGTTCAAAATGGGTTGTGCGGGCGTGGCGCGCCATTCATCAGGTTTGCTCATCACCCCGCCTCGGCGCCGCTCGCCTGCCATTGCCGCACGACCGACTTCACCCACGCGTCCGAGCCCTTCAGCAGATACGTGAGCGTGCCGTTGCGGCTGCCCGGCAGAAAGCACAACGTGATCGAACTGACCGCGTTTTCCCACACATACATCGGCAGCGCGCCCGGCGACGACACGTTCCGCGTCGCGAGGCGCGGCGGCCCGTACCGGTCCGCGAGCGCGTCGCGCAAGTCCTCGGCGGTGATCTCGTCGATCACGAACGAAATCTCGTACAGATGCAACGCGCTCTGCGCGTCGGTGCGCGCGAAGCGCAGCACGTGCTCCAGCGCAGGTGCGCCGTCGACCACCGCTTGCGACAGCGCCCAGCGGTCGTCCTCCCGATGCGCCCAGCGGCACGCGACCGTCAGACTGTCGCGAGATTTCAGCCGCATGCCGAGCGCGCCCGCCTGCACGTCGGTCTCGCAAACCGGGACGCTGCCGAGCGGCGTCGCGCGCACGGTCGAGCCGGCGCGGAATTCGTCGAGCGTGATGCCGAGCGCGACACCGCGGAAAGCGAACGGCGCATCAGGCGAGCGCCGGTGCGCGTCGCCGGATGCGTTGTTCGACGCGGCGCTGGCCGCCTTTGCGTCGCGCGCGACGCGCTGCGCGTGAGCGGCCACCGGAACGACGCCGCCCAGCAGCGCCAGCACGCAGGCAATCCGTATGAGAGTCATGATTCAGTCGATGGCGGAGGCACACATATCGAATGGCGTGGACGCGGCATGGCCGACGACCGGGATGATTTTCAGCGTGGCCGAAGTCAGCCGGCACGGCAGCGCGGCGACGGCGCAGCCGCCGAGCGGCAGCAGCGCCGCGCCGAGCGTCAACCACGCAGCGACACGGATGAAGCGGTCAGAATTTCTCGAGGTCGACACACGGGCCTCGCCGGGTCAGGCGGTCGTATTGACGTGATGGCCGACGAGCCCGGTCGGCAACGACGGCCGCTCCGCGGTGGCGCCCTCCTGCGGCTGAGCGATGCCGCCCGGCTTGCTGGCGGTCGCGGGTTTTTCCGCCGCCGGTGTGGACGCGAGCGAAGAGAATGGGGTGGAACTGAGGTTGCCTGAAATGGTCATGATGAGCCTCGTGTGGCGGTGGGTTTCGGTTTCACGCCGCCGGCCTGTGGCCCGACGCATCGAGGCGGTCTCCGGCATGCGGCGCGATGTACTGCACGACGAATCATCCCGCCGCACCCGCACTCGCGATGCACGAAGCAAAGCGCGCTTTCCGGCGGTTCTTACGAGCCGTTCCGAGCGCTTGCCAGCGCTTCCCATTGCCTGCCAAATATTTTTCCGCAGAGCACTCCGACCCTATGACACGATTTCCGCGCCATGGAGCGCGCGGCCCAATGCGGCCGATCTGAAATATGCTGTGAGCCCTCAATGGTGGGCCTGAGCCGGGAGTCGGCGAAAGCGGCGCGGCGCATCGTAAGCATTGGTAAGAAAAGAGTCAGCCGCGCGCCGTGCGCGCCAGTCTAGAATTTCGCCATGAATCCACAGGTCCTTATCGTCGACGACGATCCGGTCGTACGCGATTTGCTATGCAAGTTTCTGCAATCGAACGGTTTCGACGCGTCTGTGCTGCACGACGGCACCCATCTCCAGCGCCGGCTAGAGCGTGAACGGCCATCGGTCGTCGTGCTCGACATCATGATGCCGAACACCGACGGCCTGCGCGCGCTCACCGCGCTGCGTGCCGCCGGCGACGACATCCCGGTAATTTTCGTGACCGCGCGCGGCACGGTGGCCGACCGCATCGTCGGCCTGTCGCTCGGCGCGGACGACTATCTGACCAAGCCGTTCGACCCGCGCGAACTGCTCGCGCGCATCCACACCGTGTTGCGCCGGCGCGGGCCGTGCACCACCAGTGCGCCGGAAGCCCGCAAGCGCTATCGGTTCGGCCCGTTCGAACTCGACTTCGCGACCCGTTCGCTGTCGCGCGACGATACGAAGCTGCCGTTGCGCGACAGTGAATTCGCGCTCCTGAAGATCTTCGTGAACAACCCGTACAAGGTGTTGTCGCGCGTGCTGATTCACGATCTCGTGCACCGCGACAACCTCGCCTTCCGCGACCGCAGTCTCGACGTGCCGATCTGGCGCCTGCGCCGCGTGATCGAAGACGATCCGTCCAATCCCTGCTACGTGCAGACCGTGCGCGGCAAAGGCTACGTGTTCGTGCCCGACGCTGACGGCACACCCTTCTCCGGCGAGGCCACGCCAGGCGCATGAAAAATCCGCTGAACACGCTGTTCGGCAGAATGGCGTTGCTGTCGGCAGCGGTGTTGTTCGCGATTCAAGCCGGCTGGTTCGTGCTGGTCGTGATGCAGCCGCCGCGCCATGAGATCGACGGCTTCGCACGCGGGCTTCTATTGGTGCTGCAAGCCGTCAACGGCGAGCCGATGAAGGGCGCCGCGCTCGCGCCCGCGATGCGCGTGCATCTCGTCCCCACCTGGAACATGCCGGCGAGCGTGCATCTGCACACGCCCACGATGCGTCCGCTGGTCCAACTGAGCCGGCAATTGCGCGAGAACCTGCCGCCCGGCACGCAGATCGCCGTCGACGACGTGCGCCCGCCGCAGCTTTGGGTTTTGTTCCCCGGCAAGTCGAACTGGGTGGTCGTGCCGGTCGACGTGCCGCCGCGCCCGCGTTTTGTCGTCGAAGGCGCGTCGATGCTGCTCGCGGCGCTGATCCTGTCGCTGTTCGCGGTGTGGCAGATGCAGCGGCCGCTGTCGCGCGTCGCCGACGCCGCGCGCGCGTTCGGCTCGGGCGGCCGGCCGGACCCGGTGACCGTGCAAGGCCCACGCGAACTGCGCGATCTGATCGGTTCGTTCAACGACATGATGCGGCGCCTGAACGAAGCCGGCGACGACCAGGCCGTGATGCTGGCCGGCGTCGCGCACGATCTGAAAGCGCCGCTGACGCGCCTGAAGTTGCGCGCGAGCGTGCTGGTGGCGGAGAACGAGCGCGCGGGTCTGATCCGCGATGTCGATTCGCTGACCAACATCGTCCAGCAGTTCCTCGAATTCGCCGGACAGTCCGCCGACGCCGGGCCGCCGGTCGAAGTCGACGAGTTTTTGCAGGAACAGTTTTCCTCCGGCGACAGCGCCGAAACCCCGCTGTTCACGCTCGATCTGCGCGCTGGGCCAAGATTCGCGCTGCCGCGCACGCTGCTCGACCGGCTGGTGACGAACCTCGTCGACAACGCGCTCGAGCACGGCACGCCGCCGGTGGAGATCGGCACCGCGCGCACCGACCGGCATTGGATCATCAGCGTGCGCGACCACGGCTCCGGCATTCCCGACGACCGCATTGCGGCCGCGATGAAGCCGTTCGTGCGGCTCGACGCCGCGCGCGGCGGCGAAGGCCATTGCGGCCTCGGCCTCGCGATCGTCGCGCGACTCGCGCACGATCGCGGCGGACGTTGTCAGGTGGGCAATCACGCGCAAGGCGGGCTGGAAGTGCGGATCGAATTGCCGGTCGACGCGACACCGGCGTAGTGGAAAGCGGATCGGCCAACGAGGGCGCTTACCTTCCCTTACAGGATGAATTATCGCGACGGCCGCGGACTTATAGTCACGCACGGCAACCTCGATGCCGCCCTTCTCTGTCCGCCCAGTTACTTGGGGCGGACTTTTTTTTGCCTTGGGCTTGGGCTGCGGCGCGCTTCAGCTCACGAGCCGGCTGCGCAACATGTCGATCGTCGTTTGCGGCATGCCGAGGCCGCGCGTCAGATAGTTCGCCATCGTGCCGTAGCTCGACTGCACCTGGTCGAAGCCGGCTTGCAGATAAGCCTCCTGAACTTCCAGCAAAGGCATCTGGATCGTCACGGCGGCCTCGCCGTCCTGCGTGCGCAGGGTCTCGGTTTGCGCGTTGATCGACGCCACCAGATAAGTGTTGCTGAGCAGATAGTCCTGCGTGATCACGTCGAGCGGCACGTTGGCGATGCTGAGCAGCAGCGCCGCGACCCAGCCCGCGCGATCCTTACCCGCGTTCGAATGAAACAACTGCGCGCCGGCGCCCTCGGCCAGATGCGTGAGCAGCGTGCCGTACGCGGCGCGCTGCGCGGCGCCGGTCACATACGCGCGAGCCTGCGATTCCATGAACGCGACGGCGGCGTCGGCCGTGTCCAGCACGGGCGTGACGAAGTCGCTGATGCCGAGTACGTTGAGCGTCTGCGCGATCGCACCGCCCGGCAGCACATCGTCGGTTCGCGCGATTTCGCCCGGCGTGCGCAGATCGTAGACCGATGCGATGCCGAGTTTGTCGATCGACGCCTGGTCGGCGCTGCTCAGTGTCAGCACATTCGCCCGATAGAAGGCGCCACGGCGCACCCGTTTGCCGTCGACAGTCAGGTAGCCTGCGCCGACGCCCGCCAGATCGCGGAAGTTGCTGACCGACGCCAGGTGTGGCGTTTCCGGCAGATCGGCGTCGAGGCCGCCGCCGCACGCGGAAAGAAGCGTGCTGCCCAGACCGGATGCCAGCACCACGCTGGCGGAGCCCTTGAGGAAGCCGCGGCGCGACGCGGAAATGGCGTCGAGCGTGTGGTGACTTGCCCTCGCGATCGGGCTCGCAGAGCGGCGGAATGGCGAGCTGGTTTTCGCGGTTGCGTGCATGAGGCGTGGCTGGCGCGGACGTGGGAAGGTTGTTCGCAGCATCGACGCTGCGGCCGCAGTTTAACGGTGGCCAATATGTTTTGCGTTACATAGTAGTAGTTGGTAAGGGAACGCGCGCACCGCACTGGCCCACTGACGACGGCGCGAGCGGCGGACCGGTGGTGTCGGCATCTTTCAAGCCGGTTTCCACGCGCTTTCGTCTCTTATCGGCGCTTATCGCGTCTTATCGGCTCTTACCGCCGGTCGCCATTTTTGACCACACCTGGCCTCGCGACGCCGCATCCCCGTAGAATACGGACACCTTTCCAACAAGCCCCGCAGGCAGAAAGACCTGGAGACCACAACACAACATGGCTTCTGTCCAATGGTTCGCCGAGCTGTCCCCGCGCGAGCGCCGCACGCTTTACGCCGGCTTCGGCGGCTACGCAGTCGATGCCTTCGACTTCATGATCTACTCGTTCCTCATTCCGACGCTGATCGCGACGTGGGGGATGACCAAAAGCGAAGCGGGCCTGATCGCCACCAGTTCGCTGATCTCGTCGGCGCTAGGCGGCTGGCTTGCCGGCATTCTCGCCGACCGCCATGGCCGCATCCGCGTGCTGCAATGGACCATCGCCACCTTCGCGATCTTCACCTTTCTGTCGGGCTTCACGCAGTCGTTCTGGCAACTGCTCGCCACGCGGACGCTGCAAGGCATCGGCTTCGGCGGTGAATGGTCGGTCGTGACGATCATGATGGCCGAAACCATCCGCTCGCCGCAGCATCGCGCCAAAGCCGTCGGCACCGTGCAGAGCAGCTGGTCGTTCGGCTGGGCGGCGGCGGCCATCGTCTATTGGGCGGCCTTCGCGCTGCTGCCGGAACAGTACGCATGGCGCGCGTGCTTCTGGGTCGGCCTGTTGCCCGCGGCGTGGATCATCTATATCCGGCGCAACGTGAGCGATCCGGAGATCTACCTCGAAACGCGCCGCGCGCGCGCAAGCGGCTTCGACACCTCGCACTTCATGCAGATCTTCTCGGCCGCGCACGTGAGGACCACGCTGCTCGGCAGCGTGCTGTGCACCGGCATGCTCGGCGGCTATTACGCGATCACCACGTGGCTGCCGACCTATCTGAAGACCGTGCGCCATCTGTCGGTGTTCAACACCAGCGGCTATCTGATCGTGCTGATCGTGGGGTCGTTCACCGGCTATATCGTCGGCGCGATTCTGTGCGACAGGATCGGCCGACGCGCGTCGTTCGTGCTGTTCGCGATCGGCTCGTTCGTGCTGGGCATGGTCTACACGATGCTGCCGGTCACCGACATGATGATGCTCGCGCTCGGCTTTCCGCTCGGGATTGTCGTGCAAGGGATTTTCGCGGGCGTGGGTGCGTATCTGTCGGAGCTTTATCCGAACGAGATACGCGGATCGGGCCAAGGCTTCTGCTATAACCTGGGGCGCGGGCTCGGCTCGTTCTTTCCGATTCTGGTCGGCACGCTGTCGCAGTCCATGACGCTCGTGAAGGCGATGGGCCTCGTTGCCGGCTCGGGATATCTGCTCGTGATCGTCGCCGCGCTGTGTTTGCCGGAGACCAAGGGCAAGGTGCTCGGCACGATCCGCTCCGCAGCCTGAATCCGCAGCACATACTCATGAAAACAATCGTACTCGGCGGCGGCGTGATCGGCGTCGCCAGCGCCTTTTACCTGCGCCAGCACGGCTGCGATGTCACGGTGATCGAGCGCGAACCGGACGTCGCGCTCTCCACCAGTTTCGGCAACGCCGGCGTGATCGCGCCGGGCTACGTAACGCCGTGGGCCGCGCCGGGCATGCCCGCGAAGATTCTCAAATACCTGTTTAAGCCGGCCTCGCCGCTGATCTTCCGCCCCACGTTCGATCCCGCTCAATGGCGCTGGATCGCGCGCTGGCTGCGCGAATGCGAGCTCGAGCGTTTTCGCGTCAACAAGCAGCGGATGCAGCGCATCGCTTACTACAGCCGCGAATGCCTGCACGAGTTTCGCGGCCGCCATCCGTTCGATTACGGTCGCAGCCAAGGTTATCTGCAACTGTTTCGCAGCGAGTACGACGTCGAACTCGCGCAACCGGCGCTCGCGGTGTTGCGCGATGCGGGCATCGTGCATCGGGAAGTCAGCGCCGCGCAGTGTACTGAGATCGAACCGGGCTTGCGTTGGGCGCGTCAGGCGCCGCTCTCCGGCCTCTATCTGCCCAACGACGAAGCCGGCGATTGCGCCCGCTTCACCCGCGAACTGCGCGCAATCTGCGAGCGTAACGGCGTGCGCTTTCGCTTCGATACCCGCGTCACGTCGCTCGACGTGCAAGGGGGTGCGGTGCGCGGTGTGCGTATCGAAAGCGAGCGCGGTCACGAGACATTGCCAGCCGATGCAGTGGTGGTGGCGCTGGGCGTCGATAGCGCGCCGCTGCTTGCAGCGCTCGGCGTAAAAGTGCCGCTCTATCCGGTAAAGGGCTATTCGGCGACGCTGCCCATCATTGATGAAGAGAAAGCGCCGCGCGCCGCGCTGATGGACGAGTCCCTGAAAACGGCGATCACCCGCTTCGGCAACAACTTGCGGGTGGCGGGCACGGCGGAACTGGGCAATCGCCAAACCACCTTGCGCGAGCAGGCGCTGCAAACGTTGCTGAAAGTACTTGGCGACTGGTTCCCGCACGCGGCCAATCCCACGTCCGCGCATTTCTGGGTCGGCCGCCGTCCGATGACACCCGATGGCGCACCGCTGCTCGGTCCATCGGGCGTGGACAATCTGTGGCTGAACCTCGGGCACGGCTCGACGGGTTGGGCGATGTCGATGGGCTCGGGGCGCGTGGTCGCGGATCTGGTCGCGCAGCGCGAGCCGGAGATCGATCTCGAAGGGCTCACGTTGGCGCGGTATCGGAAGTAACGGCGCGCTTGCGCCACGCACGCGATCCGCCGGACGTTAAAAAGCCGGGTCCACCCTCTCGGGTGGCCCGGCTTTGTTTTTCACCGCTTCGATGTACCGCTTATGTGCCGATCTGCGGCACATTGTCGTCTCCACCTCTTCCTGCAAGCAGTGACCGGTTTCCGCCCGTCACGCCAAACCACGGCGCAATCAACCGGCGCAACCGGCCGGAGACGTTTTAGCGCGGCAGTTCCGAATGACCCATCAGGAACGCATCAACCGAACGTGCGCACTGACGGCCTTCACGGATCGCCCACACCACCAGCGACTGGCCGCGACGCATATCGCCCGCGGTGAACACCTTGTCCACCGACGTGTAATACGCCTTGTCGCCTTCGGTCGACGCGCGCACGTTGCCGCGTGCATCCTTGTCGACGCCGAACGCTTCGAGCACCGGCGACACCGGCTGCGTGAAGCCCATTGCGAGCAGCACCAGATCGGCCTTCATTTCGAACTCCGAGTTCGGCACTTCCTGCATCTTGCCGTCCTTCCATTCGACACGCGCGGCGATCAGCTTCTCGACCTTGCCGTTCTTGCCTTCGAGGCGCTTGGTCGCAACCGACCAGTCGCGCTCGCAGCCTTCGTCATGCGACGACGACGTGCGCAGCTTGATCGGCCAGTACGGCCACACGAGCGGCTTGTTCTCTTCTTCGGGCGGTTGCGGCAGCAGCTCGAATTGCGTGACGCTCTTCGCGCCGTGACGATTCGACGTGCCCACGCAGTCCGAACCCGTATCGCCTCCGCCGATCACGACCACATGCTTGCCCTTCGCGAGCAACTGGTTCTGCACCTTGTCGCCTGCGTTGACCTTGTTCTGCTGCGGCAGGAAGTCCATCGCGTAGTGGACGCCTTCCAGTTCGCGGCCCGGCACCGGCAGATCGCGCGGCATTTCCGAACCGCCTGCGATCACCACCGCGTCGAACTGTTCCTTCAGCTCAGCCGGCGTGATGGTTTCCTTCGCCGTGTTGCCGATGTACTCCGGCAGCGAACCTTCCTTGCCGATGAACACGTTGGCGCGGAACGTCACACCTTCGGCTTCCATCTGGCGCATGCGGCGGTCGATCAGCCACTTTTCCAGCTTGAAGTCGGGAATACCGTAACGTAACAGGCCGCCAATGCGGTCGTTCTTCTCGAACACCGTGACATCGTGCCCCGCGCGCGCGAGTTGCTGCGCGGCGGCCAGACCCGCGGGGCCGGAACCGACCACGGCGACCTTCTTGCCGGTCTTGTGCTTCGGCGGTTGCGGCGCCACCCAGCCTTCGGCCCAGGCTTTATCGATGATCGCGTGCTCGATCGACTTGATGCCGACCGGGTCGTCGTTGATGCCGAGCGTGCAGGCTGCTTCGCACGGCGCCGGGCAGATGCGGCCCGTGAACTCCGGGAAGTTGTTCGTGGAGTGCAGCACTTCGATCGCGTTCTTCCAGTCCTGATGGAACACCAGGTCGTTGAAGTCCGGGATGATGTTGTTCACCGGGCAGCCGTTGTTGCAGAACGGAATGCCGCAGTCCATGCAACGCGCGCCTTGAATCTTCGCTTCGTCGTCAGTCAGCGCCGCGACGAATTCCTTGTAGTGCTTCACACGCGTGAGCGGAGCTTCGTACGCCTCGTGGCGGCGTTCGAACTCGAGAAAACCGGTTGCCTTGCCCATGTGGTTCTCTTCTCTATCTGTATCAGGTGGGGTGATCTACACCCGCCGTGCGTCGAATCATCGAGCGGCGGCGGGTACGGCTAAATGTGACGTCTGCGGGCGACGCAGCCGGCTGACTGCGTCTGGTCCGTCAAGTCTGGTCTGTCAAGCGGCGAGCACTTCCTTGCTCGCCTTCTTCGCAGCCAACTCGCCCAGCGCGCGCTTGTATTCGGTCGGGAACACCTTCACGAATTGACGGCGCGACGCATCCCAGTTTTCGAGCAGCGCTTTGGCACGCGGCGAACCGGTGAACTGGAAGTGACGCTCGATGAGACCCTTGAGCAGCGCTTCGTCGGTTGTCGCGCAGTGCCACAGGCCCTTGTCGACCGTGCGTTCCTGTTCGGCCTGTTGCAAGACCGGATCGAGCGCGACCATCGACTTGTTGCACTTGCTCGCGAACGTGCCGTCCGGATCGAACACATACGCGATGCCGCCCGACATGCCGGCCGCAAAGTTACGGCCCGTTTCGCCGAGCACGATCACCGTGCCGCCCGTCATGTATTCGCAACCGTGGTCGCCCGTGCCTTCGACAACCGCCGTCGCGCCCGAGTTACGCACACAGAACCGCTCGCCCGCAACGCCGCGGAAGAACGATTCGCCTTCGATCGCGCCGTACATCACCGTGTTGCCGCAGATGATGTTCTCTTCCGACTTGCCGCGGAAATCGTTGGTCGGACGGATGATGATGCGGCCGCCCGACAGGCCCTTGCCCACGTAGTCGTTGCCGTCGCCGACCAGGTCCAGCGTGACGCCCTTCGCGAGGAATGCGCCGAAGCTCTGGCCCGCGGTGCCCTTCAACTGGATGTGAATCGAGTCGTCGGCGAGGCCGTCGTGGCCGTACTTCTTCGCGATCGCGCCGGACAGCATCGCGCCGACCGTGCGGTTCACGTTGCGCACCGGCTGGATGAACGAAACGTGTTCGCCCTTCTCGATCGCCGCCTTCGCCTTCTCGATCAGCGTGTGGTCGAGTGCCTTGTCGAGGCCGTGGTCCTGCACGTCCACGTGCTTGCGCGCCACTTCAGCCGGCACTTGCGGCAGATAGAACACGCGCGAGAAGTCGAGACCCTTCGCCTTCCAGTGCTCGATGCCCTTCTTCGTATCCAGCAGTTCGGCGCGGCCGATCAGGTCGTCGAACTTGCGAATACCGAGTTGCGCCATGATCTCGCGCGCTTCCTCCGCAACGAAGAAGAAGAAGTTCACGACGTGTTCCGGCTGGCCATTGAACTTCGCACGCAGCACTGGATCTTGCGTCGCGACGCCGACCGGGCAGGTGTTCAGATGGCACTTGCGCATCATGATGCAGCCTTCGACGACGAGCGGCGCCGTCGCGAAGCCGAACTCGTCCGCGCCGAGCAGCGCGCCGATCACGACATCGCGGCCGGTCTTCATCTGACCGTCGGCCTGGACGCGGATACGGCCGCGCAACTGGTTCAGCACCAGGGTTTGCTGCGTTTCCGCGAGACCCAGTTCCCACGGCGTGCCCGCATGCTTGATCGACGACAGCGGCGACGCGCCCGTGCCGCCGTCATGGCCTGCGATCACGACGTGATCGGCCTTCGCCTTCGCAACACCCGCGGCCACTGTGCCGACGCCCGACTCCGACACCAGCTTCACCGAGATGCTCGACGACGCGTTCACGTTCTTCAGGTCGTGAATCAGCTGCGCGAGATCTTCGATCGAGTAGATGTCATGGTGCGGCGGCGGCGAGATCAGACCGACGCCCGGCACCGAGTAGCGCAGCTTGCCGATGTAGTCCGACACCTTGTGGCCCGGCAACTGACCGCCTTCGCCCGGCTTCGCGCCCTGCGCCATCTTGATCTGGATCTGATCAGCCGACGCGAGGTATTCCGCCGTCACGCCGAAACGGCCCGACGCCACCTGCTTGATGCGCGAACGCAGCGAATCGCCGTCCTTCAGCGGAATATCGACGACCACTTCGTCGCCGATCACGGACTTCATCGTGTCGCCGTTCTTGATCGGAATGCCGCGCAGTTCATTGCGGTAACGGTTCGCGTCCTCGCCGCCTTCGCCGGTGTTCGACTTGCCGCCAATGCGGTTCATCGCGACCGCCAGCGTGGCGTGCGCTTCGGTGCTGATCGAGCCCATCGACATCGCGCCGGTCGCGAAACGCTTGACGATTTCCTTCGCCGGTTCGACTTCGTCGAGCGGAATCGCCTTGGTCGGGTCGAACTTGAATTCGAACAGGCCGCGGAACGTCATGTGACGCTTGGTCTGATCGTTGATCAGATGCGCGTATTCCTTGTACGTCTGGTACGAGTTGCTGCGCGCCGAGTGTTGCAGCTTGGCGATCGCATCCGGCGTCCACATGTGTTCTTCGCCGCGCACGCGGTACGCGTACTCGCCGCCCGCGTCGAGCATGTTCGCGAGGATCGGGTTGTCGCCGAACGCATCGCGATGCAGACGGATCGCTTCTTCCGCGACGTCGAACAGACCAATGCCGCCGACCTTCGACGACGTGCCCTTGAAGTACTTCTGCACGAGGTCTTCAGCCAGGCCGACCGCTTCGAAAATCTGCGCGCCGGTGTACGACATGTAGGTCGAAATGCCCATCTTCGACATGACCTTCTGCAGGCCCTTGCCGACTGCCTTGGTGAAGTTGTAGACCGCCTTGTCCGCCGACAGGTCGCCCTTCAGGCCGGCCGCGAGCTGGCCGAGCGTTTCCATCGCGAGGTACGGGTGCACGGCTTCGGCGCCGTAGCCCGCCAGCAGCGCGAAGTGGTGCGTTTCACGCGCCGAGCCGGTTTCGACGACCAGACCCGTGCTCGTGCGCAGACCTTGCTGCACGAGGTGCGTGTGAATCGCGGCGGTAGCCAGCAGCGCCGGAATCGCGACGTTGTCGCGGTCGGTCTTGCGGTCCGACACGATCAGCATGTTGTAGCCGGACTTGACCGCATCGACGGCTTCCGCGCACAGCGACGCGAGACGCGCTTCGATGCCTTCCTTGCCCCAGGCCACCGGATAGCAGATGTTCAGTTCATACGAGCTGAACTTGCCGCCCGTGTACTGATCGATCGCGCGGATCTTCGCGATGTCCTTGAAGTCGAGCACCGGCTGCGACACTTCGAGACGCATCGGCGGGTTGATGTTGTTCGTGTCCAGCAGGTTCGGCTTCGGACCGATGAACGACACCAGCGACATCACCATGTTTTCGCGGATCGGGTCGATCGGCGGGTTCGTCACCTGTGCGAACAGCTGCTTGAAGTAGTGATAGAGCGTCTTGTTCTTGTTGGACATGACCGCCAGCGGCGAGTCGTTGCCCATCGAGCCGACGGCTTCTTCGCCGGCTTGCGCCATCGGCGCCATCAGGAACTTGAGGTCTTCCTGGGTGTAGCCGAACGCCTGCTGACGATCCAGCAAGGCAGCGGCTTCGCGGCGTTCCGTCACGACGTCTTCGGCCTTCGGCTCGATCTCGTCGAGCTTGATCCGGACCGCGTCGATCCAGCTCTTGTACGGCTTGGCGTTCGCGAGGTTGTCCTTGAGTTCCTTGTCGTCGATGATGCGGCCGTGTTCCATGTCGATCAGGAACATCTTGCCCGGCTGCAGGCGCCACTTCTTGACGATCTTCGACTCGGGGATCGGCAGCGTGCCCGCTTCCGACGCCATGATGACCAGGTCGTCGTCGGTGACGATGTAGCGCGCCGGACGCAGACCGTTCCGGTCGAGCGTCGCGCCGATCTGGCGGCCGTCGGTGAACGCGATCGCGGCGGGGCCGTCCCACGGTTCCATCATCGCGGCGTGGTATTCGTAGAACGCGCGGCGGTTGTCGTCCATCAGCGTGTGCTGCTCCCAGGCTTCCGGGATCATCATCATCATGGCGTGGACGAGCGGGTAGCCGGCCATCACGAGCAGTTCGAGACAGTTGTCGAACGACGCGGTGTCCGATTGGCCCGGATAGATGAGCGGCCACAGCTTCGGCAGATCGTCGCCGAGCACGTGGCTCGCGATCGCACCGGTGCGGGCGTTCAGCCAGTTGACGTTGCCCTTCACCGTGTTGATTTCGCCGTTGTGGGCGATCATGCGGTACGGGTGAGCCAGCTCCCACGCCGGGAACGTGTTGGTCGAGAAGCGCTGGTGCACCAGCGCCAGCGCCGAGATGGTGCGCTCGTCCTGCAGGTCGCGGTAATACACGCCGACCTGGCCGGCCAGCAGCAGGCCTTTGTACACCACCGTGCGCGCCGACATCGACGGCACGAAGTATTCCTTGCCGTGCTTGAGCTTGAGCGCCTGGATGCGGTGGCTCGCGGTCTTGCGGATCACGTACAGCTTCCGCTCGAGCGCGTCGGTCACCATGATGTCCTTGCCGCGGCCGATGAAGATCTGGCGGATCAGCGGCTCGCTCGCCTTCACGGTGGGCGAAATCGGCATCGAGTGGTCGACCGGGACGTCGCGCCAGCCCAGCACGACCTGGCCTTCGGCCTTCACCGTGCGCTCCAGTTCCTGCTCGCAGGCGAGGCGCGATGCGTGTTCCTTCGGCAGGAACACCATGCCGACGCCGTATTCGCCGTTCGGCGGCAGCGTCACGCCCTGCTTGGCCATTTCATCGCGATAGAAGCCGTCCGGGATCTGGATCAGGATGCCCGCGCCGTCGCCCATCAGCGGATCGGCGCCGACAGCGCCCCGGTGGTCGAGGTTCTCGAGAATCTTCAGCCCTTGCTGGACGATCTCGTGGCTTTTCTGGCCCTTGATGTGAGCGACGAAGCCGACGCCGCAGGCGTCATGTTCGTTTTGCGGGTCGTACAGACCTTGCGCGGCGGGAACCGGGTGAATCGGTTGCTGGTGGTCGTTCATGGGGACACCGTCTGTGAGGAGGCCGGACAGGCCGTTAAACCGTTTTTCTATTGCCGCAGTTTGCGTTGCAACCGCGACGGCGTTTCCGAGCGGCGCGCTGCGCGTATCAAAAACGCCGGAATTCGGAATATACGCGACGAATCAATGGAATAGCAAATAAAACGTAATGATCGGACCCCGATTATCAAATTGGTGCATTGCGGTCTATTTTTATTGGTGCCACATCAAAAACGGGCAAAAGAAAACGGCATCTGACATGCCGTTTCCATGTAGCCCTTTGATGCGAAACGCTTTATGGCGTATGCGGCGTCTCGCGCACCTTGCGCGGCCGGCCGCGCGGCAGCGGTGAAACGCGCCGGTTTGCGGCCCGCGCCGCCCATTCCCGATAGGTGTCGCTGCCCAGAACCCAGCCTTTCAGCGTGGCCTGCTGGAGCTGACTGGCTTCGCGCTCGTCGAGCGGCTGTTCGCATAACTCGCGATACGCGCGCTGCCGCTCGAACGGCGTATTGCCAAGCGACCAGTACAAGGGGTGGTCGGTAATCAGGCTGTCGAGCGTGAGACCGATGTGATGCCGGTAACTCGACCAGCGATAGTCCTCCGGCGCGCTGACGAGTTGCGCGCGCACCGGACACATCTCGACGACGCGGCTCGCCAGCAGGAAGTAGCGCTCGCCCTCGATCACCGTGGCCCGGTAGCGGCCCTCCCACAGCGTGCCGCGGCGCGCGTAGCGTCGATTGAAGTGCGCGACGTAGCGACGCCCAACCGCCTGCATCGCTTTCGGCAGGCTCGACTCCTCGGTGGGCGTGACGAGCAGCTGCACGGCGCCCGGCATCAATGCATACGCGTGGATCGATAAGTGATGGTCGCGCGAAGCAGCTTTCAGACAATCGATGAAGAGTTCGTAGTCCTGGTCGTCGACGAATGCGGGCTGCTGATCGAGCCCGCGGAGGATGACGTGCTGCGGCTGGTCAGGGACATAAAGACGTGCAAGCCGTGCCATGCTGGAGTATCCGATAGTCGCGTTGGTACATACCCGAAGGTCCGAAGAACCGCATGCGCCCAAGGTTCGGCGTGGAGCGGCGAAGCCAGAAACCGCGCGGCGCTTAGGGAGAAAGCTCTAACCGCAGCGTATGGTTTGTTTCAAACGTTCTCGTCATAATGAGCGGGCCTTTTTTGGAGGAGCACATATGAAATTAAAACAGGCCGTAACGGGGATGGCGGCGCTAGTCTGCATGACAACGGCAGCGCACGCACAGTCGGCCGGCAGCTTTTTCGTCACGACGGGCTGGTTCCATCTTTCGCCTCAATCGAGCAGCGACCCGTTGACCGTGACAAGCATTGGCGGCAGCCCGACCAACATCACCGAACCCAACACCGGCGCAAAACTCAGTGCGGCCGACACGATCGGTATTACTGCCGGCTACTTCGTCACAGATCACATCGCAACTGAATTCGTTATCGGCTACCCGCCGTCTTTCGATCTGAACGGCTCCGGCAGCCTCGAACAATTCGGCAAGCTCGGCCAGGCAAAACAGTGGAGCCCGACTCTGCTGCTCAAGTACTACTTCAATGCCCCGACCGCCACATTCCGTCCGTATCTCGGCATCGGTGTGAGCCGCATCTGGTTCACCGACGAAAAGATCACCAACAGCGCATTCGAAGCTAACGTTCTGCATGGTCCGACCAGCGTCTCAACGGATAGTTCGTGGGCGCCGGTGTTTAATGCCGGTTTCACGTACGCGTTCAACCAGCACTGGTTCGCGGGTGTGTCGATCTCCTACTTGCCGCTCAGCACGACCGCCAAGCTGAACACCGCAGCCGCCACGCCGGTCGGCACGCTGAACGTGCAATCGCAAACCAAGATCAAGCTGAACCCGATCGTTTCCTACGTCAACATCGGTTACCGTTTCTAACGCTTCGTGAAAAATGGGGGCTGTAGAGGTAGGGTAGTCGAATTTTCGTGGCTTGGACAACGCCGTCATCACTCCGATGACGGCGTTTTTCATTGTGCGGGCGCAGGTGAAGGCGTGCGCGGCGGGAAGACGTGAGCATTTGTAATTTTGACCCGGACGGGCGTCGGCTCGTGCAATATCTGCGGACGGTGCTTGACCTGCGTCCATGTGCGCAGAGGCTTGCGGGTTTGGCACCGAAGTTGCGTCCACAGGGTGTTTCCCGCGTTACACCGCGCCGCCGTGTATTCGTGGCAAGGTGACGACTGGCGTGACAACGCGTGGGACCCTTTTCACCTCACTGACGGAGCGACCATGACAGCACTTCCGAATACGAGAGACGCTCTCGGCGAATCCTGGACCAGTACTAGCCGCCGTGCGCGGCGCATCGCTCGCCACAGCCGTCACGCGGCCGAAGACATTGCGGGCGAGTTACGCACGCTGTTGTCGGAACTCGAATCCACGCTGGCAGACGGCACACAGGCCGACGCCGTGGCATTGCGCGGCAAGATTCGCAAACAACTCGATGCGGCGCGCTCGCGGCTGAACGATACTCGCGAGGCCGTACGCGAACGTGCGGAAGTCGCGATCTCCGACGCCGACCATTACGTGCACGAAAATCCGTGGCAGACGATCGCGATCGTCGGCGGCGTTGCGCTGATCGCGGGCGCGCTGTTCGCGTCGCGGTTGCGCTGAGTTGCACAAGGCCAGGTGATGGCGACGACGGGGCCGCCATTGTTTTGGCGGTCTTGATCGTGTCTTCGTTGATCGTGATAGCCGGAGTGCGATGGCACTGCGCAGCGGTGCCATCCGCTGCCCGCATGCGGGAGGCAGACGCGCGCTCGCGCCGCCTAGTTGTCGTCGATCACGAATAGCCGCTGATATTCCTTCACCGCATAGCGATCCGTCATGCCCGCGATGTAGTGAGCGATCAGCCGTGATTGCTGCGCCTCGTCCACCGCTTGATAGCTGGGCGGCAACAGCCGCGGATCTTCCGTGAACGCGTCGAACAGGCCGACCACGACGCGACGCGCCTTATTGGCCATGCGCATCACGCGGTAATGGCGATACAGGTTCTTGAAGAGGAAGCGCTTGAGCGTCGCCGCCTGCGCGGCAATGGCATCGCTGTGGGCGACGAGCGCAGGCGCTGCGCGCACGGCGTCCAGCGAAGCCGGTGCGTAGCGGACCAGATTCAACTTGGTCGTATCGATCAGATCGACGATCAGCGTATTGATGATGCGGCGCACCGTCTCATGGATCAGCCTGCGCCCTTCGATTTGCGGAAAGTCGCGGCGCGCCGTGTCGTAGTGCGTCTGCCATAACTCCACTTCGGCAAGCTGCTCGATCGTGAGCAAACCCGAGCGCAAACCGTCGTCGACATCGTGATTGTTGTACGCAATCTCGTCGGCGACATTGGCGATCTGCGCTTCGATCGACGGCTGCCGTCCTTCGAGAAAGCGCTCGCCCAGCGCGCCGAGCCGCCGTGCGTTGTCCCGCGAGCAATGCTTGAGGATGCCCTCGCGCGTCTCGAAGCACAGGTTCAGGCCATTGAATGCACCGTAGTGCTCCTCCAGGTCGTCGACGACCGCGAGACTTTGCAGGTTGTGCTCGAAACCGCCGTGCTCGCGCATGCATTCGTTCAGCGCGTCCTGCCCGGCATGGCCGAACGGCGTATGGCCGAGATCGTGGGCAAGTGAAATGGCTTCGACGAGGTCTTCGTTCATGCGCAGATTACGAGCAACCGAACGCGCGATCTGTGCGACTTCGAGACTATGGGTCAGGCGCGTACGAAACAGGTCACCCTCGTGATTCACGAACACCTGGGTTTTGTATTCGAGCCGGCGGAACGCCGTCGAGTGGACGATGCGGTCACGGTCCCGCTGGAATTCACTGCGCGCGCTGGGCGCGGCTTCGGAATAACGCCGGCCGCGCGACTGGGCGGAATGAGCCGCGTAGGGCGCGAGATGCGCTTCGAATGCCTCCTGCGTCGGCACGGCGATCGCCGCCATGCCTGCCGCAGGGTCATGCTGTACATCGTCGCTGCGCCTGTCAGTCACCGGGTTCTCCGAAACATGGGCGGCGCCTCGTGACGCTGGTGCGTGATGCGTGGCTGGAATTGCTTCGTCGTGCTCTAGACAGCGGCGGCCAGCGTGGCGTGCACCTCGGCGTCGGGCGCCTGGGTGATCAGCGTCTCACCGAAACGCTTCAGCAGAATGAATTTGATCGCGCCGGCTTCCGCCTTCTTGTCGACCTGCATGAGTTCGACGTAACGCGCTTGGCCGAGCGCGGGCGCGCGAGTCGGCAAATGCGCGGCGACGATCACGTCGACCAGACGCCGGCGCGCCGCTTCGTCGAGATAGCCCATGCGCACGGACAGATCCGCCGCCATTGCCATCCCGCAGCCGACCGCCTCGCCGTGCAGCCACTCGCCGTAGCCGAGGCCGGCCTCGATGGCGTGGCCGAAGGTGTGGCCGAAGTTGAGGATCGCGCGCAGTCCGCCTTCGCGTTCGTCGCGCGCCACCACCGACGCCTTGATTTCGCACGAGCGCTTGACCGCCTCGATCAGCGCAGCGGGTTCGCAGCGATTCAGCGCCTCGATGTTGGCTTCGATCCAGCTGAAGAAATCGGCGTCGGCAATCGCGCCGGTCTTGATCACTTCCGCGACGCCCGCAGCCAGTTCACGCGCGGGCAGCGTGCGCAACACGCCGATGTCGGCGATCACCGCCTGCGGCTGGTAGAACGCGCCGATCATATTCTTGCCGAGCGGATGATTGATGCCGGTCTTGCCGCCCACCGACGAATCCACCTGCGACAGCAAGGTAGTAGGCACCTGAATGAACGGCACGCCGCGCATATAGCAGGCGGCGGCAAAACCCGTCATGTCGCCGATCACGCCACCGCCCAGCGCAATGAGCGTGGTCTTGCGATCGGCGCGCGAGCCGAGCAGCGCGTCGAAAATCAGGTTCAGCGTTTCGAGGTTCTTGTGCGCCTCGCCGTCCGGCAACACGACCGTCGACACCTGTTTGCCGAGCGGCGCCAGCGCGGCGCGCAGCGCGTCGCCGTAGAGCGGATCGACCGTGGTGTTCGTGACGATGGTGACCGAACTGCCGGCGATGTGCGGCGCGAACAGCGCGGTCTGGCCGATCAGATCGGCACCGATGTGGATAGGGTAGGCGCGTTCGCCCAGTTCGACGTTGACGGTAATCATACGGTCCATTATGACGCAGGATGTTTGGCGACGCCGGCCATCTCGAGCTGCATCAGAACCATGTTGACGAGTCCGTTGACTGAGGGCCGGCCGGTTTCAATCACGAAATGCGCGCATTCGCGGTAGAGCGGATCGCGCACTTCATAGAGCGCTTCGAGGCGTGCCTTGGGGTCTTCCGTCTGCAAAAGCGGGCGATTCTTGTCGCGCCGCGTGCGCAGCCACAGATCGTGAGGATTGGCGCGCAGATAGATCACCACGCCGTTGTTCTGCAACGCTGCGCGGTTTTCCGGCCGCAGCACCGCGCCGCCGCCGGTCGCCAGCACGATATTGTCGCGCCCGGTCAGCTCGGCAATCACGCTGGCCTCGCGCTCGCGGAAGCCCGCTTCACCTTCCAGCTCGAAGATCACCGGAATGCGCGCACCCGTGCGCGCCTCGATTTCATGATCGGAATCGAAGAACGGGCGATCGAGACGGCGCGCAATGGCCCGGCCCACGGTGGTTTTCCCTGCCCCCATGAGCCCTACAAAAAATACATTGGCGTGTGCGTCCCGCGCTTGCAACGGTGTCCTCTGGCTAATCCGGTATGGTTCGTGCCGCAGCTTACTGGCAAAGCGGCTGCCTTGTCGAGCCTGCGCGCCGCGGCTGGCGAGCGGCAGCAGCCTGCCCCTAATTTATCGGAACGACGCGCGGCGTGATGAAAACAGCCAGCTCGCTGCGCGCGTCGCGATGCGCCCGATTGCGAAAAAGCGCGCCCAAAACCGGTATTTTGCCCAGGACAGGCACCCTGGTCACATCGTCCCGGTTGTCGGTCGCGTAAATTCCGCCGATCGACACCGTACCACCATCTTCCACTTCGACGCGCGTTTGCACGTGTTTGGTGTTGATAGCGGGCCCGGCGTCGGTCTGCTCGCCGACGCTGTCCTTGGCGACATCGAGGTCCAGCACCACCCGGCCATCCGGCATGATTTGCGGCTCGACCTCCAGTTTGAGCGTGGCACGGCGAAACTGCACGCCCGACACGCCCTGCCCCACCTTGGCCTGATACGGCAGCTCGGTGCCCTGCTCGACCACCGCTTTCATCCGGTCCGCGGTGACGACCCGCGGACTCGAAACAATTTTCCCGTGTCCTTCGGTTTCGAGCGCGCTCAACTCCAGGTTCAGCAGCCGCGTCGCGCCGGCTGCGAACAGCGTCAAGCCGGCAGTGGCGGCGTCGAAGCCGGAAATCGGCCGGGCGGCCAGGTCGTAGACCGTGCCGTCCGTGCCGCCGCGCAAGCCCTTCGCCGTACCGTCCGTGCTGGTGGCCGCCAGCGCGAGCCGCACGCCGAGATTGCGCGAAAAGCCGTAGTCGCCCTCGACGATCTGCGCTTCGATCAGCACCTGACGGGTCGGGCGGTCAACGGAACCGAGCAGCGCCGCAATCTGCTCCAGCCGTCCAGCGAGATCGGTCACGAACAGCAGATTGGTGCGCGGGTCGGCGGTCACGGCGCCGCGCTTGGATAGCACGCGCTGGGTGCCGGAGCCGGTCAGGAGACGCCGCACGTCCTCGGCGTGCGCGTAGTGCAGTTCGAACGTGCGGCTTGCGAGCGGTTCGAGATCGGCGGCCCGCGCATGCGCTTCGAAGCGTTGCCGCTCGCGTGCGGCCAGATCCGCCATCGGCGCGACCCAGATCACGTTGCCGTGACGCTCCATCGCCAGGTTGTTGACGTCGAGCAGGGTATCGAACGCGGTGCGCCACGGCACCCTGTCGAGCCGCAGCGAAACCGCGCCGCGCACCCGCTCGCTCGCGACGAAGTTCAGCCCCGTGAACTCCGCGAACGCCTTGAGCACGGCGCCGAGTTCGGCCCGCTGGAAGTTCAGCGAGATCGGTTTGTCGTCGGCGGGGAGTGCGGCGATCGCGGCGTCGGCGGTATTTTTCGGCCCATCGCTCAGGCGCATGCGCGGCGGCAGCGGCACCGGCGGACCTTCGAGCGCACTGGAGCCGCCAGCATCGTCAAGAGCCGGAGCGGCCGATTGCTTGCCAAGCGGCACCGAACCTTCGACGGCGGCGGCGAAGTCGTCCGCATTGACATTGCCAGATGGCGCGGCCGGTCGTGACACGCCTGGGTCGTCTGCCACATCGTCGCGAAACGGGTTCGGCACTTCGCTGGACTGAGCGCGCGGCAACGGGGCTGCGCCGTACATGCTGTCGGCTGGCGCGACGGCGTCGTCGAGCGGCATGTGGCTTGGCAGCGGCGGCAGCGCAGCCCGCGCAATACCGGTGCTTAGTGCAGCGCTGACATACAGGCCGACACACACTCGAATGCAGCGGTACACGCTCACTCCAGGAGAAGCATGAGTGCCAACCCGTGAGGACCTGGTCGGCAACGGCGTTGCGCGGCTCATCACGAAGCCTCCGCCAGCGCGAGCGTGCGCGTCGTGCCATTTTTGGCGAGCGTAATGCCGAGCGTATCGAGCTTCGTCACGCGTTCCGCGCCAAGCTGCTGTCCCTTCTCGACGGTGGCTACGCCGTCTGGCGTATCGAGCAAGGCCAAGCCGTGCGTGCGATCGGACAGCACGCCGACCAGACGCAATTGCGAAACATCGGGCAGTTCGCCGGCTGCGCGCATCTGCGGCTGCAAAAACGGGTCGAAGAACACGACCTCCTCGTCGTCGTCCGAATCGAGGCTCGCGTTGTCAAGCACGCGTGCCGCGTCATTCGCGGACACCGGCCGCAGCGCGCTGAACACGCGCAGTGTTGCGCTCACCGACAGCGCAGCGTCCTGTTTGACGGTGGCGTCGACGGGAACGATCAGCACTGGCAGGTCCGACAGTCCATGCAGAAACGCCATCAGGTGGACGAAGTCCGTTTGCGCGGTGAACTGCAAAGGGCGCATGCTTTCGACGCCCTCGCCTTTGCCGACGCCGGGCTCGACTGCAAGCAAAGCGACGCCACTCTGCGCGGCCAGCTCGGAGACGATGCGCACGTCGTCCGCGGAGCTCCACGGCGCGGTCGACGGGACAACCGGCGCGACCGGCGTGGCCGCCGCGGCACGACGCAGCAAGGGCAATTGCGCAAGCGCGCGCCTCGCGTCCGAGAGATGCTGAACGCTCACCGCCAACGCCGCGCGGCTCGTCTCGACTCCGCCGAGATCGGCGACGATCCAGCCATGCGCGCCAAGGCCAAACACCAGCGCAAAGATCAGCAGCGCGACCGCCCAACGGCGGCGCCGGCTCCATGCATCGAGCGGCACGCGCAGCCGATTCAGCCATTGGGAAAGGAAGAGTTTGGGGCGTGCCGTGCCGCCCGATTCGAAAAAGGTCGTACTCATTTTGCACCTCCTGATGGTTCGGACTTCAAGGGCCCCGCCGCCGGGGATCCAGCTCTCTTAGCGGCTTTCGGCGCTGGATCATCCCAACGCAAGCGCGCGCCGAACTCGACCGGACCGCTCACGCTTTCATCTCCTCGCGCGCTGCCGCGTGTCGCCGGACGATGCAGGTCGTTCATCTCCGCCCCCTTCACGCTGCGAATCGAACTCAGACGCTTGAGCCACTCGGCCGACGCGAGATGGCTGCGCGACGTCGCCAGCAACTCCGTCTCGTGCTCGCGCTGACGCAACTGGCGCAACACCACGCCGTCGCCCGGTTCGACACTCAGCGCTTCGAGCAGGTCGAGCAGATGCTGGAGCGGCTCGGACAGGCTCGCCGCACGCGCCGCGTTTTCGCGCTGCTCGTCTTGTGCGCGGAGCAATTTCGCGTGCTCCGCGAGCGGCGCGCTCAATTGCATGACGGACCGCTCGAACGACGCACGCTGCGCATCGAGCCGTGCCTTCTCGAACGCCTGCCACGCGGCCAACGCGAGGATGGCGGCACATCCGGCGAGCGCTGCGGCCAGCCATTCGCGCACACGAGCCTGCCGCGCGAGCCGCGCATTACGTTGCCGGTAGGGCAGCGGATTGAAGCCGCCGAGCCACGGCTGAACGAAGCGCGTACCGCGCGACGCAGCCGACGCGTTCGGACCGGCTGCGCGCAAAAGCAAAAGGCCGCGCTTCATTCGAGCACCCCGCGCAACGCAAGCCCGAACGCCACCGCACCGGCGGGCTCATGCAGCAACTCATCGCAGAGTGGCCGCACGAGACCGCCCAGCGCGGCGCATTCGAACGGCAGCACCGTGCAGCCCAACACGTCCGCGATATCCGCCAGCGAGAAGCCCACGCCTTCGAGGAGATCGATTTCGCCGCTCACCAAGGCGCAGTCGAGCACGGGTCCGTGGACGAGATCGCGCAGCGCGTCGGCCAGGTCGGCATGCTCCGGCGCCGGATAACGCATTTCGCCGGCGATGCTGTCGTCGACGATGCGCCATCCGTACACGCCGTCCGTGCCGATCCACAATGCCGCATACGGCTCGTGCTGATCGAGTTCGCGGCATGCCGCGTAGCGCATGGCGCGCAACGCCGCATGCGGTTCGCCGTCGACGGCGGTAAGCGAGATGCCAGCAGTCGCCGCGCATTCCATGCGCGCTTCGAGATGCTGGCGCGCAGTGGCGGCGATCTTCACGGTGCGGACCGGCGCCGGCGTTTCATCGACAAACCAGTCGACCGCCAGCGCGTGCCTTTCGAGACCGGCGATGCGCTCCGCCTCGCCCATCACCGCAGGCTCCAGTTCGGCCAGCGCCGGCCCGCCGTCTTCCCCGCAACGGCTTTGCGCCGGGAGCCGCGCGAGCGGCACCGTGGTAGTCAACGTGGCCGACGCGGGCACCGCCATCGCGCAGCGCAACGCGTGAGTTGCGCACGCACGCGGCAGACCGACAAACGCGTCGCGCAACGCACGCGCCACCGCCTGGCGGTCGGCGATTTCGGTGCCGGCCATCGCGCCGGCGTGCAGCGGCACGGTCCTGAGGTACTCGAGATACAAAGCGCCGCGTGCGCGCGAGCGCTGGCTCACCACGACCAGACGCACGTTTTGCGAACCCACATCGATCCCGGCGGCAAACCGCTGCCGGCCTGAATGCACTGTCTGAAGCCACGAACTTTTGAACATCAACACGCCCTCCCTCTGCCTCACGCGACGAACCATTCGAACGCGAGTTACGAAGGAGAATTGTGCGTAGCCGCGGCGCTGCGCGACACTCAGCCGAATGGCTAACGTTGAGCAACAGGGGCCCGACGTGCGATCAAAGCGACTACAGTGAAGTCATTCCCGCACCGCGCACGCGAACGTGTCGAGCCCTGTCCGTAAGCACGCCGAAAGCTCAAAAGCGAGGCGGCTATAATCGCGGGACTGTTTTTTGGTGCACATATGCAATCAACGTCTCCCACGTCCCCGCCGCCCGCGCCTCAGAAGCGCAAACGCCCGCTCTGGCTCAAGCTCATCGTTGGCTTTTTCGGACTGATCGTCGCAGGCATTGTGTGCGTGCTGCTGGTGCTCGGTTATGCGCTCGTCGTCGCAACGCCGAACCTGCCCTCGCTCGACGCCCTGACCGACTATCGTCCGAAGGTGCCGCTGCGCATCTACACGGCCGACCATGTGCTGATCGGCGAATTCGGCGAGGAGCGGCGCGACATCGTGCACTTCCAGGACGTGCCAGATAGTCTGAAGAAGGCGATCCTCGCGATCGAAGATGCGCGCTTCTACGATCACGGCGGCGTCGACCTCACCGGCATCGCGCGCGCCGGCTTCGTGGCGCTGACCAACGGCCACGCCACGCAGGGCGCCAGCACGATCACGATGCAGGTGGCGCGCAACTTCTTCCTGTCGAGCGAAAAGACCTACACGCGCAAGATTTACGAGATGCTGCTCGCCTACAAGATCGAGTCGAAGCTGACGAAAGATCAGATTCTCGAGGTGTACATGAATCAGATCTATCTCGGTCAGCGCGCATACGGTTTCGCAAGCGCGGCGCGTGTCTACTTCGGCAAGGACCTGAAAGATCTGACGCTGGCCGAGTCGGCCATGCTGGCCGGTCTGCCGAAGGCGCCCTCCGCGTATAACCCGGTCGTCAATCCGAAGCGCGCGAAGGTGCGGCAGGAGTACATCCTGCAGCGCATGTACGAACTGCACTACATCACCCAGGAACAATACGACGAGGCGAGCCGACAGCCGCTCGTCGTCAAGGGCGCAGGCAAGGAATTCAGCGTGCACGCGGAGTACATCGCGGAGATGGTGCGGCAGATGATGTACGCGCAGTATCGCGAAGAAGCGTACACGCGCGGCCTGAACGTCGTGACCACGATCGACTCCGCCGATCAGGACGTCGCTTACCACGCGCTGCGCAAAGGTCTGATGGACTACGAACGCCGCCATGGCTATCGCGGCCCGGAGGCGTTCATCGAACTGCCGTCCGATGCGCAGGACCGCGAGCAGGCGATCGACGACGCGTTGCTCGAGCATCCGGACAACGGCGAGATCATCGCCGCCGTCGTCACCGCGGCGAGCCCGAAACAGGTGCAGGCCACGTTCATCGACGGCAACGTCGCGACCATCCAGGGCGACGGCCTGCGCTTCGCGCAAGCCGCGCTCAATGCGCGCGCACAGCCGAATCAACGTGTGCGGCCCGGCGCGATCATCCGGCTCGTGAAGAACGACGACGGCGACTGGTCGATCACGCAATTGCCGCAAGTGGAAGGCGCATTCATTTCGATCATTCCGCAAGACGGCGCGATTCGTGCGCTGGTCGGCGGCTTCGACTTCAACAAGAACAAGTTCAATCACGTGACCCAGGCATGGCGTCAGCCGGGTTCGAGCTTCAAGCCGTTCATCTATTCGGCGTCGCTCGAAAAGGGACTCGGGCCGGCCACGGTGATCAACGACGCGCCGCTCTTTTTCAGCGCCGCCGAAACCGGTGGCCAGGCGTGGGAGCCGAAGAACTACGGCGGCGGTTTCGATGGTCCGATGACGATGCGCACCGCGCTGCAGAAGTCGAAGAACCTGGTGTCGATCCGCATCCTGAACCAGATCGGCACGAAATACGCGCAGCAGTACATCACGCGTTTCGGCTTCGACGCGGAGCGTCACCCCGCTTATCTGCCGATGGCGCTCGGCGCGGGTCTCGTTACGCCGTTGCAGATGGCGGGTGCGTTCTCGGTGTTCGCGAACGGCGGCTACCGGGTCAATCCGTATCTGATCGCCGAAGTCACGGATCAGCGCGGCATCGTGGTCGCCCACGCGCAGCCGCTGGTGGCCGCGCAAAGCGCGCCGCACGCGATCGAGCCGCGCAATGCGTACGTGATGAACAGCTTGCTGCAAAGCGTCGCGCAACGCGGCACGGGTGCGAAGACCAACGTGCTCAAGCGCACCGATCTCGCCGGCAAGACCGGCACGACCAACGATTCGCGCGACGCATGGTTTGCCGGTTATCAGCACACGCTCACGGCGATCGCGTGGATCGGCTACGACAATCCGCGCAGTCTCGGCGACAAGGAAACCGGCGGCGGCCTCGCGTTGCCGGTGTGGATCGAGTACATGGGGCGCGCGCTCAAGGGCGTGCCGGAGTTCAAGATGGCTCGTCCCGACGACGTGACCGAAATCGGTTCGGAGCTATATTTCGACGACTTCACGCCGGGGCACGGTTTCATCGCGACGGTCGGCGTCAGTCAGGCGACGCTGGACGCCGAGGCAAGCGCCGCGGCGGCAGCGCCCCAGCAGGTCGGCGAACAGGAGAAGCAGGACATCATGAACTTGTTCCGCGGACACTGAAGCTTCGTCTGCCGCTGGAAAAAGCAAAACCGCCGCGCTCGAGAGATGCGCGGCGGTTTTGTTTTGAGCGTTTGATTCGGGCTATAGGGCCGCGCTCGGTTTCGAGCACTCACGCCCGTGCGCAAGTGGCTGTGCGAGCGTGACGCTCGCCGGCCAGGGCCGCTCCTGTTACGCCGTAAAACGCACCGGCTCGCCAGCCTGCTGCGTTGCATACTCCGACAGCGCCGCAAAAAACTCGTTGCCGCTGCGCGTGTCGCGCCATTCGCCATCGACGAACCGGAAGTGAAAACCACCCGCCTTCGCCGCGATCCAGATCTCGCTCATCGGCGGCTGGAGGTTGACGATGATCTTCGAGCGATTCGCGAATTCGAGCGTCAGCACGTTGCCGCTGCGTTCGAGTTCGATGTCGGCATCGGTGTCGTCGAGCGCGCGTTCGATGGCGGCTAGCGCGGCCTCCGCGCGGGTCAGGTAATCACTATCGGACATGCTAAACTCCATCGATTATTTATTCAGGGACAGTCATGCGAGTCGTATCTCGGATGCGCGCGGCGGCGCCCGGCCGCGCGATTGTAGCGGTTTTAACCATTCTCGCAGGTTGTGCACTCAGTGGTTCGCTCGCCGGTTGCGGGCAACGCGGCTCGCTCTACTTGCCCACCGTGCCGCCGCTACCGGCCCCGCCCGCTCATCGTACGCAAACGCCGCCGGCGGACGAAGCGCATGCCGCGTCGGACACCGCCACCGACATGAGCACCGTACCGGATACCTCGGGCACGCCGCTCTCGCTGGCGCCGGAAACCGAACTCGCCACGCCGCCCGCTTCCGCTGCATCCGGTACCGCGGCCCCGCTGCCTGCCTCCGCCGTCACCCCCGTTCAATAAGACTTTCGCATGACTCGATCCGCATTTGACTACGTCGACGGCGTATTGCACGCCGAAGGCGTGTCCGCCGCCTCCCTCGCCGAACAGTTCGGCACGCCGCTGTACGTCTATTCGCGCGCCGCGCTCACCGAAGCATGGAACGCGTATGCCGGCGCATGCGCGGGCCGTCGCGCGAGCGTGCACGTGGCCGTCAAGGCCAACAGCAATCTCGCGGTGCTGAACGTGTTCGCGCGCCTCGGCGCCGGCTTCGACATCGTGTCGGCCGGCGAACTGGCGCGCGTGCTGGCTGCCGGCGGCAAAGCAGAAAACACCGTGTTTTCCGGCGTCGGCAAGCACGCGGACGAGATGCGCGAGGCGCTCGCGGCCGGCGTCAAATGCTTCAACGTCGAATCGATTCCCGAACTCGATCGCCTGAATGCGGTTGCGGCCGACATGGGCAAGAAGGCGCCGGTGTCGTTGCGCGTGAATCCGGACGTCGATGCGAAAACGCATCCGTATATTTCCACGGGCCTGAAGTCGAACAAGTTCGGCGTCGCTTTCGAAGAAGCGCGCGCCACGTATCAGGCCGCCGCGGCGATGACGAATCTCGAGGTAGTCGGCATCGACTGCCATATCGGTTCGCAGATCACCGAAGTCGCGCCCTATCTCGATGCAGTCGACAAGGTGCTGGACCTCGTCGAGCAGATCGAGCAGGACGGCGTGACGATTCGTCACGTCGATGTGGGCGGCGGTCTGGGCATCACCTACGACGACGAAACCCCGCCGGAAATCGGCGCGTTCGTGCGCACCGTGCTGGATCGTATCGAAGCGCGCGGTCATGGCCATCGCGAAGTTTATTTCGAGCCGGGCCGCTCGCTGGTCGGCAACGCGGGCGTGCTGCTCACGCGCGTCGAATTTCTGAAGCCGGGCGCGGAAAAGAATTTCGTGATCGTCGACGCAGCGATGACCGATCTCGCGCGCCCCGCGATGTACGACGCTTATCACGCGATCGATCCGGTGGCCAGGCGCGACGTGCCGGCTCATGTGTACGACGTGGTCGGCCCGGTTTGCGAAAGCGGCGACTGGCTCGGCCGCGAACGCCTGTTGGCGGTCGAACCCGGCGATCTACTGGCGATCCGCTCGGCCGGCGCATACGGCTTCGTGATGAGTTCCAACTACAACACGCGTCCGCGCGCGGCCGAGGTGATGGTCGATGGTACACACGCGCATGTAGTTCGCGCACGCGAAGAGGTCAAGCAACTGTTTGCGGGCGAAACGATCTTGCCGGTGTAAACGTTAGCGCCTACGCAAAAGGCTCCTTGGGCAGCACGAAAAAAAGGCGATGCCGTGGTGTGAACCGCGGCATCGCCTTCTTCTATTTACGCGCGTTGCTTCGCACCGGCGCACGCGACACTCCTCATCGCGGCTTCAATCTTCGCTCACGCAGCCATACGATCAGTCGCCACCCCAGCAACGCCACCATAATCGCGCCATAGATCTTCGGCAGCAGCAAATCGTGCTTGCCCGCCTTCATCCACCAGAAGTGCAGGATCGCCAGCGCACCGATCGCATAGATCGCGCGATGCAACGTCTGCCAGCGGCGGCCGAGCTTGCGCACCATCGCGCGCGGTGACGTCGCGGCCAGCGCGATCAGCAACACGAAAGCCGCGAAGCCCACGGTGATGAACGGGCGCTTGCCAATGTCCTTCAGAATGGCCGCCGCGTCGAACCACTTGTCGAACCAGAGGTAAGTGGTGAAATGCAGCGTCGCGTAGAAGAACGTGTAGAGCCCGAGCATGCGGCGAAAACGCACGAACGCGGCGACACCGGTGAATCGACGCAACGGCGTGACGGCCAGCGTGATGCAGAGAAACACGAGCGTCCACAGACCGGTCGAGCGTGTGATGAACTCGATCGGATTCGCACCGAGCCGGTCGGTCACGCCGAACAACACGATGCGCGCGAGCGGATACCACGCCGCGATAAACACCGCGATTTTGGCGGGCGCAATCCAACGCGCGCCGCCCGCGGCACGTTTGTTTGCGGTTGCCGTCGCTGGCGCTGAGGGCGCGGAATCCTGCCCTCGCGGCATCGTGCGCCTTGGCTGGACAACGGGTTGTGTATCGGAAGCCATCAACGTGCCTCAGAAATTCTTCTTCAGATCCATGCCCTGATAAAGCGACGCAACCTGATCGCCGTAGCCGTTGAACATCAGCGTTTTGCGCTTGGGCGTGAAGAAGCCGTCTTCGCCGATGCGCCGTTCGGTTGCCTGGCTCCAGCGCGGATGATCGACGTTCGGATTCACGTTCGAATAGAAGCCGTATTCATTCGACGCATATGTGTTCCAGCTGGTCGGCGGCTGCTTGTCGAGAAAGCGGATCTTCACCAGCGACTTCGCGCTCTTGAATCCATATTTCCACGGCACAACGACGCGCACCGGCGCGCCGTTCTGATTGGGCAGCACCTGGCCGTAGAGCCCCATCGTCAGCAGCGTCAGCGGGTTCATCGCTTCGTCCATGCGCAGCCCTTCGGAATACGGCCAGTCGAGCACGGGCGTCGAAAGGCCCGGCATTTGCGACGGATCGGCCAACGTGATGAACTGCACGTATTTGGCATTGCCGGTCGGCTGCACGCGCTTGATCAACTCCGACAGCGGCACGCCGATCCACGGAATCACCATCGACCATCCTTCGACACAGCGCAGCCGGTACACACGCTCTTCGAGCGGAGCGAGCTTCAGCAGTTCGTCGATGTCGTACACCTTCGGATTCTTGATCTCACCCTCGACGCTCACCTTCCACGGATGCGGCCGCAACGTCCCCGCGTTATGCGCGGGATCGCTCTTGTCGGTGCCGAACTCGTAGAAGTTGTTGTATGTTGTGATGTCCTTGAATGGCGTGATCCTATCGAGCGCGACAAAATTGGTGTTGGTCTTCGCCGCCAGTTTCTGCGCCTTCGGGTCCGGCGACGTGTAGGCCGCCAGCGCCTCGCCGCTCCCGCCGATCAAACCGCCGAGCGCCGCCGCGCCGGCCGCTTGCAATACGCGCCGCCGGTTCTCGAAAACGCGCTGCGGCGTGATTTCGCTGCGCGCGATGTCGTCGCCGACGAGTCGCCTTCTGTCACTTCGCTTGATCCACATCGTGCTGCTCCTTGCCGGCCCATCGGTTTGTGTATCCGACGCGGCCATATTGATGATCGCTCGTCCTGGCGTTCGTCCAGTCATCCATAGGTACCCTCATAACGAACACATTGGATGCAGCCAATATTCCACCAGCTATAAAAAAACCGCCGGTGCAAAGCACACGGCGGTTCTTGGTCGGGCCAGAACGGCGGATCTTACAGCTTGCCGTAGCTATGCAGCCCCGACAGGAACATGTTGACACCGAGGAAAGCGAAGGTCGTCACGAGCAGGCCGGTCAGCGCCCACCATGCCGCGACCGCGCCGCGCAGCCCCTTCATCAGACGCATGTGCAGCCAGGCCGCGTAGTTCAGCCAGACGATCAGCGCCCAGGTTTCCTTCGGGTCCCAGCTCCAGTAGCCGCCCCATGCTTCCGCAGCCCACAGCGCGCCGAGAATCGTTGCGATCGTGAAGAACGCGAAGCCGACGGCGATCGACTTGTACATCAGGTCGTCGAGCACGTCGAGCGCCGGCAGGCGGTCCACCAGCATGCCACGCTCTTTCGCCAGATACGCGACGCCGACCATTGCCGACAGCGCAAAGCTGCCATAGCCGATGAAGTTTGCCGGCACGTGAATCTTCATCCACCAGCTTTGCAGCGCGGGAACCAGCGGCTGGATCTGCTGCGCGTCGCGCGCGACCGAGTACCACATCAGGAAGCCGACGGCGGCGCTGATCACCAGCAGCACGAACGCGCCGAGCGCGCGGGTGTTGTAGTGCTGCTCGTAGTACAGATAGAACAGCGCGGTAATCAGGCTGAACAGCACGAACACTTCGTACAGGTTCGAGATGGGAATATGGCCGACGTCCGCGCCGATCAGGTACGACTCGTACCAGCGCACCATCATGCCGACGAAGCCCATCACCACCGCGGCCCACGTCATCTTGGAGCCGATCGCCGCGCCGGTCGGCGAGCGCGACACGAGGCCGATCCAGTAGAACACGGTGGCGAACACGAAGAGCGCGCTCATCCACAGAATCGCGGATTGGCTCGACAGGAAATACTTGAGGAAGAACGCGTTATCCGCGCGGCTGAGATCGCCGTGGTAGATCTGGATCGCCAGCAGCGACAGCGCCGCGATTCCCACCATCAACGGACGCACCGGCTTCCAGCGCCAGCCTAGAACGACGAACACCGGCACCGCGCACACCAGCACCAGCTTGTCGTAGTAGTTCATGAACGGGTAGTAGCGCGACAGCGCAAACCCGGCGCCCGCGACCATCGCCACGGCGAACAGCCAGTCGACGATGCCGAGCCTCTTCAGAAACGGCCGCTCGTCGTACTGCGCGACGTTGAGCATCTCGCTGGCGAACGATTTGTCGGGCCGCGAGGGTGAGGATGAAGAAACCTGAGTCAAGTCCATGATCTTATCGGGTCGAATCTTGTGAGCTTGCGGACGGTCCGCCAGCATTGCCGGGCTTGCTGGAGGCGCCGGCGGCGTCGGCTGCTTCGATGAGCTTCGCGCCCAGCGCGGCGCCAACGGCGTCGCGCGTCTGAACGAACTCTTTTTCGAAATCGAGCGTTTTGCGCGCACTCGACATCGCCATGACGACATGCGTGCCGTGATCGGTGTCTTTAAGCCAGAACCAGAGACGCCGTTCGCGCACGTAGAACATCGAAAAGATGCCCAATACGAGAAGCAAGCTGCCAAGATACACGACTTTTTTGCCCGGCGCGCGCGTCAACTGAAATACCGAAGCTTGCACCTGCTTGAAGGAGTCAAGCTGCAAGTAAACCGGCGATCCATACAAAAAGCTGTCGGATATCGCATTGATCGAGCTTTGGACGAAGCGGCTCGCCTCCGCGTTCGCCTGCGCGTCGGGCTCGCCGAGCCGCTGGCGGGACAGTTGCCACAGATCCCACGTCGCGCCTTCCAGCATCCGCAGCAGCAGGCCCGCAGCCTTCTCCTGCTCGCCTTTCGGCACCGAATGGTCGATAAAGCCGGCAATCGCCTGGAATCCGCCGAGCACCTGGCCGTTCGGCAGTTTGGTGCTGCTGTCCGCGCCTGCAAAAAGGGTCAGCACACGCAGCGCGCTTTCTTCGAGATGCTGTTGCAGTTCGGCATTCGAACCCGGCACCGAGCGCTGCGCGAAACGGTGTGCGGCCGCCGCGCGCATCGCCGGATCTTCGAGCGTGGCGCGCAGGTTCATCCATTCCTTGACTGTGCCGCCACTGTCGGCGGGAATACGCAGGTAGCGGAACGGATCGTCCGGATTCAAGCGCATGCCGGCAAGGAACATCTTCTCGCCCGCGACGTCCACCGGCAGCATGTAGTTGTTGTACTCGCGCGCCTGGCCGTCCTTGTCGCGCACCTTGTACTGCACCGAGGGACCCACGTTGTGCAGATCGAGCGGTTTCGAGCTCTTCGCGCCGGAGCCGAGGCGCTCGTCGAACGCTTCTTTCAGCGAGCGATGCGCGGCGACGCCACGGGCATCGGTCTGTCCGCTGCCGTTGGAGATATTTTCGACGTTGATCGCGCGGAAATCGGTGAATTCGACCGTCTGGCCGTCGGCGAGCGGCGTGGCCGTGCTAAGCGGCGCATTGCCGCCGATCGTGCCGCCGAACGGCGCGGTCTTCGCGCTCCCACCGGACATCGGGTAGGCGGTCATCTGCATCTGCGAGCCGCCGTCCTGGAAGCTCGACTGATAAATCGACACGCCGTCGTATTCGAACGGCTTGTTCACCTCGACGCGCGCCGGCACGCGCGCGCCCGTCTTGTGATCGACCACGACGATGTCGCTCGCGAACAGCTTCGGCATGCCGGTCGAGTAGTAGTCGACGATGAACTTGTTCAGTTCGATCGAGAACGGTAAGTCCTGAATCAGCGAGCCGTCCGGCTGGTTCAGGATCGCCGTCGACACATGCTGGCCTTCCGGCACCCATGCATAGCCGCGGAAAGTCGGGTTCGACTGCGACAGGCGATGCTCCGGCGGAATCTCGTTGATCACCGTGTTCGCGCGGATTGGCGATTTGTCGAACAGCCACATTTGCAGCTTGATCGGCAAATTGCTGTCGAGCAGGCCGCCGACGCAGATCACGACGATCGCAAGGTGAGCGGAGATGTAGCCGAATTTGGTCAACGCGCCGCGCTTGGCGGCGATCAGCGTGGCGCCTTCCGACTCACGCGTGACGAACTTGTAGCCGAGCCGGGCCGAGAGTTTCGCGAGCACCGCCGAGGTGTGCGCGCGCGTGCCGTGCACCGCAAAGTCACCCTTGTGGTGGAACGCACGCAAGCTGCCTTCACGGACCTTGTCCTTCCAGCTTTTCGCGTCGGCGAGCATCTTAGGCGCATTGCGGATCAGGCACAGCGACACCGACACCATCAGGAAGCCGAGAATCAGCATGAACCACCAGGAGCTGTACACCGTGTACAGGCTCAGCGCGCGAAAGATGTCCGCCCAGAACGGGCCGAACTGATTGACGTAGTTGGGATACGGATCGTCCTGCGTGAGGACGGTGCCGATGATGCTGGCGATCGACAGAATCACGAGCAGCGCAATCGCGAAACGCATCGAACTCAATACTTCGACGACGCTGCGAATGACGCGATTGCTCGACTTCGACTGCAAACCCGACGTGGTGACGCTCATTCATACTCCGACTGAACAGCAAAAAAGGGTGAAGGGCCGTCGAACTCGCGACGCCCTCACCCTTTTCTTGTTTTGTACCGGCCTTGAGGGGCCGGTTGCACTTGCGCGCGGACTCTTAACGCAAACCCGCGATGTAATCGGCCACAGCTTTGATTTCGCTGTCCGACAGACGCGACGCAATGGCATGCATCGCCTCGTTGTTGTTGCGCGCGCCCGGACCTTGCGTGAACGCGGCCAGCTGCGTCACCGAATACTCCGCCCACTGCCCCGACAGATGCGGGAACTGTGACGGAATCCCCTGACCAGTCGGCCCGTGGCAGGCGGCGCACGCCGGCACGCCCTTGTCGGCGACCCCGCCTCGATAAATCTTCTGGCCGAGCGCGACGGTGTCCTTGTTGTGCGCATAGCCTGGTTTCGGGGTCTGCGCAGCGAAATAGGCAGCGACGTTGACCATGTCCTGTTCGGAGAGCGCCGCGGCCATGCCCGCCATGATCGCATTGTTGCGCGCGGGCTGCTTTGCGCCCGGCTGAATCTTGAAGTCCTTGAGCTGCTTGACGAGATACTCGGGATGCTGGCCCGCCAGCTTCGGATACGCGCCGCCGGCACTGTTGCCGTCTGCGCCGTGACATGACGCACACACCTGCACCGCGATTGCCTGCCCCCGATTGACGTCCGGCTTTGCCGGTTCTGCTGCTCGCGCCTGAATTGCCAAACCTGAAAGACCTGCCGCTACATGAAGCACCATCAGAGTCTTGCTCAGTCGATTCATTCGCACACCCTGTCTCGTCTTGTGGGATTTTAGAGGTTTTGCAAAATACGACGGCGACCGAGTGACCGCCAGGAGCCGCCAAGGCACGCGGGCCGGCCCCCTCAGGTTTTCAGTAAACCATCGTATTGTACAATAACTCGCTAATCGCTAAGACGCCAGTCGGGCTTGACCCGTCCCCACTCCGGGTTCCCCGGCGTCTCGAATCCTGGCCTGATCATGTCCTTCCTGCTCCACCAATCCCGTTTTTTCACGACCGTCAATCACCTGCGCGATCTGCCGGCCACCGCGCAACCCGAGATCGCCTTCGCGGGACGGTCGAACGCGGGCAAATCGACGGCCATCAATATCCTGTGCAATCAGAAGCGGCTGGCGTTCGCCAGTAAGACGCCGGGACGCACGCAGCACATCAACTATTTTTCGGTGGGCAAGGCCGACGAGCCGACCGCGCATCTGGTTGACCTGCCGGGCTACGGTTACGCGGAAGTGCCGGGCGCGGCCAAGGCTCACTGGGAAGCACTGCTGTCCACCTACCTGCAATCGCGCTCGCAACTGCGCGGCATGATTCTGATGATGGACTCGCGCCGCCCGTTGACCGATCTGGACCGGCGCATGATCGAGTGGTTCGCGCCGACTGGCAAGCCGATTCACGCGCTACTGACCAAATGCGACAAATTGACGCGCCAAGAGTGCGTGAACGCGTTGCGCGCCACGCAGAAAGGTCTCGCTGAATATCGCGCTGCCGGCTACCAGGGCGAACTGAGTGCACAACTGTTTTCGGCGCTCAAGCGCATCGGGATCGACGAAGCGCACGAACTGATCGAAAGCTGGCTAATCCCCGACGCAAAGGGCGATACGGACCCCGCGCAATAAGCGCGGCTGCCCGGCTTCGATAGGCGAAATCGCCATTTCCGGCCCCCATAAAAAAACCCGCCGATCGAACGGCGGGTCAAACAGCCTAATCGAAAAAAACGACAGGCACCCGCTCAGGGAGGAGAAGCGGGGAGGTCAGCGCAAGGCGCCTTGCTCGATCGGTATGATATACCATTGTCTCGAAAAGTTTCCGGGAGCGGAGGCAGGCTTACTTGTCCACTCCACACATCCACGAGCTTCGATCCGATATGAGCTTCTACCCGCACTACCGTCCGCGCCGCATGCGCCGTGACGACTTCTCGCGTCGCATGATGCGCGAAAACATCCTCACCACCAACGATCTGATCTACCCCGTGTTCATCGTCGAAGGCACGAACGTGCGGCAAGCCGTGCCGTCGATGCCGAGCGTCGAACGCGTGTCGGTCGATCTGCTGATGGGCGTCGCCGAGCAATGCGTCGAACTGGGCGTGCCCGTGTTGTCGCTGTTCCCCGCGATCGAGCCGTCGCTGAAGACACCCGACGGCCGCGAGGCGACCAATCCGGCCGGCCTGATCCCGCGCGCGGTTCGCGAGCTGAAGAAGAATTTCCCCGAGCTGGGCGTGCTCACCGACGTCGCGCTCGATCCGTACACGAGTCACGGCCAGGACGGCGTGCTCGACGAAGCCGGGTATGTGATCAACGACGAGACCGTCGAGATCCTCGTCGACCAGGCGCGTGCGCAGGCTGAGGCGGGCGTCGACATCGTCGCACCGTCGGACATGATGGACGGCCGCATCGGCGCGATCCGCGAAATGCTCGAAAGCGAGGATTACATCCATACGCGCATCATGGCTTACGCGGCCAAGTTCGCGTCGGCGTTCTACGGCCCGTTCCGCGATGCCGTCGGTTCCGCGACGAACCTCGGCAAGAGCAACAAGATGACCTATCAGATGGACCCGGCCAACTCGAATGAAGCGCTGCGCGAAGTGCAAGCGGACATCAACGAAGGCGCGGACATGGTGATGGTCAAGCCGGGCATGCCGTATCTGGACATCGTCCGTCGCGTGAAGGACGAGTTCCAGTTCCCGACCTACGTGTACCAGGTCAGCGGCGAATACGCGATGCTGAAAGCGGCCGCGCAGAACGGCTGGCTGGATCATGACAAGGTCATGATGGAATCGTTGCTGGCGTTCAAGCGGGCTGGCGCGGACGGGGTTCTGACGTATTTCGCGCTGGATGCCGCACGGATGTTGCGCTCGCAGAAGTAAGCTGAAGCGCAGCCTGTTGGCGGTAGCTTGTCAAGTGTTGAGAAAAACGGAGGCGGACCTTTGAGTCGCGCCTCCGTTTTTTTTTGGGGCGTGATGTCAATTGCATCAGTTCGCTTTTGACCGAGCGATGCAAATGCTTTCGTGGTTCCCGCGCGGCAGTGTGGTGCGTGACGTAGCGATCCTTGCGCGCACGCGTAGGACATTGCCGCTTACGTGCTGCGCGCGTCGGCAAGTTGCTGACTGTTAAGCCCCCGAAGCACCCGCCCGATCTAGCGTGCGCAAGAACTTATCCGCAGACTCATAGCCCACCACTCGCAACACTTCCTTTCCCCCCTGATCGAAGAAAATGATTCCCGGCGGACCGAACAGGCTGAAGCGCTTGAGCAGCATTTGATCGTCGGCGTTGTTCGCGGTAACATCGGCTCGGAGCAGGTTCATCTGCTTCAATTTCGCCTGAACGCGCGGGTCGCTAAAGGTGAATTTCTCCATCTCCTTGCAACTCACGCACCAGTCCGCGTAGAAATCGAGCATAGCGGGCTGCGCCGCTGTCTTGACGGCTTGATCGAGTTCATTCGACGAGCGGATCGGGGCAAATGTCAGCTCGCTCTGCGGCGCCGCAGCGGTTTGGTTGGTGCCGTTGGTGACGGCAGCCTCTCCGCCTCGCGCCGCCAACACGGCAAGCGGTCGCAGCGGATCGGAGGATCCGGCTGCAAGCCCAACCAGCAATACCGCCGCCCAAACGGCCAACGCCGCGCCGATCCCACGGCCAAGCCTGCGCCAGATGGAGGCACCGGCAGTCTGCGCCGCGAACAACCCGAGCGAGGCTGCGGCGACCAGCAACCAGAGCGCGCTCAGCAACATCGTCGCAACCGCGCCCAGCACCGGCCAAACGATCCACAGCGCGGCGGCAAGCAGCACGACGCCGAAGAACACCTTGACGCCATCCATCCACGCACCCGCGCGCGGAAGAAGCGTGCCGGCGCCAAGACCCACGATCAGCAGCGGCACGCCGAGCCCGAGGCCCATCGAGAACAGCGCCGCACCGCCGAGCAAGGCGTCGCCGGCGTGCGCGATGAATGCCAGCACGGCGAAAAGCGGGGCGGTCATGCACGCGCCGACCACCAGCGCGGACAACGCGCCCATCACGGCGACCGCGGCGAACTTGCCGCCCGAGCGGGCCGTCGATGCACGCGACACACCGTCCCGCCAACGTTGAGGCAGCGCAATGTCGAAACCCGCGATCAGCGTCAGCGCAAAAACCGTCAGCAGGACTCCGAACGCGCCGAGTACCCAAGGATTCTGCAACCATGCGCCCAGGCTCTGCCCCACGAGCGCCGCCACGACGCCGAGCGCCGTGTACACGAGCGCCATGCCGATCACATACGCCAGTGACAACGCGAAACCGCGCGCGCGCGTCACCCGCGCGCCTTCGCCGATGATGATCGCTGACAGAATCGGAATCATCGGATACGAGCACGGCAGCAGACTGAGCACGGCGCCAGCGACAAAATACAGTCCGATGATCGCGAAGAAACCGCCACGCTGGAGCAGCGATTGCGCGTAATCGGCGCTCGTGGCCCGCTCGTACCACGGCTCGTCGGCCGCGGCGGATTGCTGCGTGGCTGCAGGAGCCGCCGCGGCCCCGGCGGGCTGCAAGGCCGCGCCGCTCACGTGGTAGACGCGCTCCATCGGCGGATAGCAAATGCCAGCATCGGCGCAGCCCTGCGACGTCACAGCCAGATCGAACGGCCCCGCCGCCTGCTTGACCGGAATCCGGATCACCAGTTCATTGCGGTAGGTTTCGACGTTCTTATTGAAAGTCTGATCGAACTTGATGTGACCGGCCGGCAGCTGCGGCTCGCCGATCGTGGCCGTGCCGTTGCGCGTCGCAAAAGCGAAGCGTTCGCGGTACATGTAGTAGCCGTCGGCGATTTTGTACGTCACGACAACTTCACCGGGCTTCTCGGCCGCGCTGAATTTGAACGCAACGGCTGGATCGAGGAAGTCGTCCGCGGCACGGGCAAGCGTGCCGAACTGCACCAGTGCTACACAGCCGAGCAGGAAAAATACGATGCGCAGCGCATGGCGCGCGCGTCGGTCGAGACCGTTAAACATGGAGAGGACGTTGGGTTTCAACAGTGATCCACTGGCCGTACGCGGCTGATGCCGTCGCTTGCCATGAGAGGATTTCCGGCGTGTCGTAGGGATGGTGAGCCAGAATGAACTGCTCGAGCTCCAGCGCGCGGGCGGCGCTCGTCTTGAACAGCAGCTGCAGCTCCTGCGCTGTTTCGATCGCCCCCTGCCAGTGATAGCTCGACTGCACACTACCCAGTTGGGTCACGCAAGCACACAACCGCGCGGCCAGAGCATCTGCGGCGAGCTTCTGAGCCACGGCTGCATCCGGCACCGTAGTCAGAATCAAGGTCACATTCACACTCACAAAAAACTCCCGCGACGCACGATTCAGGTGCCGATATCGTATCACCTGGCCTTGGGGCGACGCAGTCCGCCGCCGAAGCGCGGATGCGGCATTTGGTTACAGCGAACGACTGTCGCAGCGCATGGCTTGCCACAAACAAAAAAGCCAGGCTGTGCGCCTGGCTCTTTCTCGATGCTAAAAAGCTTACTCAGCTTCTTGCACTTCAACTTCTTCAACTTCCGGACGGTCGAGCAGTTCGACCAGTGCCATCGGTGCGTTGTCGCCGACGCGGAAGCCGAACTTCAGGACGCGCAGGTAGCCGCCCGGACGGGTAGCGTAACGCGGGCCGAGAACTTCGAACAGCTTCGTGACCGAGTCACGGTCGCGCAGGCGGTTGAACGCCAGACGACGATTTGCCAGCGACGGCTTCTTGCCGAGCGTGATCAGCGGCTCGACAACTTTACGGAGTTCCTTCGCCTTCGGCAGCGTGGTCTTGATGACTTCGTGCTCGATCAACGAGTTCGACATATTACGGAGCATTGCCAGACGGTGGCTGCTCGTGCGGTTCAGTTTCCGCAAACCATGACGGTGACGCATGTTAATTCCTTCGATTCAAAGTTTTGGTCCAGCTCTTCTATCGCTCTCGATCTACCCGAAAGTAGTGAGTGCACGGGCCGGTAGTGAAAAAAGACAAGACGCGGATTTTAAAGGAAAATCCGCGTCATTGCCAGTTCAGCGGCGGGCTCTGTCCCGGATTAGCTCGACTTACTTGTCCAGACCTGCCGGCGGCCAGTTTTCGAGCTTCATACCGAGCGTCAAACCACGCGACGCCAAGACTTCCTTGATTTCGTTCAGCGACTTGCGGCCCAGATTCGGCGTCTTGAGCAGCTCGTTTTCCGTACGCTGGATCAGGTCGCCGATGTAGTAAATGTTCTCGGCCTTCAGGCAGTTCGCGGAACGAACCGTCAATTCGAGATCATCAACCGGACGCAGCAGGATCGGATCGATCTGCGGCGCACGCGACGGCGCTTCTGCCGTTGCTTCGGTACCTTCCAGTGCCGCGAACACCGACAGCTGATCGACCAGAATGCGAGCCGATTGACGGATCGCTTCTTCCGGCGAGATCACACCGTTGGTTTCGATGTTCATCACGAGCTTGTCGAGGTCGGTGCGCTGTTCGACGCGAGCGCTTTCAACTGCGTAGCTCACGCGGCGTACCGGCGAGAACGACGCGTCCAGGACGATGCGACCGATGATTTTGGCAGAGTCTTCACCATAACGGCGCACGTTGCCCGGCACATAACCGCGGCCCTTTTCCACCTTGATCTGCACGTCGAGCTTACCGCCCTTCGACAGATGCGCGATCACGTGATCGGGGTTGATCACTTCACAATCGTGCGCGAGTTCGATGTCGCCTGCGGTGACAACGCCTTCGCCGTCCTTGCGCAGCGTAACCGTCACTTCATCACGGTTATGCAGCTTGAACACGACGCCTTTCAGGTTCAACAACAGGTTGACCACATCCTCTTGCACACCGTCGAGCGTCGAATACTCATGTACGACGCCTGCGATCGTCACTTCGGTCGGCGCATAGCCCACCATCGACGACAGCAGCACGCGCCGGAGCGCGTTACCCAAGGTGTGGCCGTAACCGCGTTCAAACGGTTCCATGACCACTTTCGCGTGGCTCTCGCCAAGCGATTCAACTGCGATGATCTTGGGCTTCAACAAACTGGTTTGCATAGGTTTTCCTTTTCAATACCCTCGGCTCGTTACACCGATAAGGCTGACCGGTAACAACCTGAAAATAAACAGCCGAGACGCCCCCTTGCGCAACGCAATCAGGGTGCCCCGGCCGTTAATCCGATTACCGCGAATACAATTCGACGATCAGGCTTTCGTTGATATCGCCAGCGATGTCGCTGCGTTCCGGCTTCTGCTTGAACGTGCCTTCGAACTTCTTCGAGTCGACCGCGACCCAGCTCGGCAGACCGCCTTGCTCAGCCAGCGACAGCGCTTCGAGAATACGAGCCTGCTTCTTCTTCTGTTCGCGCACAGCGACGACGTCACCTGCCTTCACTTGCATCGACGGGATGTTCGACACGACGCCGTTCACCATGATCGCCTTGTGGCTCACGAGCTGACGTGCTTCAGCGCGCGTCGAGCCGAAACCCATGCGGTACACGACGTTGTCCAGACGCGATTCGAGCAACTGCAGCAGGTTTTCACCCGTGTTGCCCTTCAGGCGGTCGGCTTCAGCGAAGTAACGGCGGAATTGACGCTCGAGCACACCATAGATGCGCTTCACTTTTTGCTTTTCGCGCAGCTGCGTGCCGTAGTCGGACGTACGCGCACCCGAGGTGCGGCCATGTTGGCCGGGCTTGCTGTCAAGTTTGCACTTGTCGGCGAGCGAACGACGGGCGCTCTTCAGGAAGAGGTCAGTGCCTTCACGGCGGGACAGCTTGGCCTTAGGGCCGATATAACGTGCCACGTTGATTCCTTCTATGATTAATCACGCGAACATACCCATTCGCGCTAGTCCGAACCCTTTGGGTCGAACGGTGGGCTTAGTCAATTCAATAGCGCAAGCAGCCTGCCGCCGCGCTGGGCGGCAACAGGCGCTCGCAAAACTAGCGTCTTAGATACGACGACGCTTCGGCGGACGGCAGCCGTTGTGCGGGACCGGGGTCACGTCGGAGATCGCGGTGATCTTGATACCAAGACCATGCAACGCGCGCACCGCCGACTCACGGCCAGGACCGGGGCCCTTGATCCGCACTTCGAGGTTCTTCACGCCGTATTCCATCGCCACGCGGCCTGCCGATTCGGCTGCCACCTGAGCTGCAAACGGGGTCGATTTACGCGAACCCTTGAAGCCCTGACCACCCGACGTTGCCCAGGCAAGAGCATTGCCTTGACGATCGGTGATCGTGATGATGGTGTTGTTGAACGACGCGTGAACGTGAACCACGCCCTCGGCGACGTTCTTCTTGACCTTCTTGCGAACGCGTTGCGCCGCGGAGTTGTTCGAAGCCTTAGCCATTACGTTTTCCTGTAACTGTCAGTTCCGCTTACTTCTTCAGCGATTGCGCTGCACGACGCGGACCCTTGCGCGTACGGGCATTCGTACGCGTACGTTGGCCGCGCAGGGGCAAGCCCTTACGATGCCGCACGCCACGGTAGCAGCCGAGATCCATCAGGCGCTTGATGTTCATCGTCGTTTCACGGCGCAGATCGCCTTCAACGATGAACTTGCCGACTTCTTCACGCAGCTTTTCGAGGTCTGCGTCGTTCAGGTCTTTGACCTTCTTCGAAAATGCCACACCAGCAGCGACGCAAATGTCGCGCGAGCGCGTGCGGCCGATACCGTAAATAGCCGTCAGGCCGATTTCAGTATGCTGGTGATTCGGGATGTTAACCCCTGCGATACGAGCCATTGTTTTTCCTCAAACAAAAAGCGCAAGCAAAAGCGCGGCGTTCAGCCTTGACGCTGTTTGTGGCGCGGATCAGAGCTGCAAATCACGCGCACAACGCCTTTGCGCTTGATGATCTTGCAATTGCGGCAAATGCGCTTAACCGATGCCATCACTTTCATGATATTACCCTTTTTTCAAATCACTTCGCCCGGAACACGATCCGCGCACGCGACAGATCGTAAGGCGTCAATTCAACCGTCACCTTGTCGCCCGGCAAAATTCGGATGTAATGCATCCGCATCTTGCCGGATATGTGTCCCAATACGACATGGCCGTTTTCCAGCTTCACCCTGAAGGTAGCGTTAGGCAGGTTTTCGATGACTTCACCCTGCATCTGGATAACATCGTCTTTGGCCATAAGTCCTTTCAACGCATCGGGACGCCGCCGCCTTTGAAATTAGCTTTCTTCAGCAGCGATTCATACTGTTGCGACATAACGTACGACTGCACCTGCGCCATGAAATCCATTGTGACGACGACAATGATCAGCAGCGACGTTCCACCAAAATAAAACGGCACGTTCCAGCGCAGCACCAGAAACTCGGGTAGCAGACAAACAAACACGATGTAGATCGCACCGGCCAGCGTCAGACGCGTGAGGATGCGGTCGATGTATCGCGCAGTTTGATCGCCCGGGCGGATACCTGGGACGAAAGCGCCACTCTTTTTCAGGTTGTCGGCCGTTTCCCTGCTGTTGAACACCAGTGCGGTGTAGAAGAAGCAAAAGAAGACGATCGCCAACGCGTACAGCAACACGTACACCGGTTGACCGGGCTTGATGGCTTCGGCCACGTTGTGCAACGTGTCTGCGAACCAGCTGGTACGCGACCCCGAACTAAACCAGTTCAGGATGGTTGCCGGGAAGAGAATGATCGACGATGCAAAGATCGGCGGAATCACGCCCGACATGTTCAACTTCAGCGGCAGATGCGAAGACTGTCCGCCGTAAATCTTGTTACCGACTTGCCGCTTGGCGTAGTTCACAAGGATCTTGCGCTGGCCGCGTTCGATGAACACCACCAGATACGTCACAGCAGCAATCAGCGCGACCACGATAATTGCAGAGATGATGCTCATCGACCCGGTTCGCACCAATTCGAAAAGCCCACCGATTGCGTTCGGGAAACCCGCCGCAATACCGCCGAAAATGATGATCGAGATACCGTTCCCAAGCCCGCGCTCCGTGATCTGCTCACCCAGCCACATCAGGAACATCGTGCCGGTCACCAGCGTCACGACCGTCGTCAACCGAAACACCATCCCCGGATCAATCACCAGGCCCGGCTGATTTTCCAGTGCGACGGCGATGCCGAATGCCTGGAACGTCGCCAGCAGGACAGTAAAGATACGCGTGTACTGCGTAATCTTCCGTTGACCCGCCTGCCCTTCCTTTTTCAGCGCTTCCAGCTGCGGCGAAACAATCGCCAGCAACTGCATGATGATCGACGCCGAAATATACGGCATGATCCCCAGCGCGAAAATCGTGAACCGCGAAAGTGCGCCACCCGAAAACATGTTGAACATGCCAAGGATGCCGCCCGACTGGCTTTGGAACAACTTCGCCAGTTGGTCCGGGTCAATACCCGGCACCGGAATGTGCGCGCCGATTCGGTAGACGATCAGCGCCAGCAGCAGGAACACTGCCCGCCGACGCAGATCGCCGAACTTCGCCGCGCTGCGACCGGGTTTTGCGAGACTCGGGCTGTTAGCCAAGTACCTTCTCCGATGCAAATGCTAGTGACGGCAAAAAACTTGCTCGTTACTCGGCAAAAGAGCCGCCGGCTGCTTCGATAGCAGCGCGCGCACCCTTCGTCGCACCCAGACCCTTCACAACGACCTTGCGCTTCAGCTCGCCCGTCGCGATGATCTTGGCGCTCCTGATCAGCTCGCCAACCAGGCCGGCTTGCTTCAGAGCCAGCAGATCGATTTCGTCGACCGGCAGCTTTTCCAGATCCGAGAGACGCACTTCACCGACGAATTCCTTCGTCAGCGAGGTAAAGCCACGCTTCGGCAGGCGACGTTGCAGCGGCATTTGACCGCCTTCGAAGCCAACCTTGTGAAAGCCGCCCGAACGCGACTTCTGACCCTTGTGACCACGGCCAGCGGTCTTGCCGAGGCCGGAGCCGATACCGCGACCAACGCGACGCTTAGCGTGCTTCGCGCCTTCAGCCGGCTTCAGGTTATTCAATTCCATTATCAACTCCTTGAGTCCTGGTCAGCCGCTTAGCTGATGACCTTAACGAGGTACGAAACCTTGTTGATCATGCCGCGCACAGCCGGCGTGTCCTGCAACTCGCTAACCGAGTTGAGTCGGCGCAGGCCCAAGCCACGCACTGTTGCACGGTGCGTATCACGGGTGCCGATCAGGCTCTTGACGAGCTGGACCTTGACAGTTTTATCAGACATGGTGTCCACCTTAGCCCAGAATATCTTCGACGGACTTGCCGCGCTTCGCCGCGATATCACCCGGCGTCGACTGCTTGCGCAGACCGTCGAGCGTTGCACGAACGAGGTTGTACGGGTTCGTCGAACCGTGGCTCTTGGCCACAACGTTCTGCACGCCCATCACGTCGAACACTGCGCGCATCGGACCGCCAGCGATCACACCGGTACCGTCCTTCGCCGGAGCGAGGAGAACCATCGATGCGCCGTGCTTACCATGCACTTCGTGTTGCAGGGTACCGTTCTTAAGCGGCACCTTGAACATGTTGCGGCGAGCCTGTTCCATCGCCTTCTGAACAGCGACCGGCACTTCCTTCGCCTTGCCCTTGCCCATACCGACGCGGCCATCACCGTCGCCAACCACGGTCAGTGCGGCGAAGCCGAGAATCCGGCCACCCTTCACGACCTTGGTCACGCGGTTGACCGAAATCATTTTTTCACGAAGGCCGTCGTCGCGTTCGTCAGCCTGAACTTTCGCTTGCATCTTTGCCATGACGAATTCTTCCCTTAGAACTTGAGTCCGGCTTCGCGCGCCGCATCAGCCAGCGCTTTCACGCGACCGTGGTAACGGAAACCCGAACGATCGAAGGCGACGGATTCGATGCCGGCAGCCTTAGCCTTTTCTGCGATGCGCTTGCCGATCAGGGTCGCTGCAGCGACGTTGCCGCCCTTGCCCGTCTGATCAGCCAGTTGCGCACGCACTTCGGCTTCGAGCGTCGACGCGCTGGCGAGCACCTTGGTGCCGCACGGCGAGAACACTTGCGCATAGATGTGCGTGTTCGTGCGATGCACGGCGAGACGCGCGACCTGCAGCTCAGCGATCTTGATACGCGTCTGACGAGCGCGGCGCAGGCGAGATTGAGTCTTATCCATGATTGCGCACCCTTACTTCTTCTTCGTTTCTTTGAGGATCACAACCTCATTGGCGTAACGCACACCCTTGCCCTTGTAGGGCTCCGGCGGACGATAGCCGCGCACTTCTGCAGCGACCTGGCCAACTTGTTGCTTATTGATCCCCTTGATCACGATTTCGGTTTGCGTCGGGGTTTCAGCCTTCACGCCTTCCGGCATCTGGTGCACCACAGGGTGCGAGAAACCCAGCGACAGGTTCAGCTTGTCGCCTTGCGCTTGTGCGCGGTAACCGACGCCAACCAGCGTCAGCTTGCGCTCGAAACCCTTCGTCACGCCGTTCACCATGTTCGCAACCAGTGCGCGCATCGTGCCCGACATCGCATTCGCTTCGCGGCTTTCGTCAACCGGCTCGAACTTCAGCGTGCCGTTGTCGTTCACCACCTTCACCAGGCTGTTGGCAGCCTGCGAAATCGTACCCAGCGGGCCCTTGACGGTAATGCGTTCGTCGCTCAGGGCCACTTCTGCGCCTTGCAGCGCGATCGGGCTTTTACCTACTCGAGACATGTTTCTCTCCTTTCGGCCTTAAGCGACGTAGCAGATGACTTCGCCGCCAACGCCCGTTGCACGCGCTTTGCGGTCCGTCATCACGCCCTTCGGCGTCGACACGATTGCCACGCCGAGGCCATTCATGACCACGGGGATGTCGTTACGGCCGCGGTACACGCGCAGACCAGGCTTCGAAACGCGCTCAATGCGTTCGATGACCGGACGGCCAGCGTAGTACTTCAACACGATGTTCAATTCAGACTTCGCACCTTCGGACTTCACTGCGAAATCATCGATATAGCCTTCGTCCTTCAGGACCTGCGCAATCGCAATCTTGACTTTCGACGAGGGCATAGTCACCGAAACTTTCTCAACCATCTGCGCATTGCGGATGCGAGTCAGCATATCGGCGATAGGATCACTCATACTCATTTACGTTTCTCCTATTACCAGCTCGCCTTGGTCAGGCCAGGGATCTCGCCGCGGAACGCGATTTCGCGAATCTTGTTACGCGCCAGCCCGAATTTACGGAACGTACCGCGCGGACGACCAGTAATTGCGCAGCGGTTGCGCTTACGGGTCGGGTTAGAGTTGCGCGGCAGTTGTTGCAGTTCCAGACGTGCTGCGTAATGCTCTTCGTCCGACTTGCTCATATCGCCAATGATCGCCTTCAACTCTGCACGCTTGGGAGCGTATTTAGCAGCGAGGCGAGCACGCTTCTTTTCACGTTCGATCAGTGCCAGTTTAGCCACGGTAACCTCAGTTTCTGAACGGGAACTTGAAGCTGGCGAGCAGAGCCTTTGCTTCGTCGTCGGTCTTCGCAGTCGTCGTGATGCTGATGTTCAGCCCACGCAGTGCGTCGATCTTGTCGTAGTCGATTTCGGGGAAAATGATCTGCTCTTTCACACCGATGTTGTAGTTGCCGCGACCGTCGAACGCACGACCCGACACGCCACGGAAGTCGCGCACACGGGGGAGCGCAACCGTCACGAAACGGTCCAGAAATTCGTACATTGCCTGACCACGCAACGTGACCATTGCACCGATCGGATAGCCCTGACGGATCTTGAAGCCAGCGATTGCCTTGCGTGCCTTCGTGATCACCGGCTTCTGGCCAGCGATCTTCGTCAGGTCGCCAACGGCGTTTTCGATGATCTTCTTGTCAGCGATCGCTTCGCCAAGGCCCATGTTCAGGGTGATCTTGGTGATACGCGGCACTTCCATCACGGACTTGTAACCGAACTTCTCGATGAGGCCGGGTACAACCTTTTCTTTGTAAAACTCTTGCAAACGAGCCATTTTTTTACTCCGCAGCGTCAGGCGCTCAGCTCGGCACCGGTCGTCTTAAGGAAACGGACCTTCTTGTCTCCTTCGACCTTGATGCCTACACGCGACGCCTTGCCATTCGCGTCGACCAATGCGACGTTCGAAATTTGCAGCGGCATCGTCTTGGCTTCCACACCGCCCGTCGTACCCTTCATCGGGTTCGGCTTGACATGCTTCTTGACGAGGTTGATACCCTCGACAACAACCTTGCCCTCACCTACGGACAGCACGACGCCGCGCTTGCCTTTATCTTTGCCGGTGATGACGATAACTTCGTCACCTTTGCGAATCTTGTTCATCGCGACTCCTTACAGCACTTCAGGTGCCAGCGAAACGATCTTCATGAATCGTTCGCTGCGCAACTCGCGCGTGACAGGCCCGAAAATACGGGTGCCAATAGGTTCGAGCTTCGCATTCAACAACACAGCGGCGTTGCCATCGAACTTGATCAGCGAGCCGTCCTGACGGCGCACGCCCTTGGCGGTGCGAACCACCACGGCGTTATAAATTTCGCCCTTCTTCACGCGCCCGCGCGGCGTTGCTTCTTTGACGGTCACCTTGATGATGTCGCCAATGCTGGCATAACGACGCTTCGAGCCGCCGAGCACCTTGATGCACATGACTTCACGCGCACCCGTGTTGTCGGCCACTTCAAGCCGAGTTTCGGTCTGGATCATGGTTTATCTTTCCCAACTTAATCCGGTCACACCACCATGGCGTACCCGGTCAGTCTTGGTCCCGTCAGCCAATCGGCTGCTTGGGTTAGAACAGCAGCGACGGCAAACGAAACCCGCCATCGCAATCCGGTGAATCCTTCGGAACAGGCTGGCGCCCGAACCGCTTCCCCCACCAACTTCGCCCGCGACGGGGCTCCCATAAAAGAGGGAAGACCGAGATCATATCACACAATCCCGGTCTTGCAAGCGAAACTTACTGCGATTTCAATTACTTCTACAACTTTGCGGCGTCAGATGACGCGAGCAGCCTCGACCAGGCGAGCCACAACCCAAGCTTTCGTCTTCGAAATCGGACGCGTTTCCTGGATTTCAACGAGATCGCCCTCGTTGTACGTGTTCGCATCGTCGTGCGCGTGGTACTTCTTCGAACGCACAACGTACTTGCCGTAGATCGGGTGCTTCACGCGGTGCTCGACCAGCACGGTGACCGTCTTGTCCATCTTGTTGCTGACGACCTTGCCGACCAGCGTCCGCTTGAGCGAGGTTTTTACGCTATCGTTCATTTCTGGTTCGCCTTCTCAGTCAGGACGGTCCGCACACGTGCGATGTCGCGACGGACCTTCTTCAGCTGGCTCGTGTTGGTGAGCTGCTGTGTCGCGAGTTGCATGCGCAGGCCGAATTGCGCCTTCAGCAGGTCCGACAGCTCCTTGTTGAGCGCGGCCTGATCTTTCTGGTGAAGTTCGGAAGCCTTCATCATTTGCTCCTTAGGCGCCGAGCTGACGCACGATAAACGTCGTCTTCAGCGGCAGCTTAGCTGCAGCCAGACGGAACGCTTCGCGTGCCAGCTCTTCGGTTACGCCGTCCATTTCGTACAGCATCTTGCCCGGTTGAATCTCTGCGACGTAGTACTCAGGGTTACCCTTACCGTTACCCATACGTACTTCAGCCGGCTTGTGCGAGATCGGCTTGTCCGGGAAGATGCGGATCCAGATGCGGCCACCACGCTTGATGTGACGCGTCATTGCACGACGTGCCGCTTCAATCTGGCGCGCGGTCAAGCGACCACGACCGACAGCCTTCAGGCCGAACTCACCGAACGACACCGCGTTGCCGCGGGTAGCAATACCGGTGTTACGACCCTTCTGCTCTTTGCGATACTTTCTGCGTTTCGGTTGCAGCATCGTTATTCTCCAGTCTTCCCGTCGCCGCCGGCACCGCCAGCACGACGAGGAGCGCCGCGGCGTGCACCTGCCGGGCCACCACCTTCACCATCGCGACGCGGGCGACGATCGCCACCCGGACGTGCGTTGCGGCGCGGACGCTTTTCTTCGGCGACTTCTTCAACCACCGGTGCGTCGTTGCGGCCGAGCGTGTCGCCCTTGTAGACCCACACCTTCACGCCGATGATGCCGTACGTCGTCTTTGCTTCCGACGTTGCGTAGTCGATATCCGCACGCAGCGTATGAAGCGGCACGCGACCTTCGCGATACCATTCCGTACGGGCGATTTCGATACCGTTCAAGCGGCCGGCGCTCATGATCTTGATGCCTTGAGCACCCAGACGCATGGCGTTTTGCATCGCACGCTTCATCGCGCGGCGGAACATGATCCGGCGCTCGAGCTGTTGCGTGATCGAATCAGCGATCAGTTGCGCATCGGTTTCCGGCTTGCGGATTTCTTCAATGTTGACGTGAACCGGAACGCCCATGCGCTTTTGCAGCTCGGACTTCAGCAGTTCAATGTCTTCACCCTTCTTACCGATCACGACACCCGGACGCGAGCTGAAAATCGTGATGCGCGCGTTCTTTGCGGGACGCTCGATCACAACGCGGCCGACGGACGCGTTCTTCAGCTTCTTCTTCAGGTATTCACGAACACCGATGTCTTCCTGCAACATCGCCGCGAAATTGTTGTTGTTCGCGTACCAACGCGACGCCCAATTGCGGCTGACGGCCAAACGGAAGCCAGTCGGATGAATTTTCTGTCCCATCGTATGACCCCTTAATTCCCGACCGTCACAGTGATGTGACAGGATTGCTTCTCGATGCGGTTACCGCGGCCTTTTGCGCGAGCGGTGAAACGCTTGAGCGACGCAGCCTTGTCGATGTAGATGCTCGTGATCTTGAGCTCATCGATATCGGCGCCTTCGTTATGCTCCGCATTCGCGATCGCCGACAGCACGACCTTTTTCACGATTCCCGCAGCCTTTTTCGGCGAGAACGTCAGAACGTTCAGCGCCTTGTCGACCGGCAAACCGCGGATCTGGTCAGCCACAAGGCGCGTTTTCTGCGCCGAGATGCGGGCACCGCGATGAATTGCTTTCACTTCCATCATGAGCCCCTTATTTCTTAGCCTTCTTGTCGGCTGCGTGACCCTTGAACGTCCGGGTCAATGCAAACTCGCCAAGCTTGTGGCCGACCATGTTTTCCGAGATGTACACCGGAACGTGTTGACGGCCGTTGTGAACGGCGATCGTCAGACCGATGAAATCCGGGAGGATCGTCGAGCGACGCGACCAGGTTTTGATCGGCTTCTTATCCCGCGAAGCTGCTGCCGCCTCAACTTTCTTCAGCAAATGGGCGTCGCAGAACGGACCTTTTTTTACAGAACGTGCCATTGCCTACTCCTTAACGCTTGTGACGGCGCTGGACGATCATGCTCGTCGTGCGCTTGTTGCTGCGGGTGCGATAACCCTTAGCAGGCGTGCCCCACGGGCTCACCGGATCGCGACCTGCAGCCGTCTTGCCTTCACCACCACCGTGCGGGTGATCGACCGGGTTCATTGCAACGCCACGCACCGTCGGGCGGATACCGCGCCAGCGGTTCGCGCCAGCCTTACCGATTTGACGGAGGCTGTGCTCTTCGTTGCCAACTTCACCAATCGTCGCGCGGCACTCAACGTGAACGCGGCGGATTTCACCCGAGCGCAGGCGGACCTGTGCGTAGATGCCTTCACGAGCCAGCAACATCGCCGACGTACCAGCCGAACGCGCCATTTGCGCGCCCTTGCCCGGCAGCATTTCGATGCAGTGGATCGTCGTACCGACCGGAATGTTGCGGATCGGCAGCGTGTTGCCTGCGCGGATCGGCGCTTCCGAACCCGACATCAGTTGCTGACCGACGGTAATACCCTTCGGAGCGATGATGTAACGGCGTTCGCCGTCTGCGTACAGAACCAGCGCGATGTTCGCGCTACGGTTCGGATCGTACTCGAGACGTTCGACCTTGGCCGGAATGCCATCCTTCGTGCGACGGAAATCGACGACACGATAGTGATGCTTATGACCACCACCCTTGTGACGCGTGGTGATGTGACCGTTGTTGTTACGGCCGGCAGTCGAGGACTGCGAGTCGAGCAGCGCTGCGAACGGCTTGCCCTTATGCAGATCCTTGTTGACCACCTTGACCATCGCGCGGCGGCCCGGCGAAGTCGGCTTAACTTTAACGATTGCCATGATTACTTGGCCTCCGCTTCAAAGTTGATTTCCTGGCCGGGCTTCAGGCAGACGTATGCCTTCTTCACGTCCTTGCGCTTGCCCATGAAGCGGCCAAAGCGCTTGGCTTTGCCCTTCGAGACCAGCACGTTGACGGAATTGACTTCCACCTTGAACAGCAGCTCGACTGCAGCTTTCACTTCCTGCTTCGTGGCATCGGGCGCGACTTCGAACACAACTTGCTCGTTCTTGTCGGCCACCAGCGTCGCCTTTTCGGAGATCACCGGCGCGAGCAGGACCTGCATCAAACGATGATCGTTCTTGCGAATCTCGCTCATGACAGCAACTCCTCGATCTGGGCGACCGCAGCCTTCGTGATCAGGATCTTCTTGAAGTAGATCAGCGACAGCGGGTCGGCGTAACGCGGCTCGACAACCGCCACATGGGCGAGGTTGCGCGACGCGAGGTACAGGTTTTCGTCAACCGTGTCGGTAATCACCAGCACGGAGTCGAGACCCATCGCCTTGAATTTTTCGGCCAGCAGCTTCGTCTTCGGCGCTTCGAGCGTCAGCTCGTCGACCACCGAGATACGGCCTTCGCGGGCCAGCTGCGAGAAGATCGAGCAGAGACCTGCGCGATGCATCTTCTTGTTGACCTTGTGCGAAAAGTTTTCTTCCGGCGAATTCGGGAAGATCCGGCCACCGCCGCGCCACAACGGGCTCGACGACATACCGGCACGGGCGCGGCCCGTACCCTTCTGGCGCCACGGCTTCTTGGTCGTGTGCTTGACTTGCTCACGATCCTTCTGCGCGCGGTTGCCGCTACGGGCATTCGCTTGATACGCCACCACTACCTGGTGAATCAGGGCTTCGTTGTAATCGCGGCCGAACACGACGTCCGACGCGCTAACGCCTGCACCTTCCTGACCATTGGCATTCAGGAGCTTAAGTTCCATTATTTCGCTCCTTTCACGGCACGCGTCTTCACGGCCGGCGTAACGAATACCTTGCCACCCTTCGCACCCGGAACGGCGCCCTTGACCAGCAACAGCTTGCGGTCAGCGTCGATACGAGCGATTTCGAGGTTTTGCACCGTTACCGTTTCGTCACCCATGTGACCGGTCATGCGCTTACCCGGGAAAACACGACCCGGATCCTGCGCCATACCGATCGAACCCGGCACGTTGTGCGAGCGCGAGTTACCGTGCGATGCACGGCCGGATGCAAAGTTGTAACGCTTGATGGTACCGGCGTAGCCCTTACCGATCGACACGCCTTGCACGTCGACCTTCTGGCCTACTTCGAACAGGTCGGGACCGACCACGGTGCCGTTCGACAACTCGGCAGCCTTGGCGGAATCGATCTGGAATTCTTTGAGGATTTCACCGGCTTGAACACCGGCTTTGGCGAGATGACCGGCCAACGGCTTCGTCACGCGCGATGCACGGCGCGTACCGAATGCAACCTGCACGGCCGTGTAGCCGTCGGTTTCAACAGTCTTGATCTGCGTCACGCGGTTGTCGGACACGTCCAGCACGGTAACGGGAATCGAATCCCCTTCTGCCGTGAAGATACGGGTCATGCCAACCTTGCGACCTACGAGTCCAAGGCTCATCGTTTTCTCCATTCCCGACTGCGATTGGTCGGGGCTAATTTACAAAATGCCGGTGCCGTTTCTGGCGTGAAATCACGCTGCAGCACACCGACTTTTTTGCGCAAATGCGCGAAAAGCCTTGCATTATAGCGAGGCTTTTCGTTTTCCGCAAGCAATCAATGACTTAGCGTTGTCCGGCGACCCGGACAACCCTTGAAAGCCTTACTGCAGCTTGATTTCAACGTCCACGCCAGCCGGCAGATCGAGCTTCATCAGCGCGTCGACGGTCTTGTCCGTCGGATCGACGATGTCCATCAGGCGTTGGTGCGTACGGATTTCGAGCTGATCGCGCGACGTCTTGTTGACGTGCGGCGAACGCAGGATGTCGAAGCGTTGAATCCGGGTCGGCAGGGGCACCGGACCACGAACGATTGCGCCAGTCCGCTTGGCCGTATCGACGATCTCAGCTGCCGATTGATCGATCAGGCGATAGTCGAAAGCCTTCAGGCGAATGCGGATTTTCTGGTTCTGCATGACAATTCCTTGGAAAGAGCGAGGCGGTATTGCGCCGCCAGATAGAAAAAGAACGTAGAGCCGGATGCCCGCCGGGGCCGGCGCCCGGCTCCGGGCACCACTTACTGCAAGTCCAATTCTCGATTTTACTCGAGAATCTTGGCAACAACACCTGCGCCAACCGTACGGCCGCCTTCGCGGATTGCGAAACGCAGACCTTCTTCCATCGCGATCGGGTTAATCAGCTTCACCGTGATCGACACGTTGTCGCCCGGCATGACCATTTCCTTGTCCTTCGGCAACTCGATCGAGCCCGTCACGTCCGTCGTACGGAAGTAGAACTGCGGACGATAGTTGTTGAAGAACGGCGTGTGACGGCCACCTTCGTCCTTGCTCAGCACGTACACTTCAGCCGTGAAGTGCGTGTGCGGGTTGATCGAACCCGGCTTCGCCAGAACCTGGCCACGCTCCACGTCTTCACGCTTCGTGCCGCGCAACAGGATACCGACGTTGTCGCCTGCCTGACCCTGGTCGAGCAGCTTGCGGAACATTTCCACGCCCGTGCAGGTCGTCTTCACCGTCGGCTTGATACCGACGATTTCGATTTCTTCGCCGACCTTGACGACGCCGCGCTCAACGCGACCCGTCACCACCGTGCCACGACCCGAGATCGAGAACACGTCTTCCACCGGCATCAGGAACGTACCGTCCACGGCGCGCTCCGGCGTCGGGATGTACGTGTCCAGCGCGTCGGCCAGGTTCATGATCGCCACTTCGCCCAGCTCGCCCTTGTCGCCTTCCAGCGCCAGCTTGGCCGAACCCTTGATGATGGGCGTGTCGTCGCCCGGGAAGTCGTACTTCGACAGAAGTTCGCGAACTTCCATCTCGACCAGCTCCAGCAGCTCGGCGTCGTCCACCATGTCGCACTTGTTCAGGAACACGATGATGTACGGAACGCCAACCTGGCGCGCCAGCAGGATGTGCTCACGCGTTTGCGGCATCGGGCCGTCTGCTGCCGAGCACACCAGGATCGCGCCGTCCATCTGCGCCGCGCCCGTGATCATGTTCTTCACATAGTCAGCGTGGCCCGGGCAGTCGACGTGTGCGTAGTGGCGGTTCGCCGTTTCGTACTCGACGTGCGCCGTGTTGATCGTGATACCACGCGCCTTTTCTTCCGGCGCCGCGTCGATCTGGTCGTATGCCTTCGCTTCACCGCCGAACTTCTGCGTCAGAACCGTCGTGATCGCTGCCGTCAGCGTGGTCTTGCCGTGGTCAACGTGACCGATCGTGCCGACGTTCACGTGCGGCTTGGTCCGTTCGAATTTACCTTTAGCCATGTTTCTCTTCTTTCAAAAAGTTAATCGTTGAATGACTTTGCCGCGCGATTACTTCGACTTGGCGTTGATGATCGCTTCCGACACGTTACGCGGTGCTTCGGAGTAGTGCTTGAACTCCATCGTGTACGTTGCACGACCTTGGGTCAGCGAACGCAGCGACGTCGAGTAACCGAACATTTCCGACAGCGGCACTTCGGCGCGAACGATCTTGCCGCCGCCGACCATATCGTCCATGCCCTGAACGATACCGCGACGACCCGACAGGTCGCCCATCACGTTGCCCATGTAGTCTTCCGGCGTTTCGACTTCGACGGCCATCATCGGTTCGAGGATGACCGGCTGAGCCTTACGCATTGCTTCCTTGAACGCCATTGAACCGGCCATGCGGAACGCATTTTCGTTCGAGTCGACGTCGTGGTACGAACCAAACGTCAGGTGAACCTTGACGTCAACGACCGGGAAACCTGCCAGTACGCCAGCCTTCAGCGTTTCCTGAATACCCTTGTCGACTGCCGGGATGTATTCACGCGGAATCACACCGCCCTTGATCTCGTCGAGGAACTCGTAGCCCTTGCCTTGCTCGTTCGGCTCGAGCGTGATGACCGCGTGACCGTACTGGCCGCGACCACCCGACTGCTTGACGAACTTGCCGTCAACGTCTTCCGCCTTGCCGCGAATCGTTTCGCGATAAGCAACCTGCGGCTTGCCGACGGTCGCTTCCACGCCGAATTCGCGCTTCATACGGTCAACCAGAATTTCCAGATGGAGCTCGCCCATGCCCGAAATAATGGTTTGACCCGATTCTTCGTCCGTTTGAACGCGGAACGACGGATCTTCCTGTGCCAGACGGTTCAGCGCCAGACCCATCTTTTCCTGGTCAGGCTTCGTCTTCGGCTCAACAGCCTGCGAAATCACCGGCTCCGGGAAAATCATGCGTTCGAGCACGATCGGGCTTTGCGGATCGCACAGCGTGTCGCCAGTCGTTGCGTCCTTCAGGCCGACCGCAGCAGCGATGTCGCCTGCGCGGACTTCCTTGATTTCTTCGCGCTGGTTCGCGTGCATCTGCAGAATACGACCCAGACGTTCCTTCTTGTCCTTGGTCGCGTTCAGCACGGTGTCGCCCGAATTCACAACGCCAGAGTACACGCGGAAGAAGATCAGCTGGCCGACGAACGGGTCGGTCATGATCTTGAAAGCCAGTGCCGAGAATTTTTCGTCGTCAGCAGCGCGGCGCTCACCTTGCTCGCCGTTTTCCAGCTCGCCGGTAACCGGCGGGATGTCGATCGGCGACGGCAGGAAGTCGAGCACGGCGTCCAGCATCCGTTGCACGCCCTTGTTCTTGAACGCGGTGCCGCACAGCATCGGCTGGATTTCGCAAGCGATCGTACGATCGCGCAGACCCTTGACGATTTCCGCTTCAGAGAGCTCGCCCTCTTCCAGGTACTTGTTCATCAGGTCTTCGCTCGACTCAGCAGCCGCCTCGACCATCTTTTCGCGCCACTCGTTGCACGAGGCAAGCAGTTCCGCCGGGATTTCTTCGTACGAGAACTTCGTGCCTTGAGACGCGTCGTCCCAAATGATCGCCTTCATCTTCAGCAGATCGACGACACCCGTGAAGTTTTCTTCAGCGCCGATAGGCACCACGACCGGAACCGGGTTTGCCTTCAGACGCAGCTTGAGCTGGTCATAGACCTTGAAGAAGTTCGCGCCGGTACGGTCCATCTTGTTGATGAACGCGAGGCGGGGAACCTTGTACTTGTTAGCCTGACGCCACACGGTTTCCGACTGGGGCTGCACGCCGCCCACAGCACAGTACACCATGCACGCGCCGTCGAGCACGCGCATCGAGCGCTCGACTTCAATCGTGAAGTCGACGTGGCCCGGGGTGTCGATGATGTTGATGCGGTGCTCAGCGCGGTCGCCGGCCATGCCTTTCCAGAACGCCGTGGTAGCAGCGGACGTGATCGTGATACCGCGTTCCTGCTCCTGCTCCATCCAGTCCATGGTGGCAGCGCCGTCGTGAACTTCGCCAATCTTGTGGTTCACGCCGGTGTAGAACAGGATGCGCTCGGTCGTCGTCGTTTTGCCGGCGTCGATGTGAGCGCTAATACCGATGTTACGGTAGCGCTCGATAGGTGTCTTGCGAGCCACTTTGATCCTCTATTGGGATGACGCGATGCGAGAAAATACCCATCGCGCTGTAACACAAACGGGCGAGGCGCTTTGTAAGCGCACCCGCCCGGAATTTCTTTCCGTTTTCTCCGCTAAACCCGGGTTCGGGAAGCTTAGAAACGGAAGTGCGAGAACGCCTTGTTGGCTTCTGCCATCCGGTGAACTTCGTCGCGCTTCTTCATTGCGCCGCCACGGCCTTCGGCCGCTTCGGAGAGTTCACCTGCCAGACGCAGGGCCATCGACTTCTCGCTGCGCTTCTTCGCGGCTTCACGCAGCCAACGCATCGCCAATGCCATACGACGCGACGGGCGCACTTCGACCGGAACCTGATAGTTCGCACCACCAACGCGGCGGCTCTTCACTTCGACCACCGGCTTGACGTTGTTGAGCGCTACCGTGAACACTTCCAGCGGGTCCTTGCCACCCTTGGTCTGGATCTGTTCGAAAGCGCCGTACACGATACGCTCGGCAACCGACTTCTTGCCGGAGAGCATCAGCACGTTCATGAACTTAGCTACATCAACGTTACCGAACTTCGGATCCGGCAACACTTCCCGCTTGGGGACTTCGCGACGACGCGGCATGTTTCTTCCTTTACCTTTTCAGTTGGAGCTAACTTTAGCCCCGCGGCCACCAACTAACCCGATTCATCTTCAAGACTTACCAGCCTGGTCGGGTGACCACTTACTCGACAGCACCGGCGATTCCGGCACCACCGCTATTACCGCCTTTGCAGGCGACCTGAAACTACTGACCGGCTAATTACTTGCCAGCCTTGGCACGCTTCGCACCGTACTTCGAGCGAGCCTGCTTACGATCCTTGACGCCCTGGGTATCCAGCGAGCCGCGAACCATGTGGTAACGCACACCCGGCAAGTCCTTCACACGGCCGCCGCGAATCAGCACGACCGAGTGTTCCTGCAGGTTGTGGCCTTCACCACCGATGTACGAAATGACTTCGAAGCCGTTCGTCAGGCGCACCTTTGCGACCTTACGGAGTGCCGAGTTCGGCTTCTTCGGCGTCGTGGTGTACACACGGGTGCACACGCCGCGACGCTGGGGGCAGTCCTGCAAAGCCGGGCTCTTGCTCTTCGTCGTTTCCGACGCGCGGCCTTTGCGAACCAGTTGATTGATGGTTGGCATTGTTTATTCCTGAAATTGAACAAAATCGACGCATCTGTTTCCGGGCAAAGCAGAAACATTGCGCATCGAACTTCCGGATGGGTTGCAAGTACGTGAATTGGATTCACTCGCATGCATTCCAAGAACCGGAACCTAGCATAATATTCCGAAAATGCTAAGGGAGTCAACAGCTTGCGATGTTTCGCACCCCTGCCGACCTTCCCCGGCACTTCCGGAATGCTCAGTCCGCAGCGACCACTTCCAGCAATTCGTCGCCGAAACGGTCGAGTTTACGGGCGCCCATGCCCGGAATGCCGCGCAAATCCTCAATGGAATCGGGGCCATTGCGGGCAATTTCCGCCAGCGTCGCATCGTGGAAGATGACGTAGGCCGGCACGCCGTCGCTCTTCGCCGTTTCGGTGCGCCAGGCACGCAGACGCTCCCAGCGGGCCCGTTCGCGTGGCCCCATACCGATTGTCGGATCAGCGCGCTCGCTGGTGCGGCCGGACGATTGCCGGGTGCGGGTCGGCTTCACGTAGCGGCGCATCGTCACGTTCTGCTCGCCTTTGAGCACCGGCTTGCTCGCTTCGGTCAGCACGAGTGAGCCAAAGCCTTCGTGGTCGACCGTCAAATAGCCGAACGCCACCAACTGGCGAAACACCGCGCGCCACTCCGGCTCTCCGAGCGTCGCGCCGATGCCGAACGTGGTCAGCTTCTCGTGACCGCGCTGCATGATCTTCTCACTGCGATTGCCGCGCAGAATGTCGATCAGATGGCCGGCGCCGAAGTTGAAACCGCTTGCCCGCTGCGCGCGGAACACACAGGACAGCGCCATTTGAGCCTCGCGCGTCGCGTCCCAGGTTGCCGGCGGTTCGAGACAGTTGTCGCAGTTGCCGCACGGCTTGCTGGGTTCGCCGAAATAGCCGAGCAGCCGAACGCGCCGGCAAGTCGCTGCCTCGCACAGGCCGAGCAGCGCGTCGAGTTTGCTGGTCTGGACGCGCTTATGGGCGTCGTCGGCATCGGACTCGTCGATCATCTTGCGCTGCTGCACGACGTCGCCGAGACCGTAGGCCATCCATGCGTTCGCCGGCATGCCGTCGCGGCCGGCACGGCCGGTTTCCTGGTAGTAGCCTTCGACGCTCTTCGGCAAGTCGAGGTGAGCGACAAAGCGCACGTCGGGTTTGTCGATGCCCATGCCGAACGCGATGGTCGCGCACATCACGATGCCCTCTTCGCGCTGGAACATCTCCTGATGTTTCTGGCGAATCTCGAACTCCATGCCGGCGTGATACGGCAGCGCGCGCATCCCCTTTTCTTTAAGCCACTCCGCGGTTTCTTCCACCTTGCGGCGCGACAGGCAATAGACGACACCGGCGTCGGTGGTGCCGTCCGGCCGCGAATGCTCGGCGCGAATGAAGTCCAGCAACTGCGCGCGCGCATTGTCCTTTTCGGCGATGCGATAGCGGATGTTCGGCCGGTCGAAGCTCGACACGAAGATTCGTGCGTCATCAAGCGCCAGGCGATGGATGATTTCGTCGCGCGTGATCGCGTCCGCGGTAGCGGTAAGTGCGATGCGCGGCACGTTCGGAAAGCGCTCATGCAGCACCGACAGTTGAATATATTCGGGCCGGAAATCGTGCCCCCATTGCGACACGCAATGCGCCTCGTCGATCGCGAACAAGCCGATGCGCGTGCGCTCCAGCAACTCCTGGAAACGCGGCGTCATCAGACGTTCCGGCGCCACATAAAGCAGGTCGATCTCGCCCTCGCGCAGCGCCCGCTCGGTGGCCATCGCCTCCGCGCTCGACAGCGTGGAGTTCAGATACGCCGCGCGCACGCCGACTTCGGTGAGCGCGGCCACCTGATCCTGCATCAGCGCGATCAGCGGCGACACGACGATGCCGGTGCCGAAGCCCCCTTCGCGCCGCACCAGTGACGGAATCTGATAGCACAACGACTTGCCGCCGCCCGTCGGCATCAGCACGAGGCAATCGCCGCCGCCGGCGACGTGCTCGACAATTTCGCCCTGCTGCCCTCGGAATGCGGGATAGCCGAAGACTTCGTTGAGGATCTGGAGCGGACGGGACATGAATTTGAGAGAAGCAGCCAAAAGCCGGTGACACGAATTTTACCAACGCATTCGTGCTGCGCCCGCGCTTTACGACAACGTTAGCCATCCGGCCTAAGAATCCGCAAAGTCGCGCAAGAAAGAGGCGCATAAAAAAAGCCGCTCAGTCGAAACTGAGCGGCTTCGCTGGCTAGCGCCCCAAGCGGCTTGCGCCGCCGGGACTTACTCGCCTGAGTGCTGCTGTTCGGCGGCCGGGGTTTCCGGCGTACCGAATTCGAACGACTCTTCCGCTGCGATCTGATCGAAACGCTCGCGGTCGGACAGTTCCTTGCTCTTGCGTGCCTTGTGGAACGCGAGACCCGTACCGGCCGGAATCAGACGGCCGACAATCACGTTTTCCTTCAGACCACGCAGGTCATCGCGCTTGCCCATGATCGCCGCTTCGGTCAACACGCGGGTCGTTTCCTGGAACGACGCCGCGGAGATGAACGAATCGGTCGACAGCGACGCCTTCGTGATACCGAGCAACACGTTTTCGTACGTTGCCGGACGCTTGTCTTCCGCGATCATACGGTCGTTTTCGTCGAGCATATCCGACCGCTCGACCTGTTCGCCCGGGATGAAACGCGTATCGCCGTTGTCCGTAATCTGCACGCGGCGCAGCATCTGACGAACAATCACTTCGATGTGCTTGTCGTTGATCTTCACGCCTTGCAGACGGTACACGTCCTGCACTTCGTCCACGATGTAACGCGACAGCGCTTCGACGCCCTGCAAACGCAGGATGTCGTGCGGATCCGCCGGCCCGTCGACGATCATTTCGCCCTTGTTGACGACTTGACCATCGTGCACCAGAACCTGCTTTTCCTTCGCGATCAGGAACTCGTGCTGGTTGCCCTCGAGGTCCGTGATAACGAGACGCTGCTTGCCCTTCGTGTCCTTACCGAACGACGTCGTACCCGTGACTTCCGCCAGGATACCTGCGTCCTTCGGCGAACGTGCTTCGAACAGTTCCGCCACACGCGGCAGACCGCCGGTAATGTCACGCGTCTTCTGCGATTCAGTCGGGATACGTGCGAGCACTTCACCGACCTGCACTTGCTGACCGTCCTTCACGGTGATCAGAGCCCCGACCTGGAAGCCGATCTGCACCGAATGCTCGGTGTTCGGGATCTTGACTTCTTCGCCGTTCGCATCGAGCAGCTTGACCTGCGGACGCACCGTCTTCGAAGCTTGCGAACCGCGACGCTTCACGTCGATCACGACCAGCGTCGACAGACCGGTCACATCGTCGATCTGCTTCGCCACGGTCACGCCTTCCTCGACGTTTTCGAACTTCACCGTGCCACCGTATTCGGTGATGATCGGACGCGTCATCGGATCCCACGTCGCCAGTTGCGTGCCGGCCTTGATCTGCGCGCCGTCCAGTTGCAACAGCGTCGCGCCGTACGGCACCTTGTGACGTTCGCGCTCGCGGCCGTGGTCGTCGGTGATCATCGCTTCGCCCGACCGCGAGATGACGATCTGCTCGCCCTTCGCGTTGGTGACGTAACGCATGGTCGCCGTGAAACGCACCGTACCGTTCGACTTAGCTTCAACCGACGAAGCCACTGCCGCACGCGACGCCGCACCACCGATGTGGAACGTACGCATCGTGAGCTGCGTGCCCGGTTCACCGATCGACTGAGCAGCGATCACACCGACTGCCTCACCGACGTTCACCAGCGAGCCACGGCCCAGGTCGCGGCCATAGCAGGCTGCGCACAGACCGTAACGCGTTTCGCACGTGAGCGGCGTACGCACGCGCACTTCGTCGATGCCGAGGCGTTCGATTTCTTCGACCGCGTCTTCGTCGAGCAAGGAGCCCGATTCGTACAGCGTTTCCTGCGATTCCGGATTAACGACGTCAGCCACCGCCACGCGACCGAGAATACGGTCACGCAGAGCTTCGACGACTTCACCGCCTTCGACCAACGCCTTCATGGCGACGCCGTTGGACGTACCGCAATCGTCCTCGACCACCACCAGATCCTGCGTCACGTCGACCAGACGTCGCGTCAGGTAACCCGAGTTCGCCGTCTTCAGTGCCGTATCAGCCAGACCCTTACGTGCACCGTGGGTCGAGATGAAGTACTGCAACACGTTCAGGCCTTCGCGGAAGTTCGCCGTAATCGGCGTCTCGATGATCGAGCCGTCCGGCTTCGCCATCAGGCCACGCATACCGGCCAGCTGACGAATCTGAACCGCGGAACCACGCGCACCCGAGTCCGCCATCATGTAAATCGAGTTGAACGATTCCTGACGCGTTTCGTTGCCGTCGCGGTCCGTTACCGGTTCCGTCGAGAGCTGCTCCATCATCGCCTTGCCGACCGCTTCCGACGTCGCCGACCAGATGTCAACCACGTTGTTGTAGCGTTCCTGCGCGGTGACGAGACCGGACATGTACTGACGGTCGTATTCCTTCACCTTCTTCGCGGCGTCGCCGACGATGACTTCCTTCTGCGGCGGCACGAGCATGTCGTCCACGCAGATCGAGATGCCAGCGCGCGTTGCCAGACGGAAGCCCGATTGCATCAACTGGTCGGCGAAAATCACCGTTTCGCGCAGACCGCACTTGCGGAATGCGGTGTTGATCAGACGCGAGATTTCCTTCTTCTTCAGCGGCTTGTTCAGCACCGAGAACGGCAGGCCCGGCGGCAGAATTTCCGACAGGATTGCGCGGCCGACGGTCGTCGCGTACAGGGTGATCTTCGGCACGAATGCCGGCGCACCTTCCGACGTGTCTTCGTTGTGGACCATTTCGGTGATCCGCACGTTGACGCGCGAGGCGAGCTCGACTTCCTTGTTCTCGTAGGCTCGCAGCGCTTCCGAAACGCCCGTGAACGTCAGGCCTTCGCCCTTGCCGTTCACTGCCTCGCGGGTCGCATAGTACAAACCGAGCACGATATCCTGCGACGGCACGATCGACGGATCGCCGTTGGCCGGGAACAGCACGTTGTTCGACGCCAGCATCAGCGTGCGCGCTTCCATCTGCGCTTCCAGCGACAGCGGCACGTGAACAGCCATCTGGTCACCGTCGAAGTCGGCGTTGAACGCCGCGCAAACGAGCGGGTGCAGCTGGATCGCCTTACCTTCGATCAGCACCGGCTCGAAAGCCTGAATGCCAAGACGGTGCAGCGTCGGCGCACGGTTCAGCATGACCGGATGCTCGCGGATCACCTCTTCGAGGATGTCCCACACCACCGGCGTCTGGTTCTCGACTTCCTTCTTCGCAGCCTTGATGGTGGTAGCCACACCCATCACTTCCAGCTTGTTGAAGATGAACGGTTTGAACAGTTCGAGCGCCATCAGCTTCGGCAGACCGCACTGATGCAGCTTGAGCGTCGGGCCGACCACGATCACCGAACGGCCCGAGTAGTCCACGCGCTTACCCAACAGGTTCTGACGGAAACGACCGCCCTTACCCTTGATCATGTCAGCGAGCGACTTCAGCGGACGCTTGTTCGCACCGGTCATCGCCTTACCGCGACGGCCGTTATCGAGCAGCGAATCGACGGCTTCCTGCAGCATCCGCTTTTCGTTGCGGACGATAATTTCAGGCGCCTTCAGTTCGAGCAGACGCTTCAACCGGTTGTTACGGTTGATCACGCGGCGATACAGGTCGTTCAGGTCCGACGTCGCGAAGCGGCCGCCATCCAGCGGCACGAGCGGACGCAGTTCCGGCGGCAGCACCGGCAGCACTTCGAGCACCATCCAGTCGGGCTTGATGCCCGAGCGTTGGAAAGCCTCGAGCACCTTCAGGCGCTTCGCGTACTTCTTGATCTTCGCTTCCGAGCCCGTGTTCTTGAGTTCGGTGCGCAGCATCTCGACCTGTTCGTCGATGTTGATCGCGCGCAGCAGCTCGCGAACGCCTTCCGCGCCCATCTCGGCACGGAATTCGTCACCGTACTCTTCGACCTTGTTGTAGTAATCCTCTTCGGTCATGATCTGCCGCGCTTTCAGCGGCGTCATGCCCGGATCGATCACCACATATGCTTCGAAGTACAGCACGCGTTCGATGTCGCGCAGCGTCATGTCGAGCACCATGCCCAGACGCGACGGCAGCGACTTCAGGAACCAGATGTGCGCAACCGGCGAGGCCAGTTCGATGTGGCCCATCCGTTCGCGACGCACCTTCGCCAGCGTCACTTCGACCCCGCACTTCTCGCAGATCACGCCACGGTGCTTCAGGCGCTTGTACTTGCCGCAAAGGCATTCGTAGTCCTTGATCGGACCAAAAATCTTCGCGCAGAACAGGCCATCGCGTTCCGGCTTGAACGTCCGGTAGTTGATGGTTTCCGGCTTCTTCACTTCACCGAAAGACCACGAACGGATCTTGTCCGGCGAGGCCAGACCGATCTTGATCGCGTCAAAAACTTCAGGTTGTTGGACTTGCTTGAATAGATCGAGCAAAGCTTTCATCGCTTCTCTCCAGTAGTCCGATTAGTTGCGGTCGAGGTCGATGTCGATACCCAGCGAGCGGATTTCCTTCACCAACACGTTGAAGGATTCCGGCATGCCTGCATCGATCACGTGATCGCCCTTGACTAGGTTCTCGTACACCTTGGTCCGGCCCGTCACGTCGTCCGACTTCACCGTCAGCATTTCCTGCAGCACGTACGATGCGCCGTACGCTTCGAGCGCCCACACTTCCATTTCACCGAAACGCTGGCCACCGAACTGCGCCTTACCGCCCAACGGCTGCTGCGTCACGAGCGAGTACGGGCCCGTAGAACGCGCGTGCATCTTGTCGTCGACCAGGTGGTGCAGCTTCAGGTAGTGCATGTAGCCGACCGTCACCGTACGTTCGAACATCTCGCCCGTGCGGCCGTCGTACAGACGCACCTGATTCTTCGACGGCGTCATGCCGAGGTTCTTCGCGATGTCGTCCGGGAATGCCAGATCCAGCGCGCGCGACATTTCTTCTTCCGTCGCACCGTCGAACACCGGCGTGGCGAACGGCACGCCTTCGCGCAGGTTCTTCGCCAGTTCGACGATTTCGTCGTCAGTGAAGCTGTCCAGCTCTTCGGCACGGCCCGACTCGTTGTAGATCTTCGTCAGGAATTCGCGCAGTTCTTCGATCTTCGCCTGACGCTGCAGCATTTCGCCGATACGCCAGCCCAGACCCTTCGCGGCCCAACCCAGATGCACTTCGAGAACCTGACCCACGTTCATCCGCGACGGCACGCCGAGCGGGTTCAGAACGACGTCAGCCGGACGGCCATCGGCCATATACGGCATGTCTTCGATCGGAACGATCTTCGACACCACACCCTTGTTACCGTGACGGCCAGCCATCTTGTCGCCAGGTTGCAGACGGCGCTTGACTGCCAGATACACCTTGACCATCTTCAGCACGCCCGGCGGCAGTTCGTCGCCCTGCGTGAGCTTCTTGCGCTTTTCTTCGAACGCCAGATCGAACTGGTGACGCTTCTCTTCGATCGAGTTCTTGATCGCTTCGAGCTGTGCCGCTGCTTCTTCGTCCGCGAGGCGGATGTCGAACCAGTGGTAGTGGTCCAGATCTTCCAGGTAAGCCTGTTCGATCTTCGTACCCTTCGCGAGCTTCTTCGGACCGCCGTTCGCGACCTTGCCGTCGAGCATACGTGCGAGACGCTGGAACGCGTCGCCTTCCACGATGCGCAGCTGGTCGTTCAGGTCGAGGCGATAGCGCTTCAGTTCATCGTCGATGATCTGTTGCGCGCGCTTGTCGCGCTGAATGCCTTCACGCGTGAACACTTGCACGTCGATGACCGTGCCGCTCATGCCCGAGGGCACGCGCAGCGACGTGTCCTTCACGTCCGAGGCCTTCTCGCCGAAGATCGCGCGCAGCAGCTTTTCTTCCGGCGTGAGCTGGGTTTCGCCCTTCGGCGTGACCTTGCCCACGAGCACGTCGCCCGCTTCGACTTCCGCGCCGATGTACACGATGCCCGACTCGTCGAGACGGCCGAGCTGTACTTCCGCGAGATTCGAAATGTCGCGCGTGATTTCTTCCGGTCCGAGCTTCGTGTCACGAGCCACGACGTTCAGTTCTTCGATGTGGATCGACGTGTAGCGGTCGTCAGCAACTACCTTCTCCGAGATCAAAATCGAGTCTTCGAAGTTGTAGCCGTTCCACGGCATGAACGCGATCAGCATGTTCTGGCCGAGCGCGAGTTCGCCCAGATCGGTCGATGCGCCGTCAGCCAGCACGTCGCCGCGCGCAACCTTGTCGCCCATCTTCACGATCGGACGCTGGTTGATGTTCGTGTTCTGGTTCGAGCGCGTGTACTTGATCAGGTTGTAGATGTCGACACCGACTTCGCCCGCAACCGCTTCGTCGTCGTTCACGCGAATCACGATACGGCCTGCGTCCACGTAATCCACGACACCGCCGCGGAACGCCTGAACCGTCGTACCCGAGTCGACCGCCACCGTGCGCTCGATACCCGTACCGACCACGGCCTTTTCAGGGCGCAGACACGGCACAGCCTGACGCTGCATGTTCGAACCCATCAACGCGCGGTTCGCGTCATCGTGCTCGAGGAACGGAATCAGCGAGGCAGCCACCGACACGATCTGCGACGGCGCCACGTCCATGTACTGGATGCGGTCCGGCGTGACCATCAGCGTTTCGCCAGCTTCACGCGACGACACCAGTTCGTCGGTCAGCGAGCCGTCGGCAGCGACCGCCGCGTTCGCCTGAGCGATCACGTAACGACCTTCTTCGATCGCCGACAGGTAGTCGATCTGATCGGTCACCTTGCTGTCCACGACCTTGCGATACGGCGTTTCGAGGAAGCCGTATTCGTTCAGGTGCGCGTACAGTGCGAGCGAGTTGATCAGGCCGATGTTCGGACCTTCCGGCGTTTCAATCGGGCACACACGACCGTAGTGAGTCGGGTGCACGTCGCGGACTTCAAAGCCGGCGCGCTCACGCGTCAAACCGCCCGGGCCAAGTGCCGACACGCGGCGCTTGTGGGTGATTTCCGACAGCGGGTTCGTTTGGTCCATGAACTGCGACAGCTGCGACGAACCGAAGAACTCGCGAATCGCCGACGAAATCGGCTTCGAGTTGATCAGGTCGTGCGGCATCAGGTTTTCGCTTTCGGCCTGGCCGAGGCGTTCCTTCACAGCACGTTCGACACGCACGAGACCGGCGCGGAACTGGTTTTCCGCCAGTTCGCCGACGCAACGCACACGGCGATTGCCCAAGTGGTCGATATCGTCCACTTCGCCCTTGCCGTTACGCAGTTCGACCAGAATCTTGATCGTTGCGAGGATGTCGTCGTCTTGCAGCGTCATCGGTCCGACGATCTCGTCGCGACCCACGCGACGATTGAACTTCATACGACCCACCTTGGACAGGTCGTATGCGTCTTCGCTGTAGAACAGACGGTTGAACAGCGCCTCGACCGCTTCTTCGGTCGGCGGTTCGCCCGGACGCATCATGCGGTAGATCGCGATGCGAGCGGCCATCTTGTCCGCGGTTTCGTCGATACGCAGCGTCGACGAGATGTACGGACCTTGATCCAGATCGTTCGTGTAGAGCGTCTGGATGTCTTTGATCTTCGCTTCGCGCAGCTTCTCGAGGACGGTTTCGGTGATTTCGTCGTTCGCGTTGGCAATGACTTCACCGGTGTCGCCGTCGACGACGTTCTTCGCCAGCACGCGGCCGAGCAAATAGTCTTCCGGGACTGAGATGAACTTGGTTTTCGCGTTGTCGAGGTCGCGAATGTGCTTCGCGTTGATCCGCTTGTCCTTCTGGACGATCACGTTGCCATCACGGTCCGTGATGTCGAAACGCGCGACTTCACCACGCAGACGCTCCGGCACGAATTCCATCTGTGCGCCTTCCGGCATCAGCGTGAAATTGTCGAACACGAAGAAGTTTGCGAGGATCTGTTCCGGCGTGAGGCCGATTGCCTTCAGCAGAATCGTGACCGGCATCTTGCGGCGACGGTCGACGCGGAAGTACAGCACGTCCTTCGGGTCGAACTCGAAGTCGAGCCACGAACCGCGGTAAGGAATGATACGTGCCGAGAACAGCAGCTTGCCCGAGCTGTGCGTCTTGCCCTTGTCGTGCTCGAAGAACACGCCCGGCGAACGGTGCAGCTGCGAAACGATCACACGTTCAGTGCCGTTGATGACGAACGAACCGGTCGGCGTCATGAGCGGAATTTCGCCCATGTACACTTCCTGTTCCTTCACTTCCTTGACGACCGGCTTGCTCGGCGATTCCTTGTCGAGCAGCACCAGACGCACTTTCGCGCGCAGCGCCGAGCAGTACGTCAAACCACGCTGCTGACATTCCTTGATGTTGAATGCCGGCGGCGACAGCATGTAGCTGACGAACTCTAGACGAGCGAACCCGTTATGCGAAACAATCGGGAAAACGGAGGTAAACGCAGCTTGCAGGCCTTCCGGCTTACGTTGCGTAGACGACGTGTCTGCTTGCAGAAACGTGCTGAATGATTCAAGCTGGGTAGCCAGCAGGAAAGGTACTTGGTGAACGATGGGGCGCTTCGCAAAACTCTTGCGAATACGCTTCTTCTCGGTGAAGGAATATTGCATACGATCTCCGAATCACGGCGGGCATTGTTGTCGAGGCAGGATACCTAGATGAGACAACCCGAGTGTTCACCGACTGAGACCCGATGGCCGTCCGATGGCTTGAACGAGCCTAGAAGCTTGGTGGTTGGCCTCTACCAACCGCTGGCTGACGGCAGCGGATGCCTGTGTTGCCCGCTACCCGACCAAACTTGCCTTCTGCAGTCGCTTCAGAAGACAAAGAGAAACGCCGGTCAATGTTGCCGATGGCGGTTTTCTTTGGCTTCTGGGAGTCGTTTTTGCCGAAACAGCCCGGCATAAACGCGGCTCCCACAAAGCACAAAAAGGCCGGCGGTGCAAAACCGCCAGCCTTCGCACAGCGCGCTGAAACTTACTTGATTTCAGCCTTCGCGCCGGCTTCTTCCAGCTTCTTCTTGGCTTCTTCAGCAGCAGCCTTCGGTACCGCTTCCTTAACAGGCTTCGGTGCACCGTCGACCAGGTCCTTCGCTTCCTTCAGGCCGAGACCCGTCAGTTCACGAACAGCCTTAATGACCGAAACCTTGTTCGCGCCGACTTCCGTCAGGTTGACCGTGAATTCGGTTTGCTCTTCAGCAGCAGCGGCAGCGCCGCCGCCTGCCGGGCCTGCCACTGCAACAGCAGCTGCCGACACGCCAAACTTTTCTTCGAACGCCTTAACCAGCTCGTTCAGTTCCAGAACCGACATCGAGCCTACGGCTTCGAGGATGTCTTCTTTTGCGATTGCCATTTGAAATACTCCTAAATTGAATTCGGATACAGCTAGCGATCAATTACGCTCGGCTGAAGAACGTTAAGCAGCGGACTCTTCGCCCTGCTTCTTTTCCGCCAGCGCGGCCAAAGCGCGCGCAAAGCCGGAAACAGGAGCTTGCATAACGAACAACAGCTTGGAGAGCAGTTCCTCGCGGCTCGGGATGTTGGCCAGCGCTTGCACGCCTGCCTTGTCCATCACGTTGCCTTCGTAGGAGCCAGCCTTGATGACCAACTTGTCATTGCTCTTGCTGAAGTCATTGACGACCTTAGCAGCAGCAATTGCATCTTCCGAGATGCCGTAGATCAGGGGGCCAGTCATCTGCTCTGCCAGCGGAGCGAACGGGGTACCTTCGACAGCGCGGCGCGCCAGCGTGTTCTTCAACACGCGAAGGTAAACCTGTTGCTCACGCGCTTTCGCGCGCAGCTTGGTCAGATCGCCAACCGTGATCCCACGATACTCAGCCAGAACCACGGTCTGGGCTTTCGCGACTTGCGCGGCAACCTCAGCGACGACGGCCTGCTTGCTTTCTTTGTTGAGTGGCACGGTTAACCTCCAGATTCGATACACGCAGCGTGCGCCTTGTGTACCGCGTTCAATAACGGCGTCCGACCAGTCAGGAGTATTTCGACCGTCCGAGGCCCACATCACTGCGGACATCCAACGGTTTCATCACTACAAAACCTTTTCGGGTTCGCCATCTGCGTTGGCTTTACATTAAGGACTCGCCTACCTGCTGCGTGCCCGCCAACGGTCTTTGACAACCGGTTGCGCGATCCAAACTGCCACCTCGCAACCGCCCAAAGCCCATAAAACCGCCCCGACGCTCGTCGAGGCGATGAATTTTTACTGTGCTGCGATCGATGCCTGGTCGACGCGAACGCCAACACCCATCGTGCTCGACACCGCAACTTTGCGCAGGTAGACACCCTTGCTCGTTGCCGGCTTTGCCTTTTGCAGCGCTTCGACGAGAGCGTTCAGGTTGCTACGCAGAGCCGTCGGCTCGAACGAAGCACGGCCGATGGTCGCGTGGATGATACCGGCCTTGTCGACACGGAATTGCACCTGACCAGCCTTGGCGTTCTTCACTGCAGTCGCGACGTCCGGCGTAACCGTGCCGACCTTCGGGTTCGGCATCAGGCCGCGCGGGCCGAGGATCTGACCCAGCGTACCGACTACGCGCATTGTGTCCGGCGAAGCAATCACGATGTCGAAGTCCAGCTTGCCAGCCTTGACCTGCTCAGCCAGGTCTTCCATACCGACGACTTCTGCGCCAGCTGCGCGAGCTTGCTCGGCCTTTTCGCCTTGCGCGAACACTGCGACGCGGACCGACTTGCCGGTACCAGCCGGCAGCACGACCGAGCCACGAACTACTTGGTCCGACTTCTTCGCGTCGATGCCGAGTTGCACTGCGACGTCGATCGATTCGTCAAACTTCGCGCTTGCGCATTCCTTCACGAGCGACAGAGCGTCATCGATCGGGTACAGCTTCTGACGATCAACTTTGGCTGCAAATGCTTGCAGACGCTTCGAAAGCTTAGCCATTTACACGCCCTCCACGGTGATGCCCATCGAGCGGGCACTACCAGCAATCGTACGAACCGCTGCGTCCAGATCAGCTGCCGTCAGATCGGGCATCTTGGTCTTGGCGATGTCTTCAGCTTGAGCGCGGGTGATCTTGCCGACCTTGTCGGTATGCGGCTTGCTCGAACCCTTGTCGATCTTCGCTGCCTTCTTGATCAGGACCGTAGCCGGCGGCGTCTTCAGGACAAACGTGAAGCTCTTGTCAGCAAACGCGGTGATCACGACTGGAATCGGCAGACCCGGTTCCAGTGCTTGAGTCTGCGCGTTGAACGCCTTGCAGAACTCCATGATGTTCAGGCCGCGCTGGCCCAGCGCCGGACCGACCGGCGGCGACGGGTTGGCTTTACCTGCAGGAATCTGCAGCTTGATAAAGCCGATGATTTTCTTTGCCATGTGGAAAACCTCTTTGGAACGTCACACGGGTACATGCGAACGCTCAGTGAGTAGTAGCGCGCGTTCGCCGGAAATTGGTTACTGACGCTCCTCAACGGCCATTACGCGGACCGTAAGCGCGAAATACGGAACGCACCAGTTGGTGCGCCCCGTAGAATTTTGGATTACAACTTTTCGACTTGGCCGAATTCCAGTTCGACCGGCGTTGCGCGGCCGAAAATTGTAACGGAAACACGGACGCGCGACTTTTCGTAATTCACTTCTTCGACGCTGCCATTGAAATCCGTGAATGGACCGTCCTTCACCCGCACCATCTCGCCTACTTCAAACAGGGTCTTCGGGCGCGGCTTCTCCACGCCTTCCTGCATTTGCGACATGATTTTCTCGACTTCCCGCGGGGAAATCGGGCTCGGGCGATTACGTGCACCGCCAACGAAGCCCGTCACCTTGGCCGTGTTCTTCACGAGATGCCACGTTTCGTCCGTCATTTCCATTTCCACAAGCACGTAGCCTGGGAAAAAGCGACGTTCGGTCACCGATTTATGACCGCCTTTTACCTCGACCACTTCTTCAGTCGGAACGAGGATTTGACCAAACTGATCTTGCATGCCAGCACGCTCGATGCGCTCCTGAAGCGCACGTTGCACGCTCTTCTCCATGCCGGAGTAGGCGTGCACCACGTACCAACGTTTGCCGCTCGGGGATGCCGGAGTATCGCTCATATCATTTCCAACCCAGAATCGCCGAGAAAATCGCCCATTCGATGGATTTATCACTAACCCACAGAAAGATCGCCATAACAAACACGAAGCCGAACACTACGAGCGTGGTCTGGGTAGCCTCTTTGCGAGTAGGCCAAACAACCTTACGGACTTCTTTGTACGAGTCTTTGGCGAAAGCGATGAAACCCTTGCCAGGCGCAGAGAGAAGACCGACTGCAACACCCGCGATTGCACCAACAGCCAAGGCAGCTCCGCGGATGTACCATTCCTGGCCATTGAGCCAGAAGAACCCCACAAACCCGGCCAAGACCAACAATACGCCTGCAACGAGTATCAACTTGTCGCCGGATGTATTTACAGTTTCGACGGAAGGATTCGCCATAACACCTTAACGAAGCGCCACATACGACGCAAGAGTTGGCAGGGGCAGAGGGAATCGAACCCCCAACCTTCGGTTTTGGAGACCGACGCTCTGCCAGTTGAGCTATGCCCCTAAACCATTTAGGGTTGACGACACACCGCCAACCCCGAAACTACCGATTAACGAGAACTATCTGGCGTTACTCGAGAATCTTGGCAACCACACCTGCGCCGACCGTACGGCCGCCTTCGCGGATTGCGAAACGCAGACCTTCTTCCATCGCGATCGGGTTAATCAGCTTCACCGTGATCGACACGTTGTCGCCCGGCATGACCATTTCCTTGTCCTTCGGCAACTCGATCGAGCCCGTCACGTCCGTCGTACGGAAGTAGAACTGCGGACGATAGTTGTTGAAGAACGGCGTGTGACGGCCACCTTCGTCCTTGCTCAGCACGTACACTTCAGCCGTGAAGTGCGTGTGCGGGTTGATCGAACCCGGCTTCGCCAGAACCTGGCCACGCTCCACGTCTTCACGCTTCGTGCCGCGCAACAGGATACCGACGTTGTCGCCTGCCTGACCCTGGTCGAGCAGCTTGCGGAACATTTCCACGCCCGTGCAGGTCGTCTTCACCGTCGGCTTGATACCGACGATTTCGATTTCTTCGCCGACCTTGACGACGCCGCGCTCAACGCGACCCGTCACCACCGTGCCACGACCCGAGATCGAGAACACGTCTTCCACCGGCATCAGGAACGTACCGTCCACGGCGCGCTCCGGCGTCGGGATGTACGTGTCCAGCGCGTCGGCCAGGTTCATGATCGCCACTTCGCCCAGCTCGCCCTTGTCGCCTTCCAGCGCCAGCTTGGCCGAACCCTTGATGATGGGCGTGTCGTCGCCCGGGAAGTCGTACTTCGACAGAAGTTCGCGAACTTCCATCTCGACCAGCTCCAGCAGCTCGGCGTCGTCCACCATGTCGCACTTGTTCAGGAACACGATGATGTACGGAACGCCAACCTGGCGCGCCAGCAGGATGTGCTCACGCGTTTGCGGCATCGGGCCGTCTGCTGCCGAGCACACCAGGATCGCGCCGTCCATCTGCGCCGCGCCCGTGATCATGTTCTTCACATAGTCAGCGTGGCCCGGGCAGTCGACGTGTGCGTAGTGGCGGTTCGCCGTTTCGTACTCGACGTGTGCCGTGTTGATCGTGATACCACGCGCCTTTTCTTCCGGCGCCGCGTCGATCTGGTCGTATGCCTTCGCTTCGCCGCCAAACTTCTGCGTCAGAACCGTCGTGATCGCTGCCGTCAGCGTGGTCTTGCCGTGGTCAACGTGACCGATCGTGCCGACGTTCACGTGCGGCTTGGTCCGCTCAAACTTACCCTTGGCCATTTTCGACTCCTAAGAGGATTTTTCCGTACGTTGCGCCGGGCGCAAACAATCACCGAGTACTTCTGGTGCCCATGGGCAGGATCGAACTGCCGACCTCTCCCTTACCAAGGGAGTGCTCTACCACTGAGCCACATGGGCGCTACTTCTGCGTTGCTGGAGCGGGTGAAGGGAATCGAACCCTCGTCGTAAGCTTGGAAGGCTTCTGCTCTACCATTGAGCTACACCCGCAAGAATTCATGGATTCCCAACAACTGCTACAACTTATATATGGTGGAGGAGGTTGGATTCGAACCAACGTAGGCGTAAGCCAACAGATTTACAGTCTGCCCCCTTTAGCCACTCGGGCACCCCTCCGTAGAGAACTGATGATTATGGGGGAACAACCGCTTGTTGTCAAGACTTGCTTGACCGTCCCAAACCCAAGGTTCTCACTTATATAGTGATCTCAGCACTTCCGTAAACGCAGAAACCCCACCTTTTGGGGGTGGGGTTTCTGTTCACTGCTGGGGAGCCTGACGATTACCTACTTTCACACGGGCAATCCGCACTATCATCGGCGTAGAGTCGTTTCACGGTCCTGT